>NZ_MWUJ01000015.1 GCF_002210225.1 Geofilum rhodophaeum | reverse complement strand
CACTAGTGTCCCATTAAAATTGGGACGGTATTAAAAATCAAACAAATTTGGCTCACTAAGCCTAAAACGTTCTTTGTCATTTTGAAATTTAGTTCTCTCAAATAGGTCTCGAAGATGAGTTTTATCTGTTAAAGAAATACTCAGTATCTGCAAAACCTCATATGTACTTCTGTCAAGTTGCATGTCTTTTTGGACGATTGCCACCAAGCAATAAGTGCACATCGCGGCGTAGATTTGAATTCGAACAGCATTTTCAGTAGTTCCCCAGAATTTCTTGACTTTTAGATGTTGCTTTAGCCACTTGAAGAAAAGCTCGACTTGCCAGCGGTTCTTGTAAAGGTCAGCAACTTGAAGTGCAGAAATGTGCATCGCATTGGTTAAGAATACAAGCTCACGCTTTTGTTCTTCATCCCAATATCTGACCAATCTAAGATGTTCTGGATAGTATTGTTTAGGATAAAAACCTGTCAATTCAATTGTTACGTCTGAAAGTACGTTCTTGGGCAATCTTCGTTTCCATTTTATCATCTTGCATTGTAGATTCTTTTTGGCTCTTAAAACATAGAAAGCTCCTATCTGATGAATCTTAAACAACATTTTGAAGTGATTATATGCACGGTCAAATATGTAATATAAGCCTGATTCATAAGGGATTTCTTTCATTGCAGTAGAGTCGTGAACAGAAGCTTCCGTGATATGGAAAAATGCTGGTATCTGTGTCTCCACATCATATAATGTATGCACTTTGATTCCGCCTTTTTTCTTACGAAACTTCGCCCACCAGAATACGGAAAGGCACAAGTCAATCGTCGTTGAATCAAAAGCATAGACATTGCCTTCAATTTTGAAGATGTCAGCAACTCGTTTCTGTCTGGCTTCGTTTACCAGATAGTAAGCATACTCTTCAAAGATGTGATAGTCTCTGTCTTGATTGGCTCTGGCCAGAGATGATTTTGATATATTCTTGCCCAAGCCCAGATGATAAGATTTGGAGTGATGAGCATCAAGTGCGACAATCAAATCTCTAAGACTTTCACGATTTGACAATTGCCCGAACATCAAAGAAAGCAATTGATTCCAACAAGTGAAATGCTTCACGTATTTGTCTCCATTGTATTTGGCAACAATACGATTGAATTTGCTTCGATTTAGAAACGAGACCAGTTGAGCGAAAACGTATTTGTCTTGATACATATGCATTCAGATTTATCTGATGCAAAACTAAAAATTCAAGTCCGTTCGCTCTAAAAACCTCTGTAATTAACTAAATTTCAAATATTTCAAAGAACTTTTTTAGATTTTAATGGGACAGTAATGTTCCAATACAAATTATAAACCTACAGCTATTCAGTCCATCTTTGCGGGAGCAGAAAAACACTGTCAATAGAACCTTAAACACAAAAACTATGAATTACAGAAAATTGATTTTTGCCCTTTTGCTAATTACCTGTTCAAACATAGCGGGTCAGGTTATAAGCATTGAAGAGGTTAAGGGTATAGACTCTACTTTTATCAAGGAAGAATCCAAGCATTCCTTTCATATAAGAAATAAAAACAATGCATTGCGGTTTGTAGATTCGTACTTTATTGAATACGCTCAACTAGGGGGGCAGCTTCCGGAGATTGCTATAAGCAACAAGGGAGAGTTGGATGTATATGTTCGAGTGTTTATTGCTCCCTTTTTTAAGATGGCTGATAGGGAATTTAGTCTGAATGAGATGTTTTCAATTGATATTTATGCAGACCAGAATGGCAATATTAAAGAATTAGAAATCAATTACCCCAAAGATGTCGATATTCCCATTGCACGTATAGAGCAATTCGAAAATGCCATTCGCACCAGTAATCTCAGGTTGGTTTTTGACAAAACACACAAAGCCTTCGCAATATCCCCATGGATTGGGCGCAGTTTTAGGTACAACTCTAACACCATTAAAGAAATGGCAAATAATCATTAAACAAAAAACAATACGATTTTAATACCAGACAGAATAAAATCTCTGAAGCCTGAGGAATATCCGGGAGGCCAATCTACGTTACAAAAACTATTCTTATTCCTCCCACCTTTCAGATAAATTGTATCTTTGGGCTTACAAACTTCAAACTCACAACATCACCATGCAAAAAATAAGCATTGACTTCAGCAAAACCAAAGGCTTCATCGCCGATGGCGCTGTTCAGCAAATCGAAAAAGAAGTATTGACCGCGCAGCAAAAGCTGCACGACAAAAGCGGTGCAGGCAACGACTTTCTGGGCTGGCTCAACCTGCCCTCTTCCATTACAGCCGAACACCTCAAAGAGGTAAAAGCCACCGCCGAGCGACTCAGCAAGCAGTCCGAGGTAGTAGTAGTAGTAGGTATCGGCGGCAGCTACCTGGGCGCCCGCGCCGTTATCGACGCCCTGTCCAACTCCTTCGACTTTTTGCAAAGCGAGCGCAAAGCACCCGTAGTGGTGTATGCGGGACAAAACATTGGAGAGGACTATACCGCCGAGCTGCTCGACCTTTTGAGCAATAAGGACTTTTCGGTAGTCGTTATTTCCAAGTCGGGCACTACCACCGAGCCGGCCATCGCCTTCCGCCTGCTTAAAGAACTGCTCGAAAAGAAATACCCCGCCGCCGAAGTCAAAGACCGCATTGTAGCCATCACCGATGCCAGCAAAGGCGCCCTGCGCACCCTGGCCGACCGTGAAGGCTATCAGACTTATGTGATTCCCGACGATGTGGGTGGTCGCTATTCGGTACTTACCCCGGTGGGCCTTTTGCCCATTGCCATTGCCGGTCTCGACATTGAGCAGCTGGTAAAAGGCGCCGTGGATATGGAAACCGCCACCGCTCCCGGCGTGGCCTACGACCAAAATCCCTCGACCCTTTACGCCGCCGTGCGCAATTTGCTGTACCAAAAAGGCAAGACCACCGAAATTCTGGTGAACTACCACCCCAAACTGCACTTCCTGGCCGAATGGTGGAAGCAGTTGTACGGCGAGAGCGAAGGCAAGGAAAACAAAGGCATATTCCCCGCAGCCGTTGATTTTACCACCGACCTCCACTCTATGGGACAGTGGATTCAGGAAGGCGAGCGCAATATTTTTGAGACCGTGATATCGGTAGAAGGCGCCAACCGTAAGCTGGAAGTACCCAGCGACAAGGACGACCTCGACGGCCTCAACTACCTGGCTGGCAAGCGCATCGACGAAGTCAACAAAATGGCCGAACTCGGCACCCTCGTGGCCCACGTAGACGGCGGCGTACCCAACATCCGCATTTCCGTGCCCCAGCTCAACGAGTACTACATCGGTCAACTCATTTTCTTCTTTGAGAAGGCCTGCGGCATCAGCGGCTACGTATTGGGCGTGAATCCCTTTGACCAGCCCGGTGTAGAAGCCTACAAAAAGAACATGTTTGCCCTCCTGGGTAAACCCGGCTTCGAAAAAGAAACGGAAGCCCTGCGCAAACGCATCTAAGCAGCGCTTTTACAAGCAACAAAAAATCCGGCCACAGGGCCGGATTTTTTTGTTTTGCACCAAACAGCAACAGCTGTTCAGCAACCTTACAAACCCTTACTCAGGTTCCACCACCAATTGCCCAACATCAAAATCCCCAGGGCCCACAAAAAGGGAGCGGGCCAGGGCCTACGCACAAAGCGCCAGAAAGAAGAGCTCCCTCTGATTAAATCGGTCCCCAGCCAAATCACCACCACCAGGTAGAGCAGACTGTTGAGCAAACCCAGGGGATTCATGTGCAGCGAAGCCCGCCAATCGCCCGCCACCAATAAAAAAGCAGCACGCGTAGTGCCACAGGAGGGACAGGGCTTACCGGTGACTTCCTTAATCCAGCAAAAAGTGAAACGCTCAAAAAGCGAAGGGAAAAATAAAAACACCGCCAAACCTGCAAGCAGACCCAAAAGCAGGCCCAGGTTCAGCCAGCGGGTACTAACGGGCATACATCATAAACTTCTGGAAGTTCTGCTCCTTAGCCACACCCATCACCAAAAACCAATCGATGAGGGTCCATATACCCAATCCCCCACAAGTCACCAACTTAAGCACTCCCAAACCGGTTTGACCCAGCATAAAGCGATCGATACCCAAATAGCCGAGGAAGATTGAAATCACCAAAATGATCACCGGGTTGTGGTAATTCATCGACTGCAACATAATAAATTTATCGTCTGGCAATTTTTCGAGTTGCGAACGCATGCTCATCATGTAAGCATTGGGAAACTTGTCGGTCATGGTAGCCATGAACAAATCCACTTTGTTGGATTCCATAATTAAATAGTGTTTAGGTCAGAAAATAAAGCAAACTTAGCGAAATTCACTAAATTTGTGACCCGCACCATATAAAATATTTCCACAGAAGGCAAAAAGATGATAGACCCAGGTACTGTTGACCGGATAATGGAAGCTGCACAAAGCCAAATCACCGAGGTGATATCGGAATTTGTGAACCTCAAGCGCCGGGGCATCAACTACATTGGCAACTGTCCCTTTCACAACGAAAAAACCCCCTCCTTCATCGTATCGCCCCACAAAGGCATATTCAAATGCTTTGGCTGCGGCAAGGGCGGCAACGCCGTCAACTTTTTAATGGAGCACGAACAAATCAGCTTTGTCGACGCCCTTAAAGTACTCGGTCGCAAATTCCACATCCCCATCGAAGAAAAGGAGCCAACGCCCCAGGAGCTTCAACAGCAAAACGAGCGGGAAAGCATGCTGGTAGTCACCGAATATGCCGCCAAATATTTCAGCCAAATGCTCTACGAGAGCGATGAAGGGCAGTCGGTGGGACTGGCTTACTTTCGGCAGCGGGGCTTTCGCGATGACATCATCAAAAAATTTCAACTGGGCTACTCCCCCGAGCAGCGCGATGCCCTCACCAGGCAGGCCCAACAGCAGGGCTACAAACTGCCCTACCTCGAGAAAACAGGACTCAGCATCGTGCGCGACGATTACAAGGCCGACCGTTTCCGGGGACGCGTCATCTTCCCCATTCACAGTCTCTCCGGCCGCATCATCGCCTTTGGCGGACGCGTACTGCGCACCGATGCCAAAACCGCCAAATACCTGAACTCCCCCGAGTCGGAGATCTACCACAAAAGTCGCATCCTTTACGGCATCTATCAGGCACGGCAGGAAATGGTGCGGCAAGACCGTACCTACCTCGTAGAAGGCTACACCGATGTGCTCTCCTTTCACCAGGCCGGCATTACCAACGTCGTAGCCTCCAGCGGAACCGCGCTGACGGTCGACCAAATCCGGCTGATGGCCCGCTTTTCGCCCAACATCACCATCATATACGACGGCGACGCCGCCGGCATAAAGGCCTCCTTGCGGGGAATCGACCTGGTGCTGGAAGAAGGTATGAATGTAAAAGTACTGCTGCTGCCCGAAGGAGAGGACCCCGACTCCTTTGCCAAAAAACTGGGTGGCGAAAAGCTGCTCGAATACATCAAGGAACACGAAACCGACTTCATCCGCTTCAAGACCTCCATCCTTTTGAAGGACACCGAAGGCGACCCCATTAAAAAAGCCCAGCTCATTCAGGACATCGTCCGCAGCATTGCCGTGATTCCCGACCCCATCGTCCGCTCAGTCTACGTAAAAGAATGCAGCCGCATGATGGAAGTGGACGAGCCCGTGCTCTACACCGAAATCGGCAAAATCAAGAAGAAACAACAAGAGAAAGCACGACCGCGCCCCACCGGCAGCTATGGGGGAGGACCCACCGCCCCGGCCGCCTCCCCGGCAAGCACAGCGGTGCCGGCCGACTCGGCCAGGCCCCTGCCGGAACTGACCGACAATCCCCTCGAAAACGAGGAAAGGGAAGTGCTGCGCTTCCTCTTGAAATACGGCGAGCAGCCCCTGGGCGCGGTAGAGGCAGAAGGCGAGACCCGAGAAATGACCGTGGGCCAGTACATCGTGCATGCCCTGCGCGAAGACGAGCTCGAAAGCCGCAACCCCCTGCACAACGAGATGCTCGAAGCCTATGAAAGTCAACACCAGAAAGCCGGCTTCCAGGCCCAGCGCTTCTTCGTGTCGCACAGCAATCCCGCCATCAGCAGTCTGGCCAGCGACCTCATTGCCCGCGAATACCACCTGAGTCGCATCCACAACAAATACGGCCAAGTGAACAAAGACGAGGACGTACTGCCGGCCCTGGTGCCCCGCGTAGTCACCGAACTCAAGTGGAAAATGGTAAAAATACGCATGGAGGAAGTCCGACAAGCCCTCAAAGAAGCCCAGGACCAGGGCCGCGAAAGCGACCTGCTGGAACTCATGCAGCAGCTGGCCCTGCTGCAACAAGCCTTTAAAATAATTTCGCAACAACACGGCGAACGCACCATCATATAACAAGTTAAGTAAAGCATGAAGACCGTAAGTCATACCGACCAGGCCACCATTGAAGCCATCATTCGCAAATGCGACATCTGTTTTATAGGGGTCGTCACCCCCGAAAACCAGCCCTACGTACTGCCCATGAATTTTGGTTATGAAGAAGGCGTAATCTATTTGCACAGCGCCCCCGAAGGGCGCGTGATACGGGCCCTGGAACAAAAGGCCGACATCTGCGTCACCTTCAGTACCGACCACGCCCTGGCCTTTCAGCATCCCGAAGTAGCCTGCAGCTACCGCATGAAATCGAAGAGTGTAGTCGCCTTTGGCCGGGTGGCTTTTGTGGACGACATGGACGAAAAACGCAAAGCCCTGAACATCATCATGCGGCAATACAGCGACAAGACCTTCAGCTACAGCGACCCGGCCGTGCGCAACGTAAAAATTTGGAAAGTAGCCGTAGACGACATCTCTTGCAAGGAGTTTGGCGCCCCCCACGAAAGATACAAGCCCCAATAAGGGTGGACCGACAAAAACCTCTGTCCCATGGTACTCAACTACATCTGGATCGCCTTTTTTCTCATCGCCTTTGTGGTAGCCCTCTTGCGCCTGCTCTTTTTGCAGGATCTGGAAATCTTTCCGAATTTGGTCAACGCCACCTTCGACTACGCCCGCACCGGCTTTGAAATTTCACTGGGCCTCACCGGTGTACTCACCCTTTGGCTGGGCTTCATGAAAATAGCCGAAAAAGGCGGCATGATTCAATTGATGACCCGCGCCATAGGCCCCTTTTTCAACCGGCTTTTTCCCGATTTGCCCAAGAACCATCCGGCCTACGGCTCCATGATGATGAACCTGGCCGCCAACATGCTGGGGCTCGACAATGCCGCCACCCCCATGGGTTTAAAGGCCATGAAAGAAATGCAGACCGTAAATCCCCATAAGGAGTCGGCCTCCAATCCCCAAATCATGTTTCTGGTGCTCAACACCTCGGGACTCACCATCATCCCCATCTCCATTATGGTGTACCGCGCCCAGTTTGGAGCCGCCAATCCCGCCGACATCTTCCTGCCCATCCTCCTGGCCACCTTCTTCTCCACCCTGGCCGGCGTGCTCACCGTCTCCCTGGTGCAGGGCATCAAACTGTACGACAAAGTCATCCTGAGTTACCTGGGAGGCTTAACAGCAGCAGTCGGCGCCCTCATTTGGGGCCTCTCGCAACTCGAGCGCGATCAGCTGCAGGTCGTCTCCCTGCTCATAGCCAACCTCACCCTCTTCGGCTTCATCACCCTGTTTATCGTACGGGCCATGCTGAAAAAAGTAAATGTTTACGAAGCCTTTGTAGAAGGCGGCAAAGAAGGTTTTGGCATCGCCATAAAAATCATCCCCTACCTCATCGCCATTCTGGTAGCCATTGGCGTATTCCGGGCCTCGGGGGCCATGGACTACCTCATCGACGGGGTAGCCTGGTTCTTCGCCCATCTGGGCGTTGATACCCGTTTTGTAGATGCCCTGCCCACCGCCCTGATGAAACCCCTGAGCGGCAGCGGAGCACGCGGCATGATGATCGATGCCCTGGAGACCTTTGGGGTCGACTCCTTTGCAGGCCGTCTCGCCTCCACCGTACAAGGCGCTACCGACACCACCTTCTACATCATCGCCGTCTATTTTGGTTCGGTGGGCATCCGCAGGACCCGGCATGCCGTGGGGTGTGGACTCATAGCCGATTTTACAGGCATTGTCGCCGCCATCTTACTGGGCTACCTCTTCTTCGCCTAGGGCGCTTCATTGCGTAAAGACTTTACATTCTGCGCGTCTTTGCTTAACTTTAAAGGACAATCCTAAAAAAGAAGACCATGACCAGCGAAGAAAAAAAACAGAGCGATAAAAAAACAAGCACCATCTGGAAACTGGGATGGGGCTGGTATCTGGCGGCGCCCCTGCTGGGCCTCCTTGCACTGGCCGCCGGCAAGGGCGTCAACGACACCCTGGCCGCACCACCCCGTTCGGCCCTCGACATATTAAAAGAGCGCTACGCCAAAGGCGAAATCGACCGTGCCGAATTTGAAGAAAAGAAAAACGACCTGCTTTCGATTTAATGTCGTCTAAAACACATTTTTTGTCCCGTTAAAGTTCATGCGAAACTCGCTGGGCGTGCATTTTTGCTTCTTCTTAAAAGTGCGGTTAAAATTGGAAATATTGTTGAACCCACATTCGTAACAAATTTCCGAAACACTCTTATTGCTTTCAATCAACAGCCGCGTAGCATAACCCAGGCGCATCTCATTCACAAATTCGATAAAAGATTTCCCTGTTCGCTGCTTAATGAGGCGACTGAAAGAGACCACCGACATATTCAGCAAGGCAGCCGCCTCTTCCAGCATAATTTTTTTACTGAAATTGGCACGCACATAGTTGTAAATCTTCTCGATGCGCTCACTGTTGTGAAAATCGTTGCTGTGCTGGAAAGATAAATTCGTGAGCAAACGCTGACCGCGCGAAGTAGCCAGGTCGTACAACAACGACTGAAACTCAATAAAGGAGTCAAAGCCCCGTTTCTGACTCAGCGAAGTCAAACGCCCCTCTATTTGCCGGGCCGTTTCCTTAGAAAAGGAAAGGCCACGCTGGGCATTGTTCAACAAATCCCTGATGGGTTTGAGCATATTCTTAGCGATCAAAGAGTCCCCAAAAATATCTCTTGGAAATTGGATGGTAATTTCGTGCAACAACGCCTTACCGGTATTCCTGAAGTTTTCCCAACCGTGGTAAAGATTGGGCCCCACCATCACCAACTCATAATCATCAATCTCCTCAATCGAATCGCCCACCACCCGTCGCGCCCCGCGCGCATTGGCAATAAAATTAATTTCGTACTCGGGGTGAAAATGAATGGGATAAGTAAACAGGGAGCGCTGGCGGTCAAAGACCAAAAAACAATCGTCCTCATTCAGCGGGGTAATCTCCCGGTGAATCGAATCCCGAACCGGTGTCATCACAACATCTTGCATAGCACAACAGATTAAAAGGCAACAAATTTTAACAAAAATACATAAAATCAGATACAATAGTACAACCACCCTTTAAAAAAAATCATCCAAACAAATCGCAATAAATCGCACAGAACAGCAAACTCAGACCACAACTACAATAATAAACACACATTAATCCTCCAAAACAGCCTTAATAAAAGTAAAAACCGACATTATTGTACCATCGTGCACAAACGGCCCCACCAACAACATTTTCACTAAAAGCTTTTGCAGTAGTGAAAAAGCAGCTATCTTTGCAGTCGCTAAAAA
Source organism: Geofilum rhodophaeum (assembly GCF_002210225.1). Taxonomy (GTDB): domain Bacteria; phylum Bacteroidota; class Bacteroidia; order Bacteroidales; family Marinilabiliaceae; genus Geofilum; species Geofilum rhodophaeum. Next base: position 79,098 of record NZ_MWUJ01000015.1, on the reverse strand, counting down.
AGTAGGTTGTATTAATTGAAATTTATTTAACATGCCCGTAAAAATTAGATTAACAAGACACGGACGCAAAAGGTATGCTTACTACCACATTGTGGTAGCTGACAGCAGGGCGCCACGAGATGGCAGGTACATTGAAAGGATTGGTTCTTACAATCCCAACACGAATCCTGCTACTATTGACCTTAATGTTGATAAAGCCTTAACATGGCTTGGCCAGGGCGCCCAACCTACCGACACAGCCCGTGCAATTTTGAGCTACAAAGGTGTTATGATGAAGAAGCACCTGCTCGAAGGCGTAAAAAAAGGAGCTTTTGACGAAGCCGAAGCAGAGCGTCGTTTCAACAAGTGGATGGAGGAAAAAGAAGCCAAGATCCAGGAGAAGAAAGACCAGCTGGCGGGACAAAAAGCAATGAGCAAAAAAGAGCGTTTGGAACAAGAAGCAAAAATCAACGCCGAAAGAGCCGAGAAAATTGCCAAGAAAAACGCTGAGCTGGCTGCCGAAGCCGAAGCTGCCAATGCTGAAGCCACTGAAGAGGCTCCAGAAGAAGCCGCTGAAGAAGGTGCAGCAGAAGAACCGCAGGCTGAATAGCAAGGCCCAGTCATTCTTCATAAAATTTAAAAACCCGTCTGGCCAACAGACGGGTTTTTTTATACATTTATGCCGCTATGATCGACAAAGACCAACAAATACATTTGGGCCAGGTGGCCAAACCACACGGCGTGGACGGAGAAGTGCTCATACGCATGCTTGCCCAATGGGAGAACTATGAACCCGCTCCCGACTTTATTTTTCTGGAGCTCCATGGGGGACTGGTCCCCTTTGAAGTAAAAGCCCTGCGCTACCGACACAGCAACGACCTACTGGTACTGCTCGACCGCATCAACGGTCAGGAACAGGCCAGACAGCTGCAAGGCACTGCGGTTTATATCGCAGCGGAAGATTTGGGCGAAGCACCTCAGGAAGAAAAACGCTCCCTGAATCTCCTCACCGGCTTTCAGGTAAGCGAGCAGCGCCGCGGCAGTCTGGGTAAAATTCAAGCCGTGATCGAGATTCAAAACAATCCCCTGATAGAGCTGCTCATCAACGAAAAAGAGGTGCTCATTCCCCTGCAGGAAGACTTCATTGTCCACATCGACTGGAAAAAACGCGAACTCACCATGCAGCTGCCTGAGGGACTCATAGAGCTGTACCTGGAATAAGTCGCCCCTTCTCCATACGGTCAAAATCCCTGCGCCAGTCGTCCGGGATGACCATACCCGACTGGCTGGCCTGGTCGTAGCCCGCCATCACCGAATCACAAGTCGCCGTGGGTTCCGCATCCCCCTCCTTCACCAGCCACTGCAGCATGCGCAGACTCTTCCCGCCCAGGTGATACACCCGCGTGAGCACACGTACCTGATCATCGGGCAGGGTTTGCTTAAAAAAATCGGTTTTAATGGAAACGATCAGCACCACCTTATCGTTCTTCCACAGCTCCCCGCCAAAAGCCTCCCGCAGGTAGTGCACCCGGCCAATATCAAAATATTCCTGAATAATGGTATTGTTCACGTGCCCAAAACCATCCACATCGTTAAAGCGAATTTGAATGGGCGTAGCGTGATAGAACTCTTCCAGAGCCATAAGTAAAAAATTATACCGCTACACCAAAATCGCGCAGCGCGTCGTTCAACGAAGTTTTTAAATCGGTAGAAGCCTTCCGCTGTCCTATAATCAGCGCCGCAGGCACCTGGTAAGCACCAGCCGGAAACTGCTTGGTATAACTGCCCGGAATCACCACCGAACGTGGCGGCACAAAACCTTTGTACTCCACAGGCTCGCTCCCGCTTACATCAATAATTTTGGTGGAACCGGTAAGCACCACATTGGCACCCAAAACCGCCTCCTTACCAATGCGGCAGCCCTCAACCACAATGCAACGCGACCCAATAAAGGCCCCGTCCTCCACAATGACTGGTGCCGCCTGCAAGGGTTCCAGTACCCCACCCAGACCAACACCACCACTCAGGTGTACGTGCTTGCCCACCTGAGCGCAACTGCCTACCGTAGCCCAGGTATCCACCATAGTGCCCTCATCCACATAGGCGCCAATATTCAAATAAGAGGGCATCATCACCACCCCACGGGCCACATAGGCACCATAGCGCGCCACAGCATGAGGTACCACACGTACGCCCAATTCCTTATAATTGCGTTTCAAGGCCATTTTATCGTGAAACTCAAAGGGCCCCAATTCTATCGTTTCCATTTTTTGCATGGGAAAATACAGGATCACCGCCTTCTTTACCCACTCGTTGACCTGCCACTGGTCGCCCACCGGCTCAGCCACCCTCAAAACGCCCCGGTCCAGTTCATCAATGACCTTACGAATGGCCTCCCGGGTTTCCTCCTTGTCCAACAGGGAGCGGTCGTCCCATGCTGCTTCAATTACTTTTTGCATAAAATTTAAAGGTTTGGTTCAACACTTAGATTTAGAAAAAAACAGGTTTGGTTCCTGTAAAAATAAGGGAAGATGCTGGGAAATACCGGAAAAAAAACAACAGTTGTTGGAATTTTTATAATTTTAACAGCCAAGAACCCGAACATGTACCACTACAGAACCTTTATTGCCCTTATACTAATCGGACTCTTTGTGCCTGTGAGCGCTTGGGCGCAGACGCACCTTTTTCATCCGGTAGAACAGCCTCTGTCGAACAGTTACGTGCGCTGCATCTTCAAAGACAGTCGCGGCTACCTCTGGGCCGGCACCTTTAACGGACTCAATCGCTACGATGGAGCCGGCATAAAGACTTATCATCACGAAGCCGGGCAAACCAACACCCTCAGTCACAATATGGTCAATGCCTTGCTGGAGGACCATCAGCAAACCCTGTGGGTAGGGACTTCCGAAGGACTGAATTACTACGACCGGGGAAAGGATGCCTTCCACTACATCATACATCGGCCCGACCTGGAAAACCGGCACAACAACAGCTGCATTACCGCCCTTTGTCAACCCGACACCACGACCCTTTGGATGGGGACCCGTGGCGGCGGGGTAAACATCTACCGCTACGCCCAGAAACGCTTTGACTTCCTCTTCCTAACGGCCTCCAAGTTGCTGGACGAAGCCAGCAACCACATCACCTGTCTGCAACAACACCACAACACCGTATGGGCAGGAACAGCGGGGGGACTGTTCCGGATCAACCGGGAGACCCTGGTGGTGAGTCCTGTTCAACACCCCCTACTCGCCCGGACCAACATCAACGCCTTGGCGCTCCAGGGAGACAGTCTGTGGGTCGCCACTCCCGAAGCACTCTATCTGGCCGTTCTTAGTGAAAACACCCCCGCAGTCTTTGCTCCGGTAAAGCAAGTGCCGCAACAAAACATCAGCGTATTGCATGTCCATCAAAATGGAGCAGAATTGTGGTTGGGCTATGAAAATGGGGGACTGGCCTGTTACCGCCCAGCAAACAAAGCCTTCAGCCACTACCACCACCAGCCGGGCGAACGCAACGGTCTGCCCGACAACACCATTTGGAGTCTGCACAGCGACTCGGCGGGACGCCTGTGGGTGGGGACCTACAAGCAGGGTTTGCACCTGCACGATCCTTATTACGACAAGTTCCTGAATTTTGAACACAATCCCTACGACCCCCTCTCGCTGAGTCACAATAACGTGCGGGCTTTTGCCGAAGATCCGGAAGGTCGCCTCTACGTAGCGACCGACGGAGGCGGTCTCTCCCTCTTTGTACCCCATGCGCAGGAGGCATACAGCGGGCAAGCCCTGCCCGACCACCTCCAAAAGCTGCCCACACAAGCCCTAACCACCCTATTGTACAGCAAGCAGCACCAACTCTGGGCAGGCACCTGGGGAAGTGGCATCGTACAAATCGATCTCGATAAAAAGACAAGAAAAATCCATCCCCTATCCCCAACGAACTCCGCAGCGAACAGACTCTTCAGTCTCTATGAAGACGGGGCGGGAAACATATGGGCGGGAACGGCCGGAGCGGGCTTGTATGTAAAAAAGAAGAGCAGCCGTCATTTTCAAAAAGCCGGGAAAAGTTTCGAGGGACTCGAACTGCCCGAAGACGCCTTCATCACCTTCATCTTTGAGGACCAGGGCAAGGACTTGTGGATAGGCTCCCTCTATGGACTGTTTCGCTTCCGCCGGCAAAACGGAAGCATCATCCAAAAATCGGTCTATTACAAAGAACTCTCCGGCAAAGGACTGGAAAGCAACTCTTTTCAGTGTGTGCACCAGGATGCCCGGGGACGCCTCTGGCTGGGAACCTTCGACCGGGGCGTGGCCCGCTACCACCCCGAAACCGATCGCTTCACCCACATCCATACCCACCACGGTCTCGCCGGCAATATGATTCAGGCCATCCTGTCGGACGACGCCGGGCAGCTCTGGATAAGCAGTGAACAGGGACTCAGCTGCTGGGATCCCGAAAGGTCGACTTGCATCAACTACAGCGAAGCCGATGGCCTTTTAACCAAAAACTTTCAGGGCAACGCCGCACTGAGCTTAAATAAGGGCTCACTTCTTTTCGGAACCACGGAGGGTTTTCACCTGATTGATCCAAAACGTCTGCCCAAAAACCCCCACAGCGGAGCTCCCCAAATCACCGCCCTCCACCTCCTTACCCGCAGCGCCGAAGCAGACAGCAGCTCAAGCTGGTCGCCCCTCCAAAACAAGCAGACCCTTAAGCTGTCTCACCAACAAAACAGTTTCACCCTGACCTTTAGTGCACGCAACTACACCCGTCCCGAAAACAATCGCTATCGCTATAAAATGGATGGCTGGGACCCGCAATGGAACGAAAGCAAAAACCCGGAAGTGAACTACCACAACCTCTCCCCCGGCCGCTATACCTTTCTGCTGCAAGCAGCCAACAACGACGGCATCTGGAACCAAAACACCGCCCAACTCCACCTCCACATCCAAGCTCCCCTGTGGCGCAGCTGGACCCTCCTGCCGTTCTATCTGCTGTTGGCGGGAGTCGCCGTTTACCTCTTAATTGTCCTCCGCGCACGCCGACTGCAGCTCCTTCAGGATTACCAAAACAGTCTGGCCCAATTACAAGCCTATGAAAAGTGGGCGCAAACACTCTTGCAGCAACCAGGCAACAATCCACAATTTCCAACGCCAAAATCGGTCCCCACCAGGTCGACCACCCCCCAAACATTGGATACCCTGCCCCTTGAAAACGAAGCACGTCACGAAATTTTGCTGATCGAGGACGACGAAGAATTACTTCAATTTCTGGAACACGAACTCAGTCGCCAATTCATCATTTACAAAGCAGCTAATGGCGAAGAAGGCTTGCAAATAGCCCTGGAAAAATTGCCCGACCTGATCGTCAGCGATGTGATGATGCCCGGCATGTCGGGGACCACCCTTTGCGCTCAGTTGAAAAAAGACCTGAGCACCTGCCACATCCCCATCCTTTTGCTTACCGCCAAGGCCGGCGACCAAGACCAGGCAGATGCTTTACTGACAGGCGCCGACGCCTACATCACCAAACCATTCAGCATGAAAATATTGCTGGCACACATTCAGCAGCTTATACAAAACCGCCAGCAACTCTACCACACCTTCCGCCAAAGCGGCTATTTGCTCCCCAGTCGCAACAAAAGCCAAAAAAGCGACGAAAACTTCCTAAGCCAAATCGTTGCGCTCATTCGGGAGGACCTGTCCAACACCAATCTCAATGTAGAAGCCCTGGCCGAAAAAACCGAACTGTCGCGCACCCAGCTGTACAAAAAAATTAAAGCCCTAACAGGCTTGTCCGCAGTAGAATTTATCCGTGAAGTCCGACTGAAAGAAGCCGTGCTGCTCATGGAAGAAGGCGATCTCAGTCTCACAGAAGTCGCCTACCAAAGCGGTTTCAACTCTCCATCCTACTTCTCCAGAAGTTTTAAAGAGTATTATGGCTTCAGCCCCTCAGAACTGACGCATAAAAAGATGCGAAAAGAGTAGACAAATCTGTCCACCCCCATACGCATCTATCACATTATCAACAGCTTTCTCAAAAGTTAAAACGACCGGCACATATGTGCAAAGGCCTTGCCGCAGGCTGCCTTATCTTGCTTATATCAAACAAAAAGAACCCTACACTCGATTCTTCTCTATATTTCAGTCTAAAAGGGCTCCTGTAACGACAGGAGCCCTTTTTGTTTCTACCCTACAGATACTATTTTTCCACAAGGTTCTTCACCTGGGCAAAGAGAAAAGCCTCTCCCTCCTGGGGAAAAACCCGAACATTCTTCATCTGCAGACCATCCACCTCCATAAACTCGGCGCCATAGCGGGCAGAAATCGTCACATTCTCCAAATTGATGTTTGAGATGGGCATCTCGGGCAAACCATGAAAATACATCGCCCTGCGCGCATTGACCGAAGTCACATTTTTAAAGGAGAGGTTCCTGAACATCGGCGTTTCCTCAGTAACAGGCAACAAATCTCTTTCAGCAACTGCACCATCTTCCCCTGCAGCCAGGGCTTCACTGGCCGACTTTCCGCCATAGTATAGATTAAAGCGAAAAGAGTCGGTAGCGATATCGTGCATACTCACATTCTCCACAAAGATGTTTTCGACAACGCCACCTCGTCCACGGCGACTCTTGAAGCGCAAACCCACATCGGTCCCCAAAAAAGAACAAGAGCGTACCAAAATATTACGTACCCCGCCAGACATTTCACTGCCCACCACAAAGCCTCCGTGCCCGCGATAAACCACACAATTCTCCACAATTACATTTTCTGTGACACGTGCCCTGCGCCGCCCATCCTCGTCCTTTCCTGATTTGATGCAAATGCCGTCGTCGCCCACATCAAAGGAGCTGTTTACCACCAGGGCGTTGCGACAAGATTCCAAATCCAAACCGTCGCCGTTCTGTGCGTAAGAGGGATTGCGTACCTGAATGCCGTCAATAATAACATTCTCACACATCAAGGGATGTAAATTCCACGAAGGCGAATTACTAAAAATCACCCCCTGCAAAAAAACATTCTTACATGCTATAAAACTGACCATGACCGGCCGTAAAAAATCTTTTACCGCCAGCCATTCTTCCTCAGTAGTCAGATGCTGCGGCACATTCATATTGCTGATGGTATCGCCGTGAAGCGCCCCGGCGGAAGGGAACCAATAGTCGTCGCGCTTAAAAACTCCTCCACGGGACACAAAGCTGCGCCACTGACTTTCAGTCACCTTATCCCGCTTAACCGGTCGCCACTCGTCCCCTGCCCCATCAATGGCGCCATGACCCACAATGGCAATATTCTCCAACTGTCTTCCCGAAATGGGCGACTGGCAGCGCCGGGTGTCCAGTCCCTCAAAAACAGTTTCCACCAGGGGGTACAGCGACTTATCGCGACTGAATAAAATCACTGCACCCTTTTCGAGGTACAAGCGGATATTGCTCCGAAACACAATGGGTCCGGTATGCCATACGCCGGCAGGCACATAAAGCGTTCCGCCGCCCTGCCCGGCCAACTCTTGCATAGCGCGTTCAAAAGCCTGGGTATTTAAAAACTGTCCATCCCCCTTTCCACCTGCATCTCTCAGATCCACCTGCCGATCGGGAAAAGTCGGCGGCACCAAAACCTCCATCTCAAAAGGCAAATCCTCAAAATAAGCCGCATAAGGCGAACGCTCCTCCCCGCCACAAGCAACCAACAACAGCGACAGCGTCGCACCAATAAAAATCATCCTAAGGCTCATATTCCCCATTTTAACAATTAATTATTTTCCCAACTCAAGACAGCCCATAATAAATGGTCCGTTGGCCTTGGCATCATTATCTCTAATTCGCTCGTTTACATAATACTCAAAACTCCCATCGCGATAAGGATTGCCCCCTAAGCCGGCTACCGCACAACAACGGGTAAGTGAAAGCAAACCATCCTCTTCCACAATCAATTCCTGCATCAGTCCCTCATACGCCCGCTCGGCCACTTCGCGGTAAGAGGCATCAAGATAACCCTTATTCACCGCTTTAGCCAAGGCGTACATAAACATGGCAGAGACGGAAGCTTCCAGATAATTCCCTTCCCGTTCGCCCTGGTCCACCACCTGATACCACAAACCGCTCTCATGCTGATAAGGGACTATGGCTGCTGCCAAACCTCTTATGCGTTCGAGCACCTCTTCCCGATAAAAAGGTTCCTGAGGTAAATGATCCAAAACATCCACCATGGCCATGAACCACCATCCCATACTGCGCCCCCAAAAAGAGGGTGACTGACCCGTTTCGGGATGCGCCCAGCGTTGATTGCGGCCTTCATCCCAGGCATGGTAATACAAGCCGGTAGTCGCATCAAAGGTATGCTTCCCGCATACCTTAAACTGATTTACGACATCATCAAACAGTTCTGGCACCCCAAAGACAGCTGCATATTCGGCCAAAAAAGGAGACCCCATATACAGGCCATCCAGCCATACCTGGTGCGGATAAATCAACTTGTGCCAGAAAGCGCCCTCATGGGTCCTGGGATGCACCTTCATTTGACGCACCAGGCGATCCATAGCCTTTTTGTACTTTTCATCTCCGGTCTGACGATATACTTCAAACAGCACCTTACCCGAATTGATGTAATCAATATTGTAAGTCTCTACTTTGTATTCGTGAATCTCTCCTGCTTCATTGATAAGCGTATCGGCCCATGCCACAACATAATCCAGGTACTTTCGATCTCCTGTATGCTGCCAAACCTTAAGCATGGCCAAAGTAGCCAGACCCTGACCATAGCCAAAATACAAGCGCTTGCCATGATCCAATTGCCAGGCTTCCGGAGCCCGCACCATTTCAGAATCCGCGAAACGAACGGCGACCGACTGGCCCCTCAATGGCGCCAGCAAAAACACACTTACCAAAAAAACTACCCAAAACCTCATACCAGCGAAATTTAAAAAAATCTACAAACCACCAAAACCTATTGCACCAGAGTAAGTCCAAGCAATCCAATAAGCACCTCATTAGCCACGGCCTCCAGTTCCAGCGCCTCCAGTTCACGTGAGGCGTCAAGAGGGAGATCCAGGATAAGGCCCGCCCCGCCATCAATGCTGCGACCATAAACCTCATCCGGGTCAATAGCCATCAGAGCCTCCATATTACGTGACACCTCCCCGGTTTTTAAAGCAACCCGGTAAGGGCGGGGGAAGGGACTGTAAAAGGCATGTTCGTCCAGGAAAAGGTCTTGCTCAATGGGCAGCCAGTTGTTGGGATTGATCAATTCCAGCACTTCCTCCCCGCCATCCTTGTACTTTACGCGTATGCGACCGTTTACCAAATGGCTCTGCATATGATTGGTAGAGCCCGCCATCAGCAAATAAACATGCTGTGCATGACCTTCCAAAGGGATTTGTGCGCGCTCAGGATAATTGTCCCATTGCGAAACAAACAACACATTGGGTGCCACACTATCCCCCGCTACAGAAAAGGCCAGCCCCATAGGCGTTTCAAAAACACCCTCTTTTACAGCAGAACGAAGACCACTGTCGTCAATATCTGCGCTCAGTTTTGGGTGACACCATTCCCCAATACCCTGAACAGGAATTTGCAGGGTGGTAAATGGCGACCGGGGGGAAAGGTACTGCTCATCAAAAATGGAGGACAGCGAGGCATTCACCCCATCCTTGATAGACACCAGCTGCTGGTCACGTTGGGGAGCCTCCAAATTCCATAAAGGCAAATCCTCTTGAAACAGTGCTTCATCGCCGACACGCAACTCGATGCGGTTACTGCCCAAAAAAACTTTTTCTTTGGGCACTTGCAGAGACTGCGACCAGCTGTCGGGAGCCAGTTCCAATCTGGTCGACCAGGCATAAGGACCGGGATTCACGACAACTTCCATGTCGACTGCGCTGCGCCCCTTATTCTTTATGCGAAAACTCAGCTGTTCGGCTTCCGCCTCTGTTTCCAGGGCAAAGGGGCGCATCAACTCCAAATGCAGGGGTTGCCACCACAGCGCACTGCCCTCGCGCAATTGAACAAACAGGGTTTTTGCACCAACCGGCCCCTGCGTCCGGCCTGTCAACACCCCATCCTCGAAACGCACATGGCTCAGCGCACCTTGCGGGTCCTTCACAGCCTTAATTTCTGCCGCTAAGTCGACCTGCAGTTCCTCACCCGAAACCATCGCCAACTCTTTTACATCCAACTGATTTCCCCACAACTTGTCCCACGCCACAACAAGCTCAAGCTCCTCTTCCATAGGCAGCTCCAGAACAAGATAGGCCTGTCCAACCCCTTCCTCCATCTGCCAGGAGTGGGAGCGCCCATTTACCCTGACGGAACGTACCCCGGGACCCAGCGCCCTTAATTTTAACTCCAGGGTGTCGGCTGCATCCATACGACAATGAAAAGTATAAAGACTCCGAAGCCCCTCCTGACGGTAACTGAAATCCAGATACGACGCGGAAAAAGACGCGTGTTCCCAAGCTGCTGGAAAGCCGGGACGGATGACCAGCCGACGGTTCAACAAGTCCGGTTGGATGCCATAAAGTCCCTCAACCAGGGCCCTGGAATACATCCCAACAGGATCACCAAAATCGCGGTAACACTCCCCTCTGGCCGCATCGTAAAAACTGATTTGACCGATGTTGCCGGGACTGCTGCCCAGGTACATACCATCCAGCAAGATACTCTTGAACAACTTTGCAGCCACATCGCTTCGCCCGCTTTGCCAATAAGCCAGGGCAGTGTGTGCCACCTCGGCAAAAGCCACATTGTTGACCGACCAGGAATAGGGAAACCAGTTGGTGGTAGAAAGCGTGTAATAACCCTCATCAGGCAAACCCTTGGCCCTTATCGGAATATGTGGAATCTGTGTATCGATGTAACGCGTAGCCTGATAAGCCTGAAAAGGCGTATGGACCTCCGAGTCTATGGCATGATAAATGGTCCACAAGCCCGGCTTATCGTGCACCAGGCCCAAGCCCATATAGTCCTGAAACTCGGCCCAATGGCCCTCTCCCTCCAACCACAGCCGCTTGTTAAGCGCTTCCAGAATACGTTCCGCCTCCTTTTGATAGGGGCCGGGATCTTCTCCAATTTTGTGAGCCACCAGGGCCACCAAACGGTTGGCCCTATAGTTATAGGCCGAGGTGTAGGTCACCGCTCCACTGTTGTAATACAAAGCATCACTCGCCCAAATGGCCGCACAGGCATCGTAAAGACCATCGTTGTCGGGATCATAATTGCGCTTCTCCCATTCGAGATGCGCCTTTAATACCGGCCATACTTCCCGTGCATAAGACAAATCTCCCGTCCAGTTTAAATGCCACAAAAGCGCATCGATGTACACCAGATTCATATTGTAATGGTGCATTTGGTTGGGATTTTCGGGATTGCGTGCAATGTAGCCATTGGAGTACATTTGGGTACCCCATTGTTTGAGTGGACGCGCCAAATTCAGGGCAGAATCGGGGGTGGCATGCGGCAAAACCGGCTCAACCGCTGTGACCTGCGAAGCGGCATAACGACTGAAATGTCGTCGGTTTCGCTCACTCCATCCAATAAAATCACCCGTGTAAGCGGCCCGCCAGCCATTAAGCGGCATACGCCACCCAATGGCCCCGTGCAACCACACATCTTCCCAAAGCCCATCAGCAGCTGCAGTCAAGGCCCCACCCAGGGTGTTAAAATAAGGATCGGGGGTTTCCACCTTTAAAGCACTGCCCAGCAGCTTACTCCGCTCCAAAGCCTGGGCAAAAACCTCATCCAAATCCTTGTCCGCCAAGGCACTTGCCCCTTCCACATTCTGCAAGGCAAAAAAGTGCGTAAAGTCGCCCGACACCTGCCACTGTGCCCCTAAAACAGGCTTCGCCTCCTCGGCCTGAGAAGCCCAAAATTCAGCAGGACTGCCTAAGTCATAAGGCGAAAGCAAGCGCAGGGTGGCGGGGGGACTAAAACGGCCTTCGACCCGGGTCGGATTGCGGGTATCCTGCCCGTAATCCAAAATAAAACCGCCTTTCGTCAAACGGTAATCGTTGTTGAGACAGGCCTCAGCATCCAAATCAAAAGCATTGAGCTCATCCACGCCCAAATCGGCATTTCGGTAAAAACGCTTGCTGTCGGCGCCCCCATACATCGTCAACAAACGAGACCCTGCAGGCAAATCCGCTCCGCTCAATTTAACCACAACACCACGGCCTTCAGCCATGGCCAGTACCTCCAGCTCCAAATATCCACCCGCTAGAAGTGGATCCTCCACCCGATAGGTCCTGATACCTGCCCGCGATTCCGCACGCACCCAGGAGGCGTCTGCCAGCCAAAGGCTGCCACGGGAGGTTTCAATCCCCCATTGCAAATGGCCCCCCCGATAAGGCATATACAAACCCAGCACAGGCACATCACTGGTCTCCACCCGAAAGGAAGACCCCGATGCATACAAAGCCTTATTGTACCTCAACTTGCCGTTTTCAATAACAAAAGACTCCCCCTCAGGCCGGTAGCGCAGTTCACGCTCTGTTCCCTGCCAAACACCATAAGCACTTTGCGCGAACAAGCCATTTCCCAATACCAAAATAAGTCCGACAAAAACAAGTATTTTCAACATAAGCTACACATCAACCCCGCTCTAAGGCATTACCATTAAATCTTCCCAAACCACCTTCCAACTCCCGTCATCCGGAAAGCCAGGCGTGGGCAGCTCGTTACCGTCCCAACCCGCACACATCATAGCCACGGCAGTGAGCAAACCCCCATTGCCAGGCAAATAAACCCTTAAGCGCGCATCCTGATAATTGTGCCCGCTAATCAGATAAGTATTGGTACGCTTATCCATAAGCAGGGCACCCACCGCCTTCTCACGATCACCCAGGCGGGCCGCATTCATCGCCGTCATAGGATAATCCCACCCCCAGGTCTTACCCCAATTCCAGTTGTCCCATATCCAGTCGAGGGTGTTCTGCATATAATCGGTACGAATCAAATTATTTTGAGGCAACATACCCATTGCACCGAGCACAGCAGGGTGGTCTGAAGTAAAACGAATGTCCTTATAGGTATCCACAGCATCCTCCGAAGCCAGATACAAGCCATCCAACTCCGCCAAAGGCGGCAACTTATCAATAATCTCATCCCATTGCACACGCCGAGCTTTACCAGCGCGCTCGCGCCATTTCTGAGCCACCGAGAGCCCATAGTGCCAGTACGACAATTCAAAGGGGGGATTGATGGTCTCCACCGCACGCAAAGTTTCCTGGGCAGGGATCACCCCTTGCAAAATATAGCGCCCCTCCATCATATCATAATCTGCAAAAGAAGCCATAAATGCCGCCGTTGCCTCCACCAAAAAGCCATACTTTTCAAGCACTTCGGGGGTGGGAGAACTGCGGTAAAGCAGTTCGGCCATATAAATGAAGTGGGGTTGCTGCCAAATCAGGAAGGAGCCCACTCCCGATGGGGCTTCCGTAGCCGAAGGATCCGTCATTTTCATCCAACGACAACCCTTAAAACCCTGCCGCTCGGCAATTTCTTTGGCCATCGGATAGGCCTCTGCGTACCAGTCCATACTCCGCTCCAGCAACTCAGGTCGCCCCCATAGCGCAAAATGCACACCATGCCACCAGTGCATCTCCAGATGAAACTTACCGTACCAACTGTTGTAGGTCAAGCCGGTTTCCTGCGGCGGATACATGCCGGCCGACTGTATGGCCATCAAATACTGCGACAACACCACCCGGCGTTCCAGCTCTTTTGCGCCCGCTGCCGTGCTTCCGGAAAAATCAACCGCGCCACCATTCTTCCAAAACTGCTGCCAGTAATCCGAAGCATCCGACAAAACCATTTCCACCTCCACATCCTCCTTAACCGGCTCCTCCACAAATACACAACTAAAAGAGAAATCCTTCTGTGCAGGCTCCAAAACAAAATAATGGGCCTCCTTTTCGCGCAGGGAGGCCTTTCCCTCCCAACTGATCCGCACATAATACACCGCTTCGTCCAGCGTCCGCTTCAACAGCGCACTTTGCGCATCCTGCTCCACCAGGATCGTCAGATGCTTCTCAGGAACACTCCAATCAGTAGCATCATCGGCATGCTGCCCACTTGGATAAGGAAAGCGAAAAGAAATCCCCAGTTCTCCCCGCTCCAGCAAGGGCGAACTCAGCGCAGCCGCCAGCACATCCCGATTGGGATCCACTGCAGTTTTAACCGCCACCGAATCACCATTCAACACAAAGCGACTGCGAATGGTGCCGTTCCACAAATCCAATTCCTGATGCGGGTCCTGAATGTCCGAAGGCCGCAGGCCCTCAGCCTCAAAACCTACATAACCCAAATGCAAGCGATGCGGATTCACCCGAAACCAATTGGCTGCATCCTTTGACCGTCCGGGTTCACCAAACTGCACAGAATAAGGCTCCGGCTTCCCCCTGAAATCATAGTCCTTTAAGGTCTCCTCAAAACGAAAGTTCTCCGGATTCGGAAAGCTGTGCCAGCCCCATTGCGACTGCGTGCCCAGCGGCATGCCTTTGGCATAAAAATCCGGAAAAGTCTGCAAGCCCGTAGCATCTACGGTCACCGCAAAATTCCCATTGCCTACCGACAAGGCCGACAATTCTTCTACTTCAGTTACAAGGGGGCTGTTGCGCTTAACCAGTGCATAGCGGTCTATTTTTCCGACCTCCTCTTCCTTACATCCAAAGAATACACCAATCAACAAAACAATTAAAAACCAGTACTTCATAGCTGTAAAATTTTTCATTATAACACAAAAGCAATCTTCCTTCACTGCCCCCTTTCAACAAAATTAACAATTCTTGCACACAATCCCTCCAATAGGCAAAATTTGAATATTTATACGCAATATTTGAATTTTCGACAGCAAAAATGCGGTTTTGATAAAAAAATGACAGTAAAGTGTATTTTTTTTTGCGATTATGGGTTTGATTAATGACAAAATTCATACATTTGCATAGTCAACAACAAAATCAGGACATGAAACTTTTTGCATCTCTCCTTCTCGTAGTCATTATTGTTCTCGTGGTGAACCATTAGAGAAGTGAGATCGGTATGTAAAAAGTCAAGCGACATAAAACTTAAGACCCCTCTCACTTCAACGGTGAGAGGGGTTTTTGCTTAAACAGGTTTTTACCATACAATAACGTACCTTACATTATAAAGAGTCATGAAGATTCCATTGCGCAGCAACACCACCACCCAGGGCCGAAGAATGGCCGGCGCCCGCAGCTTATGGCGGGCCAACGGAATGAAGGACGAACAAATGGGCCGCCCCCTGATTGCGGTGGTCAATTCCTTCACCCAGTTTGTACCCGGTCACGCCCACCTGCACCAAATCGGTCAGGACGTTAAAAAACTGATCGAGAAGCAGGGCTGCTTTGCTGCGGAATTCAACACCATCGCCATCGACGACGGCATCGCCATGGGACACGACGGCATGTTGTATTCCCTGCCCTCACGCGATTTGATCGCCGACAGCGTAGAATACATGGTCAACGCCCACAAGGCCGACGCCATGATCTGCATCAGCAACTGCGACAAAATTACCCCCGGTATGCTCATGGCCGCCATGCGCCTGAACATCCCCGTGGTTTTTGTATCGGGTGGACCCATGGAAGCGGGTAAGCACGACGGCAAGGCCCTGGATTTGGTCGACTCTATGGTGATGGCCGCCGACGACAGCGTCAGCGACGCCGACGTATTGGCCGTGGAACAGAATGCCTGTCCCACCTGCGGCTCCTGCTCGGGCATGTTTACCGCCAACTCCATGAACTGCCTCAACGAGGCGTTGGGACTGGCCCTGCCGGGCAACGGCTCCGTTGTAGCCACCCACGTGAACCGCCGGCAGCTCTTCGAAGACGCCGCCAACCAAATTGTAAAACTGGCCTACCGCTATTACCAGGACGGCGATGTTTCTGTATTGCCCCGCAACATTGCCACCAAGGCGGCCTTTATGAACGCCATGACCCTCGACATTGCCATGGGCGGAAGCACCAATACCGTGCTGCACCTCCTGGCCATTGCCCATGAAGCGCAGGTGGACTTCAGTATGGACGACATCGACCAACTTTCCCGCAAAACCCCGGTTTTGTGCAAAGTGGCCCCCAACAGCAACTACCACATGGAAGACGTCAACCGGGCCGGCGGCATCCTGGGCATACTGGCAGAATTGGAGCGCGGACAACTCATCGACAGCAGCGTGGGCCGCATCGACTTTCCCAGTCTGGCCGACGCCATCCGCCATTACGACGTAATGAGCAAGGACTGTCTGCCCCGCGCCAAAGACCTTTATCAAAGTGCCCCCGGTGGTTTCGTCAACCTGAAACTGGCCAGCCAGAAAGCCGCCTACAGCACCCTTGATCTCGACCGCGAGAAAGGCTGCATCCGCAGCGTGGAGCACGCCTATTTTAAGGACGGGGGACTGGCCGTACTCTTCGGCAACATTGCCCAACAGGGCTGCATCGTTAAAACAGCCGGCGTAGATCCCTCCATCTTTAAGTTCAAAGGGACAGCGCGTGTGTACGAATCGCAGGACGACGCCAGCGAAGGCATCCTTTCGGGCGAAGTAAAAGCCGGCGAAGTCGTGTTCATCCGCTACGAAGGCCCCAAAGGAGGGCCGGGTATGCAAGAAATGCTTTACCCAACCTCCTACCTGAAGTCGCGCCAACTGGGCGCCCTCTGCGCCCTGGTCACCGACGGCCGCTTTTCGGGCGGCACCTCCGGTCTCTCGATCGGTCACGTCTCACCCGAAGCAGCAGCAGGCGGCAACATCGCCCTGATTGAAAACGGCGATTCGGTAGAAATAGACATCCCTGCACGCAGCATCAACATCATGGTAGATGAAGCCACCCTGACGGCCCGTCGCGAAAAAGAAAGCGCCAAAGGAGCCACAGCCTTTAAACCAAAACAACGCGAGCGCGTTGTTTCTAAAGCCTTAAGAGCCTATGCCAGCATGGTGACCTCGGCCGATCGCGGCGCCGTGCGCATTTTGCCCGACGAAACAAAATAGAAAAAGAAGAACAACCCCTTTTAAGCAAACGATTATGGAAACACAAACCCAAGCAAAAAGCCAGGAAAAGCCTACCGGAACCATCCGGATGACCGGCGCCGAGGCGGTAGTGCGATCGCTTCTGAACGAAGGGACCGAAATACTCTTCGGTTATCCCGGAGGAGCCATCATGCCCGTTTACGATGCGCTGTACTCCTTCCAGAAAGAATTGCACCATGTGTTGGCCCGACACGAACAGGGCGCATTACATGCTGCCCAGGGTTACGCACGCGTCACCGGTCGGGTAGGTGTGGCCATAGTCACCTCCGGTCCCGGCGCCACCAATGCCGTTACCGGCATTGCCGATGCCATGATGGATTCTACCCCGCTGGTGGTCATCAGCGGACAGGTAGGTTCGGCCCTGCTGGGCTCCGATGCCTTCCAGGAAACCGACGTAGTAGGCGTTACCCAGCCCATCACCAAGTGGAATTTTCAGGTAAAAAAGGCCGAAGACATTCCCTACGCCATTGCCCGGGCCTTTTACATCGCCCGCAGCGGACGTCCCGGACCGGTACTCATTGACATCACCAAAGACGCCCAGTTTGCCAGCTTCGACTACCAATACGAGCCCGTACGCTACATCCGCAGCTACCGACCCACACCCAAGGTAGATCACGAGCAGATTAAGGCAGCGGCGCGACTGATCAACTTTGCCAGGAAGCCCCTGGCTTTGGTGGGACAGGGTGTCATCCTGGGTAACGCCGAGCAGGAATTGCTCGACTTCCTCAAGAAGTCCGGCGTACCCGCCGCATGGACCCTTTTGGGCCTTTCGGCCATGCCCAGCGACCATCCGCAAAACGTAGGCATGTTGGGCATGCACGGCAACTACGGTCCCAACATCAAGACCAACGAAGCCGACCTGATCATAGCCATTGGCATGCGCTTCGACGACCGGGTAACGGGCGATTTAAAAAACTACGCCACCAACGCCAAGGTGGTGCATTTAGAAATTGACGAGGCCGAAATCAATAAAAACGTACACGCCGATGTTCCGGTACTGGGCGACGTAAAACAAACCCTGCCCCTGCTTACCGAGACCATCAGCCAGGGCGACCACAGTGCCTGGATGGATGAATTCAGAGCCTGCGACCGCATTGAGTACGATCGCATCATTCGCGAAGAACTGGCCCCCTCCAAAAAAGGGATGACCATGGGCGAAGTGATTCACAAAGCCTCCAAAGCCTTCAACGACGACGCCATTATGGTAACCGACGTGGGCCAGCACCAAATGATGGCCAGTCGCTATTTCCGCTTTAAGCAGACCCGCAGCGTGGTCACCTCAGGCGGTCTGGGCACCATGGGCTTTGGACTGCCCGCAGCCATGGGCGCCAAGCTGGGGGCACCCCAGCGTCAGGTTTGTCTCTTTGTAGGCGACGGCGGTTTTCAAATGACCATTCAGGAACTGGGCACCATCTTCCAGTCCAAAATACCCGTAAAGATCGTACTGCTCAACAACAACTTTTTGGGCATGGTACGGCAGTGGCAGGAACTGTTTTTCGACAGTCGCTACGCCTCTACCGAACTGATCAACCCCGACTTTCAAACCATCGCCAAGGGCTACCACATCGAAACGGTAAAGGTGACCGAGCGCGAGGACCTCGACCAGGCCATTGCCAAAATGGTGGCCCATGAGGGCGCCTTCCTGCTCGAAGTCGTGGTAGAGAAAGAAGGCAACGTATTTCCGATGGTGCCGGCAGGCGCCTCGGTATCCGATATCCGCTTAGAGTAGTACCCCCAATTATTAACCTCAGAAAAAGAAATGATGCAACAGGAATTCACACTCAGCATATTTTCGGAGAACCACGTGGGTCTGCTCAACCAGATCACCACCGTCTTTACCCGACGCAACCTCAACATCGAGAGTCTGGTTACCTCCGAATCGGCCATCGCCGGCATCCACAAATTCACCATTGTGGTATTCAGCAGCCGCGAGGAAATTGAAAAGGTAGCCCGGCAAATCGAGAAGCGCATCGACGTCATCAAAGCCTTTGTGCTGACCGAGGACGAGATCATCCATCAGGAAATTGCCCTCTACAAGGTGCCCACCCGCACCCTGCTCAACGGCAACGAAATTGAAAAGCTCGTGCGCCAGTACGGCGCCCGCATTTTGGAAATCACCGAAGAATACACCGTGATTGAAAAAACCGGACACCATAAAGAGACCCAGGAGCTTTTCGATAAGATGGACCAATACGGCGTGGTGCAGTTTACCCGTTCGGGACGCATTGCCGTAACCAAGGCCAAGGCCGAGCTGCTCGACAATTACCTGCGTAAGGCCGAACTCGACAAGCAGGAACTCAACTAAAGCCGCTCACAATTGTTTATTTTTGACATCCAAGTTATTAACAAACCATATCAATACAATTAACAAACACTATTATGGCTAGAATCAATTTCGGTGGAACCGAAGAAAATGTAGTTACCAGAGAGGAATTCCCCTTGAAAAAGGCACAGGAAGTGCTCAAAGACGAAGTGATCGCAGTAATTGGTTACGGCGTTCAGGGACCCGGTCAGGCCCTCAACCTCAAAGACAATGGCTTCAATGTAATTATTGGTCAGCGTAAAGAGTCCAAGACCTGGGACAAGGCAGTAGCCGACGGCTGGGAGCCCGGCAAAACCCTTTTCCCCATCGAAGAAGCCCTCGACAAGGGAACCATCATTCAGTACCTGCTGTCCGACGCCGGTCAGATCAGCGTATGGCCTACCGTTCAGAAATACCTGAAGCCCGGTAAAGCCCTGTATTTCTCTCACGGTTTTGGTGTAACCTACAAGGAGCGCACCGGCATTGTTCCGCCCAAAGACGTAGATGTCATTTTGGTGGCCCCCAAAGGTTCCGGAACCAGTCTGCGTCGCATGTTCCTCGAAGGACGCGGCCTCAACTCCAGCTACGCCATCTTCCAGGACGCCACCGGCAAAGCCAAGGATCGTGTAGTAGCCTTAGGTATTGGTGTAGGCAGCGGTTACCTTTTCGAAACCACCTTCCAGAAGGAAGTGTACAGCGACCTGACCGGAGAGCGTGGTACCCTGATGGGCGCCATCCAGGGCATCTTTGCTGCCCAGTACGAAGTATTGCGTAAGAACGGCCACAGTCCCTCCGAAGCCTTCAACGAGACCGTTGAAGAGCTGACTCAGAGCCTGATGCCTTTGGTGGCCGAGAACGGTATGGACTGGATGTACGCCAACTGTTCCACCACTGCCCAGCGTGGTGCGCTCGACTGGTGGAAGAAATTCCGCGACGCCTCATTGCCCGTATTCAGCGAACTCTACGACGAGGTAGCCAAAGGCAACGAAGCCCAGCGTTCCATCGACTCCAACAGTCAGTCGGACTACCGGGTAAAACTGGAAGCCGAACTCAAGGAGTTGCGTGAATCGGAAATGTGGCAAGCCGGCGCCGCCGTGCGCAAGCTGCGTCCCGAAAACGACAAATAAATCAAGTATTTTAAACCCGGGGCAACACCAGGGGTGTTGCCCCGGGCTTTTTTCCTTCCAAAGAAAAATCCGGAATCACCGGACTAAAAGAGACAAACATGAGCAACAGAGTCTATATTTTCGACACCACATTACGGGATGGCGAACAAGTCCCCGGCTGCCAGTTGAACACCATTGAAAAAATTGAAGTGGCGCGTCAACTCGAGAAACTCGGGGTGGACATTATTGAAGCCGGCTTTCCGGTCTCCAGTCCCGGCGATTTCAACTCTGTGGTGGAAATCTCAAAAGCCGTATCCAACCCCACCATTTGTGCACTGACCCGTGCCGTAAAAAAAGACATTGAAGTGGCCGCCGACGCCTTGAAATTCGCCAAAAAAGGACGCATTCACACCGGCATCGGCACCTCGCCCTACCACATCTTCAACAAACTCAACTCCAATCCCGAAGCCATTATTGAGCGGGCTGTGGAAGCCGTTAAATACGCCAAAAAGTTTGTAGAAGACGTAGAATTCTATGCCGAAGACGCCGGTCGTTCGGACAACGAATACCTGGCCCGCGTGATCGAAGCCGTCATCAAAGCAGGCGCCACCGTGGTCAACATTCCCGACACCACCGGCTACTGCCTGCCCTCCGAGTACGGCGAAAAAATCGCCTACCTGGTCAACAACGTACCCAACATCGACAAAGCCATCATTGCCACCCACTGTCACAACGACCTGGGTATGGCCACTGCCAACACCGTTTCGGGCATCATCAACGGCGCCCGTCAGGTAGAGGTGACCATGAACGGCATTGGCGAGCGGGCCGGCAACACCTCCCTCGAAGAAGTGGTAATGACCCTGCGCGCCCACAAGGATCTGGACTTCGACACCAACATCGACAGCAAGCAGATCATGAAGACCAGCGGACTGGTATCCACCCTCATGCGCATGCCCATACAACCCAATAAGGCCATTGTGGGACGCAACGCCTTTGCCCACTCCTCGGGCATTCACCAGGACGGGGTACTCAAAAACCGCGAAAACTACGAAATCATCGACCCGGTGGAAGTCGGCGTAAAAGAATCGTCGATTGTACTCACCGCCCGCAGCGGGCGTGCTGCCTTGAAGCACCGCCTGGGCGTACTGGGCTACGATTACGAACCCAGCGAACTCGACAACATATACAACCGCTTTTTGGACCTGGCCGACAAGAAAAAAGACATCACCGACGAAGATCTGGAAATCCTGGTCGGCCGCGAAAAGCAAGCCGGCAAAAAGCCCATCGAACTGGTATCGCTGCAGGTCATGTGTGGCAAGTCCACCATCCCCACCGCCACCGTTCAGGTCAGCTTCCACGGCGACATCTTTACCGAAACCGCCTCGGGCAACGGGCCCATCGACGCCGCCTTTACCGCTGTAAAAGCGCTGGTGAAGCGCCGGGTACGCCTCGAAGAATTTTTGATTCAGGCCATCACCCGCGGCAGCGACGACCTGGGCAAGGTACACGTACAGGTAGAGCACAAAGAGCAGATTTACTATGGCTTTGCTGCCCACACCGACATCGTTACCGCATCCGTGGAAGCCTTCCTCGATGCCCTGGGCAAAATACAATAAGCACAAAAAGAGAACACATTGATACAGTAACCATTAAAATTAGAATACCTTGGCTGGAAAAACACTTTTCGACAAAATCTGGGAGAAACATGTTGTCAACAACGTAGAAGGAGGACCCAGTGTATTGTACATCGACCGCCATTTGATTCACGAGGTAACCAGTCCTCAGGCGTTCGCAGGCTTAAAAGCAAGAGGAATTAAGGTCGCCCGGCCCGAAAAAACCGTGGCCACCCCCGACCACAACATCCCCACCATGGAACAGCACCTGCCCATCCACGATGAGCTGAGTCGCTTCCAGGTGAACAAACTCAAAGAAAACTGTGAAGCCAACGGCGTAACCATGTACGGTTTAACGCATCCTTACAACGGCATTGTGCACGTAATAGGACCGGAATTGGGTCTTACCCGTCCCGGCATGACCATTGTGTGTGGCGACAGTCACACCTCTACCCACGGGGCCTTCGGCAGCATTGCCTTTGGTATTGGCACCAGCGAAGTAGAGATGGTGCTGGCCACCCAGTGCCTCATGCAATCGCGTCCCAAAACCATGCGCATCAACGTAGAAGGCGAGCTGCAAAAAGGCGTGACCTCCAAAGACATCGTCCTCTACATCATTTCTCAAATCTCCACCGGAGGCGCCACCGGCTACTTCGTGGAATTTGCCGGATCGGCCATTCGTAAGCTCTCCATGGAGGCCCGCATGACCATCTGCAACATGAGTATTGAGATGGGTGCCCGCGGCGGCATGATTGCCCCCGACGAAACCACCATTGAGTACGTTAAAGGCCGCGAATTTGCCCCCAAGGGCGCCGAGTGGGACAAGGCGGTAGCCGAATGGCGCCAGCTGCCCAGCGACCCCGATGCCGTATTCGACAAAGAACTGACCTTTAAGGCCGAAGACATTGAGCCGATGATTACCTACGGCACCAATCCCGGTATGGGCATCGGCATCAGCGCCCACATTCCCAAGGTCGAGGACATCGAGAAAGCTTCACAAAACAGCTTTAAAAAATCGCTACAGTACATGGGTTACCAACCCGATGAGCCCATGATCGGCAAAAAAGTAGACTACGTATTTGTCGGCAGCTGTACCAACGGACGCATCGAAGACCTCCGCGCCTTCGCCGCCTTTGTAAAAGGCAAAAAGAAGGCCGACAACGTGACCGCCTGGGTCGTTCCCGGCAGTAAGCAAGTCGAGAAGCAAGCCATAGAAGAAGGCCTGCGCGACATCCTCGAGGAAGCAGGTTTTTACCTGCGTCAGCCCGGCTGTTCGGCCTGTCTGGCCATGAACGACGACAAAATTCCGGAAGGCCAGTACGCCGTAAGTACCTCCAACCGGAACTTCGAAGGCCGTCAGGGACCCGGTGCCCGCACCATGCTGGCCAGTCCCCTTACCGCCGCAGCCACCGCCATCAACGGCGTCATCACCGACCCGCGCACCATGCTGTAAATCGTTGAAAAACAAGAGTCATTAACACCTGTCGTGCAGCCCCGCACCGCTCCCCAAAAAGGAAGTGGTGAGGAGGCCCACCGGCACTTAAAAACAAAAACAATGCCCATAGATAAATTTGTCACCCTGGAATCGCCCGCCGTGCCGCTGCCCATCGAGAATGTGGACACCGACCAGATCATTCCGGCGCGCTTCTTAAAAGCTACCACCCGCGAAGGGTTTGGCGACAACCTGTTTTGCGACTGGCGTTACGACAAAAACGGTCAGCCCAAAGCCGATTTTGTACTGAACGACCCCACCTACAACGGCCAGATTTTGGTAGCCGGAAAAAACTTCGGAAGCGGATCAAGCCGCGAACACGCCGCCTGGGCCATTGGTGGATACGGATTTAAAGCCGTAGTATCCAGCTTCTTTGCCGACATCTTCAAGAACAACGCACTGAACAACGGCATCCTGCCCGTGCAGATTTCCGATGCCTTTTTGGCGCAGCTCTTCGAAGCCATCGAAAAAGACCCGAAAGTCAAAATCAAAATCGATCTCGAAAACCAAAGCATCTCGGTGCCCGCCACCGGCATTTCTGAGGACTTCGACATCAATCCCTACAAGAAAAAATGTCTGCTCAACGGATACGACGACATCGACTATCTGTTCAGCATCAAAGACGAGATCGCAGCCTGGGAAAAGGCCGCACAATAAGCACCTTCCAGCGGGAAAAGCCTTTTTCGGAGGAGACTCCGAAAAAGCTTTCCCCTTAACCAACATCCAAAACCTTCAAAAAGCCAAGCATGAACCTTATCGAAGTAATGGATACCACCCTGCGCGACGGGGAACAAACCACCGGGGTATCATTCAGCGAAGCCGAAAAGCTGGCCATTGCCCGCCTCTTGCTCGACGAGCTGAAAGTCAACCGCCTCGAAGTGGCCTCCGCAAGGGTCTCGGAAGGGGAATTCAGAGCCGTTCAGCGCATCACCCAGTGGGCCGCCAAAAACAACTGTCTCGACAAAATTGAAATTCTCGGCTTTGTAGACGGCGAGGTCTCCCTCAACTGGATAGAAGCAGCCGGTGGCAAGGTCCTGAACCTGCTGACCAAAGGCTCGCTCAAGCACGTACAAAGTCAGCTTCGAAAAACACCCGAACAGCACCTGGCCGACATCCAGGGCGTACTGGCCGAAGCCGAAAAACGCGGCATCACCGTCAACGTTTACCTCGAGGACTGGTCCAACGGCATGCTCAGCTCCCGCGACTACATCTTTTTTATGGTCGATGCCCTCAGCAAAACCAAGGTAAAACGCATCATGCTGCCCGACACCCTCGGTATTTTCAATCCCGATCAGACCTGGGAGACTTGCAAGGCCATGTGCGATCGTTACCCCGGGGTGCATTTTGATTTTCATGCCCACAACGACTACGACTTTTCCGTGGCCAATGTGTACATGGCCCTCAAGGCCGGCGTACGCGGGGTACACACCACCGTCAACGGACTGGGCGAAAGAGCCGGCAACGCCCCTTTGGCCAGTGTACTGGGCATGATGAACGACCACCTGAGACTGTCCAACACCCTCAACGAGGCCAAACTCAACCACGTTTCGCGCCTGGTCGAATCCTTCAGCGGCGTACGCATCCCCGGCAACAAGCCCCTCACCGGCGAATACGTCTTTACCCAGTGCAGCGGCGTGCATGCCGACGGCGACAACAAAGACAACCTCTACTTTAACCAACTCATGCCCGAACGTTTCGGCCGCGTGCGGCGCTATGCCCTGGGCAAGACCTCCGGCAAGGCCAACATCCTCAAGAACCTCGAAGAACTGGGCATCGAACTGGGTCCAGAGGACATGAAAAAAGTGACCCAGCGCGTTATCGAGCTGGGCGACAAAAAAGAAAACGTATCGACCGAGGACCTGCCCTACATCATCAGCGACGTACTCAAAAACGGAGGAACCCGCGAAAACATCCGCCTGCTCAATTACAGTCTCAACCTGGTGCGTAAAATGAAACCCACCGCCAGCATCCGGCTGATGATACACAAAGACACCTATTTCGAGAGCGCAGTAGGCGACGGCCAGTACGACGCCTTTATGAAGGCCCTCTGGAAAATATACGAGCGCCTGGGCAAAGACCATCCCTTGCTGACCGACTACATGGTGAGCATTCCCCCCGGCGGTAAGACCGACGCCCTGGTGGAGACCGTCATCACCTGGGATTTTAAAGGCCAGGAATTTAAGACACGTGGACTGGATCCCGACCAGACCGAAGCGGCCATCAAGGCCACCATTAAAATGCTCAACATCATCGAAAACGACGATTTCAAATTCAAAGACCAGAAATAAAACACAATAACAAATAATTTAAGATACATGAAGCTCAACATTGCAGTGCTCGCCGGCGACGGCATAGGACCCGAAATCATAGCCCAGGCCATAAAAGTAGTCGACGCCGTATGCGCCAAAAAAGGCCACGAAGTTGCTTATCAGGAAGCCCTGACCGGCGCAGCCGCCATCGATGCCCTAGGCGATCCTTACCCCGACAGTACCCACCAGATTTGTCTCGCTGCCGACGCCGTGCTCTTCGGTGCCATCGGTCACCCCAAATTCGACAACGACCCTACCGCCAAAGTACGACCCGAGCAGGGACTGCTGCGCATGCGCAAGCAACTTGGTCTCTATGCCAACCTGCGTCCGGTAGAAACCTTCCCCTCGCTGCTGCACAAGTCGCCCCTGCGCAGAGACCTCGTAGAAGGCGCCGATTTTATGTGCATCCGCGAACTCACCGGCGGCATCTATTTTGGTGAAAAAGGCCGCAGCGAAGACGGCAACACCGCCTTCGACAACTGCGTGTACACCCGTCCCGAAATTGAGCGCATCCTTAAACTCGGCTTCGAGTACGCCATGAAGCGCAACAAAAAGCTCACCGTAGTCGACAAAGCCAACGTACTGGAGACCTCCCGCCTCTGGCGCCAAATTGCCCAGGAAATGGCTCCCGACTACCCCGAAGTGGACACCCAGTACATGTTCGTGGACAACGCCGCCATGCAGCTGATCCAATGGCCCAAAAACTTCGACGTAATGGTGACCGAGAACATGTTCGGCGACATCCTGACCGACGAGGCCTCCGTCATCACCGGCTCACTGGGCCTGCTGCCCTCCGCATCGATCGGACTTCATACCAGTGTATTTGAGCCCATCCACGGCTCCTATCCCCAGGCTGCCGGCAAAGACATTGCCAACCCCGTAGCCACCGTGCTTTCGGCCGCCCTGATGTTCGAGTACGCCTTCGACCTAAAAGAAGAAGCCGCCCTCATCTGCCAGGCCGTCAATGCCTCCCTGGAGCAGAACTTCGTAACCGAGGACATCGACAAGGCCCAGGCCAAAAAGACCTCCGAAGTGGGCGACTGGCTGGCCAACTACATCAGCAAAGCCTGATAAAATTTTTATCCAAAACCAGAACGCGGCGGGACCCCTCAAAGAGGCAGGTCCCGCTGCCTTTTATACCCAAACAAATTCCCGTATATTTGCAGCACAAAAACAACAACTATGCTGCGCAACCTAAGCATCCTCCTGCTGCTCAGTCTCTGGGCCTGCGGCGATCCAGCTCCCCAGGCCCCCCTATACGGCACCATCTGGGGTGGCGAAGGCAGTCGCCTGGTCCTGCGCTCGGTGCCTGGCGACAAAGAAATCCACGACACCCTGCTCATCGACCATCAGGGCAATTTTCTGTGGCAACCCGACACCCTCGTGCCCGGGTTCTATACCCTCGAAAAACAAAGCGGCAAACAGCTCACCCTCCTTTTTATCGACGAGCAGCCCATCCGGCTCGACGCCCAATACCCCACCTTTCCCGAAAATTGTCAAACAACAGGGTCCCCCTTTTGTCGGGAACTCAAAATCATCGATGACCTCAGCACAAACTGGCAGCAAGCCCTGCTCACCACCAGCAGAACCCTGCGCGACTCCGCCTGGGAAGCCACAACAAGCAACATCTACAGCCTACAGTTGCAGCTCGACAGTGTCACCGCCCACTTTCGCCAACAAGCCCTGGAAGCTGCCGACCATCCTCTGGTCCGCCTCTACGCCCTCCTGCAGCAGAGCGGACAACGCCCCCTCTTTCATCCCTGGGAGCAGCGGCAACACTATTTTGCCGTGGACAGTCAGCTGAGCCACTACCGTTACATCAACGAAGTGGCCCTCTTCCACCAAAATACCCGCGAACTGCTGCAACGCGAACAAAAAGCACAGAGGCTGGAAGCCGGCCAAAACCTGCCCGAATTCCTTCTGGACATCGACCAGGGCGACAGTCTCCTGACCAGCAGTCTACAGGGACAGGCCACCCTGCTCCTGTTCTTCGACCGCCAGGATCCCCGCAGCGTCCCCCCCTACAAAGAGAGCCACGAAATGCTGCAGGCCTTCCGCTGGAGTCCCCTGCAAATCCACCTCTTTCACACCGACAGTCTGCCCTACAACGGCCTGTCCGACCTTCGTCCCCTGGCCCACATCCACTACCACCAACTCCAGACCCAAAGGCGCAGGCAGCTGCTTCAGGAAGGCCTCCTGCTGCAACAACCCGCCAATCTCCTCCTCACCGAAGACGGGCGTATTGCCGCCCGCAACCTATGGGGAACCGAACTCCAACAAGGGCTCGAACAATTACTCCAAAAATAAACTTATCTTTACCGGGCAAAAAAATACGCAAGCATCATGAAGTACCACATTCTTTGGCTCCTCAGCCTTCTCTTTATCACAGCCTGTAACGACAAGGATTCTTTTACCATCAGCGGAAATATCGACCAGGCCAAAGGAGAAATGCTCTATCTCTATCGCATGGATTTAAGTGGCGACGTGGCGCTCGACAGCGCCCAACTTAAGAGCAAGGGCAACTTCCACTTTAAGCAGCCCCGGCTCAACGAACCCACCTTTTTTAAACTGGCCCTTTCGCCCAGTCGTTTCATCACTTTGTTGGGCGACAGCACCGAACACATTAAAGTAGAAGGTCGCGCCGACAGCTTTGCCTCCAACTACAGCGTTCGTAATTCCATCGGATCGCAGCACGTACAACTGCTGCAAAAGAGTGCCACTCAGCTGCGCGAGCAGACCGACAGCCTCATTGCCTACTACCAGAACCTGCCGACAGAAGAGCAAGAAAAGGAACTGGAAAGAATAAGCAGCGAACTGCGCCAATTGGTGTCCGAATATAAAGCACGCACCGGAAAGTTCATTATGGACAACCACCTGTCCTTCGCCAGCTATTACGCCCTCTTTCTCACCCTGAGCGACAACAACACCATACTCAATGTAATGGATCGGGACGACCAGGTGTACTTCGCCACCCTGGCCACCAGTCTCAACCAACGCTATCCCGAATCGGTCCGTACACGTCAGCTCTACGACATGGTGCTGGCTGTAAAACAAGAGGAGCGAAAAGCACAATTGCTCGAGTTCATCAACCAGTCCGAAGGCTCCGGCGCCCCCGAGCTGAGTATTCCCAATCTGCAAGGCCAGGAAATCAGTCTGTCCTCCCTAAAAGGGAAAGTGGTGCTGCTCTCCTTCTCCGCCTCCTGGGACCAGGCCTCCGTTCGCGAAAACCGCGCCCTCAAGGGCATTTACCAAGATCATCAGAACCGTGGGTTTGAAGTATATCAGGTGGGACTAGAACGCAGTCGCGTGCTTTGGGAAGCCTATCTGATACAAGAAGAGTTGCCCTGGATCAGCGTTTCCGAACTCACCCATACCTCATCCTTCGCCGCACGCACCTACAACATTCAACGCATCCCTGCCAACTACCTGCTCGACCGCGAAGGCAACATCATAGGCAAGGACCTCTTTGGCCATCTCCTCGAAGAAAAGCTCAGGGAAGTTCTTTGAGACTAAAGTTTTACCAGACCGGGAAAGAAATTTGAAAGTCAGTAAAAGCATATATTTTGCCTCCGACGTGCACCTGGGCGCCCCCGGCATCCGGGATCCGCGCGAACACGAACGCCGCTTTGTAAGCTGGCTCGACAGCATCCGCGACAGCGCCGAAGAAATCTATTTACTGGGTGACATCTTCGACTTTTGGTTTGAGTACCGTAAGGCCATTCCCAAAGGCTACACCCGCTTTTTGGGCAAACTCTGCGAACTGACCGATGCCGGCATCCCCGTGCACTTTTTCACCGGCAACCACGACATTTGGGTTTTCGACTATTTGCCCGCAGAAACCGGCGTACAAGTCCATTACGGTCCCCTGATCAAGGACTTCAACGGCAAGCGCTTTTACCTGGCCCATGGCGACGGACTCAGTCCCCACGAAAAAGCTTACAGACGATTAAAAGCGGTTTTCACCAACAAAATGGCGCAAAGACTGTTTCGTAGTATACACCCCGACCTCGGTATTGCCCTGGCCACATTTTGGTCGCGCAAAAGCCGCGAAAAAAACGAAGACCCCCACGAAGCTGCCTTCAAAGGTGAAGACAAGGAATGGCTCATTTTGTGGGCCAAAAGCCTTTTGCAGCAGGAGCACTACGATTACTTTGTATTTGGGCACCGGCACATCGACAAACGATTAAAGCTGAATCCGCAAAGTGAATTGATTTACCTGGGCGACTGGGTGAGTCGTTTCAGCTATGGAGAGTGGGACGGAAAAACCTTCCACCTCCGCTATTTTTAAGCGCAAAACCAACCAATTTTAATAAGTACATGTTTGCACAACCATCCATCTACGCCGTCATAACCGGTTCAGGCAGTTATATCCCGCCTGTAGTAGTGAAGAACGAAGCCTTCGAAAGCAGCGTTTTCATGAACGAAGACGGCAGCAAAATTGAGACTCCGGGGCCTGAAATCACCCGGAAATTTGAACAAATTACAGATATTGTTGAACGTCGGGTGGCACCCCCGGAGGTACTCACCTCCGACATGGCCACCTTTGCTGCCAAAGAGGCCATTGCCGATGCCGGTATCGATCCCGAAACCATCGACTACATCATTGTGGCCCACAACCTGGGCGACATGAAACAAGGATCGCTCTATCCCGATATCCTGCCCACCTTATCTTCCCGCGTGAAGAAAAAACTGGGCATCAAAAGCCACAAAGCCGTAGCCTACGACATTACCTTTGGCTGTCCGGGGTGGACCCAGGCCATGATTCAGGCCAACTATTACATCAAATCGGGCGACGCCAAAACCGTCCTGGTCATTGGAGCCGACACCATCAGTCGTTCCTCGGACCCCCACGATCGCGACCGCATGATTTTTTCCGACGGCGCCGGAGCAACCATACTTCAGGCCCGCGAAAGCGACACCCCGGTGGGCATGCTTAAGCATGTGGTGCGTACCGATACCGAGGACTACCTCGACCTGTTGCAGATGGGCCCTTCCTACAATCCGGAGCAGGACGGCATCTACCTGAAAATGCTGGGACGCAAGTTGTACAACTACGCCCTCACCTACGTGCCCCTCGTGGCCCAGGAATGCCTCGTTAAAAACAGCCTACAGCTCAGCGATGTCAAAAAAGTACTCATCCACCAGGCCAATGCCAAAATGGACGAAGCCATCTTGAAACGCATATTCCGTCTTTACGGCGAGAAAAATGTGGATCTGCAGGTGATGCCCATGACCATACGTACCCTGGGCAACAGCAGCGTAGCCACCGTGCCCACCCTTTACGACCTACTGGTAAAAGGAAAACTGGAAGGACACAGCGCCGCTTCGGGCGACCATCTGATGATGACTTCGGTTGGTGCCGGCATGAACATCAATGCCTTTATGTACCGCATGCCCTAAGCACAGCGGCCCCTAATAAGCACAGCGACCGTCTGCCTCCGGCAGGCGGTCGTTCTATTTCCATTTGGGGGTCGACAACAAGCCGCCCAAAGCCGACAGCAACAACAAAAAGGGATAAAAAAGGGAAAACAGCACATGCCGGCCTGGCGAATAATCCGCCCCCAAAAAGCGGAAACCCTCCCGCAACAAAAGTCCGTCGACCACCGCCTTGCTTCCAAAGGCCAGCACCGGCCACC
Organism: Geofilum rhodophaeum; assembly: GCF_002210225.1. GTDB lineage: Bacteria > Bacteroidota > Bacteroidia > Bacteroidales > Marinilabiliaceae > Geofilum > Geofilum rhodophaeum. The sequence continues at coordinate 47,631 of NZ_MWUJ01000015.1, read as the reverse complement.
ACAGCGGGCAGGCACCCAACAGGGCCCCCATCAACAGTGCCAGCAACCACAAATTACTCAAAAAAACCACTCCGGCCAGCGCCAGTGAAGCCCCGTCCTTGTAACCACGCGCCTTTCCGCCCCAGCGCATGCGCTGCCGCAAATAAGCAGGCAGACTCCCACCCACAGAGGTCTCCACCACGCCGGCAGCATCCTTCACAAACACAATGCGCTTGTGGGCCGACTTAAAGGCATGCAGCAAAAACACATCGTCGCCCGAAGCCCAAGCCTGTCCCCCCACACAATCCTTAAGCTCAAAATAAGCACTGCGCCGAAAAGCCATGGACGCCGCACTGCAAAACACCGGCATGCCCAGCAAAGCCGCCCCCGCCCCACTCAACTGCAAAGCCATATAATCCGTCGCCTCAAAAGCCCCGAACAGGCCCTTCCCCGACCGCATATACACCAGACCAAACAAAAAATCGGCCTCCTGCACAGTAAAGGCAGTCGCCACAGCCGCCACCCAGCCGGGTGCCGGCACACAATCGGCATCGGTCGTCAGCACCAGACTTCCCTGGCAACGCTCAAAAGCGTGACGCAGCGCCTGCTTCTTCCCGCTACCGGGCGAGCTCATGAGAACAAAGCGCGCATCATCTGCCAGCTCCTGCCGCAGAAAAGCCGGTCCCCCATCCGAAGAACCATCGTCCACCAACAAAAATTCAAGTAAAGATTCGGGATAGCTTTGTTTTCGCAAAGCCGCCACCAGAGCCGGCAAATGCTTTTCCTCATTACGAAAGGGAACCACCACCGAAACCAGCGATTCTTCCAATACATCCAACTGTCCCGTCCCCTTTTCCCTTCTCCAGCTGCACCAGACCGCCCCAACAAAGCCCAGGTATAGTAAAAAGGGAAGAAGTCCCCAGCACAAAACAAACATCCTACTGAAGGCGCAAAGACAGCACCCAGTTCTCCATCTGCAAATCCTGCAAAAGCACCTCCTGGCGTTGCAAGGCCTGGTTCACCGAAGCGTGCCATTCCAAACTCACCAAAAAGCGTCCCTCATAAGGCAAAACAGCAGCCTGTTCAAAACCCCGGGCCACAAAACTCCTGGCCGCTTCAGCAGCACGCCCTTCCTCCGTGTAACTGCCCACAATAACATGGTGCTGACGGCCAACCGGAACGGCGGTTTTTACTTCCGCCTTGTCATCCACAACTTCTTCCGTCATTGGCGCCACGTCCTGCTCCATCGAATCCAAAGGCGCCACCTCAGGCAGCTCCGCCTCAGGCGCAGCCATTTCCACCTCCTCCTTCACCGGTTTATAAGCATCCAGCACCGGGGTATAAAACCACAAAACGGCACCCGCCAAAAGCAGCAAAAGCAACAGCAGGAATACAATTAATCCGACGGGACTGCGCCGCTTTTTCGTCTCCTCCTCCTGCAAACTGCCAGGGTCCTGATCGCGTTCTTCCTGCTCCGGTGCCGGCGGAGTGGGCACCGAACTTTGCAGCGGAACGCTTTCCTCCGTCACCGAAGGTTCCAAATCCAACAAATCATTGTCGTCCAGGGGCGCAGCAACTTCCTCCTCCACCCGCTCTTCCGGTTCACCCGGCAAGTCCTGCTCAAAACGCAAAACCCCCTGATCGTCCTTCAAAAAACGACCAATGCCTTTGACCTCAAACATACCCGTATCCTCAAGGGCACGATTCAGCACAGCCACATAGTCTTCCACCTTTTGGGCCGCAGCAGCAGAATCAATCCCCTCCACAGCACAAATGTGACTGATTAAAAGGCCATCGTTAAAGCTCAAAAAGTTATTGAACAAAATGTTCTGGCCCTTGTCGCGCGAGACAATAAAAGCGCCAAAATCAGGAATAATGATGCGGTTGTTTTCCCTAATCAGTTCGAGGAGATAATTTTCCATACAACATAACTTTTTGACAGTACAGGCTTTTGCCAACACAAAATTCACGAATTGTTAAAGATAAACAGATTTTTACCGAAAATACAAGTCTGGCGCATTTTTATACAGCGCCCAACAACAAAGGCTGCCTCCGTAGAAGCAGCCTTCGTCAAAAAACAATATAATGCAGCTTACTTGTTCAACAGCGAAAGCACCTGATTGTACACCGCCTCGCCGGTAAAACCAAACTCCTTGTCAAGCACCCCGTAAGGCGCAGAGTAACCAAAGTGATCCAGACCAGCTACCACCCCGTCGGCACCTACCAGTCCCTCCAGGTTAACCGGCAAACCGGCCGTCAAACCAAACTTGGGCGTACCCGGCAAGAGCACCTCATCCTGGTAGGCCTTAGGCTGATTGCGGAAAACACCCTCAGAAGGCACCGAAATGATCTGCACCTTCAAGGCCTTCTTCTCGCGAAGCAACTTAGCCCCTTCGACCAAGGTAGCTACCTCAGAGCCATTGGCTACCAAAACCACATCGGGCTGGGCAGCGTCCTTCTCCACAATGTAGGCACCCTTTTTAGACTGCAGGGCCTGCTGGTACGAGCTGCCGGGCAGGTTGGTGATGTTCTGACGCGACAAAATCAAAGCGGTCGGCGTCTTCACATTCTCCACAGCCATTTGCCAGGCCACGGTAGTCTCCTCGGCATCGGCCGGACGCAGCACCAACATACTGTTCTCGCCCTTGTGGTTCTTCAGCTTTTCGAGAAGACGAATTTGTGCCTCCTGCTCCACCGGCTGGTGGGTGGGACCGTCTTCTCCAACGCGGAAAGCATCGTGGGTCCACACATACTTCACAGGCAGCTCCATAAGGGCAGCCAGACGAACCGCAGGCTTCATGTAATCGCTGAACACAAAGAAGGTTCCGCAAACGGGAATCACCCCACCGTGCAAAGCCATACCGTTGGCCACCGCAGCCATAGTCAACTCAGCCACACCGGCCTGCAAAAAGGAACCGGAGAAATCGCCTTTGCTGAAAGCAGTGGTCTTCTTCAAAAAGCCATCGGTCTTATCGGAGTTGGCCAGGTCGGCCGACATCACAATCATATTCTCAATTTTTCCGGCAAACTCAGCCAGAACAGTGGCCGAAGAAGCTCTGGAAGCATTGTTGGCCTTTTGCTGAATGGCAGCAAAATCAAAGGCAGGCGCCTCCTTACTGAAGAAAGCCTTGAACTTAGCGGCCAACTCAGGCTGGGCAGCTTCCCAGGCCTTCTGCTCCTCGCGCTTACGGGCCACATGCTCCGCTTTGGCAGCCTGGGCCTTGGCATACAGGTCAGCCACTTCGGGGAAAATGGCAAAAGGCCGCTCGGGGTTGCCCCCCAGATTTTTTATGGTTGCGGCAAAATCGGCACCGGCCGCACTCAGGGGCTGACCGTGCGTACTCACCTGCTTCTCATAACTGCTGCCGTCGGTCTTAACCGCACCCTTACCCATAATGGTTTTACCAATAATCAGGGTGGGTTTTTCGGTCTCCGATTGGGCGGCCTTTAAGGCAGCACGAATTTCATCGTGCTTGTGTCCGTCAATGGTCACCACTTTCCAGCCCCAGGCCTCGTATTTCTTAGCCGTATCCTCAACGGTAACAGCCTTGGTTTCGGTCGACAGCTGAATGTCGTTGCTGTCGTAAAACATCACCAGGTTGTTCAAACCCAGGTAACCGGCCATACGACCAGCACCCTGAGAAATTTCCTCCTGCACGCCGCCATCTGAAATAAAGGCATAAGTTTTATGCGCCATCCACTCGCCAAAGCGCTGCACCAAAAAGCGCTCGGCAATGGCCGCACCCACAGCCATGGTGTGGCCCTGACCCAGCGGTCCGGAAGTGTTTTCTACACCACGTGCCACCTCTACTTCGGGGTGACCCGGGGTGGGACTGCCCCACTGACGAAACTGAGACAGCTCGTCCATGCTGTAAGTTCCCGTCAGCGCCAAAATGCTGTACAGCATGGGCGACATGTGACCGGGATCCAGAAAAAAGCGGTCGCGGTTTATCCAGGTACGATCCTTGGGATCGTAGTTCAAGAATTCAGAAAAAAGAATGTGTACAAAATCTGCACCTCCCATGGCGCCACCGGGGTGGCCCGATTTGGCCTGCTCTACCATTGCGGCCGACAAGATCCGAATGTTGTCGGCTGCCTTCATTGAAATGTCTTTACTCATGTTTAGCGGCAATTATTAAGGTTTGTTGTTCGTATAATTCTAAATTAACCAGGCACAAAAGTAGTTATTTTTTTTTACTTACTGAAAAAGACAGTCCCCGCTCCGAGCCCTCAAACGCTTCATTCATTGATTTTTTCGCAGTCCCACACTTTTTACTAATTTTGTCTCAGTTGCTCCTGCTGCAAGAAACCTGAAACAAAAAGGTAATTTGCACCTTTATTGTTACAAAAACCAGAAAAATGAAAATAGTTGCCGACGATAAAATTCCCGGACTCAAAGGCGTCTTTGAGCCCTTTGCCGAAGTGCTGTATCTGCCCGGAAAAGAAATAGGTCCCGATGATGTGAAAGATGCCGATGCCCTGATTGTGCGTACCCGCACCGCCTGCAACGCCCAGCTGCTGGAAAACTCTTCTGTAAAAATGGTGGCCACCGCCACCATTGGCACCGATCACTTCGACATCCCCTGGCTCGAAAGCGCCGGCATTCGGTGGGTCAATGCCCCCGGCTGCAACTCCGGATCGGTCCGCCAATACATCGGCTCGGTACTGGCCCGCCTGATACTCGAGGGACGCGACCCCGCCGCCACCACCCTCGGCATTGTAGGCGTAGGCATGGTGGGCAGCAAAATTGCCCAACTGGCCAGCACCCTCGGCTTTAAAGTGCTGCTGAACGACCCGCCCCGCCAACGCAGCGAGGGCAGTGCCGAATTTTGCGAGCTGACACACTTGCTGCACGAATCGGACCTCATCAGCTTTCACACGCCTTTAAACATGGGCGGACCCGATGCCACCTGGCACCTTTTCAACAAAGACACCTTGCGGCAGACCAAAAAAGGCGCCATCGTTATCAACTCCTCCAGGGGCGAAGTCACCGCCACCCAAACCCTCCTGCAGGGCCTGGCCAGCACCCACCTCAGTCGCGTAGTGCTCGACGTATGGGAAAACGAACCCCACATCCACTCCGATCTGCATCAGAAAGTCTGGATAGGCACCCCCCACATTGCCGGCTACTCCGTCGATGGCAAAGCCAACGGCACCACCATGACCGTACAGGCCCTGGCCCGTCACTTTCAACTGCCGCTGAGCGATTGGCAGCCAAGCTCGCTGCCGCTGCCCCCCGATCCCCTCATCCGCTTCGGCGAAGAAATACTGCAAATGTCCCCCGCCCAGGTCGCCGCCACCGCCATTTTAAGGACCTTTGACGTATGCGACGACGATGCCCGACTGCGGGCCCGGCCCACCGAATTCGAAAAATTAAGAGGCGAATATCCGCCACGCAGGGAGTTTCACCTCTGGCAGGTACAACTGCCCGCACGGGCCTCCAGGGAAGTCCGCACCATGTTTAAGCAACTCGGCTTTCAGTTAAAGGAAGAGCAGTAGCGAAGAAAAAAACAAGCAGAAAGCCCAACGCATAGCCCGCATAGACCTGTGCGGGCGTATGCGCCCCCAAAGCCAGTCGCGCCGACCCTGTGAGTCCCCCCGCCACCACCAGCAAGGCCACCCAGTGCGACACATCCAGTCCGTAACGCAGACCCAAAGCCGCCAGGGCACCCGCTACACCGGCAATGCCAATGGCATGGAGACTGATTTTCCAGAAAAAAGTAAAGGCCAACGCAAACAACAAAGTCGCCAAAGTCGACAACATAAAAGTCGCCAGCATCCCCGACAAGCCCATGCGTTTCAGCAGCAGGTAACCCATGTAGTAAAACAGCGCCGTAAAGAGCACGGGCCACAAACGCTCCCGGGCCGTCTCCATCTGAAAACTCTTAATGGCTCCAAACTGATACAACAAAGGCAAGAGCGACAAGGGCAAAATACAAGTGGTGAGTCCAACCATCAAATAAACCACCCGCTTGGCCTCCAAAGGCATAAAAGCCACATGGTGGCCCGAATTGAAAATCAAAAAAACGCCCAATACCGGCATCAGCATGGGATGAAAAAGTACCGAAACCACCTTGCTCAATAAACGCATAGCTCTCCTCTTCTTTTTGGGACCAGGTCCCGTTACAACTCCTTGCGCAGACGTGCCACAGGAATATTCAACTGTTCCCGGTACTTGGCCACCGTACGACGGGCAATGTTGTACGACTTCTCCTTCAGAATCAGGGCCAGCTTATCGTCGGTCAATGGTTTGCGTTTGTCCTCCGCGGCTATACACTCCTCCAGAATCTTCTTAATTTCCCGTGTGGAAACCTCCTCGCCGCTGTCGGTCTGCAAGCCCTCCGAAAAAAAGTACTTCAGCGGAAAAATACCGAAGTGCGTCTGAATGTACTTGCTGTTCGACACCCGTGAAATGGTCGAAATATCCAGATTGGTTTTATCGGCAATGTCCTTCAAAATCATCGGGCGCAAACTCATTTCATCGCCCTCCACAAAATACTCCTTCTGGTAAGCCAGAATGGCCTCCATCACCGTCATCAAAGTGTTTTGGCGTTGACGAATGGCATCAATGAACCACTTGGCCGAATCGAGCTTCTGCTTTACAAACATCACCGCATCCTTTTGCTCGCGGCTCTGGTTTTTCTTGTTCGACTGGTAATCGCTGAGCATCTCCGAATAAGTCGAACTGACCCGCAATTCGGGCAAATTACGCGAATTCAGCGACAGCTGAAACTGGCCGTCCTCTACCTCCAGAATAAAATCCGGAATAATGTGCTGGGCCGTTTTGCTCATCGGATTGCTGTACGAGCTGCCCGGCTTGGGGTTCAGCTTCAAAATTTCATCCACCGCATCCTTCAGCTGCTCGTCATCGAGGTGCAGTCTTTTGGCAATTTTATCGTAATGCTTGCGGGTAAACTCTTCAAAATGCGACTTCAAAATCTGATAGGCATGGCGCGCCGACTCCGCCTCATTGGCCCGGCGTTCCATCTGCAACACCAGGCACTCCTGCAAATCGCGGGCCCCCACTCCGGGCGGATCAAAATCGTGAATCACCTCCAGCACCTCCAGCGCCTCCTGCTCCTCCACCTCCACATTCTGCGAAAAAGCCAAATCGTCCACAATCTCCTCAATCTCACGCCGCAAGTAACCATCCTCGTCAATATTGCCAATAATGTATTCGGCAATATTGCGCTGGCGCTCGGTCATGATGCGCAAACCCAGCTGAGCCGTCAAATGTTCATGAAAGGTGGTCCCCCCCGAAAAGGGAATGTCTTCGTGCTTGTCGTCCTTCGAGTAATTGCGCGACTGCAATTTATAGGCAGGAATATCGTCGTCGCGAATGTAGTCGTCGATCGACAGCTCATCCTTTTCCATTTCCTGCTCAGGAACCGAATCGGCCTCATCGCCGTACTCATCATTGCTCCCCTGCGAATCGCCCGCATACTCCAGCACAGGGTTTACTTCCAACTCCTCCTTTATGCGCTGTTCCAGCTGGGCAGTCGGAATCTCCAGCAACTTAATCACCTGAATTTGCAGGGGCGAAAGCTTCTGAAGCAGTTTTTGCTGTAAACTCTGTTTCAACATAAATCTGAATACTTTAAAAAGGGCCTGTAATGGCAGACCGCTCAAAAGCAAAAATAAGCTTATTTCCGCAATATTGAAACAAGAGCGCCCCTTCTACAAAAAAAGTGCCCCGCAACAGTTGTCGAAACAACTGGCGGGGCCAACTTGATCCACCCCGGAGGGCGGTGCTTTTGGTTGTGCGTTTTTCTAAGGATCTTCCACCACCAAAAATACAACGCCCCCGTCCCTTAGTTTCGGTCAAAAAGTAAAAATACTGTGCAAAAGGTACAAAAAACACCGTATTTACATAGGATCCACATCGGCCGCCACCTGCACATAGCGCCAACTTTGAGTAGCCAGCACCCGGTTGATGCAATCCTGCATCAGCTCCTTGGCCTTCACCGTAGAAGCCTGGCGCTCCAGCTTCAGCATAATTTTTTGCAAATGCACATCCTGAATACGTGCCACCGGCGGTTCCTGGGGTCCCAGCACCCGATTGCCAAAAACCTCGCGCAGAAAATGCGCCAGCGCCTGGGCCGCCCCCTGGGCCGTTTGCCGCTGCTTGTGCTTCACCGTGAGATACACCAAACGGTAAAAAGGCGGGTATTTGAACTGCTCGCGCTCGGCCAGCTGTTCGGCATAAAAGCCGGCGAAATCGTTGTTGCGCACCCGCGCAATCACCGGATGCTCCGGATCGCTGGTCTGTAAGACCACCGTACCCCGGCGATTTTTACGGCCGGCGCGACCGCTCACCTGCGCCATCATTTGGTAGCTGCGTTCAAAAGCCCTGAAATCGGGATTGTTGAGCATCCCGTCGGCATTCAAAATACCCACCACACTCACCCGGTCAAAATCGAGTCCCTTCGTCACCATTTGCGTACCCACCAAAACATCGAGCTTCCCCTGCTCAAAAGCCCCTATCAAGTCCTCATAGCCCTTTTTCGACCGCGTGGTATCGTAGTCCATCCGCCCCACCCGCACCCCGGGCAACAACGCCTGAATCTCCTCCTCAATTTTTTGCGTGCCAAAACCCTTCAGTTGCAGCGAGGGATTGCCGCAGGCCTGGCAGACCGTGTGCACCGGTTCGGTGTAGCCGCAGTAGTGGCACACCAACTGATGAATGCCCTTATGGTAGGTCATGCTCACATCGCAGTGTTTGCAGCGCGAAATCCAGGCACAGACCGTACACTCCAGATAAGGGGCAAAGCCTCTCCGGTTCTGGAACAGAATGATCTGTTCGTGCCGCTCCAGGGCATCCTGCATCAGCGCCACCAGCTGGGGCGAAAAAGGACCCGTCATCCGCTTCTTGCGTTGCTCGTCGCGCGTATTCACCACCACCACCTCCGGCAACTGCAAACCCTCGTGCCGCGTCGCCAGCTCCACCAGCCCATATTTTCCCGTCTCCGCATTGTAATAACTCTCCATCGACGGGGTAGCCGTACCCAGCAACACCTGCGCCCCAAAGTGGCGTCCCAGCACCAGCGCCACATCCCGGGCATGGTAGCGCGGGGCCGGATCAAACTGCTTAAAAGAATGCTCGTGTTCCTCATCCACAATAATCAGTCCCAGCGCCTTAAAAGGCAAAAACACCGCCGAGCGCACACCCAAAATCACCTGGTAAGGCTGCTCACCCAGGAGGTTTTGCCAGACCTCCACCCTTTCGGCATCGGAAAAACGGGAGTGGTAAATCCCCAGCTTATCGCCAAAGTGGGCCTTCAGGCGACTCGTAATCTGGGTCGTCAAAGCAATTTCGGGCAAGAGGTACAAGGCCTGGCGGTCCGACTGCAAAACCTCTTCGATCAGATGAATGTAGAGCTCGGTCTTCCCGCTGGAGGTCACCCCGTGCAAAAGTACCGGCTTGTCGGGCGACAGCTGTTCCCGCACCTGTTCCAGGGCTTTGGTCTGCACCTCCGAAAGCGCCTTCTTCTCCTGCAGCTCCACCCTTTCCTGCGCAAGTCGCGAGACCTCCCGCTGCTCCTGCACCAGGGTTCCCTTCTTCAACAACTCCGACAGCGCCCCGGCGCCCCCTTCCACCAAGTCGAGCAACTCCTTGCGCCATAAGCCGGCACCCGCCATCACCGACTCCACCCCGCCGGCCTTCTGCACAAAAGTCATCAGTACCTGCAACTGCTTGGGAGCCCGCCCCAAAGCATCAAAGGCATCGCGCATGCCGTTCTCACTGCGCGCCCCTTCGGCAAGCTGAATAAAAGCCTCCTCGCGGGCACGGTAAGCCGCATTCAGGCGCTCATGCACAAACACCGCCTCCATATCCATCAAAGCCTTAACCAGGCCATAACAGTTTTTCAATCCCGTAAGCTCATTGAGTCGCCCAATGGTCGTGTGCTTCTCGCGACTCAGAAAATCCAACACCAGCAAAGCCTTTTCGGGCAAATCCGTCTCCTGCTCAAAGTCCGCATTATAGTACACCCGCGTTTCGCTCTCCAGCTTGAGGCCCGAGGGCAGCGCTGCCTTATAAATCTCACCCAAAGTACACTGGTAATAATCGGCCATCCACTGCCACAGCTTCAACTGCGCAGCAAGCACCACCGGTCCCCCCTCCAGCACACTTTGCAACGGCTTGCAGGCATAGGCCTGCGGCGCCTCGTGGTGCAGGCGAAACACCACCCCCGACAGCAGCTTCTTTTTGCCAAAAGAAACCACCACACGACAGCCCGTCTCCAGTCCCCCCGCCAACTCAGGCGGCACACTGTAAGTAAACAAGCGCGGCAGCGGCACCGGCAAAACAATATCGGCAAACAAATCGGGCATATTCAGCGAAGTTTGAAACAAAGGCTAAAGATACAAAAAGCAAGGCGGAGGCCCTCGTCAAAAAAACACTAAAAAAAAGCCGGTCGCCGTACGTGCCCCCTAGTTTCTGATTGTCATAAACTTGTAAGACAAACATAACACAGTCTTAACCTTGCATTGACAAGCTGCTTGCCCCATCTGCTTATTTTTACCCCGGAATATCAGAACAAGCACAAAAACGCATATGCAAACAACCGCTATAAACCGTCCCAACGCCATGATGTACCCGGGTAACAACGACTTTCTGGAGGCAGGAAAAGTGCTGATGGAAGAAGAAATGGACAGCCAAGTCCTACAGATGTGGTCCAAAACCAGCATCCGGTCCGACCGCTTTTACCAGACCGGTTTTGAGACCATCGTGTTTGATCACGAGAGTGCCTATGCTTTGGCCACCGTCCTGGCCTCCGTGCTCAGCTGGGAACAGGAAATCCTTTGGATGAGTCAAAAGTCGCACCCCAACACCAGCAGTCCCGATGCAGCCGGAGAAGTACGCCTGCACCCCCTGGCACTGGACAACCTGCAGGGACTCGAACAAGGCATAGAACAAAACCGCCTGGTGCACGCCGTCGTGCTCCAAATCGAAAGCAGCGAAGCACTGAGCGACCAGTTGATCGACCAGCTCCTGTTTCTCACCGCCCGTCACAAGCTCACCCTCATTGTACATTGCGAAGGGCCCACCCAGGCCCTCAACGACCGCTTTCACGGAGGCATCGACTACATGGTAGGCAGTCTTTCGCCCCAGCGCTCCTTTGTAGTAGCCCGCCGCAGCAAACTGGTACAGACCGAAGGGAACTCCCGCAGTTTCAACCTCGATTTGTACGCCAGCTGGCAGCGCAGCATGGCCCGCCGCAACGCCATCATCGAGCCCATGTGCGGCTGAAGCGCAAAGGCGCAGCCCAAAGTCCACATTTAACAATCACTTAGTCTCCAGTTCACCATTAATTTGCATGTCTGCCGTAACCTTGCAGTGCTGAACAAACAACAGCACAGCACCTGCTGCAAATTAATACGAACATGAAAATACTCTATGCCATACAGGGCACCGGCAACGGACACCTGGCCAGGGCCCGTGAAATTGTGCCCATTCTGCAAAACTATGCCGAAACCGACCTGCTTGTCAGCGGTTACCACAGCGAACTGACCCTTCCCTGGGAGATAAAATACAAGTTGGGGGGACTCGGTTTCACCTTCGGGAAAAACGGAGGCATCGACTACAAAAGCACCTTTTCGTCGAACTCCCTGCGGCGTTTTTTTAAGGAGGTCAAACAGCTGCCCGTGAAGGACTACGACCTGGTGCTGTCCGATTTTGAGCCCGTATCGGCCTGGGCCTGCCGACTGCGCGGCCAGCGCTGCATCGGCCTCAGTCACCAGGCTGCGGTGCTGCATCCCGCAGCACCACGACCCGCCGTCAAAGATCCCCTGGGCCGCTTTTTGTTGCGCCACTATGCCCCCACCTCTTCTTCCTTCGGCTTTCATTTTCAAAAATTTGCCCCCGGCGTTTCCACCCCCGTCATTCGCAGCGACATTCGCTCCGGTAAAGCGGGCGACAAAGGCCATTACACCGTATATCTGCCCGCCTATGCCGACCTGAGCATCATCAGCTTCCTCTCCAACTTCAGAAACATCCGCTGGGAAGTCTTCTCGAAGAATGCCCGCAGGCCCTATTCCTTTCAGGACATCCGCATCCGCCCCATCGAAAAAGAAGCCTTTACCGAAAGTTTGCTTCAATGCAGCGGCGTACTCTGCAATGCCGGCTTCGAAACCCCGGCCGAAGCCCTCTTTCTGGGAAAAAAACTCTGCGTAGTTCCCATGAAGCACCAATACGAACAGCAATGCAACGCCGCCCTCTTGCAACAAATGGGCGTTGACACGGTGCCCGATCTGCACGAAAAACATCGGGGACAAATCGAAAGCTGGTTGCAAGGGCCGGCTCCGGTCCGACAGCTCTACCCGGACAACACCCAACGCTTCATCGAAAGAATTCTGGAAGAAAGCAGCAGCTACCACATCGAATACTTCCCCATGGCCGGCGGCTTCCTGATGCCCAACCGGGGCTGAGGGCAGCCCCCCTATAGAAATACCGAAAAGAAGTAGGACGACAGAATCAGGTAGACAAACATCCCCGACAAGTCGTTAAGCGTAGTAATAAAGGGCCCCGTAGCCACCGCCGGATCAATATTGAAACGGTTCAGCAACAGGGGCAGAAAGGTGCCAAAGAGCGAGGCAAAGACCACCACCGAAAACATGGCCGTAGCCACCGTAAAGGTAATGGCATGCCCCGAGCCCAAAAAGAAGTTGTACAAAAACACCAAGACCGCCAGGGCAGAGGCATTCAGCAAGGCAATGCTCACCTCCTTAAGCAACTTGCGCCAGTTGGTATCCAGGCCCAGATTGCCCGAGGCAATCGACTGTACCATGATGGCCGAGGACTGTATGCCCACATTTCCGCCCATCGCAGCAATCAGCGGCATAAAAAAAGCCACCTCGGGATGCTCAGAAATATTGCCCTCAAAAATACTGATCACCCGCGAACCAAAAAGGCCCCCCACCAAACCAATCATCAACCAGGGAATGCGTGCACGGGTATGCCGCCACACACTGTCCGACGACTCCACATCCTCGGTAATACCCGAAGCCAACTGGTAATCCTTTTCCGCTTCCTCGCGAATAAAGTCCACCACATCGTCGATGGTAATACGCCCCACCAGGCGACCCAGACTGTCGATCACCGGCAGCACTACCAGGTCGTACTTATCCATAATGTTGGCCACCTCCTCGGAGTGCACCTCAGCGCTGACCGAAATCACATCGGGGTTATAGATGTCGCGCACCAGCGTGTCGGTCCCGCTCAACAACATCTTCTTCAGCGAAAGGGTCCCCTTGAGAATGCCGTCGTTATCGACCACATACACAAAGTACACCTCATCCACATCCTCCACCTGCCGGCGCATGCTGCGGAGACAGGTCACGATGTTCCACGACTCCTTGACCTTAATCAACTCCTTGGCCATCAAACTACCGGCCGTATCCTCCTCGTAGTTCAGCAGATCCACAATATGGCCCGCCACCGAAATGTCGTCCAAAAAGGACAGCACCTCACGCTGGCGCTCCTCATCCAGCTCCGAAAGCACATCGGCCGCATCGTCGGAGTCCATCTTATCGATGAAACGACGGGCAATCACCTCACTGGGCAGCGCCTTTAAAAAGCGCAGGCGGTCCTCCTCCTCCAGCTCAATGAGCACGTCGGCCGCCGTATCGTCGTCGATTAAAAAGTAAAGGTATTTGGCCTCCTCTATGCTCAGCTCCTCATAAATCTCAGCAATATCGGCCGGGTGCAAATCCTTAATCAGCTCCGTCAATGCGGCCTCATCCTTCTGTTCAATAAGCAGTCTGATCTGCTCAATAAACTCTCTGGTTAGTTCAAAATTGGCCATAGTCGGAAGTATTAAAGGTTACACAAAAGGGATTCACTCACAACGTGGGTGATCCTGGATCAAACGGGTCAGCTCCTGAAAGCCCTGCACCGAAAGCTGCTCGGGCCGCAGGTTAAACACCGGCAAATGCAGCACGGCATCGTGGTTAAAATCGAGTTTGCGGAGACTGTTGCGCATGGTTTTGCGCCGGTGCAAAAAAGCCGCCTTTACCACACGGATAAACAGGCGCTCATCACAGTCGAGTTGCTCCACCTGGTTGCGGGTCATGCGCAGCACCCCCGACTTTACCTTGGGCGGCGGGGTAAACACATGCTCATCTACCGTAAACAAGTACTCCACCTCAAAAAAGCTCTGCAAAAGCACACTCAGAATCCCGTACTCCTTAGAGCCCGGTCCCGATGCCATACGACGCCCCACCTCCTTTTGCACCATGCCCACCACGTAAGCAATCTGGTGCCGGTTTTCAAAAGCCTTAAAAAAAATCTGGCTCGAAATGTTGTAGGGAAAATTGCCGATGATGGAGAAACGCTCCGGGAAAAGTTGCTTAAAATCCATTTTAAGGAAGTCGCCCTCCACAATGCGCTCCTTCAACTGCGGGTAGTGTTGGTGCAAGTAGGCCACCGACTCCGAATCAATTTCCACCAAATGCAAATCCACATCGCTGCGCTCCACCAAAAACTGCGTAAGCACCCCCATTCCGGGTCCCACCTCAATCAGGTGCGCCGGCGGGGTCGGGAGACTCTCAACAATGCGGCGCGCAATATCCAAATCGTTCAGAAAATGCTGCCCCAGGTATTTTTTCGCTCTTACTTGCTTCATCGTCCATGATTAGGCCGTTTATAATATTTTGGTTGGCAGAGCAACATTTTGTAACATTGCAGGCTGAAAAGCACTGCAAAGGTAAACATTTTTGTCACTTAATTAAACAAAAACAGACTTTGAAAAAGCGCTACGCACAAGGCCTCCAGTTTCTCCTCTTTCTGCTGATCGGCGCCCTCATCCTGTGGTGGCTGTACCGCGATCAGGATCCGGCCGAACTGCTGCGGGCGCTCAAAGAAGACGTCAACTACTTTTGGATCGTAGCCGCCCTGATGGCCGGCCTCTTCAGCCACATCGTCCGCACCCTGCGCTGGCAAATGATGATAGCCCCCTTAGAAAAGCACCCCCGCTTTACCAACACCTTTTTGGCCCTCATGATTGGCTACCTGGCCAACCTCGCCATCCCCCGCATGGGCGAAGTTTCGCGTTGCGCCGTACTCAGCAAGCACGAAAACCTCTCCTTTACCCGCCTGCTGGGCACCGTAGTGGCCGAGCGCATCCTCGACATCCTCAGCATGCTCGTAGCGCTCCTGCTCGTGGTCATCCTGCAATGGGGCGTATTAAAAGGCATCGCCGGCAACAGCTTCGACTTTAGCCGCCTGTACCAATCCCTGGCCACCCCCGGTCCCTGGGTCGCCCTCTTTCTCGTGGGCGCCGCCCTCTGGTTCTTTCGCAAAACAATCAGAGCCAGTCGCTTCTTCTTTAAGCTCAAAGACCTTTGGATGAAATTCAAAGAAGGCTTTTTGTCCTTCCGGCGCGTCGAAAACAAAGCCCTCTTTGTTTTCCATACCGTACTCATCTTCGTGCTCTACTTTGCCATGATGTACCTCAACTTCTTCGCCTTTCCCTACACCGCCCATCTGAGTCCCCTGGCCAGTCTCACCGTCTTCGTATTCGGCACCCTGGCCATGGTAGCCCCCGTGCAGGGCGGCATCGGCCCCTGGCACTTCATGGTCATCACCGCCCTGCTGGCCTACGGCATCGACGCCGGCCAGGCCGGCATCTTTGCCCTGGTGGTACACGGCGCCCTCAACCTCATGATTCTGGTCTTCGGCCTCCTCTCCCTGCTCGTGCTTCCCTTCGTCAACAAGGCCAAAGCATGAGTCGCACCCGCCGCATCGGCACCTGGGTGCAAGTCCTCCTCTCGGTCCTTGCCTTCGGCTACATCGTATGGCGCCTGCAGCAGTTCCACAATTGGGAAGTCTTTGGCCGCCAGCTGCAACAAAATACAGGGGGACTGGTCCTGGTGCTGCTCCTGCAAGTACTGCTGGCCGCCCTGAACATCGCCCTCGAAAGCCTCAAATGGCAGCAGCTTAAAGGGGGACTCCTCCACCAAAGCTTCGGCAGCACCCTGCGGCAGGTGCTGAAGGGACTGCAATCGGGACTGGTGACGCCGGCCCGCGCCGGCGACCCCTTTATGAAAGCCTGGCTGCTGCCACGGGGACTGCGTACCCAGGCCTTTTTGCGTTCTCTGGCCGGGAGTTTTTTACAAAACATGGTGCTGATGGCCGGCGGCTTTGTCGGATTGCTGTGGCTGCAAAGCGGGGGACTGCCACAGACGCTGGCAGACTTCGGCCGGGAGTTGCTCCGCTGGACCACCCTGGCGCTGATCCTGGTACTGGTCCTGGCCCTGCTCCTGGTCGCCTTTTGGCCCCGCCTGCGCACCAGGCCCCAATGGCGACAGCAGATACAGGCCCTCGCCCAACTGGGCCGGGGACGACTGCTCAAAATCATGGCCCTCACCCTGCTGCGCTACGCCACCTACCACCTCCAACTCTGGCTCATCCTCCACCACTTGGGCGTACTTCAGCACTGGAGCGACCTGGCCCTGGTCATGCTCTACTACGCCGCCCTTACCCTGCTGCCCACCATGGCGCTGACCGACCTCGGCATACGGGGCTCCATCGCCCTTTTTTTGTTTGGACTGCGCTCGGCCAACAGTCCCGCCATTGTCGGCGCCATCTTCCTCATCTGGTGCCTCAATCTGGCCCTGCCCGCCCTCCTTTCGGCAGTACTGCCCCCCAGGCGCCCACCCGAATAATATGTTGGGAGACTTAGTCAACTTAAAACTAAATTCCTATATTTGCTCAAACAGGGATTTTATCCCCGATATACGTATGCGCTGACTCAGGCAGAAAAGGACCGTTACATGAACAAAAAGAAAATAAAACTCAACATACTCGGACTATCCTATTCGCAAACCCAATCGGGTGCCTACGCCCTGGTGCTGGCCGAAGAGGAAGGCGAACGACGCATCCCCATCATCATAGGCGGCGTAGAAGCGCAATCCATCGCCATTAAACTGGAGGGACTGGAACCCCCGCGCCCCCTCACCCACGATTTGTTTTTGAGTTTTGCCAAAGCCTTTGAAGTACAGCTGCTCGAAGTGGTCATTTACAAACTCGAAGAAGGCATCTTCTACTCCGAGCTCGTCTGCGTAAAAGGCGAAGACATCGTGCGCATCGACTCCCGCACCTCCGATGCGGTAGCCCTGGCCCTGCGCTTCAACTGCCCCATCTACACCTACGAAGACATTCTGGCCAAGGCCGGCATCGTGCTTGACTTTGGCGACAGCAAAGAAAGCACCAAAACCACCCCGCCCCGTCCCGCAGGCACGCCCCGCTCCGGCAGTCCCCTGGCCAACAAGAGCCTCGAGGAACTCCAGACCATGCTCGACCAGGCCGTAGGCGAAGAAAACTACGAAAAAGCCTCCGAAATACGCGACGAAATCAAACGCCGCGAGAAATAAAGTCTAATTAAGACCCCTTAACACCAGGCTGAGAACCCGCTTCACTTTTTCAATGTCATCGAAATAAGCCTTGTTATAGTAGTGTCTACTTATTCTTCCTGCTTCATTATCTATTTCATCTTGCAGAGTTGCTTGAATCTGGTTCTTTAAAGGATTATTACCAAGTAGCTGCCCAATATCCCGGCCTGCTAACCATGCTCCAGCTTCTAATTGGAAGTCGATTTCACTAAGTTCATCCAAAAATTCAGGTGGATTCTGGTAAAAAGCGTCATCATTCAATTCAAAATAGTGGGATAAAATTTCGTAAATGTCATCAAGGTCTTTCGTCCGATCAGGCTTTTCCTTAAATGACACCAATTTCATGATTAAAAGCCCTTCCAAAGGAGAAACTTGAATCAGCGTTTCTTCATCCAGCTTCATTATATCCGGCCTCCTTAAGGCCTCCCGGAAGCCCACCACCGAGATTTCCGTTCTCCGATCAGTAAACTTCACAGTGCCCATTTCTTCCACTTCACCAAATGGGAGCAGGTCTATCACCGCGTTTGTTGAATCATGTATCAGGCGATAAGGTTCCATGACTTTTCTAAAACCCTTGTCCATCAAAATTGCAAAAACCTGGTCGTAAGTAGCAATATCAGGAAGCATAATGGCAAAATCTATATCCATTGTTCCTCTTCCTGGCCTTATGCCCTTTTCAACCAAATGAAAGTGTCGGGCTTGAGCACCGATCAAATAGAGTGGCACTTCCATTTCAGCACAAGTTGCGTCAATGAGAACAAACACCTCTTTAAACCAGGGACTTAAGTCTTTAAAACTCATGCTCTAAATATTGATTCCAGATCAGTTCCGCTGTTTCTCTACACCTATTGTCATTGGCATTCATTAAATCGGCGTACACCAAAAGGGGATGAACACAGTTATTAACCTTCACCCCTTGCATATCCCCAAACGCCTTATAAATAACAACATTCCCATCCTTGTCCGGTATCAACCTGAACTCACGCAGCAATTCCTCCCGGCTCTTCAATGTGTATAAGGTAAGCAGCCCCGGCCTGAGATAATTGGTCATCAAACTGGCAGCAGATTCTCCTCCCCACCATGTTGTTTCTTCATCCAGTTTTATAGCACTCCAGTTCGAAAAGAATGATTCATTGGAAAAACGGAATCGTCCCATGTTCAATGAAGGCTGAAGGCTTTCCTGATAAGCCACCATCCACTTCTCAAACAACTCCTTCTTCTTAATCAATTTCAGCTCCTGGGATTGGACCTTAAGCAAAAAGCCATAATCCTTTAAACCGTTATGCACATAAGCAATATTTCCATGAGCCACCCTGGCGATTGCAGCAATTTCGCGATGCGGAAGGTTTAATAAACCGGGGTCAATCAGATAATGGAATAAAACCTTTAAGCCGGTTTTGGTAAAAGCCCTGTTTCCTTTATCTTCTTTTACTTGTCTCCTGCTTTGCGTATCGATAAAAAAATAACGCCCGGCTTCATTAAAAAAAACATTTCCGTTGGCCTCCAAATAGGCCAGATTATGTTCCCGCAAAGCGTCCTTTACTTTGGGGAAAAGATATTCAGCAACAATCATAAGAGGTGAAAAGCGCTTCGCATCCTTTTCAACCTGAAGCAAGTGATGGTTTCGCAACTCCTTTCGTATGATTACATTAAATTTAACAGGCTGGTTTTCAACACTAAAAACCAGCTGTCCATCCAATCCCCCTTCTGTCGCCTCCACCCAAAGACCTCCAATTCTGGCAGTCCTTCGCAGACTATCAAGCGCCACATTTACAATTTCAGTCTTCATGACGTCCATTTTTTTTCCTGTCCACGGCCCGTGGACAAGTGATTTTTATGGACAAATATAAGTAATTCCAATACCTATTCAAATTCCACCCTATTCTTTCGATTTAAAGTTCCAATTCAGACTAGTCCATTAACCTAAATATTGGCTTAATCCGCAAACAGCTGAGGAAAATCCGGCGCAGCATTCCATTTTTTTTGTACTTTCAACGACTATTTGACGAAAGATTATGAAAAAAAGTCTGGCATTGCTTGCCCTCCTGGCCACGAGTGGGCTGCTGATGGCCCAAAACGGGGCAGATGTAACGGTTCCTGCTGTGGGACTGAGTTTTATCGGCATTCTGCGCGGTTTGTTGGGCATGGGCGTAATTATTGGTCTGGCCTGGCTGCTGAGCAGCAACCGGCGCGCCATCAACTGGAGCGTGGTGGCTAAGGGACTGGGTCTTCAGGTGGTGCTGGCCTTCAGCATCCTGTATTTGCCCTTTGTACAAGGGGTGTTCGACTTTGTGGGACGGGTATTTGTGAAAATTCTGAGCTTTACCGAAGCCGGTACCGAATTTTTGTTCAGCAGCATGGTCAGCGGCGAAATAGAATCCTCGCTCGTGAATTTTGCCATCACCATATTGCCCACCATCATCTTTTTTTCGGCCCTGACCAGCATCCTGTTTTATTACGGCGTCATACAAAAAGTGGTGTATTTTTTGGCTCTGGGTATGACCAAACTCCTGCGCCTGTCGGGAGCCGAGAGTCTCTCCGTAGCCGGCAACATCTTTCTGGGGCAGACCGAGTCGCCCCTCATGATCAAGGCCTACCTAGAGAAAATGAACCGCTCCGAAATGCTGCTGGTGATGGCCGGCGGCATGGCCACCCTGGCCGGCGGCGTACTGGCCGTGTACATTAAAGTCTTGGGCGGCGGCGATCCGGCTCAGGAACTGCTCTACGCCAAACACCTGCTGGCGGCATCCATCATGGCAGCCCCGGGCGTAGTGGTGGTGGCCAAAATGTTGCTGCCCCAGACCGAGAACATCGAAAAGGAAGTGGAAGTGAGCAAGGACCGCATCGGCAAAAACGTGCTCGACGCCATATCCAACGGCACCACCGAAGGGGTGCGACTGGCCGTGAATGTAGCCGGCATGCTGCTGGTCTTCATTGCCTTCATTGCCATGTTCAACTACCTCTTTGGCTGGCTGGGCAACCTTACGGGACTCAATGACCTTATTGCCTCGGCCACCCACGGGAGCTACGACCAGCTTTCCCTGCAATTTTTGCTGGGCTACCTCTTTGCCCCCCTCATGTGGTTGCTGGGTGTACCGGGTGCCGACATCGATCTGGTGGGCCGCGTACTGGGCGAAAAACTCATCATGACCGAATTCTTCGGTTATGTGAGTCTCGGCGAACTCAAAGAAGCCGGCCGTTTTATGCACGACAAATCCATTGTAATGGCCACCTACATACTCTGCGGCTTTGCCAACGTGGCCTCCATAGGCATACAAATCGGCGGCATCGGCTCCCTGGCCCCCGGCAAGCGTGTTTTACTCTCGCAGCTGGGAGTAAAAGCCCTGTTGGCCGGCACCCTGGCCTCCCTGCTCTCGGCCACCATCATCGGCGCCATAATGGGCTGAGGGCCCCTTTGCAACAAAGCATAAAAAAAGCGGGTGTCCGGCATTTGGCCGGGCACCCGCTTTTTTTATACGATGGTTGCCGCCTACAAAAGGGCATCGATTTTTGAAGCCAAAATGGTTTTGGGTACCGCACCCACCTGCTTGTCCACCACCTCACCATTCTTAAAAAACAAGATGGTAGGAATGTTGCGGATACCAAATTTAACGGAAGTCTCCGGATTGCTGTCCACATCCATTTTGGTAACTACCGCAGTGTCTTTGTACTCCTCGGCGAGTTCGGCCACAATAGGACCCACCATGCGGCAAGGGCCACACCACTCTGCCCAAAAATCAACCAAGACCGGTTTGTCTGCTTTCAAAACCAGTTCTTCAAAATTAGCATCAGTTACTTCAAGTGCCATAATTTCTCTTTCTAATATGATTAATACATTCCGTTTATTCGAATCAGCTGCCTTGTGCAGCCCTAAGTACCACTATAAACGTTTTATCGCAAGTCTTGTTCAAAGATATGTAATTTCGCGCATATCTGCCTAACTCAGCGACATCGAAATTTCGGGCCGGTCCTCAAAGAAGCGCAGCAGCTCAGGGGTGAGACTCACGCGCACGTTGCGCGACAAAAGCTTCACCTGCTGGTTGGGCTCCTCCTTATCGTACACCTGAAAGCGCAGCACCACCTTGCCGGCATTCTCCATCGAAAGGCGCGCCATTTCGGTCACCACCTCATGACTCAAATCCTGCAAAGCCAGGCGCAGGCACATTTCGTGCACCTGGGTCTCGAGCACCTCCGACAAAAGCGAAACCTTGTGCACCTTCACCTCCAGCTTCTCCTCGTCCTCCGGCTTCCATTTCCTGCGCGCCTGCACCTTTCCCTTAATCATCAAAAATTTTCCCGAACTGATGGGTCCAAAGAAATCGGCAAAATCCTGACCAAAAAAAGCAAACTCAAAGGAGCCCGTAAAATCCTCCAGCTTTAAAATGGCAAAACGATTGCCCTTTTTGGTGAGGCCCTCGCGCAGACCCACCACCATGCCCCCGGTGGTGAATTCCCGGCCCCTTAGCGCCTCCAAATCGTTGAGTGCATCCAGCTTTAAATTGCAAAAATTCCTAAGCTCCAGCCGGTAATCGTCCAAGGGGTGGGCCGACAAGAAAATGCCGATCAGCTCCTTTTCCCTTTCGAGTTTCTCCAGCGTGGTGTATTCGTTGCACTTGGGCAGCTCAGGCTTCTTAATCTCCACCACCATATTGGCGGCCCCAAAAAGGGAATTCTGCGTAGAAGCCTGGTCGCTCTGAAAACGGTTGCCGTAGCGCAGCAAACGCTCAATAAAAGTCCCCTCCTCCCCTTCAAAGGGCGCAAAAAACTGAGCCCGATGCGTCTTGCCCAAATTGTCGAAGCCCCCAGCCGCAGCCAAAGCCTCCAGGGCCTTTTTGTTGACCACCTGCAAGCTGATGCGCTCAATAAAATCGTACACATCCTTAAAGGGTCCCCGCGCCTCCCGTTCTCTGATGATCTCCAGCACCACGCCCTCGCCCACGCCCTTAATGGCCGCCATACCAAAGCGCAGCGCCCCCTGCTGGTTCACGGTAAACTTCAGGTGACTCTCATTCACATCGGGACCCAGCACCTCAATGCCCATGCGCTGGCACTCCTCCATAAAGGTGGTAATCTTGCTGATGTCGTTAAGGTTGCGACTCAAAACCCCCGCCATAAACTCCGCCGGATAATGCGCCTTAAGGTAGCCCGTCTGGTAAGCCAGCTGGGCATAGCACACCGAGTGCGACTTGTTGAAAGCATAACTGGCAAAAGCCTCCCAGTCCTTCCAAATCTTATCGATCACCTCCTGCGGCTTCTTATTCATGCTCTCGCAACCCGCCATGAACTCCGGATTCTTCTTACAGCCCGCATCAAACTTCTCCTTGAGCTTGGCCATCATATCGAAGATCTTTTTACCCATGGCCTTCCGCAGGGAGTCGGACTCGCCCCGGGTAAAGCCTCCCAGCTTGCGCGACAAAAGCATCACCTGCTCCTGAAACACCGTAATGCCGTAAGAGTCCTTCAAAAACGACTCCATCAGCGGATGGTCATAATTGATTTCCTCGCGTCCGTGCTTACGGGCAATAAAGTTGGGAATGTATTCCATCGGACCCGGACGGTACAAGGCATTCATCGCCACCAGGTCCTCAAAGCGGTTGGGCTGCAACTCGCGCAGGTATTTTTTCATACCGGCCGACTCAAACTGGAAGATGGCCGTTGTTTCCCCGCGACTAAAAAGCTCAAAAGTCTTTTGGTCGTCGTCGGCAATGCTGTTGATGTCCAGATCGAGGTTCTTCGACAGCTTAATGGCCTCCAGCGCCTCCTTAATGATCGACAGCGTTTTCAGTCCCAGAAAGTCCATCTTCAACAGTCCAATCGACTCCACAAAGCCCCCGTCGTACTGCGTCACCAGCAAGTTGGCCTCCTTGGCCGGCATCAGCGGAATGTGCTGATCCAGTGGATCGCGCCCAATCAACACCCCGCAGGCATGCACGCCGGTCTGCCGCACCGAACCCTCCAGCTCACAAGCCAGCTCCAGGGTTTTCAGCAGCACCTCATCGCCCTCGCCACGTCCCCTTTGCATTTCCCGCGCAAAAAGCAACTGAATCTCGAGCTTCGACGCCTCCTTATCCTTCTCCTGCGCCCGGGCACTCGCCAGCGCCTTCTCAATGGCCGCCATGGCCAGCTCCAGCGAGCCCTTCTCCTTTTCGGCCTTCAGCACCTCCTTATAGGCATTGGCCAACTTGGTCCCCGGCTTTTCCGGAATCAGTTTAGAGATGCGGTCGGTCTCCGACAAGGGCAAACGCAGCACCCGGCCCACGTCTTTGATGGCCGACTTCGCGGCCATCGTTCCGAAGGTACAAATGTGGGCCACCTTGTCCTTCCCATACTTCTGCGCCACCCAGTCGAGCACCAGGGCGCGACCATCATCGTCAAAGTCGATGTCCACATCGGGCATGGAAATACGGTCGGGATTCAAAAAACGCTCAAACAGCAAATCGTGCTTAATCGGATCCACCGCCGTAATGCCCACACAAAAAGCCACCGCCGAACCCGCCGCCGAACCACGACCGGGACCCACCAGCACCCCCATCTCACGCGCCGCATTAATAAAGTCCTGCACAATCAAAAAGTAGCCCGGAAAACCCATGGTCTTCACCGTCTCCAGCTCAAAGTCGATCCGCTCCTTCACCTCCGGTGCCAGCGGATCGCCGTAAAACTTATGCGCCCCCTTGTAAGTCAGGTGCTCCAGGTAATCGGCCTCCAGCTTCACCCGCAGCAGGTGTTCGTAATCGCCACCCAGCTTCTCATAACGCTCCGCCCCAAACTCCGCCTTCAGGTCCTCCTCCTTAAACTTTTCGAGGTAGCCCTCCCAGGTCGCAAAATCCTCCGGTATCGGAAACTCCGGCATAATGGGGTCCGAGTTCAAGTCGAACTCCTCCACCTTAGCGGCAATCTCCTGCGTGCTTTCCAAAGCCTGCGGCACATCGGCAAAGAGGGCATTCATCTCCGCCGTAGTCTTGAACCACTCCTGCCGCGTATAGCGCATACGGGTCTCGTCGTCCACATCCTTACCCGTATTCATGCATATCATAATGTCGTGCGCCTCCGCCTTATCGGCATCGGCAAAATGCACATCGTTGGCCGCCACCACCTTAACGCCCATCTCCTTCGACAAAAGCAGCAAGTGTTCGTTCACCTTAACCTGCTCGTCGTACACCTGCTCGCGCATGCGCGGATCCTCCGACGGGTGCCGCTGCAGCTCCAGGTAGTAATCCTCCCCAAACACCCCCTTGTACCAGCGAATGGCCTCCCGGGCTCCGTCGAGATCGCCCTTCATGATCTTCTGCGGCACTTCACCACCCAGACAGGCAGAAGTAACAATCAATCCCTCGTGGTACTGCGCCAACAGCTGCTTATCGATACGCGGCCGGTAAAAAAAGCCCTCCACCGAAGCAATGGAAGTCAGCTTAAGCAGATTGCGGTAACCCGTACGGTTCTTCGCCAGCAGAATCAGGTGGCGACCGCTGCGGTCGAGGTTCTTATCGCTTTTATCGGCAATGCTCCGTTCGGCCACGTAGGCCTCCACCCCCATAATGGGCTTCACCCCCTTTTTGCGACACAGGTCAAAAAACTCCTTAATCCCCAGCATATTGCCGTGGTCGGTCAGCGCCACCGCCGTCATGCCATCGGCCGCCGCCTTATTCACCAGCGCAGCCACACTGGCCTGTCCGTCAAGAATAGAATATTGAGAGTGTACGTGTAAGTGGGTAAACGGAATGTTTGCCATAATAAGGAAGTGCTAAAAAGTAAGCAATGGGTGAAAAACAAAAATAAGAAATACTCCAGAGCCGGAACAATTCTACACGACAAAAGGTTGCCGGCAAGTGTCAAGAGCCTAAACGTAAAATATTTAAGTTTTCAACAGGGGCCCAAAAGCACCCCCGTTAAAATCTTACAAGGAAGTGACCGAATTGTACTTGTCGAAGGCGCGACTTCCCTCTATTTTGCAACTGTCTTTACTCCCCAAAACCCAAAGTCCAAATTCTTAATAACCAAGCAATTAAAAAATCGGGAATGAAAAAAATCTTAAGCATCGTGGCACTTGTCCTCCTTTTTGCAGGCGCAACACAGGCACAAAAGTTTGAGGGACTGCTTACTACTCCCCCTATGGGCTGGAACAGCTGGAACAAATTTCAATGCGACATCAACGAAGACATGATACGCGAGATGGCCGACGCCCTGGTGGCCACCGGTCTCCGCGATGCCGGTTACCAATACATCGTGATCGACGACTGCTGGCATGGAGAGCGCGACAGTCTCGGTTTTATCCAAGCCCATCCGGAGCGCTTTCCTTCCGGCATGAAAGCCCTGGCCGACTATGTGCATGCCCAGGGGCTGAAAATCGGGATTTACTCCGATGCCGGCAATACCACCTGCGCCGGCTACCCCGGCAGCAGGGGCCACGAGTACCAGGACGCCCTGACCTACGCCTCGTGGGGCATCGACTATTTGAAGTACGACTGGTGCGACACCGAAGGCCTGAGTGGGGTGGGCGCCTATACCACCATGAGCGAAGCCCTGAAAGCCGCCGGTCGCCCCATCGTATTCAGTCTGTGTGACTGGGGCCACAACGAACCGTGGACCTGGGCCAAAGAAGTAGGCCATCTTTGGCGCACCACCGGCGACATCTACAACTGCTGGGACTGTGAGCACAGTCACGGCGACTGGTCGTCCTGGGGCATCTTAAAAATACTCGACATGCACCGCGAGTTCGAAATCCGCGAGTACCAGGGACCCGGTCACTTCAACGACCCCGACATGCTGCAGGTAGGCAACGGCATGAGCGTAAACGAAGACCGTGCCCACTTTGCCATCTGGGCCATGCTGTCGGCCCCGCTGATGGCCGGCAACGACATCCGCAACATGTCGCCCGAAACCCACGCCATCCTCACCAACGGCGAAGTCATTGCCGTTAACCAGGATCCCCTGGCCATTCAAGGCTTCCGCTACGCCGCAGAAGGCCAGTTGGAGACCTGGTTTAAGCCCCTGAGTGAGGGCCGTTGGGCCGTCATGTTCTTGAATCGGGGCGATGAGGATCTGCCCCTGCAGTTCGACTGGCAGGCCCACAAAGTGGTGGACGAAGTCTTTGACCGCGAGGCCGACTTTGCCACCCGGCGTTACAACTTGCGCAACGTATGGACACA
This sequence comes from Geofilum rhodophaeum, assembly GCF_002210225.1. Lineage (GTDB taxonomy): Bacteria > Bacteroidota > Bacteroidia > Bacteroidales > Marinilabiliaceae > Geofilum > Geofilum rhodophaeum. The sequence goes on along the minus strand of NZ_MWUJ01000015.1, from coordinate 21,115 downwards.
CAAAGATGCAGGCAACACCAAAAAAGCACTGAAAGGCAGCGTACCCGCCCGCGACGTACTGATGTTTGTCCTCGACCCCAAATAACAAACTGCTATTACCCACCAACATGAACAGCAAGTATTTAAAATACAGCAGTCTGCTTGTGGCACTCACCGGCCTCCTGGCCTGTGGGTCGCCCCAGCCGACAGAAACACCCAGCCCTGCTGAAGTCCTCATGGACCAGCTCCGCAGTCTCCAGGGCAAGGCCCTGCTTTTTGGTCACCAGGACGACCTGGCCTACGGCATAGGCTGGCAGTACGAGGAAGGCCAATCGGACGTAAAACGTACCGCCGGCGACTACCCCGCCCTATTTGGCTGGGAGTTGGGGGGACTGGAACTGGGTCGCACCAGAAACCTCGACCGGGTGCCCTTCGACAAGATGCGCAGCTTTGCCCAATGGGTGCATGCCCAGGGCGGCGTCAACACCTTCAGCTGGCACCCCTACTCGCCCGTGGATACCAGCAAAAACGCCTGGGTGGTAGATGAGCGCGTGGTTGAACACCTCCTTCCGGGAGGCAGTCACCACAGCCACTTCCTGGCCCAGGTCGATCAGCTGGCCCACTTCTTTAAGAGTCTCACCACCCCCGAAGGCGGCACCCTGCCCTTCATCTTCCGCCCCTGGCACGAAATGGACGGCGGCTGGTTTTGGTGGGGCGCCACCCTCACCGAGCCCGAAGAACTGCAGGCCCTGTTTCGCCTCACCATCGACCGCCTGCACGAGCAGGGCGTCGACAATTTTCTGGTGGCCTACTCGCCCGACCGCAACTTCAGTACCGAAGCCGAATACCTCAGCTGGTATCCGGGCGACGACTATGTGGACATCGTTGGGGTGGACAACTACTGGGATTTGAACCAGGGCGCCGAGGGCCTGTCCGCAGCCATCCAAAAACTGGAAATAGCCGTGCAGTATGCGCAGAAGACCGACAAAGTAGCGGCACTCACCGAAACGGGACTCGACCGCATAGAGCAGGCGGACTGGTACAGTGCCAATCTGGCCGGCGTGCTCGAAGCCTCGGAGCTTACCCGGCAAGCCGTTTACGTAATGGTGTGGCGCAACCACGACCTCAGCCACTTTTATGTACCCCATCCCGAGCATGAGGCGGCCGACGACTTCCGCCACTTTGTAGGCGGCGAGCGCTACCTCCTGCTCAGCGACTGGCAGCAATTCAAAAACAAGAACTAAATATGCAAAACCAAGCATTTGAACAGCGGCTCAAGCAGATCCGCACAGCCCATGAAAGTCTGCTCCAGCGCCCCAACCAGGTGCTCTTCAGCAGCAACGGCATTTACCAGCGCTGCGTTAATCCCGTAGTAACGCGCGACCACATTCCGCTGCACTGGCGCTACGACCTGAACCCCCAACGCAATCCGCATTTGATGGAGCGCATCGGCTACAACGCCACCTTCAACGCCGGCGCCATGAAGTGGGGCGACAAGTACCTGCTGGCCGTAAGGGTCGAAGGCAACGACCGAAAATCCTTCTTCGCCATAGCTGAGAGTCCCAACGGCATCGACAACTTTCGCTTTTGGGACCGTCCCCTGACCCTGCCCGAGACCGACGAGCCCGACACCAACGTGTACGACATGCGTTTGACCAAACACGACGACGGCTGGGTGTACGGCGTATTCTGCACCGAGCGGAAGGATCCCAATGCCCCCAATGGCGACACCAGCAGCGCAGTAGCTGCTGCGGGCATCGCCCGCAGCAAGGACCTCATCACCTGGGAGCGCTTGCCCGACCTCGTTTCGACCACCGGACAGCAGCGCAACGTCGTGCTCTTCCCCCACCTCGTTGACGGACAGTATGCCTTTTACACCCGTCCCCAGGACGGCTTCATCGACACCGGCAAAGGCGGCGGCATCGGCTTTGGCCTCTGCGCCAACATCGAAAAGCCCGAAGTCAAAGAAGAACTGATTGTAGACCCCAAGACCTACCACACCATTTACGAAGTAAAAAACGGTCTGGGTCCCGCCCCCATCCGCACCGACAAAGGCTGGCTGCAACTGGCCCACGGCGTGCGCAACACCGCTGCGGGACTGCGCTACACCCTCTACCTGTTTATGACCGACCTGGAAAAACCCTGGGTAGTCACCCACAAACCCGCCGGCCACTTTATTGCGCCGCAGGACTGGGAGCGGGTCGGCGACGTGTCCAACGTGGTCTTCTCCAACGGCTGGATAGCCGACGACGACGGCCGCGTACTCATATACTACGCCGCCTCCGACACCCGCATGCACGTAGCCCTGTCGAGCATCGATCAGCTGGTGGACTACTGCATCAACACCCCGCAGGACGAGCTGCGCAGCGCCGCCTCGGTGCAGCGCATCAACCGGCTGATCGACCAGAACAAAGCACAATAAACACAATTCATTCACACCGATGGCAGCAGCAGGGGCCCGAGCCCCTGCTGCCACCTCTCAGCACCAGGCGCCCATGAGCAGAAAAACCAGCATCGTAGGAGCAGACTTGCTCCAGGCCTACAAAGACATCCTCCACTTTTGGCAGGAGCACAGCATCGACCACCAGCAAGATGGTTTCTACGGTGAACTAGACCCCCGGGGTCAGCCCGTACCCGGAGCCGAAAAAGGCCTCGTACTCAACGCCCGCATCTTGTGGACCTTTGCCTCGGCCTACAACTTTTTAAAAGACCCCGCCTACCTGCAAAGCGCCCGGCGCGCCTACGACTACCTGTGGCAACACTTTTGGGACCGGGAACACGGCGGCCTTTATTGGAGCGCAGATGCCCGGGGCCAGATGAAAAACGGCCGCAAGCAAATCTACGGCCAGGGCTTCGCCATTTACGGACTGGCCGAATACTACCGCGCCAGCGGCGATCCCGAGAGTCTCCAACGCGCCATCCAGCTCTTTGAACTGATAGAAAAGCACAGCTTTGACGCCACCCACGGCGGCTACCTCGAAGCCCGCGACCGCGACTGGCGACCGCTGGCCGACCTGCGCCTGAGCGCCAAAGACGCCAACGAGCCCAAGTCGATGAACACCCACCTGCACATCATCGAACCCTACACCAATCTCTATCGCGTATGGCCCGATGCCCGTCTGGCACAGCAAATCGAAGGCCTCCTGCGCGTATTCACCGACCACATTACCGACCCCCAAAGCGGCCACTTCCACCTGTTTTTTGACCACGATTGGAGCGTACGCTCCAGCATGGTATCTTACGGGCACGACATTGAAGGCGCCTGGCTGCTGAACGAAGCCGCCGAAATCCTTGGGAAGCCCGACCTCATCGGCCAAGTAAAAAACCTGAGTCAGCGCTTGGCCCAAGCCACCCTCAACGAAGCTTTGGCCCCCGACGGCTCACTGTATTACGAAAAAGAACTATCTTCGAATCACCTGGAAACCGACCGCCACTGGTGGGTACAAGCCGAAGCCATGGTAGGCTTTACCGACGCCTGGCAAAAAAGCGGCGACCCGCGCTACCTGCAGCAGGCCGAAGTACTTTGGGACTACATCCGCGAAAAGCTGATAGACACCCGCGGCGGCGAATGGTTCCTGCGCATTGGTCCCGACGGAAAGCCCGTGCTTTCCGACCCCAAAGCCGGTTTCTGGAAATGCCCCTATCACAACACCCGCGCCCTCATGGAAATGTACCAACGCCTAAATAAAGCCTGAAAATGATGAAGCCCCAAAAAGTCAGCCTCAAAGAAAAAATCGGATACGGATTCGGCGACGCCGCCTCCTCCATGTTCTGGAAAATCTTCACCTTTTACCTCGCCATTTTTTACACCGACGTATTTGGCATACCCGCCGCAGCCGCCGGCACCATGTTTTTAGTCACCCGCATTTGGGACACCGCCAACGACCCCCTCATGGGCATCATTAGCGACCGCACCAACACCCGCTGGGGCAAATTTCGCCCCTACCTGCTGTGGATAGCCGGACCCTTCGCCCTCATAGGCGTACTCCTCTTCACCACCCCCCAGCTCGACCTGCAGGGCAAAATCGTTTACGCCTACATCACCTACACCCTTATGATGATGGCCTACACCGCCATTAACGTACCCTACGCCAGTCTGCTCGGCGTAATGACCGCCGACGGCAACGAGCGCACCAGCTTCGCCTCCTACCGCATGGTCTTCGCCTTTGGCGGCAGTCTGCTGGTCGTAGCCCTGTTTCAGCCCATGGTCGACTTCTTTGCCGGCTCCGTAGCCCTGCCCACCGCCTACCAGCTCACCATGGTCGTCATCGGCAGCATCGCCGTAGGCTTTTTCCTGCTCACCTTTTCGTGGACCCGCGAGCGCATCACCCCACCCAAAGAGCAGAAAAACAACCTGAAAGAAGACCTCCGCAACCTGGCCAAAAACGGCCCCTGGTTCATCCTTCTGGGCGCCGGCGTAGCCACCCTCATCTTCAACTCCGTGCGCGACGGCGTAGCCATGTACTACTTTAAGTACTACATAGCCGACGACCACGTACGCGAATCGGCCATCCACTTCTCCAAAATGACCATCGCCTACAGCACCTTCTACCTGTTTTTAGGTCAGGCCACCAACATGATTGGCGTCATCATGGCCAAGCCCATATCCGCCCTCCTCGGCAAGCGCCGCACCTTTATGTTCGCCATGTTTGCCGCCGCCGCCCTCAGCGTAGTATTCCAGCTCACCAGCAAAGGCGACCTCCTGCTCATTTACAGTCTGCAAGCCCTCATCAGCTTCTGCGCCGGCATCATCTTCCCCCTGCTGTGGTCGATGTACGCCGATGCCGCCGACTACTCCCAATGGACAACCGGACGCCGCGCCACCGGCCTCGTATTCTCCGCCAGCAGCATGACCCAAAAACTAGGCTGGACCCTCGGCGGCTCCCTCACCCTCTGGCTCCTGGCCATCTACGGCTTCGAAGCCAACGCCGCCCAAAGCCCCGAAACCCTTAAAGGCATCAAATACATGATGGGCATCGTACCCGCCGCCGCTGCATTAATTTCAGGCTTATTCATGATTTTTTACAAGCTGAGCGACCAAAAAATGACCCAAATCATCGCCGACCTCGAAAGCCAACGCGCCGCCGAAAACAGCTGAACCCCACCAAAAGCCCTGGAGCCGGGACCCTTGCAAGTCCCGGCTCACGTGGCCTCCCCACAAAAAAACTACCCCCACCACAAAAAATAAGGTATTAAACCTTTTGTTCATTGTTAATTTTTGTCTAGTTTTGTGCCCGAATCGGAACAAGACCTTCCGATTTAGAAAAATCACCTTTCCTTAAAAATCAGCGAAATCTAAAATCTAAAAAAAGGCCTCCTCACGGGGGCCTTTTTTTGTGGGGTGCGGGTTGGTGGACGGGAATGGTTTAATCGTCAAACCATTCAGCTGATATAACAAAATAATTTTTAACTTAGTGGGGTGTTGGGGGATTTTGAGAAGAGATGAGAAAATATAACACCGCTAAAAAGAACAGGGCTAATAAAACAGATTTGTTGTTATGGACTTTACTTTTCATTTTCTCATGTAATGCGTACCAGGGAATCAATACTGCTGCATTAGAGGTTGGTATGTCGAAAGCAACGGTACAAGCCATTGTCAAATAACCAAAGGGGTGCGCGCAGCCTAAACTTTACCCTGCGCCCAACCAAGCTTTTGCAACGGTGAACAGGGGAATTCAGAGCTGAGAATAGGAATGAATTGAGACAGTAAAGAAATAAGTATATACGCAATTGTCGCTTTCTGTATTTTTTGGACAATGCGTTTATGATATTGTTATGGGCAATTAATAAAGAAAACCGAAAACCATGAAAAGATTAATTTTTATTTTGTCTACGGTGATAGTTATATTATCGTGTGAAAAACAAGAGAATGGGTTAGAATATCCTGAAATTTATTACACGCAAACTGTAACTGAAATTGGCTATAGAGTATTTACAATTGAAGGTGAAATAAAAAATGAAGAAATAAAAAATTCATTAATCACTAAAAGCGAAAGCGTTCTTCCAAATTATACAACAATAAGGCAAGAGGAGGATGTTTGCGCAACCATTCTGAATAAATACCAAGTTTTCTTGGAAAAAGGTTCAAGTATTTCCGACACGCTTTCTATAGAAAGTCTAAATTCATTGTATTATTGGGAAGAAAACGAAATCACAACCTATTATCCATCAATACACTCTGATTTTGATAAAACAGCTAACTTTACTGACACCTCATTTTTAAGTTTTATTCCTCTCTTGTATGAAGAAAGCACTACTCCATTAAGTACTGGTTATTCAAAAAAAATTGAACAAAAAACTTGCTTCTACATAGAGAAAGATGCAGATGAGCTAATTATGCCTTTTGTTGATTATTGCTTGCTGACAGATTTAGGTTATCTAACATCTTCTCCTAAATTCATCACTTTTTTAGGCATCAATAATCGTTTGAAAAATAACCCTCAATTCTCACTGGCACAACAAGATACTCTTATTATTAGAGAGTATGTGCAAACATTAACAAAAGAAGGTACCCCGAATCAGAAAAAATCATTAGAACTGACAATATATAACGCTAACAGTTGGACATCAAGCTCTTCAACTCTATCTTCGATTTCAGAAGTACCTGTAAAACTATTTGAAATAGATGGCACTAATAGCATTGCAGGAAAAAAAGAAACTTACAAAGAAACAAGCGATGAAAATGGGATTGTGAGTTTCTATAATATCAAGGCAGGCAATTATTTGCTTATTGCAACAAAAGACGATTTTAGTAATCTTAAAAATGGTTTAGTAATTAATGGGGTTTTTATGAATGCTCAAGATACTATTCATACTTCTAATGTTCCATATCAAGAAAATGTTGAAATTGGAGGCTTAAAATACAAAGATATGAACGGAGACGGAGTTATTAATAATCTTGATATTGTTGAAGGAGATTATGTTCAAATTGAAAGAAGTAAATTGCTAAAAAGAGATATTTATATTGGAAAATAAATGCCCATAACAAAGCTGTAATACGGCAGCCGGGCAAACCACAACATATTGAGCCACTCACTTGGCCTTGTTACCCGCGTTTAGCCTGATAAAATCACAGCGGGTTGAAAGCCCAGCCGACCGCATACAGCCAAACGTTAGCACACATAAAAACAGCACGATTGGTTCGTTAGTAATTATTTTAAAATATTTAGCTGTAAAATATTAGTTTTGTAATATGGATTATAGATTAGAAAATATCAATGACGCAGATTTTGAAAGGTTAGTGAATACTATCTGTCAGAGTATTTTAGGAACTGGAGTTATTGAATTTTCACCTGGAAAAGACGGAGGGCGAGATGGGAAATTTACTGGGACTGCTCAAAATTATCCTTCGACCAAAGAAAGTTGGACTGGAAAATTTATAATTCAAGCAAAACATACAGAGAATTATTTAGCATCTTGTTCTGATTATGAATTCGAAAACATAATCAATGATGAAATTGTCAAAATCAAGAAGTTAAAAGAGAACGGCGAAATTGATAATTATCTTTTGTTTACAAATCGTAAATATTCAGGGGTAAAAGGAGAGCGATTATTAAATAAAATCATCAAGGAAACTGGAATTGAGAATTGTGCCATAATAGGGAAAGAAACAATTAATAACCAATATTTGAATTCAAACAAGAGTATTGTTAAGCAATTTAAGTTAGACATAAACCATATACAGTTTGACTTCTCTGATGAAGAAATTAAGGATATTATCCTAGCTTTTAAAAGCCAACTTCCTGAAATTAAAGAAGAAATTAAAGAAGAAGTTGATAAGCTTAAACAAGATTTTACTTTAATTGATAAAAAAGAAAAAAACAAGAAAAATAGGCTTAGCGAAGAATATTTTAATGAATTTATCGTGGGTGAATCCTTAATGGATTTTGATAAAATTGAAAAATTTCTGTACAATCCATTAAATGAAGCGTTAAAAGATTATTACTTTGATACAGCTTATGAATTAAACCAGCTAGTTTCTTTAAAGAGAGATGATTTTGATTTGTTTGAGGAAATATTTTTGTTTATTTATAAGTTAATTTGTGATGGTTCAACTCCATTAAAAGGGAGTAAAAGACATGTGATGGTTTTCCTTCATTATATGTATTATGAGTGTTTGATTGGGAAAAAGGCTGAAAATGATAAAACCAGATAGACATATAAACCCTGATATATCAGTAATAAATATTGGAGCATTTATTCTAAAACAATTAAATGCGTTTTATGATATTAATTACGATGACTTATTAAAGAAAGTCATAGATAATATGGGCACTGAGGCAAAAGAAAATTTCCCATATGCTTTGAATTTTCTTTACCTTTTGGGCAAACTTGAATATTTAGAAATAACTGATTCTTTTAAATACAATGCAACTAAGTAAACTATATTGCAATAATAAAGACTTTAAGAATATTACATTCAACCTTAATGAGTTAAATGTAATATATGCAGATGTAAAGTCTGATTTAAAAGAAAAGAAGAATTCGCACGATTTAGGAAAAACTAAACTAGCGGATTTAATAGATTTTATGCTTTTGAAGGAGATTAATAAACATCATTTCTTCCTTAAAATTAAAGAAAATAATACATCCGTTTTTATAAATCATGTGTTTTATTTAGAGCTTTACTTAAATTCTAATGAATTTTTAACAATCAAGAGGGACATTGAAACCAATACGAAAATTTCTTTTACAATACAGAATCAAACTACAACAGATTATCTTCCTCCATTGACTTGGAATCACGAAAATATTACTTTAAAAAAGGCTCGCAATATACTTTCTGAATATTTATCATTTGATTTCTTTCACAATAAGGATTACAACTACAGAAAATCTATAAGCTATTCACTTCGTACACAAGATGATTTTAAAGATGTATATAAGCTTAATAAATTTGTTGGAGGTAAGGATGTTGATTGGAAACCATTTATGTTTGACTTGCTTGGTTTTAAAGGAGAATTACTTCGATTAAAATATGATAATGATTCGAAAATCGAAGACATAAAAAATCTGATTAATTCCTATAAAAGTGATTATTCAGTTAAAGTTGAAGACAGAGATGAAATAATTGCAGAAAGAGCGATTTTAGAAAGTGACTATAAGGAAGTTGAAGAACAAATTGATAGATTTAATTTCTACCAGCAAGATAAATCTCTCATTAAGGAAGGGATTGATGAGATAGAAAATAAAATTTCAAATCTGAACGCAGATTCATACAAATTAAACTATGAACTTGATAAGCTAAAGTCTTCAATAAAAAATAACTTTTCGTTTGATATTGATAAGGTTAAGAAGGTTTTTGAGGAAACATCTATTTATTTTTCGGAACAATTGTCTTCAGACTATGAAAATTTGCTGGCTTTCAATAAAAAGTTGACAACAGAAAGAAACAAACTTTTGAAGTCAACTATTAAGGATAAAGAAAAAGAACTGAATGACGTAAATTCTAAATTAGAAATACTTCATCATGAAAGAGAATCACTACTAACTCATTTAACTGATAGTGATACCTTCACAAAATTTAAAAAATGTCAAAAAGATTTAGTTAAAGTTGAAGGTCAATTATTGAAGTTTCAAGAGAAAATCAATGCAATTGATTTAATCATTCAAAAGGAGAATGAAATAGAATCACTGCAAACTGGTATAAAATCAACTATTAGTGAGCTTAAGAAGATTCATCAATCAACAGATAAAAATCAAAAATATAATGAAATAAGAACATTGTTTTCAAAGTTTTACAAACACATAATGGATGAAAACGCTGTTCTTTCATGGAATCTTAATACAAATAACAATGTTGATTTTATTCCACCAAAAGTAAAATCAAAAATTGATGAGAGTAAAGATACTGCAAAAGATGAAGGTAATACTTATATGAAGTTGCTATGCGTAGCATTCGACCTTTCCATTTTATGTGCTTATAATAAAGAGTCTTACTATAGGTTTGTATATCATGATGATGTTTTGTCGCAACAAGATAATGGGATAAAAATTCGATTATTGGAATTAATAAATGATTTAACAAAAAAACATAATATTCAATATATTCTCTCTGCAATAAAATCAGATTTGCCATTAGATGTTTCAGGCGAAATTCAAGAATTTAAGGAAAATGAGATTATTTTAAAACTTCATGATAAAGATATCTCAGGAACATTGTTTGGCTTTGAATTTTAGATAATTACGTGTGCTAACACGCGGTCATAAAACATTGCGCGGACAGTGCTATATTTGAACGAAATAACAATTAATCAACGGTTTAGCGAGCTGATAAGTTTGTGCTTCGAAATGCGCAACGTTTCATACCGCCAACGTCGGTCACACCTCACCTTAAGTTAAGCAAACCAATAACCCCATAATAAAAGCCCTCAAATCCCCCCTACCACCCTCCCCCAATTGGGAATTTCCCCAATTAACATACATATTTGTAGAGCAAATAAAATTTCTGGTCTGCGCAATGAGGCCCGGAGATGAATTTAAGCGGTTTATTGAAAGGGAAAGTCAATGACAAAGGAGTACGAAATTGAGAACTGGCTCATTGAGCGGCTGAAAGATTTAAAATACATCCACAGGCCGGACATTACCGACAGAAAAAGCCTGGAAGCAAATTTCAGGACCAAGTTTGAAGCGCTGAACAAAGTAAAACTCACCGACAGTGAGTTTTTACGCTTGCGGGAGTCCATCATTGAACCCGACGTATTTAAAGCCTCCAAGCTGCTGCGCGAGCGGCAATACTTCCAGCGTGAGGACGGTGAACCTATGCATTATACCCTGGTCAACATCAAGGACTGGTGCAAAAACGATTACGAGGTCATCAGTCAGTTGCGCATCAATACCGAAAACAGCCTGCAACGTTACGATGTAATTCTGCTCATAAACGGATTGCCGGTGGTGCAGATTGAGCTGAAAAAGCTGGATGTAACGCCGCGTAAAGCCATGCAGCAGATTGTAGATTACAAGAACGAACCCGGCAACGGTTACGCCAACACCCTCATGTGCTTCATGCAGCTGTTCATTGTAAGCAACCGCAGCAACACCTACTATTTTTCGAACAACCAGAACAGGCATTTTCAGTTCAACGCCGACGAGCAGTTTTTGCCCGTGTACCGGCTGGCCGACGAAAGCAATAAAAAGATCACGCATCTGGAGCCCTTTACCCAGCGCTTCCTCCGGAAATGCACCCTGGGCGAAATGATCAGCAAATACATGGTTTTGGTAGAGAGCGAGCAGAAGTTGCTTGTGATGCGCCCCTACCAGATTTACGCCGTTAAAGCCATTGTAGATTGCATCCATCAGAACAGAGGCAACGGATTTATATGGCACACCACCGGCAGCGGAAAAACCCTCACCTCCTTTAAGGCAGCTACGCTGCTTAAAGACAATCCCGACATCGAAAAATGCCTGTTTGTAGTCGACCGCAAAGACCTGGACCGGCAAACCCGCGAAGAGTTCAACAAGTTTCAGGAAGGCAGTGTGGAAGAAAACACCAACACCGAAACACTGGTGCGGCGCATGCTTTCGACCGACTATGCCGATAAGGTAATTGTTACCACCATTCAAAAATTAGGGCTGGCCCTTGACGGGACTTCGCGCAGCATGTACAAGGAGCGCTTGGAACCTTTAAGCAAAAAGCGCATCGTCTTTATTTTCGACGAATGCCACCGCTCCCAGTTTGGCGAAAACCACAAAGCCATCAAGGAGTTTTTTCCCAACGCCCAGCTCTTTGGCTTCACCGGCACCCCCATCTTCGACGAAAACGCCACCTACAAAATGCGGGAGGACAAGCGCGAAACCAATAAAACCACCCAAGACATATTTCAAAAGCAGCTGCACGCCTACACCATCACCCACGCCATTGAAGATAAAAACGTGCTGCGCTTTTATGTTGACTACTTCAAAGGTAAGGTAGAAGGCAAGAAAGAGTTAAAGCCGGGCGACCCCGTACCCCAAAGAGCAGTTGTAGAGACCATACTGAAGAAACACGATAAAGCCACCAGCAACCGCAAGTTCAATGCCATACTGGCCACGGCCAGCATCAACGATGCCATTGGGTACTACCAATTGTTTAAAAAATTGCAAGGAGAGCTGCAGGAAAAAGATCCTGATTTTGTGCCCCTGAATATTGCCTGCGTGTTTTCGCCACCTGCACAGCTGATCGCCGCAAACGGCGACCAGCAAAGCCAGAAAAATGCTGCCGACGTAAGGCAACTGCAAGAAGATTTGGAGCAGGAGAAAGAAGACAACAAGGAGCAGCCAGAGGAAAAGAAAGCGGCCCTGATGCAGATTATTGCCGATTACAACAAGCAGTACGGCAGCAACCACAACATCAACGACTTCGATTTGTATTATCAGGACGTACAAAAGCGCATAAAGGACCATAAGTTCAGCAACCGCGATTTGCCCCACAGCAAAAAAATAGACCTGACCATAGTAGTAGATATGCTGCTCACCGGCTTCGACTCCAAGTTTTTGAAGACCCTGTATGTAGATAAAAACCTGAGATACCACGGCTTAATACAAGCCTTTTCGCGCACCAACCGTGTGCTCAACGACACCAAGCCCTACGGCAACGTGCTCGATTTCAGGTCGCAGCAAGACGCAGTAAACCACGCCATAATACTGTTTTCGGGTGAGAAGCGCGATAAGGCCAAGGAAATTTGGATGGTGGACCCCGCCCCGGTTGTCATTAAAAAATACGAGCAGGCCGTAGAAGACCTGGGCCTGTTTATGCAAGAGCAGGATTTAAGCACCGAGCCCGAAGAAGTGTACAACTTAAAAGGCGATGCGGCCCGCATTGCCTTCATAAAGAACTTCAAAGAAGTACAACGCATAAAAACCGAGCTGGACCAGTACACCGATTTGGAAGTCAAGCAACAAGAAAAAATTGAAGCCATATTGCCCAAAGAAAAGCTGCAAGAATTCAGGAGTTCGTACCTCGAAATTGCCAGAGATTTGCGCAAAAAAGGGAATAACGGCAATAATAATGGCTCCAATAATGTGGACCAGCTCGATTTTGAGTTCATCTTGTTTGCCTCGGCCCTGATCGATTACGACTACATTATGAAACTGGTTGCCGACAGTATGAAGAGTGCCGGTACCCCAGGCAAAAACAAACTGACCCGCGAACAAATCATCAACCTGCTGAAATCGAGCTCCAACATGATGGACGAGGAGGAAGACCTTACCGCCTATCTCATGCAATTAGATTGGACAGCCGGATATACCGAAGCGCAGATTAAACAAGGGTACGATCGTTTTAAGATCGAAAAATTCAATAAAGAAGTGGCAGACATTGCGCAAGCGGCCGGACTGAGCACCGAAGCCTTGCGAACCTTTATTGAACGAATCATGAAGCGCATGGTTTTTGATGGCGAACGGCTCACCGAACTGCTGGCGCCATTGAACCTGGGCTGGAAACAGCGCAGCAAAGCCGAATCCGAATTAATGAAACAACTGGTGCCCCTATTACACAAACTGGCCCAAGGCCAGGAAATTTCTGGATTAGCAGCATATGAGTAACAAGAAGAAATTAATCCCTGCCCTACGCTTCCCTGAGTTTAAAGAGGACGGGGAGTGGGAAGAGAAGAAGTTGGGGGAGGTGTTTGAAATAGGAAGTGGCAGAGATTATAAACATTTGGAACCTGGCAATATTCCAGTTTATGGCTCAGGAGGTTACATGCTTTCCGTAGATAATTACCTATATGATGGTGAGAGTGTATGCATAGGGCGGAAAGGAACGATTGATAAGCCCATGTTCTTATCCGGCAAATTCTGGACTGTTGACACATTGTTTTATACTCATTCATTTAAAGGCAGCTGGCCAAAACTAATATTTTACATTTTCCAAAAAATAAATTGGATAAACCATAATGAAGCAGGTGGCATACCAAGTTTGTCTAAAACCTTAATTAACAAAATAGGAGTAATGCTACCAAGTTTGCCCGAACAACAAAAAATTGCTGACTGTCTTTCTTCCTTAGACGATTTGCTTGCCGCCCACAACGAAAAGCTGGAGTTGCTTAAAGGCCACAAGAAAGGTCTGATGCAAAACCTTTTTCCGCAAGAGGGTGAGCGGGTACCGAAATTTCGCTTCCCGGAATTTGAAAACGATGGGGAGTGGGAAGAGATTACGCTAGGCAACATATGTAATCTAGTGAGAGGCCCTTTTGGGGGGGCATTGAAAAAAGAAACATTCGTGAAGGAGGGCTATGCAGTATATGAGCAATCACATGCTATTCATAACGAATTTAATTCTTTTAGGTATTATATAGATATCGAAAACTTCTCCAAATTAAAGAGGTTTTCCGTTAAGCCTGGCGACTTAATTATGAGCTGCTCTGGGACAATGGGCAGGTTCGCTATTATTCAACAAGATTTTAAAATGGGGATAATTAATCAGGCACTTCTAAAGTTGACAGTCAAAGACCACAATAGCAACATATTTGTCAAATTTTTAATGGAAACTGAGAACAATCAAAGCAAGTTATTATCACAATCGGCAGGTGGCGCCATTAAAAATGTCGTTTCGGTTTCACAAATCAAAGAGTTAAGTCTATTAATCCCGAGTATTCCTGAACAAAAAAAAATAGCCTCCTGCCTGTCAGCAGTGGATGACTTGATTAAGGCAGAGACGGAGAAGATTGAGGCTTTGAAGGAGCATAAGAAGGGTTTGATGCAGGGTTTGTTTCCTAAAATGGAGTATTAATTATGACACAGAAAGAACAGCTTAAGTTGGGTAAAACCCTTTGGAATATAGCAGATCAGTTGCGTGGGGCGATGAATGCGGATGATTTCCGTGATTATATGCTTTCGTTTTTGTTTTTGAGGTATTTGTCGGGCAACTACGAGGTGGCTGCCGAACGGGAGTTGGGGGGCGATTACCCGCAGCTTCCGGAGGACGATAAGCGTACGCCGCTGGGTGTTTGGTACCGGCAGAATGTGGAGGATGTGGCGATGTTTGAGCAGCAAATGCGCCGCAAGGTGCATTATGTGATTAAGCCGGAGCATTTGTGGAGCAACATCAGTGAGCTGGCGCGTACGCAGAGTGCGGATTTGCTGGTTACGCTGGAGCAGGGCTTTCGCTACATTGAGAATGAGTCTTTTGCCAATTCGTTTCAGGGTTTGTTTTCTGAAATTAATCTGAACTCGGAAAAGCTGGGGCGTACGCCTACCGACAGGAATAAGAAGTTGTGTACGATTATTCAGAAGATTGCGGAGGGTATTGCGGATTTTTCGACGGATACGGATACGCTGGGCGATGCTTATGAGTATTTGATTGGGCAGTTTGCTGCGGGTTCGGGCAAGAAGGCGGGGGAGTTTTATACGCCGCAGCAGATTTCGACGATTCTCTCGGAGATTGTTACGCTGGATAGTCAGGATCCGGCTACGGGTAAGAAGCCGAAGCTGGATCATGTGCTGGATTTTGCTTGTGGCTCGGGGTCCTTGTTGCTGAATGTGCGTAAGCGGATTACGGAGCATGGGGGCAGTATTGGCAGGGTATATGGTCAGGAGAGCAATATTACGACTTACAACCTGGCGCGTATGAATATGCTGCTGCATGGGATGAAGGACAGTGAGTTTGATATTTACCATGGCGACTCGCTGCTTAATCATTGGGAGTTGCTTAATGAGATGAATCCGACGAAGAAGAGGGAGTTTGATGCGATTGTGGCGAATCCTCCTTTTAGTCTGCGTTGGGATCCGAACGATGCTTTGGGGGAGGATTTCAGGTTTAAGAATTATGGTCTGGCGCCGAAGTCGGCGGCTGACTTTGCTTTTTTGTTGCATGGTTTCCACTTTCTGAGGGAGGATGGTACTATGGCGATTATTCTTCCGCATGGTGTTTTGTTTCGGGGTGGTGCTGAGGAGCGCATTCGCACTAAGCTTTTGAAGGATAATAATGTGGATGCGGTGATTGGTTTGCCGGCTGGTTTGTTTTATTCTACGGGTATTCCGGTTTGTATTTTGGTGCTTAAGAAGTGTAAGCACAAGGAGGATGTTTTGTTTATTAATGCGAGTGAGCATTTTGAGAAGGGGAAGCGGCAGAATTACCTGAATGAGGAGAACATTAGGGAGATTGTGGATACTTATCGTTTCCGGAAGGACCGTGAGCGTTATTCGCGCAGGGTATCGATGGAGGAGATTGAGAAGAATGGCTTCAATTTGAATATTTCGCGCTATGTGAGTACGGCGGAGGAGGAGGTGCCGGTTGATTTGAAGCTGGTGAACGGTCAACTGGCTGCAATTAACGAACGGATTAAAAGCAGTACGGAAAAGCACAATGCCTTTTTGCGGGAGTTGGGACTGGATACGATTTAGGGGGTGATTTTTCAAATTGCCAAAGAGTGGATGCGCCAATGGTGCATCATTGTTGGTTTCAACAAGGATGCCAACTGCTACCACCTACCGGTGAAAAACGAAACCACCTTGTAGCCCTATAGACTAATAATCTATTCTATCCTCTTTGGATGACCAACAGACTAATTTCGGTATATTTGGTTAAATCCATAACACTTATCAAATGGAACACTTGGGTTCATGTTTATGTAAGGGAATTGAGTTTAAAATAACGGGGGACTTCGAAGCGTTTTTCTTGTGTCATTGCAGCCGCTGCAGGAAGGACACAGGGTCAGCCCATGCGGCAAATCTGTTTTCCACAACAGCAAAACTGGAATGGATAACACGGAATTGTGAGATAAAGGTTTTTCAACTTCCTAAAAGCAATCATGTAAAAGCCTTTTGTTCAAATTGTGGTTCAGCTCTGCCCAATTTACAAATGGAAGGTGAGCTTTTGGTCGTTCCGGCAGGATGCGTAGATACAGAACTAACAAAACGCCCTGATGCGCATATCTTTACCGCTGATAAAGCAAGCTGGGACGCGTCTCTGGAAGATATTAAATGTTTTGATCAGCTTCCCAAATAATGTCTCAGCCCCGTAAGGGTAGATGACTCACGCTCCTGAAGCGCAACGATTGCAACTTGGGCCTTAAAGGCCGCTGAGTACTTTTTTCTACTGGTTACCATCTCGGTTTTAAAGTTATGTTTTTTCAACTTAACTTGGTGTCCAATATTTGGGGTGTATAGTAAACTTAGGCTAAACTAGTTAATTGTACGGAAAACTATTTAATACAAGAATTTGTGTCATGCATAATATTTCCGGAATAAAATCCTGGTTGAATTATTGGAAAACAACGTTGGTTGATGTTGATAGAAAAAGGATTGATGTTTCCACTTACCCAATACCTGTAGAAACATACTTTTTAAAGCAAGCACCTAAAAAGCATGCAAAGTTTTTATGGAATGTTTCGCAAACCAAGGAAGAAACAAGGTTTATTAATGTTGACATCTGTCCATGTTCGATCCAGTCGGAGTTTGAGCATGGAAAATCAAGGACTCTGCAGGAAGAAGTGCTCTATCCGTTTTGGATTCCGGCTATAATGTACAGCGATGGAACCCTGGCACCGCAAAGGTTTGGAACTGGTGTGTCAAAACCATTCTTTGTGAGGGAGTATCTTTCTCCTAATGCCCCAGGCACCTACAGCATCGCATCAATAGTGGATGCAGATACAGCCTTACAAAAAATTGAATTTATAGATGAACCCTGGAGCGCCTTTTGGAAAAAATGCGAGCTGTTCTTTTCAATTGTCACGGGCAAAAATTTTGATGAATTCAACACTGGGCATGAGAAGCAGATATTCATACAGAAAGGTGAACTACGTGGATTAACGGAGAATATCCGAAGGCTCTACACCAGACTTGAGAGTAAGCTACCGCAAAACAGCTTGCTCTACTCTCTTATCGACACAGGAAGAATTAACCATACGCCTATTCCTGATAAAAGTCAAGTCAATAAAAACCGGAAGCACATCGGACAAATGAGTGGGGTATTCCCCTTGTCCGTTTCACAAAGAGAAAGCATTGCTTGCTTTAATATGCTTGAAGATTCAAATGTGCTGGCGGTAAACGGCCCTCCAGGAACGGGAAAAACAACGTTTTTACAATCAGTTGTTGCCAATAGTGTTGTTTCTACTGTAGTAAATCAGCAACAACCTGAATTAATCGTTGCATGTTCCGCCAATAATCAGGCCATAACAAACATCCTCGACAGTTTTGTCTTATATTCAGAGGATAGGTTAACCAAGCGTTGGTTACCTGGAGTGACCTCCTTAGGTTTGTATCTGTCAACCAATGAAAACCCAAAGTACCAGACTTGCACTTCTGAATTCGGAGACGGCTTTCTTAACTACTATGAGCATTCAGGTTTAGAGAAAAAAAAGGATTTCTTTTTAAAAGAGTTCGGAGCCTATATCGGACCAAAAAATGATGTAGAAGAATGCAAAGGGGAATTGCTGGGGATTGTACAATCAAAGGTTGCTAAGATAGAAGAGTACCTCGCAATTGCTGAAAGTTTTGAAAATATTGATCGGCTAATAGAAAATGAAGGATACTCAAACTTTGAGGGCCTGTTAGCTGGCATTTCCTCCATTCAAGCAGACATCACCAATCGCAAGGCAGAAGTTAAAAAAACAGCAAAGGCAGAAGAGATCTTAAAACAGTGCAAGGACCAACAACCATTTTTCCTAAAGGCATTTTCTTTTCTACCAAAATTTAAATCACGCAGGGCGGCTCTATTTCAGAGAGCATTGTTAGATTTTGATTTTGAAACCATCCCCGACTACAGCAAATACCATTCTTTGCTTCAGTTGCTTAACGAAAGAATTATATCAGAAACAAACTGCATTAAACGGCTAAATGAAGAGCTAAATAGAGCCGTGGCTTTGAAGGAAGAAGTGGAGGCGTTGAAGTCGAGATATGTTTTATGCATTGGTGATTGGGATAAGGAATACGGTGCGGCATTAACTAAGCTCCACGCCATAACAGGCAAGGAATATAAGGACTTAAAACCTTTGGAAGATATGCAAATGAGACTGGATATATCATTGCGTTACGAGGCCTTTTGGTTTGCCATACATTTTCGTGAGGCAGAGTTCTTAGTGAATATTGAAGCAAAACTAATAAAGAACGGCAAGGCTAAAGAAAGGGGTAGAGTTGGTTACAGAGAAAAATTACAGCGGTTTGCTGGTCTCACCCCCATTTTCATATCTACCTTTCACTCCATTCCGCGATTCAGTACATATTACGACAAAATTGAAGGCGAACAAGCGTACTACAATTTGTTTGACTTGCTAATTGTTGATGAAGCGGGTCAGGTTGCCCCTGATGTGTCCATCCCCTCCTTTACCTTGGCAAAAAAGGCTATAGTAGTAGGTGATGTATTTCAAATTGAACCGGTGTGGTCGGTCGAGGAGAGCCTTGATTTCGTCAATCTTAAAATGAACCGTATTTTACCTGAAGTGACTTCGGAGGAATTAATTAATGCTTACCAGGATTCGGGCTTACTTTGTTCATCAGGCAACCTGATGAAAATTGCCCAAAAAGCATGCTTTGTAAAGGATGGAAACGATGAAGGCACTCTTCTGAAGGAGCACCGCAGATGCCCCGATAACATCATCTCCTTTTGCAACAATAATGTATATCAAAACAAGCTAATTTTAACGAAAGGGAATAAGAGAAATGCCAAAACAGACCTTCCATTAAAAGGCTTCATGCATATCGATAGTGAAAGTGAAAAGATTGGAAACAGCAGATGTAATCCCAAAGACTCAACAACCATTGCTCAATGGGTGGAAAGCAAACGGCTGGAACTTGAAACTGCCTTTGGAAACAAACCGATTACAGATATCCTGGCCATTGTTTCACCCTACAAATCTCAGGCTTCTCTAATTAAGAATGAGTTACTTAAGACTAATAGAAAAGTCTACCGGAAACTAATCTCGGGTACGGTCCATGCCCTGCAAGGGGCTGAAATTGATATTGTAATATTCTCCACTGTAATATCACCAGGAAACAGCACCTTCTTTGCCGACAATTTAAACATGCTTAATGTGGCCGTTTCAAGAGCCAAGTCAAGTTTTCTTGTATTTGGAAATTTGAATACAATAGATGCGACAAAGAGCAGCCCTCTTGGCCGCTTAAAGCAATGGTTACAAGAAGAGGAAGATTGCGAATTATCTAACAAAATTGTTTTTGATGGCATTGAAACGGATGATAAAGTAATACGAATTAATGATTTAAAAACGCATGTGGGGACTCTTAATCGGGCATTTGAAATTGCAAAATCAGAATTAATTATTGTATCTCCATTCATTTCATCGAATGCGCTCGAATGCGATACAATAAGAAACTTTGATTCTACTGATAAGGAGGCAATCACCTCTATTGCAATAAATTCAGTACTGCAACAATTGCATGCTTCGGTAAGCAGAGGTGTGAAAGTTACAGTTATTACAGACTCAACACTTGACACGCACAACAATCAGTTGAAGCCTTCTGCTCAAAAAGGACGGGAGTTAATAAAAGAAAGCGGTGCCAATTTAAAAATTGTAGATGGTATCCACAGTAAGACGATAATAATTGACAATGATATAATAATAGATGGCTCATTCAATTGGCTTTCAGCCCTGAGGGACGTGCGAAGCAAATATTTTAGAGAAGAGTCTTCTATTGTAGTGAAAGGAGAGCTTGCTAAAGCAATGATCAAAAAGGCGAAATCGTATTTGGAAAATGTGGAATAAGGTCAACACTAAAGGTTAAATTCGGGCATTTAGACGCTGTCCGTCACTTTAAAATTTATGAGAAATGACTAATCAGGAAATAAGCCAGGGTGTTGAATTGGTGTGTAATACTTCTAAAGAGATTAAGGGATATTACGACAACCCTGAAACGCTGATTGCTGCTTTGAACAGGGTCCCCAAAAAGGACTTGGCCCAATGCCTGGAATATTACGTGATTGCTTACCTTTTTTGGCCACAGCAAGTTGCGCGATTTTATTGAGAAGTTTATTTCAAAAATAATTGCTGACCTTAAACTGGAGGGTAAGGTGGCCTCAATTTATTTTGATTTTCAGGGGCCAAGACAACAGGGCAGTAATCAGTTATGGCTGGCTGTTTATAACAAGGAGCAGGAGTCGCACTCTTCGGGGATTCAGTTTTTTGTGGATTTTTACGATGGGGAAATTGGATACGGGGTGTACCGGCACAGCGATAAGACCGTAAGCATTCGGTCTGCCACGTAT
>NZ_MWUJ01000014.1 GCF_002210225.1 Geofilum rhodophaeum | reverse complement strand
CACGGCGGCTGTGCCGCCTTTTATGATGGGGAAGTTGTCAAGCGCCTTGCGCTTGTTTTGGAAAGCGGGTTAAAACCCGCAGCCTCAGACTGAAGTCTCCGGCTATGAAGTGGTGCGGGAGAGGCGCTGGGCGATGAGGCCGATGTAGATGAGTTGGAGGGCGTGGTAGATCATGAGGGGTAGGAGGATGACGCCGACTCCGGTAATGCCCTGGAAGAGGATGCCGGCCATGACGGTGCCGTGGACGAGGGATTTTTTGGAGCCTGCGAAGAGTGCGGTAATTTGGTCTTCTCTGTCGAATTTTAGTTTTTTGGAGAGGAGGGATATGATGCCGTATATGAGGAAAAATAGGGTGGTTGTTAGTAGGATGACGAGGCTGAGATGCAGGAGCTTGGTGTTGGCGAATAGTTTTTGATGAAAGGATGTGGCGAAGGATAGGTATACGATGAGCAGGATGGTGGCTTGATCGAATAATTTTAGAAAGCGTGCGTTTTTTTGTGCCCAGTGGCCGAAGTAACGGTTGAGTAGGAGGCCCCCCAATACGGGTACGAGGACTTGTAGGATGAGTTTTAGGATGATGTGGCTGAAGTCGCTGGCTTGGGTTGGGCCGGTGGTGATGACGAGGCTCATCCAAAGGGGGGTGAGAAGGATGCCGATGAGGCTGGAGATGCTGGCGTTGAAGATGGCGCCGGGGACGTTGCCTTTGGCGATGGAGGTCATGACTACGGAGGAGGAAACTGTGGAGGGCAGGGCGGCGAGGAAGAGGGCGCCGAGCCAGAGGAGGTGGTGACTGCTGTCTTCAAAGGCGTAGTAGAAGGGGAGTACGAGGAGGGGGAAGAGGAGGAAGGTGGCTGTTTGTACCAGGAGGTGGAGTTTCCAGTTGCTGAGGTCTTGCCGCAGTTTTTTGGGGTTGAGTTTGAGTCCGTAAAAGAGGAAGATGAGGGTGATGCCGATGTCGCCTATGGTATGCAGGTTGATGGGGCCTTCACTGACTGCTGGCTCGGGAAAGATCTTTGCTATGAGGATCATGAGGAGGAGTGCGGGGACGAACTTGTCGATGGGGAGTTTCATGGTGTGGTCTCAGGTCCCAGGACTGAAGTCCTGGGTTATTATTGGGGCAAATTTTGTAAGGCGCTATGCGCCTTGTGTTTGTAAGCGGACTGAAGTCCGCGGGTTGGTGGGGCTGGGGCCTGCTCAGGTCCCAGGGTTGAGGTCTTGCTCGGGTCCCAGGACTGAAGTCCTGAGTTATTATTGGGATAAAGTTGTCAGGCGCTTTGCGCCTGTTTGTGCAAGTGGACTAAAGTCCATGGGCGGACTGAAGTCCGTGAAGGGGGCTAGCGGAGGTCGATGATTTCGATGCCGGGGTGTTGGGCGGGATCGAAGGTGAAGTCGCTGTCGTTGACGGGTAGGTTGGTTTCCATTTTGTGTATGTCGATGATGTAGTTGGTTCCGTCTTTGCCTATTTGTTCGATTTTGGCGAATTGTTGGTTGTGTCGGTAGATGTAGAGTTTGATGCGGGAGTAGGGTTTGTTGCGCTCTTCGGGGAAGAGGTCGATAATGTCGACGGTTTTGCCGTTGATGGTGCTTTCTCCTGCATGGAGGTAGCGGTGCCCGTGTTCGAAGATGCTGAAGATGGTGGCTGGATTAAGGCTGTCTTCTTCGTCGAGCATTTCGGGGCCGCTGATGTTGACTTCGTTGATGTCGGTCATGTACATGTAGGTGTTTTGGCCGTCGAAGTAGGTTTCTGCGCCCATGATTTCGGCTTTGTATTTGTCGCCTTTGATGAGGATGCTGCCTTTATGGGTGTCGGTTATTTGGGCTTGTTTGTTGTCGAGGGTGAAGGAGAAGTCGGCCTTGATGCTGGTGTAGGCTTTGGTCTTCCGGGATACTTGATCGAGGATTTCTTTGCCGCGGAGTACGTCGGGACTCTGGGCGTGGAGGCTGGCGCTGAGGCTCAGGAGGATGGTGAGGGCGATGATGTGGTGTGTGTGTGTCATGGTTGTTGTTTTATCCCAGGGTTGTTACTGGTTCCCCAGGGTTGTTTATCCCAGGGTTGAAACCCTGGGTTATTATTAGGACAAATTTTGTCAGGCGCTTTGCGCCTGTTTGTGTAAGTGGACTGAAGTCCACAGGCGGACTGAAGTCCGCGGGTTGACGGGGCTGGGGCCTAGGCCCCAGGGTTGAGGTTCTGCTCGGGTCCCAGGGTTGAGGTTCTGCTCAGGTCCCAGGGTTGAAACCCTGGGTTATTATTAAGGCAAATTTTGTAAGGCGCTTTGCGCCTTGTGTTTGTAAGCGGACTGAAGTCCGCGGGCGGCTGGGTTGAGGCTCTGCTCAGGCCCCAGTGTTGAGGTATTGCTCAGGTCCCAGGGTTGAGGTTCTGCTCAGGCCCCAGGGTTGAAACTCTGGGTTATTATTGGGACAAAGTTGTAAGGCGCTTTGCGCCTTGTGTTTGTAAGTGGACTGAAGTCCACGGGCGGACTGAAGTCCGCGGGTTGGCGTTGCCGCCTATGTTTATGCAAAAAGTGGGCCATTTTTTGGGGGTTAGGGGAGGGTGGTGAGGATGCGTTCGAGTTCGAGTTCGTCGGCGATGAGGACTTGGCGGGCTTTGCTGCCTTCGAAGGGGCCTACTACGCCGGCGGCTTCGAGCTGGTCGATGATACGGCCGGCGCGGTTGTAGCCGATGGAGAAGCGGCGCTGGACGAGGGAGGTGGAGCCGGATTGGTTGGCGACGACGATGCGGGCGGCTTCTTCGAAGATGGGGTCGCGTTTGCTGAGGTCGATTTCGCCGGCTTCCTGGCTGGCGCCTTCTCCGCTGTATTCGGGGAGTAGGAAGGCGGTGGGGTAGCCGCGTTGGGAGCCGATGTAGTCGTTGATGCGCTCGACTTCGGGGGTGTCGACAAAGGCGCATTGGACGCGGATGAGGTCGCTGCCTTGGTTGATGAGCATGTCGCCACGGCCGATGAGGTGGTTGGCGCCGGGGCTGTCGAGGATGGTGCGGCTGTCGATCATGGAGGCGACTTTGAAGGCGATGCGGGTGGGGAAGTTGGCTTTGATGACGCCGGTGATGATGTTGGTGGAGGGGCGCTGGGTGGCGACGATCATGTGGATGCCGACGGCGCGGGCGAGCTGGGCGATGCGGGCGATGGGCATTTCGACTTCTTTGCCGGCGGTCATGATGAGGTCGGCAAATTCGTCGATGATGACGACGATGTAGGGTAGGAAGCGGTGCCCTTTTTCGGGGTTGAGCTCGCGTTTGGTGAATTTGTGGTTGTATTCTTTGATGTTGCGGGTGTGGGCTTTTTTGAGCAGGTCGTAACGTTCTTCCATTTCGATGGTGAGGGACTGGAGGGTGTTGACGACGTGCTGGACGTCGGTGATGATGGCTTCTTCTTCGTTGGCCATTTTGGCGAGGAAGTGGCGCTCGAGTTTGCTGTAGATGTTGAGTTCGACTTTTTTGGGGTCGACGAGGACGAATTTGAGTTGGCTGGGGTGTTTTTTGTACAGCAGGGAGGTGATGATGGCGTTGAGTCCTACGGATTTTCCTTGTCCGGTGGCGCCGGCTACGAGGAGGTGGGGGGCTTTGGCGAGGTCGAAGACGAAGGTTTCGTTGGAGATGGTTTTGCCGAGGGCTATGGGGAGTTCGTATTTGCTGCTTTGGAATTTTTTGCTGGCGATGATGCTGCGCATGGAGACGATTTCGGGTTCGGAGTTGGGGACTTCGATGCCGATGGTGCCTTCGCCGGGAATGGGGGCGATGATGCGGATGCCGAGGGCGCTGAGGCTGAGGGCGATGTCGTCTTCGAGGCTTTTTATTTTGGAGATGCGGACGCCGGGCATGGGTACGATTTCGTAGAGGGTGACGGTGGGCCCTACGGTGGCTTTGATGCTTTTGATTTGTATTTTATAGTCTTCGAGGGTTTTGACGATTTTGTTTTTGAATTGGATGAGTTCTTGCTCTGTGACGCGGCCTTGGCTGGATTGGTGCTCTTCGAGGAGGTCGAAGGTGGGCATTTTGTAGGCGGAGAGGTCGAGGGTGGGGTCGTAGTCGCCCAGGGGCTGTTGCCCGGCGCTGTTGAGGGTTTCTTCGGCGGCGGCTTGTTCGATTTGGAAGCCGTGGTCGGGTTCGACGCTGTCTTGGTTGTGGAGGTTGTGTTGGGGGTCGAGTTGTACGACTGTGGGTGTTTCTGGCTGGTCCGGCTGCGGTGGTGCCGCGGCCGGTTGGCTGGGAATACTTATGGTGTGGTCGAATTCGGGGCTGGGCTCGGGTTTTAGGGCTTGTTCTTGTTCTTGGGGGGTGTCTGTTTGTGGGTTTTGTGGGCTGGTGGTTGTGGGGTCTTCTTCTTGTTTTCCACTTTTACTCAGATTGATGTGGGTGTTTTTTTTGAGGAAGGGGATGAACCAGTCGAAGGTGAGGGCCATGTAGGTGAGGAGGCTGAGGATGATGAGGATGAGGGTGCCGACCCAGCCGATGGTGGCTTGGAGCCAGGTGCTGAGGTGATAGCCGTGGGCGCCGCCGAGGAGGAGGTAGCGGTCGTCGACGCTGTGGAGGAAGAGGAAGCCCATGGTGAGGGAGAGCCAAATGGTGATGATGGCGCTGTGGAAGAGGGTGCGTTTGAGGGGTAGTATTTTGGTGCCGAGGAGGCGCAGGCCGATGAGGAAGAGGAGGAAGATGATGGAGCTGCTGGCGAGTCCGAACCATTGGTTGATGAGGAGGTCGGCGGCCCAGGCGCCGAATTTGCCGGCGATGTTGTCGACTTGTACGGTGGCGCTGAAGAGGAGGTCGCTGAGGGGCAGGTCGAATTTGCTGCGATCGGCGTAGCCGTTGCTTAAAAAGGAGATGAAGGCGAGGCTGAGGTAGAGGGAGAGTCCGACGGTTAGGAGTCCGACGGTGAAGCGTATTTTGTAGCTTTTGAAGCTGGTTTTGAGGTTTTTGATGGGGTTGCCTTTGCCTTTGCTTTTGCTGGTTTTCTTTTGTTTTGCGGACATCGGTTTGGTGTTTTTGTCTGTTGCTGGCAAAGGTAATGATTTTTTGGGGGAGTTGGGAGGGCGGCCCAAGTCCCAGGACTGAAGTCCACGCGGCGGCGTAGCCGCCTTCATGATGGGAGGGCTAGGTGGCGAGGACGGACTGGATGAGTTGTTCTATTTCGGCGAGGTCGGTGGCTTTGTAGTCACTGGGGATTTGGAAGAGGTTGTCGGGATGTTCTTCTTCCATAATTTGGGTGGCTTGAAGGTGGAAGGTGATGTTGTTGTAGGTGATTTCAAATTCGAGCATGAGACCGGGTATGAGCTCGAAGGGGGTGTTGCGGTTGGGGTGTTGAATGCCGATTTTGCTGGTGTACCATATGTTGACTACGGGATGACGGGGGTTGGTGGGTGTGTAGGTGGCTTTGTTGCAGGGGTAACCAGCGATGATGCGGGTGGTGTCTTTGTGAAATTGAATGTTTTGGGTGGCTTCCTGGTTGAAGAGGAAGAGGTGACTGTTGCTTTCGCTGGGGACGTATAGTTTTTTGTCGAGTACGCGCAACAGGGTATAGAAACTGTCGGTTTGGTTGGTATGTATAAAATCGAGGTTGTATAGACTGAGGTCGCTTTTGAAGCTGAGGCGTTGTTTGCCTTCGTTAAATTGTACTTTGAGTTCGCCCGGCATAAGGAAGGCCAGAGGGCCGAGGTCGAGGTTTCGGGGGTAAGTGATGTCGTAGATGATGGTGCCCTGCCTGATGCCTTGTTCCGGGCCCCCGGGGGCAGCCTGTCGGCATTGGCTGAAGAGCAACAGTATGGTGCTGGCGAGTATACTGATTTTGAGTAGGGATGCTGACTGCATATTTGTTTTTTGTGGTTGAGGTTCAAAGATAATTTTTTTTGTTTTTGCCTGGGTGTCTTTAATGGTGATATTGGGGCGTTCTGTCAAAATTCTTATATATTTAAAGTTTGTTTCTACTTGGTGACTGGCTGTGTTTCTTTTGGATTCATGACGGCTGGGAGTAGTGGTTCTTTGTTTGGAGCTGGTATTTGGATTGATTTTAAATTTTTGATATGCGATTGGCTGGGCGTAATTTTTTGACTTTGTTGGACTTTGTTCCTGAGGAGCTGGTTTATTTATTGGATTTGGCTGCACAGCTGAAGGACGATAAACGCAATGGGGAGGAGATTAAGTATTTAAGGAATAAGAATATTGTGCTTTTGTTTGAGAAGACTTCGACGCGAACGCGTTGTGCTTTTGAGGTGGCGGCGCATGATCAGGGGGCGAGTGTGACTTATTTGGGTCCTGCCGGATCGCAAATGGGGCATAAGGAGTCGATCAGGGATACTGCCCGGGTTTTGGGGCGGATGTATGATGGCATTGAGTACCGTGGGCATGGTCAGCATGTTGTGGAGACTTTGGCCAAGTATGCGGGGGTGCCTGTGTGGAATGGCTTGACGGATGAGTTTCACCCAACGCAGGTATTGGCGGATTTATTGACTATGCGGGAGCATTGTCCCAAAGGTTTTGAGGAGATGACGCTGGCTTATTTGGGAGATGCACGTAATAATATGGCGCATTCGTTGATGGTGGGGGCTGCTTTGGTGGGAATGGATTTGCGCATTGTGGCTCCACGGGCCTTGTGGCCCGAGGAGCATTTGGTGGAGCGCTGTCGTCTTTTGGCTGAGGATACCGGGGCTTCTATCCAGTTGACAGATGAGGTAGCCACCGGGGTGAGGAATGCGGACTTTGTGTATACCGATGTGTGGGTATCGATGGGGGAACCGGAGGGGGCCTGGCAACAAAGGATTGAGTTGTTGCGTCCTTATCAGGTGAATGCGCAGTTGATGGCACTTACCTATAATCCCTTGTGTAAGTTTTTGCATTGTTTGCCGGCTTACCATAATCGGGAAACGGTGATTGGGGAGGAGATTTACCGAAAGTTTGGAATGGATGGCATTGAGGTGACGGAGGAGGTTTTTGAGTCGGAGGCTTCGGTGGTTTTTGATCAGGCCGAAAATCGCTTGCATACTATTAAGGCGGTTATGGTGGCTACTTTGGGAATGATGGATTGAGAGTTTAATTTATGGACCTTGATTTGTTATAATTTAGCAAATATATTGCCGTTTTCATTTTGAATTGAAGTTTAATGCGGCTATTTTTGCGCTTTGGTTAAATTTTGGAATGTATTTTTTGAATTATTTTTCAGTACAATGACTGACTTACTGTATATACCGAAGGATTATAAATCGCCGCTTGATCTGAAGCAAACCGAGCATGCGATTACCATTATTAAGGATTCGTTTCAGACATTTTTGTCGGCCGACTTGCGCTTACGCAGGGTGACGGCGCCATTGTTTGTTTTGAAGGGAACGGGTTTGAACGACGATTTGAATGGAATTGAACGTCCGGTGACTTTTCCGGTAAGAGGGATGGGCGATCGTGAAGTTGAGGTGGTTCATTCGCTGGCAAAATGGAAGCGGATGATGCTGGCCGATTACGACATTGAGCCTGGTTACGGAATTTACACGGATATGAATGCGATTCGTCCGGATGAGGATTTGGATAATACGCACAGTATCTACGTGGACCAGTGGGACTGGGAGCGACATATCACGGTTAAAGAGCGTTCGTTGGATTACTTAAAAATGGTGGTTACGCGCATTTTTGAGGTGATGAAACGTACGGAGTTTGTGGTTTATGAGAAGTATCCACAAATTCGGCCGGTGTTGCCTGAACAGATTACTTTTGTGCATGCGGAGGAGCTGTTGCAGTTGTATCCGAATTTAAGTTCGAAAGAACGTGAGGACGCGATTGTGAAGAAGTACGGTGCGGTTTTTATTATTGGCATTGGCGCAAAATTGTCGAATGGGGAGCCACACGATGGCAGGGCTCCGGATTACGACGACTGGAGTACTCCCACGGAGAATGGACACGAGGGTTTGAATGGGGATATTTTGCTTTGGAATCCCACGTTGCGTCGTGCTTTTGAGATCTCGTCGATGGGTATTAGGGTAGATGCTGAGGTTTTGCGCCGTCAGTTGAAGCTGCGTAATGAGGAGCATAGGTCGGAGTTGATGTTTCATAAGCGTTTGCTGAATGATGAGCTTCCGTTGAGTATTGGAGGTGGTATTGGGCAATCGCGTTTGTGTATGTTCTTTTTACGTAAGGCGCATATTGGGGAGATTCAGGCAAGTATTTGGCCGGATGATATGCGTGAGAA
This sequence comes from Geofilum rhodophaeum, assembly GCF_002210225.1. Classification (GTDB taxonomy): domain Bacteria; phylum Bacteroidota; class Bacteroidia; order Bacteroidales; family Marinilabiliaceae; genus Geofilum; species Geofilum rhodophaeum. The sequence goes on along the minus strand of NZ_MWUJ01000014.1, from coordinate 96,892 downwards.
GTGTAAGCTGAACAATATCTTTTTGGTGTAGGGGGTAGGGGCTCGCGCTGGTCCCAGGGTTGCCCCCCGGGCCGTGTCCCCCCGGGTCCCAGGGTTGAAACCCTGGGTTATGATTGGGAGGGATAGGTCAGGCGTGGAGCGCCTGTTTTAGTAAGCGGGTTGAAACCCGCGGTCTCAGACTGAAGTCTTCGTCTAAATGTGATGTGATTGGGAGGAAGTGGTCAGGCGCGGAGCCGCCTGTTCTGGAAAGTGGACTGAAGTCCACGTGGCAGCGGAGCTGCCTTTTTTAATGAGATACTATGAGACGGTCGGTGGAGATTAATGAGTATGTGGTATTGGTGTATCGCATGGCTGTGATGATGCTGTTGTATGCAACGGTCAGGGTGGGGTTTTATCTTTTCAATTCGAGTTTTTTTCCGAATGTGAGTTTTGAGCGCTTTTTGACGATTATGAAGGGGGGAATGATGTTTGACATCAGCGCTCTTTTGTATCTGAATATGCTTTACCTTTTGTTGTTTTTACTGCCCTTTCGCATTAAGTTTAGGGCTGGGTACCAAAGGTTTTTGCGGTATTTGTTTTTTGGTGTAAATGCACTTGGCCTGGGGGCGAATGTGAGTGACATTATATACTATAGGTTTACGCTGAAGCGAACAACTTTTAGTGTTTTCGATATTTTTGCCAATGAGGAGAATATGGTGAGCTTGTGGCTCCAGTTTTTGGTAGATTATTGGTATGCTTTGGTATTTTGGCTTGCGTTGGTTGGACTGATGGTTGTTTTGTACGGTAAGCTGAAGCCAAAGCCGTGGGCTTTGGCTCCTTGGTGGTACAGCTTGAGTGGTTTGGCTTTTCTTGCCTTGTTTGGCGGACTGACGGTGGTGGGTATGCGGGGTGGCTATCGACACAGTACACGTCCCATCAATATGAGTAATGCGGCGCGTTTTGTTGATTCTCCGGAGGAGATGGCACTGGTGCTGAATACGCCTTTTAGTTTGTTGCGCACCATTGGAAAGAAGTCTTTTGAAGCCCTGAACTATTATGATCCGGAGGAGGTGGCTGCAGTGTATTCTCCAGAGGTCTATCCGGCCGAATCGTTGGAATTAAAGCCTTTAAATGTGGTGGTTATTATTCTTGAGAGTTTTAACCGGGAGCATTCGGGTTACCTGAATCCGCATTTGGGCAATGGGAATTACACGGGTTACACGCCTTTTCTGGATTCTTTGATGAGGGAGTCGTTGACTTTTTCGCAGGGCTTTGCCAATGGGCGGAAATCGATTGATGCCATGCCTTCGATTTTGGCGTCGTTACCGGCATTGGTACAGCCTTATGTGGTGTCGGAATATTCATCGAACAAGATCAATGGATTGGCTGGTTTGCTTGAGCAGGAGGGTTATCATACTTCGTTTTTTCATGGTGCACCCAATGGGTCGATGGGTTTTGATGCAATTGCCAATTTGTTGGGCTTTAAGGAGTATTATGGGAAGACAGAGTTTGGAAATGATACGGAATTTGATGGGATATGGGGTATTTGGGATGAGCCGTTTTTCGAGTTTTTTGGGGAAAAGCTAAAGGCTTTTCCCGAGCCTTTTGCTTCTGCCATCTTTTCGGTTTCTTCTCATCATCCTTTTAAGGTACCTGAAAAATATCAGGGGGCTTTTCCTAAAGGGACTTTGCCGTTGCACCAATGTGTAGGCTATACGGATATGGCTTTGCGGAAGTTTTTTGATTTGGTGAGGGATGAGCCATGGTATGAGCGTACCATTTTTGTTTTGACTGCAGATCATAGTGTACCTTCCCATTTTGTGGAGTATAAGACCAATATAAATGGTTTTGCGGTGCCTATAGTGTTGCATGCTCCGGGCTTGGGTTTGCAGGGGTTAAATCATGATTTGGCACAACAGACGGATATCTTGCCTACGGTTTTATCTTTGTTGGATTATCCGCATCCTTATGTGGCGTTTGGCAAGAACCTGATGGAGGGGTCGCAAAATGGAGAGCGTTTTGTGCTGAATTTTGTGAATGAAACTTTTCAGTTTTTGATGAACGAATGGGCCTTGTATTTTGATGGTAAGCAGGTCGTCGCATTTTATGATCGTCTGGCTGATCCGCTTTTAAGGCGTAATTTAAAGAATGAAAGGCCTTTGCCGCTGGAGGAGGTGGCATTTATGAAGGCTGTTATTCAACAATATAATAATAGGATGATAGAGGATAGGTTAACTGTCAGTAGGTGAGGGGTATATGCGATAATAATCCCTTGTTGTTTTTAATCGTTTTTACCTGATTTATTGGCTGAAAGTGGCTAAGGGCTTGAAAAATTGCGGTTTTTGACGGATTTTTTTTGTCGGTAAATTTGGAAGACACTATAAATACTCTATATTTGTGAAGGTAAGATTAAAAACCGATAGTTTTTAACCCTAAAATTTAATTACTATTATGAACAAGGCTCAATTAATTGACGCTATCGCTGCGGAATCTTCATTGTCCAAGGCTGATGCAAAAAAAGCTTTAGATGCTTTCCTTACTGTGACCGGTGATGCTCTTAAGAAAGGTGATCGTGTTACTTTGGTAGGTTTTGGTTCTTTTGGTGTTTCTGAGAGAAGCGCTCGTACAGGACGTAACCCTCAGACTGGTAAAGAGATTACCATTCCTGCAAAAAAGGTTATTAAGTTTAAAGCTGGAAGTGAGTTGACTGACGCTGTTAACTAGTCGATTCTCACGAAGGAATTAGAAAGAGGGTGCTTCTTAAGGTGCTCTCTTTTTTTTTGTGGTGTATTATGCTTAGGAGTATTAAAGATATGTCCCCTGTTGTTCGCAGGGAGTATATTGCATTTTTGAAATCGATTCGCTCGGAGGAGCGTTTGGTGCGACTGGAGGAGGTGTTGGATCGTCGTACGAGGCATTTTACGGTATTGCTGGAAAATATATGGCATCCGCATAATGCGAGTGCTGTTTTACGTAGTTGCGATTGTTTTGGGATTCAGGATGTGCATCTGGTGGATGATCACCAGGTATATGAGGTGAATAAGAAGGTGACTATGGGGGCTACGAAGTGGCTTACTTTGAACAGGTATTATCGCCAGCCTTCAAATAGTGAACGTGCCCTGAAGGCTTTGAAGAAGCGTGGTTACAGGATTGTGGCGACTACTCCGCATGAGGGGGCAGTGTCTCTTTCTGATTTTGATGTGACTGGTGGGCCTGTTGCTTTTGTCTTTGGCACCGAAATGACCGGTATTTCGGATACGGTGAGGGCTATGGCCGATGAGTATCTGAGTATTCCGATGGTGGGTTTTACGGAGAGCTTGAATATTTCGGTGTCGGTTGCGATTATTTTGCAGCAATTGGGGGCGCGTTTGCGTGCTTCGGAAGTGGATTGGCGCCTGCCTGCTGAGGACAGGGAGTTGTTGTTGTTGGAGTGGTTGCGGAAGTCGACTCAGCGGATTGGTGTGGTTGAGGAGAGTTTTTTTGAGGATAGGGGATAAGGGGAGCTGGTGCCTCAGGTCGGTGGTAGGCCTCTCGTGGCCTGTGGGCCTGGTCGCGGCGCAGGTCCTGGTCCCCAGGTCCCTTCCCAGGACTGGTCCCTGCCCCTGGTCTAAGTCCCAGGACTGGTCCCTGCCCCTGGTCCTGGTCCTGCCCAAGTCCCAGGACTGAAGTCCTGGGTTATGATTGGGAATAAGTTGTCAGGCGCTGGGCGCCTGTTTATGTAAGCGGACTGAAGTCCGCGGCCTCAGACTGAAGTCTTCGGCTATATGTGATTGGGAGGGGTAGGTCAGGCGCTTTGCGCCTGTGTAGGAAAGTGGACTGAAGTCCACGCGGCAGCTGTGCTGCCGCAGTACTGGAGAGGTAGAGGGGCATGGTGGGAAAAACTCGGTAAAAAATCGGTGATTTGGGCCGTTATTAATGGTTTAATTTTGTATTTTTGAACAAAATCTGACTCTATGAATTGTATTATTGTTGATGACGATAAACTGTCTATTAAGATTGTAGAGGAGTTTGTGCAGCGGACAGAAGGTTTACGGCTTATGGGCTCTTTTTCGAGTGCCGTTGAAGCTGTAAATATGTTGAACAACAATTCTGGTGACCCGGTGCATCTAATTTTTCTGGATATTGAGATGCCTGAAATGTCGGGGATTGAATTTCTGAAGGCTTTAAATGTTATTCCTCAGGTAGTTATTTATTCGTCGCAGGAGAAGTACGCTTTGGAGTCGTATGAGTATGATGTGACGGATTATTTGCTGAAACCGGTTCATTATGGTCGGTTTTTGAAAGCGGTAACTCGTGCAAAGGAGCGTTTTGAGAAGAAGGAAAATCCTGTGAAGCAAAGTACCGAAATTTTTATCAAGAACAATTCTTCACTGGTTAGGGTGAAGTACGACGATATTTTGTGGATTGAGGCACTGGAGAATTATGTGGTGCTGAATACTTTTAAGGAGAAATATACGATTCACTTTACGATGAAGTCGATTGCAGATCGGATGCCATCGGATCGTTTTATGCGGATTCACCGTTCTTATATTGTGAATTTTGGTAAGATTAAGGCGATTGAAGATAACTCGGTCATTATTAAGACAGATAATGGGAATAAGGTGATTCCGATTGGGAAGTCGTACCGGGATAAGTTGCTGGATGATATTAATTTGATTACAAGATAGCAGTAGTGTGTACTGTAGAGAAAAAGGAGCCGTGAGGCTCCTTTTTTTGTGGGGGGGCTCGTGGGTGGTGGTGGCTGTGCTGGTGGTGGCCAGGTCCCAGGTCCCTCTGGGTCTGCCCAGGTCCCAGGACCCTCCGGGCCTGCCCAGGTCCCAGGTCCCAGGACTGAAGTCCTCCGACGCACGAGGCCTCCCAGGGTTGAAACCCTGGGTTATGATTGGGAGGAAGTTGTCAGGCGCGGAGCGCCTGTTCTGGAAAGCGGGTTGAAACCCGCGGCCATAGGGCATCCATGCCCTATGGCTGTGGGGTGAGGTGGCAGGTGGCAGGTCTCTCGGGTCGTCGCAGGCCCCAGGACTGAAGTCCACGCGGCGGCTGTGCCGCCTTTATGTTGGAGGAAGTGGTTTATGGAGAGATGGGATGTGGGTGGACTAGGGGAGGTGGGTGGAGAGGAGGGTCCAGCCTTGGAGCCAGTTGTGGTCGGGGGCGAGGGCGCCTTTGTAGGGTACGTTTTGGAAGTGGGGGCTGTCGGGAAGTGGGGCGAGGGGGCCAAGGTCGCTGATTGTGGGTTGGAGTTGGTAGGGAAGTTGGGTGTTGAGGCCGGGATCGAGGATGGTGTTTTGCCCTTCGGAAAAATGGGCTTTGAAGAGGGCATCCTCGTCGCTTATGTCCTGACCGGTGGTTGTGTAAACGCTGAATATTTGGAGGGAGGAGTTGTTGGCTACATGGTGAAAGAGGTTGTTGTTGATTTGCAGGTTTTTGTTGACGAAGAGCTGATAGCTGTCGCTGGCCTGTCCCTTATATTCGATTTGCAGTCCGTAGGAGGAGCCTATAAAAATGGAGTTGAGAATGTGCCCGGATGCGCTCTTGTCGAAGCGCAGCATGGCGTTGTTGGCTGAGGGGCCTTTTCCGATGAAAGTGCCGTTGACCAGAATGGGACGGGTTTGAGGATAGCCTTCGCGATCGCTGAGTTCGATAAGTAGAGCGGGGTCGTTGATGTCTTCTTCTACTTTGAGTCCTTGTATGCCTACCAGGTGCTGAAGATGGCCCTTGTAGCCCAAATCAAAGTCGAAGGCGTCATCGCCGTTGTAGGCGGAGACGAGGTATCTGGCGTTTACGTTGCCGCCGAAAAATTCAAAGCCGTCGTCGCGGTTGGAGATGACTTCGATGTATTCGAGGGTGGTGCCGTTTCCTACGCCGCCGAGAGTGAGTCCGTTGATTTCGTTGCCGGCACTTAGGTGGGTGCCGCCATGGCGGATGGATACGTAGCGGAGGCTGCCGGAATTGTCTTCGGGTTGGTTGCCGCCGTAAGTGGCGCGCAACTCTCCAAAGGGAATCCCTTCGATGTAGTTTTCGTTGTCGGTGGCATTTACGGGGGCGTGTCCGAGGATGATTACACCACCCCAGAGTCCGTTGGATTCAATGGGTACGGATCCTTGCAGATCGTCGCCTTCGACGGTAAAGATGATGGGATTTTGGGCGGTGCCGTTGGCGATGATTTTGCCGCCGCGTGCTACAATGAGGGCACTGGCTTTTTCTCCCTGGCCTGTTTTGGCTCGAATTATGGTGCCTGGCTCAATGGTGAGGGTTTGTCCGTCGTTTACGTAAACTTGTCCACTGATAAGATAGTTTTTATCGGCGGTCCATGTGGTGGTGCCAATGCCGTTTCCATTGTCGGTAATGAGACTGTATTGATCGCTTAGTTCGTAATCGCTTTTACGGCAGGAGCTGTAACTGAGTGTCAATATGAGAAGGAAGAGGAACGATTTTTTCATGGTGGAGTGATTTACTTGTTGTTGATTGCTGCACGACAGGAGGCTTAAAACCGTACTTCGATGTTGAGGTGCAGGGAGGACTCGTTGGGGCTGTTTTGTGCTGCGGGGTACCAGTCCTGATAGTTGAGGGCGAAGCGAATGCCTTTGGTGGCTTTGAATTCGACTCCGCCTATCAGGGCGGAGCCGTCGTCGGCGAGCGCCCAGGGCAGGTTTTCTCCTTCAGGAATATTGGAGTCGAGGTAGTCGTACCGCCCAAAGAAGTTCCATTTTTCGGTCAGCGTATAGCCGCCCACCAGGGAATATCCGAAGCGGTCGTGTTCCTCTTCAAAGTTGCGGTTAAATTGGTAGTTGTACTCGGCACCAAGCGCAAAGGGGCCCATTTTTTGTCCCGCAAAAAAGCTGATGGTACTCTGATCGATGCTTTTGGAGGCATGGTCGCCATAGAGGCGAAGGGTGAGGCCTTTTAGTGGCTTTGCGGTGGCGCCGGCTGCCAGTTTAAAGGTGTTGTCGTTTTGGAGCGATGAGTAGCCTTCGCCGTTAAAAATGCCGGCATCAAATTCGAAAACCCCTGTGGTATATACGGCTTTTAACCCGATGTCGGCACTGGGGCCAAATTTGTATTCGTCCTGAAAGGATTTGTAGATGTACCGGCGACTCCAGAAGTTTTCTGCAACTTTAAACTGGGCGGTGCCAATGAGACCAAATTCGAGTCGCAGGTTGTTGTGGGTATAGTACAGTGCTGCGTTGCGGAAATAGGCAAAGCGGCGCAGCAGGGAGTAGTTGGATACGTCGTTGGGTGAGCCAATATCGAGGGTTACTTCGGCCGCAAAACCGTCTTGCAACTCGCGGTAGTAACCAAAGTAGGCACGTTTTACTTCGAAGGCGGTTTGGTCATTGGGCCCTTCGAGGGTGGTGTTGAATTCGGAGAAGATTCGGCCGTATACGTAACCTTTATCTTCGGTCTGGTTTTGTGCTGTGGTGGTATGACCCAACAGCAGGAGCAGAGCCAGGCTGCTAAGGATGAATTTGTTTTGCATTTTCCCGACGGTTTTTCCCAATAAATAAAACCTTTTTTTCTGATTTGTGCAAGTTGACGACGGGCTTTACGTGTCGCTGGTGCAAAAGGAATTTGTATTTATTGAATTACGGCAGGCATTCCTGTGAAGATGCAGGCCGGTGGTGACGAATAAATTATTAATAAATGTTTGTTGGTCTGCTTACGCAAAGTCTTTAAAGAAGTGGGTTTTGCATAGAAGGCCGGGCTGGGGTGGCCCCATACCGGGGGCTGATTAAAGTGCTTAAGATATGTTTTTTTTTGCTTAGGTTGTATTGAAGGACCGTTTCCGGGCGTCCCCGGAAACGGTCTCTTCTATGTTTACTATTCTTTAATGAGTGTGGCAAAATCGCGCTGGGCCTTAAGCAGGTTGACCAGATGCAGCATCATGTTTTGGGTTTCGTGCAAAATGCCCAGGTAAAGCATGCTGATGCGGGTTCCCGATTTTTCTTTTTTGATGCGCTTGAGCTGGGTTTTACGCAGGAGGCGCAAATGCTCAAGTATTTTGGCCTGTTCTTCGAGGAGCTTAGGCAGTTGGTCGTAATTGTCGCCTTCTATTATATTCACGGACTTTTGCAGGATACCTTTGACTTTAACCTGCAGGTTGTTGATGTCGTAGAACTGCTCGTCGGAGAAGATTTTGTGATTGTTGTCGAGGTGCTCCCAGCAGGGCTTGGTTACGTAGTTGAGGCAATGGGCGGTTTCCCGCAAATAGTCGAGAACCTGAACGTAATACAGTCCCGAATCGATGCTTTCTTCCTGCAGCTTGCGCACGGTCCGGTAGATGTTGGTTTTCATCTTTTTGGTGTGCTGATTCAGGGCCTCTACTTCTTTGGTGGCTTCCTTGAGTTGTTTGCGGTCTTCCGACTCAAAGGATATAAGTGTTTTCAGATAGAGTCCCGATACTTGTTGCAATACATCGGCTACACTGCCTTTGCATTGTTCGAGAATGCGGTCAGAGGCCAGTTCGCCTTCGGTTTCTTCTATTTCCAACTCACTGGCTTTTGTCTGGCTGTCGCTTTTTTTAGCAAACAGGTGGGTGCGTACCAGCAGGAAGATGGCCAGGGCCAGGAGGGCGCCAATGGCCCAGAATCCGCCGAAGCTGATGGCCAGGGCTACCAGCAGGGCGATGGTAAAGGCTGAGAAGGCGGTGAAGAACCAGCCACCGATGACGGACAGCACGCCGGTGATGCGGTAAACGGCACTATCGCGTCCCCATGCACGGTCGGACAGCGAGGTGCCCATGGCTACCATAAAGGTGACATAAGTGGTGGACAGTGGGAGCTTGAGGGAGGTGGCGCTGGCGATAAGAATGCTGGCAACGACCAGGTTGACGGAGGCGCGCAGCATGTCGAATGCGGGTGCATCCGCTTTTTTGCTTACCGGCTCATCGGGCATTTCAAACTGCTTACTCAGGTAGTTTTTAATGGGAGCGGGAATTACGGAGCTTACTGAGTTGGACAGGGCAATGGATCCTCTGACCAGTGAGCGGGCAAAGAAGGAGGAGCCGAAGCGCTCATCGCCTTCGCCCTGACGACTCAGGTCGACGGAGGTCTTCACTACCCGATGGGCTTTTTTGGAGGTCCATAAGGTAATTACCATAACCAGGCCGGCAATGAGCAGGATGTAGGTCTCTGTTTTGACTGGGTTTGCCAGGCTGCCCATTAAAAAGTTGGCGGGTGTGGCGCCGGGTGTGGCCATGTAGGCTTTGTAGGCATCGAAACCGGCCAGGGGTACGCCAATGAAGTTGACCAGGTCGTTGCCGGCAAAGGCCATGGCCAGGGCAAAGGTGCCTACCAATACGGTTAGTTTGAGTATGTTAAGCTTGAATAGCCAGTGGAAAATCTGCAGTAAGACGGTCCACCCCAACAAGCTGTATACAATGATGAGGTTGCTGTTACTGTTGATCCAGCTTTGTGCTTCGGGAGTCATGAAGGAGGCTCCTTTGGCGCCTTTTACCAGAATAAAGTAGGTGATGGCGGTAATGGCGATGCCGCCCCAGAGTGCGCCGAGGTATTTGATGCGCTTTTGGTAGCGAAAGGAGAAAACGGCTCGTGTGATGTACTGAACAATGGCTCCCGTTGTGAAGGAAACGACTACGGAAATAAGTATGCCGGATATGATGGCCAGGGCCTTGGCGGAGTTGATGTATTGACTCATGGATACCGAAGGGTCGTTCATGACTTTGATGATGGCTACCCCAACGGCGGCTCCCAGCAGTTCAAAGACTATGGATACGGTGGTGGAGGTGGGCATGCCAAAGGTGTTGAATAAGTCGAGCAACACGACGTCGGTAATCATTACGGCCAGGAAGATGATCATGATTTCCTGAAAGTAAAAATGTTCGGGGTTGAACATGCTTTTTCGGGCAATTTCCATCATGCCGCCTGAAAAGGTGGCTCCGATGAAGACTCCGAGTGCTGCTACAGCCATGATGATTTTAAATGGGGCCGCTTTGGCGCCGATGGCTGAATTGAGGAAGTTGACGGCGTCGTTGCTGACCCCTACAACCAAGTCGGATATGGCCAGTACAAACAGTACGACGACCAAAATCAGATAAATGTTTTCCATTGTTTTATTCCTGTGGTTTTATTGCCGGCAAACTTAGGTGCATAATTTGTGGTGGATATTGTGTGTTTGTTAAACCTATGTTAAGAAATTGTTAAGTGCTGAAAGGGCCATTTTTCGTGATATTGCCTGTTGGCTTTGGATTTTTTTCGGATATTTGCAATATGACTTGGAGCGGCATATTTGAAGGTATGATTGTTGGCTTTTCGGCTTCGGTTCCCTTGGGGCCAATTGGCGTTTTGTGCATCCAACGTACCTTGCAGCGAGGCAGACTGGCGGGTTTCTTCTCTGGTTTGGGTGCTGCTGTTTCGGATACAATTTACGCCGTTATTGCTGGATTTAGTCTCTCTTTTATTGTTGCTTTTATTGAGGAACAGATTTTTTGGATTCAGATTTTTGGTGCGGTGATTCTCTTTTTGCTGGGTGCGCACATTTATCGCTCGAATCCTGCGGTTCAGCTGCGCCGGCAGCGGCGCAGCAAGAGTTCGTACTTGCAGGATTTTGTATCAACTTTCTTGCTTACCATATCTAATCCCCTGGCGCTCTTTCTTTTTATCGCCTTCTTTGCCGGTTTTGGGGTGGTGGCGCCCAATTCGGGACTGGCGGGGCAGCTGGTGCTGATTTTGGGGGTGTTTTTGGGGGCAACTACCTGGTGGTTGCTGTTGACTTCGGTGGTGGGATTGTTTAGGCAGGCAGTGAATTTGCGGCGTTTGTTCTGGATCAATAAAATTGCCGGAGCGACCATTATTGTTTTGGTTGTTGTGGGCTTGGTGGTCTGGCTTTTCCGAGAGTTTTTGCTGTAAAAATAGGATATCGCTATGGTGCTCCGGTTTGTTCTCCTTTTTTCGTTGTTGGCGGTTTTTGAGTTGCAGGCCTCGGAAGAGGTTTTGCAGCGCTTGGATCGTGTGCTCGACGAGCGGGAACACTATGTGGCGCAGCGTGAGGCTGAGCTGACGGAGTTGCGCGCTGTGCTGGTGCTGACAAGGGATCCTGGAGCTCGCTTCGCTTTGATGGGCCGCTTGTTTGCTGCCAATTTATCTTTCAATGCCGATTCGGCCTACCGTTATGCAGGTCTTCGTTACACTTTGGCTACTGAGCAGGGGCGGGAGGATTGGCGGACGGATGCATTGTTGGACCGTGTGGCGGTGTATAATGCCACGGGGTTGTATAGGGAGGCGGTGGACTTGTTGGCTGAGGTGGAGCAAGGCGCGACCGACGTCGGTCGTCGCCTCCGGATGTTCTATTTGAGTCGTTCTCTCTATGAGTCGCTGAGTCGTTATGTGCCTTTTGCTTCGGAACAGGCGCATTACGAGGCTTTGCGGGTGCAGTACCGCGATTCGGTTTTAAAGTATGATGTGCCTTCTGCATCGGGCTATGTTATGGCGGCTTTTGAAGTTTTGGCTGAGCAGGGCGATTATGCTGCGGCTTTGCGTTTGTTGCAAGATGATGCCGGACTTGAGGCTGGTGGTGAGCATCACAGGGCCATTGTGTATCACTTAATGGGCAATGCTTTTTTGAGTGCCGGAGAGGCCGATAGTGCGGTGCATTATCTGGCTTTGTCGTCGGTGTCGGATTTGAAATCGGCGGTGAAGGAATACATTTCGCTTTGGCAGTTGGCGGGTTTGTTGTATGAGCGGGGCGATGTGGATAGGGCTTACCGTTATGTGCAGACTTCGTTGGACGATGCAACGGCGGGGAATGCGCGTTTGCGCACGATTGGTATTTCGCGCATTTATCCTTTAATTGAGGCAGCTTACCGGAGTAAGATTGCGGGGCAGCAGCAGCAACTGCGCCGTTTTTTACTGGCAATCGCCTTGTTGGCCCTGGTATTGGTGGTGGCAGTGGTGTTGGTTGGGGTGCAGCTGAAGCGTTTGCGCAGAGCACGAAAGGCCTTGTCGGTCCTCAACGTGGAGTTGGAGCGCACCAACCGTGAGTTGCGCGACAGTAACCGGCAATTGCAGGAAATGAATCGGCTGATCAGCGACAGCAGTATGATTAAGGAAGAGTACATTGGTCGCTACATGGAGCAATGTTCGCTGTACCTGAAGAAGCTGGAGGATTACCGTTCGGTACTGAAGAAGACGGCGCAGACAGGCGGCGCCAAGGCTTTGCAGGAGGCTGTGAAGACTTACGAGGGGGTGGACGCTGAGTTGGAGGAGTTTTACCGGGGCTTTGACGAAACCTTTTTGCGGCTGTTTCCCTCTTTTGTGGAGGATTTTAACGCCTTGCTCCATGCGCCTGAGCGCATTGAGCTGAAACCGGGGGAAAGAATGAATACCGAGTTAAGGATTTTTGCTTTGATCCGTTTGGGCATCAGCGACAGCGAAAAGATTGCGCACTTTCTTCGTTATTCGGTTTCGACCATCTACAACTACCGTACGCGTACCCGCAATAAAGCAGCGGGCGAACGGGGACTTTTGGAGGCCGAGGTGCTGAAGATTGGCCTCGATAAGGCCTGAACCCTTTTATTTTCTACTACTTTTTTAGGGGGCTTTGTGCACTGGGTTTAAAGTCTATGTTGTTGTTTGCTAGTGTTTTTGTGATTTATTTGTTGCTGCGTTTTACTACTTTTTTACTGGGTGCGCTGGTATTGGTGTGGATGAGTGCCTAACTTTGTTGCTAAGCATTTGTGATCTCACTAATATTCAGATAGTATGAAAAAAATCTTTTTGCTGATTATGGCAGTCATGACAGTTACGCTTTCGATGAAAGCAGAGGAGCTTAAATCGCCCGATGGCAATATGGTGCTTCGGTTTGAAGTGCGCAACGGGTCGCCGGTTTACCGATTGGACTACAAGGGCAAGCCGGTGATTAGGGACAGTCGTCTGGGTTTGGAGTTAAAGGACGTGGACGATTTGTTGACGGGTTTCGTTTTGAGTGATGTACAACGCAGTACTTTTGACGAGACCTGGGAGCCGGTTTGGGGCGAGTGGAAGACCATTCGCAACCATTACAACGAGATGGCCGTTACGCTGAGTCAGACCAGCACCGAAAGGGATATGGTGATCCGTTTCAGGGTTTTTGATGATGGCTTGGGCTTCAGATATGAGTTTCCGGAGCAGGACGAGCTGGTTTATTTTGTAATTGCCGAGGAGCGTACGCAGTTTGCGATGACGGGTGATCATACCGCTTATTGGATAGCCGGTGATTACGATACACAAGAATACGACTACACTACGTCACGCCTGACAGAGATCAGGGGGTTGATGAAGCAGGCGGTAACCCCGAATGCTTCACAGACCCCCTTTTCGGAGACGGGCGTGCAGACGGCTTTGATGCTGAAGACCGATGATGGTTTGTACATTAATCTGCACGAGGCGGCTTTGGTGGAGTACAGCGCCATGCACCTTGAGCTGGACGACCGCAGTCTTGTTTTTGAGTCGCACCTAACACCCGATGCACAAGGCAATAAGGGTTACATTCAGGCCCCTTTTAACTCGCCCTGGCGTACGGTAATTGTGGGCGACAAGGCAGCCACCATTTTGGAGAGTAAAATAACGCTGAACTTGAATGAGCCTACCCGTTTTGAAGATACTTCGTGGATTAAGCCCATTAAGTACATTGGCGTATGGTGGGAGATGATTACCGGTAAAAGCAGCTGGGCCTATAGCGATTTGCCTGCGGTAAAGCTGGGGGTGACCGACTATTCGAAGGTGGAACCCAACGGTAAGCATGGGGCCAACAACGAACACGTTAAGATGCACATCGATTTTGCTGCCGAGCATGGTTTTGATGCGGTATTGGTAGAAGGCTGGAATGTGGGCTGGGAGGATTGGTTTGGCAAGTCGAAGGACTATGTGTTCGACTTTGTAACGCCCTATCCCGATTTTGATGTGGAAATGTTGAACGCCTATGCGGCCGAAAAAGGGGTGCGCTTGATGATGCACCACGAGACTTCAAGCTCGGTACGCAATTATGAGCGACATATGGATGCGGCCTACCAGTTTATGGTGGACCATGGATACAATTCGGTAAAGAGTGGCTATGTGGGCGACATCATTCCCCGTGGTGAACATCATTACGGTCAGTGGATGGTGAACCACTACATCTATGCTCTGGAAAAGGCTGCCGAATACAAAATTATGGTGAACGCACATGAAGCTGTGCGTCCCACCGGCCTGTCGCGCACTTACCCCAACCTGCTGGCCAACGAGTCGGCCCGCGGTACCGAGTACGAGGCTTTTGGCGGCAGCAAACCCGATCATACCACCATTTTGCCCTTTACCCGTCAGATTGGGGGTCCCATGGACTACACGCCGGGTATTTTTGAGCAGGACATTAAAAAGTTGAATCCCGATAATCACTCGTGGGTAAATACCACCATTGCCCGTCAGCTGGCATTGTATGTTACCATGTACAGTCCCCTGCAGATGGCGGCAGACTTGCCCGAGAACTACCTGCGTTTTATGGATGCTTTCCAGTTTATTAAAGATGTGGCGGTGGACTGGGACGACAGTCGTGTACTGGAGGCCGAACCGGGTGATTATGTGACCTATGCGCGTAAAGCCAAGGGCCGTGACGAATGGTTTGTAGGCTGTACGGTGGATGAAAATGGCCATACTTCTGAAATTAGTCTGGATTTTCTGGATGCGAACCGAAAGTATGAGGCCATTATATATAAGGATGCCAAGGATGCGCATTACAAGAACAATGCTCAGGCCTATAAAATTGAGAAGAAAAAGGTCAGCAGTAAGACGAAGTTGAAAATACAATGTGCTCCGGGTGGTGGTTATGCGATCAGCTTCCGGCCAGCAGAGTAAAGAGTATAGAGAGAAGGGTGAAGGGGAAAAGGGGGCTTAGGCCCCCTTTTTTGGCTGGCCAGGTCCCAGGACTGAAGTCCGCACGGCGGCTGTGCCGCCTCTGATTGGGACCAGGTCTACTGGAAGTGGGGACTGAGGGCGTGACGGAGGTGATCCGGGATGCGGATGGGGCGTCGGGTCTCAGCACTGATAAAGGCCTGAACGGTTTGGCCGCTAACAATCAGTCGCTCGTTGTGCGTTACCCGGTAATCAAAAGTGATGCGTACACCCGGCATCTCTTTCACAGAGGTTTCAATACTTACCGTGTCGCCGTAATAGGCGGGTGAATGGTATTTGATGTGGAGTTCGGAAAGGGGCAACATAATACCTTGTTTCTCCATTTCCGAATATGGCAGTTTTAGCTCGTCGAAGAGCTCGGTTCTACCAATCTCGAACCAGCTGGGGTAAACGGCGTTGTTGACAATGCCCATTTGGTCGGTTTCGCCGTAGCGTACTTTTATCTGGGTTTTGTTGTAAAGCATAATTGGTTTTATTTAAAGGGACTGTCCGGCTCGCGCGCCATGATTCTGTAAGTGAGATCATCGACCAGTGAGGGCCACCATTTACGGAGCCAGACCGAAAATTTGCCTTCGATGAAGGTGAGGATGAGTGTGCGTTTTCGGTGCTTTATGGCGCGATAAAGATGCACAGCCACCTCGTCGGCCGACATCATTTTCTCTTCGCTCCGTGGGGTTTCTCCTTGGGCATGACCATCGGCCGTTAAGGCCGATTTGCGTACGTTGGAAGCTGTAAAACCCGGGGCTGCGATGAGAACGTGTAGCCCGGTCCTGAGATTTTCGGTGCGCAGTGTTTCCAAAAAGCCGTGCATAGCAAATTTGGAGGCGGAATAGCCGGCACGGCCTGGCAGACCGATGTAGCCCGCTACGGAGGAGATGCCGACGACTGAGCCTTTTTGCTCAAGCAGGTAGGGAAGCGCGTATTTGGTGCAATAGACCGTGCCCCAGAAGTTGGTGTTCATGAGGCGCCGCATCACCTCCAAATCAAGATCTTTAAAAAGGGCACGCATCGATAGTCCTGCGTTATTGATCAGAATATCTATTTTGCCAAAGGCTTGAATGGTGTCTTCGATCAGTCGCTGGCAATCCTGTTCATTGCTGACATCGGTAGGTGTTACTGAAACCTGATGCCCTTGTTCCAGAAGTTCTGCTTTGATGGCCTCCAGCTTGTCGGCCGACCTGGCACCTAAAGATACAGCAGCTCCTCTTCGGGCAAATTCTCTGGCTGTTGCCAGTCCAATGCCTGAGGAAGCGCCTGTAATGATCACTACTTTATTTTTCATTTTTATTTAAGGCTGTTTAGGGCCTGATGAAACCATGGCGTAAATCTGTATCAGCTTTGTTACTGGCTCCTTATGAACCAGTATGCCACCGGGTTTCGTATCTACAGGAACATAATTAATAAACGGATCCGGGAGGACTTATAGGGCACTGGGGTTTTCATCCCGGTTTTGTTTGTCTTGTCAAAAATAGTGGTAAATTTAGAAAGCGTTATTGTATAACTTAAAATTTTTGAGTCATGGGACTTCTTTGGTCACTTTTGATTGGTTTGGCTGCCGGTTATCTGGGTAGTCTTATTATGAAAGGCAGCGGACAAGGTTTGTTGCTGAATTTGATTATAGGTTTGGTTGGTGGCTTGTTGGGCGGATGGGTGTTCAGTATGTTGGGAGTTGGTGGAGCTACCTTACTTTGGCAATTGATTTCTGCTACTGTGGGTGCGGTCATTTTGTTGTGGATCGTGTCTTTGTTTAGGAAGAAGTAGCTGGTGGTAGTAGGCCCAGGCCCTTTGGGGCTGGGCCTGTAGGGGGGCGGTCCGGCTGTCGGTGCAGGGCCTCCCAGAGGTCTCTCAGGACTGAAGTCCTCCGACGCACAGGGCCTCCCAGGGGTCTCTCAGAGGTCTCTCAGGACTGAAGTCCTCCGACGCACAGGGCCTCCCAGAGGTCTCCCAGGGGGCTGCCGGGACTGAAGTCCTCCGACGCACAGGGCCTCCCAGGGGTCTCCCAGGACTGAAGTCCTCCGACGCACAGGGCCTCCCAGGGTTGAAACCCTGGGTTATGATTGGGATAATAAGGTCAGGCGCGGAGCGCCTGTTCTTGAAAGTGGACTGAAGTCCACGCCTGGTGGCACCTGTGCCCCTGCGGCTGTGCGGGTGTGCGGGTGTGAGGTCACTAGGTAGATGGAGTGCCTGTCCCCTGGGTTATGATTGGGAGGAAGTGGTCAGGCGCGGAGCGCCTGTTCTGGAAAGCGGAGTGAAGTCCGCGGCCTTGTGGCACCCGTGCCCCTGCGGCTGTGCGGGTGTGAGGTCACCAGGTAGATGTAGTGTCTGTCTCTTGGGTTATGATATGAAGAAAGTGGTCAGGCGCGGGAGCGTCTGTTTTCGTTGGTGGGCTTGGGTAATCGGATGGAAGTGTACTTTTTTGCGCGCGACTTTTTGATAAGCGTCAAATTATCTGTTTCTTTGCAACTTTAATTTTGTCGACAAACGGGATTTGAAATTGGGCTTTTGTGAGTCGGGATGGATGCTCTTGGGTTTGTGGACGCTAAGTAATTTTTTAAAGGAGATACCATGGAAATTGGAAGAAACAAATTTGTATCATTGACTTATCAACTGCGTTTGAATGGCGCTGAAGGTGAGATGGTTGAAGAGACTACAAAAGATAGCCCACTGGAGTTTTTGTTTGGTGCCGGTCGTATGATTCAGATGTTTGAGAACAAACTTGAAGGCATGAAGGCTGGTGAGGCGTTTAGTTTTGAGTTGAAGGCTGATGAAGCATACGGTCAGGTGAATCCCGACGCAGTAGTGGAATTGCCTAAAAATATTTTTGAGGTGAATGGTGCCATCGATGAGGAGATGTTGACTGTGGGTAATGCTATTCCTATGCAGGACGCTCAGGGCAATCGCTTGAATGGTATCGTTTTGGAAGTATCTGATGAGCAGGTGAAAATGGACTTTAACCATCCTTTGGCTGGTGATGATTTGCATTTCTCCGGTTCTGTTTTGGCGGTTCGTGAGGCTACCGAAGAGGAACTGATGGAGGCTGCCGGTCACGGTTGCGAAGGTGGAAGTTGCGGTTCAGGCTGCAGCTGCTAGTGTATAAGATTTTGTGGGTCCCGGGGGCGACAGCGTCCCCGGGGGGCCTACAGGTCGGGCGTCATGGGTGGCCAGGCAGCAGGGTGAGAGGCGCTGGTGCAGGGTATAGGGTGCAGGTCCCAGTCCCAGGACTGAAGTCCTCCGACGCACAGGGCCTCCCAGGGTTGAAACCCTGGGTTATGATTGGGAGTAAGTGGTCAGGCGCTTTGCGCCTGTTTTTGAAAGTGGACTGAAGTCCACGCGGCGGCATAGCCGCCTTATGATTGGGAGGAAGGATGGTCAGGCGCGGGAGCGCCTGTTTTTGTTGGCGGACTTTTGTAGTGTGGAACGGATGGTGTATTTTTGTATTCTTTCCAAATCTTAATAAGAATAACAAATATGGCTGGGAATTCATTTGGTACACTTTATAAACTGACTTCGTTTGGGGAGTCGCACGGCCGCGGTGTTGGCGGTATTATTGAAGGCGTTAAACCGGGTCTGGTGTTGGATATGGATTTTATTCAGCAGGAATTGAATCGCAGACGTCCGGGGCAGTCGGCCATTACTACGCCGCGCGATGAGCAGGATGGGGTAGAATTTATCTCCGGAGTAATGGATGGGAAAGCCACCGGTACGCCGTTGGCTTTTGTAATTTGGAACAAGGACCAGCGATCGGGCGATTACAACAATTTGAAAGATGTTTTCAGGCCTTCGCATGCCGATTATACCTATGAATCGAAATACGGTATTCGCGACCACCGTGGAGGCGGCCGATCTTCGGCAAGGGAGACCATTGCGCGTGTGGTGGCAGGTGCTGTGGCTAAGCTGATGTTGCGCGAGGAGGGTGTTCAGGTGAACGGCTACGTGTCGCAAGTGGGCAAGTTGCGCATGACCAAAGATTACCGGGAGCTGGACCTGACAGAGGCGGAAAAGAATATTGTTCGTTGTCCCGACCCTCAATTGGCCGAAGAAATGATTACCTACATTGATGGGATCCGACGCGACCACGACTCGGTAGGAGGCGTGGTTTCCTGTGTGCTTTCCGGTATGCCGGTGGGTTTGGGCGATCCGGTTTTTGATAAACTGCATGCCCGTCTTGCCCAGGCCATGCTGAGCATCAATGCCGTGAAAGGCTTTGAATACGGATCGGGTTTTTCAGCCGTGGAGATGTTGGGCTCGGAGCACAACGACGAGTTTTATATGGAAGGGGATAAGGTGCGTTCGCGTACCAATCGCTCCGGCGGGATACAGGGCGGCATCAGCAATGGCGAGGATGTTTATTTTAAGGTGGCCTTTAAGCCGGTAGCGACTATTCTTAAAGATCAAAACACTGTAGATAAGTCGGGCCAGGAGATTGTTATGAAGGCCAAAGGACGTCACGATCCTTGTGTGGTCCCGCGTGCCGTTCCCATTGTGGAGGCGATGGCGGCCATGGTTTTGGCCGATGCGTTTTTAATGAACAAGACTTATCGTTAACGAATTGCAGCGGATGGTTTTTGGTTTCAGATTAAAACAAGTGCCTTTGTATGTTCAAATTATTGTTGGCTTACTGGCCGGCATTGTTTGGGCCTTGCTTGGGGGCTGGCTGGGGTGGTCCGACTTTACTGCCCAATGGATTGCTCCCTTTGGTCGTATTTTTCTGAATTTGCTTAAGCTGATTGCCGTTCCGTTGGTTTTTTTCTCCATAATTGGCGGTATTGTACAGCTGGGGCATCCGCGTAACCTGGGGCGTTTGGGTTTGCGAACCATAGGTTTGTATGTGTTGACTACTTTTATGGCTATTGGTCTGGGCTTGTTGATTGTGAATACAGTGCAGCCCGGAAAGCGCTTTGATGAGACTTCGCGACTGGAAAATCGTTTGAGCTACGAGTTGTGGCTGCAGCAAGAGGGTATGGTGCCGCACGATGGCCGTTGGCTGATGCAGAATGAGGCCTACGAAAAAACACTGGCAGAGGTAGCCAGTCGCACCGGCTACGAGAACATTGGTCAGGTGCGCGATCGTTTGGCCGTTGCACAAAAAGCAGGGGAAAGCGGACCGCTTACCTTTTTGGAAGACATGGTTCCGGAAAACATCTTTTTGTCGCTGAGCGATAACCGCAATATGTTGCAGGTCATCTTTTTCGCCATCTTATTTGGCATTGCCGTGTTGTTTCTGCCTAAAGAGAAAGCTGTTTACCTGACTGGTTTTATGGATGCTGTTTCAGAGGCTTTTATTAAGATGGTGGATTTGGTGATGAAGGGTGCGCCTTTCTTTGTCTTTGCGCTGATGGCCGGCATGGTGGGGGAAATGGCCGGAGACAATCCTGCCAGAGTGCTTGAGCTTTTTGTTGGCCTGACCTGGTATTCGGTGGCTGTTCTGGCTGGCTTGCTGTTTATTGCCTTTGTTTTGTATCCGGCATTTATGAGTGTGTTCATCAAACGTTTTTCGTTTATGGACTTTTTACGGGGAATCAGTCCAGCGCAAATGTTGGCTTTTTCGACCAGCAGCAGTGCTGCGACTTTGCCTGTAACCATTGAGTGTGTGGAGGAGAATTTGAAGGTAGATCCCAAGGTGTCGAGTTTCGTATTGCCCATTGGGGCCACCTTAAATATGGATGGTACCAGTCTCTATCAGGCCATAGCCGTGGTTTTTCTTGCCCAGATGCATTGGGTGGAACTGACCTTGGGTCAACAGTTGACGGTGGTGCTTACTACAACCTTGGCCAGCATTGGGTCGGCTGCGATTCCGGGTGCAGGCATAGTTATGCTGATGGTGGTGTTGAGTTCGGTGGGACTGAATCCTGCCTGGGTGGCTATTATTCTGCCGGTAGATCGGATTTTGGATATGGTACGTACCATGGTTAATGTAACGGGCGATGCAGCGATAAGTGTAATCATTGGAAAATCAACAGGTTTGGATAAAATCGATAAGCGTTAGTCTGATCGTTTTTTTTTAGTTGCATTCCCGTCCTTGTAATATACAGACCTCTAATCTGATCGAGTTGAAGAGGGGGCAAGGTGGCCGCTCTTCAGGTGAGATATAATCGACGTTTTTTGTTTGATGGTTGATATATTTTTATAAATTTGCAGCATTGAAAATCGGGGTGTAGCGCAGTCCGGTAGCGCACTACGTTCGGGACGTAGGGGTCGCTGGTTCGAATCCAGTCACCCCGACATTTTCAAGAAGCTCTCAGTATTACTGGGGGCTTTTTTTATGGGGCTTAGGCCCCATAAAAGGCCCAGGACTGAAGTCCTGGGTTATGATTGGGAGAAATAGGTCAGGCGCTTTGCGCCTGTTTTTGTAAGTGGACTGAAGTCCACGCGGCGGCTGTGCCGCCTTGGTGATGGAGGGGGTGGTCAGGTGTTTGGGGGACGGTCCAGTTGGGCAACTGATTTTTGGACGCCGCGTCGGATGGCGGGCGACAGGGTCTCGAGGTAATGGTCTTCGGTAAGGAAGCTGATTTCGCTGCTGAGTTCGGGGTATTTCCTTACCAGTGTAAGGATGGTTTTAAGGGCGGTGTAGCGGATGGAAGGTCGCTTGTCGACGGCTTGCCATGCCTGTAGGCAAAGGTCGAAGAGTGGGCCCTCGAGCTCTTCAGTAATACGCATTTTTTGTAGGATGAGCAAGAGTTCGCGCAGCTGAGAGTCACTCTTGGTTGGGAGGAGCTTGACGATGCGATTCAGATGCTGACTGACCCTTGGGTCGTTGGGTTTCATGCAATCTTTCACCAGGGAAGCGGCTCGCCAGGCCAGGGGCTGACGATCGCTTAAAGCCATTTCCAAGGCGTCTTGGAAATGGTGAGGATGGGCTTGCATATAGGCTGTGGTGTCCTTCTTGGAGGCATGGAGGAGCAGATGCTGGAGTTCGGTTCTGGACATAGGTGATGGCTTTGAGGGCTAAAGTTAAGGAGATTTTTGGAGGTTGGGGAGGGGGGCAGGTGCCAGGGGTGGGCAGGAGCAGGGTCCAGGACTGAGTCTCTGCGACACACAGGGCCAGGACTGAGTTTCTGCGATGCATAGGGCCTCCCAGGACTGAAGTCCTCCGACGCACAGGGCCTCCCAGGGTTGAAACCCTGGGTTATGATTGGGAGAAATAGGTCAAGCGCTTTGCGCTTGTTCTGGAAAGTGGACTGAAGTCCACGCGGCGGCTGTGCCGCCTTTGGCCAGGCTGGAGGGCCCCCATGCTGGTCCCAGGACTGAAGTCCACGGCCTGTGGGCACCCGTGCCCCCAGGCTGTGTGAACGGATGGGAGGTCCTTAGTACTTCCACTTGTTGGCGAGGGCAACGAGGGAGAGCATAATGGGGACTTCGACAAGGACGCCGACTACGGTGACGAGGGCGGCGGGGGATTGGAGGCCGAAGAGGGCGATGGCTACGGCCACAGCGAGCTCAAAAAAGTTACTGGCGCCTATCATAGCAGCGGGGGAGCATACCGGATGGGGCAATTTGAGTTTTTTACCGGCAAACCAGGTAAGGAAAAAGATGAAATAGGTCTGGATGATCAGCGGGATGGCGGTCAGCAAAATGATGAAGGGATTGCTGATGATGTTGGTTCCCTGAAAGGCGAAAAGAAGCACCAGAGTGGCCAGCAGCGCTACGATGCTTACAGGTTTTAATTTGGGCAGGAACTGATTTTTGAACCAAGCTTCTCCGCGACTTTTTACCAGTAATTTTTGGGTGAGCACGCCTGCGACAAGAGGTACTACAACAAATATGAGCACACTGGCAATGAGGGTGTCGTAAGGAATGGTGACGTTGGTGATACCGAGCAGCAGGCCAACAATGGGCACAAAGGCAACCAGAATGATGAGGTCGTTGATGGAGACCTGCACCAGGGTGTAGTTGGGGTCGCCGTTGGTAAGGTAGGACCACACAAAAACCATAGCGGTACAGGGGGCGGCACCGAGAATTATGGCGCCGGCGATGTACTCACCGGCCATCTCGGGGGTGATCCATGCCTGGTAGAGTTTGGAAAAGAAGAGCCAGGCGAAGAAGGCCATGGTGAAGGGTTTGATGAGCCAGTTGACCACGAGGGTGAGGACAACACCTTTGGGACGTTTCCCAATCTTCTTGATACTTGAAAAATCAATCTGGAGCATCATGGGGTAAATCATGAGCCAGATGAGTACGGCTACCGGTATGTTTACCCTGGCAATTTCCAGATTACTGATAAAGGCCATGGAATCGCCGGCCAGGTGACCGATGGCTATGCCGCCGAGGATGCCGAGGGCGACCCAAATGGTGAGGTATTTCTCGAAGAATCCGATTTGTCGTTTTTCTGTTGTCATCTTATGCTGTTTTTGGTTAAAGCTGGGGTTCAATTTCTTCTTTGTAGAATTTGTAGAAGGTGGCATTGATCTCGTCGCGCACGCGGATGAATTCGCTCCAGATGAATGCTTCGGTACCGGTGGCGTGAGAAGGGTCGTCGAAGCCCATGTGCAGGCGGGTTTTGACTTTGCCCAAAAAGGTGGGACAGGCCTCGTTGGCGCCTCCACATACGGTGATTACGTAATCCCACTCGTCATTGAGGTATTTGGAAACCGAATCGGAGGTATGCCCGCTGATGTCGATTCCGATTTCTGCCATGGCCTTAACGGCTTTGGCGTTGAGTTTGCCGCTGGCTTCGGTGCCGGCTGAGGCAACGGTCAGGTTTTTGTTGAAAGACTGCATAAAGCCGTGGGCCATTTGGCTGCGACAGCTGTTTCCGGTGCAAAGAATAAGAATTTTCATAAACTGAGGTTTTGAAATTTATTTGTGTTCTAATTGTTTTATTTGCATTGAATCTGGTTCTGAAACAGTAGCTCAAAAAAGGAGCGACTGCTTTTATCCCAAGCATTTCTTTAATAGAACGTTCCGAACAGTAAACCCGAAAGCGTGGCCATAACTACTACCAGGCCAACATATACCAGGGTTTTTTGGGTGCCGATTACGCCTCTAATGACCAGCATGTTGGGCAGGGAGAGGGAGGGACCGGCCAGCAGGAGGGCCAAGGCGGGACCCTTGCCCATTCCGGCAGCCAGCAGTCCTTGCAAGATGGGCACTTCGGTGAGGGTGGCGAAGTACATAAAGGCCCCTAAAACGGAGGCAAAGAGGTTAGATGTCCACGAATTGCCGCCGACCAGACTGGCCACCCATTCGTTGGGAATGATGCCGGCCAGGGCGGTGTCGTCGTGGGTAGAGCCTAAGAGAAAGCCTGCCGCGACAACCCCAATGGCCAACAGGGGCATGATTTGCTTGGTGAAGTCCCAGGCCGACAGGGTCCATTCGCGGTTCTCAGGGTTCTGCTTGTCGACCAGCGTTACCATACTGAGGGCGGCAATACCTACTACCATGGGCACCAGGGGAGAGGTGCTGAGGAAGGCCGCAGCGGCGGTAGCCGCAACGCCCAGCAACACATGCTGCCACTTGAGTTTCAGAATGTAAATAAGGGAGAATACGAGCAGCAGGGCAAAGAAGCTGGTGATGGTCCATTTATTGGCCCACAGCCAATAAAAACCTCCACTGGTAACTCCTTCGCCGGGTTGGCCCCAATTGGCGAATACCAAAATAAGGACGAGGGTAAAAAAGTGGAAGGCGGTCTGCCATATTGGCCTCTCCTCGGGCACATCCGGAAAGTTCAATTGGGCTTCGCGTTTGGCACGTTCTTCTTTGCGGTAAATGAGCGACATCACGGAGCCAATGACGATGGAAAATACGACGGCACCAACGACGCGGGCAATGCCCATCTCTATACCTAAGATGCGGGCGGTAAGGATGATGGCCAGGATGTTGATGGCGGGTCCGCTGTACAAAAAGGCGATGGCGGGTCCCAGACCGGCTCCGCGTTTGTGAATGCTGGAGAACAGGGGCAGAATGGTGCAGCTGCATACGGCCAGGATGGTGCCCGATACGGCAGCGACGGTATAGGCGAGCCATTTTTTGGCTTTGGCGCCAAAATATTTCATAACGGCGCCCTGGCTGACAAAGACGGCGATGACGCCGGCTATGAAGAAGGCGGGCAGCAGGCAAAGGATCACATGCTCGCGGGCATACCATTTACTCAAGTCGAGGGTAGCCGTTACCGCTTCCTGAAAACGGGCACTGTCCAGGGGCAGAAAAAAGGCAAAGAGGAAAATGGCGATGATCCAAGCCAATATTTTGAATTCATTTTTGATTTCCATTGTAGGTGTTGTTGTTTGCTTACTTTTTACGAATGGCGCTGTTTTGGATTTTATAGCGCTATTTAGTTTTTATAGTACAATTTGTTTGTCAGAGCAGTAAAAGGATGGTGTAATAGAGGCCCACCCCAATGAAGAGGATGGCTACTATGCGCCGGAACCACTTTTCGAAGCTTCGGATTTTATTGTAGGTGTTGCCGATGGATGAAACGGAGAAGGCAATGAGCCAGGCAAATACAATGACCGGGATGCCGGTGCCCAGAGCGAACACAATGGGCAGATATAGGCCACTTACGCTGCTCACGGTCATGGGAATAAGCATGCCGAAGTAAAGGACCCCGCTGTAGGGGCAAAAGGCTAAGGCAAAAACAATGCCCAGCAACAAAACGCCCCAAAAACCCTTTTGGGCCCGCTCTTCCATGTTTTTATTGAGCCCGTCGAGTCCCGGAATGTTGAGCTTGATTACGCCCAGCATAAACAGTCCGATGACAATAAGAATGGGGCCAATGACCTTTTCGCCCCACTCCTGAATGAAGCCGGCAAATTCGAAGCGACTGGCACTAAAAAAGAAGAGCAGACCAATGGCGGTATAGGAAATGCTGCGCCCGAGCGTGTAAAGGAGTCCGTTTACAAACACCTGTTTGCTGCTTTTCATGTCCTTACCGATAAAGCCGATGGCCGTGATGTTGGTGGCCATAGGGCAGGGACTGATGGCGGTCATCAGTCCCAGTAAAAACGCTGTTAAAATGGGCAGTTCGGTCTGCTCCAGCAGATTCTGTAAAAACTCCATGCTAGTGGCTTTTGAGCGGTGCTTAAAGCGCTGCGATGGTCTCGATAAGCTTGTCCTTCAGTCGGTCGGGATGCGTGCGGGCATTCATAAAGGCATAGTTGGTCAGGTTTTCTACCTTATCGTTCTTAATAATCAATAGGGTTTGACCGTTGATTTGGTGCTGTTTGATCAAAGGATGGTCTTTTTCTTCTTCACGATTGATGGAAAAGAACCTGATTGTATCGCCGTATTTTTCTGCGAGGGCTGCCTTGGTGACCTCCTCAACAGCGTTGCAGGTGGCGCAGCGTCGGGTGGCATGAAAGTAGTACACTTCAATGGCGCTTTCTTCGTTGGCAGCGACTTGCATGCCCGCTTCGCTGGCTTCATTGGCTTTGGGTGCTGCCGTGTTGCAACACTGGGCGGTGATGGCTATAAGGGCCATAAACAGGAAGCCGGAAAGGAGGGTGATTTTCTTTTTCATGGTTTTAGATTATTGTGGCAGATTTGTGCAGCAGATGGTTTTGTATGAAAAGGCCTGTACCTACAGATGAGCTGCTTCTTTGTTGGTTGGGCCTTCGGTCCTATCGGTCTGCTCAGGCCTGGGCCTGAGCTTTACGCAGCAGGTCCTTCAGTGCTTCATAGCCTGGGAGTCCACCCTTGTGCACAACTTCTCCGTTGACCACCAGGGCAGGCGTTTTCATCACATTGTACTGCATGATTTCCATAATGTCTTCGACCTTGCTGATCTGGGCATCCAGGTTCAGTTCTTCTACCGCATCGCGGGTTATCTTTTCTAAGGTTTTGCACTTGGGGCAGCCGGGGCCCAATACTTTAATGTCCATAATTGTATTATTAAATGTGTCTGTTTGTCCGCTCACTGTTCGCTGTTCGTAAAACTACGAACAAAAGTAAAAATTTTTTAGAGGCTCCAAAAATCTTTGAAAAGATTTTTGGCTTCTTCCCAGTTTTTTTTGTTGATGCAGTATTTGATGCGGGGTGCTTCGGTTTCTCCCTGAATGAGTCCGCTCTCCTTGAGTTCTTTAAGGTGCTGCGACAGGGTGGACTTGGCTATGGGCAGGTCCTGCGACAAATCGCCACTGTAGCAACAGCTCTGGCTAGATAGGAGGGAGAGGATGTAGAGTCGAATGGGGTGACTCAGGGCCTTGGCATAGCGGGCCGTTTGGTTTTGTTGGGGACTGGGAATGGGGTTAAAGGCGTTTTTGTTGGTGTTTTTGGTCATTTTAGTGTTGTATTCTGGTTGTTGTCAAAAGTAAGTATTTTTTTCAAATGGCTTTTTTATAGTTTTGGTTGTACATACTGAAACAAATGGGTTTTATTATATGGTTATGAGAAAGCAGGACGTATCATTTTCGAAAAGATTATTTGTAAGGATGCTGGTCCTTTTGATTTTGGTGAGCGGGACGAGTGTCGCTCAAAACTATCCGCACCGCAGTGATGTGCTTTGGGTAACCACCCCCGATCACAACGATTGGCGGTATGCCTGTGGAGAAGTGGCGCGTGTGGATGTTGCGCTTTATTACTATGGGATGCTGAAGGAGGGCGCAAAGGTGCATTATGAGGTGGGACCCGAGTTGTTTCCGGCGCGTGAAAAGGGGGTGCTGGAGTTGAAAGAGGGCAGGGCTGTGTTGGAGTTGGGAACCCTTGATGAGCCGGGCTTTTTGGATTGTCGCCTGTGGGTTGAACTCGATGGAGAACGCTTTCGTCACCATGTGAAGGTGGGTTTTGATCCGCATTTGTTACAGCCCTATACACAACTGCCCGATGATTTCACTGCTTTTTGGGATGCCGCCAAGGAAAAAGCTGCTGCCTGTCCCCCCAAAGTTGAAAAAGAATACGTACCTGCTTACTCGAACGAGCTGGTGGATTGTTATTTGGTGAAACTGCAGGTGTTTGAAAAGGGACAATTTATGTATGGCTATTTGACGATGCCCAAGGCGGAAGGGAAGTACCCGGTGGTGATAGCACCACCGGGCGCCGGCGTAAAACCGATGGATCCCCTCAAGGATATTTTCTATGCCGAACAGGGCTTCATTCGGTTCGATATGGAGATTCACGGCATTCGTCCCGATATGGACCGAGCCGCCTATGAGGAGGTGAGTCGCGCCTTTGCACGGGGAGGCAACAGCTATCTGGTGAATGGGCTCGACGACCGCGATAATTACTATATGAAAAAGGTGTATCTGGGTTTGATGGGTGCGGTCGATTTCCTAACCACCTTACCCAACTGGGACGGAAAAAACCTGCTGGCACAGGGAGGCAGTCAGGGTGGCGCCCTGGCCTTGGTGCTGACGGCGCTGGATAAGCGAATTACTGCTTGCGCGGCCAACCATCCTGCTTTGGCCGATATGGCCGGTTATAAGGCGGGGAGAGCCGGCGGGTATCCACACTTTTTTACCCGTTTTGAGGGGATGGATACGCCAGAAAAGTTGGAAACGATGGCTTATTACGATGTGGTGAATTTTGCCCGCTTTATAGAAGTGCCCGTCTTTATGACCTGGGGCTACAACGATGATGTTTGTCCCCCCACCACCAGCTACATCACTTATAATGTGCTGACTGCCCCAAAAGAAGCCTTGATTACGCCGGTCAATGAGCACTGGATTTCGACGGTCACCAGGCAACGCATCCTTGATTGGCTGCGGGGTCAATTGCGTTAAGGTCTCTTATTAAGTATGAAAAACATTTAAAACGTTTGGTGGGTAACAGCAGATGTTGTATGTTTGTATCGGGTTAGGGTTAAGGTTAGAAAGGGATCACGTTGCTTCGGTAGCGGGTCCCTTTCTTATTATGTAGAAGTGGGGCCTTTTTTTGGGGCCCACTTCTGCATAATAAGCCCAGGGTTGAAACCCTGGGTTATGATTGGGAAGAAGTTGTCAGGCGTTTTGCGCCTGTTTTTGTAAGTGGACTGAAGTCCACGCGGCGGCATAGCCGCCTTTTTGGGTGGGGGATATCCACGGGTTTGGCCGGGCTGGGAGGGGCCGGCGCTGGCCCCAGGACTGAAGTCCTGGGTTATGATTGGGAAGAAGTTGTCAGGCGCTATGCGCCTGTTTTTGTAAGTGGACTGAAGTCCACGCGGCGCTGCGGGCAGAAAGAAAATCTTGTATCTTTGTGGAGTGTTTGAACCGGCGGAGGGGTTGGCTTGTTTGAGAATTGAACCTAATGCTTATTTTATGAAAAAGGGTAATGACCTGCAGGATATGGCTGCGTTGAAGCAGCAAGTGGAGTCGGAGGGCTTACAGAAAATTGGAAAGGATCTGGGGTCTTTGAGTCAGTATTTCAGAGAGATGCTGAAGGACTTGAAGGAGGACTCCGTGGCCAGGGTTTTGTCGGCCATCAACGACGATGAGGAAGTAATATCTAAGAGCAAGATTTCGGAGGATAAGCTGGTGCAGGCCTTAAGTGTGCTGTTTCAGCTGATGAATTTGGTGGAGGAGAATGCTGCCGTGCAGTTTCGCCGAAAAGTGGAGAACCGTTTGGGCGCCGCTAAAATTCGCGGTTCCTGGGCCGAGACTTTTAAAAAGTGGGAGAAGCGGGGACTTACCCAGGAGCAGATTGCAAGCATCTTGCCTGATATTCATATCAATCCCGTGCTAACTGCACATCCCACTGAGGCTAAGCGGATTACGATTTTGGAATTGCACCGCGAGCTCTATCTTTTGTTGGTAAAAAAGGAGAATGCTGTTTGGTCGGAGACCGAACGAAAAGTGATCAATGAGCAGATACGTGCTTTGCTGGAGCGTTGGTGGCGCACGGGAGAGGTTTATCTGGAGAAGCCCGATGTGGCTTCGGAGCGCAGCAGTGTGATGCACTATTTTAAGAAGGTGTTTCCTGAGGCACTGAAGTTGAGCGACGAGCGCCTGCGTTTTGCCTGGCGGGCGCATGGCTTTGATCGCCAGGTTTTGCGTGATCCCAATAACTACCCGAAGGTGACTTTCGGGAGCTGGGTAGGGGGCGACCGGGACGGGCACCCTTATGTTACGGCAGATGTAACGCGGCAAACCCTGATGGAGTTGCGCATGGGGGCCCTGGACTTACTGGAGGGTCAACTGACCAATCTGGTTACGCAGATGAGCTTTTCGGAAGGGCGCAACGATGTGCCGGCCGAGCTGATGAAGCGCATTCAGCAAATGGCCGCTCAGTTGGGAAAGCAGGGGAAAAAGGCCCTGGAGCGCAACTTGCACGAGCCCTGGCGGCAGTACCTCAATTTATGTCTGGTAAAATTAAGCAATACCCGGAAGGAAAGAGAGCGGGGCAAGGGTTCGCTGTACGCCAACTCTGAGGAGTTGGCAGCCGATCTGTTGTTTTTGCGAAAAACCCTTTTAAAAATAGGCGCCGATCGTATTGTGGATGGTTTCCTGTTTCCCGTAGAGCGCCAGGTGAAGGCCTTTGGCTTTCATTTGGCCAAGCTGGACATCCGCCAAAACAGTGACTTTCACGATAAAGCCATAGAGCAGATGCTCGCTTTTGCTTCGGCCGGAGATACCGATTTTTCGAAGTGGGACGAAGAAAAGCGCATTGCTTTTCTGAGTCAGGAACTGGAAAGTCGCCGCCCCTTTGTAATTTCTGGCGTTTCGGTTGGTCCCGAAGCCGACCAGGTGCTGGCTTGCTATCTCGAATTGCGTGATCACATTAAAAAATACGGCACCGAGGGCCTGGGCGCCCTGATTGTGAGCATGACCCGTGGGGTAAGCGATTTGTTGGTGGTTCAGCTGTTTTTGCGCGAGGTTGGTCTCCAAGACGCAGGATTGCAGATTGTGCCCTTGTTTGAGACCATCGACGACTTGCATGCTTCACCTGAAATCATGGAGCGTTACCTGTCGCACCCCTCGGTGCATCTGGTGAAACAAGACAACGGCACCGTACAGGAAGTAATGTTGGGTTACAGCGACAGCAACAAGGATGGTGGCATTGTAGCCAGTCGCTGGAACATTTATAAGGCAGAGCGCGCCCTCACCGAAGTCGCCAATCGCCACGGCATTAAGTTGCGCTTTTTCCACGGAATAGGCGGAACCATCAGTCGCGGAGGCGGTAAGTACCACCGCTTTTTGGACAGCATGCCCCTGGGTTCATTTTCCGGCGAAATTAAACTGACCGTTCAGGGCGAAACCATAGCCCAGCAATTTGCCAACCTGGTAAATGCCACCTACAACCTCGAAATGTTGCTGGCCGGGGCCTCCTTGCAGACCGGCTTTTACAAATATCCGGTGGAGCCGCGTCAGTATCCGGTGGATGCACTGGATTTACTCAATCAACTTTCGCTGAAACATTACCAGGAATTGATACAGCACCCCGATTTCATTCGTTTTTACAGCGAATGTACCCCCATCGACGTGCTCGAGCAAAGCAAAATTGGTTCCAGACCGTCGCGACGAACCGGCAAGCGGACCCTCAACGATTTACGGGCCATTCCCTGGGTATTCAGCTGGAACCAGTCGCGCTTCAACCTCACCGCCTGGTATGGCGTAGGGCACGCCCTCAACACCCTGCAAAAAGATCATCCCCAGGAGTATGAAGCCTTACGCAACTATGCCCAGTCGTGGCCCTTTTTGCGCTACACCCTCATTCATATAGAGACCAACCTTCTGAATGCCGATACGCGTTTGATGCAGGAGTATGCTTCGTTGGTAAGCGACGATAAGGTGCGCAATACCTTTATGGAGCGCATTTTGGAGGAGCACCGCGAGAGTCTGCAGCACATAGCCTCCCTCTTGGGCGATCAGACCGAAAGCCGAAGGGTGAGTCTCCTGGCCAACATCGACCGACGCAAGCGGCCCCTGTTTACCCTGCACCACCTGCAAGTTAACAAGTTGCGCGAGTGGCGTAAATTGAAGGACGAAGATCCTCAGAAGGCAGACGCTTTGCTGCAAAAGCTGCTGGTCATTACCACAGCCATTTCGGGCGGCGTTAAGAGTACCGGCTGATACCGGTACTCCCAGAAGCGCTCTGTCAAAAGAACAGCAGGATTTCAGAAAATGAGTGGTGTTGTATTAATGGCTTGATTTTACGATGAGGATTTGGGTATTTCTCAAAATTCAATGGTTATGAGTAAGCGTTTTAAAAAGCGCAGGGTGCGCTTCCTTAGTCTTTCGGTAGTGCTGGGACTGGTGCTTTTGTTGGTGTTGCAGGGACTCTTGTTTATGGAGCTGCGCAAAATGGTGGAGCTGCCCGATCTGGTTCGAAAAATCATCAACAATGTTTCCCTTGTGCTCGCCATTTGGTTGGGCACCAGTTTGTTGTTGCGTTTGACCATCAGCAGGGTTTTCAACTGGTTTGAGGGGCCTGAGGAAAGGATTTTTTACACCAAAATATACAGTTGGACGGTTTACACCGTTGGGGCGCTTGTGCTTTTGCACCACTCCGGCGTATCCTTGGGCAATCTTACCCTTTTTGTGGGTTTGCTGGCTACCGGTCTGGCCTTCGCCATTCGCGAAGTCCTGCTCTCCTTTTTTGGCTGGATGATTGTACTCCGAAAAAAGCCCTTCCGCATAGGCGACTACATACGCATAGGCGAAGAGGAGGGAAAGGTGTTGCATATCGGGACCTTTTATGTGCACCTCGACAAAACGGAGAACACTCCGGAAGATTACACCCGGGTGCCCAACCGTTTCTTTCTCGAAAAAAGCATTCAGGTAATAGGCAAAAAATCGGTATACGATCGTATGCGATTTCCTTTGTCGGCCCTGCCAGCTGACTTTGCTTCACGGGTACAGGGTTTGCGCGAATCCCTGGCTGA
This sequence comes from Geofilum rhodophaeum, assembly GCF_002210225.1. Classification (GTDB taxonomy): domain Bacteria; phylum Bacteroidota; class Bacteroidia; order Bacteroidales; family Marinilabiliaceae; genus Geofilum; species Geofilum rhodophaeum. The sequence goes on along the minus strand of NZ_MWUJ01000014.1, from coordinate 64,309 downwards.
TTTGTCTGTGCAACACGAGTACACCAGGATATTCAGTGATGTGCAGCAGGAGAAATTACTCCTGGTGGTAGAATTTGTTGTTGATTTTGAACTGCGCGCTCAAGTGAGATCATCCCTGATTGAGTTGGTCTCTGCTCGTTTCTCCGACCTGCTTTTTTTCACAAAATAGCACGCCTTTACCCCACGAATGCTATCTTTGGCTGAGGATACATACCGCTTTTATCATAACAAACTAAATCTATTGAATATGAAAATTAAAAAGTACCTGACTTTGATGGCTTTTGCGCTGGTTTTTGGCGTATTCACTCAGAGTTGCAGCGAGGCCCAGACCAAAGCAATCACCTTTGAGAACCCCCTGGTGTTTCAGCGAGCCGATCCCTGGGTGTACAAAGCCGAGGACGGCACCTACTACCTTATTGCCACAGCACCCGAGTACGACCGTATTGAGCTCCGCAGTGCAGCAAGCATTAACGGACTAAAAGAAGCCGAGGCCAAAGTAATTTGGCGCAAACACAATGAAGGACCCATGGGCAATCACATCTGGGCTCCCGAATTGCATCGCTTCGACGGAAAGTGGCACATCTATTTTGCAGCCGGCACCGCTGAAGAACGTTGGAAAATCAGGATGCACGTACTGTCGAACACCTCCGCCAACCCCATGGAAGGCGAATGGGTAGAGGAGGGACAAATAATGACCGAGCGGGACGATTTTGCCCTCGATGCCACCACCTTTGAGCACAATGGGCAGCGTTATTTGATTTGGGCGGAGCGGGCCAAACCCTACAATACCGGACTCATCCTATCAAAAATGAAAGATGCCGTTACCCTGGAAGGTCCCCAAGTGGTGATTACCGAACCCGAGTACGAGTGGGAAAAAATTGGCCACCAAGTCAACGAAGGCCCTGCTGTGCTCAAGCGCAACGGAAAGATTTTTGTCACCTATTCGGCCAGTGCCACCGATCACAATTATTGTTTGGGCCTGCTGTGGATCGATGAAAATGCCGATTTGCTGGATACAGCCTCCTGGAACAAAGCTTCCGAGCCGGTATTTGCCACCCACGATGAGTTCAAGCGTTTTGGCCCAGGCCACAACAGCTTTACCGTTGCAGAGGACGGCAAGACCGACATCATGATTTATCATGCCCGTGAATACAAAGAGATACAAGGAGAACCTTTACACGATCCCAACCGGCACACCCGTGCCCGGGTGCTGCACTGGAGCGAAGACGGCTTTCCGGATTTTCGTCACGATGTGAACGACTAAGTATGCATTAGGCTTGACCTAAACGATATTTGTTAAAAGGATGGCTCAAAAGAACGAGTCATCCTTTTTTATTGTATTCATAAGACAAGTTTAAAACACAGAATATTCAAGGTCTACAGACCTACTGACCACAGGTTTGGCAGGAATTCAACAAATTTGTTGTAGGTTTCAACCACACTGTTGTTCACCAAAAACAACTCTTTTTACTTTTATCCTAAGTGTTTAACCTTATTAATGGACGACTATGAAAATGAATTTAAGGGCAAGCGTGTTGTTGCTGCTGCTCGCGGTAGTTTTTGCCGTAAAGGGGCAAAACTTTGAACAAACAACACATGGGATTAAAGCTGTTGTTGATGATGTAAAGGTCGAAATTGCGTATTATTCGCCCAAAGTTGTACGAATAATTAAATCGCCGGCCAATCGGACTTTTACCAAGGAGAGCTTGTCGGTTATTGCAAGTCCCCAAAACTTAAACCTGGTGGTGGACCAAGTAAAGCAAGTGCTTCGCGTTAAAAGCAAGCAGATGCAGGTGCAGCTCGATTTAGAAACCGGCCAGCTGTCCTTTGCCGATGCAAAGGGACAGCCGCTTTTGCAAGAGCAGGCTGGTGGGGCCGGATTTGTGCCCTTTAAAGATGTGGAAGAAGAAACTTTCCGGGTAAAGCAAAGTTTTGTGCTGGATAAAGAGGAGGCCATTTATGGGCTGGGCCTGATGCAGGATGGAAAAATGTCGCAGCGTCATCAGACCAAATACCTGATTCAGGGTAATGTGGAGGATGTGGTTCCTTTTATTCAATCGCATAAGGGCTATGGCTTGTTTTGGGACAATTATTCGCCCACTACTTTTGCCGATAGTGAAGCAGCTACTTCTTTTGAGTCGGAGGTCGGCGACGGCATCGACTATTATTTTATGTATGGAGGAAATGCCGATGGAGTGGTGGCTTGCATGCGTGAACTAACCGGACAGGTGCCAATGTTTCCTTTGTGGACCTACGGTTTCTGGCAAAGTCGGGAGCGCTATAAGAGTCAGCATGAGTTGTTGGGGGTGGTGAAAAAGTACAGGGATTTGCAAGTGCCCCTCGACGGCATTATTCAGGATTGGCAGTATTGGGGCAGTAATTACCTGTGGAATGCCATGGAGTTTCTGAATCCGGAGTTTCCCAACCCTCAGAAAATGGTGGACGATGCACACAATCTCAATGCCCACATGATTATTTCCATCTGGTCTTCTTTTGGTCCCCATACCAAGCAGTACCGCGAGTTAGAGAAAATCGATGCTTTGATGGATTTCACCACCTGGCCCCAGTCGGGCATACAAAAATGGCCGCCCAATATGGATTATCCCTCCGGTGTAAGGGTGTACGATGCTTATAATCCGGAGGCACGCGACATCTATTGGAAACATTTAAAGGAAGGCCTGTGGTCGTTGGGGATTGATGGCTGGTGGATGGACTCTACAGAGCCTGATCACCTCGAAATTCAACCCGAAGACTACGACAATCCTACGTATATGGGGTCGTTCAGAAAAGTACGCAATGCCTACCCCTTGATGACGGTGGGCGGAGTGTATAAAAATCAGCGGGAGCTGGATTCGGATAAGCGGGTGTTTATATTAACGCGTTCGGCTTTTGCCGGTCAGCAGCGCTATGGGGCCAATACGTGGACCGGCGATGTGGTGGCTTCGTGGGAGAACTATAAGAAGCAAATCTCTGCGGGATTGAACTTTTCGTTGACGGGCATTCCGCACTGGAATACCGATATTGGTGGTTTCTTTCTGTGGGAGTTCAGGGATCCCTTAAACAATCCCGATTATCGCGAACTTCAGGTTCGTTGGATGCAGTTTGGGGCTTTTACTCCTATGATGCGTTCGCACGGAGAAGGTTTTCCGCGTGAAATCTATCAGTTCGGCGAAAAGGGCGAGCCGATTTACGATGCCCTCGAAAAAGCCATTCGTCTCCGCTACAGTTTGCTGCCCTACATCTATTCTACTTCGTGGGAGGTGTCGGCCAGACAATCGACCATGACTCGCGCTCTGGTTATGGATTTTGCTCACGACACCAAGGCTTTGGACATCAACGATCAATTTATGTTTGGAAAATCAATTCTGGTGTGTCCTGTTACCGAAGGAATGTATACCGTTGATGGCAAAGCCGACTTCAGCATGGTGAAGTCACGCCAGTTGTATCTGCCGGAGGCCGCCGGATGGTATGACTTTTGGACCGGTGAGCGTATGGAGGGTGGACAGACCATAAGCCGGGAGGCGCCGATCGACCTTATTCCTTTGTATGTAAAAGCCGGAGCCATTTTGCCACTGGGACCCGATGTGCAGTATGCGGCTGAAAAGCCTTGGGACCATTTGGAGCTGAAGGTTTTTGCCGGCGACGACGGCAGCTTTGTGCTGTATGAAGACGAAGGGGACAACTACAATTATGAGGAGGGGGCCTTTTCAGAGATTCCGATCAGCTGGAACGATGGGGCAAAAAAGCTAACCATTGGCGCCAGAAGAGGGACTTTCGAAGGCATGCTTAGCGAGCGAAAATTTACGATTACCCTTTCTGACGGATCAAGCAAAACTGTGGATTACAAGGGCAAGAAAGTGGTTGTGAAGTTATAAATAAGCCCTGTTTGAGTCCATAATGTTTATGCCCGATGGGGAAACTGCGGTTTCTCTTATCGGGCATTTTCTTTTGTTTTGGCGTATTCGGAGGGGCGACAGCCATACCTCTCCTGAAAGCACTTGCTCAGATAACTGGAGCTGCTGAAGCCCGTTTGTTCTGCCACTTCTGCAATACTCAGCTGGCCTTGGAGCAGAAGTTGGGCCGCTCGCTGCAGGCGAATGTTGCGAATGAAAAGGCTGGGCGACTGGTCCAGAAGGGTGACCAGTTTTCGGTACAGGCCGGTGCGGTCCATGCACAAATCGCGACTCAATTGTTCTACCGAATAGCCGGGTAGGTGCAGGTTTTGTTCCACGAGCTGTACCGCCTGTGCAATAAAGGGCGATTCGGGTTGGTTTTGGTCGGGTTTGGTGTTGTCTTCTGTGGCGGTGGCCTCAATAAGACTGCGGATGCGCTCCAGCAAAAGGTCCTCTTTGTTTTTTCGTTCCAGCCGTTTTTTGGTCTGATAAATATAAAGGTGCAGCGCAGCATAAGTGATTAAAAGGATAAGGAGCGTGTAAATCAGGTAGGCCCATGGAGTTTTCCACCAAGGGGCATGGATCACGAGCTGAATACTTGTGGTATTTTTTTCGTCCCAACGATCAGGGGCTACCGATGCGGCAACTTTAAAACGGTATTCATTGGGGGGCAGGTTGGTGTAGTGGGCCTGCAGTATGCCGTTGCTTTGTTGGTTGTGGGTAGCATAAACCCAGTTTTCGTCGATTCCTTCGAGTTGGTAGCGGTAGTGGGTTCGTTTGGGGTCAAAATAATTTAAAGCCGAAAATTCAAGAATGATGAAGTTCTGTTTGTGGTTCAGTTCGATGTGATTGACATAAGGGGGGTGGCTGGGCAATACCACTCGGCTGTGGTAGCTCTTGTTGGGTAGTATTTTTTCGCCCTGCAGGTAAAAGGCGGTAAAAACGGGAGGGTGTGAGAGGGCAGGAGTCGGCAGGTCGGGATGGGACAAATAAACACTATAGCCGTCCTTGTCGGCAAAGTATAAGCTGCCGTCGGAGGCGCTGAAAGCGGCGTCCGAACCGTATTCCCTCTGCAATTCTTTGGGTACCTGGGTCGGACTTATCGGCAAGAGTTGGCTCTTGCCGCTTGTATCTACGTTCAGTTGGTAGTTTTTGCCCCGGTCGTTCAGGTAGATGTTGCCGCTACGGTCTTCCCCAAAGTAGGTGGTGGGTCCCGGGTGCTTCCATGATAAGGAGGTGTCGGTTTTATCCAAGCTCAGTAAAAGGTAGCGGTGGGGATGATGGTACAACAAGCCCCGGCTGAAGGTTCCCAGCCACAGCGCTTCCTGATGGTCTTGGTAAATGGTGCTGATTTCTGTAGCCAGCACCTTGCCTCTTTGCGTCCTTAAAGCAGGCAGGTGTTGTTGTTCATGGCTGTTTAAATCAATAATCCAAAATCCCTGAACGCAAGTGATGTAGGCCTTATTGTCCCCGGTAATCATCAAGGTGTTTAAAGTGTAGTCTTTCTCCATAATCCGTGTCCATTTTCGTGAGGGGACATCAAAATGGAAAAAGCCGCCTTTGCTGCCATTGCGCAGTTGGTAAAAGCCCTCACCTTTAGGGATGATGAGGGAAGTGTTGTCGAAATTACTGCTTTCGGCAGCCGGGTAGGCAGCACGTGTGTAGAGACGCTGACCACCGTTTAGTTGGTAACAGCTTGCTTCACCTGTATTAAAGAATAAATACAGGTGTTCATGGTCGCTGGCCAAATCCTGCAAATGCTGAGGAGAGGGGGGCAGATCCAGCTTAAACTGCAGGTCTTCTTGCAGTAACTGACCCCCGCTGACCAGCCACAGGCGGTCCTGCTGATCGGTAAACAAATCGTCTACCGACTCAGTCAGTCCCTGTTGCACAAAGTACTGTTCGAGGTCGTTGACAAATTGTTCCTTTTTTAGATCAAAGGCGCTCAATTGATGGTGGTCTTTCAGCCAAAGCAGGGAGTCGCCTTGTAAATACAGATGGGTGAACCCGCTGTACGCCTCGAGTGGGTAGCGATGTTCCGGTTTGCGTGCATAGTGGCTAAAGTGCACTCCGTCAAACAAATTGATGTGCGTTTGGGTGGTGAAAACCAGTCGCCCGTCCGGCATCTCCATAATGTAGCGAATGTGGTTGTCGCTCAGTCCATTGGAGGTGTTTACAGGGGTAAAAAGGAAGTCGTTGGCCAGCATCTTCCCCGAGACCCCAAGAACCAGGCTTAGGAAAAGCAGCGTTTTCTTAAAGTTGCAGCAATACACTTCGGCAATTTTTTGCCTAAAATAGTTATTTTTTAGCAGAACGTCGCCGGTACTTTCGCCGGTAGAGGATGTAGCCGCTGATGACCACCATCACTCCTGCCAGTCCCGCAAGCGGGACAATCAGAATGTAAAAATCGCTCAACAGAAAGGAGAAAAAGCGCCCGGTGTGGATTTCGAGCGAAACATTCCACAGCGATATCCCCGAGCTTTCGAGGATGTTTTCCGGCATAGCCGGAAAACGCGCTTCATGCCACAGCGGAAGCACCCCCTGGTCGTAATCCACCATGTAGCGATTGCCTGCTGCATCACGCAAAGCCCCCGTTACCTTATAATCCCCCACCGGTCGCCCCCCGCTTTGGTCCACATGCACCTTGCCCTGGGCAAAGTTCCATATTTCAGGGTGGGCGGGATGCCATAGAAACAGACCACTGAAGGAGCCAATGAGGTAGGCCCCGCCTTCGTAGGTCTCAAAGACATTGATGCCCATTACACTTATCGGAGGCTGATTCTCGTACTTGTGCAGTGCCTTGCTTTGGCGGTCGAGCCAAAACATGCCGTCGAGGGTGGAGACCAGCATGCGGTCGCGTTCCGCATCGTAGAGCAGGTCGCGCAACTTGTCGTACCACGGATTGGGCTGATCGAGATGGGTGTAGGGCAGGGGCGGTACTTCCGAGCGGGCAATGGCTATGAGAAAGGGCGGACGCAAAAATATTCCGGTAAAATACAGCACTGCCAGCAGCACAAAGGTCCATGCGCCCATCTTATTGTGCCAGCGCAGCGACCAGGTATTGATTTTGATGAGTTTGCGTCGCGGTTTCCCGGCCCGTCTGCGTCGCTTGATCCAATCGGGGAAGAAAAACCAAACGATGCCTGTGAGAGAGAGAAAGATGGTGACCAGTCCCAGGGCGTCCACAAACAGCTGGCCGGGCAGACCAAAAACTTCGCCCGAGTGGATTTGCCAAATGGTTTTCATCAGACTGACTCTTTGTTGGTAGTCGGGCGTTGCCTGCAGCTCCATTTTCCTGAACTGCGTTGCCGGTCCCGCCGACAGTCCCCTAAACAGGTGGGAGCGGTTAATGGCGTAAAGCGTATCGCCCACCGTTTCAATGCCCACAAATCGCTTGATGTCCACCTCCAGGTCAAACGGCAGCCACCTCTGCTGCTCACGGTCGTAGGCATATAAACCAAAGAGGGTCGCGGCATATAGGTGCCCCCGGTCACAGCGATGCATATCAAAAACCCTTCGCGGATCCGAGCCCTGGGGCAGTCCCCTGTTAAAATCTTCGTAGCGTGAAAAGGCAGTATCGCTCAGCCAGATGCCTATGCTGCCATAAAGCAGGAGACTGTCGCCACCCAGGTTCAACTGCCCCTTTATTGCGGCATTGTTCCAATTGTCGTAGTGATAGGCTTTGGGCAGTGCCTGCCTGCGCACATCCACCCCGCTGAAAGTCTCCCGGTGATTCAGAAAAATGCCGGTAATGCCAAAGTATAAAAGGAAAAAGGACAGGATGAGTCCCGGCCAGCGGTGCAGTTTATAGTAAAGGAGCCAGTTCTTTTTCATGGTGATTTGATTTGCTTGCAGCTGTTCTGTGGATCCGAAAACGAACCCATTCCACGATTCGCATCCGTTTTCCCGTTTGCCGAAGTCCCACAAGCGAGTGCAAAGATAATAAAATCCCGATAAAAGACTTTGTAGTCTTTTATCGGGATTTGTGTTGTACAGCATAAAATTGAAGCTTCAATTCTAGCGCTGTCAGTGGTCGCTTACAGCACGTTTAAAAGGCTTTCGCTACAAAGTTGCGTGTTGACCAGTCGGCATGCACAAAGCGTTTCGCCTAGTGTTTCTTTTCAATGCTCCAGCCACCCTTTAGGCCAAAAATGAACCAGGCCAGCGCCAGAACCCCAAGGGCAAACATCGTATCGCCGATGGAGCGCAGCCACTTGAGGGTCATCATGTAGTCCTGATTCAGAAACTCTGCAGAACGGGCGTACCACAAGCCTTCCTGAACGCTGGCAACGGTTTGGGCCAGACCAATGGGAAGAACGCTGATGAGGACCATGGCCATCAGACCAATGTTGATGAGCCAGAAGGCCCACTTCACAAACTTGTCCTTCCAGACTACCGTCGGATTCATATCTCTCAAGACAAAGAGCATGAGTCCGATCCCCAACATGCCGTACACGCCAAAGAGGGCGGTGTGCCCGTGAACCGGGGTGGTGTTGAGGCCCTGCATATAGTAAAGGGCAATGGGTGGATTAATGAGGAAGCCAAAGATGCCGGCACCCACCAGGTTCCAGAAGGCCACGGCTATAAAACTGTAGATGGGCCATTTGTAAGCCTTCACCCATTCGGCACTGCGGTACATTTTCAGGTTGTCGTAGGCCTCATAACCCACCAATACCAGGGGCACTACTTCCAGCGCGCTGAAGGAGGCGCCTATCGCCATAACCGCCGTAGGCGTTCCCGTAAAGTAGAGGTGATGGAAGGTGCCCAAAATACCCCCGGTTAAAAAGATGATGGTGGTAAAGAGTACCGCAACGGTGGCCGTATTCACCTGAATCAGGTTCATACGTACAAAAAGGAAGGCCATAATGGTGACGGCAAAAACCTCAAAGAAGCCTTCTACCCACAGGTGCACCACCCACCAGCGCCAGTACTCGGCAATGGCCAGGTTGGTCTGCTGATCCCACATCAGTCCCGCCGCATAAAAAGAGGCAATGGCCACACAGGCAATTAAAAACAGGATGAGCAGGTTGCGGCTTTGCGGATGCTTTTTAAGGGCAGGAATAACCGCACGGGCCATCAAGAAGAGCCAGATAAAGAGACCGGCCAGCAGGAAACTCTGCCAAAAGCGACCCAAATCCACATACTCGTAGCCCTGGTGTCCGAACCAAAAATTGGCGGTCAGGCCCAGTTTTTGCATTACGCCAAACCACTGTCCCGCCAGCGAGCCCACTACAATAACCAGCAGAGCGCCAAAGAGGACATCTACGCCCAGCTTTTGAAACCTGGGTTCGTAACCCGAAATGAAGGGGGCGTAGTACAAGCCGGTGGCCAGCCAGGAGGTTGCGATCCAGAAAATAGCCAGTTGCACGTGCCAGGTCCGCGAAATGGAATAGGGCAACCAGTCGGCCAGCGGTATGCCGTAAAAGGCGTGCCCTTCTACGCCGTAGTGCGCAGTTACTATGCCCATCACAATTTGCACCAACATCAGCAGCGTCACCACCCAAAAGTATTTGAGTGTAGCCTTTTGAGAGGGCGTTTGTTTGGCATCGGCCACCGGAGACTTGTCCGGAGCCTTAAGTTCTTCCTCTTCGCGTTTGGAGGCATAGTACCAAACCATCAGGCCTATACCGGCCAGCAGAATAATCACGCTGAAGCCGGTCCACAAAATCATGGCTCCGGTTGGCTTGTTGCCAATCAGTTCATCGGCCGGCCAGTTGTTGGTATAGCTGATGTCCTGTCCCGGTCGCTCGGTAATACAGGCCCATGACGCCCAAAAGAAAAAGGCATTCATCAGGCGTACCCGCTCCGGATCCTTGAGGGCATCCTGAGGCAGGGCGTAGGCCTCACGCAGGTGGGCCAGTTCCGGATCGTTGGTAAACAGTCCCCCGTAATGGGCACTGTTGTGGGCAAAAGCTTCGGCACGTAAGTCGGAGATGGTAAGCAGACCGGTTTCCGGATCGTAGGTGTTGGTCCGCATATCCTGTTGCAAACGTACCTGAACCGCAGCCTTTTCGTCTTCCGCCAAGACCCCATAGTCCTTGCCGTAAGCCTCTCTGGCCAGGCGGTTAATCATAAATTCCGCCTCGCGGTGCAACCAGTCGGCCGTCCAGTCCGGCGCCTGATAGGCTCCGTGTCCCCAAATGGACCCCAACTGCTGGCCGCCGGTCGATTGCCAGACATTCTGTCCGTCTTTTATGTCCTGCGCGGAGAACAGCACAGCTCCGTCGCTGGCGACTACTTTATCCGGAATGGGGGGTGCCTCCCGGTAAATTTCCCTGCCGTAGTAGAGGAGTACAGCAAAGGAGATGGTCATTACGGCTATGAAGCCCAACCACAGCTTTCTTGTCTTCATACGTATTCAGTTTTGGTTTGTGATGGTTATGTATAACCTTAATTTGTGTGATGCAAAGTTAATATTAAAACAATATAAAAAGACCCTATTGTCCACATTGAAAGGGTAGGATTTTCATTTGAAAACCTGATGGTTGTGGGTAAAATGATTGATTATGTGAATAATATGGGTCTTTATTCGGCCCTCCTGCCTGGGTTTATTTAGAATAATTCTAACTGCAGGGGTCTGATGTTGGTACTGAGGGCAAAAGTTTAGGGCTTGTTATTAAGGACTAAAGAAGAATATGTTTTACTTTGTTTGGTGTGTGGTGGGGGGACTGCTGCAACTTTTTGTTGATTTTTGGGTATTAAATGAAAAAATATAAAGACCAGATGCTGTTTCGTTTTTTGTTTTGTTTATTGCAGCAGATCAGGCTGCTGGTGCTGGTGGTTGGCCTAACTGTAATAAGTTGGGGCAGTCCCCTTGCTTTGCAAGCCCAGGTTGGGCATGGCGGGCAGCCTTTTTCGCTTCCTGCCACTAAGGCCTATGAGGCCGGCGTGCCGGTTGAGCGTATGCCGGCTTTGCCCCAATCGGTGGCGGCCGACCGCGCGGCGGTACAGGCCGGTAAGGGACAACCCTTACGTTTCGCCCATCCCTTTTTTGTAAATTACAATCCCCAAAACTCAGGCATTTGGCAGCAACGAAAGGACGGGACCCGGGTATGGCGACTGGCTTTACAGTCGCCCGGTGCCTATTCGCTTAACCTGATTTTTGATCGTTTTTCCCTCGCTGAGAGCGACAGTCTTTATTTGTATAATCCATCGCAAGAGGTGGTGTTGGGTGCCTTTACGCAAAAAAATAATCAGGCTTCCGGTGTTTTGGCCACTGCGCCCATTCCCGGGGATGAAATAATTGTAGAGTTGGTGGTGGCAGCTTCGTCTAAGCGGCAGTCGGACCTGCTGATAGCTGCAGTCAATCACGATTATCTGAATGTGAGCTCCCTCCTGGCTTTGAAAAACAGTCGCTTTGGTCGCCGTGGCACCTGCCATGCCGATGTTTCCTGCGAGGAAGATCCACTTATTCAGGCAGCCGGACAGGCTGTTTGTCGCTTGATAATTGACGGGACCGAGTTGTGTTCAGGAACCCTTATGAACAACAGTCGTAACGACGGCACGCCGTATGTGTTGACGGCAGCCCATTGTTTGCCCGGGGAGGATTCGCACAACACGGTAGTTTTTACTTTTAATTACCAGGTGCCCAACTGCAATGCCGCCATCGAGGGCAGTTTTGTTCAAACGGTTTCGGGCTCATCGCGACGCGCCTTCAAAAGCGAATTGGATATGGCACTTCTTGAGATGTCTGAACTGCCTCCGGCGGCCTATCGTCCCTATTGGGCGGGGTGGACCCGCACGCAGTCGCCCCAGGCACCTGTGCGCTCCATTCATCATCCCGAAGGAGATGTGAAATCCGTGTCCCGTTCGGCAAGCGCCCCTGTGGCCACAACTTTCCAGTATTTTGCTCCGCAGGGACACTGGCAGGTGGCGCGTTGGGAGGAAGGAACTACGCAGGGCGGCTCTTCGGGCGGGGGACTTTTTGATGCTGAGGGGAAACTTATCGGCTACTTGTCGGGTGGTTGGGCCACCTGTAGCGATCCGGTTAACGATTATTTTGGCCGTTTGGGCGTAGCCTGGGATTATATCGCTGATGCCGAGGCCCAATTGGCGGCCTGGCTCGATCCGGAGGGTACCCATTCCCAGTCCCTCGAGGGGACCTGGTTTTATTCTGAACCGGTGGAGCGCTGGTCCAACCAGCATATTGATGAAACAGCCGGCTGGTGGGCACCGCCAACTGGTGGTGGACCTTATTCGGGACATAACGCTGCGCGCGATGTGGCCTTTGCAGAGATGTACGGCACCTTTGCCAAAGCCAAACTGCATGGTTTTTATGTGGTTCCGGCCCGATCGCCCTTGCCGGTGCCCGAAGCCAGTACCCAGCAATTGAATCTGAAGATCTGGCAAGGTGTGGATGCGCCCGAAGACCTGATCTGGTCGGCCAACAACCTGCGTCTTTCTCAATTGCCCGATGGTCGCGAATACCTGGTATCTTTAGCTGCTCCGCTTGAAGTGAGTGGCCAAATTTGGGTGGGCATGGAGCTGAACTACCCTGCCGGCATCGACAGCTTTGCCTTGTATCAGTCGCCCTACTCCCTGGAGCGAGTGAATACCGCCTGGTTGCGAGGAGGAGACGGCCAGTGGTTGGCTTTTGATGAGCGATATCCCGATGTGGGACCCGCCTCTTTTTGGGTGGATGTGTTGTTGTCGGAGGTGGAGTTGCTCGACACGCTGGTTGCACCGCCGGCAGCAGGCGCTGCTCGCGTGGTTCCCAATCCTTTACGTGGAAATACTTTAACGCTTTTATTGCCCGAAATTAACGGGCATGCCCGGGTTTCCATTTATACCCTGTCGGGCCAGCGGGTACAACAGCAGCAGGTACTGATCTACAATGGCAGAGGCACCTTGACCACCGGCACTTTGGCTCCCGGGATTTACCTCCTTCACCTAAATATGGGCGAACGTCGCTTTGTTGAAAAACTGGTGGTACAATAGTCCCCCCCAGCCCCAAAAGCGGTCTATCCGGTTATTTTCAGGTTGTCGATGCAAAGGTAGAATGGTAGCCGTGCGCCCGACGTAGGCTCGTCTCTGGAAGAACTCAGACGCAGTCTGATTTCATTAACGGCTCCCAGTGAACGCAGGTCAACCACCGTCCATTCTTCAATAAGGTAATTGCGGCGCCGGTTCTCAAAACGGAAATCGGCCAGGTAAAAGGGGATTTCGCCAGTTTTATTGCCCAGGTTGTCGTAGCCTTCGATGGTCACTAAAAACCAGTCGAGGGGGTCGGTCTGACTCTCATCGCCGAAGCGAGGGAAATTTTCCAGACCCGTGCGCATGTATTGGTAGGTCAGGGCGGAGTTGGTCAGACTGATGCTGTGAAATTGGTGTTCCCTGCCGTCAGGGAAATAAAAATTGCGGCCACTGGCTTCGTCGTCCTGGTGCATAAGCATGAAAACTTCATCGCTTTTTTTGGGGGCATGGGCCGAAAAGGGAGAGGGGAGCGTGCTGAAACTTTGTCCCGAAAGATTGCTGAGTGCAAAACCGGTCCAGTCTTCTTCCTGGTTGCCGTAGCTTGGAAAGAAGAGGTTCTTGGTGCTGAAACCATTGGAAGGGTTTTCCGGCATTTGCAACCAAAGACTGTCGCTGTTGAGCGCAAATTCCTGAAAATTTACCCAAATGATGGTGCTGACAGGAATCACTAGGGTATCGCTCCCGTAGGGGGTGCTTACTACAAAGCGGTAGTCGAGCTGTCCCAATTCCCGGGACTGGTGCAGCAGTTCTTTTTCGGTGGACAACAACTCGTTATTGAGCAGCCACTGGTAACTGGCATCTACTTCGTAACTAACGCGCGGGGATAAGCGCAGGGTGTCGCCCACCTCTAACTCAAAACCGTTGTCCGGCATTTTAATGTGGGCCCCCGGTGCCGGAATGTCTTTCTCGTTGTTGGCGCAGGAGGCGGCAACAAGCAGCAAGGCGAGTAGGACAGATCGAAGGAGACGACCCGTTAAACTATGGCGTACGGATCGCTTATTTGCTGTTGTAGTTTTCATTTTCAGCTGTTGCTTGGGTGAGCTGTGAAGCCTGTATTATTGCTTCAGCAGGTGATCGATGAAGCCCGGCAATTGTTCCACATCGAGGCGCTTGGCCGCAATTTTCTTGTCGCGATCGAGGACATAAATCATGGGGGTGGAACGGATGTCGTAATAGGCTCTAAATCGGGTCTGATGGTAAGGATCGTACACATTGATCCAATCGTACATGCCGTGTTGATCCACAAAACCCTGCCACTCTTCTTTGTCGGCCATGCTGTAAACCGCAAAAACCTGAACGCCTTTCTCCCGGTAGGGTAAAAATACGTCCTTATACAGTTTGGGTATGGCGGTTTTACAGTGTCCGCAGGAGGGTTCGTAAAAGACCAGGATAGTTACGGGAGCCTGTACTTCGTGCAAACGGTAGATGGCGCCGTCGAGACTTTCCATTTGCAGGTCGTGTGCGGTATTGCCCAGCAGTGTTGGTTTAATTTCACGAACCCGGGTGCGCAGTTGTTCCAAAAATTCGTCGGTCGACCAGTAGGCTTCGCCCGAAAGATAGTAGCGCTCAGCCAGGGCGACCATGGCGGCATCCATACCCATAATTTTGCTTTCGTTGGCACGATTGAAGAGGAATTGTACCAAAAAGCGGAACATTTCGTCGTTGCCGCGACTTTGTTCAATGAGATGAATGGAAGCCTCGCTCACGGTGTCGGGAATCTGAGGCAGTAATCGATCGAAATACTGCTCCAGTTTATTGACAAAGAAGGGTGTGCGCAAAAGTCTTTCGTCCTGAAAATCAATATTGTCGAAATAATGTGCTCGGTAATGGTGGTAACGTTTGACCTGCAGCACTGAGTCGGGATTGGAGGTATTGGCGGGTACCTCAAAATCGGGAATCTCCGGGTCTTTCATAGCTTTTATGAAGCTGGCAAAGAAGGTTCCGGGGTGCTCTTGCATAACGCGATCCCAATAGTCGGACACTTCCTGGTTGACCTTTTGCAGTTGTTGGCTCAGGTCGGCCACCCTGGCTTGTTGTCCCTCGTTGGCTTTAATTTCGTTGCGCAGCGCTTCGGACTCTTTTTGTTTTTGCATTAAAAAGCGCTGGTAGTCGAGAAACAGGCTGGACTCTTTGGAGCCGGTGATTTGCATTTTTCCAACCAAATCGGCTGTGTCTGTTTGGATGCTGAAGTTTTGTTCGTCGTTAATGAGAACGTCAAAATACTTGCCGTTGGGCAGGTAAAACAAATACAATCCCCCCGGCAGGGCTTCTTCTTGTTGAAACACGGCCAGTCCCGTCCCGCTGATGGGTACGGTGTCGGTTACGTACATGCGCTTGTTGAAGTAATAGCCCAGGATTAATTCCTGGTTTTGAAAGCCGTTGAGTTGTACCTGAATGTTGTGCCCCTGGGCTGCAGTCGCCGGTAGGACGACTGCAGCTGCCAGCAACAACAAAAGAGCGATATGTTTTCTCATGATAAAAGACAAATCGTTTGGTTTGTTTAAATTGCTTTGGTTTTTTCTTTCAACCACTGTTGGTGGTCCTGGTCGAGACGCGGTGCCAATTGCTCGTAAACGCCTTGGTGGTAATTGTTGAACCAGGCTTTTTCATCGGGTGTGAGTAAGCTGGTATCGACCAGTCGGCTGTCGATGGGACAAAGCGTTAGTGTTTCAAAGTCCATAAAGGTGCCGAATTCACTTTCTTGCTTTACGCGACTGAGGATCAGGTTTTCGATGCGAATGCCGTATTGGTCGCGTCGGTATACCCCGGGCTCGTTGGAGCTGATCATACCGGGCTCCATTTCAATGCCGTTGTCTTGCGGTCGGATGCTCTGTGGTCCCTCGTGCACGTTAAGGAAGTAGCCGATGCCGTGCCCGGTACCGTGTCCGTAGTTGAGACCATGCTCCCATAAGGCTTTGCGTGCAAGTATGTCGAGGTGGACGCCTCGGGTCCCTTTGGGAAATACGGCACAGGCCAGGGCAATGTGCCCCTTCAGTACAAGGGTGTAGTCGGTGCGTGCCTGCTCCGGAAACTTACCCAAGGGCACGGTACGTGTGATGTCGGTGGTACCGCCGTGGTATTGGCCCCCGGAATCGATGAGGTAGAGTCCTTCGGGCTTCAATTCAACATCGCTTTCTTCATTTACACTGTAATGTACAATGGCGCCGTGCCCCCCATAGCCGGAGATGGTTCCGAAGGATTCGCCGACGAATCCGGGCTGGGCAGCGCGGAAGGACTTGAGTTTTTGGGCTGCGGAGAGCTCGGTGATTTTTTCTTTACCCACATGGTCTTCGAGCCATTTTAGGAAATGCACCATGGCTACTCCGTCGTTGAGCAGGGTCTCGCGCAGGTGCTGTACCTCGGTGTCCGATTTTTGGGCTTTGAGGCGGGTAAGGGGACTGAGTTGTTCTTTTTTGGTGACCTTGGGGGAGAGTGCCGCGAAGATGGCGGAGTTGGTCCGGTCCGGATCCAAGAGCACGGTGGCGTCTTCAGGAATGTGGCGGATGTGCTTGTAAATTTCTTCGTAAAGGGACACTTTAATGTTGTCGGCCTCCAGCTTACGTGCAATCTGGGCCGTCAGCTTGTGCGGGTTGATGAAGAGTTTGACCTGACTGGTTTCTACGATCATGAAGGCGTGAAATACCGGATTGTAGGGAACGTCGTTGCCCCGCAGGTTAAGGACCCAGGCAATTTCGTCGAGGGCTGCACTGATGTAGTGACTGGCACCGCTTTTGCGCATGATTTGATGCACCTGTTCCAGTTTTTCGGAGCGACTGGCGCCACACCACTTTTCTTCGTGCAGAAATACTTCGTTTTCGGGGATGGGGGGACGCCCGTCGTAAACTTCTTCAGCTGCCGCATGGGACGCATCTACGCTGACCTGGGCGGTGCGCAATTCGCGACTGATGCGACGCAGGAGGCTTACCGAAACGGTTTCTCCGTTGACAGCTACTTTACTGCCGGGCATGAGCACTTCACCCAGCCATTGGGTGTAATCGGGTACGCCCGGGTCGCCTTCTCTGAACAGCTGAATGCATTGGGCATCGAGCTCGTCCTCTGCCTGTAAAAAATACCTGGAGTCGGTCCACAAACCCGCTTCTTCGGTGGTTACCACCAGGGTACCGGCCGAACCGGTAAACCCGCTGAACCATTCCCGTATTTTCCAATGTTCTGAAGGGTACTCGCTTAAGTGCGGGTCACCGGAAGGAATGATACATGCTTCCACGCCCAGGGCGTCCATTTTGTTTCGAAGGGCCAGGAGTCGCTCAGATATTTGCATAGCTGTGATTTTTGTTTGACTATTTGTTTAAAACGTGAATGTCGCTGTTGTTGTTCAGAAGAATCAGGGCAGGTGCATTCCCGTTGGCCGGTCTAACCTTTGCTTTGGCCGAAAAGGTCAGCAGATTATTTTCCCTTAAAATAGTAATTTGTTTGCTGTCGGGAAAATGTAATTTGCCATCGATGATTTGTCCGTGCAGATTATAATCCATGTTTTTGTCGGTGTGCAGGCGCATGTTGGTGTGATTTCCGGCCAGGGTCAGTTCGTGAATGGCGTTGCTGAGGCGCTTGATTTGTATTTCACCGCGTTCCATTTCTAAAAATCCACCCCTTACAAGGTAGGCAATTTCCAGCTCGCTGTTGCTGGTGTGACCCTGAATATGGGTCGCTTCTTCTATTTGAATATGGCTGGTTGTAGCCTCCAGTTGCAGGTCGGCCACTTGTTTGATTTGAATGGTGCTGAAATCGGCCTGCATTTGCAGCTGTTCGGCTTTGCCAAGGGTCACTTTGCCGTTGCTGTGCTGGATGTTGGCCGTACGCAGTTGTTGCAGGTTCAGATTGCCATTGGTCAGTTGAATGTGAAGTGAGTCGGGCAGACTTTTTTCATCCTTGATTTCAAAATTGCCGAAGTTCAGCTCCACCCGGGCACGGCCCTTATAGTTTTCGAGCTGGATCTTGCCCAGGCGATTGATGAGCTTCAGTCCGAGCGTATCGGGCCCATAAATGTGGTAGTCGATGCCGAAGGGGTAATTGGAGAAAAATTCATCGGCGAACACCGTCCGGTAATCGAGCTGCTTACCGCCAGGGACTTGCAATACGGTGATTAGGTTCAGGACTTCTTCGGCCAGCGTCTGGTTGGGCGCTTCTACCCAAATGCGGACGCGCACGGTGACCTCCTCTTTGTTCCACCCCGTATAAAAAATGCTGCCGTGACGGTTTGTGATGCTGAGACTTTGCACGTCGGCTGCAGCAAACTGATCGTCGCGGGTCTGGTGCTGCCGGCGGGCTTGGTCTTGCACCTGGTCCTGCGCCTGCAGATCCTTTGCCGGAAAAACGAGCGCCAGCAAGAGGAATGGGAAAAGTGCTTTTATTGTATTCATGTTTAAGCTGTTTAGCAATACTTGTGCCAATAAAGGTAGTTCAAATGTAGGAATTTTAAGGGAGAGCGCCTTTGCTTTATGTGTATATTTGCGCTCTGCAACTGCCTTGGACTACCGTTTGGCCCTTGCATTTGTTTTAATTTTTAATGTCGTATTTGTATGAAGAAGAAATTATTTTCTGCCCTTAAGGGCTTGGTTTATTTTAAGCAATGGAAGCATACCGGCTATGCCGTTTTTGCTTCGCTGCGACGCGAAGTGCGCATCGGCGCCTTGGTGCTGAGTTATTTTACCTGTCTGGGCTATTTGTCGACCTTTGCCGCCACCGAAACCGATTCGATCAATACTAAAATTCGTCTCGACGAGGTGGAAGTGGCGGGGCGTCGCGCCCCAACCTTATACGCTGAGGCGGGACGGGTGGTTACTGTGCTGTCGAGGGCCCAAATCGAAAGTATGCCGGTGCAGAGTGTGCCTGAGTTGCTGCGCATGGCCGCCAGTGTGGATGTGCGGGAGCGGGGACCGCTGGGTATGCAGGCCGATGTGAGTATGCGCGGCGGGTCGTTTGATCAGGTGATGATTCTGCTCAACGGGGTTAATATTACCGATCCGCAAACCGGGCATCACGCCCTTAATTTGCCGGTAGACTTAGCGTCGATCGACCGGGTAGAGGTCCTTCAGGGTCCGGCTGCCCGGGTATATGGTCCCAATGCCTTTAATGGGGCCATTAATTTTATAACGACGGAGGCCAAAGGACAGGGCGTGGAGGTGTCGCTGCAAGGCGGCAGTCACGCCCTTTACAGTACCTCAGCGTCCGTGCGTGCCCAAAGCGGTGCTTTGGGCCATTACCTGGCGGTGCAGAAAGGAGGCAGCGACGGGTACCGGGCCAATACCGATTTTGACTTGCTGAATCTTTTTTATTCGGGTCAGTTGAAACTGGGCTCGGATAAGTTGTTGCTTCAGTTGGGCTACAACGAAAAGGATTTTGGGGCCAATTCCTTCTACTCGGCCACCTACCCCAACCAGTTTGAGGCTACCCGCACGCTGTTTGGGGCCTTGTCGATGGAAAGCGGGGGGCGCATTAAGCTGCGCCCCACTGTGTATTGGCGACGACACCACGATCGCTTTGAATTGTTCAGGAAGGGTTACGAGCGGCCCGATTGGTACCAGGGACACAATTACCACATGACCGATGTGGCAGGGGCTTCGGTCAATGCCTCTACCAGCTGGGCGGCAGGTACCACTTCGCTGGGCGGCGAGGTGAGGGGTGAGGCTGTTTGGAGCAATGTATTGGGCTTGCCTATGGATGCCCCTATGGAAGTGCCCGGCGAGCCGGAGGGCCAGTTTACGCGCCACTTTCACCGGGGCAATATTTCCATTTTTGCCGAGCACAATGTACTGCTGGGGCGCTTTAACCTTTCGGGCGGGGTCTTGCTCAACCGGGCTTCGCAGAGTGGCTATGGCCTCGATTGGTTTCCGGGCGTGGATGTCAGCTACTGGCTGTTGCCTGAGCTCAAGTGGATGGCTTCGTACAACCATTCCTTGCGCTTGCCCACTTTTACCGATTTGTTTTATTCCGGTCCCACCAACCAGGGCAACCCCAACCTGCAGCCTGAGGAGGCGCGTACCGTGGAGACTTCCTTTCGCTGGCGGCCACGAACGGCCGATGTGCAGCTGGGGGGCTTTTACCGGGTGGGTAAAAATATGATTGACTGGGGACGCCAGCCGGGGGAGGACAAATATACCACCTCGAACATTAACCGTGTGGAGGCTTTGGGACTGGAACTGGCTGCGCAGGTGGACTTGCGTGGATGGTGGTCGGAGGGTCCGCTGCAGGATTTGCGGGCGACTTATGCCTATGTCTGGCAGGATTTAGAGGCGCGCGATGGCTATGAGTCGTACTACGTGCTCGACCATCTGCGCAATAAGCTGAATGTGAGTCTGGCCCACTCCCTGGGCCTACCGGGCCTTTCGGCACAGTGGAATGTGCAGTGGCGCGATCGGGAGGGTTTTTACCGTTCGTCGCTCACCGGCTCGGATGTGGCTTACTCGCCTTTTTGGCTCACCGATGTGCGGGTGCGTTACGCCCGTTCGTGGTGGCAGGTGTATGCTGAGGTGACCAATCTGGCCGATGTGCGTTATGCCGATTTGGGCGAGCTGGAGCAGCCCGGCCGTTGGTTTAAAGTGGGCCTGCGTTGCAGGTTCCCCCGCTAGGTCGCCCCGCCCTTAATCCTGTGTAAAGACCTGCATTTCACAGTTTTTACAATCGAAAATTAAACGGTAGTTGTTTTTCCCGGACTTCAGCAGCAAGGGTGCTGCTGAAGCGCCGGGATTTTCTTTGGGGCACTGGTCGGTGGCGTGCCGAATGCAGTGCTTGGTGGTCATGACTTTTTTAGGACCCTTGGGTGCTTCCAGTTCAAAACCCGGTGCAGGGGTTTCACAGCCGTGCTGGCGGTAAAAGTCTCTGGCCAATTGGTTGGTGATGTTGCTGTGGTAATCGCTGCAGTTTTCGGGGTAGGGATGGGTGCTGCGTTGCAGCACAAAGCGTGGTGGCTCGTAGGTGGCGTCTCGCAGTTGCAGGTGCTTTTCGCCGGCTTGCCGACGCAATTGGTTGAGAAAGCCCGCGGGTAAAAAGGGGACTTGCTGCCAGTCGCACACCAGACTCTCCAACGCGAAGGGGGTGCCGCCCCATTTGGCCAGTTGTTGCTGGATTTGTTGCAGCGATTTTTCAGCCTTTTCAGCCGCTTCCGCCACAAAGGTTTGTTGTACCTCGCTTTGCAGTCCGTCTTCATCGGTCAATTGCAGACTGAAGGTGCTGCCTTGCTGTTTCAGGAGCAGTCGGATGGCTATTTTTCGGGTCTCACGACTCTTATCGACCTGCTTTTCAAAGTCGTTGTTCTGATTGCGGTAGATTACTGCTCCGGCATAAAGCTCCTGCAGCCGGTCGCCATACACCTTCTGTCCTTCCACCCGCGAGGCTCTTAGTCCCACCAGTTTCTGCTTCCGGTTTAAAAAGCAGAGTCCGTCGCCGTTGTTCAGCAGATTTCCGTTCTCCAGTTCGAAGTGGTGGGACTGTACCTTGCGTACCCGTCCTATTTTCTCGCCCAGTGATTTGGGGGTGTGGGGCGACCAGATGCTTTTTTGGCGTCCTTCCACAAAATAGGTGGTGAAGCCGCGTGAGAAGGATTTTTGTGGTTCGGGTGTGAAGGCGGTTTGCACCCTCCCGGAGGAGCTGCGACGGAGTCGGACATCCTGCTCGATGAGGTTATCGAGCAGACGCCGGTAATGGGCGGTGATGTTTTTTACATAGGCCGGATCCTTCAAACGTCCTTCAATTTTAAAGCTGCTGATGCCGGCATCCACCAACTGCTGCAGTTGGTGCGACAGGTTGAGATCCTTCAGCGACAAGAGGTGTTGATCGCGTACCAGGGTCTTGCCGTCTTCGGTCTGCAAGTCGTAGGCAAAGCGGCAGGGTTGACTGCATTCGCCACGATTGGCGCTGCGTCCGTTCAGGTGGTGACTCATGTAACATTGTCCGCTGTACGACACACACAGGGCCCCATGGATAAAGAATTCGAGCGGTACACGGGTGTTTTGGCTGATGTGGGCAATTTGTTGCAGACTGAGTTCGCGGGCCAGGACCACTTGCTGAAAACCGGCCTGTTCCAGAAATTGTACTTTCTCGAGGCTGCGGTTGTTGGTCTGCGTGCTTGCATGCAGGGGCAGGGGAGGCAGGTCCATTTGCAAAATGCCCATGTCCTGCACAATAAGGGCGTCTGCGCCCAGTTGGTAAAGTTCCCAAATGAGTTTATGCGCCGCTTCCAGTTCGTTGTCGTACAACAGGGTGTTGAGGGTGACGTACACCCGTGCCTTAAAGCGGTGGGCATAGGCAAGTAGCCGGGACAGCTCCTGAAGGGAGTTCCCGGCTTGTTTGCGTGCGCCAAATTGCGAGGCGCCTATGTAAATGGCATCTGCTCCGTGGTCTACTGCGGCAATTCCTGTGTCGGCATCTCTGGCCGGGGCCAGGAGCTCGAGCGTACGAGTTAGTCCTTCTTCCGGTAGCATCTGACCCAGTCAATTTCCATCAATCCCGGCACCTGCTTGTCCTTTGGTTCGGCTGGCAGGGTAGTGCTGAAGGTCAGGTACATGCTTTCCTGCGGAATGTTGTTGGTCTGCCGATGCACCTCCTTGCCGTTGATGCGCCAAATAAGGCTTTCGGGCGACCATTCGAGACTGTAAATAAAGAAGTTGCCGGCAAACTTAGCGCCGTTAATTTTGCGCATTTTGCTGCTCTTCTGCTCTTTTTCTCCGGTATGCAGACCGCATTCCACCAGAGAATTCTTGCGGAAAGAGGTTTTGAAGATGTCGATTTGAGGGGTCATGCTTTCGCCCACCATCCAAAAGGCATGCAAGAGGGGCCAGGCGCTGCTGAAGCGTATTTTGGCCTCGAAACGGCCGTGTTTTTGGCGAAAACTCTGGCTGGTGCTGATCAAACCTGAGCTGTAGGCAAAGGGGTGAATTAAAAAGCCGTGGGTGGTGTCCCAAACTTTGCCCTTGCTTTCTTCTTTTTTTACGTGGATGCGTGCCATACTGTCGCGCAGCTCAATGTTGTCGTCGTTGAAGTTTTGCTTGTCGCCCGCCAGTACGTAGGAGTCGTTCATCAGGGCTTTGCCCCAGTAGTAGGAGGTCATCCATTTTGAGCTGTCGAGTCGCGCACTGTCGAAGTCGTCTTCAAAAGTAATTTCCCATTTTTCAAGCTCCTTAAAGGGGTAGTTCCTTTTGGTAGCCTGATACCATTTCAGGTCCTTGTCCTTACTCAGCGCCTTATGTTCCTTTATTTGATGGTATTCCTCGCTCTGCTTGTACTCCTTGCGCTTGTATTCGCGTACTTTCTTTTGAAATTCTCCGGAGTGTACCAGAGGATCCAGTTCCTGGAAGCGTTGCAGCTTGTCCGAGGCGGCAAGGGTATTGAATCTTTCGTAGTCGCTTTGCAGACTGCTGCGTTCTGCTTCAATCTTTTTGGTGGACTTGAATTTGCTTCCCAGTTGAATTCCAAAGATATTGGCCATAGTTGGTTCGGTTTAATGAGCTTTTGCGCTAGTTGCATACGTAATAAGAACGCATGTGGTTTTAGTTTGGTGCGGCAAATTAGTAAAAAATCACGAAATGGAGTAAATTGAAATAATTTTGCGGTCGGGGTTTTGGAGATTGGTTATTTTTTATACCTTTGCCACGCAATTTTGAAACGCGAAAGTAGCTCAGTTGGTAGAGCACGACCTTGCCAAGGTCGGGGTCGCGGGTTCGAGTCCCGTCTTTCGCTCTTCTTTTGCCCAGATGGTGAAATTGGTAGACACGCCAGCTTGAGGGGCTGGTGCCGGTTTACGGCGTGCAAGTTCGAGTCTTGTTCTGGGCACAAAAAAACCTTCTAAACATCAAATGTTTAGAAGGTTTTTTTATAATCCTCAGCTGCTTCATTTCAGGCTATTTCCAGCCGTCAACCAGGGCTTTGTTTGCGTTGTACCAGGCTTTTGCTCCGGCTTCTTCGCCGTTCTTGTCCACGGCATCCATCAAAGCATACAATTGCTCCTCACTCAGTTTAAAATTCTTGAAAAACCGGGCTGCCTCAGGCTTATCTTCTTCAAAACCTTTGCGCGAAACAATGCCAATGTAGTCGGTGGGATAAACGCCCTTGGGATCTTCGAGGTACTTAAGGTCGAAGTTGGCCCACTTGTAATGAGGTTTCCATCCGGTAGCAACAATCCAAGACTCGTCTCTAACGGCTTTTTGAATGCTGGCCACCATAGCCGGTCCGCTGGAGGTGATCTGCTCAAAGTCCAGCTCGTATTCGTCGATGGCCTTAAGGGTGGCGGCATGAATGCCTGCCCCGCTGCCAATACCGATGATTTCACCATCAAATTGCTCTTTATGTGCATTCAATTCCTCAATGGAGTTGATGGGTACATAGCTGGGTACAACCAGACCGGTAGTACCGCCTTCGAATATTTTTCCCATCATAACCAAATCGTCGCCATAATCTTCCCAATAGGGCGCATGGGTGTGAGGTAACCACGCATCCAGGAAAACATCTCCTTTGGAGTTCTCCTTGGAGAGCTCGCCAAAAATCAGACCTGGTTCCAAATTGATCAGTTCCACTTCAAAACTATCTGCCTCCAGGGCAACTTTAGCCAGATGCGACATGGCGATGCCTTCTGACCAGTTGGGGTAAAGAATGGTGACTTTTACTGCGTCGTTGCCCTTTTGGCTGTTGCATGAACCAAGGCCAAAGACCATGGCTGCGGCTAAAAGCAGTCCGCTGATTTTCTTCAAATTAATCATTTTCTTCATTTTTATTTGTTTTTACGTCCGATAGATTGTGTTATTCTGTCCAGGATAATCGCCAGGATGACAATACCCAGACCCGACTCAAATCCTAAGGCTACATTGTTTTGTTGAATGCCTCTGTAAACAATGCTGCCCAATCCTCTGGCTCCCACCATGGAGGCAATCACCACCATCGACAGCGACAAAAGAATAACCTGGTTGACACCCGCCAATATGGAGGGCATGGCCAGGGGCAATTGGATTTTATACAGAATTTGTTTCTCCGTGGCACCAAAGGCATAGCCGGCTTCAATGACCTCGCCGGGCACGTTTTGTATGCCGAGTTTGGTCAGGCGCACCGCCGGTGGCAAGGAAAAAATGATGGTGGCTATTACACCCGGGGTGTTGCCTACGCTGAAAAAGAAGATGGCCGGAATCAGATAGACAAAGGCCGGCATGGTCTGCATAAAATCCAGCAGGGGCCTGATCAGGGTGTCTGCCCATTTGCTGCGGGCGGTCCATATTCCAATGGGTATGCCCAGCAGCAAGGCAATCAGGGTAGCCACCAAAACCAGGGTGGTGGTTTGTATGGTTTCCTTCCAATAGCCCATCAAATAGATGAGGAGGAAGCCAAAAATGATGAACCCGGCAATGCCGACTCCCTTTTTGAATCCTGCCCGGGTGAAACTTTTGGTTCCCGCATTAAGATAGTAGGCAAAGGCCGCAACAAGCAAGATGATGATCCAAAAGGGGGTGGCCAGTAAGCCGTCGTTCATGGTGTCGACGGTCCACGAAATGCCCTCATCAATGGCCGACCACAAAAAGGAAAAATTGCTTTCGAGTGCATTGATCCCTTGCTCGATGTGTTTTCCTAAATCGATTACTTTGTCCATTTGAATAGTTCTTTAGCTTGTTCCTGTAAATCCTTAATCTCCTTTTTGTCGTATTTGGTGGCTTCGATAATGATGGAGGTCTGAGAGACGATGCCCTCGAGTCTGCCATCCTTCTCATCCACCACCGCCAGGGGAGAGCGCATCCCGGAAATCAGGGGCAACATGTCTTCAACGGTGAACTCCTTTTGCACACTGTGGACCTCCGTCTTGATGGCCTCATCAATTTTTTGCGTCTTGTTTTTGGTGAGCTCAATGAGATCGTTGAGCCACACAAAACCCAAAAACTTTTTGTGCTTATCCACCACGGGGAGTACATCCAGCGAGGCCGAGCGCATCTTGCGAAGGGCGACTTCCGGGCCGTCTTTTTCGTACTGCACAACGGTTGGTTTTTTGAACATGAGCGACTCTGCCGTGATGATGGTCTTGCGATCCACCTTCTCCACAAAAGCCTCTACATATTCGCTGGCCGGATGCGTCATTATCTCCTCGGCGTTACCAATTTGCTCAATTACCCCATCTTTCATAATCACGATGCGGTCGCCCAGCTTAATGGCTTCGTCCAAATCGTGGGTAATAAAGACGATGGTTTTTTGAACCTTTTCCTGAATGGCCAGCAGCTCATCCTGCATGTCGGATTTAATGAGCGGGTCCAGGGCCGAAAAAGCTTCATCCATCAGCAACACCTCCGGATCGTTGGCCAAAGCTCTGGCCAGTCCCACCCGCTGCTGCATACCTCCCGACAACTCAGAAGGATATTGGTTTTCGTATCCTTGCAGTCCCACCGTCTCCAAAGCTTTTTGCGCTTTGGCCAAGCGGCTTTCCTTATCTTCGCCCCGTATTTCGAGGCCGAAGGCTGCATTCTCAATAATGCTGCGGTGCGGCAACAAGCCGAAGTTTTGAAATACCATACTCATTTCGGTACGGCGCGTTTCCAAAAGCTCGTTGTTGGTCTCCTTGGTAATGTCCTGACCGTTGAGCCATACCTGGCCATCGGTGGGCTTACGCAGACGGTTTAAGCAACGGATCAAGGTTGACTTTCCGCTGCCCGAAAGGCCCATTACCACAAATATTTCGCCCTCGTAAACCTCAAAATTGGCCTTGCTGACCCCAATGGTACACTTCGTTTTTTCCAGGATCTCGGTCTTTGAGTGTCCCTTGTTGAGCATGTCCAGGGCCTGCGCTTTATTCTTTCCGAAAATAAGCGTCAGATCCTTGACCGCAATTTTTACGTTTCTGTTCGTTTCAGCCATAATTAAAAGTAATAACCTAGATTAATGTTGAAACGCTTTTCCCAGTTGGCATCGGGATTGCCCTCAGCCAATCCGTCGGTCCAGGTATCGCCACCCAGCCAGGCATTGTTCTTACCCATGGCGTAGTCCACATAGGTGTAAATACTGCCTGCGGTGATCATCATTCCGGGAATGAGGTGGTGGGTGGTTTCAAAACCGGCTGCGGCTTTATTTATCAAAGAATAGTCGATATAGGGTTGAATGCTCGAAATGGGGCCCCATTCTACCGGAATGGTGTAGGCGGCACCAGCTACCAGCATGCTGGCCTCGGCAGCAACATTGTAGTTGTAGGCATAAGCACCCATTTGGATTTTGTCAAGGGTGTTGCCGGCATTATCTTTGGCAGCATAGTTGTAGTAAATGTACTCTCCCTTAAAGTTGAAGTTGCCGTAGTTGGCCTCCAGGTGAGCAGCAAAAGCCGTTGACCATTCGCCTTCTTCTAAAACATCGTTATAAATTTCGCCGAATTGGCCGGACAGGCCGACTTCCATTTCGTCGCTGAGCATGTAGGCTGCCCTGAGGTTAAATTGGTTCAACTCTCGAATGGAGGCCTCCTCAGAAGGGGTAATGTCGTAGGAATAGCGCGAGGCATTTTGATCCAAATATTCATCGCCGGCGCCAATTCCTCCATTGAATTCGGGCTGGCGGAAATAAGCGAAATTAAGTTCCAGGTTTTCGATGCCCGTATAGTCAAAGTTGATTCCCATGTCGTAATCGTCCTCCAGACCAACATAGTAGGGGATCTGGAAAAAGTAGTTGTGCGAAGCAAAACTTGTGATCCCGAAGGGCACCTGAGAAACTCCCAGTTTCATATACAGGTCTTCATTAAACCCATAACCCAGGTAGCCGTGATGCAGAAAGTGATAATCTCCCGTAGGATAAAAACGGTATTCAAAACTGAGGTCGACTCCGGCGGTGCGGGCATCGACATTAAGGCGCCAGGTATCCAGGGTGGCCTCCGGCTGGGTGGCATTATCTACCCAGCTTTTGTCGAAGACGTTAAAACGGAGTGCGCCGCCAAATTTAACGTAGTCTTCTTTTTGTGCATTTGCACCAATGCCTGCCAGAATAAAAAGCAGAAGTAAACTTCTCTTGAAATTCATATAAATATATTTTGGTTAATACTAAATACGACAATTCCTGTTCTAAAGTCAAACAGGGGAGGTGTGATGAGCAGTGAACCAGATAGATCGTTCAATAAAGTGTAGGAGGTACGTACCTTCCCGATTGAACCTTCAAAATGAGAGAGAGACTGGTGATGAAGTGTGTGCTGTTTTTGGTTTCATGCATAACAGCCTGCAAATATAAGGTTTTAAAAGGACAAACGGAAATTTGACCTTTGGGATCCTTCGTTGGAAAATAAAACAGGCGGTCCCGGAGGACCGCCTGTTGGTGTTTAAGAAAAGAGAGAGATACAAAATTAATAACCACTGTTTTGCCAAAAACCTGTGCCAGGGGTATTGCTTTCGTTGGTAATGGCATCGAATTGGGCCTGTGGAATGGGGCGCAGGAGATGGTTGGCAGTAACCTGTCCACCAGCCTGGGCATTGTAAGCTTTCACCCGGTCAACCAAGGTACGTGTACGCTTGAGGTCGAACCAGCGCTGCTGCTCGCCGCAAAGCTCCAAAGCACGCTCGTGTAACACGGTTTCGAGAGTTGCCGTTCCACTCAGTTTGTTGGCTTCTTCCTGACCCTCAATGGCTCTAACCTCACGCAGTTCGTTCAAGGTTTCCAGGGCACTTCCGTTGCCGGTGTACAGCTGACATTCGGCCTTAATAAGATACATTTCAGCCAGGCGCAGTACAATGGCATCGCGGTGCGAGATGTCGGGCGTCGGGTAGTTGGGATCCCAAACGTCGTTCTGGAATTTTTTGATGCCCGGGAAAGAACACCATCCACCAATTTTATAGGTGTTGTAGCGATCGTCTCCATAAACATCAGAAGTCTCCTTGGCGGCTTCAGTGGGTAGGGCGAAGGCCGGATCCATAGAGGTGTACAAGGGAATATCACCGCCAGCCATAAATTGTACCCGGTAACGATCCTTTGCCCAGGCCTGTAGTGCTTGCCCTTCCGGAGAATTGCCGTCGAGCGGAGCATAGTAGATTGCGGTATCCTGAATGCTGGGATACTTTTGGGCGCTTCCTTCCAAACCCGGTGCAATGGTATAGGCATTTTGCAACGTGGCTTCGGGCCGCTGGTCGGTTGCACGTATTTCTTCCAGAGATTGGAACAAATACAGAGAAGGTAAATAGCGGGTAAAACCCCGGCTGTAGGGAGAGTAGTATTCTGCCACCCAAACTTTTTCGCCGGTAACGGAGTGGGTAATGTAGAAGGTGCTTTCGCCCAGGGCTCTGACAAAGACTTCTTTGCCGTTCCCACCAAGATCTGAGGCGCCGTTGTTCCACATTCCGGCAAACATCAGAACCATTGCGCTGCCACCGCGACCGTAACCGGTACGGGTAATCAGACCGTTGTAATCAAGCGGGTCGCCACTGTTGTTCTTGCGATATCTCTTGGGTATGGTGTTGGCCGGACCAGATACATCGGGGGAGTAGGAGATGCCCCAAATGGCTTCCTGGTTTTGGCGAATGTCTTCGTTGGCCATGGTCCAGGTGTCTGAATAGTTGTCGTAGAAACTGGCAATGCCACTTCCAATAACAGCTTCTGCTTCTGCTTGCGCTTTTTCGTACAAGTTCCCGCTGTAATCGCCACCGAGACTGCTTTCACCAAGCCAGGAGGCAGCGTAGAGCAGTACTCTGGCTTTTAATGCCCGGGCGGCCCAGTAATTGGCACGTCCTTCGGTCTTAATGTTGTACCCAGCGGCATCAAATAAGCGGATGGCTTCGTCCAAATCGGCCAACATGTTGCTGTAGATCACTTCTTCAGAGACGCGCTCGGGGGCATAGATGATTTCGGACTGGGGCTGGTCGTTGTAAGGAATGGGGCCCCAGATATTCACCATGTGCCAGTAATAGAAGGCGCGCATAAAGTAGGCTTCGGCCATAAACTGGTCCTTTTTGGTGTCGTTGATGAATTCATTCACCGGCACATACTTCAAAGCCCGGTTACAAACATCTACCGCACTGTAAAAAAGTTCCCAGTATTGGTCCAGACAGGCATTGTCGGAGGTATTGCCATCCAAACTTTCTGCAGTAAGGTTGTAGGAGTTCAGCGACTTTTGCTTGTTGTCGTACCCATAGTAAAACAAATCGGTTCCCATTTCGGAAAGCCCCAGGCCTGCTTCTTTGCCATACCAACCGCGGGCAAAAGAATAGGTGTTGGCTACCAGCCCTTCAATTCCGGAGGCTGTTGAAAACGCCAACTCCGGAGCAGCGCCGACCTTCACTTCTTCTTCCAGGTAATCGGAACAGGAAGAGGCCGCCAGAATGAGCGCTGAAGCTGCAAAGGATATCAATATTTTCTTCATCATTTTCAATTATTTAAGTGATTGTGATTAAAACTGTACGCTTAGACCAAACACCAATTGCTTGGCCAGCGGGAAGTTAACAGAGCCGCCACGTTCGGGGTCGTAATTGTCGATGCTGCTGAAGGTAAAGTAGTTCTTCAGTGATCCGTAAACCCGAACCTTGCTTAAACCCACGGTCGAAAGCGCATTAAGGGGTAAATTGTAGCCCAGAGTAATGTCCTTTATTTTTACGTAATTGGCTTCCTCGTAAAGCAGGGCTGAACCATAGGTGGCATGCATTGAGCTGGCAGAGCCGGGGTTAGGGAATTTGGCTCCCCTGTTGTCCAGCGTCCAGTAATCCAAATCGCCCCAGTTGGCTGATTCAAAGTTCAGTTGCGAATTCATCCCGTATTCGAGGTAGCCACCCAGTCGGGCATAAACCAAAACCGATAAGTCGAATTGGCCTACTGTAAGACTGTTGTTCATACCTAAAATGTGCTTGGGCGATCGGTTGTAGGTGATTTTATCGTCGTCGTCCAATTGGCCATCGTTGTTTTGGTCAACAATCTTGATGGTACCGGGGGCGCCGTAGCCTGAGGCGTAGTTAGCAGTCTGATCCGGATTTTTAGTATTCCAATCGGCAAGGTAGTCGTCGAATTCACCTACATCCCAGTTGCCGTCTGCTTCATAGTCGTAAAAAACCGATACGGGCTCTCCCACGATGTGGGCCTGGCGACCAAACTGGTTTTTAGTAAGGCCATCACCAATGGCTACCACCTCGTCGGAGAAGGTACTGTACGACCAGTTGATGTTGTAGGTAATAAAGCTGTTACGTATCACATCGGTGTTGAGTCCTATTTCTATACCATTGGCCTTGGTCTCACCAATGTTGTCGATGATGCTGGGATAGGTAGAAGAAGGAGGAGCGCTTTTGAAGTACAGCAAATCGTAGGTGCTGCTGCTCCAAATGTCGATGTTACCAGAAACCCGGTTGTTGAACAATCCGAAGTCGATACCAATGTTTGTAGCCTTGGTTGTCTCCCATTTGAGCTGATCGTTGCCAAAGTTATCGGGAATGTTGAAAGCGACGTCGCTTCCATTCATATAGTAATACGATTGCCTTTGACTTAAAGTCCCCAGGGTTTGATAGGGCTCAATGGCTGAGTTTCCGGTAATCCCCCAGGACGCGCGCAGTTTCAGGTTGGTGAGATAGGTTCTGGTTCCCTCCATAAAGCGCTCTTCGTTGATTCGCCATGCAGCTGAAACCGACGGGAAAGAACTCCACTTGTTGCCTTCGGCCAAGGGAGAGGCACCATCGGCGCGCATGGAAACGGTAAGCAAATACTTGTTGTCGAGCTGGTAATTAATCCGTCCGAAGTACGAAAGGTGATTGATCTTTTCCCAATCGCTGGTGGGCGGGGTCAGCTGTGCAATTTTGCTCAGATCGTAAAAGGTGCTGTTGTAATAATGCTCAGGACCGGCATCTCCTTGAACCATACTTTGCTCATAAACCGACTGATCCATACTTTGTCCCAGCATAGCGGTTAAGTCGTGGCGGTCGCTGCCTAAAGAGGTGTTGTACGACAGTACATTCTCCCAAGTGTATTTGGTACGAACTTGATTTTCGTTGGAGATGTAGCTTGTTCTTGTGGATTGGGCACGTCCAACGCTGTTGTAATCCTGGTAAGTACCGCGACGCATATTGTTGCGGTCCAATCCAAAGTTTGATCTGAAAAGGAGGCCTTCAATGGGGCTGATCTCAACATAGTAATTACCAAAGAGGCGAGTGCTTTCCGTATTTCTTGAATAGGCGCCATCTACCTCGTCGAGCAGTGGGTTCACGTGGGCTGCATACCTGGGGTTGGGTGTTTCAATAATCTCGCCATCCTGGGTATAAGCATGTGCAATACTGGTCATTTTAAGGGCTTGACCAAATACACTGGAGTTGCGGGCATCATGGTCGCGGTAAGTAACCAGCAAGCTACCACCCGTTTTAATGTAGTCGTTGATTTTGTGATCAACACTCATTCGGCCGTTGTAACGTCCCAATTTGTCGTTTTTCATGAGTCCCTCTTCAAACATTGCACCTGCCGAAAGGCTGAAGGTGGTGTTTTTTTCACCTCCGGTAACCGAGAGCTCATAGTTTTGGGTAACGCCATTTTGCAGAATCATGTCCAACCAGTCGGTGTAGGAATTGTTGTTGTAAACATCCATTTCGGTAAAATCTTCTCCTTCTTCTGTCAGGACTTGTTCAACGCTTAGGTTGCTGGTGCCCCAGTTGCCCGATTCGGCATCGGCCATGTAGTTGCCGCGATCAATCCAGCGCTGTACTTCTTTACGCCCATACATTACCTGAGGAACGTGTGTGGGCTGATTGGAAGAGATAAAGCTGTTGAAAGTTACCCTGGATTGTCCTGCCTCTCCTTTTTTGGTGGTGATAAGAATAACCCCGTTGGCACCCCGGCTACCATAAATAGCGGTAGAGGAAGCATCCTTGAGGATGTCCATCGATTCGATGTCGGAGGGGTTGATGTCGAGGGTTGAGCCGTACTCAATACCATCTACCAAAATAAGTGGCGAGTTGGAGGCAGTTAACGAACGGTTACCGCGCAGGTTGATGCTGACGCCGGAACCTGCTTCGCCCGATGATTGCTGAATATCAACTCCGGGCACCTTGGCCTGTATGGCCTGCATGGCGTTGCTGGAGGTGATTTTGGCAATTTCTTCGGAATCCACCGAGCCTACCGAACCGGTAAGGTCTTTTCTGCGTACCACGCCGTAACCAATGGCTACGACTTCGTCCAAGCCAATAAAGTCTTCCTGGAGGGTGACATTTAATGTGCTTTGGTTGTTGACCGGTACGGTGAGATGCTGAAAACCAATGAAGGAATAGAACAGTGAAGCGGTCTGGGGATTGGGTACCTCCAGATTGTACTGACCGTTAATATCGGTGATGGTTCCTACTGTGGTTCCTTCAATAAGTACGTTTACTCCTGGCAGAGGAACGCCGCCGGAATCGCTGACGGTACCGCTAACGGTGAGTGAAGATTGTGCAAACACCATGGTGGAGAACAGAAGCGCTCCGGCCAGTGTCATGCATTTAAGCAGTGTTTTTCTCATGTTGATTAGAATTTAAGATTTGTCATTTACTTTTGCTGCTTTAAGGGATTCACAACAAAAATTACGGATTATTCACAAATCTAGAAAGGCTTTTCTGTCTTTATGGGTGTTTTTTTGACGAATAATGGTGGTTGAATTAACACCGGTGCTGTTTTTATATGGCTCTGAATTTGTTCTGTGTGGTGCTTCCTGTGCGGTATTCCGGGCGTTTGGGGTAGATGAATGTGCTCTGTTTTGATATTTTGATTGGTTAAAATAAATCAAAATGTGTATCGTATCGATAAGAGTTTTGAGTGGGAACAGAGGTGTCCAGTAGCAAAAAAAACGTTCAGCATGCTGAACGTTTTTATCGGTTTTTTCGAAGCTTGTCTCTCTCAGAACTTGTTCCGATGCACACGCTCGGGCAGGAGGTATTCTTCAGAGTAAGGCGCGCGTTCCTTTTCCTTATAGCCTAAAGCAATGATGGAGGCTACTTCGAAACCTGCTGGTGCCTTAAGCTGGTTTTTGACATATTCGCCGGCACTTTCCTTTTCGTTGTGCAGGCGTTGGCGAATCTGAATCCAGGTAGAGCCGAGTCCCAGGTCTTCGGCAGTTATTTGCATCAGAATGGCCGCAATGGCACAATCCTCTACCCAAACATCGCTCTTTGAAGGGTCGGCCAGTACCACGATGGCCAGTGGCGCTTCTGCCAAAAAGGCGGAGCCATGCGGCTTGCATTCGGACAGCTTACCCAATAGTTGCGGGTTGTCAACCACCACAAAGTGCCAGGGGCGGTTGTTTTTGGAGGTGGGGGACCATAAAGCCGCTTTAAGCAGGCTTTCTACCTTATAGTCTTCCACGGGCTGGGCGGTAAATTTTCTACAGCTTCGGCGCTTTTGTATGCACTGAAGTACCTTGTTGGATAAGTTGGCTGGTTTTTCCATTAGGCTTAATTTAGGGGATGTTATTGGTTCTTCAGCGCTTGCAGTTTGTTTTTCATCGCATTGGCTTCGTTACGCATTTCCAGACGGGTGTAGGTGTTGACCAGGTAGCCTACATACAATTTGTTTTCGGGTTGCAGCTGATGCAACTTTTCAAGCAAGTCGCGGGCCGTTCTGAAATCTGTGGAAATTTTCTTCAATTCGCGGCGCAAATAGGCATAAGTCGTGTAGTTGGCATTGCGGTTGTACTTGGTCATTTCGTCCTGGTACCAGTTCTCAGCCTTATGGTAATAATAGTCGGCTTTAAAAAAGAGGGCCCCCTCGTGCTTGTCGTCCACAGTCAGAATCTGGTCGTTCAGTTTCAGCGCCTCACTCTTTTTATCCAGCTTATCCAGCACCTCTACCTGCGCGTACATCAAATCCGGATCGTTTAAGGACTGCAATAGCGGCCAAACAGCAGCGGCTTCTTCATAACTGCCCAGTTGCTGGTGCAAGGCAAATTGACGCTTGTAGGCACTGAGTTTATGGCTTTCTTCAGTCAGCGAGGGCAGGTTGTCCGACCAAAAAGCAAGTTCTTCGGCCGATCGGCCCAACTCCTGCAGGTTTTTACCCGCCATCATCAGCGTGGCGCCATCAAGCGCAGTCTCGATTTGTTGAAAAAGTTGGGCGGATTGTTCGTAATTGCCACTCTGGTGTGCCGCCTGAGCGGCCACCAGCAAGGTGGCATCGGATAGGGGGAGCTTCCCCTTTATGCTTAATGCTTCAACTTCATTGAAACGCTCCAAAACCTGGCTGTACTGTTCCTGCCGGAACAAAGTGTTCATTTCATCTTCGAGCGAGGTGATCTTCTTAACGGGACTACAGGCCGCCAAAACGACGAGGGACAACAACAATACATTCTTAAACATTCGCATCTTACTTTCTTTATTTGTGAGGTTAATATACTGCAAAGTTTGCACCAAACAGCGCAGACCGGTAAAAATAATCAGTATCTGCGGTGTTTACAAGCGTAGAGACGGCTTTACGCTAAGGGGACATAATTTAGATTAAAAAATACTTGTGAGACTCAGTCGCTTAGCTGTGACCCTCAAAATATTTGTGCAAAGCTTGCGGTTTGTAGCGCAAAAGTTCTATTTTTGCAGCACCATAAACACGGGTGTAGCTCAGTTGGTAGAGCACTGGTCTCCAAAACCAGGTGTCGGGAGTTCGAGTCTCTCCTCCCGTGCTTTAGTGGAAATATTACTGGAGAGTTGGCCGAGTGGTCGAAGGCGCACGCCTGGAAAGTGTGTAAACCTCACAAGGGTTTCGAGGGTTCGAATCCCTCACTCTCCGCCAGAAGGCCATCTTGTACAGCAGGATGGCTTTTTTTATACCATAATCTTAATTCTTTACCCATGAAAATCCTACTTACCGTCGTTTTACTTCTCGGAATTTTCTCTACAGGCAGTAAGGCTCAGAATGCCAGCGTGGAAGATAATGTTTGGGGCGTGCAGGCATTGATGCTGCCCTTGTCTGTTTACAACGAAACAAAACTCACCAACAGCATTGCCCTGCGCAGTGAATTGGCCTTTGGACTCAGTTTTACCAGTTACAGTTACATTGGAAGTAACACGAGAAGTTCCCTGAGTTGGGCAGCCCTGCCCTTCGCGATTGTTGAGCCACGCTTTTACTATAATCTGAACCGTCGTGTCGAAAAAGGAAAGCGAATCGATGGAAACAGTGGAAACTACTGGTCACTTTTTGCCTGTTATCAGCCCGGTTTTGGCATCTCGTCTGGCGATATTGACATTTTTCCTGCGGCCTATATCGTTCCGACTTATGGCTTACGGCGAAATATGGGTAAACGATTCAATTTCGAGTTTGCTGTTGGTCTCGGCTATGGATGGGAATTTCAGAAATACGATTATCCCGATGGGCGCACCTACAGCCATACCGATTCAGACGTTCTTTTCAACAGCCGAGTAGCCTTTGGATACTTGTTTTAGGGGGGATTGATTGTTACAACGACTTTTCAATAAGCTTTAGAAAGCCATCCTGCGCAGCAGGGTGGCTTTTTTTGGAGAGATGAAGGTCCGACATGTTTTGGCAGAGGCTGGACGTAGCTTTGTTGAAAAATCAAAGCTATGACACAGTCAATTAAATACTTGTTGTTGGGTTGTTTGGAAGAGGTTTATAACAAGATAAGGAAGAGTCGTCTGAAAGACCCGTCCTTTGGCGACATCGGTCAGGAGATGGATGTTCTATGTGATTATTTTAAGGTGAACCGCTTTCAGGCTGCTTTTTTATCGATCTTGTTCGATAAGGGCCATGATGGAGAAACTGTCTCGTTCGATGAGGTTTTTAGGCACTTCGATTGCAGTGCTTTGCGCTTATTGAAGTTTCAGGACGATTTGGGGGATCTTGTTGAGCGAAATTTTATGGTGCAAAAGAAGAGTACCACAGGATTTCGCAAAGCCAGAAGGACAGCGGTATATCAGTTAAATAACGATTTGTTGGAGGCGGTGCTCAGTAGCAAGCCCTTACCTGAGCTGCTTAAAACAGCTTTTGAGGATGTTCTGGATGTGTTGGGAACCATTGTTGATTTGGGCGAGACTTTTCGCAATTGACCAATGAAGCGGAGTTTTTTGATGATGTTGAAATAACTTTAGCAGTCAAAGGTTTGCAGTTGCTTAAAGAGCGATGTGGGGCAGGCTTCGATTAATTTATATTCCTGTATTCGTTTGGTGTAAACCCAACTTTCTGTTTAAATAATCGGTTAAAATGCTGAGGATATTTAAAGCCTAATTCATAGGCTACCTCACTAATGGATTTATTTGTGTCAAAAACCCTCTCTTTAGCAACTTCAATAACTTTGTTTTGGATACACTCCTGAGCCGATTTGCCCGTTAGTTTTTTTATAAGGTCACCAAAATAGTTAGCTGACAGATTCAGCTTTTCTGCACAGTAAGCGACAGAAGGCAAACCAATAGCCTGAGCGAGGCCGCCTTGAAAGTATTCATCCAAAAGAATTTCAAATTTCTCTAAAATTCCTTTGTTAACATCCTCACGTGTAATAAATTGTCTGTCGTAAAAACGTTCACAATAGCTTAAGAATAATTCAATGTTCGTAGCAATCAGCTTTTTACTATGCTTGTCAACACCCAGTTCCAATTCTGACTCTATTTTAGAAAACAAATCCAAAACCAATAATTGTTCCTTGTCTGAAAGGTGCAGCGCTTCGTTGGTGTCGTAACTGAAAAAGTGAAAGGATTTTATGTTTTTACCCAGTGATGTGCCATGCAATAAATCCGGATGAAAAACTAATCCATGACCCGTTGGTTGATAGGGTTCGGTTTTATTGGCAACATCTACAACCTGACCGGGTGAAACAAATACCAAAGTTCCTTTTTGGTAATCATAGTAATTTCGTCCGTAAATTAGGTCACCACATTTCACATCCTTTAGAAAAATACAATACAGACCGAAGTACATTTTTTTTCCTATTCGTACTTCGGCTTTCGAAAAGTCAATTACACTTACTAAAGGATGAAGTGTTTCGTGATTGTTGAAATCATTATAATCACTTATTGTTTCAAAGGTTGTCATATCCAATTGATTTCAAATAAATTATTCATGCAAATTTACGTAATAATTCATTTGAAAGAACAGTATGCTTGCGACATCAGTAATATTGGTAATAAATACAGTAATACATATACAAGCCTTCTAGCCTTATCGCCATACTTTTGTACTGTAAGAAATTAGGAAAATTAAAACTTCGTTTGACTATGAATACAAAAACCACAACATTACAAATAACAAAGCTGATATTGCTCACAATTTCAATATTGGTATTTACCCAATGTACAAACAAGGATAATTCGATAATTATTCATGAACAAGGCAGCTTTATGGTTGGAGGTTCTGTAATTACAAACCCCGGAACATTTAATCCTTATAATCCAACTCCAGAGGGGCAAACCTTGCATGGCGACCATGCTTATGTTTTTTACCAAATCCCTGCGGATGCCCGCAAATATCCGCTGGTAATGTGGCACGGTTTTGGACAGTTTTCAAAAACGTGGGAAACCACTCCTGATGGGCGCGAAGGGTATCAGAACATTTTTTTGCGTAGGCGATTTCCTGTTTATTTAATTGACCAGCCGAGAAGAGGCGATGCCGGACGAAGTACAGTTTCTGCTCAAATTGACCCAATTTCTGATGAGCAGCAATGGTTTGGAACATTTCGTATCGGCATTTGGCCAGACTATTTTGAAGGTGTTCAATTTGCACGTGACGAACAAACATTGGAACAATATTTCCGCAGCATGACCCCTGATGTTGGTGCTGTTGATGTAAATGTCAATGTAGAAGCCGTATCAGCATTATTTGATAAAATTGGTCAGGGTATTTTGATTACGCATTCGCATTCGGGCGGTATGGGCTGGTTAACGGCAATCAAAAATCAAAATATTAAAGCCATTGTTTCCTATGAACCCGGAAGTGGTTTTTTATTTCCCGAAGGGGAAGTCCCTGCACCAATGCCAAGTGCCGGTGGAACACTGGAAGCATTTGGTGTTCCCATGCAGGATTTTATGAAGTTAACACAAATTCCCATTGTCATTTACTATGGCGATTTCATCCCCAAAGAACCAAATTCAAATCCCGGACAGGATGGTTGGCGTGTACGTCTTGAAATGGCGAGACTCTGGCGCGATTGTGTCAATAAATATGGCGGCGATGTCACCGTGGTGCATTTGCCGGAAGTCGGGATTGAAGGCAATACCCATTTCCCGTTTTCTGATTTGAACAATGTTGAAATTGCCGATTTAATGTCGGAATGGTTAAGTGAAAAAGAATTAGATAATTAAAAGATAGTATGAAAAAAGTAAAATTAAACAATGGCATAGAAATGCCCATCCTCGGTTTTGGTGTGTTTCAAATGTCAGACTTAAAAGAATGCGAAAATAGCGTGCTAACAGTTATTGAGACTGGTTACAGGTTAATTGATACGGCAGCGATTTATTTGAATGAGACTGCTGTTGGCAATGCCATCAAAAGGAGTAGTGTTGCCAGAGAAGACCTCTTTATTACGACCAAGGTTTGGGTACAAGATGCCGGATACGAGAAAACAAAAAAAGCTTTCGAAAAATCACTAAACAAATTGCAACTCGATTATCTTGATTTGTATTTGATACACCAGCCTTATGGCGATGTACATGGCTCGTGGCGTGCGATGGAAGAAATGTATAAGGAGGGAAAAATACGTGCTATTGGTGTAAGTAATTTCCACCCCGACAGGGTGATGGACATTATTGTACACAATGAAATAGTTCCAGCGGTAAACCAGATTGAAACGCACCCATTTCATCAACAAACTGAAACACATAAATTCCTTCTCGACAATGGTGTTCAGCTGGAATCGTGGGGGCCATTTGCAGAAGGGAAAAACAAGCTCTTTACAAATGATTTGTTGGCTGGAATTGGCAGGAAATATAACAAGTCAGTTGCACAGGTTGTTCTTCGTTGGTTAACTCAACGGGGAATTGTTGCCATTCCCAAATCAGTTCACAAAGATAGAATTGTGCAAAACTACAACAGCCTTGATTTTGAACTGTCAACCGAAGATATGGATGCAATAGCTACGCTTGATATGAAAGCTACAAGCTTTTTCGACCACCGTGACCCGGCGATGGTTAAATGGCTTGGTGAGAGTAAGGCAGACTTGTAATTTTAATTAAACACTAATTGCATGATTTTTTTAATAATGCTACTATGAATCAGAAGAATAAAAAAGATTTATCCTCAATTCTAAGCATGATTAATAAAGTCATGCATGAATTTGTGATGCAAATCTGCATATTATTGTTTGTTACAACATTTATAAGTTGTACAGAGCTTAATTCGATGAATGATGATGACATTATTACTGATGATACTAATTCTGAGGTAGATGACACTATATACAACCATCTTTCAATAAATAATTTTGTCAGGGATATTGTGAACCACACGGCATTCGAAGGTTTTGGCGAATTATTGTTACCTCACGATGATAATTCAAGCTATTACAATACCTCTTTAAATAATGTTGGTTCGCTAATGCCTTATCACGGGCATGTTGTGCCAAATGATGTTGTTGGGTCACTTAATCGAATGATAGACGATGTAAATGAAGGCAGAAATATCTTCTATGATATTTATTCAGAAGAACAAAAGCAAAGCAATACCGCTAAAGGGAATATAGGGCTATTCTACTTTAGGGGTAATCCCGGTGCCCCTTTTACCATTATTTGCCCCGGCGGAGGTTTTTCTTATGTCGGTTCACTTCATGAAGGATTTCCACTGGCAAAGGTAATTAGTGAAAAAGGCTATAATGCTTTTGTACTTCGATATCGAATTGGTGGTGAACAGATAGCAACAGAGGATTTGGCTGCTGCTATTTCCTTTATTTTTAGAAATGCTGAAGAGTTAGGTGTAGATACTGATGATATTGCTTACACAGGTCAATCTACCTTTTCAGGAGGTTTCTCTCCTTCATTTATAGCTGTGGCAGCTAACGATGGTATTGTGAATATCAATACTGTGGAAAACAGAGTTGCAAACCTTCGAAATGCAGGTGTAGAAGTTGAGTATCAAAGATACGAAACTGCTGGTCATGGATTTGGACTTGGCACCGGAAGTGATGCCGAAGGATGGCTTGATTTGGCTGTTGAATTTTGGGAACGTCATATTGATTCCGGGAGTATTCAGACCACTCTTCAGGAAATAACATATTTCTGGAATGAAGGAAATATTCCGGCTACGACAGTGTACAATGTAAACAATTCAAATTATTTCGATCCGCCGGAATTTAGACCCAATATGGTTTATTATCCCGTAAAAAAAGGGGTGAAACCCAAAGGAGCGGTACTTCTTTGCGCTGGGGGTGCTTTTCAATTTCGGAGTGAGAATGATGGTGCTCCTGTGGCTGAATATCTAAATGCATTGGGGTATCATAGTTTTGTAGTAAACTATCGCTTACGTCCATACACCATGCAGGAGGGAGCCTTGGATTTGGCTCGTGCCATTAGAATTGTACGTAGTCATGCGAAGGAATTGAATATTGACGATTTTAGTTTATTCACCATAATGTAAAACTTAAACAATTGAACATGTTGATGATAAGTAAAATAATTAGAACATTTATTATGAGTACTATATGTATGGCAACAAGTATAATTGCTTCGGCTCAAAATAAAACAGACAATCCTTTTGGACTTGTTTACAAAGATGCTATAAACGAAAATATTCAGGGTAAAGTAAATATTCACCCTGTAAACTATTATCTAAACGGCATAAAAATAGCAGCAAATGTTTATACACCTGCTAACTATGACCCATCAAAGAGTTACCCTGCTGTTGTGATTGCGCACCCCAACGGTGGTGTTAAAGAGCAGGTGGCCGGATTATATGCACAACGTTTAGCCGAATTGGGCTATATCACCATTGCTGCCGATGCATCCTATCAGGGAGCAAGCGGTGGAGAACCTCGAAATGTTGATAAACCAGCCAATCGCATTGAAGATATACGTGGAATGGCCGATTATATTACCCAATATGCTGGTGTAAATGCTGAAAAACTCGGCTTATTAGGTGTTTGCGGTGGCGGTGGTTATTCATTGGCCGCTGCCCAAACCGACAAACGCTTTAAAGCAGTAGCAACCCTGAGCATGTTTAATTCAGGTTTAGTAAGGCGCAATGGTTTTATGGACTCACAACTTTCAACCATACAGGAGCGTTTAAAACAGGCATCTGATGCCCGGGCACAGGAAGCCGCAGGGGGTGAAGTGTTATACACGGCCAATGCCAAAACAACCGATGAACAGGCAGACAAAATGCCATTTGATTTGTACCGCGAGGGACATTATTATTACAACCGTACCCACGCTCACCCCAATTCTACTTTCAGGTACACCACCAGCAGCCTGCTCGACCTTATGGCTTTTGATACAAGCACCAATATGGCGTTAATCAACCAGCCATTATTAATGATGGCCGGAAGCAAAGCCGATACTTACTACATGACAGAAGATGCTTTCAGTAAAGCAACAGGAACCACCGAAAAGGAATTATACTTGATACCCGGAGCTACTCATATACAAACTTATTATGTTGTTGAGTATGTAAACCAGGCAATGGATAAACTCAGTGTGTTTTTCAGTAAGTTTTTATAAAGTAAACAATTATTAAACTAAAGTGCTATGAAAAAACTAAGTAGGGTATTTATAACCGAATAAAAAATGAAAAAGACAATTACAACCGTATTGAGCGCGGCAATGGCTGTATGCAATACGTTATATCTACAGGAAACAATGAAAAAGGTTTTAACAATAATTGCTGCCGGCGTGCTGAGTGCCTATACGCTGGCACAAAATTTTAACAGTAGTAGCGAATCGCTTTATCCGCTCGGGAATTTTGACCATCAAGTGACCCAGCCGGCACCGGGTGGAAACACTTCCGATGGAGGGCCACAGGCAGTGTCGAATATAACATCAGTTTCCGGAGTTCCGCTTGTAAGGCTCAACAATAGCGTCATGATGCCTCGTTTCGGACTGGGGACCCAAGTGCAGAGTTTGGAAGGCGCAAACCAACGACAGCTGCTTAATGAGACGGTTCGTGGCATGGTCATCTCGGCACTCCGGTCGGGTTATCGTCATTTGGACGATGCCATGTTTTACTATAATGAGCGTGGAGCAGGCTGGGGAATAAAGGAAAGCGGCATTCCACGAGAAGAAATATGGGTGACAAGCAAAATATCCGGGAACCTGGCGGATGCGCAAAATGCGTTTGAAGGAATGCTTCAACGGTTACAAGTCGATTACATAGACCTTGTATATATTCATCATCCCGCCGGCACTTTGGAAGATATCCTTGCTTGTTGGCGTGTGATGGAAAATGAGTACAAAGCAGGCAGAATACGTGCACTCGGTATCAGTAATTTCGATAATCGCATGGAGGCGTTCAACTATATCATGCAAAATGCGGAAATCAAGCCGCAAGTGGCACAGATAGAGTGTCATCCACTTGCTCAAAGAAAGGAGGCCAGACAACTTTATGCAGACAACTACGACATTCAGGTGGAATGTTGGTATCCGCTTAATCACAACAGAGGTGACGTTAGTAATCCCACACTCTTACAGATAGCTGCTGCAAACGGAAAATCGGTCTATCAGATCATTCTCCGCTGGCACATGCAGGAAGGGCTTTGTCCTGTTCCCGGTTCGACTAACCCGGATCACATTCTCGAAAATATCAGCATATTCGACTTTGAGCTGTCCGATGAGGAAATGTCGGCCATCCGTGCCATTGACCTTGGCGATGCGGGAAGGTCATTCAATATTTCATACGGTAACTGGAATTTCGGAAACTTTCAGGATTACACCTATGACCATACCAACACGCCTGCTTTCATTGAATCTGTCCAGACCGACACCAACAACAGTGAAAGTCAAATTTACACTTTGGACGGCAAACGGGTATTTCGCCTGCAAAAGGGCTTGAACATAGTCCGCCCAAGCGATGGATTTGTCCGAAAAGTATTTGTTAGATAAACACAAACTTTAAATGAAAAGAATAATTATCGGATTTGTTTTAATCCTTTTTAGTGTGCAAATGTCTTTTGGGCAACATCCTGCTTTAAACCCCACCAACAGAGCCTTCACTGCTGCGGAACAGGAAATCATTCAGCTTTCCAAAGATAAATGGCAATGGATGGCTGATAAAAATGTCGATAAACTATACATGCTGTTTCACGAAAAAGCCGTGTTTGTTCATATGGGAGGAGCTTGGGGAACAGAACAGGAACTTAATATTATTATAGGAGGTGGTATTTGGTACAAGAGAGCTGATATTCACGAAGTATCTGTAAATATTATTGACAATACCGCCATCCTGTTAAACCGTATTGATTTATTAGCCGAAGTGGGAGGCAACGAGGTTACCAATCCCTTTGAGGTAACAGAGGTGTATATTAAACAGGGTGATAACTGGAAATTAGGTTCATTATCATTTACCCGGTTGATGACTCCCCCTGCTCAATAAATACAGATAATACTCTACAATAATAATTCGCATTAGCGAACGAAGAAAGCAGTGATTACAAACAAAAAAAATCAAGAAAAAATGAAAACAGTTAAAACTTATTTTCTGCTGATTGCAGTCCTATTTTCCGTTGGTATAATTCATGCTAACGCACAGGGGAAAGAATATGTGCCAATGTTAAAACTGAATAACGGCATTGACATGCCACAAT
Organism: Geofilum rhodophaeum; assembly: GCF_002210225.1. Classification (GTDB taxonomy): domain Bacteria; phylum Bacteroidota; class Bacteroidia; order Bacteroidales; family Marinilabiliaceae; genus Geofilum; species Geofilum rhodophaeum. The sequence goes on along the minus strand of NZ_MWUJ01000014.1, from coordinate 19,849 downwards.
TGGGAATAGGCACTTTTGCCATTTCATACGAACAAGCGAAGGAGGCCTGTCTTGAGGCATTTAGTAAAGGATTTCGTCATGTTGATTGCGCCACGGCCTATCGCGTGGAGGGAGCAGTTGGAGAAGCTATGAAGGAAAGTGGTATCCCTCGTGAAGAATTTTTTATAACCAGCAAATTATGGGTTTCCGATTATGCCAATGGCAAAACTCTCGCATCAATAGACAGCATTTTGAAGCGCTTCCAGACCGATTATATTGACCTGCTTTACATTCATCAGCCTATTGGCGACTATGTTAATGCCTGGAAAGAGATGGAAAAGGCAGTTGCGTCAGGAAAAGTTCGTGCGTTAGGCATCAGTAATTTTGATGCCAGCAAGGAACGCTTTCATGCAATTGTTGACCACATGGAGATTAAACCTGTTGCATTGCAAATAGAATGTCATCCCTATGCGCAGCGCAATGACATACGTGAGTGGGTAAAACCTTACAATATCGTTATAGAATGTTGGTATCCACTTGGGCATGGGGATGCCGGTTTATTGTCAGACCCGGCAATTAAAGAAATTGCTGATGCACATGGCAAAAGTATAGCTCAAATAATTCTTCGTTGGCACACTCAAGAGGGGTTTTCCGTTATACCCGGAGCGACAAACCCTGTCCACATCAAGGAGAACATCAGTATTTTCGATTTTGAGTTGAGTGATGAAGAAATGGACACTATGCGTTCTCTGAATAAGGACAAACGCTTTTTCAATGTTACCTTAGAGCAGCTTGACAGCTGGGCTGACAGATAATTTGGATGACGATTCTCGAAATGGCTTCAGGCAGCTGTAAACGCTATTGCTCAACCCTTTGATAAATGTATTGAGATGAAGACTTTAGTGTCAGGACTTATTTTATTTGTTTTTGTTTGTGGCTTAAAGGCTCAAAAACCAAATAGAACTTCTGAAATAGAAGTGCCCATAGTGAAAATATCTTCAGGTCAAGTTCGGGGGGTAATTGAAGGTGACGTGTCGGTTTTTAAAGGCATACCCTACGCAGCTCCACCAGTGGGTGAATTTCGTTGGCGTCCACCACAAGCTGTTAAAACTTGGGATGAAATTCTCGATGCAAATAAGTATGGTTCAAATTGCGCACAAGGAGGATGGGGAGCTGCTGCCGGCACCCTTCAGGAGGGTTCTTCGGAAGATTGCCTTTACCTCAATTTATGGCTGCCTGCCAATGCCGAATCGGATGCAAAACTTCCAGTGATGGTTTGGATTCATGGAGGTGGGTTTACGGGAGGTAGCGGTGCCGGACAGGTTACTTCCGGAGAAGCCTTTGCCAAACAAGGTGTTATTTTAATGACCTTTAATTACAGGCTTGGTCGTTTGGGTCATTTTGCATTTCCTGCTTTAACCAAAGAGCATCCTGACGAACCCAAAGGGAGCTACGCATTTATGGACATGATTGCTGCTCTGAAATGGGTAAAAGAGAATATTGCTGCTTTTGGTGGTGACCCGGATAATGTAACCATTTTTGGCCAATCTGCCGGAGGAGTTGCTGTTCATTCACTGTTGTCAATCCCTGATGCCCGTGGACTTTTTCATAAAGCAATCAGCCAATCAGGAGGTGGACGAAATGGTGTGCTTACAGGCAGACCACTAAGTGAAGACAATGTAGATGCACTTTATCCTGTTTCAGCTGAAACCATCGGGGTGAATTTTGCCCGTAAACAGGGTATTGAAGGTACAGACGAAGCTGCGCTGGCCAAACTTCGTGCCTTAAGTGTCGAGCAAATTGTAGCTGGAGGTCAGGAAACCGATGGTCAAGGTGGAGAAAGAATTAATTCCGGCCCGATTCTCGATGGTAAGCTGGTGACAGAAACTGCGGAGAGCGCATATAACGCTGGAAGACAGGCGAAAGTTCCTCTGGTAATAGGGAGTTGTAGTGGTGAAATTGGGGGAGCCTTTGTTAATTTGAGTACTACTAAGGAAGCATTGTTTTCATCATTTGGTGAACTTAAAGCGGATGCGAAAGCAGCCTATGACCCGTCAGGGAGAAAGGAATTTGCCGAAGTGCAAACTCTTTTCAACACCGATTGGGTATGGGCTGAACCTGCCCGGTTTACTGCGAGGACTTTTGTTGATAGCCAAACACCCGTTTTCGTTTACCAATTCGGATACGTGCCTGCGTCTATGAAAAACTGGATGCCTTATGGTGCCGGACATGGAGCCGAGATTGGCTTTGTATTCAACAACCTGATGAATCGCGATGGTTCGCCAGTAGCCCACAAAGACCAGGATTTGGCCAAAACAATGAATGCTTATTGGGTGAACTTTGCCAAAACAGGAAATCCAAATGGAGAAGGCCTTCCGGTTTGGCCACTCTACAATTATGAAAAAGAAGAGATTCTGGATGTTGAATTGGACGGTAATCCAATAGCGAAACCCGAACCCCGGAAAGCCAGGTTGGATGTTATTGAAAAGGCCTTTAAGTTTAGGGAACGGATGCAAAATCGTGGTGGAATTTAAAAGATAACGATATGAACTTTAGTAATTTACTCAAAGCAGTAATTGCATTTAGCTTTCTAAGTTTTCAGCTCAATGCTCAAAATGAAACGACTACTGGTTCGCAACTCTCTTTGAAGCAGAAAAATATTGTTGCCATTGCAGCGCTCACAGCCCAAGGCGAACTGCAAACTTTAAAATCGGCCCTAAACGCTGGTTTGCAGGCGGGATTGACTATCAATGAAATAAAGGAAATAATGGTACATCTGTATGCCTATTGCGGATTTCCTCGCAGTATTCGTGGTTTACAGACATTAATGGAGGTTCTTGATGAGCGAAAGGCTAAAGAAATTGAAGATGAATTGGGTGCGGATGCATCACCAATAAGCGATGAACGAAGTAAATATGACCGGGGGAAAGCAAATTTAGAAGAACTAATCGGGAGGCCGTTAAACGGGCCACAAACTGGTTATGCTGCATTTGCTCCGACAATAGAGGTCTTTCTAAAAGAGCATTTGTTTGCCGACATTTTCGACCGCAATGTTTTGACCTTTGCTGACCGAGAATTGGTAACCATCTCTGTAATAAGTGCAATTGGCGGTGCCGAACCAATGCTTAAAAGTCATTTGGCCATTTGCCTTAATTTAGGTTTAAGCCCACAACAATTGAATGAATTTTTAAGTGTCATAAAATCAACCGTGGGGAAAAAAGAGGCGAAGGCGGCTCAGGTTGTATTAAATGAAATTCTTAGATCCAGATAATTAAATACCAATTTGATAATGAAGAATATTTTTAGATACTGCTTACTCTTTTGTGTGATTCTTGTTGCATCGTGCACTATGAATAAAAGCAGCAATGAACCCCTTGCGCTAAACGAAACTTGTTTTCCCAAGGGTGAATTATTGAACAGTCCGAATTTTTCCGGCACAGTGTGGTTGAATATGATGGGAGCCAAAGATACTACTTTACATGCCAGTTATGGTAATGTAACTTTTGAGCCGGGAGCAAGAACTAACTGGCATTCACATCCGGGAGGGCAAATTCTTTTTATCACCAAAGGAAAGGGCTATTATCAGGCAAAAGGGCAACCCTCCCAATTGTTGCAAAAGGGCGATTTTGTGGAAATCCAACCCAATATAGTCCATTGGCATGGAGCTGCTCCCGATAGCGAATTTGCACATATTGCTGTTAGCCTGAACACAGATTTAGGAGGAGCGGTCTGGTTTAGTACTGTGCTTGAAGAAGAATACCTTGAAGCAACAAAGTAAAATGCTTTCATGGTAATGAATAATGGAAAGTTAGGTGTTCAAGGATCAGTGGTCTTTCAAATGGGATTAGGCTGTGTGGGCTTTAAGATAAGACTATGGGGAGCTGTTTCATTTTAGAAATTCTCCCTCTCGTACTCTTCCAGCAGGACTTTAATTTTTCGGGAGGCGGTGATGCCGTTGTCGCTGAGGTTGATTTTCAGGTGGATGTTGCAGTAAATGACAAATTTTTCCAATTCCTCGCCTTCATATCCGGAAACCAGGGCGATGATTTCGGGGTTGGCTACTGCGTCGCGGTGGTCCCACAGTGTGGATTGGGCACGGACCTCAGGCAGATTGATTTTGGCTCTTTCAAGTCGGTTGGTCCGTGAAAAGATGAAGCCTGCGGGACTTCTTATGGCGCCCAGCAGGCCTACATTGCCGATGTCGGGTCGCTCGTTGGGAGGCAGTTTAGAGATTCTACTTCCGAAGTGCGCCGGCAGGTGCAGATCGAGGGCGTTGGGGTCGTCCGGTATTTTAGGAAAAATGAGGGGGTCGAGCATGCCGGTGTAGCCTTTAACGGTGACTTCCTTAATGGCATAGGAGTGTTGTTTCAGTCTGATTTGGATGGTGCCGTTGCTGTCCTTTTCCATTTGGTTGAGTACGATGGTGCGTGGCTCAAAGCCCAGGGCGGCTACGCGAATGGAGTCGTTGTAGGGCAACATAAGTGCAAAGTAGCCGTGGTCGTCGGCGCCAAAAGCGCTGACTTGCATGTAGCTGGCTACAGTGGCGTAGGGTATGAGGGCGTTGTCGCTTTGGGAGCGGATGCTGCCGACCCACACTACTAAAGAGTCGGATTGGGCAAGACTTGGAGCCGTACACAGTGCCAGGAGACTGAAAAGCAGCAGGACGGACTTGAAGTTTTTTGGGGTCATCGTAATTTGGGGCTTGGCAAATGAGTACAATCGTGTGCCGGCTAAATAACGATGGGACGCCTTGGGTTTTGCAATAATTGTGCCGTTAGGGTGTTTTTCCAGAATATAAATCCAGGGCTTGCTGGTGATAGGTCTTCACTTCGCGGATGAGGCTTTGGGGTTGCAATACCCTTACGCGTGGTCCGTGGGAAACTAGTTCCTGAACAAAATCTTCGGTGATGTAGAGTTGAAGTCGAAAAACAACTTCGTTTTCGGTTTCTTCTATTTTTGTTTGCGATGGGTGCAGGGGCAGGGTGAGGATGTATTGCGACTGGGGTTTGCGGAAGGCCAGGAGTACTTCACGGGGCTCCAGCTGATCGCCCACAATAATGCCGAAGCTGTGCTTAAACATTTGTTTGACATTAAAATCGGCCGGTCGTTTGAATTTTTCTGTGCCAATCTCAAGTTGGGAAAGGCGGTCGAGTGCAAAATTTCTAAGGACTTTTTTTTCCTGATCGATGCCAATTACATACCAGCGGTTGATCGATTCTTTGAGGGCCAATGGCGCCACAAAGCGGGTTCGTTTTTCGTCGGCCCAGAACTTTTGGTAGGTGAAACGCACCTTTAGGGTGTTTTGAATGGCGTGGAGCAGGCCGTTCATGTTTTCGGTGCCGCGTGGGCGCCGCTTTTCATAGTCGATAAACTGAGGCAGGCGATTGGTCATTTTCAGGGCGCTGAAGGTGTCGAAGGCTTCCAGTAATCGGGTGTTGGCTTCGGTATTGTCTTCTTCCTGTATGTACCATTCGTTGCGCGAAAAATCAAAGGCAATGCTTATGCCGTAGAGTGATTCGATGTTTTCGATGTCGCGCTGAAAGGTGCGCTTGGATATGTTGAAGTCGTAACCCTGAATGTCTGATTCCAGATGAAGCCGGTCCTGAATTTCTGAAAAACTGGCGGGACTCTGGCGCAGACGGTTGATGATGATGTTGTAACGGTTGAGTGTTTCGCGGGTGGCCATACGGTATGTTTTAAAGGTGCTGAAGTAAAGATAGGCACAAGGTATGACAAATGGTGTCGCAGGCTTAAGTTTTCTCCCTGAACTTGTATCTTTGAGGCGTTTATTTGTTTTAAGTCGGCACTATGGATTTTAGAGACAGGGTGTTTTTGGCGGTGGCCGAGCACTTGAGTTTTTCGAAAGCGGGTACAGCGCTGCGCATCAGTCAGCCTGCGGTAACCCGCCACATTCGTGAGTTGGAGGCGCAACTGGAGGTCAATTTGTTCGAACGCAAGGGACCTCGTATCAAGCTGACCACTGCCGGCGAGCTGGTGTACAGTCACCTCAAACCCATTCGTGCCTTGTACCGGGAGTTGCTTTTTGATTTGGAACAAGCCAAGGGCGATTATAAGGGGAGCTTGCGCGTAGGCGCCAGTTCCACCATAGCGCAGTACGTTATTCCTCCGGTATTGGCCGCTTTTTACAAGCGTTATCCACACATCGATCTTTACTTGTTCAACGGCAATTCGGTGGAAATGGAAAGTCGCCTGCTGGCCAACGATTTGGATGTGGCGCTGGTCGAGAATGCTGCTGTGCATCCGGATTTGCGGTATCTGGATTTTGCCAGCGATGAGATTGTGGCGGTGACGGCGGCCGACGGGGTGTATGCCCGGGAGCGGGGACTGCGTGCTGAGGATTTACAAAGCATTCCCCTGGTATTGCGCGAGCCGGGCTCTGGTACGCTGGAGGTGATTCAGCAGGCTTTTCTACAGCAGGGGTGGGACCTGGAGCAATTGAATGTTTTTTTGCACCTGGGCAGCACGGAGTCCATCAAGAATTTTCTGCCCGGTTTTTCCGGTGTGGCGCTGGTCTCTGAAAAGGCCATTGATAAAGAGCTGCGCTTACGCAGCCTGGTGCAATTGCCCTTGCGTGGCTTTTCCATCCGTCGCTCGCTCCGCGTGGCTACGCGGCAGGGGCATTTGATTTCACCGGCCCGTTTGTTTGTCGACTTTCTGACGAACTATAACTTGTAGTTATTACCAATCAGGATTTTGTATTTTGCCGTGTTATAGTGTTACGCTACTTTTGAACCTATAAAAAATGTAGGATGATGCGTTTTGGGTCTCAAAAGTTGGCAGTGCTGTATGCACTCGTGTTGGTTTTGTGTTTGTTCCCATTTTTTTCTGCGTCGGGGGCTTTGGCTGTGGGCATTCTTTTTTCTTTGCTGGGTTGGCGTTTGCCGTCGTTTTCGCGTTATGCTTCTTTTATGTTGCAGGCATCCATCGTGCTGATGGGCTTTGGCATGCAGGTCGCTGAGGTACTCGAGGCTTCTCAAACCGGTCTGATCAGTACCGCCGTTTCGGTAGTCCTGGTTATGGCTGCCGGCTATGTACTGGCGCGTTGTTTAAAAGTGGAAGGAACTACCGGCTTGTTGATTGCTTCGGGCACGGCCATTTGCGGGGGCAGTGCCATTGCGGCGGTAGCGCCCCTGGTGCGGGCGCGTAACGAGCAGACCAGCTTTGCGCTGGTGGTGGTGTTTGTGCTGAATGCTTTGGCGCTGTTTCTTTTTCCGTGGTTGGGGCATTTGTTCCAGCTGTCGGAGACTTCCTTTGGTTGGTGGGCGGCACTGGCCATTCACGATACCAGCAGCGTGGTGGGTGCCGGGGCGGTTTATGGGCCCCAGGCGCTGGAGGTGGCCACTACCACCAAACTGGTGCGGGCCTTATGGATTTTGCCGCTCTCTTTGGTGCTTTCTCTGGTGTATGGGCGCGGCGAAAAGGGACGCTTTTCGGTGCCCTGGTTCATCTTTCTTTTTGCTGGCAGTATTGGCATGGTGTGGCTCTTTCCTTCGGCAGCGCCTGTTTACAGTGTGCTGGGGGCACTCGGAAAGCGGGGCATGGTCATGGCTTTGTTTCTAATTGGGTCGGGCCTTTCTTTTAAAGAGGCTCGTAAAGCGGGCTGGCGCAGTTTTGCGATGGGGGTTTTGCTCTGGTTGCTGGTGGGGTCGGTCGCCTTGTTGGTGCTTAAATATTCTTCTGTTTAGGAATATTGCTGTTTATTCCGTCTTTTATGCATAATGTTGACTATTCCGTATTAAAAGGATACATTTGGGGAAACATTGTGTTATGAATGCAATTATTACCGGCGACATAGTGGGGTCGCGTAAGGCGAAACAGCCACTTTGGCTGGATGTACTAAAAGAGGCTTTGCAACGTTATGGAAGCAGTCCCCGCCAGTGGGAGATTTTCCGTGGCGATAGTTTTCAGCTGGAGCTGCCTCCGCAGGAGGCGCTCCGGGCCCTGTTTCACCTAAAGGCGGTTGTTAAGCAGTTTAAGGAGTTGGATGTGCGTTTGGCTTTGGGTCTGGGCGATGTGGCCTACCGCGGCGAAAAGATTACGGAATCCAACGGAAGTGCCTTTATTCATTCCGGGGAACGTTTCGATGCATTAAAGAAGGAGACGCTGGGCATTAAAACCCCGTGGCCTGAGCTGGATAAGGTGTTGGATTTGATGTTGCAGCTGGCGGCTTTAAAGGCGGATGAATGGACGGTTAATTCGGCACTGATTATTAAAACGGTTTTGGAGCATCCGGAGGCCCGACAGACGGAGGTGGCGCAGTGGCTCAATAAGCAGCAAAGCGACATCAGCAAGGGACTGAAGCGAGGGGGTTTTGAGGCCTTGGAGCGCTTGTTCGCTTATTATTCGAAAAGTATTGCTGAGCTATGTTAAGTTTTTTGTTAAAAATGGTGTTGGTGCATGTGCTGGGCGATTTTGTGCTGCAACCCGATGGGTGGATCAGACACAAAGCAAAGCACAAGCTGCGCTCGAATCGCCTCTATGCGCATGTTTTGGTGCACCTGCTGCTTTTTTTGCTGGTGTTTGGATTTAAGCCGACTTATTATTGGGCGGCGCTGGTGATGGTGGTGACGCACTTTGTGATTGATGCGGCCAAGTTGTATTTGAACCGATTGGATCAGCCGGTATTGTTGTTTGTGGGCGATCAGCTCTTGCATTTTTTGGTGTTGGTGGGACTGGCTTACTGGTATTATCCCGATGAATGGTCGTTTGCCTGGTTGGGGTCGGACCGCTTTGTGCTGGCGCTCATTGCGGTGCTGCTGATGACTTACGGGATTTCCATTATGGTGAAGAATTTTTTGTCGCGTTGGAGTCAGCGTGAGTTGGAGGTGCCCAAATCTAGCAGGAAGGGTACGTCCCTGGCTTCGGCAGGCTTGTACATCGGCATGCTCGAGCGCCTGTTTATCTTTGGCTTTATTCTGCTTAACCAATGGTCGGGCATTGGTTTTCTGCTGGCCGCAAAGTCCATTTTCCGTTTTGGCGACCTCACGCGTGGGCGCGACCGCAAATTAACGGAATACATTCTTATCGGAACCTTGTTGAGTTTTGGTCTGGCCATGTTGGCGACGCTCGTCTTCAAATGGTTGTGGGTCTTGGTGTGACAAAAAGGCCCGTGCTTTTACCATTGGTAGCGCAGTCCCAGGTAAAAGTTGCGGGGTTCGCCGGGATAGTAGTAGCGGGCGGGCTGGTTGCCAAAGGAGGGGGCGTTGACCAGCAACATGGCGGCGTAATGGCTGTTGCCGAGGTTGCGCATGCCGGCGTAGAGTTTTAAGCTTTGTTTTTCGTGGCGCAGCAGCGTACAGTCGCCATGCAGGTGCAGCAAGTGGTGGCCCGGATAGCTCAGACTGTTGGTGTCGTTCAGGTATTGGCGACCGTCGTAATGGTAGCGGATTTGGAGTCCGGCGCCGCGGGCACTGCGTATTTGTAGCTTTAGGTGCAGCATATGGGCCGGTTGGGCCGGAAGGGTGTTGCCCCGATGGTCGCCCTGCTCGTCCTCAAAAACCACAAAGCGGTTGTGCATGTAGGTATGGGTGAGGGTCAGACTTAATTCTCTTTCGCTTAGATCGGGGGCCAGAAGCTGGTAACTCAGTTGACTTTCCAGTCCCGAATGCCGGGTCTTCCCGGCATTCTCTCCGTAAAAAACGTCTTCGGCCGACCGCCTCGTCATCAGCAGGTTGCGTACCCAAAGGTGGTAGGCGGAGACATCGGCCTGCCAGCGTTGCTTGTTTCCGGCTGCTCGCAGACCGACTTCAACATTATAGCCTTGTTCGGGTTGCAGGTCGCGATTGATGCTCCCGTCGGGCAAGAGGGCTTCCTCGGAGGTGGGGGCCGAAAAGCCGTGGGCAGCGGAGCTGTGTAGGTAGAGGCCTTGTCGGATGCGGTGGTTCAGGCCCAGACGGGGAGAGGCTACCCAGCGGTAGCTGTGACTTTGTTGGGGACCATCTTGCTGTTGGTCGCCCTGCCTGTACTGCAAATGGTGCAGGTTGAGACCGGCGGTTGCCAGGGTGCGCGGGCCCAGACGGGTTTCGGCGTGGACTTGCAGGTTGATGAAGTGGCGTGCTTCCTGGCTGTCGCTGAGGAGGTCGCCACGGGCACCGGCCTCCAGGGTTTCGTGGGTCTGCCAACGGTAGTCTTCACGGAACAGTTCCACACCCGCCATCAGTCGCTGCTCCCCCCGGGTCCATTGCAGCTGGTTCTTAAAGCCCAGAGTAAGGGTGTTTTCGCTGAGGTGGTTGAAGGGGCGGACTTCCCCGGCGTCTTTCCAAAGGGTGTAGAGTACCAGTTTGTTGGACAGGTTCCGGGTCCATTGGGAGCGGACGCGCAAGCCGCCCAGAATTTTGTGGTAGCGTTGATGGCCGGCCACTTCCAGCCAGTTGGCAGCGGCATTCTGGGGCGCATTTTGGTAGCTGTCGTAGGTCACCGAGCTGGGTATGTGGGCTTTTAAATAGGTGTAAGTGCCGGTGAGCGCCACGTGGTGGCGACCACGGGTGAGTCCCCCCTCCAGCAAAAGGTTGTTGCGTCGGTAGCTGCTGTTTTGTCGGTAGCCTTCGCTTTGCTGGTGGTGCAGGGCGGTTTGCAGGTAGTGGTTGGGGGCGCCCCAACTCATTTGGGCGCCGGTTTTGTAGCTGTTGAAGGAGCCGGTTTCGAGCTCGGCGCCAAAGTGGCTGCCGTAGGTGGGGGGACTGGTGCGCAGGACGATTACGCCGCCAAGGGCGGGTCCGTAGAGGGCGGAGGCGGGGCCTTTGAGGACTTCAACGCTTTGGAGGGTGCTGATTTCCAGGTCTTCGATGATGGTGGCGCCGTCGCCGGAGGTCAGGGGAATGTCGTTGAAATAGGCTTTTACCCGGTTGGAGGCGTAGGGGGTGCGACTGCCCATGCCGCGCAGGGTAAGGCGTGCGGTGGAGCGGGTGGCGGACTGCATTTGGAGGCCCGCGACTTCCTGCAGGAGGGGCTGGATGTGGGTTTGGGGACCGGCACGGAGTTGTTCGGTGCTGAGGTAGCTGAGGCTGCCGGTGGTGGTACCGAGACTGCCGCGAAAGGGGATGGCGCTTACGGTAACGGTTTCCAGCTGCCCGCCTTCGAGTTGGGCGCTTTCCTGTTGCCCGCCTTCGAGTTGGGCTTGGGAAAGACTGTCGGCCGGTGCCAAAGAAGTATCCGGAGTCCCCCCGGTCAAGGCGACCGAGGGGATTCCGGAAAGATAAAGTGTGAGCAGGAGTGGGCTTAGCGACTTCCTCATAGGCCGTTAGGGAAGGGGACTCAGGCGGTAAATTACGCCGGGATTTTCAACTGCTACGTATAGGAGGCCATCGGGACCCAGTTCTACGTTTCTGAGTCGACCAATGTCGCGAAGCAGGATTTCCTGGTGCACCACTTCGTTGCCAACCACTTCGTTGCGTACGAGGTAGCGGAAGCTGAGTGAGCCGCTCAGAATGTTATTTTCCCAGGCTTTAAAGGGTTCTCCGCTGACGAAGGTCATTCCGCAGGGCGCAATGGAGGGTGTCCATTGATGTATGGGTTGTTCCATGCCTGCTTTGGTGGTGTCTTCGGTAATGATGGTACCGTCGTAATTGATGCCGTAAGATATTTCGGGCCAGCCGTAGTTGAGGCCCGGTTGGATGAGGTTGATTTCATCGCCGCCGCGAGGACCGTGCTCGTGCGACCACAGGGCACCGGTCTGGGGGTGTTTAACGAGCCCTTGCGGATTGCGGTGGCCGTAGGACCAGATGGTGGGCATGGCGTCGGGGGTGTCGATAAAGGGGTTGTCGGCCGGTATGCTTCCGTCGTCCTTGATGCGGTGAATTTTACCGGCATGGTTGCCCAGGGTTTGCGCGTTGGGCATGTGTCCACGGTCGCCAATGGAAAAGTAGAGGTAGCCGTCGTTGTCGAAGACCATGCGCGTGCCAAAGTGCACGCCGGCACGCGTATCGGGCAAGCCCTTGAACAGGAGCTGCTTGTCGGTCAGTCGGTTCTCTTTCAATCGGGCCCGCATGATGGCGGTATTGCCGCCCTGGGCGCTGCCGCCCTCTCCGGTTGTGGCGTAGGCCAGGTACAGCCAGCCGTTGTTTTCGTAATCGGGGTGCAGACGTACGTCCATCAGGCCACCCTGACCGTGTACAAATATTTCAGGAAGGTTTTCGATCTGCGCTACAAAAGTGCCGTTGCGAAAGCGAAACAATTGTCCCCCCCGCTCTGCCACCAGCATGTCGCCATCGGGCAGCCAGGTCATGCCCCAGGGCACTTCGAGTCCGGTAATGAGGGTGTCCAGATTAAAATCCAGCTTCTCGCTTTGCTGAATTTCGGCCATGGCGGGCCGCTGTTCCTGTCCGTCGGTCGCTTCCTTCATATCGGTGAGGATGTAGGCCGAGATATCGGCTATCTCGTCCTGAGACAGCACGTGTCCAAAGGCCGGCATGCCGGTCTCCATATCGCCGTCGCTGATGACAGCTACCATATCGGCCATGGGGGTAGCGAAGAGGGCTTGCCGGTCGGCACCGGCAAAACGTTCCATATTCAAGCCGTGACAAGAGGCACAGTATTGGGCGTAATTATCTACCGCCAACTGCTTGTTGCCGATGCTCAGGTCAAAATTGGCAGACTTACTGCCCTGCTGGCATTGGGCTGCGGTCAGCAGCCAAAGCGCAGTAAGGGCTAGGGAGAGTCCCAGAAAAAGAAAGCGGTGTTTTTTCTGCATGAGTGGGTGATTTTAGGATGAAAAACTTCACTACTTCAATTAAACCAAAAGTTAAGCTTTTTGGTTCATTTATAAAAGCGACACTTTAATGAGGGACTTTGAGCATTTCGGTGGGGTTCCTGTAGGAAAAGATGCGGCTATTGCCTAAATTTGGTTAGCTGTTGAAACCTTAACAAAAGAACAAATTTCTAATTGTATGAAACGTTTTCTTAAGATTTTTTTGGGGGTGATTGTGGGCCTGTTTCTGTTGCTCCTGATATTGCCCTTTGCCTTTAAAGGCAAAATTGAAACCATGGTCAAGGAGCTGATTAATGAAGAGCTGGAGGCGACTGTGGCCTGGGATGGTTTTTCGGTATCGCTCATCCGGAACTTCCCCAATTTGGGGGTGGGAATGGAAGGGCTTTCGGTAGTTAATGCTGCTCCTTTTGCCGGCGATACCTTGCTTTATGTCGGCAGGTTTTCTGCTTCGGTAGATGTGATGAGCGCGCTGCGCGGTGCGGCCATTGACGTGAAGTCGGTCCTCATCGACCGGCCTCTGGTGCATCTTAAAGTAAACGCCGATAGTCTGGCCAACTGGGACATTGTACCTATGTCGGAAGAGGTGGAAGAGGTGGTAGAAGAGGAGGGCGAAGCGGCCTCTTTTAGCGTACAACTGCAATCTTTTGAAATTCGTGATGCGGCTTTGAGTTATTCGGATGCAACGATGGATTTTAAAACCGCTTTAAGCGGTTTTAACGCGCAGCTAAGGGGCGATATGACGGAAGCTTACACCACGCTTTCGCTGCAAAGCAGCATCGAAGCCCTGGATGTCATTATGGAGGGGGTGAAGTATGTGAATGCAGCACCGGTGGATTTGCGTGCAGATGTTGGTGCCGATCTGGAGAATATGGTTTTTACCTTTGAAGACAATGCTTTGAATTTTAGTGGACTGCCCCTGTTTATGGAGGGAACCCTGGCGATGTTGGAAGAGGGTTTTGACATGGATTTGCGTTTGGCAGCCAGTGAGACTTCTTTTAAAACCATTCTGGCCCTCGTTCCTGAGGAATATATGAGCGATTTGGAGGGCTTGGAGACAGCCGGTGGTCTGACTCTGGAGGCGACGGCCAAGGGGGTGTTTGTGGATGCCGACCATCTGCCTGCTTTTAAACTGCTTTTGGAGGTGAAGGACGGACGCATTCAGTATCCCGATCTGCCCAAGTCGATCGACGATATTCAGGTGCATATGCTGGTCGACAATCCCGGTGGTACCATGGATGCTACGGTGACCGACATCAGTCGTTTCGGATTTAGTGTAGGCAACAATCCTTTTGGGGCACAGCTGCGGGTGACCACCCCGCTGTCCAATGCGACCTTTAAGGGCGGCATGAAGGGAACCATCGATTTTGCTTCCCTGGCCGAAGCTTTTCCTATGGACAGTATTGAGCTGAAAGGGGTGGTAAATGCCGATTTAACCCTCGACGGGGATTATGAGATGATTGAGCAGGAGCGCTACGAAGATTTAAAAGCCAATGGGGTAATGGATATGAAAGACTTTGCGTTTCGGAGTCCCGACCTCCCCATGGGCATTCTCATCAGTGGGGCCGATCTGTTTTTCTCCCCTCAATATTTAGAGCTGCGTTCTTTTAATATGCAAATGGGCGAGAGCGATTTCAGTCTAACCGGTCGCCTCGAAAACTACCTGGCTTATGCCTTGCAGGACGGCACGCTCAAAGGAAAACTTGAGCATGCCTCGCGCTACATCAACACCAATGAACTGATGGCCATGGCCTCGGGTGAAGAAGAGGTGGTGGACGAAGACGAAGAGGCCCCCATGGGTAAGGTGCTGGTGCCCGATAACATCGACTTTACCATGACCACCAAAATAGACAAGCTGCTCTACGATAAGTTGACGCTTGAAAATACCCAGGGTGCTTTGGTGGTAAAAGATGCCCGTGTGGTGATGGATGATGTACGCACCCAGCTGTTGCAGGGAGATATGGTGATGAATGGGGAATACAATACCCAGGATACACTGAAGCCCTTTATGGATTTTGATTTGGCGGTGAATACCGTGGACATCAATCAGGCGGCCCATTCGTTCTCTATGGTGGAGTCCTTTTTGCCCGTGGCCCGCAATGCCAACGGACGCATCAGTACCAAAATGAAGTTCAGTTCGCTGTTGGGCGACGACTTTTCGCCCATTCTGAGTTCCTTTAATGGCGGGGGACAGCTCAGCTCTAAGGAGATTGAAGTCTCCGGTGCCAAGGCGCAAACGGCCCTCGTTTCCCTGCTGAAAGACGAAAAGTATGCGGTGGCTAAAGCGCGCGACTTTTTGGTCAATTTCCGCATCGACAGCGGAAATGTTTACGTCGATCCTTTTGATGTGAATGTTTTTGGTAAAAACGCCAATATTTCCGGGAAACAGAGTCTGGATAAAAACATGGACTTTTTAATAAAGATGCCGGTGAGTCGCAACGAGATCAATAGTGTTGCCGGCTTTTTGGGGACTTCCTTGCCAGCCGGGGAGGACGTTTTAATTGGCATCAACATAACCGGTACTCCCGATGATCCAAAGTTGAGTCTGAACGCCGAAGCGCTGAACGATGTAGTGAAGGATGAGGTGAAAAAGGCGGCTGAAGAAGTGGGCGAGGAGCTGAAGAAGGAAGCCGAGAAAGCGGTAGAGAAGTTGATGGAAGATCCCGAGACCAAGGAGAAAATAGAAGAGGCGGGGAAGAAGCTCCGCGATTTATTCCGATAACATGATTTTTAGAAAGCCTGCCCTGCGGCAGGCTTTCTAATTTTAGTGCCATAAAAAAAGGCAGCCGATACAGCTGCCGTTTTTAATGAATTGACCTCCCGAAGGATTAAACTCTTTTCTCTTTGATGCGTGCTTTCTTTCCGGTAAGATCGCGGAAATAGTAAATTCTTGCACGACGAACTTTTCCTCTGCGGTTCAATTCCACCTTCTCGATAAAGGGCGAATTGATGGGGAAAATACGTTCTACGCCAACGTTCCCGGACATTTTACGAACGGTAAAACGCTTGCCGGCGCCTGAACCTTTAACCTGAATTACAACCCCGCGAAAAACCTGAACACGTTCCTTGGTACCTTCCTTAATTTTGTAGTGCACCGAAACTGTGTCACCTGCGCCGAATTCAGGAACTTCAACACCTGTGTTGAAGGCTTCTTCAGCAACTTTCATCAAGTTCATTTTGTTTGCTTTTGAAGATTAAACTTAGTGCAATATTGCATGACCCCTCATGTTCAGCAAGAGATTACACGAATTGGGTGCAAAAGTACAGCAATTATTTTAATATTAAAAGACCAGCTGCTGTAATGTCGGTGAAAAAGTTGCAGGCCGCATATTTTATCGTTGTTTCCATCCTTGAAGTTTTGTAAAAAATTGAAATTTAAAGTAACATTGCACTACACATCTAACATTTATTTTTTATGGAACAGAAAAACAACAATTTCTTGGTGGGAATGACCGCCTTTGGTGCCATCTTCTTCATTTTTGGATTTGCCACCACCTTTATCATTCAGCTCAGTGCCCCTGTAATGGCGGTATTTAACCTCACTGAGTTTCAGGCCCAGTTACTGACTTCGGCCTTTTTTATTGCCTATCCCATTATGTCGGTACCCACCGGTTGGCTGGTTAATCGCATCGGTTACAAGTATACCGTGGTAGCCGGCCTGATATTGATGGCCCTGGGTAGTTTGGTGTTTATTCCCGCTGCCCGCATCCCATCGTATCCGCTGTTTTTAATGGCTACCTTTATTTTGGCTACCGGCGTGGTTTTCCTGCAGGTATCGGCCAACCCTTATGTTACTGCTTTGGGGTCTGAAAGCTCTGCTTCCAGCAGGCTGAATCTTACCCAGGCCTTGAACTCTATTGCTACAATGGTAGCCCCCTGGCTGATTGCTACGGTAATTTTTAAAGGGCTGGATCTGCCCATCGATGCAACGGATGCAGAAAAATTGACCTATGGCTTGGAAGTCGCCGGCCGCATACCCTTCCCCTTTATTGCCATGGCGCTGGTGGTAGTTTTAGTTGCTGTGGTGTTGCTTATGATGAAATTGCCTGCCATTATCAGTGAAAAAAGTGAGAAGGGCGGCAGCATTTATAAGTATCCGCACGTATTGTTAGGGGCCTTTGCTATTTTCTGCTATGTGGGTGCTGAGGCTGGTAACGCCGGCTTAATGACCAATTATCTGAAGAGTGGTTCCTTGGGGCTTTCTGCCGAAATGGCTGCTACCTATGCCGCTATTTATTGGGGTGGTGCTATGGTAGGACGATTCTTTGGCTCCATTATGTTTTCGGACATCGCCGGAGGAAAGAAGTATTTGTATGCCGTTTTGGTGTTGGGTCTGGCCTTGGTTTCCGGTGCATTTGTAACCGATTGGGACTGGACCATAGGTCTTGTTTTTATGGGCGCCTCAGCCGTTAACTTTGTGTTTATGTTGATTGGAAAAGGACAACCTGCCCGTACCCTGGCCGTTTTTGCTTTGGTGGCCGGTATGTTGGGCTTGGTGACCACTTTTACCCAAGGGCAAGTGGCCTTATGGACCGTAGTTTCTATTGGTTTGTTTAACTCCATTATGTTCCCCAATATTTTTGCCCTGGCCGTGAAAGATTTGAAGGGTGGCGAATTGGCTTCTGCTTCGGGCATCATCAATGCCCTGATTCTGGGTGGAGCCGTAATTCCGCCCCTGATGGGCTCCATTGCTGATAATTATGGCTATACCTATGCCTATGTGGTGCCCGCCCTGTGTTATCTTTACATCTTCTTTTACGCCGTTAAAGGAAGTTTAATCAGAACTGCGAGTGCCGAATAGTTTTGGCTGATGGATAGCGATTGAGAAATTAATTTTTAAAGATTAAAGAGTATGAAAATGTTTTCAGTTGGAATTGATATAGGTGGAACCAATACCGCCATTGGAATTGTTGATGAAGCCGGTAACGTCGTAGTAAAGGGGGGGATCGATACCCCCTCGCATGGCGATGCAGAACGTTATGTAAAGGAAATGGGTGCCTCGGTAAAAGATATGGCCAAGAAGTTGAAACTGACCAATCCCGACTCAGAAATTCTGGGGATTGGTATTGGTGCGCCCAACGGCAACTATTACAGTGGTACCATAGAGTATGCGCCCAATTTGTCCTTCAAGGGCATAGTACATTTGGTGGAGTTGATGCGGGCCGAATTTCCCGAGTACCAGTATGTTGCATTGACCAACGATGCCAATGCTGCTGCTATTGGTGAAATGGTGTACGGCGGCGCCAAAGGCATGAAAAATTTCGTAATGTACACCCTGGGTACCGGGGTAGGCAGTGGCGTGGTGGTCAATGGTGATTTGGTTTACGGCCACGATGGCTTTGCCGGTGAATGCGGACACACCACGCTGATCCCCGGGGGTCGTGTATGTGGTTGTGGGGCACATGGCCACCTGGAGGCCTATTGCTCTGCTCCCGGCATGAAACGTACCGCCTTTGAGCTGTTGGCGTATTATAATGCCAGCGACAGCCTCCTGGCCGATAAGTCCTTTAACGAGCTGTCGTCTAAGATGATTTATGAGGCAGCCGTAAAAGGCGATAAGGTTGCCCTGGAAGTGTTTGAAAAAACCGGGCAATATCTGGGCCAGGGTTTGGCCGATACGGTGCACCACCTTTCTCCCGAAGCCATCTTTCTGTTTGGTGGTCCCACGGCCGCCGGCGACTACATTTTTAAACCCTTGCGCGAGAGTCTGGAAGCGCATTTGCTTCCCATCTTTAAGAACAAGATAAAAATTCTGCCCTCCGAACTGAGTGCCGGCGATGCTGCCATAGTGGGCGCCAGCGCTTTGGTGTGGAAGGAGCAAGACAAATAAACCTTCAATCATGTCAGAAAATTATTTTAAGACCTACCCATCTAAAGAAGGGTTTTACAAAGAGTACGGTGGCGCTTTTTTGCCGCCCAACCTGGAGGCAGAAATGCAGCGCATCAACGATGCTTATTTTGCCATCAGTAAATCGCACAATTTTATTTCCGAGTTGCGCAGTATTCGTAAGCATTATCAGGGGCGTCCAACGCCGGTGTACTATTGCAATCGTTTATCGGAAAAGTATGGCGGTCGCATTTACCTGAAGCGTGAAGATTTGAACCACTCAGGGGCCCACAAGCTCAACCATTGTATGGGAGAAGCCTTGTTGGCCAAGTATATGGGTAAGAAAAAACTGATTGCCGAAACAGGCGCTGGTCAGCATGGTGTGGCCCTGGCCACTGCAGCCGCCTATTTTGGTCTGGAGTGCGAAATACATATGGGAGAGGTGGACATCGCCAAAGAACACCCCAATGTAGTACGTATGAAAATTTTGGGCGCTGAAGTTGTCCCGGTTTCTCATGGTCTTAAAACTTTGAAAGAGGCGGTTGACTCGGCCTTTGAAGCTTATCTGAAGGATCCCGAGAATTCGATTTATTGTATCGGGTCTGTGGTGGGTCCGCACCCCTTCCCGATGATGGTGCGTGACTTTCAGCGGGTGGTGGGTATTGAAGCCCGTGAGCAGTTTCAGGAAATGACTGGTGAGTTGCCCGACAGTGTGGTGGCTTGTGTGGGTGGCGGCAGTAACGCCATGGGCATGTTCACCGCCTTTTTAAATGACGATGAGTGTCACTTGTACGGCATTGAGCCGGGGGGCCGTTCCATGAGTATTGGAGAGCATGCGGCTACCATGACTCAGGGTAAGCCCGGAATCATTCACGGTTTTAAGTGCTACTTGCTGCAGGACGAAAAAGGAGAGCCCAGTCCCGTTTATTCCGTTGCCAGCGGACTCGACTACCCCGGTGTTGGTCCCGAGCACAGTATGTTGCACGATTTGAAGAAAGTAACTTACGATGTGATCAACGACCAGGAAACCATCGATGCCTTTTTTGAACTGAGTCGCCTCGAAGGCATTATTCCCGCCTTGGAAAGTGCCCATGCGGTGGCTTATGCCATTAAACTGGCGCAGCGTGAGCCTCAGACGTCCATACTGGTGAACCTGAGCGGAAGGGGAGACAAGGATGTGGACTTTGTTTTGGATAACTATGGGAAGGATTATGGTTTGTAGGGCGGGCGGGGCACAGGCCTCCCCGGGCCTCCGTCTCTGAGGCCTCCCCGGGCCTCCCCGGGCCTCAGAGGCCTCCCAGGCCCCCCAGGGTTGAAAC
>NZ_MWUJ01000013.1 GCF_002210225.1 Geofilum rhodophaeum | reverse complement strand
ATGGGGTAAAAAAAGAACTGCCTATGCCAAACGGTTGGTGATCAGCAAGTTAAGCATGTTAGCCTGACGGCTATGGGGTTGAAACCCTGGGTTATGATTGGGAGGAAGTGGTCAGCGCTTTGCGCTGTTCTGGAAAGCGGACTGAAGTCCGCGGCCTCGGGGCACCCGTGCCCCGGGCTTGTATCGAGGCGAAGCCTCGAGGGGACTTCAGTCCCCTTTTTTGTCCTTGCCCCTATAGGGGGCACCCCGCTGTGTCTTAATCATGGCCCAGGACTTCAGTCCTGGGAGGACTTGCGGGTCGGCTGGGTTATGGTTGGGAGGAAGTTTTCAAGCGCTGTGCGCTTGTTTGTTTTAAGCGGACTGAAGTCCGCGCGGCAGCAGAGCTGCCTTATTATGGAGGCTTGGTTTAGCGGGAAAGCTTATCTTTGTGGGGTAAATGAAGAAAGATTATTGTTTATGAGCGAATTTGATGAGCGGGCACGGACCTGGGATCAGAAGCCCGGGCGACTTAAGCGTGCAGAGGCTGTGGCTGCTGATATAAAGGCGGCCTTGAGCGCGCGCGGGTTTTTGGAGCGGCCCGGGTTAAGGGGTCTGGAGTACGGAGCAGGCACTGGAACCTTGGGCTTGCTGTTGCGGGATGTTTTTGCTGAACTAATCATGATGGACGCCTCGCGTGAAATGGTGCGGGTGATGGAGGAGAAGTGCAGGGCTTTGGAGCAGGAGGTGCAGGATGACAAGCAGGAGGACAAACAGGATGGGAGCGTTGCAGACCTTCACCCGGTGTTTGTGAATTTGGAGCAGGAGGCCTGGACCGGCGCTCCGGTAGATGTGGCTTTTGCTTTGATGGTTATGCATCACGTGGGAGAGTTGGAGCTGGTTTTGCGCAGGCTTTACGATTTGCTTGACGAGGAGGGCTGTCTGATTGTGGTGGATTTAAAATCGGAGGATGGGTCTTTTCATGGCGAAGATTTCGACGGCCACCTGGGCTTTGAACCGGAGCGCTTTTCGGCCCTGCTCAAAAACCTTGGCTTTACCAGGGTGGATCATCATATTTGCTATATCATGGAAAAGGAGACCGCTGCGGGGCTGCGGGAGTTTCCCTTGGTGATGTGGGTGGCCTCCAAGGAGAAGAAAGTTGGGTGAAGAAGGACCGGGTGTCGGAAGTTTTTGTAATTTTAGAGTTTGATTAAAAACCCATAAGAGTGCGTTTGCTATGATTGGTGTTATAGGGTTGAGTTACAAGTCGGCTTCGGTAGGTATTCGGGAGCGTTTGGCGTTGGATGGCGCTGAGGCACGGGTACTGACGGAGCGTTTGTTGGCCAACGAATATTTTCGTGAGGTGGTGGTTTTATCGACTTGTAACCGAACGGAGATTTATTTTGCGGCGGAGGGGATTTGTACCAATGGGGCTTTTAAAGTGATGAGCACTGTCTTGATGGAGCTTACTGGAATTGAGGAGGATATTCGCACCGCTCTTTTTCAACGCTATCATAAAGAGGCTGTACAACACCTGTTCAGAGTGGTGTCGGGACTTGATTCCATGATTTTGGGAGAGTATCAGATTGTGTCTCAGGTTAAAGCCGCGTACGCAGAGGCTGAGCAGCAGAAAACGGTGGGTCGAGTTTTTCATCGTTTGTTTAATAAAGCTTTGGAATGCAGTAAGCTGGTGCGCATCAGGGCTCCTTTTAACCAAGGGGCCTACTCGGTGAGCTATGCTGCGGTGGAGAAATGCAGTGAACAGTTTCCTAATTTGGTGGATCGGCACATTTTGGTTATTGGTGCCGGGGATACCGGTGAGCTGGTTTTGAAGAATTTTGTAAAGAAAGGTTGTAAAAATATTGCCGTTACCAATCGCACGCACGATAAGGCGGTGGAATTGGCTGCAGCCTATGGTGGCAGGGTACTGCCTTTTGATGATTTGATGCAGGGCGTGCACGATGCGGAGATTATTGTGACCTCGGTGGCCGCGAAGGAACCCCTTCTGAACGCAACAAAAATTCGTCCCCATTTGAACGGGCACGAGCGTATTGTGATGATTGATTTGGGCGTACCGCGCAACATCGACGTCGATGTTGCAGAAGTCCCCGCGGTAAATCTGCTCAATGTCGACGATTTAAAAGAAGTAATTGCTGTGAATACCGAACGCAAACAAGAGTACGTGTCAGTGGCAGAGGCGGTGGTTGAAGAAAAGGTGGAGGAATTTACCCAATGGCTCAACGAACAGAACCTGGCCCCTGCCATTCAGAATATCGACAAGGCCATTTCACGGCTTTATCAGCGGGAACTGGAAACTTACCGCTCTTCCTTCTCAGAGGAAGAGTTTGAGCAGGTTCAGAAATTCAACCGCTATATTTCCAAAAAGATTAAAAACAAGCTGGTGAAGCAGCTCAAGGAGGTGACCGACAACGGACGCAGAACGGAGTACATTGGGGTCATCAATCTGTTTTTTGAGGAGCAGAAGAAGTAGCCGCACCGGGCGCTTCAGCGACATAAATCAGACAAAATGAAGGAGCTTATTCGAATAGGCACCCGTGGCAGTCGGCTCGCAATGTGGCAGGCACACGAGGTGCAAAAGCAGTTAGAAGCTGCTTTTGAGGGACTGAAAACCGAGGTGGTGGTGATTCAGACCAAGGGGGACAAGATTTTGGATGTGGCCCTTTCAAAAATTGGCGACAAGGGGCTGTTTACCAAGGAAATTGAGCAGGCGCTGCTCGATGGGGGCATTGATCTTGCTGTACACAGTCTTAAAGACATGCCTACCGAACTTCCGGAGGGTTTGCAGTTGGCCGGCGTTTTGCCCCGGGGCGAAGTCCGCGACGTGTTTTTGTCGCGCGATGGCCGTCGTTTGCACGACTTTTCGGGCAACGACAAAGTCGGCACATCGAGTCTCCGTCGCCAGTCCCAGTTGCTCAATCACTATCCCTATCTGCAGTTGGTGGACATTCGTGGAAATGTGCAGTCGCGCATTCAAAAGATGCAGGATGGTTATTGTGAGGGTTTGATTATGGCCGGTGCCGGTATTCAACGGCTCGGACTGGAGGATCTTATCACGGAGTATTTGCCCATCAGTACCATGTTGCCTGCCGTAAGTCAGGGTGCTGTGTGTTTTCAAATAAGAGAAGACGATGAAGAGATTTGGCCCTTTGTGGAAGCCATAAGCGATGGCTCTACCTGGCAAAGGGTGATGGCCGAAAGGGCCTTCTTGCGCACCCTTGAAGGAGGGTGCCAGGTGCCGATAGCCTGTTATACTGAATTGCACGATGGCCTGATGGAAATTCAGGGCTTGGTGGCTTCGTTGGATGGAACCAAATTGCTGCGGGAGAAATGTATTTGTATGCCGGACGAGGCCACAGAGTTGGCCATTGAATTGGCTGAAAAATTGCTGGCATCGGGAGGCGAAGCTTTGTTAAAGGAAATCAGAGGGGCATAGTGCCGCCCCGCGAGGTATTTGTGCAGGCATGGGAAGATCAACAAAATCGCAAACAGAGACAGCAGCAGTCATTCGCACTTTTCCGTTGCCGGAGGGCGAAGATCCTTTTGCGCGGGAAGTGAACCAGCAGGGATTAGACCTGATCGATTTCTCACTGATTGAAACGGGGCCTGTAGATTTTGTTGTGCCACGGCCCTTGTCCGATTACGATTGGCTGGTATTCACCAGTAAAAACGGTGTAAAGAGTTGGCATAAACGCTTTGCCAGCTGGGACCGCCACAAAATTGCTGTTATTGGTCCACCCACCGCCCAAGCAGCTGAAGCCCTTGGTGCTTCTGTTGCCTTTTGTGGGAGTGGGCATTCCGGCGCCGTGTTTGCCGAGGAGTTCTTGCCCCATTTGAAGGGAGACGAAAAGTTGTTGTTGGCATTGGGCAGTCTGGCTCGTCCGGTGCTGGCCGATAAGCTCATAAGTACGTTGCCCAATTTGGTGCTTGACCGGGTAGACGTGTACGAAACCAGGAGTGTAGCTGTGGTGGATGCTGAGGTGCTGGAGCGCATCAGGTCCGGTCGCTACCACTGCATCGCAGTTTCGAGTCCCTCCGCCGTGGACCGACTGATTTTGGCTTTGCGTGGCGATCAGTTGGGCGCAGCTACCTTGCAGGAGCTTGCGTTGTGTCGGGCGCCTCTTGCTCCGGAGTGGGGAGCGCTTCATTTGCGTTTGGTCAGCATTGGAACGGTGACTTCGGAGGCGATACGTGCCTATGGTCTGGAGCCCTGGGCCGAGGCCGAAGAACAGAGTTATGCGGGCTTGGGCAGGGCGTGTGGCCTGTAGGGGTGTGGTCAGAGCTCAGGACACGGTGGTCCGGTCCCAGGAGTCGGTGGTCAGAGGCCAGTAGTCTGCTGTCAGAGGCCAGGAGTCGGTGGTCAAGTCCCAGGACTGAAGTCCTGGGTTATGATTGGGAGAGAGTTGTCAGGCGGCAAAGCCGCCTGTTCTGGAAAGTGGACTGAAGTCCACACGGCAGCGGAGCTGCCTTTAGGATGGAGAGAGTTGTCAGGCAGCGGAGCTGCCTTTATATAAGAAAACGTGGTGCTATGTATCCAGTTACGAGATTGAGAAGATTGAGGCGGACGCCTTTTTTGCGGGAGATGGTAAGAGAGACGGAAGTGAAGGCCGCCGACCTGATTATGCCTTATTTTGTGTGCCCCGGAAGCGGGGTGCGTAACCCGATTGCCTCGATGCCGGGAAACTTTCAGCTGAGTATTGATCAGCTGGTAGAAGAGGTGCGCGATTTGGTGACAAATACCGGGGTGCGCAGCATCCTGCTGTTCGGGATCCCCGAAGAGAAGGATGAGACGGGCGAGGTTGCCTGCAGTCACCATGCCATTGTGCCCCGTGCCATCAAAGCTTTGCGTGAAGCAAAACTGGAGGTGCTCATAGTTGCCGACGTTTGCAATTGTGAATATACCACCCATGGGCATTGCGGCACGCTGGTCGATGGGGAGGTGGACAACGATCTTACCGTAGCCACGTTGGCCCGGCAATCGCAGACTCTGGCCGAGGCCGGTGCAGATGTGATCGCCCCCAGCGACATGATGGACGGTCGGGTGGCCGCCATACGGCAGGCACTCGATGAAGGTGGCTTTTCCCAGTTGCCCATAATGGCCTATTCGGCCAAATTTGCCAGTGCTTTTTACGGGCCGTTTCGTGACGCAGCAGAGAGTGCCCCCAAGTTTGGCGACCGCAGCAGTTACCAGATGGATCCGGCCAACAGTAATGAAGCTTTGCGCGAGGTAGAGCAGGACATTCTGGAGGGAGCCGATATGGTTATGGTTAAGCCGGCTTTGAGCTATTTGGATGTAATCAGAAGGGTGAAAGACAACTTCAATATACCGATTGTTGCCTACAATGTAAGTGGAGAGTTCTCGATGGTGAAGGCGGCAGCTGCCAATGGATGGATAGATGAGCAGCGGATGATTCGGGAGATCTTGACTTCGATCAAGCGGGCGGGAGCCGATGTGATTATTACTTATCATGCTCGGGAGTTTGGGCTGGGGTAGGCCCCCAGGGGGGGCTGCCCCAGCCCAAACCCCAGGACACTGTGGTCAAGTCCCAGGACTGAAGTCCTGGGTTATTATTGGGAGGCAGTTGTCAAGCGCGTTGCGCTTGTTCTGGAAAGCGGGTTGAAACCCGCGACCTCAGACTAAAGTCTTCGGTCATACAGGGAGAAATAGGTCAGGCAGCAGAGCTGCCTGTTCTGGAAAGTGGACTAAAGTCCACACGGCAGCGTAGCTGCCTTTAGGATGGAAGTAGATATAGTATTATGGAAAGAAATATCGAGAAAAGCAGAGCAGCCTTTGAGAAGGCGCAGAAGTTGATACCGGGGGGCGTAAATTCGCCGGTTCGTGCATTTAAGAGTGTGGGCGGAGATCCGCTCTTCATTGATCGGGCTAAAGGGGCTCGTGTGTGGGACCTGGACGGCAACAGCTATGTAGATTTTGTGGCATCGTGGGGACCCATGATTTTGGGGCATGCGCGCGAGGAGATTGTGCAGGCGGTGCAGCAGGCGGCAGCGCGGGGAACCAGCTATGGGGCACCGACTTTGTTGGAGACGGAGATGGCCGAGCTGATTTGTGCGATGATGCCTTCGGTGGATAAGGTGCGGATGGTAAATTCGGGTACTGAGGCCACCATGAGCGCGCTTCGTCTGGCCCGCGGTTTTACCGGTCGCGATAAAGTGGTGAAGTTTGCCGGTTGTTTTCACGGGCATGCCGACAGCTTTTTAATTAAGGCCGGTTCGGGCGCGCTGACTTTGGGGCTGCCCGATAGTCCCGGTGTGACCAAAGCCACTGCCGCCGATACTTTAACTGCGGAATACAACGATCTGGGCTCTGTGGAAGCCTTGTTTGCTGCCCACGGCAGCGACATCGCTGCCGTGATCGTGGAGCCCGTTCCCGGCAATATGGGTGTTATTCTGCCCAAGCCCGGGTTTTTGGAAGGTTTGCGTGAACTGACCCAAAAGCATGGCTCCCTGCTCATTTTTGATGAGGTGATTTCCGGTTTTCGTGTGGCACCGGGTGGCGCCCAGGAGCGTCTGGGTGTGTTGCCCGACCTGACCACTATGGGCAAGATTATTGGTGGGGGACTGCCGGTTGGGGCCTATGGCGGACGCGAAGAAATCATGAATCAGCTGGCGCCTGCAGGTCCCGTTTACCAGGCCGGAACGCTCAGTGGCAATCCGCTGGCCATGGCAGCCGGCATTCAGATGTTGAAAATATTGAAGGGCAATCCGCAAATCTATGTGGATCTGGAACGCAAAGCGGCTCGTTTGGAAGCGCTGTTGCGCGAGGGCCTTCAGCGGACCGGCACCCCCGGTGTGATCAATCGCATGGGCAGCATGCTTACCCTTTTCTTTACCGAAGTCCCCGAAGTCAGCAGTTTTGCGCAGGCCATGAGCTCCGACACGCAGCGCTTTGCTCAGTACTTTATTAAGGCCCTCGATAAGGGCGTGTACCTGGGGCCCTCACAGTTCGAGTGCACCTTTATTTCAGATGCCCACTCCGACGCCGACATCGAATTGGCCGGAAGTGTTTTGTAGCTTATAGAAGACCTGATTGATATGGATAGTATTTTATTGAATACCCTCAAGGGACAGCATACCCCAAGGCCTCCCGTATGGTTCATGCGCCAGGCCGGTCGCGTTCTGCCCGCATACAATGCGCTGAAAGCCTCTTACAGTTTCCGTGATTTGATGGCCGATGCCGATTTGGCAGCCCGGGTTACTTTGATGCCGGTGGACGATTTGGGGGTAGATGCCGCCATCTTGTTCAGCGATATTCTGGTGATTCCGAACGCCATGGGGATGGAGTTGAAGTGGACCGACAAGGGTCCGGTTTTTCCTACACCTTTGAGTGTTTATGACCAACCGGTTGAGCACCTGCAGGCCGATCCCGACAAGCTCAATTACATTTATCGGGTCATCGACCGCATATTGGAGACCCGTCCCGCCAACATTCCCTTAATTGGTTTTTGTGGCGCGCCACTCACCACCATGTGCTATATGTTGCAGGGCGTGAGCAGCAACGGCAATTTTCCTGATGCCATGAAATTTCTGTTCAGTCGGCCCAGAGAGGCCCAGCGCCTGATCGATGCCATTGCCGATTTTTCGGTGCACTATGCACTAAAGCAAATAGAACACGGCGTGGAAGTCTTCCAGCTTTTTGAGACCCATGCGGGACTCATTCCCACCGAGATGTACGAGCAAATGTTTATGCCGGCGGTACGAAAAATTGGTGCTGCGGTTCGCAGCAAGGGCATTCCCTTTATATTCTTTCCCAAAGGATTTGGTACCGGATTCAAATTGGTTACACCCGAGGTTTGTGATTTTGTGAGTGTGGACTGGCAGATTTCGCTCAGCGATGCCCGGGATTTGGTGCATCCGGAGGTGGGACTGCAGGGAAATTTGGATCCGAGGGTGCTTTATGGCTCACAGGACTTGATTGCTGCAGCCTTGGAGAAGTACAAACCATTTTTCCGGCAAAATCCCAAATGGATTTTGAACCTGGGGCACGGTTTCCTGCCCGACATTCCGTATGAGAATGCCTGTTTTGTGGTGGACTGGGTAAAACAAGCACAGTGGTAAAGGAAGAGGCAATTATTGAAACTACAATAAATACCAGGGGCGTAGCCCTGGTATTGGAGGGTGGAGGCTTCCGCGGCGTCTTTACAGCTGCTGTGTTGGATGTTTTTCAGGAAGCTGGCCTGCAATTCCCCTATTTGATTGGCGTATCGGCAGGAGCCGCCTATAGCGTGTCTTATGTGGCCGGACAGTACCAACGCAACCTTGAGGTGAATCGTTTTGTGAACGATCCCCGTTATTGCGGTTTTCGTCATTGGCTGCGCAAGGGCAACTTTTTCAACTGGGATTTTATTTATCACGAAATTCCCACGGCCATCATCCCCTTCGATTACCAGGCCTTTGCCCGATCGCCTTCGTACATTAAGGTGGTGGTGTGCGACATAGAAAAGGGTGCGCCCGATTACCAGGAATTACGGACAGACCGACCAGAGGATTTTCGCGACTGGCTTGCGGCTACATCGGCCTTGCCCATTTTGTCGCGGCCGGTAGCCATCAACGGGAAGCTTTATATGGATGGGGGACTGGTCGACAGCATTCCTTTGCAACAGGCCTTGGCGGACGGTAACGAGCGGGCAATAGTGGTATTAACACGCCCCAAAGGTTACCGAAAAAAAGCCAGTCGCTCCTCCTGGTTTCTTCGTTTGTACTATAGGCGTTATCCCAAGTTGGCGGACTTAATGGCGCAAAGGGCCCGGGTTTATAACCAAAGGTTGGAAGAGGTGGAGCGCCTGGAGCAGGAGGGGAAGGTGTTTGTTATTCGTCCCGATGCGGAGGGCCTGGTTTCGAGGATGGAGAACGATCCGGCTCGCTTACAGGTCTTGTATGCCGATACCTTGCGGCATATGAAGGATATCTTACCCGCCCTTCAGCGCTGGCTGGCTGTATAGCTGGCCAAGAATTGATTCCGACACCTGAACAAGGGGGTAGCGAAAAATACTATTTTTGAAATACCCAAACACGGTGCCGTTATGCAGATTAGTAGAAGAGAAGCAGATGGACTGCGTATTTTTTGGCAGTCACAGAAATCAAGACGGTAATTCGAATAGGATACAGAATAGAACGATCGGATCGCATTCCTTTTTAAGGATCGATCCGATCGTTTGTTATACAGCATGCTTGAGATGCCCTATTTTTTAACTACTTTTTGTTGGGTTGACCAGTTGTCGCTCTCTGCTTTCAGGATGTAGATGCCTGGAGCAAGCAGGGAAATATTGAGCGTATTGGTTCCTTCAACCACCTCTTTTTTCATAACTGCTTTTCCGCTCATGTCAAAAAGGGAGATGATGGCTCCGTTTATTCCTCTGGGGATTTGAACTTCAAGGATATCCCTTGCAGGGTTGGGTGTTATTTGCAGATTCCCAGCCTCAGTACCTTCCATATTTTCAGCATCAAGACTGGCACTCTTAAGGACGGATATCAATTGCCATTGGGCATTCACATGAGAGGTGTTGCTCCATTGTCCCGCAGCTGAGCCGTTGGTAGTCCTGCCCATACCGTCAATATACATTCCTGTTCCCCGGTTTTGAATGCGCACGTAGGTGCCGTCAACATTTATGACGCTCCACTGAGAATTTACATGAGTAGTGTTGGCGTATTGGTTCACATCTGCCCCGTTGGTGGTAAATCCATAGCCATCGAGAAACAAACCAGTGGCTACATTTTTAAACTGGTAGTAACTGCCTACAGCAATCATTTCCCATTTGGAATTGGGATGGGTGGTGTTGCCCCACTGGCATACAGGCGATCCATTAGAAGTACTGCCCATCCCGTCGAGAAACAGACCGGTCGCTCTGTTTTTAATTTGGTAGGCTGTTCCGCCTCCCGAACTGCTGCAGGAATTGCTGACATTGGCATAGCTGCCCGAACCCGAAACGGCAACCCCGCAGTTGCTGCAGCCAGCTTTTACCGTACAATTAACGACGTTCTCGAGCCAAATGCCGATGTTGGTGCAATCTGTAATCTGGCAGTTGTTCAAATGGATGTTGTTGCTTCCCGTGAGCACAAAATAGCCCCGACCGCATTCATCGGCGTACAGCATATTTGTGGTCACGTTGCTGCAGTCGTTAGCAAAACGAAGACCGGCATAGCCGCCGCCGTATGAGCAGCGATATGCATCAACCGTTCCTATTGTTCCATTAATGGTTTTATTGAGCAAAACGCCGCATTCTCCACAGTTTCTAGCTACAATTGTGTTGGCTGTAAAGCCATCTACGCCATAAGTCTCCAGGCCATGGCTGCCATTGTTTTCGAAGCGGCAGTTCTGTACCGAAACATTGTACACCCATCGGCCATCTTCGTAGGGGCGACTTGGATGGCTGTCGACCCTAATACCAATAGAACCTCCATATACTTTCACATTGCTGAAAACCAAGTCGCTCGCTCTGCTTATGCGAATGCCCATATTGGTGTTGTTATTCAGGGTCAGATCATAGAATTCAATGGGACCACTGCCATCGCGTAAAAAGCCATAGCCGCTGTGGTTTTTGTTGAGCGTGTTGTTGTGGAAGCGCAGCACCAGACCTGCCTGTAAGTTGATGGTTGAGGACAAGGTGCCTCCGGTTAAGATATGAACTTCTCTGTTTCCTGTTCCAATGGCATTGTTGATGGCAGTGGCCAGATCGCTCGTGCTGCCCTGGTCCACATTATTTACCCGCCAGATGTAAGTGCTGCCCGATAGCCTTACTTCATTGGTGTAGGCTAAGGCTTCTTGTGCAAACAGGCTCCCAAACATGATTAGAAGAAGCCCTAAAGCAAATTTGTTGAAGTGTTTCATGGTAAAGATGATTAAAGGGTTAAAAATGTATAATATTGCAAATTTGATTAAAAAAATCAAAACAACACTAATTTTTATGCAATATTTTTTGACAAATTTTAACTTACTTATTTTTATTTATGCTTACCACCACATTTCGAGAAGCTGTGAAGCCAGCGTTTTTTAATATTTGTGTACTCAGGTTGTGTGCAGGAAATGAAGAACAGGATGCTGGAATATTAAAGATCCTGAGTTGAAAGGGTGGTGGGTTAGACTACTTTCTCCATCAAAGCAAGGCATTGTGAGCGGTAGCCCGTTCCAAAAAGATTCAGGTGATTCATTACGTGGTAGAGGGTGTACACCGCCTCGCGTCGCTCGTAACCCGGTTTTAAGGGCCATTCTTCCTTGTAAGCCTCGTAAAAGCTGTCATCAAAGCCGCCAAAGAGTTTGGTCATAGCCAGCTCCGCCTCCCGGTGGCCGTAGTAAACAGCCGGGTCGATCAGCACCGGCAAGCCCTCCGTATCGCGCATATAGTTGCCAGCCCACAAGTCGCCATGCAATAAGGACGGCGCTTCTTCACTGCCCCGGAGCAGGTCGGACAGCCCCTCGTCCAGCTGTTCAAAAAGCACTTCAAACTGCCGGTCCACATAGCCATTCTTCCGGGCCAATTCGTATTGATAACGCAAGCGCTTATTTCGGTAGAATTCCGTCCAATCCTCTGCCTCTGAGCCTGTCGGTCGGTTCACCTGGGGCGTAGCCCCAATGAAGTTGTCCTCATAAAAGCCAAAGTTTTTGCTTGAGTATCGGTGCATATGTGCCAGGGTACGACCAAAGTAGTCGAAAAAGTCGCTGCGCCTGGGACCTTCTTCGATTAACTCCAGCAAAAGCAGTTCTTCGTCGGCATACAAAACCTCCGGCACCCTTAAGGCCTCAGCTTTTTGCAATTCCTTCAGACCATTGGCTTCCATTAAAAAGGACGTGGCTTGTCCACCCCCGGTTTTAGTCACCACGACTCGTCCGTCTGCCGTACGCCATTTTTCGGTGCGGGCAATGCAGCCACCACCCAGGGGCTCTGTTTTGACGATGGGTGCTCCCAGTATTTCTGCTGCTTTTTGGAGATGTTTAGTGGCGACCATTTCCAGGACTGTTAATGTCAATTACCATTTTTTGAGCTTTCTTGTTCAGGCTCATGGCTTTCAGAATCATCAGCATTACGAGGAACAAAGATAGCTCTTTTATGTAACTGTATGGCTGTATACTAAATATGCTGTATTGCTATATACTGAAAATGATTCAGCAGTATAAGCTAAAAATGGTACACTTGTAAATACTAAATTTGGTTCGCGGGCACATACTTGGGCATAAAAAAAGGTCACTATTTTCATAGTAACCTTTTTCAGCGGAGAGAGAGGGATTCGAACCCCCGGAACCTCTCGGTTCAACGGTTTTCAAGACCGCCGCAATCGACCACTCTGCCATCTCTCCCGAATGCGTGTGCAAAAATAGGGGTTTTAATCAATCTTCAAAACATTTTTGCGAAATATTTGAGCCCGATCAGGAATTTTTACTTTGGTCCGGCAGCTCGCCTGCAATCAGCTTTTGAGCGATTTGCGTACCCTGACGAATGCGGTCGGCCATGCCAATGCCGTCGCGAATGTTGCCACCCAACACCAGACCAGGGAATTGGGCTTCGATGTGGGCAATGGTGGCCAGGCGTTCGCCGGTGCTGGCCCCGTATTGGGGAATGGCGTGGGTGTGTTTAAATATTTTAAACAGGTCGGGCTCTTCGTCGGCAATCAGCATCATGCAACGCAGCTCATCCATTACCATGGCCTTGATGATGCTGTCGTCGAGTTGCACAATTTCGGGGTGACGAATGCCGCCCATGAATACCGACAGCAGGGCGCCGCCTTCCGGAGCGCGATCTTTCAAAAAGGCGGAGGGAAACAGGATGCCCAACACCTTGCGCTTTTCCTTATGTGGTACCAGTCCCCCAAAAGCCCTCAGCGGAATACCGCGCCAGTTTTTGTAGCCTACAGCCACCTGCACCACTTTGGCGTACATCAGGTCGCTCAACTTATCTTTTTCGTCCTGCTTCAGGAAGGGAAGGAGGCCCCCAACTTCATGGGCTCCGGTGGTGGTAATGACATGAGGACACAGTAGTTCTTGCTTTTCTCCTTCGCGCACGTAGGTGATTTGAAACTGCTCGTCCTTTGGATAGACATTGATGCTGCGGCAGTTGAAAGTGAAATTTTCTTCGCCAATGGACTGGTAGAGGGCTGCGGTCAGTTGATCGAGTCCCCCTTTAATCGAAAACATCTGACGCGTTACTTTTTTTTGGTCGGGACTCTTAGGCAGTTTGGCTTTCTTGATGCTGCCCTTGATGAAGCTGCCGTAATCCTGCTCCAATTGATACAGCTTGGGCAGGGCGTAACGGGTAACCAGTTTGGAGGGATCGCCGGCATAGATGCCCAGGATGAAGGGATCTACGGCATAGTCGAGGAAGGTGTCGCCCAGGCGACGCCTTACCAGTTCGTCGAGCGTTTCATCGGGGTTGTTGCCTTTTCTTCGGAAGGGTTCCAACAGGATGCGGAATTTGTCCTTCCAGGCAAAGAGCGGCGTATTCACCCCGTCTTTCAGGCCGGATGGCAGGTCGTACCAGCGGCAACCCTTCCAAATGAGGCGACGCTTGGCTTCTTCGTTGGCGGGCTCAAAACTCATGTGCGCACTCAGGCGTGAAAAGAGGTCGGCCACCTCGGGATGGGAAACTACGCCAGTGTTGGGCCCACTCTCAAAAACAAAACCGTCTTCGCGGTGGGTGTGGATCGAACCGCCTGCGCGGTTGCTGCGTTCGAGTATGCGTACCTTCCAGCCTGCTTTTTTGAGGTAGAAGGCGGTAGTCAATCCGGTTAGGCCAGCTCCAATAATTACAGCTGTTTTGTTGGTCATTGTTCGTGTTTTGTAGGTAAACACCCAAACCCCCTTAAGAGTTTAAGGGCGGCAACATCAAATGCTTTTAGAGAAGCGTTGTTGGCCGTTGTTGAGTTTGGGATCGAGTTCCGCCACAATATTGCGGATGGTGAAGCGACCACTTTCTGTAATGCGCAATTCATCGTCGCTCAACTCCAGAAGTTCGTCTGCCACAAAGGCTTGCATCTTTTCAGGACGGTAGGCGGTGCTTTGCTTCAATTGATCGGGACTGCTTTGTAAGCGATCGGCCAACTCTTTCCAGTTCAGGCGATTGTTGCACATCAATTCGGTGATGACTTCCTTAATCAGCAGCTCATCGGGTGCTATGTGGTAGCCTTTTTCGGTGGCCGGCAGTCCCGCCTCAATGGCTTCCATATACTGTTTGATGTTTTTATGGTTTTGTGCATAACTGTCGTACAGCTGACTGATGGCCGACATCCCAAAAGCATAAACCTGTCCCGTAGTCTCCCGCGTGCAATAGCCCTGGAAGTTTCGGTGCAACTGTCCGGCCCGCAGGGCCTTGCTGAGTTCGTCGCCGTGTTTTGAAAAGTGATCGAGACCAATGGCATCGTATTGCCCGCTTTCGCTCATGATGCGGTAGGCGGTGGTGAACATCGCCAGTTTTTCGTCGGCCGAGGGCAGGCCCGGTTTTTCCAGGGCACTCTGGTGTGGTTTTACCCAGGGCACATGGGCGTAGGAGAAGGTTACCAGTCGGTCGGGCTGCAGCTCCAGCGCCCGT
The DNA here is from genome assembly GCF_002210225.1 of Geofilum rhodophaeum. Taxonomy (GTDB): domain Bacteria; phylum Bacteroidota; class Bacteroidia; order Bacteroidales; family Marinilabiliaceae; genus Geofilum; species Geofilum rhodophaeum. Next base: position 98,155 of record NZ_MWUJ01000013.1, on the reverse strand, counting down.
TCAATGGTCGCCCCAAACGAGGCTTCTGTTTGTCCCGGTAGTCCGTATATAAAATCGTAGTTGACGCCAACCCCACGGTCCTTAATGGCTTGCGTAAGTTCCTCAATGGGCAGCTTGGAAACATCGCGGTGCACGGTTTTCAAAACTTCCTCATTGAAGTCCTGGATACCCAGACTGATGCGATTGAAACCCATTTGAAAGAGGGCTTCCAGATAGTCGTGATCCAAATGGGCCGGATTGCATTCGATGGCTACTTCGGTGCTGCTTTGTATGTGGAAAGTCTCGTTCAAGAGCGCCATGATGCTGCCCAGCTGTTCGGCGCTGAGGGCATTGGGGGTGCCACCGCCCCAGTGAATCTGGGTAAGCGGACGCGATAAGTCGATCCACCCGGCCACCATGCGAATCTCTTTTTTGAGGGCTTGGAGGTAGCGCTCAATCAGCTCATCCTGGCGTGTAATAAGGGTGTTGCAGCCACAGTAGAGGCAGAGGCGGGGACAAAATGGAATGTGCAGGTAAAGCGAAATGCCCTGCGGATTCTGCTCGTTGGAAGCCAGCACGTGCTCGCGAAATTCTTCCGTTCCATACCCGTTGTGGAAACTGGTGGCCGGTGGGTAACTGGTGTAACGGGGAAGGGGTTTGTCGTATTTGGCAATGAGCTTGTGATCAATCATGGTTATGTGTTAACAGGGGCCGACTGCGGCCTCTGCAAAATTAACAAAACCCGGATTTATTCTGGCAATAGTGGCGTTGAAATATTCCCCGAATAGGGGGGCTGGAATAGAAAGGGGGTGCCTCTGATATGGAGACACCCCCTTTCAAGGGTTGGTTTTTTGGGGGCTGGATTATTCGATTTGAAGTTTGTGGGTGGTGCTGTTGTTGTTCTGTTCTACAACCAGCACATAGAGGCCTGCTTGCAGATTGGTGTCCAGGGTGAGCTGGGTTTTACCAACAGAAATGGTTTCGAATACTTTGCGCCCACTCAGGTCAAAAACGGTAACCTGAGCTGGGGTATCGGCCGCATCGGCTGGTAATTGCAAGGTAAAGCTGCCCTTGGATGGGTTGGGCCAAATCTCCCGGGAAGGGCCTGCTGCCCCGTCCTCTGCCTCCAGACTTGCACTCTTCATAGTCGAAAGTCGGAACATTTGGTTGGTCGCACCACTGCGGCATTCCCACTGCAATACGTTGGCACCGTTGTCCATTGAAGCTCCGCTGACATCGAGACATTTTCCGCTGTTTTTATTTATTATGCGGTAAACCCCGGTGCCCGCGCCCTGGAAACGGAAAAGCTGACCATCGCCGCCCCAGTAATTCCAGATTTGGATGTTGGCCCCATTGTCTGCCGAAATATTGTTGACATCCAGTGCTTTGCTGGTGGCAATAACCGGTTTGATTGAATGCCATTCACCTTCCACCTGACTGATGATAAAGCGTTGGCAGTCGCCGCCCCAAGCTTCGTACTGGGCAATGTTTGTGCCGTCTGAGGTGCCCCAGTCGTATACATCCAGGGCTTTATTGCTGTGACTGGCAATGATGGAATAAGTGCCGTTGAAGCCGGTCGATTGGTCGCCGGTAATGCCAGCTACAGGCCAGCCGTCGCGGTAGCCCAGGGTGGTCACAAACAATTTGGCTGCTCCATTGGCGTTGCCGTCGTAATAGTGATAGGTGAGTTTGCCCTGGCCATAACCTATGTGGCCCGGGCCAATGATGTTGCCGTTTCGGTTGGGCAGAAATACCCGTTCGTTGGTATAGGGACCGGTAATGGAGGTAGAGCGTGCCACCACTACATAATAGGTGCTGTTGACACCATTGCAACATCTTCCCCGGTTAAAAAACAAGTAGTAGTAGCTGCCGCTTTTTGTAATGTAGGGCGCCTCCATCGCTTCGTGATTGCCGCCTACCAGATGAACCACGTTGCCAATGGTTTTTCCTGTTGCGCGGTTGATTTCAACGACTCCTAAACCACCAAACCAGGAACCGTAGGACATCCATACGCGTCCGTCGGTATCGGTGAAAAGTGCCGGGTCGATGGCATTGATTTGAGCATTGTTGGTGGAGGATACCACCATGCCCAAGTCGGTCCAGTTGGGATTGGTAAGCGAGGAAGTTCGCACTACGCCTATGGCCGACCGGGAGGAGCCAAAGGTGGAAACGGAGTAATACAGGTAATAATATCCGTTCATTTGAATGATGTCCGGGGCCCAAAATTCTCCGTTGAATCCAGGAACCGCAGAATTGATCCAGCCGGGCCAGGTGCCGGGCCTAAAGGGTGTTGTTTCTGCACGCCAGTCGCTGAAGTTGGCGTTGCTCGAAGACATACACCAAATTCCCTGGCCGGTAGTGAATATCCAATAGCGACCATTCTCGGCGCGGACCATGGTGGAGGGATCGTGACTGGGGGCTTGGGCCTGGAGCAGACTCCCCGTAATAAAGGCAATTAAAATAAAGAGTATGGCTTTATGCCTTGAATGATTGAGGGGCGCTTTGGATGTAAGCATTGGCGTAAGATTTAAGGATTTACGCCAACAAAGTTAGCTCCCTGAGCAGCAAGGGGGGCGGATTATTTGATATTGTTGGGCGACTGTAGTGTACAGGTTTTCAGTGGTTTGTATTGTTGTTTTGAGGTGTTTGCTTGCGTTTGGGGCGCCCTGTCTGCCTTTGTTGTTGGTTAATGGTTGCAAAATTATGTTTGCAAATCTTAATGTTTTTATTTCATCTGAAAAACGGGGACCAGTTCCATGCCTTTTTCCTGGAAACGCTGTTTTACTTCGTCGTAATTCCTTGTGAAGCCCAATACAAAACCACCGCCACCCGATCCGCAGAGCTTGAGCAGGTATTTGCCGGTGCTGAATCCGTAGATCCATTCCATTTCTACCGAAGCGGGAATCATGGCTTCGAAGTGGGTCGCCTGAAAAAAGGAAAGCTCCTGCAGGGCCACGGTAAACTTGTCGATTTGTCCCTCGGTTAAGTAGCGGATGCAGCGGTTGTTTAAGGGAATGTACTCTTCCTTCATGAGTTGGTGAAACTCCGGCTTTTGCAGGCGGTCCATAAAGCCCTGTACCAGGGGCGCTGTTTTACCAGGCTTCCCGGTGTTGAGCAGGAAAATGGCATCGTCGGAGTTGAGGTTGTATTTGGGAATGCCCACGGGCGACAGGTGCTGGTCTTCGTGCAAGAGCAAAGGATGCTTCATGTAGCAAATCAGGGGATCGATGCCCGAGCTGGTGCCGTGGAACCACGACTCGAGTACGGCCAGCTGGGCCTTGAGTTGCTGTACTTCGTTTTTTTGTGAGGCACGTCGCGGGATGGTCTGGTCGCTTTGGTAGCGATGGTACAAGGCCGCCACAAGGGCCCCGCTGCTGCCCAGGCCGTATCCTTCGGGGATGGAGGACTCAAAATAGAGTCCGTTGTCCAAATCTTTTTGGAGGCGCTGCAGATTAAAGCCTGCCGGCAAGCGGTTTTCGGTGTCGAGTTGTTGCAGGTAACCGGCATACTCTTTCAGCAAAGTATTGCTGCGCCGGGCAAAATCAAGGTCGGTGTAGCCTTTGCGGTTGATGAATTCGAGCGAGCCGTTGAAATGCGCATAGGGAATGGTGAGTCCCATAGACCCCATAATGATGCTGTACTCGCCAAAGAGCATGATTTTAGAGTGGAACATGGTGCTGTTCTGGTCCTTATTCATCGAGTGCCTGATTTGAGGTTAAAGCGCGGGGACCTGTCCCCACCTGGTCGTGCAGGATGGCCTTGTCGGCGCATAAAGGTTGCAGTTCTTCCTGCATCCAGGTCCTTATTTTTTCGTTTTCGCGTGCCGGGTACAAAAGGTGGATGTTGGGTCCTGCGTCCATGCTGAAGCCGATGGGCAAGCCGTGTTCGCGCCGGGCGCGACGAATGCGGTGGATGGCTTCGAGTGAGTTGGGGTGCAGCAGGGTGTAGGAGGGGGTGGAGCTCATCATGAGTCCATGCAGCGAGAGGGCTTCGTTTTCGGCCAGCTCAAAAAAGTCGTCCCACTCGCCTGCCTTTAGGATGGCCAGCAGTCGTTCGGTGTTTTTTTGGGCCTGTTCGATGCGCGCCTCGCGGTAGGGATGGTGGTTCATTAGGGCATGCCCCGCTGTGCTGCTCACCGCTTTTTGTCCCGGATCGATGAGCAGAATGCTGTTGTGGAGACTGCGGAAATCGGGGTCGATTTCCGCTTCTTCAAGGGGAAGGGCGTACATGTCGGAGCTTTCCTTCTTCCCCGGATAGCGTCCCCAGAGGGTCCATCCGCCATATACCGAACGGGCTGCACTGCCTGAACCCATGCGGGCCAGGGTGGAGGCCAGCACGCTGTCTATGGCGGTTTCCTCCTTATCGCTATGCAGCAAATGCAGCTGGGTAAGGCAGAGGGCCAGGGCGCTCATGCTGCTGGCCGAGGAGGCAATGCCGGAGGAATGGGGAAAGGTGTTGCAGCTGTCGATTTGCAGGAAATGGTGCTGCAGAAAGGGCAGGTGACTGTGTATGCGCTCCAGAAAGGTGGCGATTTTTTCGTTGAACCCGGCTTTTTCTGCGCCGTTGAGTCGGAAACTGAAGCCCGGCTGGTCGGACGGCCGGGTGCTGACGCGGGTGCGTGTTACTGCAGCCGACAGTGAAAAGCTGATGCTCGGATTCAGCGGTTCCTGCAGGCCGTGTTTGCCCCAGTACTTGACAATGGCCAGGTTGGAGGGGCTTTCCCAGCTTGCGGTGGCGCTGATCTGCTTGTGTTTGGTCATGACTCCATTCAACTTTTGGTGGTGTGCGGAAGCAGGCTTCCGGGTAGAATTAACGCAGGATTAAAGAAAAAGTTCGGTAATGGGAGTGTTTTATCCTGATTTTATTTTTTGGCTTTGCAAGTTATAAAAAAGCCCGCTTGTTGGCGGGCTTTTGGAAGCTTTGTTGGAATGATTGTCCCCAGGTATCTGGCATACGGGTTTGGGGGGCGCCTATTCCGCCCAATATTTAAAATCCTTAAAAGTGATTTCGCCTTCTCCAATGGCTGCTAATCCGATGCGCATAGCCATAAATCCGCCCAGTACATTGTGATGAAATCCCGATACCTCCAGCGAATTCTCCGTTTTGGTCCAATTTTCGCCATCGGTGCTGTAATACATATCAACAACCTGACCAATTTTTTTGATGCGCAGCCATGCATGGCGGTCCACTTTGTTGGCTTCAGTTACAAATTGCCAGCCGTTTATGTTGGTCAGTATGTTTTTGTTGTCGGTCAATATTCCTGAGGCGGCCTTTTCGTTGTAGAACAGAATTAAGCCGGCTTTTGCCTCACCCTTGAGCTCAACTTTAACCTGAGCGGTGTAGGAGTGACTGGATGGTGTGCAGAGCAAGGGTGAACAATCGTCCAGAGCTCTTCCTTGTCCCTTAATTGTTAGTCCATCGGCAGACATCTCTACTCGATCGGGATTGTATGGGCCAAAGAATTTCCATTGAAGGTTAAGTGATGAGCCGGTGAAGGGATCGCTGAGTGCAAATGGCGTTTTGCCCGATGAGGGAAGAGCTATAGGCAGAGCTTGGCTGATGGATGTCTTATCGGGAATCTTGTACCATCCGTCGGATGTCCACTCCAAGGGCAACATTAGTGTTTGTCGTCCCATGTTGTAATGTCCATTTTCGTAGCCATGCAGCACCATCCACCAATCACCTGCTCCATCCTCGAGCACCGTTCCGTGTCCTACGGAACACCACTGCTCCGAGGCCGACTTTGTCCGGATTATAGGGTTGTGGGGTGAGTTTTCCCATGGTCCCAGTGGTGATTTTGATCGTGCCGAAATGACCATGTGCCCTGTCGGCGGGCCTGCAGTGCCTCCTTGTGCCACGGTGAGATAGTAATATTCCCCGCGTTTCATAAGTTTAGGCCCTTCCATACAAAAGCACTCAATTTGCCATTCGCGGGGAATGGGCCAACCATCATATACGTGTTGAAAACTACCGCTTACACTTAAGCCGTCGGGACTTAGAGGTACATAACCTCCGTTGCTGAAATAGAGGTAGCGCTTGCCGTTTTCATCAGATATGTGCCCAGGGTCGATGTTATTCACCTGCAGGTCGATGGGAGCGCTCCAGGGTCCCTCTATGTTGTTGGCCCACACCACGTAGTTGGTGTTGTTTGCCGGAAAATATATGAAAAATTTGCCGTTGTGCTTCACCAGGTCGGGCGCCCATACTGAGCCCACATATTGCTGCAGTGCATTGGCCACAGGCTGCCAGTTTATCAGGTCGGTCGAATGCCAAATGGTGAGACCCGGATAATACTCAAACGAAGAATGCACAATGTAGTAATCGTCGCCATCGCGGAGAATGCTTGGATCCGGATGGTCGCCCGGAAACAGGGGGTTAATAAAGTAAGTGGGTTGCTCTGTGCTTTTTACTGGATGGCATACAAACAGAATTCCCAGGATAAATAAAAGAAAAATGCGTTTCATACTGTTTTAATTTTATGCACTTCCCGGACTTTCTTAGTGATTGGCCGAGACTGGCAGGATTTGTTTTAATATAAGCAACACCACCTCGTTTTCGGTTAGCATAAGGTCGCGCTGAAGGATGCCGTCGCTGGTCACCGACACCTGTTCGGAGGAAGCAGGAAGGCCATTGCTCTGACTTTTTAGGAAGGCCACTTGTTGACGATTCAACTGTGCAGGGCGCCCCATTTGCGCGTATAGGGTGTAGGGGTCGTTGGAGCCATAGCCAATTTTGTAGGTTTCGATATGATACCTGCCGGCAGGGATGCCTTGCAAGTCAAGAGAAATTCTTCCTTTGCTTTTGGCCGGTAGGTCTTGGATGTAATACTGTTGATTGTTCATATCGTCGGGCAGCGTGTGGGTAAAGTCCCACAGCAAAACCTGCAAGTCGCCAGCACTGTTTTTACACACCCAGGAGGAGCTGTCGGCATTGACCAATTCGGTGTTTCCCAGCTGATTCATAAATGCATAGGCGTGATAGGTCGGCTTTTTTATGCCCTGTATGGTCATCAGTCCAAAACCGCCATGAAAGGGCGTAAATCGAGGGCCGGCTTCCTCAAAGATGTCGGTAAACACCCAATACGACATGGATTGGGCAGCATCACCAACCTGCTTTATTTTTTCGAGGATGTAGGCTGCCTGATGGTAACTGTCGTGCAGGGGGTCGGCCGGAGTGTACGATGAGCTCCACTCTGTATAGTGCAACTCCAGATTGGGTAAACTTGATTCTGCAATTTCTTTGCGCGATTGCAATACATCGCCACTTACGCTCCATTTGTTTTTACTCAGGCGAGTGCCCGCCTGCCCATACTCATCCAAAAAACCAACATCTACACCGTAAGAATGCGTACTGATAAAGTCGATGGGCACATTATTCTTTTTGCAAAATTCAATCATTTCGGGTTCCCAGGAAGCACCTGCGGTGGCCGGTCCGCCCACGCGGTAGTCCTCATTCACCCGTTTCACTCCCCTTGCAGCATACTGGTACAGCTTAAAGTATTCTTCCTGTGTGCCCGACCAAAAGCCAGGGGAGAGATTGGGTTCGTTCCACACTTCAAAATACCAGGTTTTTACCTCATCCTTGCCGTAACGCTCTGTAAAGTGCATAGTCAGCTCATATACAAGTGCCTCCCATTTTTCGTAGTCTTTTGGTGGAGTAACGTTTCCTTGCCACCAAAAGATGGTTTCGGGACCGCTGGCCAGGGCTGAGGGCATAAAACCCAGTTCTACAAAGGGTTTGATGCCCATTTCCAGCAGCGGGTCAAAAAGTGCATCGATGTACATAAAGTTGTACTCGGGCTTGCCCATACGGTCTTCTTTGTATACAGCCATATCGTCGGTAAACAGCCCATGCATGCGTATGTATTGAAAATTGCACTCGGCCTTAGTTAGGCGCAACTGTTGTTGCCAGTCGGCCCGCAATCCTTCGTTGGCACGGCCGGCACCCACACACATTTTGAACATTTTATTCATTGCACCTTTCTCGTTCTTATAATCGACCGAGATGGTTCGCACCAGCGGTGCTTCTTTGGTACTTGACTCATTCTGTGCGTACATGGTCATACTGCCAAAGAGCAGTGTAGCCACAGCAAATAGATTTTTGGTTCTTTTCATTACATTTTGTTTTTTAACCCCTTTTACAGCAGTTAGACCATGTTTCCTGTATGTACGGGAGGTCGTAGCTAATTCAAGGGTTTTATTAGAAGAGCAAAGCTAGCGTTTAGCGCGCCATGAATTTTGACATAAAATGGAAATCATTTTGTAGAATCAGCTAAGGAAGCACTGGTTTGACTATAAAGGGGGGGTGATTTGTCTTTGAGGAGAGGCTGCTTATTCTCGCTCCTGCTTACGGTATTCGGAGGGACTCATGCCACATTCGCTTTTAAACACACGATTGAAATGACTTTGGTTGTTGAAACCTACAACAAAGGCGATTTCGCCCATGTTTTGTTCCGTTTTGCAAAGCAGGCGCTTCGATTCTGTAATGCGAATGCCGTTTAGATAGGCCTTGGAATGACAGCCGAATCTATCGTGAATGAGTTGTGTGATGAAGCGTGGTGAGCTACCCGTTTGGGTGGCCACCTTGTCAAGACTTAAATCGCTGAGGTGGTAGTGCGTGTTGATGTAATTGATGCAGGCTTCGTCCTTGCTCCCGACTTCATCTACCGACACTGGGCGGTAGGCAATTTCGACGACAGGTGTTGGGTGCGCAACTTTAGTGCCTCTAAAGCGCCAAAAGCACAGGAAGCCGCTTAGAAGAACATACAAGCTTCCCAGCCAAAGATACAGTAAACGGTTGTCGCGCGAAAAGCTAAGTTTGTCAATTCGTAGTTTTTTGCAGCCTTCGAGACGGGCGGTGAAGGCCGTACCAATGTTGACGTGTAAAAGACGACTAAGGTCCGGTTTACGACGTGTATTGGATGTGATTCCGTACACATCTTCCCACCATTCGGGGTGATGAAATTGCTTGATTGGCAGGTGATATTCGATTCTTTGATCGCTGATGTTGAGATAAGAATGATTGAGCGATTCAGCTGGTCCTTCGTAGCTGCTGTTGCGTTCAGGTATGGAGTAGAGGGCGATACCTACACGTGAGAGGCCAATACCCTGTATTTCTACCGTCAGGCGATTGTATTTTGAAACATCGACCACTGAGGACGACAGCGGGGTGAAGGAGAGCCCCACGTAAGGACTGTGAAAGTCCTCCCCAAAACTAAAGCTCATTTGCGTCATGGAGTCGGTGACCTCTAAAAGCTCCACTTTTGAGTTGCCGTTATTGGAAGCGTCGGTGTAGGCCTCAATCTTAAAACTATCCTGTGAGGGAAATACCACATAATCAGGCACCGAGGCCATTGCGATTGCAATGGCCAGTCCACCTGCCGTTAGTCCCGACAGGAGCCAAACAAAAAGTCTCTTGCCTGGTGGTTTCATCATAAAGCCGATGTTAAATCCTGAGTGTTGCTCCTACAAATGTACTTGGGACGATAAATATAAGGAAAGCCTTTAAAATGGAATGGTCCCAGTTCCCTAAATCGCCGTCCTTTTGCAGAAAGGCTTTGACTTTGGTGGCGGAAGTTTGTTTTTTCTCGAGCCAAAGCAGTTAGAGTTGGTATCGCCGTGTCTCAGCCCCCTATATTTTAGGACTGGATTAGTGACAGAAAACACTAATTTTGAATATGGCGCCTATTAAGTATGCATGAAGGTTTCCTCAGTAGATTGAAATAGTGCTTTTTATCAATAACTGCAATCTGCTGGGTGAATGCTAAGCTGAACCACAATAATTTGGGGCAGTAAACCTCTTATTACACCAAAACGCTTTGCAGGGGCAGCAGGGTGTGGAAGCCTTTGGTGGCGAAATAAGTGCGGAGGTCGTCCTGCGATTGGGCAGAAAGTACCAAAACGAAATCGCCGCCCCAGGCACCGAGCGACTTTATTTGTCCCCCAAAACCACTGAAGAGCCGCTCCTGCACGGTGGGTCGCCCCAGTATTTTGGCGAGCAACTGCTCGTGTTGCTGAAGCAGACGCCCAAAGTCGCCGACATTTTGGGCCTGCAGCATGGCCCGGCCCAGGGCGTTCACTTCTTCAATGGCCTCGCGGTAGTCGCCCCCCTTTTGCAGAAAGGCTTTGACTTCGGTGGCGGAGGTTTGTTTTTTTTCGAGCCACAGCAGGTAGAGTTGGTCGATGAAGGGCGGGGCAAAATCGACCAGGGTAATTTCCGGGGACTGCTCACCGCGACTTTGGAAAAAGAGGGCTTGTTGGTTTTGGGCACAGGCCAGGTCGTAGCCTGAGCCGCCGAAGGTGGACCGAAGCAGGGGATGGGGGTCGATGTGCAACCATTGGCCGAGCAGACTCAGCAGGGTGGAGCTGCTGCCCCAACCCCAGCGCTGGTCAAATTCCAGTTGGGTAGTCACCCTGGCGCCCTTTAGTCGCGCCAATACTTCGGGGCCCCCTTGTGCCACGGCCTCTTGCAGCAGGTCTTGCAGTCGCCCCGCTGCTGCCGCCTCACTGCTGCTCCGCACTTGCAGCTGGTCGTCGTATTCGGCCGTAAACCAGGTCCCTTCCGGCAAAAGGGCCGTCCATTGCAGAAAGTCTTTGGATTGTGCCGGGTAGGCCACCTTCATGCTTTGCCCCTTATTCAGGGGCAGGGCGAGGGCCCGCGCTCCGTGCAGTACCAGGTATTCACCCGTGAGCAGAAGTTTGCCCCGGGCTTTGAAATGCAGTTCTTTATCGCAAGCACTTGCTTCCATTTGCGCCGATGTTTTCATTTGCGGCGACTTTCCAGAAAGTCCCTCAGCGCCTGTTGACTCACTGTTTTGTCGCTGAACCACGCTCGCGCCGCTTCTTTTTCTGCTTCACTGGCCCCGAGGGCGGTCAGCATATTGCTTAGGTGCAGCTTCATGTGCCCCTTTTGTATGCCGGTGGTCACCAACGAAGCCACCGCCCCAAAATTATTGGCCAGTCCCGCAGCCGCGGCCACCTGCATCAGTTCTGCAGCCTTCGGCTGGCCCAGCAACTCCATCGCCTTTTGCGCTATGGGGTGCAGACGAGTGAGTCCCCCCACCGTTCCCAAAGCCAGGGGCACGGTCAACCAAAAGCTGAAGCGACCGTCGGCCACCTCGCACTCCGAGAGGGAGCGGTAGCGACCGTCGCGGGCGGCAAAGGCGTGACCGGCGGCTTCTACGGCTCTGAAATCGTTGCCGGTAGCCAGTACCACGGCATCTATACCGTTGTAAATGCCTTTGTTGTGGGTTACGGCCCGGTGGGTGTTCTGGCGCGCCACATCCACCGCCAGCTTAAATTTTCGGGCAAAGTCCTCTGCAGTAAGTCCCCCGGCATACGGCGCCAGGTCCTCCACCTTACAGCTCACCTTACAAGTCACCGTACAATCGGGCGTGTGGTTCGAGAGGATGGCCATTAAGGGTTGGGCAGGGGGCAAGCCTTTCTGTTCCAAAAAGCGGTTCAGGGGCTCCTTTGCGGCTTCGAGACAGCTGTTGATGAAATTGGCGCCCATGCTGTCGCCGGTATAAAACTCAAGCAGCAGCTGGTACACCCCGGGCAGTTCCTCCTGGGGCAGTATTTGCAGGTGCTGCAGTCCCCCGCCCCGGGCTTCCATGGAGGCGCTAAGGTCTTTCAGCGCTTCCCGTAAAAAGGCCATCAGTTGCTCTTCCAGCGGAAGGAGCTGTTCGGCAGCGCCGTCCCACTCGAACCAGAGGTGACCGGTTTTTTTGAGGTCCTTGACCCGGGTCTGAAAACCGCCGTTTTGGGCCCAGAAGGAGGCTGCGCGGGAGGCGGCGGCCACCACCGAACTCTCTTCAATAACCATGGGCACGACGTACAACTGGTCGTTGATGAGGAAGTTGGGGGCTACCCCAAAGGGCAGGAGGTAGTTGGTGAGGGTGTTCTCTGAAAATTCATCGAAAGTGGCCTGGCGGGCCGGATGGCGGAATTCGGCCAGGGTGCTTTCGAAATCCTCACTGAGCGCCAGCTGCTCGCGCAGCCAGGCGGTTTTTTGACTGCGACTGAGTTTGGAAAAACCTTTTATGATGGGCATGGTGTGCACAGTTGTTATTTGGCCCGCAGGTACTGGTTGGCCAGCAGCAGGACTTTCTCAATTTGTTGGACGTAGGCCTGGAGTGCTTTGTAGTCGCCCGAAGCATGTCTTAAAAAGCCCGACCCCATGCCAAAAATGGCGGGGAGGTGACTGAGTTTAGTGAGTCGGTAGCCTTGGAGGGCCGACTGTATGCCGCCGCTGATGATGAGGTGGCGACAGGCGGGGTGGACTTCCTCTTCGATGAGGCGGTTGACCGTGGCGGTCATTTCTTCGGCCGTGTGGCCTACTTTGGCAAAGTCCTCCATCAATTGGGTGTCGTTGGCACTGTGTCGTGCCAGTTCCAGACGGGTGAAGTTGGTGCCCCCAAGGGCGCCAAATTCTATGGCTTCGAGGGGCAGGTTCAGGAGGGCACGGAGACTCTCGGGACCCATGCCCTGGCCGACTTCCTTCACGATGACTTTGAGGCGGGTCTGCGCTAAAAAGGCTTCGAGGGTTTCCAAAGGTGCGTTTTCCAGGCGGTCGCCCTCGGGCTGGAAGGCTTCCTGCAGGGGATTCACATGAATGATGAGTCCGTCGGCCCGCAGGCGCTTCACGAGCGCTTCTATTTCTGTTACCCGGTCGGCCTTAAGCAGTTGTTCCAGTTGGGCAATGCCCAGATTGGCGTATAGGGGCTGTTCTTCGCCGATGATGTCGCGCACATCAAAGTCGCTGAAATGACGATCGTCGTCGAGCAAAATGCGGCAGGAGCCGAGTCCCATACCCATGCCAAACTCCTTGCAGGCACGGGCCAGGTTGCGGTTGATGTTGCCGGCCTGCTCGGTGCCGCCGGTCATGCTCGATACCCAAACGGGTAAACGCAGGGTTTTGCCGGCAAAGAGGGTGGGGGGCAGTGGTTCCGAGGGGTGGGGAGCCAGGAGGGGTTCGTAGTTGAAGCGGGTGTCGGCCTCTTCTACCCCGATGCGTGCATCAAAAGCCTGGTTGATATGGTCCTTCTTCCTTTCTTCCATAGTTTTTGTCTTTTAGTTCCCTAAAAATAGGAAAAAGCCCCGACAGGACAAGGGTGTCGGTGGCTTTTGGCAACTGCGTCCACCGCAAGGGGGCGGTGCTGCAGTGGGGTGTGGGGCGACTTAAACGCCGAGGTGGCGGGAAATTACGAGTCGCAGAATTTCGGAGGTGCCTTCGCCGATTTGCAAAAGGCGCTGGTCGCGGTAAAAGCGCTCTATGGGATTGTCTTTGAAGAGGCCCGAGCCGCCGAAAATCTGCACTGCCTCATCGGCCACTTCACGGGCTATTTCGGAGGTGTAGAGTTTGGCAATGGCGGCCTCTCGGTTGTAGGATTTGCCCTGGTCCTTAAGCCAGCAGGCCTTGTACAGGGTATTGCGGGCCAATTCAATTTTCATATCCATATCGGCCAGCTTAAAGGCAATGGCCTGGTTGCGACCGATGGGTTTGCCAAACTGCTTGCGGGTGCGGGCGTGTTGTGCCGCCAGCTCAAAGGCTCCCTGCGCCAGTCCCAGTCCCATCGCCGCCACCGACAGGCGTCCCCCGTCGAGGGTCTTGAGCATGTAACGGGCACCTTGTCCCTCGCGACCCAGGGTGTTGCTGAGGGGTACCTTGCAGTCCTTCAGTCTTATGCGACCGGTATCGGCGGCCCGCCACATCATTTTTCCCAGCATGCGCTCGGTGGAGAAACCCGGCGTATCGCTTTCTACCAAAATGGTGGTCAGCTTGGGTTCCCCCTGTTCGTTGGGGGTCATTACCTGCAGGGTAACTCCCAGGGTGATCGGCGTTGCTGCATTGGTGATGTAACGTTTGGCGCCGTTGATGACCCACTGGTCGCCCTCCCGCACCGCCGTAGTCTCCGTTCCCCGAGCATCGGAACCGGCATTTTCTTCGGTGAGCCCAAAAGCCCAGAGGTGTTCCCCGGTAGTCAGCTGGGGCAGCAGGCGCTTCTTCTGTTCCTCGCTGCCGTAGTCGAGCAGCGGCACCAAACCGAGACTGTTGTGGGCCACTACCGTTGCTGCCTGGGAGCTGTCGACCCGCGCCAACTCCTCCACCGCAATGATGTAGGAGAGGGTGTCGGCACCGCCACCGCCGTACTCGGTGGGCATGTTGATGCCCAGGATGCCGGCTTCGCCCATTTTGCGGGTCAGTTCTACCGAGAACTCCTCCTTCTCGTCGAGTTCCTGCGCCCTGGGTGCAATTACATTTTCGGCAAAGGCCCGGATGCGCTTGCGCAGGGCCTCATGTTCTTCGTTTGTATAAGGTTGCATTCGTATTTGGTTGTTTTATGGTAAGATTTCTGTTTCAGTTGTTGTCGATGTCCACCAAAATCTGCTTGGCCTTGACTTGTTGTCCCACCGCAGCATGTACACTGCGCACCACGCCGCTGCGTTCTGCCTTCAAATGGTTTTCTATCTTCATGGCTTCCAGCACCAGGAGGGATTGACCCGCTTCAACCGTGTCGCCCGCCTGTACTCTCAGTTCCACGATGCGTCCGGGAATGGGGGCCGTGACTTGGTTGGAGGAAGCGGTCCCCGACGGGTGCTGCGACCTGCGCAGTACCGTCCTGGGCCGACTCACCCGGTAGCTGCTGGCTTTGTGCACGAGCACAAAGCCGTCCTTTTCTCCCGGGTAGCTGTCGAAATGCAGAACTTTTCCGGCCAAAACAAAGCGCAGTCGGTCGCCCTTCCACTCCAGCTCCTCCACCCGGTAGCGGTTTTGTTGGTTAACGGCGACCCACAGGGCGTGGTCAGATTGTTCCCAGCTCAGGTGGTATAGGTGGTCGTTGACTTGCAGGGTGCTTTCTTGTTCCTGCCGCCAAAAGCCCATTTGCTGCCACAAGGTAGCGCCCTGGTCGCTCCCCCGCATGACTTGTAGGAGTCCCGCCACCGCCACCACTTCCGGATTCAGGTGGTTGGCCGACTGGTATTTGAAGTTGCTGCAAAAAGCGGTTGTGGTATGTCCGGCCGCAAAAGCCTTGCTCCGCAGCACCTGCAGCAGGTAATCCGTATTGTGGGTGAGTCCCCCCAACTGCACCTGCTCCAGGGCCAGCAAGTGCTTTTGTATGGCCTCAGTCCGCGTAGCAGCATGCGTAATTATTTTGGCCACCATCGGGTCGAAGTCCGGCTTCACCTCTGCCGCACCCTCAATCCAGGTGTCGGTCCGCGCCAAGCCTGCTTCGGGCCACTGCACTTTAAGGAGGCGACCGGGGGCGGGACTAAAATCGTTTAAGGGGTCTTCGGCATAAATGCGGCTCTCGATGGCGTGCCCTTTGCAGGTGATTTGTTCCTGAGTCAGGTCCAAAGGCAGTCCCATAGCCACTTTCAGCTGTTCTTCCACCAAGTCGAGCCCCGTAATGCGCTCGGTCACCGGATGTTCAACCTGAAGACGGGTATTCATTTCCAGAAAGTAGTGCCTGCCCTTTGCGTCCACCAAAAACTCCACCGTCCCTGCGCTGTAATAGCCGATGGCGCGACAAAGGCGCAGGGCATCGGCGGTCAGTTCGGCCCGCTTTTCTGCAGAAATATTGCTGCTGGGGGCCTCCTCAATAATTTTTTGGTAACGGCGCTGAATGCTGCACTCCCGTTCGTACAAATGCACCAGCTTGCCGTGGCGGTCGCCCAGCACCTGCACTTCAATGTGGTGCGGGGCCTCCAGGTATTCTTCCACATACAGGCGGTCGTCGCCAAAGTAACTGGCGGCCTCACGTGCCGTTTGTGGCAAGCGTTCCAGCAGGGCCTGTTCGTCGGCAATCTTTACCATGCCCTTGCCGCCACCACCGGCAGCGGCTTTAATGAGTAAGGGATAGTTGAGTTGTGTGCTTTGGCTCAGTACTTCTTCCAGACTGCCTTCGGCCGAAGCGGTAAGCGGTAAGCCCAGTTCCAGGGCCGTTTTGCGTGCCTCTACCTTGTCGCCCATCCTGCGGATGGCCTCGGGGGAGGGCCCCACCCAAAGGAGGCCGGCGGCCTCCACTTTGGCTGCAAAATCGGCGTTCTCCGACAAAAAGCCATAACCGGGGTGGACCGCGTCGGCTTCATATTTCAAGGCCAAGGCCACCAGGGCATCGGCATTCAAATAGGTCGCAGCCAAGGTGTCGCCCTGCAGCCAGGCCGCTTCATCGGCCTGGGTCTCTGGCTCCGCCTGGGTAACCACGCCTATGGTTGTTAAGCCCATCCGCTTTGCTGTGCGGTGGATCCGCACAGCAATCTCCCCTCTGTTTGCAATCAGCAGTCGCCCCACAGGCCTAAACTGCACCGTGCTGTTGTGCATGGGTAAATCTTGTTTGTTATCCTCCCTGAGAATTGTTCCACTTCGCTTTTCTTTGCTCGAAAAAGGCCGCCACCCCTTCCTGTCCGTCGGGTGCGGTTCTTGCTTCGGCAATGAGTCCGGCACAATAAGCTTGCAGGTCCTCATCCACAGGAACAACGGAGAGGGCCAAACGGTTCAGTAAAACTTTGGTGGCACGTAGGGCGGTGGGACTGTTTTGGGCGATTTGGGTGGCTAGTTCGCGGGTTTTAAGGTCCAGTTTTTCTCCCGGAAAAATATGGTTGACCAGTCCGGCTGCCCGCGCGGTTTCAGCATCAAAGGGCGCAGCACTTAAAAACAATTCCCGGGCTTTTGCGGCTCCAATGCGTTGCACCACCCAAGGTGCCACCGTAGCCGGTACCAGTCCCAGGCGCACCTCACTAAAAGCAAAACGCGCATCGCTCCCGCAGGTCACCACATCGGCACAAGCCAGCAGTCCCAGAGCCCCGCCATAAGCCCCTTTATCAACCCGCAGCACAATGGGTTTGGGGTAGTGGAACATCGCCGCATAAAGGCGGTTAAAGAGGTGGGCATCTGCCAGGTTTTGTTCGTGCGACTGGCTGCTGGCCTGGCGCATCCAGTCCAGGTCGGCCCCCGCTGAGAAAAAACCGCCGTTGCCACTCAGCACGAGAACATGAAACTGGCTGCTGGTCGCCGTTTCCTCAAAAAAACGGGTGAGCTCGCTCAGTATGCCCGCATTCAAGGCATTCTTTTTAGCGGGGCGATTCAATTGAAGATGGCAAATTCCGTTCGAGAACTTTTTAATCAAGGTCATAATTCCGCTTTTGGTTCAGCTCCTTAAAATAGACATTACATTCGGAAAATGCCATAGTGCGGCTTTTTAAACGGCGCATTCAGGGCTGTTTCCAGCGCCAGGCCCAGCACATCCCTCGTTTGCAGGGGGTCAATTACCCCGTCGTCCCACAGGCGCGAGGTGCTGTACCAGGGCGAGCCTTCGTTTTCGTATTTCTCAAAAATGCTTTGTTCTATTTGCTGCAGCACCTCAGGGGCCACTTCCTCCTTTTTGGCCGCCGCCTGGTCCTTTTTCAGGGTGATGAGTACCTGGGCGGCCTGCCGTGCCCCCATTACCGAGATGCGGGCAGAGGGCCACATGAACAGAAAGCGGGGATTGTAGGCCCGTCCCCCCATGGCGTAATTGCCTGCTCCGTAAGAGCCGCCAATGAGCACCGTGAAAAAGGGTACGGAGGCATTGGCCAGGGCGTGCACCATTTTGGCGCCGTCTTTGGCAATGCCACCGTGTTCGTATTCCTTGCCCACCATAAAGCCGGTGATGTTTTGCAGAAAAATCATGGGAATGCCTCGTGCATTGCAGAGTTCGATGAAGTGGGTGCCTTTGAGGGCCGACTCGGAAAACAGAATGCCGTTGTTGGCCAGGATGCCCACCTGGTAGCCGTGCAGACGGGCAAAACCGGTCACCAGTGTGGTGCCGTAGTTTTTTTTAAATTCCTGAAAGGGACTGCCGTCGACCAGACGCTCAATAATTTCCCGAACATCGGGCCAGCTGCCTCCCGGTTTCGGCAGCAGGTCGTACAGTCCCCCGGCCGCCTTTGCCGGTGCTTGTGTGGCCTGGCGGTCGAGTTGCTGCTTGGGTGCACGGGGCAGGTTTTCGAAGAGTTGGCGACAAATGCGCAGGGCGTCTTCATCGTCTTCTGCCAGATGGTCGGCCACCCCCGAAATGCTCGTGTGTACTTCGGCGCCGCCCAATTCCTCGGCGGTGACTTCCTCGCCGGTGGCTGCCTTAACAAGGGGCGGTCCCGCCAGGAATATGGTCCCCTGGTCGCGCACGATGATGGTCTCGTCGCTCATGGCGGGAATGTAGGCACCGCCTGCCGTGCAGGAGCCCATCACGATGGATATTTGCGGGATGCCCGCTGCGGAAAGTCGCGCCTGGTTGTAAAAAATGCGGCCAAAATCTTCTTTGTCGGGGAATACCCTGGCCTGCTCGGGCAGAAAGATGCCGCCCGAATCGACCAGATACACGCAGGGCAGGTTGTTTTCTGCGGCAATTTCCTGGGCACGCAAATGCTTTTTGATGGATTCGCGGAGGTAGGTGCCGCCCTTTACGGTGGCGTCGTTGGCCACAATCATTACTTCCCTCTTATGAATGAGTCCCACCCCGGTGACGAGTCCCGCCCCGGGGAATTCATTGTTGTACTGGTCCTCAGCGGCCAGGGCCGACAGCTCGAGAAAGGGCGTGTTGGGGTCCAGCAGGTTGTTGATGCGTTGGCGCACGAGGAGCTTGCCGCGCCGGGTGTGTTTGTCGCGCATTTTCTGTGGCCCGCCCTGGGCGACGCGGCGCAGGCGTTGCAGGAGTTCGTTGCTCAACTGTTGGTGGTATTCCCGGGTGTTGTTTGTCATGGCTTCTGGGGTTTATGCTGAATAAACGAGGGAGGGGGATTTTTGTTTAAGGGTGGTCGTAGTGTCATCTAGCGTCTGACATAAAACACCTGTTCCTTCCGCTTGATGCCTGTTGTTTGCGCTACTGCTTATTTCCGGAACCCTTGCTCAAGTCGCTAAAATTCTTGAACTCGCCTGTGGCTCAAACAGCAAGAATTTTTTACGCGACTTTCTCAATGGTTCTTTACCGGAAATAATCAGAGGCTTAACAACAGGCATCTGCGCTTGGACGAGTTGTTTTTTGTAGGTCGCTATCTTGCACTACTTTCCTTCCGGAGTGAGTGTTTTGCCAATAAGTTAAGAAATGAATATCTTGTTTCCTATAGAGGAAACTATTATCTTTGAGAAAAAATGAGCAGTGACTGAAAGGTTTAAAGTTGAGTTGTTAGACGAAGCATTGGAGTTTGTTGAGAGTCTTGATGAAAAAACGCGTGAGAAAGTAATTGCATTTTGGGACAAGTCAGATAAGCCGGATACGGTTGTAATTTCAACACACGGAATTATTAAGAAAACCGCAAAAGTTCCGAAATCAGAAATTGAGAGAGCGGAGAGAATAAGGAAAGAGTATTTTGAACGAAAAAGCATTTAGACCATGAAAAAAGATCCGATGAAGACTACGAGCCTTGACGAGTTAACCGATAAATACATCGGAAAGAAAGGAACACCTAAAAGAGATAGCTTTGAGAACGAATTGAGACTGGATTTATTAGGTGAAGCGATTAAGCAAGCCCGAAAAGAAAGGAATTTGACACAAGAACAATTAGGAAAGCTGATTGGTGTGCAGAAAGCCCAAATTTCGAAGATTGAAAACAGCTTGACAGACGCAAGATTTGAAACGATCTTGAAAGTTTTTAAAGCTTTGAATGCGAAGATAAACTTCAATATTGAATTGTTAGACCAAAAAGTAAATATTGCTTAGACTGGTTTGAAGTTCGCCTAATACCTCCGGATGCTCCACTACAAGCACGGAAATCGGGTGGTCGTAGTGCAATCTTGCGTCTGACATAAAATTTCTATTCCTTAGGCTTGATGTGTACCTTCTGCGCTTTCGCTTATTTCCGGAGCCTTTGCTTCGTTCACTAAAATCCGGGAACTCGCCTGCGGCTCAAACAGCCCGGATTTTTACGTTCACTTCACAAATGCTCTTAATCGGAAATAATCTGAGGCTTGAAGGTACACCTCTGCGCTTATACGAGCTGTTTTCTGTAGGTCGATGTTTTGCTCCACTTCCCTTCCAGAGTGAGGGGAAGGGGAGATGTGGGCCTACAAGAAAGTAAATCCGATTTTTCGGTTCAGTCCTTTTTCGAAGATCCGGATCAGGGTTGACAATTGAATATTGCCTTTACCATTTTCGATTTTTGAGATGTAGCTTTTTTGGGTACCTGCCTTGATGGCCAGCTCCTCTTGTGTCAATTTGGCTTCTTTTCTTGCTGCTTTAAGCATCTCACTGACAATGAACATTTGGGCTCTTGCCTCGTATTCTACACGTGAATCTGAGCCAATTGGCCCATGCTCTTTTTCGATAAGTTCGTCAAAGGTCGATAGTTCTTTATGCTCAATCATGTTTTTGCTTTTTCCGGGATGAGCGTAGGGGTGGGGGATGTCGTTGGGGTTTTGTAGTTTTGTGTGGGGAGGCATTCGGCTTTGGAGGAAGAGGTGTTGGGTTAAGCGGTTTAAATTCTGGAGGTGTGGAATTGGATGTGAAGAATAAGCTGGAAGGGGGATTGACCTTTAAGGTGTCGCGTTTTAAGGAGGTGATTAAGAAGACGCGGCCCCATAAGCACGATGCGTATTTTGAACTGGTGTTTTTGAGCGAGGGGGAGGGTTTTCATTGGATTGAGGAGGAGGAGTTTCGGGTGACTGCCCCTGAGTTTTATTTGTTGCAGCCGGGTCAGGTACACTACTGGCAGTTTACGGCGGTGCCGAAGGGCTTTGTTGTGTTGTTTACCGAAGAGGAGTTGGACGCCCTGACGGAGCGTTCACTGGTGGATTTGCATCGGCGTTTGTCGGCCAGGCGACGGGTAGTTCTGACGAGGGAGGGATTTCCGCAGGCTTTGCTCGCTGCTTTGTACCGGGAGTACAAGGCTCCTGCACGCTTCTCGAGGGCGTTTATGCATGGTTTGTTGCAGGCACTTATGGCCATGGTATTGCAGCAAGCTGAGGCGGTGGAGGAAGATTTGCCGCGTTCGTCGCTCTTTGACCGTTTTAAGTCCCTTTTGATGCAGGAGGGCCCCCGCCTGCACAGGGTGTCCGACTATGCCGAAAAGCTGCATACCACTCCACAGAATTTAAACGGGATTTGTCGCCGCCAGGCGGGACTAAGTGCCGGGGCACTTATTGCCCGGGATTTGCTGCTGGAGGCCAAGCGCTACGTGTTGCATACCGACCTTACGATGAATGAGATTGCCGATTTGTTGCATTTCAGCGATGCCTCGCACTTTGTGAAGTTTTTTAAGCGCCACGAGGGCATTACTCCTCTGCAGTTCAGGAATCAGTATTTTAAGTAAGGGATCCTCCTTGCGCGTTTCATTTGTACCAAAATCACTTTCGCTTATACCATGAAATTGGGTGTTCTGTATTGTACTTTTGTAATCTAACCAAATGAAGAAGACTTATGGACATACTTATAATTAGTGGGGCGGCCTTTGTGGTGGCCTTGTTGACTTTCTTTTCGGGCTTTGGTCTGGGTACCATACTGACCCCTGTTTTTATGATTTTTTTTCCGGTAGATTTGGCCATTGCGCTGACCGGAGTGGTGCATTTTTTCAACAACATCTTTAAACTGATTTTAGTGGGGAAGCAGGCCGATAAAGGAACGCTTTTACGTTTTGGTATTCCGGCTGTTGTTGCTGCCTTTGTCGGGGCCTGGCTCTTGCTGCACATACCCGATGCCCAACCTTTGTTCGATTACCATTTTTTAGGTCGCCACTTTGAGGTTTACCCGGTTAAGTTCATCATCTCCATTTTGCTCATTATTTTTGCCAGCATGGATTTGATTCCTTATTTCAGTCGCCTGCAGTTTGGCCGGGAAAAGTTGCCGCTGGGTGGTGCTCTGAGTGGCTTTTTTGGTGGCCTTTCGGGCAATCAGGGGGCTTTGCGCAGTGCTTTTCTGATTAAGGCGGGCCTTTCGAAGGAGGCCTTTGTAGGTACCGCGGTAGTGGTGTCGACCTTTGTTGATTTTACCCGTTTGAGTGTGTATGCTACGCGCTTTACCAAGGCGGGACTCATCGATAATCTTAATTTGGTGATTATCGCCACCATTGCTGCCATTGCCGGGGCCTACCTGGGCAATAAGCTGTTGAAAAAGGTGACCCTGCATTTTGTACAGGTGACCGTGGCCATTATGCTCATAGTACTGTCCGTGGCTTTGGGGGCAGGATGGATTTAAAGTGGACTTAGGTCTGGGGGGCCTTTTGCTGTAATGTTGCAGGAACTTGCTCCTGAATGCTGCTTTTTTGAGCCGGATGTGCTAATTTCAGCCTTCAGAAATAGAAATTATGCCTTCATCTGGTAAAATAAATCTTAGGCCCTCAGCAGTGGGCCCAAGTCTTAAGCGCCAAAACTCTTTTTCTCCGTGGGAGCTTACCGGAGCTGCGCGGCTTGAGTTTTGGGGGGGCGTGCTGCTGGTTCTGGCCTTGACCGCAGGTTTTGTTTATGCGGCACTGAGCGTTACCGATACCGGTCGTGTAAGGGCAGCGTTGCCCACGGGTGCAGCTGCTTCTGCAGGTGAAGAGCGCCCATTAGAACAGGGCGCAGGGGTATTTGACGGGGGACATCCTGCAGATTCGGTTTGGGACAATTACGGAACCGGTCTTATCGCCCTGGGCGAGACTTTCATCGGGACGCCCTATGTAGGGGCTACCCTGGAAAGTGAAGGAGAGGAGCAAGTGGTGGTGAATCTGGAGGAAATGGATTGCACGACCTTTGTGGAGTATGTGTTGGCGCTGGCTGCGGCTGGCGTTCAGCCGGATGAGCTGCCTCAATGGAGGACTTATTTTGAGGCAGAGCGGAAGGCGGTGTCCGGAGCTTGCCCCCATGGTGCAGTTTATTCCGATAAGCTGGCTGTTGAGGACAAAGCGAGGACAGTTTCCCGGGAGGCAGAACCTGAAGCAGAAAGGCGCCTGATTTTTTTGGAGGAACTGGAGGGATATCGTTATCGGGGCGGGACGTGCGAGGGCTATTTGTCGCGCCTGCATTATTTCAGTGAGTGGCTGCTCGATAACGAGCAGCGGGGACGTTTGCAGATTTTACGGGACCTGCCTGGTGCTGAAGCGCTGCAGATCGACCTGCATTTTATGTCCACCCATCCTCATCTTTATCCGCAACTCGACCGGGATAGCACCCTGGTAAATCGTCTCCGGACCCTGGAACTGGCGCAGCGCGGACAGCAGTTGTCCTATTTGCCGAATGCTCACATAGCCGCCGCCGAGCAGCATTTGCAGGAGGGCGACATCCTAGCCTTTGTGAGTCGCGTAAAGGGCTTGGATGTATCCCACACCGGCTTGGCCACTTTTCGTGAGGGGCGCTTGCATCTTTTGCACGCTTCCACCCGCAATAATCAGGTAGAAATAAGTCCTGTGCCCTTGAGCGATTACGTGAAAGGAATGTCCGGCGTGCGTGGCATTCTGGCAGCGCGTCCCCTGCCGCCAAAAAAATGGTGCAGCGCTGTAGTGCTCACCAAATAATTGCTATCTTGTAGGGGTCTGCCTGCACCGCACCGGCGAGGGCCGACTTTTTGCAACCGATCCGTCGTATGGCCTACAAGAATTCCGAAATCAGGGAAGCGGAGCAACACTTTTTGGGCGAAGTGGCCGCTGTTCTTAATCACTTTCTCACCCAGCGTCAGGAACGCGCAGCCGAACTGGCCGCTCGTTACCAGCAGCTTTATGAAGCCGCCCAAGACGAAAAAGAGCAGGCCGGACCTGCCTATGTGGTGGCGCTTCAGGCCTTTAGGGTCCAGCTTTTCGCCGAGCTCAGGCATTGGAAGGATGGCTTGCAGCAGGAGGGCTATGGCCATTTGCCCCAGCAGATGGACGAGGCCTGTAAGACCTATGTAGAAGCACAAGCCAGTCAGCTGGTGGTTAGGGAAGTCAGTCGGTCCTACCAACTCAGTGCCTTGCGCAATCCCCTGCTTTATCCATCGGCCCTCTGGTTCAACTTCAAGCTGCAGCTGCGCACCCGGCTGCGTCGTTCACGCAATGCCGGTCGCCGCCTGCTGCGCAAAGCGCCCCTGGATGTAACGGTTTATCGCAACCGTCGCCTGCCCTTCCGCGCCCTACTCAGCGAACAAATTTACAGCACTTACTGGCCGGGATTACTGCCCCTGTTCGATGATTTTTTAAGCGGGCAGAGTAAGTTTGTGGCCGGCATTTGGGAGTTGGACGAAGCGGTGGATAATTACAGTTTCAGCGTTTTGCAGGAGCAGCCCGATGCTGCCCTGCTTCCCGAAGGCTTATTGTCGCGTCTCAAGGTGCTTGTAAAGGGTGGCGAGATGGCCCTGGAAACCTTTGTGCGTGCCCACCAGGAGCTGATACAGTCTGCCTTTAACGAGGCCGATCGCCTCCTGCCCAAACTCGATACCCTTTATGTTTCGCAGAAGCGCTTCCGCCCCGAAGTGCTTCGCCGTCAGGTTCAACAAAGTCTGCATAAGAGTCAACGAAAGTTGGGCGACTGGAACCGGACCTATCTGGCACTGGCCGACGATTGGGCGATGGATGTGGAGCTTTCGCACTTATATTTTTCGGTCTTTGGCGCCTACCATCGTATGCAGGGCAGCATGCTCCAGCATTTGGAAGAAGATTTGGATGCCGCTTTTGAGCAAATTGAGGTTTATTTGTCGGACAGTCGCCGGCGTCTCGAAGAGGAAGCACCGGGCAATCCCGGTGCCGTGTTGCGAAAGGAAAGACGCAACGCCCAGCACGACCTGGCCGATCGGCACCTGGCGGGTCTGGTTGAAAAGCTGAGCATCAGTTTTACGGGAGATTTCGACCTGTTGAAAACGGAGCTGGATAAGCTGTTGCAAGGTTTGGCGGAGCAAAGGACCTACATCAAGCAACGCGGATATTTTTCCGGGGCCTCTGCTTCAAGCATCGAGGAGATTTCGCCCCGTGAGTTGCTGCAATTTGAGGCCATCCCCGCCCTGCAAAAACGCATTAAGGCGCTGCGCCTGTACAGCGAGCAACGCCTTGAGGAGGCACGTCTGCAGCTGATGGGACTGGCCACCGTATGGGATTTCAGTCTGGAATCGGCCCTGCTTTTATTGGGGGAGGCCGATGGAGGGGCCGACAAGGCTTTGGAGGGAGCCCTCGAGGGTGCCCGTCGTGCCAGGGAGCAGCTGCGTGAGGCACGCTCGCTGGTTCAGAGCATTCCCGAGCAGGCCGATGCTGAGTTGAAAGGCGGCATTATTCAGTTTAACCTCGATGTGCAAAAGCTGAAGAACACCGACAATGTTTTTGAGCTCAACTTAAAAGTGGCCCGGATTAAAGCCCTGGAACAATCGCGTCGCTTGCGCAAACAAGTTCTGGAAGGTTTTCGTACCCTCTTGCCGCAGTTGTGGCGCGTGATGAAAAGCGGCTATCTGAAACTATTGCGGCTGGTAAAGGACATCAAGCAACGGGTGGGCTTTGTGGAGCATAAGAAATACATGACTTTTGAGCTCTCAGAGTTCATCAACGAAACCCAGGAGGTGTTGCGTCAGCTGCCCTTTGTTTACCAGCGACTTTTTCAACTCACCCCCACCAATGAAACCCGGTTTTTTGTGAATCGCGAAAAGGAATTGGGTGAATTGAAGCAGGCCTGGACCAACTGGCAGAAGGATCGTTTTATAACGGTAGCCGTTATTGGCGATAAAGGCTGCGGGGTGAGCTCCCTACTCAACCATTTTTTGGCCGAAACCCACATTACCATTCCCGTTCTGCGGGCCACACTGGGGGCCAAGAATTTCACCCTGGCCCAGTACCTCGATTTTTTCAACGAATTGTTTCAGCCCGACCAGCCCTTTACTTCCAACGAGGTACTGATTGCCTGGCTCAACCAGGGCGATAGTCGCGTGGTGGTGATTGAGAATCTGCAGCATTTTTACCTCAAGCAGGTCAATGGTTTTGAAAACCTTCAGCGACTCTTTGAGTTGATGTCCAACACCATGAAAAAGGTGTTTTGGGCCGGCGCTTTTACTACGCATACCTGGGCCTATCTGGATAAGACCCTGTACATTTCCAATTACTTCACCAATGAAGTGTTTCTGCAAGCCTTATCTACCGAAGCCATCGAAGAGATCATTACCCGTCGCAATAAGATCAGCGGTTTCCGCCTTCAATTTTTACCCGATCCCGAAACTCGTGAACGCAAAGATTTTGCGGCTATGGAAGAACGCGAGCAACAAGTTTACCTGCGGGAGCAGTTGTTTCGCAAGCTCTCGCGCCTCAGCTACGGCAACATCAGTCTTGCCCAGCTTTATTGGTTGCGGCAGACCCGAAAAGTGCATGAACACAGCATAGATATTGGTTACATTAAGGAAATAGACTTTTCTTTTATTAAGGAACTCAAGGCCGAGGAATTGTTTGTTCTGCAGACCATTGTTCTGCACGACGGCCTTTGTCTGGCCGATTTCTGTTCGGTAATGGGAAAGTCCGAAGCCGCAGCTAAAAATCTTTTGATTCCTATGCTCGAAAAAGGTTTTCTGATTCGGCCCCGTCAAAAATTCACCATCAACCCCATTGTGTTTAATCCCGTAGTGAACTACCTGCACTCACGAAATTTTATCAGCTGATGAAACAAGTGCTTTATCTCCTAATAGGCTGTCTTTACCTGGGCGTCGGCGTGATGGAAGGCCAGTCCAGGCAGTTTGAAAACAACCCCCTGCTGTGGTCGCCTAGGCCAGGTGTGGCCGACAGTGTTCAGCTTGTGGATACTTCCGGGGTGACGGTAGGGGCAGTCCATGAAAGGGGTGTCCTTGCCGACAGTGTTCAGGTTGTTGCTGTCCCCCCGGTGGATGATCTGCCGAAAAGCGACGACTTGCCCCCGGTGGAAGCGCCCCCGGGTCCCGCTATAGATGAAACTCAGGTCGCAGCTGAGACTCCGGCTGAGGCTGAGACTCCGGCTCCGGCTCCGGCTTCGGCTTCAGCTTCAGCTTCAGCTTCAGCTTCGGCGCCGACTTCGGTTTCGGCTTCGACTGAAGAGGAGGGCGATCAGAAGCGGGCAGGGGGAGTAGATTTACCCGAGACCCCCAATGAAGTGCTGCAAATTCTGTCTTTTGGAAAAATATTCTGGGCCTTGGTACTGCTGGTGGTGGCTTACCTGTTTATTCGCTTACTTGTGCGTATTCTGGAAGCTTTTGCCGAGAAAAGCGCCCAGGTGCGCATCACCATAAAGAGTGTCGTTCCGGTGGTACGTATTGTATTGTGGACCCTCTTTTTGGTGGCCATTATAAAGGGCGTTTTTAATCCCCCGCTCGAAACCCTGCTGGCTTTGGGTGCCTCGGTGGCCATAGCGGTGGGACTGGCTGCTCAGGATTTGCTTAAGAATGTATTTGGCGGCATTATGCTTTTGTTCGACCGGCCCTTTCAGGTGGGCGATAAAATAGAGATTGGTTCGCATTACGGCGAAGTGCTGGAAATTGGTCTGCGTGCCACCCGGCTGGTTACCCCCGACGATTCGGTGGTGTCGGTACCTAATATGGAATTGATGAATGCCGCGGTTTCCAATGCCAATATGGGGGAGCTCAATTGCCAGGTGGTGGCCGAAATCATTCTGCCTCTTGATGTGGATACCCAAAAAGTACGAAAAATTGCCACCGAGGCCGCTCAGGTCAGTAAGTTTATTTACCTGAATAAGCCCATTGTGGTGCTGTTTTTTAATGAAATGTTTGAGCGCAGATCTTATTTGAAAATGCGCCTGAAGGCTTATGTAATGGACATCCGCTATGAGTTTCAGTTCAAGAGCGACATGACAGAAATTGTGGTGCGTGAGCTGCTGGCGCAAAAACTGATCAGCAAAGAGGACCTGGGCTACGATAATTTGGGAAAAAGGGCAGCCGGGTCTTCAGCTATCGAACAGTAAAAATCAAAGGAGAGTAAATATAAGTCCCTAACCTGCATTATTCATAAATTATCTATTACGATGCCCAACTACCTGCTAAATACGGACGTCCTCAACAAAATGGATTTGAAAATAATTTATTATTCCCTGCGTCCATTTTCTTTGCGGTTGTCCATATTTATTGGTATTTGAGTATCTCATAACGACAACTTATGAATAAAGCAGGCTAAGCTTATACAGCCTTAAGGGAAAATTTAATACACTATTCAGTTTATTGGAAGAATACTATGTCACAAAAAATCCTTATTCAAAAAGCCTCGGGCGAAATGGTACCCTTTTCAGAGGAGAAGCTAAAAGGCTCATTGCAGCGCGTTGGTGCCGACGACAAACTGGCACGTTTGGTCATCGACGACATCCTTTCCTGGGTTGAAAGCGGTATGCCCACCCGCAAGATTTATGGCAGGGCCTTTGCCCTTTTGCGAAAATACCAACGCAGTGCAGCAGCCCGTTACAGCCTGAAAAAAGCCATCATGGAAATGGGCCCCTCGGGCTATCCCTTTGAGCAATTTATTGGTGAAGTTTTCCGGGCCCAGGGCTACAAGGTGGAGGTGGGACAGGAAGTCTCCGGAATGTGCGTACAGCACGAGGTGGATGTTGTTGCCACCAACCACCGTTTGCAGCACCTGGTCGAGTGCAAATACTACAACAGTCAGGGCAAATACGCCAGCGTTCAGGTGCCTCTGTACATCCGATCCCGGGTCAACGACATCATCAACAAAAGGCAGACTTTTGAGGAGTACCGCAATTTTGAATTTCAGGGCTGGGTCGTTACCAATACCCGATTTACCTCCGATGCCCAGGCCTTTGGAATTTGTAGTGGTTTGTATTTAATGAGCTGGGATTTTCCTCAGGAGCAGAACCTGAAGCACTTGGTAGAACAACATCATTTGTTTCCCATAACTACACTTACTTCCCTCACCAAGGCCGAAAAGCAAAAACTTTTGGCCAGCGGGACCGTGCTTTGTCGGCAGCTGCACGAAAAGCCTGAACTTCTTGATTCATTAGGGGTTTTGCCCTCAAAGCAGCAGCGTGTGCTTAAAGAGGTAGAGGCTTTGTTGTAGCTGGATTGAAAAATTTTCACAATATTTGTGGAAAATTCACCTTGTCTGTGCTGTCCTGTAATGGCAGCATGTTGCGGGGTTTGTTGTACAGCCACTAGAGAAGAAACATTATGGAAGGAAAATCGAAGCGCAGCAGAAGATATGGCGGTTCTACGCATAGGCGTCGTGGCGCCCAGCCAGGCAGAAGTCGATTTTTCAAAGGTGCTTCCGGTTTGGCCTTTCTGGTCTTGTTGATGTGGCATACTTCCGTGCAAGCCGGCAGCAGCTTTCGTAATGTGCTGACCCCATCCTCGCTTTCTCAGTCCTCGGTGTTGGCTATGGTGCAGGACAGTCTGGGGTTTTTGTGGATTGGGACCAAGGACGGACTTAATCGTTTCGACGGCTACGAGTACGTCAGTTACAAATACGACATAGACGATGATGGCACCCTCTCCAATAATGAGATCAGCTGCCTCGAATTACAGGACCATCGTTACTTGTGGATTGGCACCCGCAGCGGAGGCATCAACCGGCTCGATTTATCAAACAGTCGCATAACCCGTTACAACGGGCTCACCTACGACGACCTCATCCGCGACTTGTACATCGACCGTCAGGGGCGGCTGTGGGCAGGGACTTCAGAGGGTTTGTTTTATTATGAGCCCGGGGAGGGGGAGGACAAAGGCCGTTTTATTAATGCCTCGCGCAACGCCATTTACAGACGACACACCAATGAGCCCTTTGGCCCCATACGTAAGAATATTTCCGTGGTATCGGTTTACCAGCACAGTGAGCGCAAGCTGCTTGTAGGGGCAGAGGAAGGTTTGTTCGAGTACGATATGGATGACGGGACTGCTTTTCGCTCCATTTCAGAGGAAACCATTGATAGAACCGTTTTCACCAAAATACGGCGCGACAGCCAGGGCCAGCTGTGGGCCTCCTCCTACGATGGCCTGTTTCGCTTAACCCATCGTCTCAACAACAACAGCTGGCGGGTGCAACGTTTTCATGCCGATGCACCTGAAGGCAGGCGTTTGCCGGTCGACTGGGTCGAAGATTTTACCGAAGACGACCAGGCCAATCTGTGGCTGGCCACCAGGGGTGGGGGACTGGTACGAATGGCCGACAATACGGTGAAGGAGGTTTTTACTTATTCGGAAAGTTCGGAGAATGGCATCCCCGATAACATCATCAATGCTTTGTTGATTGACCGGACAGGGGTGCTGTGGGTAGGCACCGAAAGTCATGAGCTGGTCTATCTCGATTTGTACGCCAAGCAGTTTAAAGTTTTGCTGCCCGGGCAGCAAAACGGCCTCAGCGACAACCTGGTTACGGCCATCACAGGGAATGAAAATGTTTTGGCGGTGGGCACGGCCGCTTCGGGTATTGATGTCTTTCGTCGCAGCGGCGGTCAATTGCAGCGCCTGCAAAACATTCCCCGGGTCATCCTGCGCGACGGGGCCTGGAAAAGTGAAATATCCGCCCTGTTGCTCGACAGCGACAGCATGCTTTGGATAGGATCAGCCGCCAACAGTCTGGTGGTGTACGACGGTCGGCGTTTCGACAGCTACGTTGTCGATGGTTTCATTTTTTCCCTCTTCGAAGACGATCGCGACAACATTTGGTTTGGTACCTGGGGGCAGGGCATCGGTTACATTAACAAGTACTCTCGTCAAATCGAGCGCTACAACGAAACCCCCGCCCACATGCTGGGGCTGGGCAGCGATAAGGCCCTGGTCGTGTTTAAAGATTCGCGCGATTTGCTGTGGGTGGGCACCAAGGGGGGCGGACTCAGTGTTGCGCCCATTGAGGATGTGATGCGGCGACGTGGTAGTTTTACTGTGTTTCGTCACCAAAGCGGCGAATCAAACACCCTGGCCTATAACGATGTGTACGATATTCGGGAGGACAGTTACGGCAATCTTTGGGTAGCTACCGGGCGTGGACTCAACAAAATAGAGCTAGGTCGCAGTACCCCTGTTTCTGAGATATTAAAGGGGCAGGTCAGCTTCAGTCACCTCAGCGAGCAGGATGGTTTGCCGGGGGGACTCGTTTACAGTATTCGTGAGGATGAAACGGGACATTTATGGCTGGGGACCAACAAAGGCCTTTGCCGCTATCATCCGTCCAGTGGCAACCTGGTTTCTTTTGGACGCAACGACGGCCTGCCCGGAGAGCAATTCAACCTCAACAGCGCCTTTCGTGATGCCGCAAGCGGTCACTTGTTTTTTGGTGGCGTCAACGGCATCACCATCTTTCATCCCGACAGCATTGTGAACAACCCCTTTGATGCACGGGTGGCCATTACCGATTTTCGACTGCACAACCGCAGCGTGTTGCCCCGTCAAAAAATCGGCAACCGGGTGCTGCTCGATAAAAACATCTTTTCGAGTGAGGAGCTGCGTTTGGCCCACTCCGACAATGAGATCTCCTTTGAGTTTTCGGCCCTCCACTTTTCCAGTCCCGACAAGATCCGTTACGCCTACCGTCTGGTCGGTTTTAACGACGAGTGGCAGGAAACCGGCAGTCAAAATCGTCGGGTAACCTATACCAACCTGCGTTTTGGCACCTATACCCTGCAAGTGCGCGCCACCAACAACGATGGCGTTTGGGCCCCCGAGGTACGGGAACTTACCCTTATTGTCGATCCGCCCGTGTACCTAACAGTATGGGCCTACCTGTTGTACGGACTGTTCTTCCTTTTCTTACTCTTTGTTTTCAGGAAATACTCTCTGATTGCCGTAAAAAAGAAGAATCAACTGATCATCGAGAGTCTGGAACACAAAAAAGAAACCGAAATTGCCGAGGCCAAAATGCGCTTCTTCACCAATGTGTCGCATGAAATCCGTACCCCCCTGACCCTGATTCATGCTCCGCTGCAGCAGTTGATCGACCGGCAGGAGCTCGACCGGGAGACCCGCGATGTGTTGAATATGATCTACAGGAATGTGAAACGCCTGCTGACCCAGGTCAACCAACTCCTCGAACTGCGGAAAATGGACAAAGGAGAACTGAGTCTGCGCAACTCGGTGTTTCCGCTCGAGACGCTGGTCCAGGAAACCCTGCTTGACTTTGAGCCTCTATTGCGGCAAAACAAAGTGCAAGTGGAGATTAAGGCCCCTAACGAAAGCCTGGTTTCTGCAGATAAGCGCTTGTTGACCACCGTTGTGCATAATCTTTTGTCCAATTCGGTGAAATATGCACCGCCAGGAAGCACCTTGCACCTGAGCATCGATTACAGTCAAAATTCAGAGGCCGAATCCTGGTACACGCTGCGCTTTTGCGACGAGGGACCCGGCATTCCCGAAAGCGAGATCGACAATGTATTTAATCGTTTTTATCAGGTACGCAGCGAAGGTTATGAGCATTTGGCCGGTTCGGGGATTGGCCTCTCCATAGTGCGTGATTTTGTCGAGAAAATGAAGGGCAGTGTTAAAGCTTACAATCTGGAAGCTAAGGGCTGCTGCTTTGAAGTGCTGCTGCCCGAGGGCAACCTGCAGCAGGAAGCAGCCTACTCGCATCAGGAGGACGTTACAGAGGAAAGCAGCTCAGCAGACTTCAGCGACTCAGAGCAGGGGTTGTCGGCCAGCAAGGGCGACCAAAAGCAGGCGCTTTTGGTGGTTGTGGAAGACGATGCCGACCTGGCTGATTACCTGCAAAAGGTATTCGCCCCCCGATTCAGAACCGTTGTGTTTCATAACGGCCGAAAGGCCCATGAAGAACTGGCGGGACTGATGCCCGATCTGGTTATTTGTGATGTGATGTTGCCGGGGATGAGCGGGATAGAGGTGACGCGTGCGCTAAAAACCAGTAAGGAGACCTGCCACATTCCCGTGGTGATGCTCACGGCCCGCACCGATGATGAGCACATGGTCGAAGGTTTCGAATCCGGTGCCGACTCTTATCTGACCAAGCCCTTCAACATTCATGTGTTGGAAGCCCAGGTGGCTTCTGTATTGCAATCGCGTGAGGCCTTTAAGCAGCGCTTCAGCAAACAAATGGTGCTCGAACCCACCGAGGAGGCCATTACGCCAATGGACGAGCGCTTTTTGAAACGGCTTATGGAAATTACCGAGCAGAAACTGGCCGATCCCACCTTCGACGTGTCCTTTCTCATCGACGAAATGCACATGAGTCACTCCATCATCCTGAAAAAGGTGAAAGGTCTCACCGGTCTTTCCCTGGTAGAGTTCATCCGATCCATGCGCATTAAAAAAGCGGCACAGATTTTCCGCCAGGATAAATTGTCCGTCTCCGAGGTCGGTTTTATGGTCGGCTTTTCCGATCCCAAATACTTCAGCAAGTGTTTTACGAAAGAGATGGGCGTGAAACCCACCGATTACCTCAAACAGCACCACAGTTAAAGACGGCTTTCTGTAAATGTTTGTAAGGTAATGTGTTGCCGGTGTCTCCCGGCAATACAGCTTCCGGGTCGGATATAAATTTCCCCTTAATTCACATTTTTTTACCCCTTTCTTAGAGGTACTACACTTACATTTGTATTAATCAATTTTAACATTCAAATGTGAAATTGTATTATTCGCCCTCTGGGTGTTCAAATTGTAGGAGCGGACTGAATGTGGTTACTCCGTTGAAATGTAATTGTTGGACTTAAATTTTTTTTTATTGATGTAGGCAGAACAGCACAGACCAAATTCTGTTAATTTGACTTAATTGGTGATTGACCCCAATCACATTTATCGCTTTACCAAATTATTGTATTTATGAGAAAAACTAATGTGTTCAGCAAAGGCATCGTACTTGCCTTTTTGTTACTGCTGACCGTTCCATTTTTCGCTTTTTCGCAGAACCTCACGGTTTCTGGAAGCGTAATGGATCAGCAGGGCAGCCCCCTTCCGGGCGTGAGTATCCTTATTGAGGGTACCTCTTCAGGAGTAATCACCGACATTGATGGCAATTATAGCCTGAATGCTCCTGGCAACAGTGTTTTGGTTTTTAATTTTCTGGGTTTTGAATCCCAGAAGGTCTCGGTGGACAACCGCAACACCATCAATGTTGTGCTTCAAGAGTCTTATATGTCGCTCGACGAAGTGGTTGTAGTAGGTTATGGATCCATGCGCAGGACCGATGTGACCGGTTCTATGGTATCCGTATCCAATGAGGCCATCGAAAAATCGGTCCCCACCTCCATCGATCAGGTGTTGCAGGGCCGTGCTGCCGGGGTACAGGTGCAGCAGAACTCCGGAGCTCCGGGTTCCAGTTCCTCCATCCGGATTCGGGGCGTCAACTCCATCAATGCCACCAACGAACCCATCTTTGTTATCGATGGCGTAGTCATCGATGGCAACAGCGGCTCCTCCTCCAACAACCCCCTGGCCTCCATTAACCCCTCCGACATCCTTACCATGGACGTATTGAAGGATGCCTCGGCAACGGCCATTTACGGTTCGCGTGGTGCCAACGGAGTTATTCTTATTACCACCAAGCGGGGAGAAAAAGGAACAGCCCGGGTGACCTATGATGGTTACATGGGTTACCAGGAGATTCCTACCCGTCTCGACCTGATGGATTTGCGTCAGTATGCCGAGCACAAAAATGAAAGAGCCGAAGCCAACATCGTCAACGACGACTCCTATTTCATCGATCCCTCCATTTTGGGTGAGGGTACCGATTGGCAGGATGCCCTTTATCAGCGTGCCTTCATGCAGAGCCACAACCTTTCGGTTTCCGGAGGTAGTGAAAAATCGACTTACGCCCTCGGACTGGGTTATCTCGACCAGGAAGGTATTGCCATAGGTTCCGGTTTTGATCGTATTACCCTGCGTGGAAATTTCGACAGTCAGGTAAAAGACTGGTTAAAGGCCGGTGTTAACTTTTCCTTGAGTAACACCAATCAGGTATTGTCTATTGGCAGCGATAACGCCAACAACGATACCATGATCAAAACGGCTATGAAGCAAACCCCCAACGTGTCGGTTCGTAATGCAGAGGGTACTTTTGACGGTCCCGACGACAACATGTACGTACAAACCAATCCGGTTGGTTTGGCCAGCATTCGCGAGAACGACAGAGAGCGCCTCGGCATACGCAGTGGCATCTTTTTGGAAGCAACCCTGCTTAAAGGCCTAAGCCTGAAGACCGAGCTTGCGAGCGATTTTAATATGAACAACGAGTACCGCTTTACGCCCTCGTACCGCTTTGGCGCCTTGAGCAACGACGTTATTCAATCCGAGCGGGTAAAGACCTACAGCAAGTATTGGTCCTGGAACAACATTCTGAATTACACCCGTACCCTTAACGAAGTACACAGCGTTAACGCCATGCTGGGTCAGGAGATGCAGGAATCGAACTGGGAATATTTGTACGGTTATCGCTCTGGTTTTCTGAACAATGCCGCCCACGATTTGAATGCCGGTGACGGTACCACCTCTCAAGCCAATGGCAACAGTGGGTTCCACGCCATGATGTCTTATTTTGGACGTGTATTTTATTCATACGACGACCGTTATATGCTGACTACCACCCTGCGTCACGACGGTTCTTCCAACTTTGCCGAGGACAATCGTTGGGGTTGGTTCCCCTCAGCGGCAGTAGCCTGGAGGATTTCGAACGAGTCCTTTCTGCGCGACAATCCGATCGTCAGCAACCTGCGTTTGCGCGCCGGTTGGGGAAAAGTAGGTAACCAAAGTACCGACGCCTATGCCTACACTTCTGTTATGTCATCGGTCACCACCATTTGGGGAACCGGTCAGTTGGCCGGCAACACCGCCAACCCGGCTCTGCAATGGGAAACCACCCAAAGCAGCAACCTGGGCCTGGACGTCAGCCTGTTTCAGAATCGTGTAGAATTTATCGCCGACGTTTATTATAAGAAGACCGACAACCTGTTGCTGCGTCTTCCCTTGCCGGCTTACTTGGGTTCGCAGGGGCAGGGCTCTACCACCCCCCCTTGGGGCAATATCGGTTCTTTGGAGAATAAGGGGATCGAGCTGACTTTGAATACTGTAAATGTGGATCGTGGTGGTTTCCAATGGCGAAGCAACCTGGTGTTCTCTCTCAACCGCAACAAGGTGATGGAGTTGGATACCGAAACCAGTACCCTCGATGTTACGGTGCAGGAAGGTTCTGAAGTTACCCCGGTAACCCGCACCGTTGTAGGTAAGTCCATCGGTCAGTTCTATGGCTATAAAGTGATTGGTCGCTTTAACAAAGGAACCGATTTCTACTATAAGGACGCCAATGGCCAGGTTAAAGAGGTGGCCCGTCCCGAAGGGATTGGTATTGCCGAGTCGGGCGTATGGATCGGCGACTATATTTTTGAGGACGTTAATGGCGATGGCGTCATCAACGACAGCGACCGGACCTTTATTGGCAATCCCGAGCCTAAGTTTACCTTTGGTATTGGCAACAGCTTTGCCTACAAAGGCTTTGATCTTTCGGTACAACTCGGCGGTTCCTTTGGTAACGACGTCATTAACTATCAGCGTCGCTGGCTCGAGAATCCCAGAGAGAACCACAACCTGTTGGTGAGCGCACGGGATTATGCCCGCCTGGGTGTGGTCGATGCCAATGGTCCGGAGAACGACTACCGTAATTTAGAAGTGGTAGGCGGGGCCGACGATATGTATCGCCTTTCGGCTTCATCATCCAATGCCAACAACCGTATGAGCAATCGCTATGTAGAGGATGGCTCTTACCTGCGCATACAAAACATCTCTTTGGGCTACAACTTGCCTCGCAAGTGGGTGAGTAAGATTGGTATGGAAAACGCCAAGGTATATGCCAACCTTCAGAATGTGTACACCTGGACCAAGTATTCGGGTTACGACCCTGAGGTGGGTGCTCATCAGCAGAATGCCCTGTTAAGCGGAGTGGACAATGCCCGTTATCCTTCACCACGCATTTATACTTTGGGACTTAACCTCACCTTCTAACCATTAAATGTAAGCTATATGAAGAGGAACAATTATATAAAAGCACTCGGCCTGTCCCTGGCTTTGGCTATAGGGATAAGCGGCTGCAACGACGATTTTTTGGACAGCACCCCAAATGACCGGATTACGCTGGAAAATTATTTCCAGAATAATGCAGAGTTACAGGCTGCTACTGCTCCCCTGTACAGTAAGGTGTGGTTCGACTTTAACGATAAGTTTTACTACGCCCTGGGCGACGGACGGGGCAATAATCTCTTTGCACCCTATTCGGATTACATCTATCCCTTTACCAACTTTACGGAGACATCGCTGACGGGACCAATGGTTTCGGCCTGGGGATCGTTTTATAACATCATCGGCCAGTCGAACAACACCATCAACAACATTCGTAAATTTGCTGTAAATGTGACCGAGGAACAAAAGAATGTAGCCATTGCTGAAGCGCGCTTTATGCGGGGTGTGGCCTATTGGTACCTGGCTTCTCTTTGGGGCGATGTCATCTTAATCGAAGACAATGCCGCCATGGTCAATAATCCCATTGTGCCCACCAATCCGCGCAACGATGTGTTTGAGTTTGCCATCCGCGATTTGGAATTTGCCGCTAAATACCTGCCGGAGACTGTTGGTCAAAGTGGTCGTTTAACCAGCTGGAGCGCCTACGGCATGTTGTCCCGTGTTTACCTTTCCTTTGCGGGACTGCACGGCAACAGTGATCCGAACAGCGGCACACGCAGCGCCGAATATTTGGAGTTGGCCAAAAAAGCCGCACTCAAAGTGGCTGAGGAGAGTGGACTGGAATTGAATGAAGACTATGCCGCCTTGTTTACCCTGGAAGGCAACCACGATCCGGAGCACTTATTTACGCTAAATTGGGTGGGCGGTTCCACCGAGTACGGGATCACCAATACCCAGCAGGCTTACTTTGCCTGGAATTCAGAGATTACCGGCGACGATGCTGCCTGGGGTTACTACACCTATGCTTCCTGGGACGTTATCCGTACCTACGAAGCCGCCGATCAGGAGCGTTTGCACGCTACTTTTGCAACCAATGGGGCCTTTTATCCCGAGTTGCGCAAAGAAGACGGTGGCTACACCTACGAAGAAACCGACCGTTGCAATGTGAAGAAGGGTGTGGTAGGTTCTTCTAAGGACAATGATGGCATAGTGCAAAGGATGAATTCCGGTGCCACCACCAAGATGCTGCGTTTGGCTGAGGTGTATTTGAACCTGGCCGAAGCCATTCTGGGCAATAGTGCCAGTACCAGCGATGCCGTAGCTCTTGAATATTTTAACAAAGTCCGCACCCGCGCCGGCATGTCTACCAAGTCCGAGATCTCATACAGCGATTTGCATTACGAGCGTCGTGTTGAGCTGGCTATGGAAGGTCAGTACTGGTACGATTTGGTGCGTCGTTCTTATTACAAGCAGCAGGAAGTCATCAACTACCTGAATAATCAGGAGCGTGCTGTTCAGTATGAGTATGAAAATGGCCAGTACGTTGCCGGAGACGCCAATACGGCGCAACAGGTGGCTACCGCTACAGAGAGCATGTTGTTGTTGCCTTACCCCGAAGGGGAGTTGGTTCAAAATCCCTTGTTGCGCCAGGATCCTGTTCCTTATGTGTTTAATGAGGAACGCATCAACCTTTTTGAGTAAGGGCATGGAGTCATTGGTTTAATTACTAAAAGATATGTATATGAAAATGAAGATAAATTTGTGGTTGTTGCTCGGTGCTTTGCTTTCCGGGGCATTTTTTACCGCATGTGATGACGATGACGATCCCAATTTGGAAGCTCCCATCAGCATTTCGGGAGTTTACCTGCAGGATCCGGAGTCTTCCGTTCCCAGTCGTAATGTGGAGTTTATTCGTTTGGGACAGGTTGTCCGTATTACCGGCTCCGGTTTTACCGGTCTTCGTCAGGTTTTTGTGAATGGACACAAGACCTATTTTAATCCGGTATATGTATCGGATCAAAATGTATTGTTTCAGCTTAGTGGAGATACACCTACCACCGAGGCTGCCGAGGAAGTGCGTAATACCATTCGTCTGGTAAAGTCGGGTGGCATTGAAAAGACGCTGGACATTGAAATCAGAGAGGCAGCACCCCGTATTAGCAGTATTTCGCACACCATGCCCCAGGCCGATGAGGTCATCACAGTTTATGGATCGGGTTTAAAGGAAATCGAGCGTGTGGTTTTTCCCGGAAATATCGAAGTGACCGGGGGCGACATCGTTTCCGATGAGGATGGAGAGTTCTTTACAGTGGTGGTTCCTTCGGGACTAACAGAGAGTGGCGCTTTGTTTGCCTTCGGGGCCAACGGTGGTGCTTATTCTCCCGCCTATTTCAACTTCAAAGAGGGGGTCATTCTCGATTTTGATGGTTTGGGTCAGCAAGGCTTTTGGAGCTGGAGCGAGACCGGCAGCATGATAAACGACGAGGACCTGGAATCAGCTGTAATTGGTGAAGGCACTCAGTCGCAAGGCAATTATGTGGCCCATCGTCCCGCCCGCGTTGCCGAGTTTAATGTAGCCAACCGTCGCTCGGAGGTGTGGACCGCCGGTAATGATGTGGACGACTGGCGGGGTCAGTTGACTCCCTACATCCCGGCCACGACGCCTGTTAATCAGGTGGCCTTTCAGTTTGATGTGTATGTGCCCCAGCCCTGGTCCGGCACCGGTTTCCTCAAACTCCTTTTGATGAACAACTACAACGGCGGCGAATGGGCAGGATATACCTACAATTATGTGCCCTGGATCGACAATAAGGAGGTCGTTCCCTTTGAGACCGAAGGATGGGTTACGGTTACTGTTCCTTTCAGCGATTTCTATGGTTTTTCTGAACCCGAGGAGGGGGAGGAATTTACCTTCGAGAATGTTTTGGCAGCCAGGGAAGGAGCCACTTACAAGAACTTCGGTATTTATTTCGAAAACTCCGATTTCAACCTGGGTCAGCTTACCGGAAACGATGCGGATGCAGAAACGGAATTTGCCGGATCGGCCTTTACGCAGAACGTTTATACCGACAATTGGCGTGTAGTGCCTCTGGAGCAGCCTGAATACTCCGATTTTCCGGATGAAGAAGAAGCTGAGTAAGTTTATTTTATTAGACAAGTAAAATGAAACATATGAAATATAAAAGCATATTGCCTCTGGCGGGATTGGCCGTTTTAATGGCCACCGCCTGCGACGATTCCAAGATGGAATGGGTAGAGCGCGATCCGGCAACGGAAATCACAGCCGCAGAGATCCCTCTTAGTCTGGCCGAGAAAATTGCCAAGTACGATGACCTGCTGGCCTATACCGATCTGAATTTGGGGGTTGGTGTTGATTTGGCCAGCTACATGGAAGCGGGTAAGTACGACAGCATTGTGAACGACAACTTTCGGGAAATCGTTATTGGTTACGACATGAAGCACGGCGCCATGGTGAACGGTCGTGGCGAAATTAACTTTGAAACGGTTGACGGACTGGTGGCCAAGGCTAAGGAAAATGGCCTTCATGTTTACGGCCACACCCTGGTATGGCACACCAATCAAAATGCCAGTTATTTGAACAGTCTTTTGGCGCCGGAAATTATTCCCGGTCCCGCCGGCAGTAATTTGCTCGACGTGTCGGGTCTGGAAGACGGCAGCTTTACCGGGTGGAACAGAGCCAATCCCGGAGAGGGCATTACTGTTGAAGAAGGTGCCGGTATGGGTACCGGAAGCAATGCTGTGAAGTTGGTGGCCAGTGTCACTTCTGCCAATTACTGGGATCTTCAGTTGAAGAGTCCTGAAATTCCTTTTGTTGCAGGGCACACCTACCAGGTCACCTTTTTTATCCGAAGTGATGATGCCGGTCAAGGCCGCATTTCTTTACCTGGTAATGTTAATGAGTATCCCTGGATCGATTGGACAGGAACCGGCTCGGGCACCGAGTCCTTCACCACTTCGTCCGCCTGGCAACAGGTGCAGTTCAATATTACCGAAATGGCAGAAGGCTCCGACGCCTTTCTCCTTTCCTTTGACCTTGGAAAACTACCCGGGGTGACTTACTACATCGACATCGATAATCTGAGTATAATCGACCTTGATGCCGAGCCAACGGTGGTAAATATGGTAGCCAATGGCGATTTTGAGTCGGGCCTTGAGGGTTGGAGTAAATACAACGGTCCGGATGGGCAGCCCACTCTTGCCACCGGCGGCGACGCCTTTCAGGGCGAAGGGGCCATGCGCGTTGAGCACGAGCTCAACGATCCAGGCAGCCAGTGGCAGGTACAGATCCACACCGATTTTACCGAGGTGCTTCCTGAAGGCGATTATAAAGTATCGTATTACATTCGTTCGGAGGCGCCCGGAAGTGTACGTTGTTCAACCACCGGTACCGCAAGGTATCAGGGCGACCAAGCGACCAACAGCACCTGGAAGCTTATCGAGTGGACCATTACTTCGGACGGCGCCATTGATGGACTGAATTTTGATTTGGGTGCCGTTTCCGGGGTTTATTACATCGATAATGTGGTGGTAAGTGCAGTAGAGGCTCCCGCAGGCGCTCCCGCGCTGAAGAGTGCCACCATTATTGAGAAAACCGATGAGGAAAAGACCCAGCTTATTGGGGAAGCTATGGAAAGCTGGATCACCGCCATGATGGCGCATTATAAGGACGAGGTTAAAGCCTGGGACGTATTGAACGAGCCCATGAAGGAGAACGGCACTTTGCGCGACGGCGATGTGGCCGAACCTGCTGACGATGAGTTTTACTGGGTGAAGTACCTGGGTGAGGATTTTGCAGTAAAGGCCTTTCAGCTTGCACGTGAACACGGGGGCG
This sequence comes from Geofilum rhodophaeum, assembly GCF_002210225.1. Classification (GTDB taxonomy): domain Bacteria; phylum Bacteroidota; class Bacteroidia; order Bacteroidales; family Marinilabiliaceae; genus Geofilum; species Geofilum rhodophaeum. Next base: position 56,561 of record NZ_MWUJ01000013.1, on the reverse strand, counting down.
ATGATCAGCTTCTGTTTATGAACGATTATAATTTGGAGAATCCTGCCAAAGTAGATGGTTTTATCGCTTACGCCCAGGATCAAATCGCAAAGGGTGCTCCCATTGATGGATTGGGCACACAAATGCACGTGAGCATTTCCACCTCCAAGGAGAACATCGCTGAGATGTTTACCAAGCTGGCCGCCACCGGGCTGCTGGTGAAGGTGTCGGAGCTGGATGTGCAGGTGGGTACTACCACACCCTCGTTGGAGCAATTGCTGCAACAGGCTGAGATGTACCAGTACATTGTTGAAAAGTACCTGGAGTTGGTTCCTGCCGAGCAACAATACGGCATTACTGTGTGGGGCATTCAGGATCCTAATGGCGAAGGTTATTGGCTCGCCGATGACGCTGCACCCATTTGGGACAAGGATTACCAGCGGAAACCCGCTTATAAGTACTTTGTCGATGGCCTGGCCGGACGCGATGTAAGTGAAGATTTTGACGGATTAGATTATTATTAAAACCAATTGTGGTTTCACTCTTTAAGGGAGGGTGATTGGCGAAGGGGAAGGAGCTGTTTAACAGTCTCTTCCCCTTCTTTTATGCTTGTGCTTAATGGTCTTTTAAGGGGCTCTTCCCCATGGTGGGACTTAAGGCCGTTAAATTGTCCTCTGAATCTCCCTTTTTCTACTCTTGTTGGTAAAAATCTACTCTTTTTGTGCAGAAATTTCTCCTTTTATCCCCTTAGGAGCGCTTAATTTCACAGTCGTTAACAGAATTTATCTGTTTTAATCAAAATTCTTATTCACTCTTATCTAATTGTTTTATGAGAAAAATCGATGTGTTTAAAAAGGGGGTAATTGCTACGCTATTCCTTCTTTTAAGCGTACATTTTGGGGTCGGAGCCCAAAATGTAGCGGTTTCGGGTCAGGTGCTTGACTCGTCCGGATTGCCACTTCCCGGAGTCAATATTGTGGTTGAAGGTACTGCTACCGGAACCATTTCAGATTTTGACGGCAACTATTCCATTACTGTTGCTCCGGATGCTGTTCTGGTTTTTAATTTTATTGGATTTCAGGCTCAGAATGTGCCCGTTGAGGGACGCGCTCTGATTAATGTGGTTATGGAAGAAGATTTCCTGAGCTTGAGCGAGGTGGTGGTTGTTGGTTATGGAACGCAACGACGCGAGGCCGTGACCGGCTCTGTTGCTACAGTTCGTGGGGATCAGCTGCGTGAGGTTGCCTCTGCAAACGTAACCCAGGCCCTTCAAGGTCGGGTTTCAGGTGTTGAAATGTCTCAGGTGTCTTCAAAGCCTGGTGCCGAAATGCAGATTCGTGTAAGGGGAACCCGTTCTTTGAACGCCAGTAACGATCCTTTGATTGTGTTGGATGGGATTCCCTTTGCCGGTAAAATTGGCGACATCAGTCCCAGTGACATCAAGAGTCTCGATATTCTGAAGGATGCCTCTGCGACGGCTATTTACGGATCACGTGGTGCCAACGGGGTCATCCTTATCACTACCAACAAGGGGCAAAAGGGCCAAGAGGCCCGTGTAACTTACAATGCTTACACCGGAGTTAAAACCTTGTTCAATGAGTATCCTATGATGAACTCGGTTGAGCTGGCTGATTTGCGTGAGGCTGCCGGTTTGTACTCCAACAGTCTGGATGAATCCATCGACAACAACACCAACTGGCAAGATTTGATGTATGAAAACGGCATCGTGAACAGCCACGACCTCGGTGTTTCGGGAGGTACTGAAAATGCCAATTATAACTTTGGAATTGGTTATTATAAGGATGAGTCCCTGCTTCCCGGACAGAACTACGATCGTTACTCGCTTAGGGCCGCTATCGATCAGCAAGTGGGACAATATTTCAATTTTGGTTTTACTACCAATACCAGTTACTCCACCACCAATGGTGCCGATTTGGGCTTGTACAATACCTTGAGTGCTTCTCCTTTAGCCAGTCCCTATAACGCCGATGGCAGTCTCAAGCGCATCATCAGTATGCCCTCCGATGATCAATGGGTTTATACTCGTGAGAGCATTGAGAATTTGGGCGATGGCTGGGCACACAAAACCCGTGGTTTTGGTACTTACAACTCACTTTATGGTGAAGTTGAAGCCCCTTGGGTAGAAGGTTTAAAATACCGTGTGAATCTTGGTTTGAATTATCGCCAGGAAAATCATGGTCGCTACACCGGTGAGGGAGTGTTTAACGTAACTCCGGACAATCCTTCAACCGCTGCTATTTCAAACGCACATACGACCAATTGGGTGGTTGAAAACCTGTTGACTTATGATCGTGCTTTCGGCAAGCACAACTTCAATGTGGTGGCCTTGTATTCGGCCGAAGAAACTACCTATTTCAAGTCTGAGCTGTCCGCACGTGACGTTCCTTCTGATCACCTGCAGTTCTACAACCTGGGACACGCCGATGGGGAACTCAGTGTAAATCCGGATAATCAGGATTATTATAAAAGTGGACTTTCTTCCTGGATGGGACGTGTTATGTATGCCTACGATAACAAGTACATGCTTTCCGTGGCTTTGCGTTCAGATGGTTCTTCCCGTTTGGCACCCGGTTACGAATGGCATACCTATCCTGCTGTATCGGCCGGTTGGAACATAAAGAACGAAGCTTTTATGGACAATGTGGTTTGGTTGAATCAGTTGAAGTTACGTGTTGGCTATGGTCAGACTTCTAACCAGTCGATCGATCCTTATTCTACCCTTGGACGTCTTTCAACCCGCCCCTATAATTTTGGTGACTCATTTGCAACAGGCTTTTATGTATCTGAGTTGCCCAACCCGAATTTGGGATGGGAGTTTACCGAGACCATGAACTATGGTTTGGATTTCTCTTTGTTGAGTCATCGTTTGAGCGGTACCTTTGAATACTATCAACAAACGACCAAAGACCTTTTGTTCCGTGTTAACCTGCCGTCTACTTCCGGTGTAGGAAGTTACATGGCCAATATCGGTGAATCTGAAAATAAAGGTTTTGAATTAAGTCTTAACGGAGTTATTGTTGACGATCGTAATGGATGGAGCTGGGATGCCGGCATCAACCTGTATGCCAACCGTAACAAGCTGACCAAACTGGCCTCGGGTCAGGAAAGAGATGAGAACAACTGGTGGTTTGTTGGTCACCCGATAGATGTGATTTTTGATTACGAGAAGGTTGGTCTTTGGCAGGAAGACGATGCACATCGCGACATCCTGGAGCCCGGAGGCAATGCCGGTATGATTAAGGTGAAATATACCGGAGAGTACAACGCCGACGGAACGCCCGTTCGTGCCATTGGACCTGATGACCGTCAGATTCTGAGTCTTGAGCCCAAGTTTCAAGGTGGTTTTAACACGCGTGTAGCCTATAAGAATTGGGACTTGAGCGTTGTAGGTGCCTTCAAAAAGGATGGCGTCCTTATCAGCACCCTGCACTCTTCTTCGGGTTATCTGAATATGATGAGCGGACGAAGAAACAACGTGAAGGTGGATTATTGGACCCCCGAAAACACTGGAGCCAAGTATCCTAAGCCAGGAGGCGTTGTTAGTAACGACAACCCCAAATACGGCAGTACTTTGGGCTACTTTGATGCTACTTACATGAAGGTTAGAACCATTACTCTGGGTTACAACTTCAACAAATCGCTGCTCGATAATTTTGGCATTGAGCGTTTGCGTATGTATGCGACCATCCAGAATCCTTTTGTGATGTTCAGCCCCTTTAAAGATGAAACGGGTCTTGATCCGGAAACCAACTCTTATGGAGACGAAAATGCTGCTGTTACGACTCAGTATAAGCAACGTTTGCTTACTGTCGGTACCAACTCACCCGCTACACGTAACTTCTTGTTTGGTTTGAATCTGACCTTCTAATATTGAATTTCTTTAAAAATTATCTTTATGAAAAGAAAGCATTTTAAATTATATCTGGGAATTGCGTTCCTCGCATCCTCCCTTCTGGCCTGCTCTGACATATTGGAGGAGCAGCCCCGAAGCATTTATGAGCCGGGCTTTTTCACCACTGAAAAGGGGGTGAATGGCGGATTGTCGTCGCTTTACGCGCATTTGCGATATATTTATGGTCAAGGCTATTATTACAACACCACGCTTACCGGTACCGATGAATATACTTATGCCCAGAGTGCCGACGCCAACTTTAAGGACATGGACCTTTCCGGGGTGGGGAGCATTACTCCTTCGAGCAGCCGTGCCGATGTGTTATGGGGCGCTGCCTTTCCCAACATCAATACCGCGAATGGTATTATTGAGAACGGTGAAGCTGTAGAAAGTGTTTCTGATGCTTTGATTGCGGAGGCCCGTTTTTTTAGAGCTTTTGACTATTTCCTTTTGGTTCAGACCTTTGGTGGTGTTCCCCTCGATTTGGGAGCAGGTGAGCTGAAGTTCAATAATTCTCCGGTGCGTACTTCTGTTCGAAACACCGTTCCTGAAGTCTATACCAAAGCCATTTTCCCCGATTTGCTGCAAGCCATTAACGACCTGCCCGATAACCCGCGTGTTACCGGTGGGGTGACAAAGAATGTCGCTCGTTTGTACCTGGCTAAGGCCTACCTGACCTATGCCTGGTGGCTAGAGAACCCCAATAATGTGCCCACTTATCCCGAGGCAGCCCGTCAGGATCCCGACGGACACAATGCAGCCTGGTACCATCAGCAGGCCTACGACATCGCTTTGGACGGCATCACCAATCCCGGTCCCTATGCTTTGCAGGAAACCTTTTACGATTTGCATCTGGGCGCCAATGATCGCAACAACGAAATGATGTTGTATGCCGATCACACCGAGGACAGTGAGTTTTACAACGCCTCCAGTCTGTCCTGGAGCAACGGCGCTGCGCCCGAGAACTTTGCTGCATGGTTTGTTACCTGGAACTACACCACCATCCGCAGTGCCAAAGACGCGGCATGGGCTGAGGAAGTCAGCTCGGTACAGCGTGAGGCCGCTCAGGCTTACGGTCGCCCCTGGACCCGTATGGCACCCACCATTGGTGTGTTCACCAATACCTTTGCCGACAAAACACTGGACTCGCGTTACGACGGCACTTTTGTGACCGCTTTCCGTGGCAACTGGAAAAAAGGTGGCGTGGCTGAGGATGTTTTGTACAACGCCAACGGATTGCCCGTTTCAAATGGCGACGCCATTTTGACCTTCCTCGACGAGGATGATGCCAATGTGGTTTATCCCACGCAAACAGAGAATAAGGCCAATCCGGGTTTCGACTACAGCAATGTAGGTGCCGGGACTTTGGCCGGACGAGCCGATTTTGTTATCGAGCCCAGTGCCATCAGTCGCCTGCGTTACCCTGGTTTATGGAAATTGGGTACCTATCGTACCGACAGTGGCGATGGTTTGGGTCAGCCCAACGGCGCATTGACCCGTCCCTTCTACATTGCTAAGTTCTCTGAGTTCTACTTCATTGCTGCTGAAGCCGCTGTTAAAGGTGCAACAGCCGAAGCCGGTTATTCTGCCCGGGACCTGATCAACGTGATTCGTGCCCGTGCCGGAAAATGGAATTGGGACAACAATGGCAATGCCCCCAAGGTGGAGGACAACAGTGCCGCCATGGTGGCTGCAACCCCGGCTGAAATCACTATTGACTACATTCTGGAAGAGCGTTCACGGGAGTATTTTGGTGAAGGTTATCGCTGGTACGATTTGATTCGTACCCAAAAATGGGAGGAGCTGGCAGGCAGCTATCAGATTGCCGGAGCCGGTCGTCTCGATAACGAGGCCCAAACCATTACCCGTACTATTGAAAAGCATCATTATTTGCGCCCCATACCTCAGGGACAAATCGATGGTCTGGAAATGACAGAGGCGGAAAAATCGGCGTATCAAAACCCCGGTTACAACTAATCTTTTGTCGATTGTTTTAGCTCAAGAGGCTGCCTTAAACCAGGCAGCCTCTTTTGTTTCCCAAACGCCCCGATTTGTCGACCCACCAACACTTTTGTCTCCCTATTGTACAGATATTTCCCCTTTGGGGCTCGCATTTTACCGTAATTTCACACAGAAGCAGCAGGCAGGAGTGCTTGCTGCACAGTCGTTACTTTTATTATTTGGTATGATAGCTACAAAGAAGTTCTTTTTAGTCTGGTTGGACCAGCGCTTACTGCGGTTTGTGCTGATCATATTTTGTTTGTTTTGTGGATTCGGTCAGGGCTTAATGGGCCAGCTGCAAATGTCGTCCTTCTTTTCAGAGGGTATGGTGCTGCAGCGCAGTTCTCAGGTCCCCCTTTGGGGTTATGCCGAAGCAGGGGCTGAAGTAAAAGTGGACTGGCGGGGACAGGCCTATGCTGCTCATGCCGAAGCCAACGGTCGTTGGCAGGTGGAGCTGCCCACCGGCAGCGCCGGCGGGCCTTATACTTTAAGTATCCGGAGTGGATCAGACTACAAACAAATAGAGGAGGTTTGGGTAGGCGAGGTGTGGTTGTGCTCGGGCCAGTCGAACATGGAACTGCCCATGCGCCGGGTAGCCCCGCGCTATCCCGAAGAAATGGCCGGCACCAACAATCCCGGGCTCCGCTACTTTGAGGTGCCCAAGACCTATCGTTTTGAGGGACCCGACAGTCTGCTCCAGGGCGGGCAATGGCAAAAAGTGGACGCCCAAAGTATTGGGGAAATAGCTGCCGTTCCCTATTTTTTCGCCGCAGCCCTGTACCGTCATTATCAAGTGCCCATTGGACTCATCAATGCCAGTTTGGGTGGCTCACCCGTTGAGGCCTGGATGAGCGAGGAGGCCCTGCAGTCCTTTCCCAAACACCATCAGGAATTAAAAGAATATCAGCAAGCCGGGAAAATTGCCGCCATAGATGCAGAGAATCGGTTTAACCGCGACGATTGGTACCGTCGTGTCAACCAGGAAGATCCCGGTCTCCAGGGTACAGCTGCCTGGCATACGGGACAGGGCGACGATTGGACAAGCTTTGAAGTGCCCGGCTACTGGTCGGCCCCCGAAGGCGGTCTGCCCAACGGTTCGGCCTGGTTTCGGCGCAGTCTTGTTTTGCCGGCCGATTTTGATGCCTCGCAGTCCGCCGAGCTCAATTTGGGGCGCATTGTGGACGCCGATTCGGTGTGGATCAATGGCCATTTTGTCGGTACTACCGGCTACCAGTATCCCCCGCGTTGGTATGAAGTACCCGCCGGCGTATTGCAGGCCGGCCAAAACACCCTGGTAGTGCGCATCATCAACGAGAGCGGTCGCGGCGGCTTTGTGGCCGATAAGTCCTACTACCTTTTGGCCGGAGGCGATACCCTTTCGCTCGAAGGTGATTGGCAGTGGCGCAGAGGCGCCCAGCTGCCGCCCAAAAAAGGCGAGATCTTTGTCCGTTGGAAACCGGGTGGACTCTACAATGCCATGATTGCGCCCTTGCAGCCCTATCGCTTCAAAGGGGTCATCTGGTACCAAGGGGAATCCAATGTGTCCAGAGCCGAAGAATACTACGAGCTGTTCCCGGCTATGATTAAGGATTGGCGTTCTGCCTGGGACGAAGCCGATTTTCCCTTTTTGTTTGTGCAACTGGCCAACCTGAATGCCCCCTGTGTGGAGCCTTGTGAAAGCGGCATGGCCCGTTTGCGCGATGCCCAGGCCTCGGCGCTGGCCTTGCCCAACACCGCCATGGCCGTAGCCTACGATGTGGGCGAATGGAACGACATACATCCGCTGAACAAGCGCGATGTTTCGGAGCGTTTGGCCCTGGGCGCCCGCAAAGTGGCCTACAAGGAGGAAGTCCTCCATTCCGGCCCCACCTTACAAAAGGTGGCCCGTAAAAAAAATCGTTTGGTCCTGACTTATACTTGTGTGGGTGAGCAGTTGTTGGCCAAAGACGGCATGCCGGGCGGCTTCGCCCTGGCCGGAGCCGACGGAGTATTTGTCAACGCCCGGGCCGAAATCAGGGGAAAGAAAGTCCACGTTTGGGCCCCCGGTATCGAAGTCCCCCTTTACCTGCGCTATGCCTGGGCCGATAATCCCGACAAAGCCAATCTCTATAATTCCGCGCAACTCCCGGCCCTGCCTTTCAGCATCGTGCTCACCGAAAAAGGCTTTAAGCGCTATTGATACAATTTAGACATCGAGATTTATGAAAATCGTGAATACCATTGGGAGGCACTTACTACTGCTTCTGGCTTTAAGCCTTTTTTCCTGTTCGGAAGCAGACGAAGACATCGTTCCAGAAGTCAACCTGTCGCTCTCCGTAGCAGAAATGCACGAGGCGGGCAGTGTGGAGCTGGTCGCCACCCTCAGCGAAGCGGTGAAACACACCGTAACGCTGACTTTCGCCTTTGAAGGCTCCGCTGAGCTCAACCGTCATTACTATGTGCAATACTCCTCCCTGACCATAGCTGCCGGTCAGGAGTCCGCCGTTTTGCCCCTGAGCATTTACACGGTCACCAACAGCGATCCAATACGTTTGGTGGTCTCCATAGCCTCCGTACAAGGTGCCCTGGAAGGCAGCTCGCGGGAAGTCGAACTCCAAATTTTTAAGCTTCAGGAAGAAGTTGAAGGGGTGGCCCTCAGCGTTAAGGCCAATCAGCAGTACCAGTTGATCAGGGGTTTTGGTGGGATTTCGGTGCCCGACTGGGGCAACCACTTATCCACTTCCGAAGCGAATCTGGCCTTCGGGGTAGGAGAAGGCCAGGTTGGCTTGTCGCTTCTTCGTCTTCGTATTTCCCCCGATGCCAATCGTTTCGTCGATATTCTGGACCTGGCCAGACAAGCCCACAACATGGGCGTTACCCTGTTTGCCAGTCCCTGGTCGCCACCCGCCTGGATGAAGACCAACAACAACGTAGTGGGCGGTTCGCTCAAAGCCGAAAACTATGGGGACTATGCCGCCCACCTGAAAAGTTTTATCGATTACCTGGCCGGTGAGGACATCCCTTTGTACGCCATCAGCATTCAGAATGAGCCCGACATAGCGGTGGATTATGAGTCCTGCGACTGGACCTCCGCCGAGATGATTGCCTTTTTGAGCGAGCACGTCGGCGACCTCGGCGACGTGAAAATCATCGCCCCCGAATCCTTTCAGTTTCGAAAAGGGATTTCCGATGCCCTGCTCAACAACGACGCAGCCGCTGCCCGGCTCGATATTGTAGGAGGGCACATTTACGGGGGTGGACTGGAGCCTTATCCTCTGGCACTGGAGAAGGGAAAGGAGCTTTGGATGACCGAGCATTTTGTCAATGAAGAGGGGGCCATCACCGAATGGAAGGAAGCCTTAAAAACAGCCAAAGAGATTCATGACTGTATGCTGGCCGATATGAGTGCCTATGTGTACTGGTACATCAGAAGGTATTACGGACTCATCGACGAAAACGGACAAGTCAGCAAGAAAGGCTATGCCGTCTCCAATTTTGCCCGCTTTGTGCGACCCGGCGCACGGCGGGTGGAAGTCCCCGACAACCCTGCTCCCGGCATTCATGTGAGTGCCTACGAGCAAGAGGGACAGATGGTTGTGGTGGTCCTTAATGAAAACGACAAAGCCGTTCAGCTCGACCTGGAATTTGCGGATAGGGAAGTGCAGCGACTCGAGACCTATCTGACCAGCGCCCAGGTCGATTGTCTGGACATGGCCCAACACAGTCCCGTGGCCGGAGTTTTCGCCCTTGAATTGGCCCCCTCCTCGGTCAGCACCTTTGTGTCCCTGGACTAAATGAGAAGAAGATAAATTATAGTATAATCCATATCTTATGAATCATATTACACGTAGCTCCGCTTTGATCTTGTTGTTGGTCAGTTTTACCCTGACCAGTTTCAGTGCGCCCCCCGCCCACACCTTTGAAGGGCCCGACTATCTGGTCGGTTGGACTGAACCAGGGGCCTTTCCGCTGATTGAAGCAGGGCAGGTGCCCCCGCTTTGGGTAGCCGCCAACGAACATGTCGGTGTACAAAGAGTAGCCAGGCACTTTCAAAACGACCTGACTTTGGTGAGTGGAACCCGGCCCGGCCTCCTTTTTGGAGAGCAGGAAGCGGTACCCCGGGTTGTTGTTATCGGTACCCTGGGGCAGAGTGCACTCATAGATCATCTGGTGGCTGAAGGCAAGTTGCAGGTAAACGACCTGCAGGGACAATGGGAAGCCTCCAGTATCCAGGTGGTGGAGAACGCCTTCGATGGCGTGGAGCAAGCCCTGGTTATTGTAGGCAGCGACAAGCGCGGAACCATATACGGCATGTTCGATTTGTCGGCCCGCATGGGCGTGTCGCCCTGGCACTGGTGGGCCGATGTGCCCGTGGTGCAGCAAACCGATTTATATGTCAAAGCTGGGATGCACTACCTGGGAGCACCTAAGGTCCAATACCGCGGCATCTTTCTTAACGACGAAGAACCCGCTTTGGGCGGATGGGTTCGTGAGACCTTTGGCGGTTTTAATGCATCCTTCTACGAGAAGGTCTATGAGTTGATCCTGCGTATGAAAGGCAATTTCCTGTGGCCCGCTATGTGGGGCAAGGCCCATGCCGACGACGACATCAACAACGCCATTCTGGCCGATGAGTACGGCATTGTCATCAATTATTCGCACCACGAGCCCATGATGCGGGCCCACGTAGAGTGGGCACGCTACGGAGAAGGCCCCTGGGACTATACCAAAAACAAGGAGAAGCTGGATGCCTTTTGGGCAGAGGGTATTGCACGCAACAAAGGCTTCGAAAGCATCATTACCATTGGTATGCGTGGAGATGGTGACGAGGCCATGAGCGACGATCGCAACATCGACCTCCTGACCCATATCGTGGACAACCAGCGCCGCATAATTGCTGAGGAAATGGAGCAACCCGCCGAGGAGGTGCCGCAAGTATGGGCCTTGTACAAAGAGGTGCAGGAATATTACGACATGGGCATGCGGGTGCCCGACGACATTATGCTGCTGTATTGCGACGACAACTGGGGACAGGTGCGCCGTATGCCCACCGATAAGGAACGTGCCCGCAGTGGCGGCCTCGGCATGTATTACCACTTCGACTATGTAGGTGGTCCCCGCAACTACAAATGGCTCAACACCAATCCCCTCCCCAAAGTATGGGAGCAGAACAAACTGACCTACGCGTACGGCATCGACAAACTCTGGGTCGTTAATGTGGGCGATTTAAAACCCATGGAATTTCCCATCCAGTTTTACCTGGACATGGCCTGGAACCCCGATCGTTTTGAGGCAGAGGACATCGCGCCCTACACCGAGCAGTGGGCCCGCCAGCAATTTGGTGCGGAGTACGCCACCGAAATTGCCGGTTTCATGGCCCGGTACGGAAAATTTAATGGCCGGCGTACCCCCGAGATGCTCGACCAACACACCTATTCCTTAACGGCCTACCGGGAGATGGAAAGAGTGACCGGTGATTATGTGGCCCTGGCCCGGGAAGTGGCTGAAGTAGGAGCGGCCTTGCCGGCTGAGTACCAGGACGCCTACCATCAGTTGGTGCGCTACCCTGTGGAAGCCATGGCCAATTTGTACCAACTCTATTTTGCCACAGCCCGCAACCACTGGTATGCCGGTCAGCAACGGGCCGGTACAACTGCCCTGGCCGACAGTGTACAGCATTTTTTTGTGCAGGATTCGCTGATGACCCAATACTTTCATCAGGAGATGGCCGATGGCAAATGGAACCACATGATGGCCCAAACCCGCATTGGCTATACCTACTGGCAGCAGCCCGAGTACAATGTGCAGCCTGAGGTAAAGACTTTCTCGCCCCTTTTGGGTGCCCATCCCGACCTGTATGTAGAGGGGCAGGAGCAGAGCTGGTCGGCCGACCACAACCGCCTGCCCGAATTCGATGTCCTTAAGCAACAGAGTCATTACCTGGAGCTCTTCAACCAAGGCGATACCCCCTTCAAGTACCGCATTAAAGCCAAAGATAAGTGGGTCCGCTTGAGCAGCGCCAAAGGCAGCGTGGAACAGCAGGAGCGCATTTTGGTAAGCATCGATTGGAGCCAGGTGCCCTTCGGTACCCACAGCACCCAAATCGAAGTCAAGGCCGGCAAACGCCGCATGCCTGTACAACTCAGCGTGTGGCATCCTTCCCCGGCAGAAAGAGCCGGGATCAAAGGCTTTGTAGAAAGTGATGGCTGTATCGCCATGGAGGCCTCCGGTTTCACGGCATCCCGCACCGTAGAGGGCATCAACTGGCAGGTAGTGCCCGATTTGGGGCGTACGCGCGACGGTCTGGTTGCCCAGCCCTACCGTGTGGCAGAACAAACACCCGGAGAAGGTCCTTCGGTGACTTATCCCGTTTACTTGCGTCAACCCGGCAAGATTAAAGTCTACGCCTATTTTTCGCCCACCCTCAATTATCCGGGGGCTGAGGGACTTAAATATGGCTTGTCGTTGAACGACCAGGAAGTGGTGGTGGTTAATGTGCATGAAGACGAATCGGACCGCGCCTGGGAGCAGTGGGTCGGCAACAGCATTATGGTCCACCTTAGCGAGCACGAAGTGGAGCGTGCCGGCAAGCAGGAACTGCATTTTCACATGGTATCGCCCGGTTTGGTTTTGGAGCGCCTGGTCATCGACACCGGAGGTTTAAAGGAGAGCTATCTGGGTCCTGAGGAGAGCCATTTTGTCGAATAGATGAAGGATATTTGCAACAGATTAAAAAACAGGGATATGAAGAAGAGTAAGATAGGATGTATTTTAGGTCTGCTTTGGATCGCTTTAGCGGCGCAGGCAGAAAGTGGAGCCGATTTGTGGTTGCGTTACCAAGCACTGCCGGAGGCCACCGCCCAACAGTATACGCAAGCCTTGAAAACAATTCTGATAGCAGGCAGCGATGAGCTGCAACAGGCTGCCGGAAACGAGGTGCAAAAAGGCTTTCGTGGACTCACCGGTCAGAATCTCAGTGCTGCCCGTCGCATAGGCGACGGTACGCTCGTCATCGGGACAACGGAGGATCGTGTGATTGCCGATTTAAAGCTGGATGGACTGGACGACCTGGATGAGGAGGGCTATGTGCTTCGGACTGTGGCTGTGCGTGGCGGAAAGGCCACCGTAGTGGTCGGCACTACCTCTGCAGGGGCCCTGTACGGCAGCTTCGACCTGTTGCGACGGATGCAAAGCGGAGCAGCCATTGATGCCCTGGATGTTCGGGAGGAGCCCGCTTTTCGACTGCGTTTGCTCAATCATTGGGACAATCTCAACGGCAGTGTAGAGCGTGGTTATGCCGGGCATTCCATTTTCTGGAACCGGGAAGAATCGTTTGAAGAGCTGAAAGCCCACTACCTGACTTATGCCCGGGCCAATGCTTCCGTAGGCATCAACGGAACCGTGCTTAATAACGTGAATGCCAGTCCCGAAGTCCTAAGCGCCGATTACCTTCAGCAAGTCAGACAGTTTGCCGACCTGTTTCGTCCCTACAACCTGAAGGTGTATTTATCGGTCAACTTTGCTTCTCCGGCGGTGCTGGGTGGACTGGAAAACTCGGATCCTATGAACGAGGAGGTGCAGCAATGGTGGAAGGACAAGGCCGATGAGATTTATTCAATGATTCCTGATTTTGGCGGATTTTTGGTGAAGGCCAACTCTGAAGGGCAGCCGGGCCCCATGGATTACGGACGCACCCATCAGGACGGTGCCAATATGCTGGCCCGTGCCCTGCAGTCCCACAATGGCGTGGTTATGTGGCGTGCCTTTGTGTATGAGCCCGACAACGACGACCGCGCCAAGCAGGCCTATATGGAGTTTATGCCCTTTGACGGTAAGTTTGAGGACAATGTGGTGGTACAGGTCAAAAATGGTCCGATCGACTTTCAGCCACGCGAACCTTTCAGTCCCCTCTTCGGCGCCATGCAAAAGTCGCCCGTTATGCTTGAATTTCAAATCACTCAGGAATACCTTGGACACTCCACCCACCTGGCCTATCTCTCTACCTTGTGGAAAGAAGTGCTCGATGCCGACACCTGGGCCAAAGGGCCCGGTTCCACCGTGGCCAAAGCAACCGACGGGAGCCTGTTTGGACAAAAACTGACCGCCATTGCCGGGGTTGCCAACATCGGAAGAGTAGAGAACTGGACCAGCCACCATCTGATACAGAGCAACTGGTATGCTTTTGGTCGCCTGGCCTGGGACCATCAACTCAGCAGCGACGGCATAGCCAATGAGTGGATCAAAATGACCTTTAACCACGATCCCTCTTTTGTCTCCACTCTTAGCGACCTAATGATGCGCTCGCGTGAGGCCGTAGTGGATTACATGACCCCCCTGGGTCTGCACCACCTGATGGGCTGGGACCATCATTATGGACCAGAACCCTGGACCGACCACGAGTGGGCGCGGGAGGACTGGTTGCCCCGTTACTATCACCGGGCCAGTGAAGACGGTATCGGCTTTGACCGCAGTTCCAGCGGATCCGATGCCGTGAGCCAATACTTCAGTCCCCTGAAAGAAATCTACAACAATCCCGCTACCTGTCCCGAAAACCTCTTGTTGTGGTTTCATCATCTGCCCTGGGATTATCGTCTTCAAAATGGGCATACCCTGTGGGATGCTCTTGTTTACCGCTACTACCATGGTGTGGAAGAGGCACGCTACTTTCAACAGGCCTGGGACCGTCTTGAAGGCAGCATCGACGAGCCACGGTTCCGCGACATTCAGTACACTTTTAAAGTGCAGACCCGTGAAGCCATTTGGTGGCGTGACGCCCTGGTGCTTTACTTTCAGACCTATTCGGGATTGCCCATTCCAGCTGAGTTGGAACGGCCCATTCACGATTTGGATGAGCTGAAAGAGCTGCAGTTCGATAAGAAACATCACAATTAGAAATATGCTGCTTATGTTCGCTAAAAAAATCCTCAGTCTTTGTTTGCCGGCTCTTATATTTCTGGCCGGAAGCTGCGTTCATCCAGATGCCGGTCGCTTCGAAAGCCGGATCATCAACAACCCCGTATTGTCCGGCTTTTATCCCGATCCCAGTATTACACATGGGGAGGACGGCTATTATATGGTTCACTCCACCTTTGGCTACTTCCCCGGAATTCCCATTTTCTACAGTCCCGATTTGGTCTCCTGGGAGCAAATTGGGCATGTGTTGCACCGTCCCGAGCAAGTTCAGTTCGAGGGATTGGGACTGAGTAATCAGGCCACTTTTGCGCCCACCATTGAATACCATGAAGGCACCTATTATGTGGCCTGCACCGAGGTGTGGGGCAGAGGTAATTATGTGGTCACTGCGCAAGATCCGGCGGGACCGTGGTCCGATCCCATCTTTTTTCCCGAGGTTTCGGGCATTGATCCCTCCTTGTTTTTTGACGAGGACGGGAAGGTGTATCTGGTTTACAACAGCGAGGCGCCCGACAACAGTCCGCTTTACGAGGGGCACCGGACCATTCGGATGTTCGAGCTCGATTTGGCGACCGGGAAAGTGAAGGGAGAAGAACCAGTTATCCTGGTTAATGGCGGGGTGGATTTGAGTCAGCAACCCGTATGGATCGAGGGACCGCACCTTTACAAGGTCAACAACTGGTACTATCTGAGTGCTGCCGAAGGCGGAACCAGTGTGAATCATCGTCAGGTCATTTTCCGCAGTAAAAATATTCAGGGGCCTTATGAACCTTGGGAGAACAATCCCATTCTCACCCAGATGCACCTCGATCCCAACAGATCCCGACCCATTACCAGTACTGGGCATGCCGACCTGATACAGGATCTGGCCGGGGATTGGTGGGCGGTATTTCTGGCTTGTCGCCCCTACGAGGGCAACCATTACAACACCGGTCGGGAAACTTTTATGGCTCCGGTAATGTGGACCGATGGCTGGCCGGTAATAAATCCTGCACAGGAAGAGGTGCAATATCAATACCGCTTTCATGCTGCCCTGCCTCAGAGCGACAGTGTCCCTGCTTTAAACGGACATTTGCATTGGAACGATTCTTTTAACAGTGCTGAATTGGACTTGCGTTGGGTGCAAATTCGTGCACCGCAGCGAGAGTGGTTTCACATCGACCAGGAAGCGGGAGTCTTGCAAATGGAATTGTTGCCTGCCGAAAACATGCTGAATAGCAATCCTTCTTTTCTGGGGCGTCGCCAGCAGCAATTGCGCGACCGTATGCAGGTTGTTTTAGAGTTTGCTCCGGGCAGTGCCGATGAAAAGGCAGGCCTGGCCATTCTTCAGAACGAGAAACGTTTTTACTACCTTTGTCGTTCTATGGATGCGAATCGTCCTGTGGTGCAGCTGTATCGCTCGGTGCCCGATTCGGAGGGTTTTTCAATGGAGTTGTTGGCTCAGGATGTTCTAAAAGGTGAGGGACTGGGTAAATTGCATTTGCTGATTGAGGCCGATCGTGATCGTTATCATTTTTCTTACCATGTTAATGATGAAGCGCCGCGGCCTTTGGGAGCGGCTATGGATGCCCGCTTCTTGAGTACGGAGACTGCCGGAGGCTTTGTGGGTTGTGTATACGGCTTGTATGGTATGCTTTTGAATGATGCCCATTCCGAAACCTTGGCCTACTGGCACAGTGCTTCTTATGAAGCTTGGGTGGATTAGTTTTTTCTTTTTTATGAAATTTGTTTTACCTTTGGGTTCGTAAGGGTGCGTTATACTCTTTAAAATACAGCCACGGCTTCGGGGAGTTTTGAACATAAATGTTAGGTGTGAAAATGTGTTTAAAATACTGCTTCCCGGGCCGTGGTTTCTTCATGGTGGTCGTGGTGTTTTCCTTCTGCTGACATAAAATTTCGGTTCACTTACGCTTGATTCAGTAATTCTGCGCTGCTGCCTGTTTCCTGTTCACTTCAGGCACTCCGCTACAAGCACGGAACTCGCCTGCGGCTCAGACAGCCGTGCTCGTTACGCTGCGAGCCTTTGCTCACTTACGGAAACATTCAGAGGCTTGAATTACTGAATCTGCGCTGGAACGAAATTTTCTTAAGGCAGCTGTTCTACACCACTTTCTTTCCCGAGTTGGGAGGGGAAGATAAAGGCGACGCTCCTTGGTGGGAACGTCGCCTTTGGGTAGCTCTGCAGGGGAGGGCTTTATTGGGGAAGACTTTGTTAGGGTTGTATCACAAATTTTTGCGTGCGACTGCCTTCGGGATCCACGACTTTAAGCAGGTAGGGGCCGGCAGGCAGGTGGGCAATTGAAATGCTGCCCTGTAGCTTTTGGCGCAGCACTTCCTTGCCGTCCATGGTCAGTACAACCACCGTGGCGTCAGGGGCAGCTCCTTCTATCCAAAGGTGGGTGCTGGCCGGATTGGGCGATATTTTCAAGCTTTCTGTTAAGCTGGTCTCCGGCAGGGCAACCGGTGCGTCCTGGCGGGTGAGCTGCCAGCGCTGACAAGCGTGATTGGTGTTGGGCCAGAGAATGACCCGGGAGTCACTGGTGTAGGCATTGGGTATTTCGATGAATTTATCGCTGATGGAGGGATAAATGACCACTCTGCCGTCGGTCCCTTCAATCAGTCGAAATTTTTGATGGATGGCCCCGGTGAAATTACTGGTGACCCTAAGAAATTCATCATGATCATTTCCGGCTGCCTCCAGATAAAGGGTAGGATCGGCCATGTTCTGGAGCGTATATTCTCCGGTACCCAGGGAGGTCAGCATCCATTTTTGACTGTCGTAATCGGGGTTTTCGGTGTGCTGCCAGACTTCTGCACCGGTGATGGCCTGATGGTTATGGATGTCCATCATTTTGTTGCTGTTGCTGTTGCGCAGGGTATAGATGCCCTCTTCCACAAAATTCATGGTCACCGAAGGCCAACCGTCTTCGCCCCAAACCAATTTGGCCAGTCCCATAGTAGGGCCGCCTGCCGGTTGACCGGGGTAGCCCCAGTTGGGGTCGTAATAGTGGAAGGAAACATAGTCGGTCCCGTCTTCATGAAAAATGCCAAAGTGCCCCGGACCATAGAAGCGATCGTCGTAGCCCCGACTGTCGTCGTGTCTGAAAACCACCGTCCCTCCACTGGGCGTCTGGAGTCCCCGCAGGTTTTTCCCTGCCTTGTCGACAAAGGGGCCTTTGGGCGAAGTCGAGCGGCCCATAACCACATAATAGGAGCTGTTGACACCGGAGCAACAACCGCCTTTGTTGTAAAAAAGATAGTAATATCCATCGCGGTAAATCACCGTTGCGCCTTCGCCTTCTGCATAGTCGCTGGCACGTGGACCGGTCCACGAGTTGGCTACGGAGGTTCCGGGCAGATTGTTGGTGTAGTTTTTCGGTTTGCCCGAAACGGAGTCGAGCTCGGCAACCACAATGCCCCTTTCATTAAAGGAGCCATAGGCCATCCATATTTTGCCGTCCGTGCCCCGATAAATGGCCGGATCAATGGCGTTGAGGGCCAGTCCCGGCTGGTACGACCAAATACCCAGGAAGCCGACGTCCTTCCACGCATAATCCGGGTCGTCGGGGTCGAGGGTTTTATTGGTGACACAGCCAATGGTTGAGGTCATGGTTCCCCATTCCGAACAGGAATAATAGAGGTAGTATTGGTTGTTCATATAAATGATGTCGGGGGCCCAGAAGCCACCGTGGAATACCGCATCGCCGTTGCTGTCGGTCCCCCCTTTTACATAATTATTGATCCATGCAGGAAAATCGGTTTTTGTAAAAGGAGAAGGCCCATTGGTCCACGTTACCAGGTCGTACGAATACATGGCGTGAATGCCATCGCCGGTGCCAAATACCCAGTACTTGTCCTTGCACTTGACTATGGTTGAGGGGTCGTGAATGCCGGCCCGCCAGTTTTGGGCGCTGAGGCTTAAGGTGCTCAGGAGCACAATCAATAGGGTCAATGCATTTTTTTTCATAGGGTAGTTATTATAGGATGCTAATGTATCTGAAAACAGGACAGATACAGGGTTTGCGTATCCATAGCCAGGAGCGTTGAACCAGGCGTGCGCTGTAAAGGTAAGGAATACCTTTAAAATTTTGTTGTGAAATGCTAAAAAATTACATCTGTGTATTCAGATGCGGAAATCAGATGCGGATGACTTGGTTGACCTCGGCTTCGAAAGCGGGTTGGTGCGTAGCCATGAGCAGACTCAGATCGGGGTTTTTCTGCTTAAGGCGCCGGAAAATGTCCAGGGCATTGTCGGTACTGATGCCTGCAGTAGGTTCATCCACCACCAGCAGTTGGGGCTTCTTGAGCAGGGCCTGGGCCAGCAACAGCTTTTTGCGCTGACCACCACTTAGGGTTTCGCCATTTTCGCCCAGCCAACTGTCGAGTCCCTTGGGAAGGGCTTGGTACCAGCTGTCGAGATCGACCGTTTTCAAGGCAGACAGGATGTCCTCATCGGAAAAATCTTCAAAGTTTTCGCGCAGGGTTCCGGTCAGCAAATAGGCTTTTTGACTTACGTAGATGGCTTCCGGAATGGGCAGTCGGGGCAGGTCCTCCCCGTTCCAGGAGCAAGTACCGCTGAGTCGGTATTCCGGATAAAACAGACTGTTCAACAGGGTGGTTTTTCCCTTTCCGGTTTCCCCGTAAAGGGCCACCCATTCGCCTTTTTTTATGGAAAAGGAGAGGGGCTCGGTATTTATGCGGGTTTCCGGAATTTGTGCCCGCCATTGTTTCCACGCCACTTGCTCCAGCGGAGTGCCCACTACCAAGCGCTCTTCGGGCTGGTCGCCCGCCCGGATGATTGCATCCAGGTCTTTTATTTGATGGTAGACCGAGCTTTTTTCTGATTTCCCCGAAAAGAGCATCTCGGACAACTCCGCCTGCGCCATAATGCCAAAGAATACCCCAATGGCCATCGTCGCTGTAAAGTCGTAACTGCCCGCTTGCCAAAGCATTAAAACAGCCAAAAGACCAAAACCCAGTCCCACCAACATCTGCAGCGAAAAGGAGTTGCTCTGCAGTTGCCCCTCCAGTTGCTCCAGCTTCGTCAATCGCTGCACCTGCTGTTCAATCGCCTTTTCTTCGAGCTGGTACTTCGAAATTTCAATGCGTCCCCGGAAACTCTCAATCAAAAGCTGATTGTCCTCCTCCCGCAGTTGCTTGAGTCGTGCAAAAAGTCTGCGGTTTTTCAGCAAAAGATACTGGGGCAGGAGAAAGAGCAGGACGGCCGAAGAAATCAGGAATTCGAGGGCAACGACCAGGGAAAATAATTGGAGGAAGAAGAAATAGAGGCCCAAGGCGATCAGCAGGGCCGCTAAAGGCAGGATCCACAGCAGAATGTGATTCAATATCAGGTCGATGCCATGGGTGCTGTTTTCGAGAATGGCGGCGTTGTTGTTGACTTGTTTTTTAAAAAACGGAAAGCGTGCCACCGACTGAAAAATTTTTAATTGCAGTCTGCTTTGTGCATCGAGCGTGGATTTGTGGTTTTCGAGTCGCTCAAAATAGCGCATGGCCGTGCGCAGGAGGGTCAGTAAGCGAATTCCTGCCGAGGGCACCAGGTACGAGAAGGTGGTGTTGGCGGTAAGGAAAACCACACTCGACATGGCAATGAACCAGCCCGATATGGCCGGCAAAGCGATAAAGGCAATGGTCCAGAACAGCAGGAGGACAAAGCCTTTCAGCCATCTGCCCGCCAGGGGACGAAAGAGGTGTTTATAAATAAATCCGTTCATACTACATTTGTTCTCCCCAGTTTAAGTTAAGGACCACCGCCGCATGGGCATCGAACTTTTCTTCGTGCGAGGCAACGATGCACAGTTGGCGTTGCGACAAAAGACGTATTTGTTTCAAAATGACTTCGGTGGTTCCCGGGTCAAGATTGGCGGTGGGCTCGTCGAGCAGCGCCACCGGCTTGGGGTGCAGCATCATACGTGCCAGAGTAAGCAACTGCTTTTCGCCACCCGAAAGCTGCTTGCCGTTGTGACTCAACTCGGTTTGCCAGCCCGCCTCCTTTTTGGCCAGGAGTTTATTCAAAAAGTCGGGGTAGCCCGACGGTGTTTCCGTTGCCTTGTCAAGAAAAACATTGTAGTGGAGACTGCCGTCGAAGAGGAAGGGAAACTGGTTCATGTACGAAGTGTTTTCCCTGAGCCAGCGGGTCGACCACCTATGGTCTTTTCCGTTGACCGAAAGCTGGCCTTCCTCTGTCTTCAGACTGCCCGAAAGAATCTTGAGCAGGGTCGATTTGCCCGAACCCGAGATGCCCTTTATCAGCACCAGTCCCTTAGCCGGCAGCTGCAGATTGATATTGTGCAGTACCTTAAGCAGGGAGTCGGGGTAGGCAAAACTGAGCCCTTTTATTTCGATGCTTTGCAGCGCTTCGTCGGCCACTTCAAGAGGGGCCTCTTCGCTTTCTTCCCAATAGGGCATCAACAGTTTGGCCGAGGCCAGGGCCTTGTTGCGGTCGTGGTAGGCACTCACAAACTTTCTCAGATAGAAGAAAAAGTAAGGGGCCAGCATCAATAAGAAGAGGGCCACATGAAAATCGTAGCCCTTGCCGTAGTTCTCGCCGGGCATTATGCCCATGAGGCTCATCCCCAAATAGATGGCCACCCCTGCAATGGCTATGGAGACAAAGAGTTCCAATACGGCCGACGAAAGGACGGCCACCCGCATCACCTGAATGGTGGCGGTGTTCAGATCGGCACTCTTCTTTGCTAAAAAACGCTGTTGGGGCAGCAGGTTATCCAGGTTTACAATTTCGGCCACGGTGTGCAGACGGTTATAAAAAACGGCCGAATATTTCATAAATAAGTCGATGTGCTTTTTATGGAGCGATTCGGCGCCCACGCCAATCATAATCATTTGAAAGGGAATGACCAGGAAGGAAATGAGCAGGGTAAGTCCCACCCAGACCTCGAACCAGAAGCTGATGGTCAGAAGCAGAAGGCTGACCAGCACCGAGGCGGTGGCATAGGGCAGAAAAAAGGCAAAATAAGGCTTGAGATCGTCGCTCACCCGGGTAACCAGCAAGGTGGCAGAGATGGCGTCGGTCTGACTGTTATGCAGAATTTTGGGATACAGTTGTTTTTTTATTTTGACAACAATGTTTTCGCCCGCCCTGTAGTTAAGAAGGGCGGCAAAGTGGGCCAGAAGGTAACGGCCCGCCAGAAAAATTACGGCTACCCATAAGTCGCCGGGCTCCAGTTGGTTGCTTGCAAGCCAGCCGGCCGCAAAGCGGGACAGGTACCAGCTGAATACAACAAAGCAGCCGGCACTCAGCAGCGTTAAAATTCCCGCCAGCAAATAGGCCTTTCTGGCTTCCTTCATCCATGCCGAAAGCCAGCGTGAGGCACTTGGAGGTTTTGCATCCATTTTTTGTTCGGTGTTCTTGTTCCCCAACAATAACTGTTTAAAATACGATTTGTTTTAGCGGGGAGCGGAATTTAGAATTGCGTATCCACCAGCCAGGTGAGGAGGTAAGAAATGGAGAAGGAAATGATTGGAGCGATGAGCCAGATAATGAAGAACTTGTTGACCTCGGTCTTACGAAAGATGTTTTTAGCCCCCAGTTTGGCTACCCCAATACCCAGGATGGCGCCCACGTTGAGCTGTACCAGCGAGGTGGGGACGCCTTTAAAAATGGAGGCCAGGAGGAGCAGACTGGCGGTGACAAAGGCAATGATGATGGCTTCGATGCGACCAAATAGAATGATCTCCTTTCCGGTGTTTTGCATGATTTTGTTTCCAAAGACGGAGGCCCCGATGGCAAAATTGGGTGCAATAATAAGGGTGGACAAAAGCAGAATGATGGTGAAATTTTCCTGGGTGGGTTTGATGTCCATTTCGTTGAGGGTCATTGAAGCAATGGGCCCCGCCGCATTGGCCACGTTGTTGGCGCCTATGCTGAAGGCCACGTAGAGCGACATGGCCACTACCAGCACTTGCAAGATGGGGTGGTTGTGGGTCTTGGCCGACAGGAAGTAGCCCCTTTTTCGTATGGGGTTGTAAATGTACTTACCAATGAGAAAGCAAACAGCAAAGGAGATGAGGGGAAGTACAAACCAGGTGGGGATGATGTCGATGAAGAGTTTTTCGGTATTGAGGGTATTAAAGTACAGCGCCGGTGCCGTAACAGCCAGAATGGTGGATTGACTGGTGGACTGCGGTATGCCTACAATATTGGCAAAGAGCAGGGAGATGGTAACCGACAATAAAATGATGGATACCAGTCCGTAAGTCATCATGTCGCTCGGCAAAATGTCCTTGCCGATGGTCACCGAGGTGTTTTTACCGGCCACAATGGCCCCGGCAAAAACCATAAGGCCAAACAATCCGGGAATCAGGTTCTTACGAATGAGATTGGCGCCGTAGGCCACCGAGAAGGAGGGTGCTGTTCCACTGCCCCCCATCGTAATGGCAAGGAACATGGCAATGACAAAGGGCAATAGTAAGTGACTGAATAACAGGGATGTCATAAAAAGACCAATTCTGTTTTGTTTGCTTGAAGCGTAAAAGTAAGGAAATTGCCCAAAAAACCTTAACAAGACGCTCAAAATGGGTATTTATACGAAGTCGCCCCACTTGAATAAAGCAGGTGAAAAAGCAAAGCACCTGTCGGTCAGAGGCTTGCTCTCCCCGACAGGTGCTGCTGTGTTTTTCTTAGGTCGGTGGTGCCTAGGGCGTCAACCCTGGTTAAAGTCCCCGAGCAAAAGTCCTTTTACAAAAAATTGTTGATTTTGAGGCCCACCTGTATCGTACGCGGGGCGGTGGGACCGTAAATGTAGCCCGGGTCGCGTTCGCCACCCCGGTCAAAATCGCTCTGATAGCTGTTCAGGAAGTTCTTTACACCTGCAAAAATGTGGAAGTTGCCTACCCTGGTGCGGATGTGGTACTTGAGGTTCAGCGACCAGTCGAAAAAATCTTCCGAGCTGCGCAACTCCCCATCTTCACTTGCCAGGGGACCAAAATAGGGGACCAGCATACTGCCGGTATAGGTGGCGTTGGTGTTCAGCGTCAGCTGCTCCAGCGGATTCCACTGTATGGCCGCATAGCCGTAGTGGTCGGGCGTCCGTAAAAAGCGCTTTTCGTCGAAATCCTGCGCCGCTCCGTAAGTGCTTTGCTGCAGCGTAAAGCTGCCGTTAAGGCGCCACTTGGCTGAGGGCAGCCAGGTGGCTTCCAGGTTGACCCCCTGTACTTTAGCGCCTTCTTCCTCATTCACCCTGGTATATGCTACCCGGCCGTTGGCATCCGGAGCACCAATTTCATTGGCAAAGGGGTTTTGCAGGTCGGTGTAGAAAAACTCCGACAACAGCTCCAGACTAGATGTCCCCCGCTGCAACTGGTAGCTTAATGAGGCCATGTAACTGTGGCTCGTTTCCTGCTCCAGATTGGGATCGTTGAGGTGCACCACCTGCCGCGCCTGCGAGGTTTCAATATGCAGGTCCTCATCAAAGACCTGCGGCGCCCGGTAACCCTTCGCGTAGGAGATGCGCGCCTGCACATCGTTGTTGAGTCCGTACAGCAGATTTAAACGGGGACTCAGTACGCCGTTACTAAGGTCCGAACCCGACAGCTCGTCCCTGATGCTGTAATAATCGCCGCGCAAGCCGGCCGACAAAGAAAAATTACCCATGCGCCGTTCCCACTGCGCAAAGAGTCCCCCCACCGTTGACAGCTGGTCCGACACGGCTGTGCCGGGCACCACCTCTTCCACCACCTCTTCGGTGGCCGCATCGTACACAAAATTACGGTAGCCCAATTTGGCATCTTCGAGGCGACCGCCATTGACCTCGGCGCCAAAAATCAGGTTGTTGCTGCCCTGCAGTATTTTGTACTGACTGCCTGCCGAGTACGAAAAGTCGCTGGTGCGTCCGTAGGCATCCAGCGCCCTGGACGCCCCGTAGTAGGAGTCGCGGTTCACCGACTGTCCCGCTGCATAAACCGAAAGTTCCTGGTCGGGTGCCGTAAACCAGTGCCAGGCCAGGTTGCCCGAATTGATCAGGTGTTCGGTGGCTTCGGCAATCTGACTCTCATGCAGGGGCTGGTCAAAGGCATCGCCCCCTCTGCGCTGTTCGCTGATGTGAAAGAAATCGGCCGTTATTTTACTTTTGTAGCCCGGTTTTACCGAGTAGTGCATCCCCATGGTGGTATTGTCGATTTGGGACAGCTCCGAAAACCCATCGTCGTTGGCATCGTAGGGCGACCTTTGTCTGTGAAAGCCGTAGAGGGCCAGTCCGTGTTTGCTGTTTTCTGAGGCCAGGGTTGTATTGAACTGGAGCGTGTGGTCGGGTTGGGCATTCCCGCCCACGCCCACCATGGCCGTTTGCATCTGCACCTCGTAACGGTTGCTCACCGGCTCGCGGGTAATCACGTTCACAGTCCCCGCAATGGCATTGCTGCCGTAAAGCGCCGAGCCTCCGCCACGCACCACCTCCACCCGGTCGATCATATTCGCCGGCAGCAACTCCAGTCCATATACCGAGGCCAATCCGCTGAATACCGCGCGACCATTAATCAGCACCTGGGAGTAAGGTCCATCGAGTCCGTTCATGCGCAACTGGTTCGATCCACAGTTGCCACAAGTGTTTTCCATGCGCAGTCCCGGACAGTACGACAGTCCCTCGCTCAGCGAAGTGCTCTGCAGACTGGTCAGCAAGTCGTTACTCAGTGCATTAACTATAACCGACGATCCCTTGCGCGAACGCGCGTCGCGGTCGGCCGTCACCACCACCTGTTCCAGGCGCAGGGCGTCCTCCTCCAGTTCCACCACCAGTCTCCCAGCCGCCAAAACTGCAGCGTCGAGGGTGATTTCAGCCGGTTTGTAGCCCAGGGCCTGAATGCGCAACTGGTGCGTGCCTTCGGGCACTTCGAGTTGATAATCTCCATCGGCGTCGGAGGCCGTTCCAATGGAGGTCGATTTGATTTGTACGGAGGCAAAGGGCAGTGGTTCGCCCTTGGCCTTTACATGGCCGTTAAGTGTAATCATGGGCGGCTTGTTGGCCAGGGTGGGCAGACCAAAGGCCAGCAGCCCCAGGAAAAGGGTCAGTATGAAATGTTTTTGCATTGTCTTTAAACTATGAATGTTGTGTGGTTCAATGGCAAACAGTCGGACCGCAACGCCCCATTTGTCGGCCTTTGTGGTAAGGGCCGCAGGGCATCCGTCTGCTGTTTATTCGTAAGATATAAAGGAAATCAAGCCGAAAGGGGCGGCCCTCGTAGTCCCGGTAGTTCCACCTGCACGGCACAAAGCCGGTGCCGGGTGTCGGGGTACAGCATCCGGTTAAAAGACAAGTGTGCCTCATCTACCCCCGGTGCCGTTTGCAGATAGTGCTCGAAGTCGGGCACCAATTGATACACACTGCCCGGATGCTGGTGCAGCGGGTCCCCATCCGGGTCGGTCGCCCCAAAAGGGTGGGAGTGTACCACCTTTTCGCCGTTTTCGAGCGTATGGGTATGTAAAAAGAAGGTAAAAGAAAGGGTGATGAAAAAGTGCAGCAACAACAGGAAGCCTCCGAGCGGAAGCGCCGTTGCCCGAATTGTTCGGTACAAACCCTGTTTCGATGTAGTCTGGTAACTTTTCACACAGCAAAAGTGGGATTTTTATTTCAGGGGAGAAATCCCCATAAATGGGCATTTTTGGGGCGGCTGCTTAAAGCGCTCATCCCCCGGCCTTTTTGGCCTTGTAATTTTTTGCCGTCAGGTGGGCCAGAATTTTTTCACGGTGGTCGCCCTGAATCAGAATCTCCCCATCCTTGCTGCTGCCACCCGTACCGCAAAGGTTCTTCAATTGCTTTTCCAGCTCGCGCAAATCGGTACTGCTGCCCACAAAGCCGGTCACCAGTGTCACGACCTTGCCCTTGCGTTGCTTTTTATCGAGCCAGACCTTTAGTTGTTGTTGGGCCGGCGCCAGGGTTTCCTGTTCGTCCTCCTCTGCCTCGTATTCGAAATCGGGATTGGTGCTGAAAATAATGCCGCCTTTGTTGTTCTTCTTGGCCATGTGTTGCGTGTTGGTTGACTTGTCTATCGTTTTACGCTCCAAAAATAAGGCTTAGTTGGGGTTTGACCAAGGGGCTTTGCAGCTATTTATTTAGACTGCTTGTAAATAAGGGCGATTGGCTGCTTTCCATGCGCCTTGCTGTGATATAATCCTTAATTTTGCAGGGTTTTGTGAAATTTATCATTGTTTGTTGTGTTTGACCGTTAATCTGAAACTTTAGCGGCCAGAGCAATAAAATATCAATAATACCAGGTTGTAATGAATAAAGTTGTAAGCAAACGCCAGTTTTCTGAAAATGTGGTTGGTCTCGACATAGAGGCGCCACGCATAGCCAAAGCCCGAAAGGCCGGTCACTTTGTAATGGTAAGGGTCGATGAAAAAGGCGAGCGCATTCCGCTCACCATCTCTTCGGCCGATGTGCAAAGAGGCACCATTACCCTGGTGATTCAAAAAGTGGGGGTGACCTCCCGCAAACTCACCGCGCTGGAGCCCGGCGATATGGTGCACGACCTGGTGGGACCCCTCGGGCATGCTACTGAAGTAAAAAAATACGGAACCGTGTTGTGTTGCGGTGGCGGGGTGGGCGTTGCGCCCCTTCTGCCCATCGTCGAAGCCATGAAGGCAGCCGGCAACCGGGTAATTTCGGTGATTGCTGCACGCAACAAGGAGCTGGTAATACTCGAAGACCAAATCAGGGCCCATTCCGATGAGGTGCTGGTGATGACCGACGACGGTTCTTACGGGCGTAAGGGCCTCATAACCGAAGGCATGGAAAGCATCATTGAGCGGGAGAAAATAGACCAGGCTGTAATCATCGGTCCCGGTATCATGATGAAGTTTGCTTCGCTCACCACCAAAAAGCACAACATCCCCTCCATTGCCAGTCTGAACACCATAATGGTAGACGGTACCGGCATGTGCGGCGCCTGTCGCGTTACCGTGGGTGGGAAAACCCGCTTTGTGTGTGTGGACGGACCCGAGTTCGATGCCCATGAGGTGGACTTCGATGAGATGCTGAGTCGCCTCAATGGCTACAAGGACGAAGAACAAAAAGCCGATCAGGAGTATTCCTGCCAAGTTGATAAAAAGTAAAGTATGGACAATAGAGCTGACTATCTGAAAGCAGAAAGAAGTGCCGAATGGCGTGAAGCCCTGCGTAAAACCATGAAAAACAAGGAACGCACAGCCCAGCTGCGCGTTCATATGCCCGAAGCACCTGCTCAGGAGCGTGCCCGTTCCTATGTCGAGGTTAATTCGGGACTGACTGCGCCCATCGCCATGAAAGAAGCCTCCCGGTGCATCGACTGTCCCGACCCCACATGCATCAGTGGCTGTCCGGTCAACATCAACATTCCCAAGTTTGTAAAAAATATTGAGCGTGGCGAGTTTTTAGAGGCCGCCCGTACCCTCAAAGAAACCAACGCCTTGCCCGCCGTATGCGGACGGGTTTGTCCCCAGGAAAAGCAGTGCGAAGCCAACTGTTTTTACACCATTAAACTAAATGCTGAGCCCGTAGCCATTGGCTACCTGGAGCGCTTTGCGGCCGATTATGAGCAGAACAGCGGCGCCATTTCCATACCGGAAGTAGCCCCCGCCAACGGCATGAAGATTGCCGTAGTGGGCTCGGGTCCGGCCGGACTGGCTTTTGCGGGAGATATGGCTAAGTTGGGTTATGAGGTGCACATACTCGAAGCCCTGCACGAGATTGGTGGTGTATTGAAATACGGCATCCCCGAGTTTCGCCTGCCCAACAAAATGGTGGACGTAGAAATTGAGAGTCTCCGTAAAATGGGGGTGCAATTCGAGACCAACTTCATTGTGGGTAAAACCGCCACCATCGACGATTTGCGCGAGGAAGGTTTCAAGGGTTTCTTCGTCAGCAGCGGCGCCGGTCTGCCCCGTTTCATGAACATCCCCGGTGAAAACCTGGTGGGCATATTGAGCTCCAACGAGTACCTCACCCGCGTGAACCTGATGGGCGCCTCTCGTCAGGGTATGGATACCCCCGTGATGCGTGGCAAGCGTGTAGCGGTGATTGGTGGTGGCAATACCGCCATGGACTCCGTGCGTACCGCCCTGCGTCTGGGGGCCGAAAAGGCCACCATCATTTACCGCCGTTCGCTGGAAGAAATGCCCGCCCGGGTAGAGGAAGTAAAGCACGCCCAGGAAGAAGGCGTGGAGTTTTTGACCCTCAATAATCCCATTGAGTATTTGGGCGACGACAAAGGCAAGGTGAAACAGATCCGTCTCCAGAAAATGGAGTTGGGCGAACCCGATGCCAGCGGACGCCGTTCGCCACAACCCGTTGAAGGCTCGGAGTATCTGATCGATGCCGATACCGTGGTGGTGAGTGTGGGCGTTTCGCCCAATCCCCTTATTCCGCAGTCGCTCCCCGACTTGAAGGTGAGCCGCTGGGGAACCATTGAGGTGGATCCCGAAACCCTGCAAAGCTCCATTCCCGACATTTTTGCGGGCGGCGACATTGTACGTGGTGGCGCTACCGTAATTCTGGCAATGGGCGACGGCCGCAAGGCTGCCGCCGGCATGCACCAACATCTGCAAAACGCCCGCTGATCTACCAACAACCAAAATCCTTTTGTTATGGCTAATTTATCAACGACATATCTCGGACTGGAACTTAAAAATCCTTTTATTGTGGGGAGTTCTGGTTTAACGGCTACTTATGAGGGCATTGCCCGACTGGCAAAAAACGGCGCTGCTGCGGTGGTGTTGAAATCCATTTTTGAGGAGGAAATCCAAATGGAATTTCGTGAGGCGCTCAAGAATCAACTGGGGCCTCAAGACAACAACCTCGATTTTCTGGACTATCTCGACTATCAGATTAAGGCCGACGTGTTGAGCAAAACCACGGAATTGATTCGACGCGTAAAGGCCGATTTCGATCTGAAGGTGATCGCCAGCATTCACTGTCGCTCGGTGGGCGAGTGGTTTGCTTATGCCGCCAAATTGCAGGAGGCCGGTGCCGATGCTTTGGAGCTGAACATCTATCGTTTGCCTTCGTCTCTGGAGGTGAGTGCTGCTGAAATTGCGGAGGGCAATGAGCGCATTGTTGAGAAGGTGATGAAGCATGTACGCATCCCGGTCTCCGTGAAAATGAGTGCCTACACCACCGATGTGGCTTACACCGCGCAGCGTTATGCGCAGTTGGGGGTCAAGGGACTGGTTTTGTTCAATCGTTTTTACCAGCCCGATATCGATTTGGAGAACAATCGGGTTGTGGGGGGACAGGTTTACTCGAATCCGAACGACTACACCTGGCCTTTGCGTTGGGTTTCTATTTTGTCGCCGAAGGTGGCGCTCGATTTGGCGGCCAGCAACGGGGTGCATACGGCCGATACTGCGCTGAAGATGTTGGTGGCGGGTGCTGCTGCCATTCAGGTGGTTTCTTCGGTGTATAAGAACGGACCGGATTATTTACTGGATTTGCAGCATGGTTTGGATCGGTGGATGGATAAGAAGGGCCTTCAGGATATGGCGGCGCTCAGGGCCTATGGCCGGGCTATGATGCCGGAGAATCCGGAGTTGTTTGAGCGGGTGCAGTTTATGAAGTATTTTGGGGAGGTGTAGTGTCGTCTTGCGGCTGACAGAAAACAGCTGTTCATTTCGCTTGATGCCTGCTGTTTGCGCTACTGCTTATTTCCGGAACCATCGCTCAAGTCGCTAAAATTCTTGAACTCGCCTTCGGCTCAAACAGCAAGAATTTTTACGCGTCTTTCTCAATGGTTCTTAATCGGAAATAATCAGAGGCTTAACAGCAGGCATCTGCGCTCTGACGAGTTGTTTTCTGTAGGTCGATGTCTTGCACTACTTCCCTTCCAGAGTCTGGCTTGATGCAGCTGTTCTGCGCTGCTGTCTGTTTCCTGTTCACTTCAGTCTCTCCGCTACAAGCATCGAACTCGGGTGGTCGTGGTGCAATCTTGCGTCTGACATAAAATTTCTATTCACTACGGATGCTTCACTACAAGCACGGAACTCGGGTGGTCGTGGTGCAATTTTGCGCCTGACATAAAACACCTGTTCACTGCAGTCGTTTCACTAAAAACATCGAACTCGCCTGCGGCTCAAACAGCGATGTTTTTGACGTTTCACTTCTTTGTTCACTTACGGTGTTTTCTGTAGGTCGCCATCTTGCACCACTTCCCTTCCAGAGTGGTGCCGTGCTTGCTACGTTACGCATCCTTGTTCATTACAAAATTTTTTGTAGGCCGTTGTCTTGCACTACTTCCCTTCCGGAGTGGGGTTGTGCTTGTTACGCTGCGTTTCTTTGTTCACTTACGGCCTTTTTTGTAGGCCGTTGTCTTGCACTACTTCCCTTCCGGAGTGGGGCCGGTGAAACCTTTCGGGTTATTTTGACGTATATTTTTTGTTTTACATATAAATTTTAACCTTTATTTTTATGAAAAATCTTTGGAAACTTTTGTCCCTTGTTTTAGTCTTGGGTCTGGGCTTTGCGTCTTGTAGTGATGATGACGACGATGAATCGCCGAATTTTGTTAAGATCGGTGAGAAAACCTATGCGCTTAATGGCGGCCTGTTAGAAGATTATGGGAACATTGGCGAGGAGGGTATTTTTAACCTTGATTTGGTGTTGCATTCCTCCGGTATTCGCTACAACAGCGAAATGGAGGAGTATTATGGGAAGGGCAATTATGTCGCTTTTGAGCTTTATACGGGGACTGAAGGCGATTTGGATGCAGGTGAATACACTTCAGGAAGCTGGTTAGAGCCAGAGACTATGATATATGTATCTTCCGTTTACGCCTTGAATATTGATTTGGAAACTGCCGAAGAGTTTTATGAGGCTTGGGATAATGACGAGGTAGATATAGAGGATAGGCCTTGGGTAGAAGGTGAAATGTATGGAACTCTCAGCCTGGAGAAGGAAGGAGATAAGTACATTATCGAATTTGCAGGCTTAACTGAAGAGGAAGAGGTTGTAGTCATTCACTATGAAGGTAAGCTCAGCTACTTCGACTTTAGCGATGATGGATTTTATGAAGCCAGTGCAGACCGCGCTTCAGGGTTTTCATTTAAGTCTTTGGAAAAATAGTTGGACGAGAACACCGGTTTTAGTCCGGAACCGGGGGCCTGTGCCTCCGGTTTTTTTATTGGTCGTTGTTGATTTCGTGCATGATTTCGGAAAAGAGGCGGATGCTGGTCTTTCGGGCCTGGAGGGCGTAGAGGGGGGTGGTGACGATGAGCTCGTTGACCTGGGTTTGGGCGAGAAAGTCGAGCACTTGTTTTTTAACGGTGGATTTGCTGCCTACAAAGGAGTATTTGAGCATTTGGTGCAGGGTGGGATGCTGCAGCAGGTCGCGCAACTCGTTGGTCATTGCGCTTGGTGCCTGCAAGGGGGTGCGGGCTCCGGTTATTACGCCCACAAACATGCGAATGATGCTGGTGAAGAGGGCTTCAGCTTCTTCGTCGCTGTCGGCCACGCAAATGTTTACCCCGGCCATGGTGTAGGGGGCAGACAGTTGTTCGGAGGCTTGAAACTCGTCGCGGTAAATTTTTAGGGCGGGGAGAAGATGGGTGGAGGCAAAGTGACTGGCAAAGGCGTAGGGGAGGCCCTTTGCTGCGGCCAGGTGGGCGCTGTCGGTACTCGAGCCCAGGATGTAGAGGGGCACCTCTGTGCCTTCGGCAATGGGGGCCCGCACTTTGGCTTCTTTGTTGTAGGGCGAGAAGTAGGCTTGTATTTTGGCGACTTCGGCGGGAAAGGAGTGGGCGGCTTGCATAAAGTCGGAACGGATGGCCTGGGCCGTTTGCGGATCGGTTCCCGGTGCCCTACCCAGTCCCAGTTCAATGCGTCCCGGATACAGTTGGGCCAGGGTGCCGAATTGTTCGGCAATGATCAGGGGCGAGTGGTTGGGGAGCATGACGCCGCCCGAGCCCACGCTTATGCGTTGGGTATTGCCTGCCACATAGCCCATCAGAACGGAGGTGGCACTGCTGCCAATGTGTTCGGCATTGTGGTGCTCGGCCAGCCAGATGCGGCGGTAGCCGCAGTCTTCGGCTTCCCGGGCCAGGGCCAGGACGTTTTTCAGGGTACTTGTCATGTTTTCGCCTTCTGCCGCCACGGCAAGTTCTAAAAGGGAATAGGAAATTTTTTTGCTGTTGCTCATTTATCAAATTTTGAAAAGTGCTGTTGAAAGGAGATTGTTTTTGGGGATAGGGAGGTGGGTGTTCTAAATTTTTGGGATGCCTGTCCCCACCAGTGTTTTCAGCATGGTTTTTCGTGTGCGCATATCGATGTTTTTTATGGAAATACCCAGGGCCTTTCGGCTGCCGACAAAAAGAGCCATTTTTTTGGCGCGGGTAAGGCCGGTGTAAATCAGGTTTTGAAACAGCATATTAAAGTGCTGCATCACCACCGGTAGGATTACGGCATCGAACTCACTGCCCTGCGACTTATGAATGGTTATGGCGTAGGCCAGGTCCAAATCCAGCAAGTCTTCCTTTCGGTACTGTACGCGACGGGTATCGGTCGCGGAGGGAAAACTCACTTCGAGGGTCATGGACTGGTTGTCGATGGCCGAAATGCGACCGATGTCTCCATTAAACACCTCCAGGTCGTAATTGTTTCGCCGCTGAATTACCCGGTCGTCCTTTCGGAACAGCCGGTCGCCTACCTGCACCTCGGGTTGGTCAATGCGGGCGGGATTGGCGGCTTGTTGCAGCAACAGATTCAGGTTGCGTGTGCCCATGCTGCCTACGGTCATTGGGGTCAGCACCTGGACTTCGGTGCCGGTGCCCATTTTTTCTTTCAGGGTTTTGACGTAGAGGTGCACCACCATTTCGGCAGCGGTAAGGCCGTAGTGGAGACTCGACCACGGATGGATGCCCTGTACCAGGTTGCGGAGGGCCTCGGCATCGCTTTTTGATTTCAGGAGGGCCGACAGGTCGGCCTGAATAAAGTGCCGGGGAATGTTGAAGACATAGGAGCGGGCGCCCGTTTTGCGCAGTTCTTCAATTTCGGCCTCGCTGGTGTCGGCAATGTAGATGTCGTCTTCCTGGACCACCGACTTGTATTGTTCACTCGCGCCTTCCGGGCCTTGTTCTCTGACAAAAGCCTGGCCCTGACTGTCGATGACGTAGCGCATGGCACCGCGTATTTTTTGAATGAAGAGCGACTGCTCTTTGGTGGCCTCCTCGGAGTCGATGAAAAGGCAATCGACCTTTTTCTCCCAGATGTCGGGCACATGCAGGGGCGATTCGATGGGCGGGATGCGCCGTTGAATCATTTGGTGGGCAAATTTTATGATGTGACTCTCACTGGCCTGACGGAACACCTTCCGCAGGTGGTAGCAGGGCACCTGACCCCCTTCGATCAGGTCCTTAAGCACGTTGCCGGGGCCCACCGACGGCAACTGGTTGGGGTCGCCAATGAACAGTACCTGGGCCGTGGGGGGAATGGCCTGCAGCAGGGAGGCCGCAATGGAAATGTCCAGCATGGAACACTCGTCGATGATCACGAAGTCGGTCGCCAAAGGCTCCTCTCTGTTCTTTTTGAATTGTCCGCTGTGGGGCTGCCACACCAGCAGGCGGTGAATGGTCTGGGCCTCGCGACCAATGACTTCGCCCATGCGCTGGGCGGCTCTGCCTGTAGGTGCCGCCAGCGTAATGTGCTTTTTCATAGCCTGCAAGAGACGCACCAGCGCCCTCGTCGTCGTCGTCTTTCCACATCCCGGTCCCCCCGTCAATATCGAAAACGACTGTCCACAAATGCCCGCCACCGCTGCAAACTGTTCTTCACTCAGGGGGTACGACTGCTGTTGGTTAAAGCGCTGCAGCCAGTCGTGTACCCGCTGCTGGTCTACATTCACCTTGCGCTGCAAAAAGGCAGAGATGCAGGCCGCCGTTTCCTGCTCATCGTAATACAGCGATTTGGAATAATAACATTTCACCGGCTCCGTAGTATCCGCCTCCCTGCGCCACCGCACCTTTAAATCCTGCTCCTGCTCCATCAGCGCCACCAGTCCCACCAGTCGCCCGCCATGCTCCTCCTTAAGTAAAGCCTCCACCTCCGTTAAGATGTTTTCCAGCTCGAGGTAGCAATGTCCCTGTTCCCGCGCAGCCGATAGCACGTGGGCCACGGCTGCACGCAAACGTTGCTCGCTGTCTTTTTCCATGCCCATGCTCAGCGCAATTTTATCGGCTGAGAAAAAGCCAATGCCGTAGATGTCTTTGGCCAACTGGTAGGGGTTGTTTTTGACTATGGCAATGGCGTCATTGCCATAGGTCTTGAAAATCTTCACCGCAAAGAGGGTGCTTACCCCATACTCCTGCAAAAACAACATCACATTTCTGATCTCCCGGTGCTCGGTCCACGAAGCCTCAATCTGCTCGAGCTTGGTCTGGGCAATGCCGCTCACCTCTTTCAGGCGCTCCATGTTGTTTTCGAACACCTCCAGGGTATCCTTTCCGAAATGTTTGACTATGCGCCGCGCAATTTTGGGTCCCACCCCATAAATGAGTCCCGACCCCAGATACTTTTCCAGTGCCGAAGCGCTGGCCGGTTTGCGTTCGGTGGTAATGCTCGATTTGAATTGTTCGCCGTATTTGGGATGCTGCACCCATTCGCCCTCAAATTCCATGGTGGCTCCCGCAAAAACATTGGCCTGGTGTACCGTTACGGTTTTCAGCTCGTAGGGCTTGTCGAGGGGACTCACCCGGAGTACCGACCAGCCGTTTTCGCTGTTGTGGTAGGTGACCCTTTGTACAATGCCCGAGAGTTTTTCCATACCTAAGGTTTTTTGCGCTTGTGAAAATGCTTTTTGTTGCGCAACACGCGCTGCAGCCAGGCATTTTGTGTATTTTTATAAAATCCCTGGCCGGGGTGTCGCTCCGGTAAAATTAGTAAAAATTACGATTCCCGTTTGGTGGTTTTAAAGAGGCTTCTGGCGGGTAGGACTAAAGATTATAAAAGATGTGTAACAGACGAAAGTTCATGGGGCAGATGCCGATGCTGCTGCTTGCGCTCAGCTGGTTGTTGGGCTTTGTGGCGACTGCAGCTGATCCGTGCCCCCTTTGGATGCCCAAAGTGTTTGGAACCCACATGGTGCTGCAGCGCAACATGGCAGTGCCATTGTGGGGCAGGGCCATGCCGGGAACGGAGGTGCGAATTGCTTTATACAAGGAGGATTTGCTTCTGGAGCAGACAGCAGTGCCGGCTGCCGACGACGGCAGCTGGCGGGTGAAATTACAGGCCCGGGCTGCAGGGGGGCCCTTCCGGCTCGAAGTCAGGGCACAACAGGACACGCTGCTGCTGGAGGACGTCTGGTTTGGGGAGGTGTTTTTGGCAGGCGGTCAATCGAATATGGAGTGGCAGGTACAGCAAGCCCTCCATGGTCAGGAAGAAATCGCCGCCGCCCATTTCCCTTTAGTCCGTTTTTTTAAAGTGCCCCACAACAAGCAACCCGCCGTGCAGGAGGATGTGGCAGGGGGCCAATGGCAAGTAGGCTCTCCCGCCACAGTGGCGGAGTTTTCTGCTTTGGCTTACTTTTTTGCGCGGGATTTGCATAGGCTTAAGAATATTCCGGTAGGTATATTGCAGGCCACCTGGGGAGGCACACCGGTCGAAGCCTGGATGCCCCGTGAGGCCCTGTTAGCCAATTCGTGGTCGGCCCCCGCAGCTCAGGCTGCCGACAGCATCACCGTTGCGCATTTTAAACAAGACAGTCTGGACCTCCTCCGCTTTTGGGAACTGGTTTACCAAGAGCCGACTCAGCTGGAAGCCCGTTTGAGTGCTCCGGATTACGACGACAGCCACTGGGAGGAAGTGGAAATGCCTGTAACAATGGCGGATTGGGACCGGGACGCCTATGAAGGCATCGTTTGGTTGCGGAAGACTTTTGTGTTGCCGGAGTCCTTGCTGAGCGATTCGCTGGAATTGGAGTTGGGGCGCCCGGAGCTGAACTACAGCGTATTTGTTAATGGTCACCTGCTGGCACGCAATGTGTGGAATGCTGAGGAGCAACACCGTTACACACTGCCCCCGGAATTTTTGCTTCCCGGAAAAAATTTGCTGACCGTCCGCATGGCCTTTTTGTGGGGAGGCGGCGGTTTTTCACCCCGCCACGGTCCCATGCAGCTCCGGGGCAACAGCGGTTCCCTGGCCCTGAGTGGTCGTTGGAAATATCGGGAAGATTTGGAGCCGAGTCTGCCACTGATACGAAATTACCATCGTTACCCTGCCTTTTTGTACAATGGAATGATAGCTCCCCTGGTGCCTTACGGGCTGGCCGGATTTTTATGGTATCAGGGGGAGGACAATGTGGCGTCGCCTGAGGCTTATGCCGAGCTGTTTCCCTTGCTCATCAGCCAATGGAGGACCTTGTTTGGGAAGGACGATCTGCCCTTTGTTTTTGTGCAACTGGCCAACTTCCTGCCTGAACAGGAAGAGCCTGACGAGAGCAGCTGGGCGCCCCTGAGGGCCGCCCAGGAACGCGCTCTGCACTTGCCCGCTGCCGGAATGGTGGTCAGTACCGATGTCGGTAATCCCCATAACATTCACCCCCTCAATAAGCAAGAGGTGGCCCGTCGTATGTTGTTGCAGATGCGAGAATTGTTGTATGGCGAGGAGTTGCAGGCCGGTGGACCGCGACCAGGCACATTGGAAGTGCAGGGTTCGGTGGTAGAGCTGACTCTGGAGGGCATGGGGACGCCAGCATCTGCGTGTTCTTTGGTAAGGCCGGAGGACAGGCTAGAGGGTTTTGAGCTGGCCGGGGCCGATGGCTGTTACCATACAGCCAGCGTGCAGCGCAGTGGGGCGCAGCTCCGCCTGGAGTCGCCCCGGGTGCCGCGGCCTTGCAGCGTCCGCTACAACTGGTTTGATAATCCGCCGGGACGCCTTTATAATGTATGGGGACTTCCACTCAGACCCTTTGAGCGCTTAGTGAATAAGTGAAGTGAAAGACAGGGCTTATGCCTGTTGTTTGTTCGGAAAATTTGTGCTACTTTTGCGGCGCTATTTACATTTTTATAATTAAAAACTAGTTTCTATGTTGAACAGTTATGAAACCGTTTTCATTTTAACTCCCGTTTTGTCTGATGTTCAGATGAAGGAGACGGTAGAAAAGTTCAGGAACTTGATCCTGGAGAGTGGAGGCGAGATCGTCAATGAAGAGAATTGGGGCCTCCGCAAACTGGCTTATCCGATTCAGAAAAAGTCAACCGGTTTTTACAACCTGCTGGAGTTCAAAGCTGAGCCTTCGTTCATTGAGAAGCTGGAAGTAATGTATCGTCGCGACGAGCGAGTGATTCGCTTCCTGACCTTCAAATTGGACAAATACGCGCTTCAGTACAGTGAGAAAAGAAGAACCAACAAAAAAGAAAAAAAGGAGAACTAAGCCATGGCACAGAATCAAAGCGAAATCAGATATCTTACTCCTCCGTCGGTAGAGATTAAAAAGAAAAAGTACTGCCGCTTCAAGAAAAACAAAATCAAGTACGTGGATTACAAAGATCCTGAGTTCTTGAAGAAGTTTTTGAACGAGCAGGGAAAAATTTTGCCCCGTCGACTGACCGGTACCTCTTTGAAGTATCAGCGTAAAGTGGCTCAGGCAATTAAGAGAGCCCGTCATTTGGCCTTGTTGCCTTATGTAACCGATTTGATGAAATAAATTAAGGAGGGAATAGACCATGATGGAAATTATCTTGAAAGAAGATGTGACTAATTTGGGTCACAAGGACGATATCGTTAAGGTGAAGCCCGGTTATGGCAGAAACTACCTGATTCCTCAGGGAATTGCAGTTTTGGCCACGGCCTCCGCCCGTAAAGTACATGCTGAAAACCAAAAGCAGCGTGCGCACAAGGAAGAGAAAATGCGTCAGGAAGCTGCTGCAGTAGCTACTCAGTTGGAAGGCAAGAAGCTGACCATTGGTGCTAAGGCCAGCTCAACCGGTAAAATCTTTGGTTCGGTGAACAACATTCAGATTGCCGAAGCTCTGGAAAAAGACGGTTTCAAAATTGAGCGCAAGAACATCGTTATTAAAGATGCAGTTAAAGAACTGGGCAGCTATACCGCTACCGTTAAACTGCACCGCGATGTGAAAGTAAGCATCGACTTTGAGGTTGTAGCTGAATAAAGAAGTTTATAACATACTACGTTTTTCAAACAAACAGAAGAGAG
Organism: Geofilum rhodophaeum; assembly: GCF_002210225.1. GTDB lineage: Bacteria > Bacteroidota > Bacteroidia > Bacteroidales > Marinilabiliaceae > Geofilum > Geofilum rhodophaeum. The sequence goes on along the minus strand of NZ_MWUJ01000013.1, from coordinate 17,629 downwards.
CGCCCCGATGGGGGCGCTTTTTTTTGGGGGCCTAGGTTGGGGTGGGCGCTGCCACGTGCGGCCACGTGCTGCCACGTGTGGCCCCGTGCGGCCCCGTGCGGCCCCGTGTGGCCACCCCAACCCCCAGGGTTGAAACCCTGGGTTATGATTGGGAGGGATAGGTCAGCCCTACGGGCTGTTCTGGAAAGCGGGTTGAAACCCGCGGCCTCGGGGCACCCGTGCCCCGGGCTGTGGGGCGTCAAAGAAGGAGATGGTTATGACCAGACAGATCGAGGCGTAGCCTCGAGGGGACTTCAGTCCCCTTTTTTATACGTGCCCTTTAGGGCACTCCGACCTGTCCCAATCATTGCCCAGGACTTCAGTCCTGGGTGGCCTTATGCGCCAGCCTAACGGCTGGCGATGACCTCGATTTCGATGAGGGCGGAGAGGGGGAGGCCCTGTACGGCGAAGGCGGCACGGGCCGGAGGGTTCTCGGGAAAGAAGGTGGCATAAACCTCGTTCATGGCCTTGAAGTGGTCCATGGTCGACAGCAGGCAGGTGGTTTTAACGATGTTGGCGTAAGTGTAGCCGGCGGATTCGAGAATGGCACCGATGTTTTTCATAACCTGCCGGGTTTGCTCGGCAATGCCGCCTGCTACGAGTTGACCGGTAGCGGGGTCAAGGGGTACCTGTCCCGAAATGTAGAGAAAACCGTTGGCTTCGATGGCCTGACTGTAGGGGCCGATGGCTGCCGGAGCAGCTGCAGTACTGATGACTTTACGCATGGTGTTTAAGTTTTAAATTAAAACCAGCCTGGGTTGTCGCGGGGGTGACTCCTTTTCTCGTATTTGAGGTCGCGCAGCAGGCTGCTGTTGATGGCAATGGAGAAAAAGAAGGATTTGTACTGACCAAAGGGAGAAATGTTGAAGCTCATGTTCCAGCAGTGCAGGTTACGATTTACCCGCAGGTTGGTATGGGCAATTTCACCACGCTCAAGGTTGTAGCCGGTACTCATGTTCAAATCCCACTTTTGCGTAAGGGAAATGCGTCCCGAAAGGCCAATGTCGGCCGTCACCTTATGGCCATAAGCCATACGGTCTTCGCTGAAATTGGTCTGGTCGGGCACCAGACGCATATTGTAGTTGAGGGAGATGTTCCAGGGAATGTCAAATTTTACGTAGCCGTCGTCCCCTTCTTCAATCTCGCGCAGGGGTTCTTCATTCATCGGATCTCGGTCGTCCATGACATCGTTCATCGGATCCAGAAAAGGATTGTCTTCCTCTTCATCCACCGGGGGTACTTCCTCTTCCGCCTCTTCTTCACCCTTCTTCTTTTTGAAAGTATCCGAACCAAAACTGTAGCCAAAGCTGAGGTTGGCGTTGTCCAAACGGGCCAGGCGTTTGTTCTCGGTCAATTCGAAGCGGTCGACCCGCGTTACCACTCTTGAGCCGGCGGCATTGTAGGAGGTATCCAGGGCGTAGGGGTCGAAACGGGCACCGAAGCTGATGTTGGTCCCCAATACTTTGGTGCGACCACTCATGCTGATGGGTGTCATCTTAAATTCGTCGGCCAAAAAGTTGTACGAAGAACTGAAGTTGAGCGATTCCAAAATGGGGATTTTTCTGAAGCCGGTAGAGTCGCGGTCACTCCTCACCTTCATCTCTACCTGGTTGCCCAGACCAAAGCCCAGGGAGCCGGATTCTCCACGACTGGGGGCTCCGTAGAGGGAGCCTTCGAAGCGGCTGTAGTCGTGCCGTTCAATGCGGTCGCTGGTTTCGTTGTAGTACTCCACCCAATCGTAATAGCCGTATTTTTCAGCGCCGAAATCGGGGCTGTAACTGAAACTTACACTGGGGGTCATCACGTGGCGTATGGCGTCAATCTTGTCGCCAAACAAAGCCCGGCTGGGTCTGAAAAAGGTATAAACCTTGGTGCTGGTGCTCACGCCCATGCTGTATTCGTATGCCCGGTTGAAACCTTGAATGGTATCGCTGACCACTACCCGGCCCTGCTCTTCGTCGTAGTCTTTTTCGATCGATTTAAAATACCAGCGTTCGTTGTAATTGAAGTTGGGCGTAAGGGTGAAAAAATTGAAGAGTTTGAGGTTCATGGAAAGGGGAATGCTGTGGCGGGCACCGTTGCGCCAGTCGTTGGCCAGCGCATTGCGACCGAAGCTTAAATCACTTTCCTTGGTGTGAATGTCGTTTTTAAAGTTACCCGTGTAGCTCATGCTGAGCGTTTCGTACCATTTTTCACGACCTATGCGGTTTTTTCTTTTGAACGGGTAGATCCGGTTCATGGTTACCGTTAGGTCGGGCAGCGTTAAGTTGATGGTGGTGTCCCGGCTGTTTTGCGAGTGCAGGGCGTTGGCCGAGAGGTTAAAAGGGGTACCCGGAAACTGGCGCGAATAGGAGATGCTCGAGCGCTTGGTGTTGGTGGCCAAAATTTCGGGATTGATGATGCTGCCCACGTTGTTGCGGTCGAACGAGCTGGTGGAGTAGTTGACGCTGGCCGAAAAGTTTTGCAGGGGATTGGCTTTGGCGTCCTGACGGTGCGACCAAGTGAGTGAGAAGTCGTTGCTCTTGCTGAAATCGGGCAGGTCTCTTTCGCTGGTCAGGTTGGTGATGCGCTGGGCGTTGAAACTTCCGCTGTACTTATAGCGCTTGCGGTAGTTGGAGCTGGCACGTACGCCCCAGGAGCCGTTGGCGTAAATGTCGCCCGTCAGGGCCAAATCAAAAATGTCGCTGGCTGCCCAGTAATAGCCCCCGTCGCGCAGGAAAAAGCCCCGGTTGCTTTCTTCTCCATAGGAGGGCATTAAAATCCCCGAGCTGTAAGAGCTGGTTGTGGGTACAAAGGCAAAAGGAATGAACAGCGGGAAAATCTTAACATCTTCGAGGACGAGATAGGCCGGACCAGCCACAATTTTGTCGCCCGGCATAACTTTGGCCTTGGTCATGTTGATGTAAAAGTGGGGACAGTCGTGGTGGTCGCAGGTGGTGTAGCGCCCATCCTGCAAAAAATAGGTATTGTCGGCGTTTTTCTTGGCGCGGTCGCTTACCACAAAGCCTTCGCCCTGGGTGGTCACTACGTGTTCAATGATGGCTTTTTCGGTTTCGAAGTTGTAACGCATCCGCCGCATGGTGTACTCCCCACTTTTGTCCTTAAATACCGGCAGACCTTGTTCCACGCCTAATGAATCGACGGTGCCGTGGGCATAGGCCAGACTGCTGTCGATGTCCAGCTCAATGTAATGGGCGGTGAGTTCCACATCCTGGTAACTGACGCGGGCATTGCCAAAAAGATAAACCTTGCCTTTGTCGAACAGGGTGGAGTCTTCGGAGCTGTACTGCACTTCGGCATCGAGCAGGGCTGAGCCTTTTTTTGTGCGGGTGCTGTCGGCGGTCGTCTGTTGCTCAGGATCTTCGTTCTCGTGGTCGTGGTCATGTTCGGGGAGGCTGTCCGGACCCAAGTCCGGGGGAGAACTGCGCTCAGCTACGCTGTCGCCAGCTGCACGGCCTTGGAAGGGCAAAGGAGTCAGGGTTTCCTGCAGACTGTCGGCTGCTGCCTGGGTGCTGGTCCCTGTAGGGGCGGACTGCCCTGCCGTGTTTCCTGCCGCACACCACACCAAAATCGCCATCACCCAAAATAAGGGCCTGGTGAGTAGCGCCGTGGTTTTCCGTCGTCTTATATTCGTCAAGGTACTGCTCGCTTTGAATTGATGTGCCACAAAAATAAGGTAAAATTCGGTCTTTAGGTATTTGTCTCAGATATTTCTTAATTTTGGCAGGATTTGTGGTGGATAAGCCCCGGAGCCATTATCAATACTTATGCCAAAGTTCAGGAATATGCGCATTTTTAGTACCGGACTGTTGTTGTTGTTTTATGTGCTGACGCCTTTGGTGGCGCAGGAGAAAAATGAGGCGCGGTTTCGCACCGTGGTGCTCGATGCCGGTCACGGTGGACGCGACCCTGGTGCCATCGGTGCAGATAATAAGGAAAAGGACATTGTATTGGCGGTGGCCTTGAAAGTTGGCGAATATCTGAAGCGCGAGCTGCCGGAGCTGAATGTGGTTTATACCCGTACCAATGATGTTTTTGTGCCACTCGACGAAAGGGCCGAAATAGCCAATAGGGCCAAGGCCGACCTTTTTGTCTCCATTCACGCCAACGCCATCAGTAATCCGCGTATTTATGGTGCGGAGACTTTTGTGCTGGGTTTGCACCGTTCGCAGGAGAACCTCGAAGTAGCGAAGAAAGAAAACTCGGTGATTATTCTGGAGGATGATTACAGCACCAAATACGAGGGCTTTGATCCCAACTCCCCGGAGTCGTACATCATTTTTGAATTGATGCAGAATGTTTACCTTGACCAAAGCATTTCTGCTGCTTCGATTATTCAGAATCAGTTTGAGCAGCGGGTTGGCCGGCGCAACAGAGGGGTGAAGCAGGCTGGTTTTTTGGTGCTGCGTAAGACTTCTATGCCCGGGGTACTGGTGGAATTGGGCTTTATGAGTAACCGCAATGAGGAGCGCTTTATGGCATCGGAGGAGGGACAGGTGTACCTGGCTTCAGCCATCTTTCGGGCCATTCGTGATTATAAGGAACGCTTTGAGGTACGCAACCACTTACAGATGGCTGAGGTGCCTGAGGTGGAACCGCTTACTGCAGCAGGGTCTCAGGACTTGCAGGAGGTGGAGGATAAGGGTGAGGCTGTGGCGCCCGAAGCGACACAGCACGGTAAGGACATCGAATTCCGCATTCAAGTTGCTTCGGCAAGTCGCGAAATTGAAAAGGGCAAGGGGCCCTATAGCCTCTTCCCCCAAATAGATGTGTACCGTGAGGGAGAATGGTTTAAATATACCACGGGTCGGTCGCCTTCGTACGAGGAAATCAGCGTTTTGCTCGAAGAGGTTCGGCGGAAGGTGCCCGACAGTTTTATTATTGCTTTTGAAAATGGGGAGCGTGTTCCGGTTTCGTCGGTCCGCTGAAGGTGAAAACTGAGTATATAATTATATAGGTATGCAAATTAGGAAAGAAGTTAAGATTGGGTTGCTGGTGATTGTGGCCCTGGTTTTTTTGTTTTGGGGCTATAACTTTTTGCGGGGGTCCAATATTTTTAACTCGGGCAACACGTATTATGGTGTTTATTCCAGTGTGGAAGGGTTGAACGAGGGAGGCCCCGTGTTTTACCGGGGTTATAAGGTGGGTAGTATTTATGATATTTCGCTGAGTGAGGAGGAGCCCGGCGCTTTTGCGGTTACTTTTGGTGTTCAGCGGGCCTTGCCGGTTGCGGTGGATGCGGTGGCGCAGATTTACAGTACCGACCTTTTGGGCAGTAAGGCCATTCAAATAATGCCCGGGAAGGACAGTGAAGTGCTGAGTTCGGGCAGTCGGATCAAATCGGGGACAGCCAGTGATTTAAAGGATCAGGTGACCGAGGAGATTATACCGCTTAAGGAGAAGGCGGAACTTCTGATGGCCCGCATGGATACGGTATTGGCGGGTGTTTCGGTGCTTTTTACCGACGAAAACAAGGCGGGACTGGAGCAGGCGGTGAAGGACTTTAATGCGAGTATGTATAACTTACAACGCACCACCGGGGCTATTAATCAGGCACTGGCCGATGGGGGGAGCATTAACCGGAGCTTGTCTAACCTCGAGAACTTTACGGAGGTGCTGCAACAGCAGGGCGACAATGTAGGAACAAGTCTGGAAAATCTGGCGGCCTTCAGTGAGGAATTGGGGCAATTGCCTTTGGGTGCTATTGGAAACAAGGCCGACAGTCTCCTGAGCGCACTTAACGAAGGAGAGGGTTCTTTGGGGCAGCTTATGCGCGATGAAACCCTGTATCTGAATATGAACGATGCGGTGGCCAATATGGATCGTCTGGTGGTGGATGTACGTCAAAATCCTTCGCGGTACCTGAGTTTCTCGGCCATTAACTTTGGCCGTAAGGTTTATATTACCGATGAGAGCAGTCGCGCTGCGGAAAAGGGCCTCGTTTTTCGTGTGAAGCTGGCCGAGTCGGCTGAACCGCTTGCTATACGTAATCAGGCAGTAGGACCTGGTTTGTTGGTGGAAGAAATACAGGGTGAGAAGAGCTATCTTTATTTGGTGGGTGAAACGACTTCGTATCAGCAGGCAGAAGAATTGCGTCGGAGTTTGTTGGAAGACTTTCCTGCGGCCGAAGTCTACCCTTTGGAAGATGGGGAAGCAGTGTCGCTCAAGCGGGCTCTGCGAAAGGTGGAATAAGGTTGAATTTTGGTTGGCGACCGGCCTAAAATGAGGGTCAAAAAAAAATTATTTTTTTTTGAATTCGGGTGCAAGGACTTTGATGACAGGGGCTTTAAGGGAAGGAGTGAAAGTTTTGGATAAGCATTAAGTGTTTGGACTACAAATACTTGTCGGTTTTAATCTTAAGTCATTGAAATATAGCGGGTTGTTTGCGGTGGGACATTTGCAAGCATCCCGCCATTTTTTTATACAGAATTTTTTCACAAATTTTGTCATTGTCGGATTCCCGACCATCAAATACTAGATTACAAACAGCCTATCAGCAGGGGAGAAAATGAGCAGATTGCGGCAAGGCAAAGCCTGTCTACGTGTCGCTGTTCAAAACGTAACCAGCTGATTATAAAGAACTTAAAAATGAAACTGGATCACGAAGAAGTCTGGCGGCTCTGCCTCGATTTTATTCAAAAAGCCATTGACCCTATGGCTTTTCAAACCTGGTTCGAACCCATTGTTCCACTGAAATTGGAGCAGGTGGTTTTGACCATCCAGGTACCCAGTTTGTATTTCTATGAAATCATCGAAGAACAGTACATTGATCATTTGCGTGCCGCCCTGCGTAAATATGTGGGAGAGCAGGCGCGTCTGGAGTACAGTGTGGTGATGGAAAAGGGGCGCAAGCCTGCTGCCGGCGATTTTTCTGTGAATTTTCCTACCGCCAACAAGACCGACCTTCGGAACCGTGCTGTTTCGGGAACGGGTGGTCAGGATCAGAAAGGCATTAAAAATCCCTTTGTTATTCCCGGCATCAAGAAGCTGAACGTTGATCCTCAGCTGAATTCGGCCTATACTTTTGATAATTTTGTAGAGGGCGATTGCAATCGCCTGGCCCGCTCTGCCAGTCAGGCCGTTGCCAAAAACCCCGGTAAAACGGCTTTTAATCCCCTCTTTTTGTACGGGGGCTCCGGTTTGGGCAAAACGCATTTGGCGCAGGCCATTGGTATTGAGGTGAAAACCAGTTTTCCTGAAAAGACGGTCCTTTACGTGAGCACCAATAAGTTCATGACGCAGTACATGGAGGCGATTCGCAGCAATACGATGAACGATTTTCTGAATTTTTATCAGATGATTGATGTGTTGATTGTGGACGATATTCAGGAACTGGCCGGTAAGGTGGGTACGCAAAATACTTTCTTCCATTTGTTTAATCACTTGCAGCAGAGTGGTAAGCAGTTGATTTTGACTTCGGACAAGGCACCTGCCGATTTGCAGGAGATGGAGGAGCGTTTGTTGTCGCGTTTTAAATGGGGCTTGCCTGCCGATATTCAGGCGCCTGATTTTGAAACCCGAATGGATATTCTGCGTCACAAAATCCGTAAGGACGGCATTAAGGTGTCGGATGAGGTGATTCACTATCTGGCGAGTCACATCAACAGCAATGTTCGTGAGTTGGAGGGGGCTTTGATTTCGTTGCTCTTTTTATCTACGGTGCAGAAGGGAGAGATTACGCTGGAAACGGCGATGAGTGTGGTGGATAAGCTGGTGCGTCGAACGGTTCGGGAGGTTTCGGTGGATTACATTCAGGAGACGGTGTGCCAGTACTATGGGCTGGAGATAGAGACGCTGCAATCTAAAACGCGGAAGCGGGAGATTGTGCAGGCGCGGCAGATTGCGATGTATTTCTCTAAGAATATGACTTCTTCGAGTCTCTCGGCGATTGGGGCGAAGATTGGGAAGAAGGATCATGCTACGGTTTTGCATGCTTGTAAAACGATTTCGAATCTGATTGAGACGGATCGGGATTTTAAGATGCAGATCCGGGAGATTGAGGCGCAGCTGAAGTCCTAATGGTGGTCGTAGTGCAATTTTGCGTCTGACAGAAAATACCTGTTCATTTCGCTTGATGCCTGCTGTTTGCGCTACTGCTTATTTCCGGAACCATGGCTCAAGTCGCTAAAATTCTTGAACTCGCCTTCGGCTCAAACAGCAAGAATTTTTACGCGTCTTTCTCAATGGTTCTTAATCGGAAATAATCAGATGCTTAACAGCAGGCATCTGCGCTTGGACGAGTTTTTCTGAAGGTCGCTATCTTGCACTACTTCCCTTCCAGAGTCTGGCTTGATGCCTGTTGTTGGCGCTACTGCTTATTTCCGGAACCATGGCTCAAGACGCTAAAATTCTTGAACTCGCCTTCGGCTCAAACAGCAAGAATTTTTACGCGTCTTTCTCAATGGTTCTTAATCGGAAATAATCAGATGCTTAACAGCAGGCATCTGCGCTTGGACGAGTTTTTCTGAAGGTCGCTATCTTGCACTACTTCCCTTCCAGAGTCTGGCTTGATGCCTGTTGTTGGCGCTACTGCTTATTTCCGGAACCATGGCTCAAGACGCTAAAATTCTTGAACTCGCCTTCGGCTCAAACAGCAAGAATTTTTACGCGTCTTTCTCAATGGTTCTTAATCGGAAATAATCAGATGCTTAACAGCAGGCATCTGCGCTCTGACGAGTTTTTCTGAAGGCAGCTGTTATACACCACCTATCTTCCGGAGTTTTGCTTGATGCAGCTGTTCTGCGCTGCTGCCTGTTTCCTGTTCACTTCATTCACTCCGCTACAAGCATCGAAACTCGCCTTTGGCTCAAACAGCGATGCTTGTTACGCTGCGTTTCTTTGTTCACTTACGGAAACATTCAGAGGCTTGAACAGCTGCATCTGCGCTCTGACGAGTTTTTCTGAAGGCCGCTGTTCTACACTACTTCCCTTACGGAGTGTAATTGTGCGTGTTGTGCTGGGTACTTTTGTTTGTTGGATGAATGAGCGGAGGCTTTACTCGGTGGGTTTTCTGGATTCAGGGTGCTGATGGCCATGAACGACATTTAAGACGCGTATCTGTTTTTTGTCTTTGACCGTGAAAATAATGACATAACTCCATAAGCTGACTGAGCGGTAGTTTTCAGGATAGTCCTCCAGATAGGGCTCTTTTGAGTAGCCTGAAAATTCTTTGAGGCTAAGACATTTTTCGATTATTGCTTGTCTGACAGCGTGGGCGGTGCTTGATGATTTTTCTCTGGTCTTAATGTACTCGTAGATTTCCCGAACGGAATTCCTGGCAAGGTGTGAAATTATAACTTCTTTGTTTTTTAGTCCCATTTTGATGATGCTTTGGCAAAATCTTCAATGGTCATGCCTCCTCCTCTTTCGATTTCTTCTTCAGCTTCCTTTAACTCTTGATGTAATTCTGCTTTAGTGATGGCTGTGCCTGCTCGGTAGGCGACTGTTGTGTCTTCTTTAGCATATTCTGCTGCTAAAGAATTAATCATTCGTAAGAAGCGCTCATCTGCCTGTTCGATGATGCGATGTATTGATTGTCTTAATTCTGTGGTGCCCATAACCGTATGGTTTTGTGCAAAGTTAAGGATAAAATTTCTATTCCTTACGCTTGATGCAGCTGTTCTGCGCTGCTGCCTGTTTCCTATTCACTGCAGTCACTCTGCTACAAGCATCGGAACTCGCCTGCGGCTCAAACAGCGATGCTTGTCACGCTGCGTTCCTTTGTTCATTTACGGAAACATTCAGAGGCTTGAACAGCTGCATCTGCGCTCTGACGAGTTGTGCGGAGGGTCGCTGCTGCCTGTTTCCTGTTCACTTCATTCACTCCGCTACAAGCATCGAAACTCGGGTGGTCGTGGTGCAATCTTGCGCCTGACAGGAAACACCTGTTCATTTCGCTTGATGCTTGCTGTTTGCGCTGCTGCTTATTTCCGGAACCATCGCTCAAGTCGCTAAAATTCTTGAACTCGCCTTCGGCTCAAACAGCAAGAATTTTTACGCGTCTTTCTCAATGGTTCTTAATCGGAAATAATCAGATGCTTAACAGCAGGCATCTGCGCTCTGACGAGTTGTTTTCTGTAGGTCGCCATCTTGCACCACTTCCCTTCCAGAGTTATGGAGTGCTTGTTACGCTGCGTTTCTTTGTTCACTTACGGAAACATTCAGAGGCTTGAACAGCTGCATCTTCGCTCTGACGAGTTGTGCGGAGGGTCGCTGCTGTGCAGTGCCTGGGGAGGGTTGGGAGGGGAAGGGGTAGAAAAGGGTGCGGGGAGGCGGGTGGTGCGCGGAAAAAAGCATATCTTTGGTACGTTGTTTGTTTATTGGACGGCAATTAAAATTTTGATTAGATGAACCTACGTTTTTTTGCTGTAGTATTATGGGCAGTATGGTTTGCTGGCGTTGGTGTGTCGCAGGCCCAGGTGACGCAGACCAACGGTCGTGAGGTGCAAAAGATTTTGCTTAACGGCAAGGAGTACTATTTGCACATCATTCAAAAAGGGGAGGGTTTGTACCGCATCAGCCTCAATTATGGCGTTTCGGTACAGGAGATTTTGGATGCCAACGACGACATCAGTGAGAGCTTGAAGGTGGGACAGATTTTGCGCATCCCGGTAATCAGCGGTCGCAACACCACCGAAGGAGAGCTCGGCCGTTCCAGGGAGTTTTTGTACCATACGGTGGAGCGGGGACAAACAGCTTATTTTATTTCAAGGAAATACAACATTGCTCTGGACGATTTGTACCAGAATAATCCCGGTACGGAGAACGGTCTGGTGGTAGGTGCTATTTTGCGCATTCCGGTAGCCGGAAGTGCGCCTTCTTCAGCAGCTGCTGCGGCAGGTCGTCCTGCCGCAGCCTCGGGTGCAGCGTCCATCCTTCAGGAAGATGGTTACGACTATCATGTGGTGAAGCCGGGTGAAACGATTTATGGACTTTCGCGCAGCTTTGAGATTACTCAGGACGAGTTGGTAGAGGCCAATCCCGCATTGCGCTCCGGCGAGTTGCGGGTGGGGACAGAGGTACGTATTCCTCGTGCGGCAGTGGCTTCTGATGAGGAGGTGCAGGAAACGGACACGGTGAAACAGGGCGTTGCCCCCGGATTCATCGACAGTGGCGAGTATTTGTATCATGCCATAGTACCGGGACAAACTTTCTATTCGATCGGTCGTCTTTACCAGGTAGAGCTGGACGATTTGCGTGCTGCCAATCCGGGGGTAACGCAGGACGATTTAAAGGTCGGTTATATGCTTCGGGTGCCTCGTCCCCAAATGGATGAGGCGGATGCTCTGGCCGAGGTGGATGAGGACAAACTTTTTCGCAGTCACCGTGTTCGTCGTCGCGAAACGCTTTACGGCATTTCGCGGGAGTACCATATCGACATGGAGGTGCTGCGCCGGGTAAATCCGGAGGTGGATTTTCAAAATTTGAGCAACGGAACCCGCCTGCGCATTCCCACCGACGAGTGGTTTGCCCGGGAGACTGCTCGTGCCATGGAGGCGCAGCGATCGGCGGTTCCTCCGGCAAGGGGAAGGGTGGATGAGCGTTTTAAACCGGTGTACGATTGCAGTCGCAACCGCACCCTGGGTTACAGTGAGCCCATTAAGGTGGCTTTGTTGTTGCCTTTTAATGCCAACGCCGCCCAGGTAGTTCCTGCCGGCAGGGACTCTCTTCAGCAGGTACGTGAGGCACGTATGGTTGCGAACCGGGCCCGTTTGTTCAACGAGTTTTACAGCGGCGTTTTGCTGGCCCTGGATACTTTAAAGCAACGCGGCATCAGTGTGGATTTATCGGTGTACGACATTGCGCCCGACACCCTGACTCTGCAACGGGTGCTGCGTGATCCTTCGCTGAAGGAGGCCCACCTGATGATTGGCCCGGCCCTGGCGGGGCAATTGCCCATGGTCTCGGCTTTTAGTCGCGAGCACCGCATACCCTTGGTTTTTCCGCTTTCCAACACCAACCCCGAGTTGGCGTACAACCCCTGGCTCTTCCATGTGAATACCCCCGACGCACTGGTGCTCGATAAGATTGCTGCTTCGGTGGTGCGTCAGGCTTCCGGTGGACGGCTTTTGGTGGTGCTGCCCGAGGAAGAGGAGCCGCAAGCCGATGAGCTGGTGGCTCTGATTAAGGAAGAAGCCCGCACGGCCAATCTGCGCTACATGGAGTACAAATCCTCCGCCAACGACTTGATGGAGCTGCAGAGTCTCCTCAGCGGCGAAGGCGATTACTACGTGGTGGTCCCTTCGGTCAAGACCTCAACCGTATCCCGTCTGGTGCCCATTTTGTACGGGGTACGTGAAAAGACCAAGGCGCGCATCAACTTTATAGGACTCTCCGACGTGCTGCGTTTTCAGACGGTGGACCCCGAGCAGGTGCATGCACTCAACGGTACTTTTTACCGTTCGTTTGGACTCGATTACAGTACACCGCACACCAAGGCCTTTATCGACAAGTACCGGCGTTGGTACCATACCGAACCCCATGCCATTTCGCCCTTTTTCCAAAGTTCCGACGCCAACGCCTCCTATTCGCGGTACGGCATTTGGGGCTACGACGTAGCCCATTACTTTGTGGGGGCCATTGCTGCCTTTGGTCGCGACTTTGATCTGTGTATGGATCAACTGGAGCCCGATCAGGTGCAGTTTCGTTTTGAGTTTGAAAGGGTGTCGAACTGGGGCGGATTTTACAATGCGGGACTGTATATGTTCCGTTTCCGACCCGATTGGAAAATGGAGCGCCTGCCGGTGCTCCCATAAAAAAAGCATGCTTACATGATTTCAGTCAACCAGCTCACCGTCGATTTTGGGGGCTTTCGTTTGTTCGATGAGATATCGTTTTTGATCAATCCCCGCGACCGCATTGGTCTGGTGGGAAAAAACGGTGCCGGAAAATCGACCCTGCTCAAAATCATAGCCGGTCAGCTTCAGCCCTCGGCAGGCACTGTTTCGCTGCCTAAGGCACTCACCCTGGGTTATTTGCCCCAGCACCTCGAGTACGACGACACACAAACGGTGCGGCAGGAGGCCGAAACGGCCTTCTCAGAGCTCATTGCTATGGAACGCCGCATCGAAGTCCTCACCAACGAAGTGGCCGAACGCAATGATCACGAGTCCGACCACTACCTCAAGACCATTGAGGAGCTGACCGACCTGACCGAGCGCTACAACATGCTGGGGGGACATAATTACCATTCGCAGGTGGAGCAGACGCTGAAGGGACTGGGTTTTAAGCGCAGCGATTTTGAGCGGCTCACTTCGGAGTTCAGCGGTGGCTGGCGCATGCGCATTGAGCTGGCCAAGATACTGCTGCGCAAGCCCGATGTGTTTTTGCTCGATGAACCTACCAACCACCTCGATATTGAATCCATACAATGGCTGGAGGACTACCTGCGCAACTATCCCGGCGCCCTCGTGTTGATTTCGCACGATAGGGCCTTTCTGGACCACATCACCAATCGCACCGCCGAACTGTCTCTGGGGCAGTTGCACGATTACAAAGCGGCCTACACCCGTTTTGTAGAACTGCGCAAGGAGCGCCGCGAGCAGCAGCTTGCGGCCTATCGCAATCAGCAAAAGAAAATTGAAGATACCGAAGCCTTCATCGAACGCTTCCGTTACCAGGCCACCAAGGCCGTTCAGGTGCAATCGCGCATCAAACAGCTCGAAAAAATCGACCGCATCGAAGTCGATGAGTTCGACAACAGTGCCCTGCGCATCAAGTTTCCACCCGCTCCCCACAGCGGGGCCATTACCGTTAAGGGGCAGGGACTGAGTAAGAGCTACGGCGATCATCTGGTGCTCAGCGATGTGGATTTTATGATTGAGCGGGGCGACAAGGTGGCTTTTGTGGGTAAAAACGGTGAGGGTAAGACCACCATGGCCCGTATGATTCTCAACGAGCTGGAGTACAGCGGGAAACTGGAATTGGGGCATCAGGTGAAAATCGGGTATTTTGCCCAGAACCAGGCCGATCAGCTCGACGACAACCTGACCGTGTTGGATACTGTGGACCAGGTGGCCGTGGGCGATATTCGCACCAAAATACGTGATTTGCTGGGGGCTTTTCTGTTTAGTGGCGAGGCGGTAGATAAAAAGGTGTCGGTGCTCAGTGGCGGGGAGCGGACGCGACTCGCCATGGTGTTGCTGCTGCTGGAGCCGGTGAACTTCCTCATCCTCGATGAGCCGACCAATCACCTCGACATCCGCTCCAAGGAGCTGCTCAAGCAGGCCCTGGCCGATTTTGAAGGAACGGTGCTGGTGGTGTCGCACGACCGGGATTTTCTGGACGGGCTCATTACCAAGACTTACGAGTTTCGCGACCGTAAGATGAAGGAGCACCTGGGGGGCATTTACAGCTTTTTGGAGGCCAAGAAAATGGAATCGCTGCAGGATTTGGAGCAGGCTCCGGGTTCGCCGCGACAGGAGCGGGCCGAGGAGGAGGCCCCTTCAAAGGGCAAGGCGGATTTTGAGGCGCGCAAGGAAATCAACAAACGCATCAGAAAGGTGCAGCGTGAGGTGGAGGCTTGCGAAAAGGAAGTGGAAGAGCTCGAAGCGCGAAAGACCGAAATGGACCAGCTGATGAGCGCGCCCGGTAGCGCCGACCAAATGCAAAAAGTCTTTGAAGAATACGAAAGTACCAACCAGCGTCTCGGTGAACTGATGCACCAATGGGAGGTGCTGCACAACGAAATGGAAGAACTGGAGGATCAGCTGTAGAGCGGCCTTATAATAAGCACAAATTATGCAGGAAAAAGACACCATTTACGGCATACGTGCCGTTATTGAAGCCGTTGAAAGCGGTAAAGACATCGACAAGGTGCTGATAAAGCCCGGTTTGCAGGGAGAGCTGTTCAACGAACTGATGGCCACCCTCAAAACCCACAAAATCAACTGGCAGAAAGTCCCCCAGGAAAAGCTCTTTAAACTGGCCGGCAAAAACCATCAGGGCGTCGTCGCCCTGGTGTCGCCCCTCAGCTATACCGATCTCGAACCGGTGGTAGAGGCTGCCCTGGCCGAGGGTCGTACGCCCCTGATTCTGATTCTCGACGGCATTACCGATGTCCGCAATTTGGGCGCCATTGCCCGCAGCGCAGAGTGTGCCGGGGTAGATGCGCTGGTGTTGCCCGAGAAGGGGAGTGCCCCCATCAATGCCGATGCCATCAAGACCTCCGCAGGGGCGCTGTTTAACCTGCCTGTTTGTCGCGTGCCCAAAATCTGGTACAGTCTCAAATACCTTAAAGAGAAGGGTTTTACCATTTACGGGGCCAGTGAAAAAAGCGAGACTGCCTACTACAAAGGCGATTATCGCGGACCCGTGGCCCTGGTGATGGGGGCTGAGGACAAAGGCATATCTTCACAGGTGCATAAGATGGTGGATACTTTTGTGGCCTTGCCGGTGAAGGGCGAAATTGCTTCTTTGAATGTAAGTGTGGCCGCCGGCGTTTTGGTTTACGAAATTCTGCGTCAGCGAGAAATTGAAATAAAGTAAAGCATTGTTAAAAAGTGTTTTACTGTACGGTTTTGGGATTTTAACAATTAAGTGATTGATTTACAGTTGGTTGATTGATGTTGGTGGACTGAGGACCTTTTGAACAAAGGCGGCTTATTGTACAATAAGGCCGCTTTTGTCGTTTAAAACTTGCTTATCGGTTTAAATATTGGTTAAATTCGAGTGTTTTTGTTGTTGGAAATTTGGGGCACGAGAGTACTGTGTTAAATCAAATTGTAGACAGATGCAAAACAAAGAAAGAGTGCTCAAGACACTCAATCATGAGCAGGTAGACCGGGTTCCTTTTTTCTATTGGGCGGTACCCGAGTTTACCGAAAAAATGATGCACCATCTTGGTCTGAGCGACCGCGACGCTCTTTTGGATTATCTGGATGTTGACTTCAGAACCGTAGAACCCGCTTATGTGGGTCCCGACTTAATTACCGGTACCAATGGCGAAGCCGTTAAAAAGGATATTTGGGGTGTAGGCTATCGTCAGGTGGGGCATGGCGACCTCAAGTACTGGGAGGCTTGTCACTTTCCGCTGCACGGGGTAACGGATTTGGCTGTACTGAACGATTACCCCTGGCCTACGGTGGATTTGTTTGACTTCTCGGTGCTGGATGCCCAGTTTGCCAAATACAAGGAGCACGCTACCATGACGGCGCCCGGTTTTTCTTCCCCGGGTTTATTCCGTATTGTTCAGCGTTTGATTGGTCGTGAAGGTTTTTTGGATGTGTTGATGTATCATCCTAAGTTTTTCAAGGCTTTGACGCAAAGGGTGGCCGATTTTTACCTCGAGTTTATAGAACGCTTTTTTGCTGCAGCCGGCGACCGGCTCGATTTTATTCGGGTGGCTGACGATTTTGGCGGGCACGATGGACTGATTGTGAGCAATGAGATTTGGGAAGAGGTGGTGAAGCCGGTCTTTGAGCGCTACCTGGAAATACCCCGCAAGCATGGTACGCACTTGTACCTGCATTCTTGTGGCGGGGTGCGTAAGTTGCTGCCGGAATTTATTTCCCTGGGGGCGGATGTGTTGGATCCGATTCAAACGCGGGCTGCGGGTATGGCGCCGGAGGGGCTGAAAAAAGATTTTGGTCCGATGATTACTTTCTGTGGTGCTTTGGATGAGGAGTTGTTGTTGCGGCAGGCTACGCCGCGGCGTGTGGAGCAGGGGGTGAAGGATTTGCTGGAGGTGATGGCACCGGGTGGTGGTTTTATTTTGGGTCCCTCGCATAAGATTAAGGTGGAGACGCCGGTGGAGAATGTGATGGCGATGTATAAGGCGGCTGGTCAATGGCGCTACTCGTAGCGCCATTTTGCGGCGGACATAAAATTCCTGTTTGGTGATGATGACTTGCGCTTGCGTTAATGTTTCTGCGCTTTCTCGTTTTTTTGCGCCCTCAGTCGTTCCGCTAAAATTTTTGAACTCGCCTGCGGCTCAGACAGCAAAAATTTTTACGCTGCACGTCTTCGGGCTTTTTTCAAAAAAACGCTGAGGCTTGAAACATTTACGCTTCGCTTCAAAGCGCTTTACCACTCAAAGGAATTTTCTGAAGGCCGCGGAAGGGCGCTGCTTCGCCACGAGAGTTTCAGGGTGGTCGTGGTGCAATCTTGCGCCTGACAGAAAATGCCTGTTCACTGCAGTCGTTTCACTAAAAACATCGAACTCGGGTGGTCGCAGTGTATTCCTGCTGCTGACATAAAATTTCTATTCCTATCGCTTGATGTGTACCATCTGCGCTTTCGCTTATTTCCGGAGCCTTTGCTTCGTTCACTAAAATCCGGGAACTCGCCTACGGCTCAAACAGCCCGGATTTTTACGTTCACTTAACAAAGGCTCTTATTCGGAAATAATCTGAGGCTTGATGGTACACATCTGCGCTCTGACGAGCTTTTCTGAAGGCAGGTGGTCTACACTACTTCCCTTCCGGAGTGGAGCGATGTTTTTGACGTTTCACTCCTTTGTTCTCTTACGGTGTTTTCTGTAAGTCGCCATCTTGCACCACTTCCCTTCCAGAGTCTGGCTTGATGCAGCTGTTCTGCGCTGCTGCCTGTTTCCTGTTCACTTCGGGCACTTCACTACAAGCACGGAACTCGC
>NZ_MWUJ01000012.1 GCF_002210225.1 Geofilum rhodophaeum | reverse complement strand
CCTTGCGCGCCGGCCGCAGGTCATCGGATAAAAAGGAACATAGCCTGGGGTACCAGGGTTTCAACCCTGGGTGCCCTGCGTGTCGGCCAAGAAATAAAAAAAGCTCCCAAGGCCTTGCCTTGGGAGCTTTTCCCCCTTTATTAATTGTCCTATTTTAATTTTGGGTAATCTTTGCAAGATTTTGAATGTTTTTCAACAAGGAAGGATAGTAGCAGGCGATCAGACCTAATGCTTTCTGGAGGTCGACTTCTCCTTCTGTGATTTTTTCCTGGTAGCTAAGGGCTTCTGAGGACAGGAACATTTTGTTGGTTTGTTCCGGGTAGAGGCTGTTTCTGCTGCTTACAGGAGCAGCTCCGAAGCCTTTTTTGTTGCATACGTACTGAACTTCCATTACCTTGCTGCGAACGATATATTCACGGCAATTTCTGCGCTCACTGAGGTAAATGGTTACTGGTGCAACGCCGTTTTCGTAGTCAAGCTGAAACTTACGCATGGTTTCGTTGTTTACAGTCTCGGGTTCCAGTTCTGTGATTTGGTATTGCCCGAGGAGGGTTTGCGAGTTGCCTGTGAGACTTTCAGGTGCGGAGGTGGCACTGGCTGAAATTGTACCAATTAGGAGCATAAAGCTTACTGCGATTCCGGTAATGATGTTGTTGTTTGTTTTCATGGCTATGGATTTTGAATTGTTTTTTATTTATTGTTTTACTCTTGTGCTTATGGTTTATCAATAGCTGTGCCAAATGTTTTAATATGCTTAAAAAGAGGTGGTTGTGGTTTTTGTTTGCCTTGGTGTATTGTTCGTTTTCGTATGCCTGGTGTTCGTTTTCGAACATGATGCTTACGGTTTTTGTTTTGATTCTGGTTTTTTAATTGTTTCGGCAAGTTGTGTGCGGTTTAGTGGTTTGAAAATCAACGTTTTAGACTTGCTGTTGTTTTTATTTGTATTCTATGATAACGATTAAGAGTATCGAAGAGGCTGCTCAGCGTATCAAGCAGGTTGTGCAAAAAACGCCTTTAATGAAGGATCAGATTTTATCTGAGCGTTATGGTGCAAGTGTTTATCTTAAGCGGGAAGATTTACAAACTGTGCGCTCTTATAAGATCAGGGGTGCTTTTAACAAGATTGCATCGTTGACAATGGAGGAGCGGGAAAAAGGAGTGGTGTGTGCCAGTGCGGGTAATCATGCTCAGGGCGTTGCCTTATCCTGTCGTCATTTGGGTTTAAAGGGGCGCATTTTTATGCCTTCAACTACGCCCAAGCAAAAGATTAAACAGGTTCGGATGTTTGGAAGGGATTTTATTGAAATTGTTTTGACAGGCGATACTTATGACCATGCTTATGAGGCTGCCATGGCCGATTGTAAAGCGCATGCTTCTGTTTTTATTCATCCTTTTGACGACAAGTTGGTGATGGCGGGACAGGGGACGATAGGATTGGAATTGCTGGAGCAGGCTGATTTTCCTATTGACTATGTGATGGCGCCCATTGGCGGAGGGGGCTTGGTGAGTGGACTGGGTTCGTGGTTACGGGTTAAGAGTCCTGCCACCCGTATTATTGGCGTGGAGCCCGAAGGGGCACCCGCTATGAAAAATTCGCTTGATGCCGGAAGTCGAATTGTGCTCAATGGTTTTGAGAAGTTTGTTGATGGCGCCGCTGTTGCTACGGTTGGCGAACTCAATTTTGAAATAGCCAGGGAGGTGCTCGATGGCTTGTTGCTGGTGCCCGAAGGAAAGGTGTGTACCTCCATTCTGCAGTTGTACAATGAAGAAGCTATTGTCGTTGAGCCCGCAGGAGCGTTGAGCATTGCAGCGCTTGATTTTATGGCGGATAAGATCAAGGGTAAGACGGTGGTTTGTATCGTAAGTGGGGGCAATAACGACATTACTCGTACCGAAGAAATAAAGGAGCGCTCCCTGCTGTATGAGGGCCTAAAGCATTATTTTATAGTGCGCTTTCCCCAGCGGTCCGGTGCATTAAAAGAGTTTGTCAATGAGATCCTGGGCCCCGATGACGACATTACCCACTTTGAGTATACTAAGAAAAACAGTCGCGATACGGGTCCGGCTTTAGTGGGGATTGAAACCAAGAGCCTGGCCGACCGGGATGCGATGGTTCAAAGAATGACGGAGCATGGCTTTAATTATAGGTCGGTCAATGATTCGCCGGATTTGTTTCATTTGTTGATATAAAAAAAGCTGTCCGCAAGGACAGCTTTTTAATTTGGTTTTATCAGCCTTGAAAGGAACTGATGTTTTCGCACGCTGTAGCTCGGTCAATCTTTTTGATGAGACCGGTTAGTACTTTGCCAGGTCCGATTTCAGTGAAATGAGCTGCTCCGTCTTTAAGCATGTTCTGAACGGTTTGCGTCCATTTTACCGGTGCAGTTAGTTGGTCAATCAGGTTTTTCTTAATGAGCGTGGGGGCGGTAAATGGCTGTGCGCTCACGTTTTGATATACCGGACAAATTGGTGCATTGATTTGGGTGTTTTCGATGGCTGCGGCCAGCTCTGCGCGTGCAGGTTCCATTAAAGGAGAATGAAAGGCTCCGCCCACTGAGAGCTTTAATGCACGCTTGGCACCCAGTTCGGTCAGTTTTTCACAAGCCTTGTCTATGCCTTCAAACGAACCTGAAATGACCAATTGTCCCGGACAGTTGTAGTTGGCCGGTACTACAACGGCATCGATGGCGGTACAAGCGTCTTCTACCGTTTTGTCGTCGAGACCAACAATCGCGGCCATGGTAGAGGGCTCCAGTTCGCAGGCCTTTTGCATAGCCATGGCGCGCTGAGCAACCAACTTAAGACCGTCCTCAAAAGATAAGGCCCCCGCAGTAACCAGCGCAGAAAACTCCCCCAGGGAATGCCCTGCTGTCATATTCGGCTGGAAGCTTTCGCCCAGCGTTTTGGCCAATATTACGGAATGAAGAAAGATGGCAGGCTGGGTTACTTTGGTTTGACGCAGATCTTCGTCTGTTCCTTCAAACATGAGGTCGGTAATCCGAAATCCCAGGATGTCGTTGGCCTGTTCAAACAGTTCTTTGGCCAGGGCCGACTGCTCGTAAAGGTCCTTGCCCATTCCAACAAATTGTGCCCCTTGTCCGGGAAATACATAAGCTTTAGTCATGGTATTGAATGTTTTTTTAAAGAGTACAAAGATAAAACATAAGTCTGCTTGGTGGAAGAAAAATGGCTCTATTTTCATTCTCGGTCTTTTTGCTCGAGGAATATTCCATGCAGATATGCCCGGGTAGCTAAAATGCTGGTGAAGGATAATTTAACTAGAAAAAGAGTTTTAACTGTTTCATATTCTGTTCCTTTTTGCTACTTTTGCAGCGCTTTTTGTGCCAAGGTGCCAGATTGTTTGAAAATCAATGGGTTTTTTATGCAAAAAAGAATATCTTTGCAACCCGTTTGTTGAGAGTGTTTTATAGTTAAAATCAAAGTTTATATGCCAACAATTCAGCAATTAGTAAGAAAAGGACGCACTACGCTGGTGGACAAGAGTAAATCGCCTGCGTTGGATTCATGTCCGCAACGTCGCGGGGTTTGTGTGCGTGTGTACACCACTACTCCTAAGAAGCCGAACTCAGCTATGCGTAAGGTAGCCAGGGTACGTCTGACCAATGGAAAAGAGGTGAACGCCTACATTCCCGGGGAAGGTCACAACTTGCAGGAGCACTCCATTGTTTTGGTGCGCGGCGGTAGGGTTAAAGACTTGCCAGGTGTTCGTTATCACCTTGTTCGTGGCGCCTTGGATGCCTCTGGTGTTGAGGGTCGTACACAGCGTCGTTCAAAGTATGGAACCAAGCGTCCGAAAGCAGCGAAAGCTAAGAAGTAATTTTTTTGACCGGAGTTTTTGTTTATTGGTTCGTGTTTAGGTTGAGTAAATGGTCAAAGGACCGTTGAAGAGTCAAAAATACAGCCAGTAAATTTTGAAAAACTGATAAACAAAAGAAGAAATGAGAAAGAGTAAACCAAAAAAGAGGGTGATTCTACCCGATCCAAAGTTTAACGACACTTTGGTTACCCAGTTTGTGAATAACCTGATGTTGGATGGAAAGAAGTCTATTTCCTACAGCATTTTCTATTCTGCACTCGATCAGATTAAGGACAAAGCCGAGAAAGAAGGCAAGTCTGTACTCGAAATCTGGAAAAAAGCCCTGGAAAACGTTACTCCCAACGTAGAGGTGAAAAGCCGCCGTGTAGGTGGTGCTACCTTCCAGGTACCTACCGAAATCCGCGCTGAGCGTAAAGTTTCTTACAGTATGAAGAACTTGATTCTTTTTGCACGTAAGCGGAGCGGTAAATCCATGGCCGACAAGTTGGCTGCTGAAATTGTTGCTGCATACAACCAGGAGGGCGGCGCCTACAAGAAGAAAGAAGACATGCATAGAATGGCGGAAGCCAACCGTGCGTTTGCCCACTTTAGATTTTAATCCTTTGATTTTAGTAAACTAATGGCAAAAGACTTAAAATATACAAGGAATATTGGGATTATGGCTCACATTGACGCCGGTAAGACGACTACTACCGAGCGTATCCTGTTTTTCACCGGTATTACCCATAAGATTGGCGAAACCCACGATGGTTCGGCAACTATGGACTGGATGGAACAGGAGCAGGAGCGTGGTATTACCATCACTTCTGCAGCCATCAGTACCCAATGGATGTACAGAGACGAGGAATATAAGATCAACATTATTGACACCCCAGGTCACGTTGACTTTACCGTTGAGGTGGAGCGTTCGCTGCGGGTTTTGGATGGTGCTGTGGCCTTGTTTTGTGCAGTAGGAGGTGTAGAACCTCAGTCGGAGACTGTTTGGCGTCAGGCCAACAAATACCACGTACCGCGTATTGGATTTGTGAACAAAATGGACCGTTCCGGTGCCAACTTCTATGAGGTGGTACGCCAGGTTCGTGAAGTTTTGGGAGCCAATCCGGTGCCCATTCAGATTCCAATCGGAGCGGAAGAGACTTTCAAAGGAGTTGTTGACCTGATTGAGAACAAAGCGATTGTATGGTACGATGACGATACATTGGGCCAGCGCTATGAAGTAGAAGATGTGCCCGCCGATATGGCTGACGAAGTCGCTGAGTGGCGTGGAAAGCTTGTAGAGGCAGTAGCCGAGTACGACGATGAGTTGATGGAGAAATTCTTTGAGGATCCCGATTCCATTACCGGTGATCAGCTGATCAATGTCATCCGTCAGGCTGCCATCGATATGAAAATTGTACCTATGATGTGTGGCGCTTCTTTCAAGAACAAGGGTGTTCAGCGTTTGATCGATGGTATTGTACGTTATTTGCCAGCTCCCACCGATATTGCAGATGTTGTTGGGGTGAATCCCAATACCGAGGAGGAAGAGAGTCGTAAGCAGGTGCCCGAAGCTCCGTTCACTGCCTTGGCTTTTAAAATCGCCACCGATCCTTTTGTGGGTCGATTGGCTTTTATTCGTGTATATGCCGGAACGCTCGATGCAGGTTCCTATGTTCTGAATACCCGCAGTGGTAAAAAAGAACGTATTTCTCGCCTTTACCGGATGAAATCAAACAAGCAGATGCCTATTGACAGCATTTCTGCCGGAGATATTTGTGCCGGTGTTGGTTTCAAAGACGTGCGTACCGGAGATACCTTGTGCGACGAGAAGCATCCCATCGCTTTGGAATCTATGGAATTCCCCGATCCCGTGATTGGTGTATCTGTGGAGCCCAAGAGTCAGAAGGACATCGACAAGCTGGGTACTGGTTTGGCCAAGTTGGCTGAGGAAGATCCCACCTTCCGTGTTCAGACCGATGAAGAGACTGGTCAGACAGTAATCAGCGGTATGGGTGAGTTGCACCTGGAGGTTATTATCGATCGTTTGAAGCGCGAGTTCAAAGTAGAGTGTAACCAGGGACGTCCTCAGGTAAATTACAAGGAAGCCATTGGCGCTACTGTAGAACACCGTGAAGTGTTTAAGAAGCAGACCGGTGGTCGTGGTAAGTTTGCCGACATCATTGTAAAAGTTGGTCCCATCGACGAAGGAAAGACGGGCTTGCAGTTTGTTGACCTGGTTAAGGGTGGTAATGTGCCTAAGGAATACATCCCTTCTGTAGAAAAAGGTTTCAAGAACGCTATGCAGAATGGTGTTTTGGCTGGATTTACCGTTGAAAACCTGAAAGTGGAACTTCTGGATGGATCTTTCCACCCGGTTGACTCCGATCAGCTTTCTTTTGAAATTGCTGCTCGTCAGGCCTTCAAGGCGGCTTGTGCCAAAGCCAAGCCGGTATTGCTTGAGCCCATTATGAAGGTGGAAGTAGTAACTCCCGAAGAGTATATGGGTGACATTATTGGTGACTTCAACAAGCGTCGTGGTCAGGTCGAGGGTATGGAATCCAAAGCTGGTGCCCGCGTGGTTAAAGCCCGTGTGCCTTTGGCTGAGATGTTTGGATATGTTACTGCCTTGCGTACCATTTCATCGGGTCGTGCCACTTCATCCATGGAGTTTTCTCACTACGAAGAGGTGTCTAAATCCATCGCAGTGGAAGTGGTTAAAGAAGCCAAAGGTAAAGTCGAATTATTGTAAGAACTCGTTCGCATAAATAGCTATGAATCAAAAAATAAGAATTAAGCTGAAATCCTACGATCACAATTTGGTAGACAAGTCTGCCGAGAAGATCGTAAAAACAGTGAAGAGCACCGGGGCTGTTGTTAGCGGTCCCATTCCGTTGCCTACCCACAAAAGGGTTTTCACTGTATTGCGTTCCACCTTCGTTAATAAGAAGTCCAGAGAGCAGTTTCAATTGTCGTCATACAAGCGTTTGATCGACATTTACAGCTCTACTGCGAAGACCATTGACGCGCTAATGAAACTTGAACTTCCCAGCGGTGTGGAAGTTGAAATCAAAGTTTGATAATTAATTAAAAATCACAAGCAATGCCAGGATTAATTGGAAAAAAAATCGGAATGACTTCCGTTTTCAGTGCCGAGGGTAAAAATGTACCATGCACTGTTATCGAAGCTGGTCCTTGCGTCGTGACTCAGGTAAAAACAGCAGAAACCGATGGGTATGCTGCTGTTCAGCTGGCGTTCGACGAAAAACGTGAGAAGAGTACCACCAAGCCCCAACAGGGCCATTTTCAGAAAGCAGGTACCACTCCAAAGGCCAAGCTGGTTGAATTCAAGGATTTTGAGAATGAGTTCAAACTGGGCGATGTAGTTTCTGTCGACATCATTGAAGAAGACACTTTTGTAGACGTTACCGGCTTATCAAAAGGTAAGGGTTTTCAAGGGGTTGTAAAGCGTCACGGCTTTGGTGGTGTAGGTGGACAAACCCACGGTCAGCACAACCGGGGCAGGGCACCAGGTTCTTTGGGTGCCTCTTCATTTCCCTCACGTGTGTTTAAGGGAATGCGGATGGCCGGACGTACCGGTGGAGACCGTGTGAAAGTGGAAAACCTGAGAGTGTTAAAAGTGATTCCCGAAAACAATCTGATTTTAGTTAAAGGATCGGTACCGGGCGCAAATGGTTCATATCTAATTATTGAAATGTAATGGAACTGAACATAGTAAATATAAAAGGAGAAGATACCGGACGCAAAATTGAGTTACCTGATTCAATTTTTGCCATAGAGCCCAACGATCATGCCATTTATCTGGATGTAAAACAGTATTTGGCCAACAATCGTCAGGGAACCCATAAGGCCAAGGAGCGTAATGAGGTTTCTGGTAGTACACGTAAGATTAAGAAGCAGAAGGGAACCGGTACAGCACGTGCAGGCAGCATTAAGAGTCCTGTTTTTCGTGGAGGAGGTCGCGTTTTTGGTCCCCGTCCCCGCAATTACAGCTTTAAGCTGAATAAGAAAGTGAAGCAGCTGGCCCGCTTTTCCGCTTTAGCGCATAAGGCTAAGAACAATGAGATTTTGGTGGTGGAAGATTTTTCTTTCGAAGCCCCCAAAACGAAGGAGTTCAATGCCATTCGCAAGAGTTTGCAACTCGACGGGAAAAGGTCTCTGGTGGTATTGGGAACTGAAAATCGCAATGTTTTGCTTTCTGCCCGTAATCTTCCCAGAACTGAGGTTTCCGTGGCTTCCGGATTGAATACTTACAGCATCATGAAAGCTCAGTATTTGCTGCTTACTGAAAGCTCTGTAGAGCAAATCGGAAAACTTTTTAACGAATAAGGAGGTCAGTCATGGATGTAATCGTAAAACCAATCGTCACTGAGAAGATGACCCACCAGGGGGAAACCCTGAATAGCTATGGCTTTGTTGTTAAGCGCGACGTTAATAAGTTGCAGATCAAGAAAGCTGTTGAAGAGATGTACAATGTTACTGTGGCTTCAGTTAATACCATGCGTTATGCAGGTAAAAGCAAGTCGCGTTACACTAAGAGTGGTGTAATTGCCGGACGAACTGCTGCTTACAAGAAGGCTGTTGTAACATTGGTAGATGGAGATAAAATTGATTTTTATAGCAATATCTAAGTAAAATGGCAGTAAGAAAGCTAAAGCCCACAACACCGGGGCAGAGACACAAAATTATTGGTGCATTTGATGCGATTACCTCAAGTGTACCAGAAAAATCCTTGCTGAAGCCTTTAAAGAAGAGCGGTGGTCGTAACAACACAGGTAAAATGACCATGCGCTACCTTGGAGGTGGACACAAAAGGAAATACCGGGTAATCGATTTCAAGAGAAATAAAGACGGTGTTCTGGCAAAGGTAGAATCCATTCAGTATGACCCCAACAGGAGTGCTCGGATTGCTTTGCTGGTATATGCAGATGGAGAAAAACGCTACATCCTTGCACCTAACGGTTTGCAGGTAGGTATGGAACTGGCTTCGGGCAGCGGAACTGCTCCCGAAATCGGAAACACTTTGCCCTTGGGCGAGATTCCGCTTGGTACCATCGTTCATAATATTGAACTGCAACCTGGCAAAGGAGGAGCTATGGCTCGTAGTGCCGGTACATTTGCCCAATTGGCTGCTCGTGAAGGAAAGTACGTAGTTTTACGTCTTCCCTCCGGTGAATCCCGAATGGTCTTGACAACTTGTCGTGCCACCATCGGTGCTGTTGGTAATTCAGACCACGCACTGGAACAATCTGGTAAGGCAGGTCGAAGCAGATGGCTTGGTCGTCGTCCCCGTGTTCGCGGTGTGGTTATGAACCCCGTAGATCACCCGATGGGTGGTGGTGAAGGTCGTTCTTCCGGTGGTCACCCACGCTCAAGAAAGGGACTTTTGGCCAAGGGTTACAAAACCCGTGCGCCCAAGAAAGCTTCCAGCAAGTACATTCTTGAAAAGAGAAAAAAGTAACCGGTTAATTCATTGAGATTATGAGCAGATCATTAAAAAAAGGGCCTTATATCAACTATAAGCTGGAGCGGAAAGTTTTAGCCTTGAACGACTCCGGCAAGAAAACAGTGATTAAGACATGGGCCAGGGCTTCTATGATTTCCCCTGAATTTGTGGGACATACCATAGCTGTACACAATGGGAACAAATTCATTCCTGTTTATGTCACTGAGAATATGGTGGGACATAAACTGGGCGAATTTGCGCCAACACGGACCTACCGTGGTCATTCAGGCAATAAGAAACGTTAATAGCCTGATAGTGTTAATACCTTTAATGCAATAAAAATGGGTGCAAGAAAAAGAATAAAAGCAGAACAACTGAAAGAAGCCAGAAAGAACCAGGCTTATGCCAAGCTGCGCAATGTGCCCACCTCGCCCCGTAAAATGCGGCTGGTGGTGGACCTGATACGTGGTAAAGAGGTGAATCTGGCCCTCGATATCCTCAAATTTTCTACAAAGGAAGCTTCACGCAGTGTAGAAAAGCTCTTATTGTCTGCAGTTGCCAACTGGAAAGAGAAGAATGAAGGTCAGCGTCTGGAAGATGCCAACCTTTTTGTGAAAGAAGCTTATGTTGATTCGGGTCGAATTTTGAAGCGTTTGCGTCCTGCTCCCCAGGGCCGTGCACACAGAATTCGCAAAAGATCCAACCACGTGACCATACTCGTGGACAGCAAAGTAACTAACGAAAACCAGGAAAACTAACAGGCAGATGGGACAAAAAGTAAATCCAATAAGCAACAGGTTGGGGATCATCCGCGGATGGGATTCCAACTGGTTCGGTGGGAAAAACTACGGCGATAAATTGCTGGAAGATTCCAAAATCCGTAAGTATTTGAATGCTCGTCTGGCCAAAGCCAGTATTTCGCGCATTATTATAGAACGAACACTTAAGTTAATTACCATTACAGTTTATACTGCACGTCCCGGTATCATTATCGGGAAAGGTGGAGCTGAGGTTGATAAGCTGAAGGAAGAGCTTAAGAAGATTACTGACAAGGAAGTTCAAATCAATATCTTTGAGGTGAAACGTCCTGAGTTGGATGCCCTTATTGTGGCCAACAACATTGCACGTCAGCTGGAAGGTCGTATCGCCTACCGCCGTGCTACTAAAATGGCCATTGCTTCAACCATGAGAATGGGTGCTGAAGGTATCAAAATTCAGGTTTCTGGTCGTTTGAATGGTGCAGAAATGGCCCGTTCAGAAATGTACAAGGAAGGACGTACTCCTTTGCACACCTTCCGTGCCGATATTGATTACGCTCAGGCAGAAGCCCTTACTAAAACCGGCTTGATTGGTATTAAGGTTTGGATTTGTAAAGGTGAGATTTACGGGAAACCGGATTTGTCACCCAACTTCAATGCCAAAGAAACAGCCGGCGGAAACCGTAAAGGTCCCCAGGGTGGTGGCTTCAAGAGGAAAAGAAAGTAATCATCTGTTAACCTTTAATAGACTCAGGAAAGATGTTACAACCAAAAAAAGTTAAGTTTAGACGGCAGCAAAAAGGACGGATGAAGGGGAATGCGCAGAGAGGTCACGAACTGGCCTTTGGCTCATTCGGTATCAAGTCGCTCCAAAGCAAGTGGATTACCGGCCGTCAAATAGAAGCGGCAAGGGTTGCCGTTACCCGTTATATGCAGCGTCAAGGTCAGATATGGATTCGTATCTTCCCCGATAAGCCCATTACCAAGAAACCCGCCGAAGTACGTATGGGTAAAGGTAAAGGTAGCCCGGAAGGCTTTGTTGCTCCAGTTACGCCCGGACGCATTCTTATTGAGTGTGATGGTGTACCCTTCGAAGTGGCCAAAGAGGCTTTGCGTCTTGCTGCTCAGAAGTTGCCCGTTACCACCAAGTTTGTTGTGAGAAGGGATTTTGTTGAATCTACAAATGCGTAAGCGATGAAAACTTCCGAGATAATAGAAATGACCATTAGTGAGATCGAGGAGCGTCTTGATGCTGAAAAGCAGGAGCTCGTTCGTATGAATCTCAACCACCACATTTCTCCGTTGGAAAACCCAATGAAGATCAGACAAACACGTAGGAACATTGCGCGTATGCTGACCATTCTGCGTCAGAAGCAACTTAATGAAAAATAATTAAGCAGATGGAAACAAGAAATTTGAGAAAAGAACGTATAGGCGTTGTGGTGAGCGAAAAGATGGATAAAACCATCGTCGTGAGTGTTGTGGTTCGTGAGAAACACCCCATTTATGGGAAGTTTATGAAAAAGACCAAGAAGTTTTACGCGCACGATGAGCAGAACAACGGCCATGAGGGGGATACCGTTAAGATTATGGAGACCCGTCCTCTGAGTAAGTCCAAACGTTGGAGATTAGTTGAAATCATTGAAAGAGCTAAGTAAACATGATACAGCAGGAATCCAGATTAAATGTTGCCGACAACAGCGGAGCCAGGGAAGTCCTTTGCATCCGTGTATTAGGCGGTACCGGACGCAGATATGCTTCTGTGGGCGACCGTATTGTGGTAACTATTAAAAGCGCTGTCCCCTCTTCTGATATGAAAAAGGGTACAGTAAGTAAGGCCGTTGTGGTGCGTACCAAGAAAGAAGTCAGAAGGGCGGATGGTTCATACATTCGTTTCGACGACAACGCTTGTGTATTGCTGAACAATGCCGGTGAAATGCGCGGAACCCGTATTTTTGGGCCCGTACCCCGTGAATTGCGCGAAGGATATATGAAAATTGTATCTCTGGCGCCTGAAGTGCTTTAATCTATACTGATTCAAACAGCAATGGGAAAATTACATATTAAAAAAGGCGATATAGTGGTTGTAAATGCAGGAACCAGCAAAGGCCAGGAAGGCAAAGTGCTGGAGGTTTTTCCTGAAAAACAACGTGCTATTGTGGAGGGGGTTAACATGGTAAGCAAGCATACCAAACCCAACGCCGAAAATCCACAGGGCGGCATCCTTAAAAAGGAAGCCCCCATCCATATCTCTAATCTTAACCTCAAGGATCCTTCCACAGGTAAGGCTACCCGTATCGGTCGTAGAGAAGGGGAGAATGGTAAATTGGTTCGTTATTCTAAAAAGTCAGGAGAGGAGATCAAGTAATGAGCTATACACCTAGTTTAAAAACCAAGTACAACGACGAAATTGTAGCCAACCTTAAGAAGGAATTCAGCTACAAAAGCGTTATGCAGGTGCCACGTTTGGAAAAGATCGTCATCAACCAGGGTGTTGGTGCCGCTGTGGCCGACAAAAAGTTGATCGAAAATTCGGTTAAGGAGTTGACCAACATTACCGGTCAGCAAGCCGTTCCCTGTTATTCCAAGAAAGACATTTCTAACTTTAAATTGAGGAAGAAAATGCCTATTGGGGTAAAGGTGACCTTGCGACACGATAAAATGTATGAGTTCCTCGAGCGACTGGTTCGTGTAGCCTTACCGCGTATTCGTGACTTTAAGGGAATTGAAAGCAAACTCGACGGAAGGGGTAATTACACCCTGGGTATTACAGAGCAAATCATCTTTCCTGAAATAAATATCGATAATGTAAGCAAGATTATGGGTATGAATATTACCTTTGTGACCTCAGGAAACAGTGATGAGGAGGCTTATGCACTTTTGCGTGAGTTTGGATTACCGTTTAAAAACTTAAAAAAGAACTAGTTATATGGCAAAAGAATCAATGAAAGCCCGCGAAGTAAAGCGGGCCAAGCTTGTTGCCAGATATGCTGAGAAGCGGGCCCGGCTTAAGGCTGAGGGCGACTACGAAGGTTTGCAGAAGCTTCCAAAGAATGCTTCCCCTGTGCGTATGCACAACCGTTGCAAGCTGACTGGACGTCCCAAGGGTTATATGCGTCAGTTCGGCATTAGTCGTATCTCTTTCCGTGAGATGGCTGCAGCAGGTTTGATCCCAGGAGTTAGAAAGGCCAGTTGGTAACCACCAACTGGTAAGTATTAAATATTGTCCCGACTTGTCGGGATCAATTTAAACTTTTATAAATATGACAGATCCTATTTCGGATTTCCTGACCCGTATCAGGAATGCCATCATGGCACGCCACAAGGTTGTTGAGATTCCCGCCTCCAACCTTAAGAAGGAGATGACCAAAATTCTTTTGGAGAAAGGTTATATCCTTAATTACAAATTTATGGATGACGGCAAACAGGGCATGATCAAAATCGCTCTTAAGTACGACCCCGTATCCAAAACCCCAGCTATCAAGCATTTAAGCCGGGTGTCATCCCCAGGTTTGCGTCGATATACCGGTTACAGAAATGTTCCGCGGGTATTGAACGGATTGGGTGTGGCCATTCTTTCAACTTCCAGAGGTGTAATGACCGATAAGGAAGCCCGGAATGCCAAAGTTGGTGGAGAAGTATTGTGTTACGTTTATTAAAAAGGAGGTAAGTCATGTCTAGGATAGGAAAATCACCCATTAGCATACCGGCCGGAGTAAGCGTAACTGTTAAAGATCAATTGGTTACCGTAAAAGGGCCCAAGGGAGAACTTGTACAAAACATTAATCCCGACATTACTGTGGAGGTCGAGGACGGTGAAGTTAAGCTCAGCCGTCCCAGTGACGATAAGAACCATCGGGGCTTGCACGGTCTTTACCGTTCCCTTATTAACAACATGGTGGTTGGTGTTTCAGAAGGTTATGTGAAGAAAATGGAACTGGTCGGAGTGGGCTATCGTGCTACTTCTACTGGTCAAGTTCTTGAGCTCTCGTTGGGTTATTCACATGCGATTCATATGCAGTTGCCCAAAGAAATTAAGGTGGAAGCAGTAACCGACCGGAAAAGCAACCCGATTATAACACTGGAGTCTATTGACAAGCAACTCTTAGGGCAGGTTTGCGCCAAGATTCGCTCGTTTCGTAAGCCTGAGCCCTATAAAGGTAAAGGTATTCGTTTTGTGGGCGAAGTTGTTCGTCGGAAGGCGGGTAAGAGTGCTAAAGTTTAATTGATTTAATTCGAAAGTGTTATGGCTTTTTCAAAGTTAGAAAGACGATTCAAAATAAAAACACGCATCCGCAGTAAGGTGCTCGGTACTGCCGATCGCCCACGGATGACTGTTTACAGAAGCAATAAGCAAATTTCTGTTCAGCTGATTGATGACAATGCCGGAAAAACTCTGGTAGCTGCGTCTTCACTGGCCAAAGATATTGCTGCAGAAAAAGGTACCAAAACAGAAATGGCTGCCAAGGTGGGCAAAGCTATTGCAGAGAAGGCCCTGGCTGCCGGAGTTTCTGCTGTGGTTTTCGACCGGAACGGTTATCTGTATCATGGTAGAGTAAAACAATTAGCGGACGCTGCTCGTGAGGCAGGTCTTAAATTTTAGATTATTATGGCAGGAAATACAAAAAGAGTTCGTACAACAAACGACCTGGAACTGAAAGACAGGCTGGTAGCGATTAACCGCGTTACCAAGGTTACCAAAGGGGGTAGAACCTTTAGCTTCTCAGCCATTGTAGTTGTAGGTAACGAAAATGGCATTGTAGGCTGGGGCCTGGGTAAAGCCAATGAAGTTACTACTGCTATTGCCAAAGGTGTAGAGGCCGCTAAAAAGAATTTGATTAAGGTGCCCATCGTGAATGGAACCATTCCGCATGCTCAAGTGGCTCGTTTTGGCGGCGCCCGGGTATTCATGAAGCCCGCTTCTCACGGTACCGGCCTTGTGGCTGGTGGTGCGATGCGTGCTGTATTGGAGAGTGCCGGTGTGGTGGATGTTTTGGCTAAGTCCAAAGGTTCATCTAACCCGCACAACCTGGTTAAAGCAACCATCGAAGCCTTGTGCGAGATGCGTGATGCAGCTACCATTGCTCAGCACCGCGGTGTTACTTTGGACAAAGTGTTTAATGGTTAAGCAACAAAGTTTATGGCTCAGATAAAAGTAACTCAGGTTCGTAGTAAAATTAAGTGCACCATTAGTCAAAAAAGGACACTGGAAGCACTTGGTTTGAAGAAAATCAACGCCACCGTTGAACATGAGGATACCCCGGTAATTCTGGGAATGGTGGATAAAGTGAAACACCTAGTGCGTGTTGAAAAATAATTGTTTTAACGAAGTTATCAATATCAGATATGAAACTGAATCAGTTAAAACCTGCAGCGGGAGCAACCCATCACCAGAAACGAATTGGCCGTGGTGCCGGTTCAGGTCTGGGAGGTACCTCTACCCGTGGTCATAAAGGGGCCAAATCTCGCTCGGGTTATTCCAGAAAGATTGGTTTTGAAGGTGGTCAGATGCCCCTTCAGCGCCGTGTTCCCAAGTTTGGTTTTAAGAACATCAACCGAAAGGAGTTTAAGTCCATTAACATTGATGTTTTGCAAAACTTGGCAGAAAAGAACAAATGGAGCGTTATTGCTCCCGAAAATCTTATTGAAGCCGGTCTTATTAATAAGAATGACCTGGTAAAGATTTTGGGCAATGGTTCTATCAGTGCCAAAGTTGAAGTTAAGGCGCATGCCTTTTCTAAATCAGCTGAAGCCGCCATCGAAGCTGCACAGGGAACTGTTGTGAAACTGTAATTTGCAGTTCTGTCCGCCCCCGGGGCGGACAGAATTACAGATGACCTATAAATCTATTTTAAGATATGAAACTTTTCGAAACCATCCGTAATATCTGGAAGATCGATGACCTTAGAAGCAGGATACTGACCACTTTGGGTCTTATCCTGATTTATCGTCTGGGATCCAAAGTTGTTCTTCCGGGTATTGATCCAACTCAGCTTTCGAACCTTGCTGCTCAAACCAGTGATGGGGTTCTGGGGCTGCTGAACATGTTTTCCGGAGGTGCATTTGCCAATGCTTCGATTATGGCATTGGGGATTATGCCCTATATATCCGCATCCATTGTTATCCAGTTGATGGGTATTGCAGTTCCTTATTTTCAGCGACTGCAGCGTGAAGGTGAAAGTGGCCGTCGTAAGATCAATCAGATAACCCGTTATTTAACTGTGGTTATTTTGTTGTTTCAAGCCCCCGGTTATATCGCTAACCTCTATGCCCAGTTGCCCGAATCGGCCTTTGTAACTACCGGATGGAGTTTCACTGTTATGTCAACAATAATTCTTACTGCCGGCAGTATGTTTGTCATGTGGTTGGGAGAACGGATTACCGATAAAGGTATAGGAAATGGTATTTCCCTGATCATTATGATTGGTATTATTGCCATGTTGCCCTTCTCACTATTTGCTGAGTTTGTTTCCAGACTTGAAGAGGGTGGTGGTTTGGTTATGCTTCTAATCGAGTTTGTAGTCCTTTTCTTTGTGTTTGAAGGTGCCATCCTTTTGGTTCAGGGTACCCGTCGGGTTCCCGTTCAGTATGCAAAGCGCATAGTTGGCAACAAGCAGTATGGTGGTGTTCGTCAGTACATTCCTCTTAAGGTGAATGCTGCTGGTGTTATGCCCATCATTTTTGCTCAGGCCATTATGTTTATTCCGATTACACTCGCGGGTTTTGTTGACAGTGATGCTGCTACAGGTTTTGCAGCTGTGTTCTCCAATTTTACCGGATTCTGGTATAATTTTGTATTTGCTTTTCTGATCATTCTCTTCACGTACTTCTATACAGCGATTACCATCAATCCAACACAGATGGCTGATGATATGAAGCGCAACGGAGGTTTTATTCCCGGAGTTAAACCCGGTAAAAAAACAGCAGAATTTTTAGATTCAGTGATGTCCAAAATTACGTTGCCCGGCTCTTTTTTCCTTGCATTTGTGGCGATTTTGCCTGCTTTTGCTATGTTGGCCGGAGTAGATCAGAATTTTGCGCAATTCTTTGGGGGTACCTCTCTGCTGATTTTGGTAGGTGTGGTGCTGGATACTTTGCAGCAAATTGAGAGTCATCTGCTGATGCGTCACTACGATGGCTTGTTGAAGTCCGGACGTATTAAGGGTAGAACTGGCGGTGGTGCTGCTGTTTATTAATAGTTGAGGTAGTCAATGGTTTATTTAAAGACTGACGAAGAAATTGAACTGATGCGGGAGAGTAATCTCCTGGTAGGGAAAACCCTTGCAGAGGTAGCCCGGGCTGTAAAGCCCGGGGTGAGCACTTTGGAATTGGATAAAATCGCAGAGACATTTATTCGTGACCATAAAGGCATACCCGGGTTTCTGGATTACCAGGGATTTCCCAATACCCTTTGCACCTCTGTTAACGAGCAGGTGGTTCATGGCATCCCGAATAAAAAGCCCTTGCAAGAAGGAGACATTGTTTCTGTGGATTGCGGTGTGCTGTTGAATGATTTTTACGGCGACAGTGCCTATACTTTTGAAGTGGGCGAGGTTAAGCCGGAAATCAAAGCCCTTCTCGAGGCCACCAAAGCTGCTCTTTACAAGGGCGTGGAAATGGCCATTGAGGGGAATCGGATCGGAGACATCGGGTATGCTGTTCAAGAGTACTGTGAAACACGTGGCTACTCTGTAGTTCGGGAAATGGTGGGACACGGTTTGGGCCGTTCTCTTCATGAGGCTCCGGAAATTCCGAATTATGGACGAAGGGGCAATGGAAGCAAATTAAGGAAAGGAATGGTCATTTGTATTGAACCGATGATTAATTTGGGTAAACGGCAAATATTGATGGAGGAGGACCAATGGACCATCAGAACCGTTGATAAAAGTGTTTCTGCTCATTTTGAACATGCTGTTGCAGTAGGTAAAAATCAATCAGATATACTTTCCAGTTTTAAATTTGTGGAAGAAGTATTAACTTTGCAGTCTTAAAAAATAAAGAAACAACTTATGGCTAAGCAAGCCTCTATAGAACAGGACGGTACCATTATCGAAGCTCTTTCCAACGCCATGTTTCGCGTGGAGTTGGAAAACGGTCATGTGATTACAGCGCACATTTCCGGTAAAATGCGTATGCATTACATTAAGATTTTGCCTGGTGACAAGGTTAAAGTGGAGATGTCTCCCTACGACCTGACCAAAGGCCGAATCAGTTACAGGTATAAATAACAGACTCAATACATAAGACAATGAAGGTAAGAGCATCAATCAAGAAGCGCAGCGCCGATTGTAAAATTGTTCGGCGCAAGGGTCGCTTGTACGTGATAAACAAGAAGAATCCCAAGTTTAAACAACGTCAAGGATAAATTATAGAATATGGCAAGAATTGCAGGAGTAGACATCCCGGCTAATAAGCGGGGTGAAATTGCTTTGACTTACATCTATGGCATTGGCCGTAGCAAAGCCAGCTCATTATTGAACGAGGTCGGCATTGATGTGAATATGAAAGTCAAAGATTGGAACGATGACCAGATAACTGCCGTTCGTGAGTTAATTGGTTCAACCATTAAAACCGAAGGTGAATTGCGTTCTGAGGTACAATTAAACATCAAGCGATTGATGGATATTGGTTGTTACCGAGGTATTCGTCACCGTATTGGTTTACCGGTTCGTGGTCAATCAACCAAGAACAATGCCCGTACCCGTAAAGGAAGAAAGAAAACGGTTGCGAACAAGAAGAAAGCTACTAAATAATCATTGAAACATGGCAAAAAAGGCAGGATCACAAAAGAAAAGAGTTGTGAAAGTGGAAGCCTTAGGACAGGCCCACATTCATTCGTCGTTCAATAACATTATCGTTTGCCTCACCAATGCAAATGGTCAGGTTATTTCCTGGTCTAGTGCCGGTAAAATGGGATTCAGAGGTTCCAAAAAGAACACTCCCTACGCCGCACAAACAGCTGCAGCCGACTGTGCTAAAGTTGCTTACGACCTGGGTTTGAGAAAAGTTAAAGTTTACGTTAAGGGTCCCGGCAATGGTCGTGAGTCAGCAATTCGTTCCATCCATGCTACCGGTATTGAGGTGAACGAAATTGTGGATGTGACACCAATGCCTCACAATGGCTGTCGTCCGCCCAAAAGACGTAGGGTTTAATTTTATTACTAGTTATTAACCATAAGTTTTTGATTTTAATTTTGAATACTGGTGGGTTATACACAAACCTTCCTTCTATAATCTTGCGGCTGTCATATTCAATCTTTAAAATCAAAAATTTAAAATCAAAAATTTAGTAGAATGGCTAGATACATAGGTCCAAAGACTAAAATTTCACGTAAATTCGGTGAGGCCATATATGGTCCCGACAAGTACTTCGAGAAGAAGAACTATCCCCCTGGTCAGCACGGTAACAATCGTCGTCGTAAGACCAGCGAATACGGTGTTCAGCTTAAAGAAAAGCAGAAAGTAAAGTATACTTATGGCGTTTTGGAAAAGCAATTCCGTAACATGTTTGAAAAAGCCAACAGTCAGCCCGGTATTACCGGTGAAGTTTTGTTGATTCTGTTGGAGTCCCGTCTCGATAACGTGGTTTATCGCATGGGCTTGGCGCCTACCAGAGCTGCTGCTCGTCAGTTGGTGTCGCACCGTCATATCACCGTTGACGGTTCTGTGGTGAACATTCCTTCTTATTCGCTTAAAGCCGGACAATTGGTTGGCGTAAGAGAAAAATCTAAATCCCTGGAATCCATTAACAGTGCAATGGCTAATTCAAGTGTTCACAAATACTCTTGGTTGGAGTGGGATCAGCAAAGCATGACGGGTAAATTCCTGAATGCTCCTGAGCGCTCAGAAATTCCTGAGAACATCAAAGAACAGTTGATTGTTGAATTGTACTCTAAATAATTTTTTCTTATGGCAATATTAGCGTTCCAAAAACCTGATAAAGTTATCATGCTTGATGCTGATGACAAGTTCGGTCGATTCGAATTTCGTCCTCTTGAGCCAGGATATGGTATTACTGTTGGAAATGCCTTAAGAAGAATCTTACTGTCATCTTTGGAGGGTTTTGCAATCACCACCGTCAAGATTGAAGGTGTTGATCATGAGTTTTCCAGCATCCCCGGTGTGGTTGATGATGTTACTGAAATTATTCTGAATCTGAAGCAGGTACGTTTCAAGAAAGTTGTTGAGGAAGGTGAGAATGAACGTATTTCTCTTACCATTACCGGCAAAGAAGCTTTCACTGCAGGTGATATGAACAGTTCTTTGAGTAATTTCAAGGTACTGAACCCCGAGTTGGTAATCGCCCGTATGAGTCCCGACGTAAATTTACAGCTTACGCTTACCATTGGTAAGGGGCGTGGCTATGTTCCTGCAGAAGAAAACCGTACCGCCGATCAGGAGTTTGGAACTATAGCTATAGATTCCATATTCACCCCCATTCGGAATGTTAAGTACGAAATAGAGAACTTCCGGGTAGAGCAGAAAACCGACTACGAGAAGCTCTTATTTGAGATCTCTACCGATGGGTCTATTCATCCCAAGGATGCGCTTAAGGAAGCTTCAAAAATTCTCATTTATCACTTCATGTTGTTTTCTGACGAAAAGATTACACTGGATTCAGATGAGAAATTTGGAAATGAGGAGTTTGATGAAGAAGTATTGCACATGCGCCAGCTTCTTAAAACCAAACTCGTAGACCTTGATTTGTCGGTACGTGCATTGAACTGCCTAAAGGCTGCAGATGTGGAGTCGCTGGGTGAATTGGTTCAGTACAACCGGAATGACCTGCTTAAATTCAGAAACTTTGGTAAGAAGTCCCTTACAGAATTGGACGACTTGTTGGTGAATCTGAATCTTAATTTCGGAATGGACATTCAGAAGTATAAATTAGACAAGGAATAAGTAACGATGAGACATAGAAAAAAATTCAACCACCTGGGCCGTACCAGCTCACACAGAAAGGCGATGTTGTCCAATATGGCTGCTTCTCTGATCGTGCACAAGCGTATCAAGACCACCGTGGCCAAAGCTAAGGCGTTGAGAATGTATGTAGAACCTCTGATCAATCGGTCAAAGGAAGATACCACACACTCACGTCGTATTGTTTTTAGTTATTTGCAGAATAAAGATGCAGTTTCTGAGCTCTTTCGTGAAGTAGCTCAAAAGGTGGCGAACCGCCCCGGTGGTTATACCCGTATTCTAAAATTGGGTAATCGTTTGGGTGATGCTGCTGAAATGTGCTACATCGAATTGGTTGATTTCAACGAAAATATGTTGAATGCCGCCGGTTCTGCTGCAAGTGCAGAGAAGAAAACACGACGCAGTCGTCGTGGATCAAAAAAGGCTTCTGCTGAAGTTGCTGCCGAAAAAGCCCCTGTGGCTAAGGAAGCGGCTCCTAAGGCTGAACCTCAAAAGGAGGAGCAGGCCCCTGAAGCTGATAAGACTGAGGAGTAAATCTGTACAGACCTTACAGTGTCGAATCAGACATAACGTTCTTGAAAAAGGGGATAAAGGCATTATGGCTTTATCCTTTTTTTTTGAAATTATTATTTATGTTTTTATAAACAATTATCATTATGGGATTAATTGCAAACATCCATGGACGTGAGATCTTGGATTCTCGCGGAAACCCGACTGTAGAAGTTGAGGTGACATTAGAAAGTGGAATCATTGGTCGTGCCGCTGTGCCCTCCGGTGCCTCTACCGGCGAAAATGAGGCGCTTGAATTGCGCGATGGAGATAAAAAGCGATACCTGGGTAAGGGTGTGCTTAAGGCTGTTGAGAATGTAAACAACGTGATTGCTCCGGCATTGATTGGTTTTAATGCTTTGGATCAGGTAGGTGTTGACCATAAGATGCTCGAAATGGACGGTACCAAAACCAAGAGCAAGCTGGGTGCCAACGCCATGCTTGGTGTTTCTCTGGCTGTAGCAAAAGCAGCCGCTGAGTATTCTGGTATGCCTTTGTACCGTTATATTGGTGGAACCAATGCCAAGACTCTGCCTGTGCCCATGATGAACATCATCAATGGTGGGTCTCACTCCGATGCGCCCATTGCGTTTCAGGAGTTTATGATTCGTCCCGTTGGTGCAAGCAGTTTCCGTGAAGGCTTGCGCATGGGTGCCGAAATTTTTCATGCTTTGAAGAAAGTGCTGCACGATCGCAATTTGAGTACTGCTGTTGGCGATGAGGGCGGTTTTGCTCCCGCCCTGGATGGTACCGAGGATGCCCTTAAGAGCATCATTAAGGCCATCGAAGCTGCCGGTTACAAGCCAGGTCGTTTGGCTGATGGCGGTCAGGTGTCTATTGCTTTGGACTGTGCTGCCTCTGAATTTTATAAGGATGGCATTTATGATTACTCCAAGTTTGAAGGAGCAACCGGTGTTAAGCGCAGCCGTGAGGAGCAGGTGGCCTTTTTGGCTGAGCTCGTTGAGAAATTCCCCATCGACAGCATTGAAGATGGTTGCGACGAAGGCGATTGGGACGGTTGGGTGTTGCTGAATAAAACCATTGGCGACAAGTGCCAGTTGGTGGGCGACGACTTGTTCGTTACCAACGTTGAGTACCTGAAAAAAGGTATTGAGTTGGATGCGGCCAATTCTATCCTGATCAAGGTGAACCAGATTGGTACACTTACCGAGACCTTGGACGCCATTGAAATGGCCCACCGTGCCGGTTATACTTCAGTAACTTCTCACCGTTCGGGAGAAACTGAAGACGCTACCATCGCCGATATTGCGGTAGCTACCAACAGTGGTCAGATCAAAACCGGTTCCTTGAGCCGTTCTGATCGTATGGCTAAGTACAACCAGTTGCTTCGTATTGAAGAAGAATTGGGTGCTTCTGCTATTTATGGTTATAAAAAAGTTGTTAAGAAGTAAGCGTTTGTAAGCCTTTAGAGGCTACAATGCCAACTTTGATAATGTGGAAAGGGGATCCTTGGGGATCCCTTTTTTTGTGTCAGTAAAACAAAAAGAGTAGTTTCCTGTTTAAAATGTGCGAACATTGTTATAAATTGTTAATCTAACCGATATAATCTGCTATTGTTATGGATCACATAAAACAGAGGCTCAAAGAAGTGGCCTTTCCACGTGCTGAAAGCTTGAAAAAGATGGTGCAGGAACATGGGACCAAGGTCATCCAGGAAGTTACCCTTGAACAGGTCATTTCAGGTATGAAGGGAATTGTGGCCTTATTGACCGATACTTCAAAGTTGGATCCCGCCGAGGGTATTCGTTTTAGGGGATATTCCATCCCTGAACTTCGGAGTCATCTTCCTAAGATCAGTAAGGACGGAGAACCCTTGCCCGAGGGTCTGTTTTATCTGATGTTGATTGGAGAGTTGCCCTCCCAGAAAGATGTTGATTATATTTCGCAGGACTGGGCTCGTAGAGCGCAAAACATTCCTGAGCACGCCTTTAGGGTAATTGACGCCTTGCCCAAATCGGCCCACCCGATGATTCAGTTCAATACCGCCATTCTGGCTATGAGCACACAATCTCATTTCAGAAAGGCCTATATGGATGGTATGGATAAGAAGGATTATTGGGATCCGATGTATGAGGGCGTTATGGATCTTATCAGCCGTCTGCCGGTTATTGCTGCCTATATTTACCGCAGGGTTTTTCACGATGGAAAACAAATAGAGATGGATCCATCTTTGGATTGGGCTGGTAATATGGCACATATGATGGGATTTGAGAGTGAGGAAGTAAAGCGGTTGATGCGTTTGTATATGGTATTGCACGCTGACCATGAAGGCGGCAATGTTTCTGCTCATACCACACACCTGGTAGGCACCGCACTCTCCAATCCTTATTACAGTTTTGCTGCCGGGATGAATGGATTGGCCGGTCCGCTCCACGGGATGGCCAATCAGGAAGTAATGAGCTGGTTGGAGCATCTTATCAAAGAGATAGGGACCGATCGACCCAGTAAAACGCAAATTCGTGATTACGCTGAAGAGACCTTGAAGCAAGGTCGGGTTATACCCGGCTATGGTCATGCCGTGTTACGGAAAACAGATCCTCGTTTTAGTGAACAGCTTGATTTTGCCAATAAGTATATTCCTGATGCTCCATTGATTGAATTGGTCCGTAATATCTATGAGGTGGTGCCGGAAGTGTTGCGTGCCACCGGCAAGGTTAAAAACCCCTGGCCTAATGTGGATGCCATATCGGGCAGTCTGCTTTCCAGTTACGGCATTAAGGAGTATCCTATTTACACTGTTTTATTTGGTGTTTCCCGTGCGCTTGGGGTGTTGTCTTCGCTGGTGTGGGATCGGATTTATGGGATGCCGCTCGAAAGGCCTACTTCCCATACTTTAGAGTGGTTTCAGGACAAGGTGGGTTTCAAAAGCTGATGTTTTTAACATGAACAGTTCGCCCTCATACTTTTTAAAGTGTGAGGGTTTTCTTTTTGGATGATTCTGTTATCTTTAGGATTTGTTGGTTGACACAACGGAGAAGGCTTTTCGTCAAAAAAAATCCAGTTCCGGTCGCTTTGTTTGCTGCGCTCCCAACGTTTTACCCCGACTGCCGTATAAGTACGGATTGTTTATTTTTGGCTCATTTTGTTGCAATGAAACAAAAGATTTTAGTATTGCTTCTCCTCTGTTTTTCTGCTTTGCATACTTTGGGGGCAAAGTTTCAAAGCGGGATTTCCATAGCGCATTTCTCCATAGCCGGAGGCCTTTCCAACAATTCGGTGAACGTTGTTTTTCAGGACAGCCGAGGGTTTATTTGGATTGGGACGGAAGATGGATTGAACCGTTACGATGGGTATGAGTTTCAGATTTATCGGTCGGGCAGTGCTTTTGGGCCTTCATTGGCAGGAAACAGGATTTCGGCTCTGGCTGAGGACCGGTATGGTAATTTATGGATTGGCACCAAGGATAAAGGACTGACCGTGCTGAATTTGGCTACAGGTGCCAGCAGGAGTTTCCAGTACACTCCAGAGCATTCCGGCGGTATTCCGGGAAATCGGATTCTGGATCTGTATTTGTCGCCTCGCGGGGAGCTATGGGTAAAGCTGGAGAACCATCTGAGTCGCTATCTTGAAGAGGAGGACGCATTTGAATCTTATGTGCATTACGCCAATATTTTTAAACATGAGATGGTGGTGGGTAAGGTTGTTTTTCAGGACAGCGACACCACCCTTTTAGTTGGGACCAGAGATGGTTTAAGTCGTTTTTCCTGTGGAGGGAAATCTTTTCGCCGCTTACAGGGTGATGATGGAGACTCCCTGTTTTTTCAGGATGCCGTTGCAGCCCTAGCGCCATGGAAGGATCAAAAATTACTCGTCGGAAGTCACACCGGTTTGTTTGTTCATAAAGAGGGCGCTGCTTTAGAGCCCGTTTCTGCTTATATGGCATTGGGCAGTAAAGTGGCAGTTAATGCGCTTTGTGTGGGCAGGGAGGAAGATGTTTGGATAGGCAGCTCCCGCGGTTTGGAACGCTTGGTGGCAGGCCGAAACCAACATAGATTGGTGGTTGATGACGGAGCAGGAAGCTCCCCCTTGTTACCCTATGAGGTAAGTGCTTTGTTTGAGGATGCTTCGGGCCTGTTGTGGGTCGGAACGCGGTATAAGGGACTCTTTAAAATAAACACTCGTCCTACCCGGTTTTCTTTTGTGGGTGAGGAGGAGTCCTCGTCCTGCAATTTAA
This sequence comes from Geofilum rhodophaeum, assembly GCF_002210225.1. GTDB lineage: Bacteria > Bacteroidota > Bacteroidia > Bacteroidales > Marinilabiliaceae > Geofilum > Geofilum rhodophaeum. The sequence goes on along the minus strand of NZ_MWUJ01000012.1, from coordinate 91,567 downwards.
GGACTTATAATATTACGGCCCTACATGCTGATTTAGGTGGCCAAGTATGGCTGGGGACGCTTACCAGTGGGCTTTACCGCCTGGATCCGGTTTCGGGTCAGGTTCAGCAATTCCTCCTTAATGAGCAGGCTTACCGGAATCATAACGACCGGGTTGGGGCTGTGTTTGAAGAGGAAAATGGTCGCATTTGGGTTGGCAGCAATACGGGAATTTATTATAAGGAGCCCTGGGAGCGACGCTTCTCTGAATTTGATTATGGCAATAGCGCGCGTTACAGAAACTTGTTGAGAAATAACCTGGTGTCCGCTATTGAAAAGGATGGGATGGGGAATTTGTGGCTTGGGACCCATTTTGGTCTTTATAGGTATCGGAACGGGCATCTCCAGTCGTTCTTCAGTGACCCCTTAAGGCAACAGCTTCCGGCAGATGAAATTTCTGCCCTCAGTAAGGATGCGCAGGGAGATCTTTGGGTAGGCACCAACCAAGGGATGGCTCATTATGATTGCCACACAGGGCGATTACGTTCCATATTGAACCCGGGGGACGGTCTGCCCTTGGGGCTTCAGGTGTTGGATTTGGCCTTTGATGGCAATGAAAGGGTGTGGGCCGGTACACGAACGGGGCTTTTTTCCCTGGCGTATGCCGACAACGACAGTCTGGTCGTTACAAAGATTGCGCATTTGGCTGATGAGATGGTGACTGCAGTTTTGCCTCTGAACGAACATCAGCTGTGGTTCAGTTCGGGGAAAGGCTTATCGGTTTACGGCGCCGATGGGGTCGTGCACAACTACGATGGCGCCGATGGATTGCCTTCCGATTTGTTTAATGTAGGCAGTGCTGCCCAGGCCTTGGATGGGACCTTATATTTCGGAGCCGTAAGTGGGCTGGTTTGGGGGCATCCCGATTCCTTGCACATAAATATGCATCGGCCCCCTGTTGCTGTTACCGGAGTTTCGGTATGCCATCGTGGTGATTGTCATGAGTTGGCCCATTTTGGTTTGGAAGGAGTTCGTGTTAAATACCGGCCGGGAATGCTGTTTAATATTACGTATGCGGCGCTTGAATTTACACAACCTCATAAGAACAGCTATCAAATCATGCTCGAAGGCTATGATAAGGACTGGCGCCCGGTAAGCCGGGAAAACAGCGTGAGTTTCTCTAATCTGATGCCAGGAAAGTATACGCTGCGAATCAGGGCAGCCAATAATGATTTTACCTGGAATACTCAGATTCAGGAATGGACTTTTGAGGTGACTCCGCCGCTTTGGATGACCAATTATGCCTATGCCTTTTATTTTCTTCTGCTGATCTTCTTTATTCAAATGCTGGTGAATTATCGCTTGCGCCATTATCGAAGGGCCAATCGGTCTCTGGCTGAACAGACCGAAGATCAGCGTAGGGTGGATGAACAACGCAGGGCGCTTTCAAGGGTTCATCAAAATCTCACAGACAGCATTCACTACGCCACCAGAATTCAAACCGCCATGCTTCCTACCGAAGAGCGCTTGCACGATTATTTGAAGTCTTGCTTTGTGTATTTCAGGCCCAGGGATATGGTAAGTGGCGACTTTTATTGGCTTTTTAAGCAGGACGGAAAATTGGTGGTGGCGGTGGTAGATTGTACAGGGCATGGGGTGCCTGGTGCTTTTATGTCAATTATTGGTATGGATTTGCTCAAAAGTATCGTGGGGGTTCAGAACATCTATGATCCTGCAAAAATTTTGGAGCAGATGAGTCTTGAGTTGGACGCCACCCTTCGGGAGAATGCGGGAACAGCCTACGCGGAAGGAATCAAGGATGGTATGGATGTCAGTCTGTGTGTGCTCGACCAGTCGGCCCGCACCCTGGATTTTGCAGGGGCGGTTAATGGAATGTATTTGGTGCGAAACAACGAATTACAAACGATTAAGGGCGATCGTTTGTCCATCGGCCGGCATCCCGGGGGCAGTGTCCCCATTTATAAAACAACCCGCCTGGTATTGCAGGATGAGGACTTTATTTATTTGTTCAGCGATGGTTATGTGGATCAGTTTGGCGGACCAGATCACAAGAAGTTTAAGTATCGCCGTTTTAGACATTTGCTGTTAAATATCCATACGCTGGCTCCGGAGGACCAAAAGGCCATTCTGCACCAGAAGTTTGAAGAGTGGCGTGGTGCTGCAGAGCAGGTAGATGATGTACTGGTGCTGGGTTTTAAGCCCCTTAACCATGAAGGTGTTGTTTGATTTTTTCGAGCAGTTCTTCGGGTTGGAAGGGTTTACTTATGTAGTCGTCCATACCGGATGTCAGACAGCGTTCCTTGTCTTCGGGAAAGGCGTTGGCGGTTACGGCAATTATGGGGACGTGGGTATTGGTGCTTCTTTCCAGTTCCCGAATTTTCTGGGTGGCCTTAAACCCGTCCATAATGGGCATTTGCACATCCATTAATATGAGGTCGAAACGGGCCATTCCAAATTTCTCAAGTGCTTCCTTTCCGTTGGAAGCCGTTTCCACCTTTTTAACATCGTTTTTGATGTACAGGTTCATGATTTGCTGGTTGCTGAAATTGTCTTCGACCAGCAGGATGGAGGCGTCTTTTAATTCAACTTTGCGCTTGAATCCGCTGCTGCTTGATGTGTTGGGCTTTGTGGAGGGGACTGAAAAGTTACCTGCCTGTGTGATGAAGCCAGCGCCAAATTCGAAAACAGTGCGGTCGGGGTGAGGGATGATGCTGAGGTTGTGTCCGTCAACTTCAATCATCTTTTGGGTGAGGCCCAGGTCCAGAAAATGAATGATGCGTCCGGCATTGAGCCGCGCCAAATCCTGATTGTTGAAAAAGCCTTCTCCGGAGTGCCGGTCGTCGGGGTTTTGAAAAACAAAATCAGAGGTGAGTGAAAAGGTAAGTTCTGTTTTTCCCGGCATTAAGTCGCGGTTGCGCACTTCCAGTGTAATCTGTTTCTGTTCTGCTTTGTTTTGGGCGGCAATGCTGTTGATTAAATTCAATAGGATTTGCTTGATTTTAACGCTGTTGCCGGTCAGTTGTCCGGGAATGTCGGGCGCAAGCAATAGGTTGAAGCGGACTTTATATTTTTCGTAGGGAAAGAGCCGTAAGACATTGTTGAGGGTGTTGTACAAATTGAAAGTGGTAATGTCTTTGTCCTCGGAGGCATCGGAATGGGAGGTCAACACCAGGTGATTTACGACCCCAACCAAATTGTTGGCCGAAGCGTGAATGGTACTGATGTATTCTTTTTGTTGCGGATCAAGGTCGGTATTGGTCAACATATCCAGAACACCTGTGATATTGCTTAAGGGGGTGCGTATTTGGTGTGAAAGCCGGGAAAGCAGGTCTTCCTGGGCTTTGTTTCTGTTTTGGGAGTCGAGCAACAAACCCTCTTTTTCGAGCAAAACTTCAGAGCGAATAAACTGGAAGGCAAAGGCAATTAGTGTGGCTACTGCGTATATTGCCAGTAAATAAATGCCCTGTGCGGTGCTGTAGATTTGGAAGAAAGCTTGGCTGTTTTGGAGCAGACTTAAATGCAGGAGCATAACCAGGAAGAGAAGGAGCGACCAACGCAGGCCATTTCGGCGTCCCTGCAGTGCGGTTGCGAAAAAAGGAAACAAGAGGGTCCAGGCGGCACCGGTCCCGACATTTCCGCCAAAGAGAACGAAAAAGCTGCAGGTAAGCAAGAGAATAAAAAGCAGGTAGTTTTGATGTAAATCTTCGTTGAACTTTTTTAGGAAGAGATGGCTGAGCGCCAGCAAAAAGCTTAAGAACAGAAATGGAATGGCCAATTCTACCCGCTCAACAACCAGAGACCAAACGCCTTCGGACAAAACAATCAGCGTAAAAGTGATGCTGGCCAGGTTGATGGTGAGTGATTTCACTTTGGTATCCATATCGGCTTTTTCACTTTGCTCAGAAATAAAAAGGCCCATGAGTCGGTTCAATAGTTTGGTAAGCATTTTTCAATAAGTCAGAGGGTTATGTTTTTGTTGCAAATTAGTTAAAATTATTGTTTTCGGGTTCAGACTTTAAGGATATTTTATTGGTCATAATGTAAGGGTATCACACTTGGGTGGTTTATCTTTGTTTGGGGTTTTGGCCCATGCGGATTTTTTTTACTAAAAAATAATAGCAATGAAGAAGTTGTTGGTTTTATTGTTTTTGCTCCCTTGCTTTCATTGGGGGCTGGCTCAGGAACACTTGCCTGAGCTGGAAGATTATGAGCGCTTTTTGAAGAGTAAGACTATGGTGGTTATGGACGATGTGCTTATGAGCGAGTTCAATATGGTTATTCGAGAAATTATGGAACGCTCATGGAGCCTGACCCCTTTTGAAGTAATTTCTTTTAAACAATTTGAGGAGCTTAAGGATGATCCTGAATTGTCTTTTTTGATGACCAGTACGGTGACTTTTGCCAAGGACCGGACCAAAGCCCGTTACAATTTTATCAGTTTGTTGATGGGCGAGCCGGGGGCCAGTGTGCGTAATATGCCGGATTTGTGCTCCTTGCCGCTTGCTTACCTGAGGGTAGAGGAAGCCAGTTACCACTACAAACTGGAGGCTTTTGTGCTTTTTATCCAGCGGCATGTTCAAAATGTGCTTCAGAATCCAAAATTAATTGGAGAAAACGGCTTTAAGCAGTACCAGGGCAAAAGTTCCCTGGCCGACAAGACTTTATTGTTGACCAAGGAGGACTTGGCCAGTGATGTACAAACGCCTGAAGCCATTGCCGCTGTTTATCCTTATGCCTTTAAAATTGTGTCGCGTGAAGAGGTTGCAGAGGCCATTAAGCGCCAGGATTCCGATGCTGTGTTTTTGCATAAAGTGGGCCCCGAGGGAACGCGCATTCGTGCAAGGGTGTATAAGATGCTGGTAGGTGCTGCCGACTCCAAATTGTACTATTGGGATTATGGGATGATTAAGCATTTAAGTGATGATGCTTTTCAGCTGCGTGATTTTAAACGCTTAAAATAAGCCGCATTTATGGCAGGGACAATTTAGTGCAGGCCTTGTTTGCCAAAGGCTTTTGGTTAATTTTGTCCCAAAATTATTTGAACTATGTCCGACGATAAGAAGATTATTTTCAGTATGGTGGGGGTGAGCAAGGTTTATCCTCCGCAAAAGAAAGTGCTGAGCAATATTTATTTGTCCTTTTTTTACGGGGCTAAGATTGGGGTGATTGGTCTTAACGGCTCCGGTAAATCTACGCTTCTCAAAATCATTGCCGGATTGGAGAAGAATTACCAGGGTGAGGTGGCGTTTTCGCCTGGTTATTCGGTGGGCTATCTGGAGCAGGAGCCAAAGCTTGACGACCAGAAAACGGTACGCCAGGTTGTTGAGGAGGGTGTACAGGAGGTGGTTGATGTGCTGAAAGCTTATGAGGCCATCAATGAGCGTTTTGCTGAGCCGGAAATTTTAGAGAATCCGGATAAGATGCAGGCCTTGATGGATGAGCAGGCCAAGTTGCAGGAGAAGATTGATCAGTTTGATGCCTGGAATCTGGACAGCCGGCTTGAAAGAGCGATGGATGCCTTGCGTTGTCCGCCCGAAGATCAAATGATTAAGGAACTATCCGGAGGAGAGCGCAGGCGTGTTGCTCTGTGTCGCTTGTTGCTTCAGGAGCCCGATATTCTTTTGCTGGATGAGCCTACCAACCACCTTGATGCCGAATCGGTACAGTGGCTGGAGATGCACTTGCAGCAATACAAGGGTACCGTTATCGCAATTACCCACGACCGGTACTTTTTGGATAATGTAGCCGGGTGGATTTTAGAGCTGGATCGTGGAGAAGGCATTCCCTGGAAGGGCAATTATTCTTCGTGGCTGGATCAGAAGGCGAAGCGTTTGGCGCAGGAAGAGAAGCAGGCTTCGAAGCGTCGTCAAACCCTGGAGCGTGAGCTCGAATGGGTGCGCATGGCTCCGAAGGCCCGTCAGGCCAAGTCCAAAGCCCGTTTGGCTGCTTATGAAAGTCTCTTGAAGGAAGATGTTAAACAAAAGGAAGAGAAGCTGGAGATTTTTATTCCCAACGGTCCACGTTTGGGCGATAAAGTGATTGAGGCGCATGATGTTTCCAAGGCTTTTGGGGAACGCCTGCTGTTTGAAGGTTTGGAATTCACCTTACCTCCCAACGGAATTGTTGGGGTCATTGGTCCCAATGGGGCAGGAAAAACCACCCTGTTCCGCATGATTATGGGGCAGGAGGAAGTGGACAAGGGAACCTTTAAGGTGGGCGAAACCGTTAAGATTGGTTATGTAGATCAGACTCATGCCGATATAGATCCGGAAAAATCTGTTTATCAGGTGGTGTCGGGCGGTAATGAAACGATCCGAATGGGGGGGCGTGAGATCAATGTTCGCGCTTTTCTGTCCCGCTTTAATTTTGCCGGTGCCGACCAGGAAAAGAAGTGTGGCACCTTGTCGGGCGGAGAGCGCAATCGGCTCCATTTGGCTATGACGCTTAAGGAGGAGGCGAACGTCCTGCTCCTGGATGAGCCCACCAACGACATTGATGTTAATACGCTCAGGGCGCTTGAAGAGGGCTTGGAGGATTTTGCCGGCTGCGCGGTAGTGGTCTCTCACGACCGCTGGTTTCTTGACCGGATTGCCACTCATATTCTGGCTTTTGAGGGCAACTCAACGGTTTATTATTTTGAGGGCAGTTATTCCGATTACGAGGAGAACCGGAAAAAGCGTCTCGGTAATGCCGGTCCCCAACGTATTCGTTACCGCAAGCTGGTGAAAGACAGTTAATCCAGCCTGAATTGACCCATGGAGTCAATCGCAAATATACCGGGAGTTAAAAGGGGGTGTCTCAAAAGCTTGGGGCACCTTTTTTACAACGCGTATTGAGGGTGAGATTGCTGCTGACGAAGCTGTTGTCTCGATTGAATGGGGCGGTGCAGGTAATACATGTTAAGGGCGCCCTTGCCTTTTACTTTCCGGCTGATGCGCTTAATCATGAAGTAATAGTCCTTCAGGTGGTCGTAGGTCGTCTGGGATACGTTTATCTGCATAGGATTGCAGTAGCTTTGCATGCGTGCGGCAGTGTTAACAGTATCTCCGAAAATGTCGTAGCTCAAATTGCTCTCACTGATGATTCCGGCTATAATGTCTCCTGAATTGATGCCAATACGAATTTCCCAGTCGATTTTATAGCGCTCGTTGTGTTCAATGATATATTGTCGCATGCGTTCGGCCATTTTGGCTGCAACCAAAGCGTGGTTATGGCTGTGATTCCACATGCCGCTGACAGCCAGATAGGCATCTCCAATGGTCTTTATGCGGGTGCAATTGTGCTTTTGGCAAATTTGGTCGAAGGCGGTGAAGATGGTTTGAAGTTCATCCAGTAAACGCTTGGGCGACATCTTTTGTGATTTGGGTGTGAAGTCAACCAGGTCGGCCATTATCACCGAAACATTACGAAAACGACGCGGCGCAATTTCGCTTTGCTCCTTCATGGTTTGCAACACTTCGGCAGGCAAGAGGCCTTTTAGAATGCGGTCGCTTCTGCGTTTCTCCTCCTCCAGTTGCTGTTTTTGTTGGCGCAGTTGGCGCATAGAGTCGGCCAGTGTCATTGCCGTTCTTACCCGGGCCAACAATTCATCCGGAGCAATGGGTTTCTTTAGGTAGTCCATAGCTCCTGCCTCCAGCGCTTTTCGCACATGGTCGGCCTGTGTAAAACCAGAAACCATGATGACGGGAATGTCCTTCGTTTGCGGGTGTGCTTGGAGGGTCTGCAGGGCCTCCATACCTGATATTTCGGGCATCTCCCAATCGAGCAGTATCAGGTCGGGTTGTTTGCGCATGGCCAGGGTAAATACTTCATAACCATTGGCAGCTCTGAAATAGGTGGCGTCGGGCAACAATTGTTCCAGGTGGCTTTTCATAAACTCCACCAGGTAGTCAACATCGTCGGCAATCAGAATCTTAGGATTCTCCATCAGCTCCTTCTTTCTTGCCGGTAAAATTAGCTTTTTTTTGCGTTTGTTGACGACTTTTGATTGTGCGATTCTTTATTTAAAATGGTTTTGCTTAAGCGGTTGTTTTTGGTGGACTGTTCAGCTGTTTTCCGGGATGTCCATAATATGTATGGCTTCCGGGCGCAGGTGCAATTGGCTGATGCCATTTTGCAGCAAGCGGTCCTCCGTTAAATGCACCAGCAAAGGAAGTTCGTTTTCATGGGCATCCAGTGGAAGAAACTCTGCTTCCTGATGTTCGCCCATAAAACGCTGTTGTTTCAGTTTTACGCGAATGTTTGTCGCAGTGGCCGAGCTGCCAGGTTTGAAGGCCGTGGGCCGAATGGACAAGAGCACATTCCGGGCCTTTCCGGTGTTGATAGTTTGGGCCGGAAGCGTTCCCAGGGGCGTTTTCAGTTGGTCGGCCTCCCACTTTGCGGGAATGATGTTGCTGTTTCCGAAAAATCGGGCTAAGTAGGGAATACGTGGTTTTTCATAGAGTTCACGTGGTGTTCCGGTTTGCAATATTTCCCCTTTACGCATAACCGCCACCCGGTCGGCAATGGCCATTACATCCCGGGTGTCGTGGGTTACGAAAATGGCAGTAGTTCCTGTTTTCTTTAAAAGGGCGTGCAATTCTTCGCGCAGGTGGTTTTTTTTAAGGGTGTCGATGTTTGAAAAGGGCTCATCCAGCAGGAGTACCTCCGGCTGTGGCGCCATGGCTCGGGCCAGGGCGACTCTTTGTTGCTGACCACCGGATAGTTGATGGGGAAAGCGCTGGGCATAGGCGGAGAGCTCCACCAAATTAAGCATTTCGTTCAGGCGTTGTTCACGCTCTCTTGTCGGGAGCTTTTGCAGACCGTAGGCTATGTTTTGGGCTACCGTTTTATGCGGGAACAGGGCATAGTCCTGAAACACAATGCCCATCCCCCGGGCTGCCGGTGCGGTAAACACCCCGGGGCCTATGATTATTCGATGCTGCAAATGCAGCGTGCCGCTGTCGGCACGCTCAAAGCCCGCCATTACCCGCAAGGCGGTTGTTTTCCCACAACCGCTTTCACCCAAAAGCGCCACTATTTCACCTTTTTCAACCCGGAGGGAAAAGTCCTTCAGCGCCGCGTGCTTGCTGCCGGCATAGGTCTTGCTTAAGCCTTCAGTCTTTAGTAGGTTCATTTTCTTTGGTTTTTGAAATCTTGTTTAAGACTACTGCAGCCACAAGTCCCAGGCCAATGATGACCAGAGAGGCGGGTGCTGCTTCGGCCACCCGTTCGTCACTGGCGTATTCAAAAGCTCTGATGGCCAGGGTGTCAAAGTTGAAAGGACGCAGGATAAGGGTGAGGGGCAATTCTTTGAGTACATCAATGAAGACCAAAAGGGCGGCTGCCAAAATGCCCGGCTGGATGAGGGGCAGCAGAATGTTGCGTAGGATGCGGGCTCTTGGGTGGCCCAGTGATTGAGCGGCCTCATCGAGGCTGGTGCTGGTGCGGGTGAGACTGCTTTCGATGTTGTTGTAGGCTACGGCTAAAAAGCGTACCAGGTACGCAAATATTAAGGCCAGCCAGGTTCCGGTGAGCCACAAGCCTCCCGTGGCCCCCAGGGTATTCATTTGGCGATCGAGCCAGATAAAGGGGACCAATACACCAATGGCTACTACGGCCCCCGGTATGGCATAGCCCATGGTGCTGAATCGGACCAAGAAGCGCGTTTTGGGGGAGGGGAAACTGCGTGCTGTAAAGGCCGACAGCAAGGCGGCAGTAACCACCAGCAAAGTGGCCAGGGCTGCCAGCATAAAGCTGTTGGTTAATAGGGGTAAAAAGCGATGGACCAGGGTTTCGGTACCGGTGAGCCAGCTCCAATACAAAAGCATGAACACCGGAAGTACAAAGCCCATTAACACGGGCAGGGCGGTGATGGCTTGTGCGCCCAGGCTGCGCAGGCCGTTCAGAGGTGTGCGTAAAAGGGGGCGACTGCTGCCCCGTAATGTGTCGTAACGCCTTTGGCCCCGCTGCATACGCTCACCCAGTAAAAGGGCAAAAACCAGCAATAATAGCCAGGCGCTCAGTTTTACGGCAGAGGTTTTGCTGCCAAAGGCAAACCATGCCGAAAAGATGCCCGTTGTAAAGGTGTCTACACCAAAGTAGCTCACCACTCCGTAATCGTTCAAAACCTCCATCAACACCAGCGCCAGTCCCCCCACCAGAGCCGGACGGGCCAGAGGCAGTGTCAGGGTCCAGAAAACCCTCGTTTTACTGTGCCCCAAAGCCGCGGCTGCCTCAAAAAGGCCCGCCGATTGTCTGCCAAACCAGGCCCGAGCCGCCAGGTAAACATAGGGGTAGAGGGCCAGACTGAGGATGAAGATGGCTCCCGGCAGGGAAAGCAGATCAAAAAACAGGTAGGCCCCGGTATTAATGTCCCAGGTGTTGCGCAAGAAAGTGTAGAGCGGAGAGGTGTAATCGAGCATGCCGGCCCAGGTAAAACCCAGAATGTAGCCAGGTATGGCAATGGGCAGCGTTAGGGCACCTTCCAGAAGGCGGCGTCCCGGGAATTCGTATACGCTCACCACCCAGGCACTCAGCGTGCCTATGAATAGGGTAAGCGTGCCCGTCCCCAACAGCAGCCACAGCGTGTTGCCAACATAGGTCGACAAGAGGTTTTTTGTGATGTGTGCCCAGGCAACATCCGCTTCTCCAAGAAAGGCCGTTAATATGCTGAGTAGGGGAAAGGCCACAACAAGAGCCAGCATCCAGGTAAAGGATACCCAAGCGTTGAAACGGAAGTCGGCCCATCCGTGTTTTACCCAATGGTAAAAACGAACGGCCGGACCGATTGATGTGGATTTTCTGCCTTGTTGCATAAGAAGGGATTTATTCCCAGCCTGCTTCGTGAAATACTATTTGCGCAGTCTCCAAGTGTTGGCCCAGTTCGTCGAGCGGCAAGAGGTCCATTTCAAAACGTCCCCAGCTTTTTAGCAGAGCGGGCCATTCTACGGTCGGATTAACCGGGTATTCGTGGTTGACTTCAGCAATTGTTTTTTGGGCTTCTTCGCTCAGGAGGAATTCGATGAGTTTTTGGGCATTTTTTGCGTTGGGGGCGTGGGCTGTAAGACCAATGGCACTCACATTAACGTGGGCTCCTCGCTCATTCTGGTTGGGGAAGAACAAGGCTACTTCATTTGCCACCGCGCGTTCCTCTTCATTGGCAGAATTAAGCAGCAAACCCATGTAATAGGTGTTGATAATGGCCACATCGCCTTCGCCAGCGACAATGGCTTTTACCTGGTCGCGATCGTTTCCGCTGGGCTTCCTGGCCATGTTTTTTACCAATTGACCGGCCCAGGCGCTGGCCTCGTCCTTGCCAAGAGCGGCTACAATGGAGGCCATAAGCGTTTGGTTGTAGTGCGCCTGCGACGAGCGCACCAGAACACGGCCTTCCCAGGCTGGCTCAGCCAGGGCTTCGTAGGTCGATAGTTCAGAGGGGTTTACCCGTTCTTTGTGGTAGGCGATAACCCTGGCACGGCGCGTAAATCCGGTCCAGTACCCCTGGCGGTCGCGCAAGTGTTCGGGCACCCGTTCCTTAATTATTGGCGATTGCAAACTTTGAAGCAGGCCTTTTTCACGGGCCAACACCAGGCGACCTGCATCGGCTGCAATCAGGAGGTCGGCGGGACTCATATCCCCTTCCATTTCGAGGCGGTTAATCAATTGGTCGGCGTTGGCCTTGACCACATTAACCCGTATGCCTGTTGCTTCGGTGAATTTTTCAAACAGTTGTTCATCGGCCCGGTAATGTCGGGCTGAGTATACATTGACTTCTTCGGCAGTCGGCTTACAGGCAGTCATGAACGCGCCAAAGGCAAAGAGACCTATAATTACTGTGTTTTTCATGTGTAGTTGCTTTGTGTGTCGGCAAAGTTAATTAGAATCATTCTAAATAAAAACAAATGCCTTGTAATATCCCCATAAATGGGGAGGGCGTGTGCTGCGATGATAATTTGCGATTCTTTTTTAACTTTGCAGCTTTGATAACGGCGACTTACTTACGCACAAATTAAGATTTACATGGCTCAGAAACCATCCATTCCTAAGGGAACAAGGGATTTTTCACCAGCAGAAATGCTGCGACGCAATTATATATTTGATACCATTAAAGGGGTGTTTCAGTTGTACGGCTATTTGCCCATTGAAACACCGGCTATGGAAAACCTGGATACCTTGTTGGGTAAGTATGGGGAAGAGGGCGATAAGCTGTTGTTTAAGATTTTAAATTCGGGCGATTTCCTGTCCAAGGCCCAGCCGGATATGCTGGCTGCCGGGGATTCTGCGAAACTGACCGGGCAAATCAGCGAGAAGGGTTTGCGCTACGACCTGACGGTGCCCTTTGCCCGCTTTGTGGTGCAACATCAAAGCGAATTGAATTTTCCCTTTAAGCGATATCAGATTCAGCCGGTATGGCGGGCCGATCGGCCCCAGCGTGGTCGTTATCGCGAGTTTTTTCAGTGTGATGTGGATGTTGTTGGCAGCGACAGTCTGCTCAACGAGGTAGAGTTGATTCAGATTGTTGATGAGGTTTACCAAAGACTCAATATTCGGGTTGTTGTGAAACTGAACAACCGAAAAATTTTGGCTGGTATTGCCGAGTACATTGGTGCCGGAGATCGTTTGGTAGATATTACTGTAGCCATCGACAAGCTGGATAAAATTGGCGCAGAAAAAGTGAATATGGAGCTCAGCGAGCGCGGTTTGTCTGCCGCCGCCATTGAAAAGCTTCAGCCGGTATTGGCCCTTCAGGGGAGCAATGAAGAAAAGTTGGAATTGCTTTCGGGCCTTTTGGCCGAATCCGAAGTTGGATGCAAGGGCATTGAAGAAGTGAAAACGGTATTGGATCATTGCAAGGACCTGGCCCTGCAGTCCCAAGTGGAGCTGGATTTGACTTTAGCACGAGGACTTAACTACTATACGGGTGCTATTTTTGAAGTGAAGGCCCTGGATGTTGCCATCGGAAGCATCACAGGTGGTGGGCGCTACGACGATTTGACAGGTATCTTTGGACTCAAAGGCGTTTCCGGGGTGGGGATTTCCTTTGGTGCCGATCGCATTTTTGATGTGCTGAATCAGCTTGAGCTTTATCCCGAGGAAGTGGAAACAGCCAGTCAGTTGCTCTTTGTCAATTTTGGGGAGCAGGAAGCGGCTCACGCCCTGATATTGGCCAAGCGTTTACGTAAAGAAGGCATTCGTTGCGAGCTGTACCCGGACACCGCCAAAATGAAAAAGCAAATGACCTATGCCGATAAAAAGGGCATCAGATACGTGGCCATTATGGGTGAATCTGAATTGAAAGAGGGCGTGCTGACTTTAAAGGATATGCAGAGTGGGGAGCAGAAAACAGTGAAGCCGGAAGAAGTGCAGCGCCTGCTTCAGCGCTAAGCCACCTGTAATATCGTTGACTATATGCGCTTGTCAACTGGTTAATCCGGTCTCTTCTGAGGGGCCGGATTTTTGATTGGCTTCTGCTTTAATCTCGCGAATCTGGCGAATGATACGCATCTTAAATTCATGCTCTGCTTCATACAGCTTGATAACCTGGTCGATTGAAAGTATTTTTATGAATTTCTGATGGTAATGCCGATCCAATTCTGCCTCCTTCCATTTGATGTCCATTTGTTGGTTCATCAGCTTTGTTTTTTCACTCTGCGAAAGCTCGTCCATGTTGTGTTGCAAATCTTTTCTTATTCTCCAGCGTAAGTGATTGAGGCTGTCCTTTTGCGCAGAAAATTCGTTGTACACCGGCCAGAAGTGTTGGGCATCTGCCGACGAAAGACCTATTTTCTCGGTAAAGAAGGCTGCTTTTTGGGCCTTGAGCTGCTCAATGCGCTTGTCTTTTTCACGGTCTCCCTGAGCCACAAGTGAGTGCGTAAATAAGAAAAATAGGAGGATGGTTGTTAGGCGTGTCATGACTTATGGTATTAAAGGTTTTAATCGATATAGCTCAAATAGAGTAACTCTTCTTCATTGAGATCCTGAAAAAGAAGACTGTCGGGATACAAGTCAATTTCTTCGCTACTCATTGTGGTCAGCCAGTCAATCAACTCGTATTCATTGAGGAGTTCACTTTGTTGTTCTAAAAGAAAGAGCTCGCTGGTTCTTTCCTGGGTTTGTTTTTGCGTGAACTTTTCCGGTACAAGCGTATAGATAAGTGCAATAAGGGCAAAGCTGGCCGCCATGGTCATCCATGGTTTAAATAAACTTGATTTTTTTACGGGCAGCGTTGCATCATTTGTACCTTTAATGCGCTGAGTCAGCCGATGCTCAAAGTCTTCAAAGTACCCGGCAGGGACTTGAAAGGAGGCTTGTTCATCTATTTTGTTCAGTTTTTTCATACCACAGTATTTTGTTCTGGTGCGACAGGCGCACTTTGGCTTTTGGACACGCCAACATGTAAAAGGTTTAAAGGTTAAGGCTCTCCCTTTAACCTGCTTTTATTCATAAGTTTTCGTAGGAGACAATTTGTGAATAATGCAGTTTAAAAGAGCTCTTGATTAATTAGCGCTTCTATTTTTCGTACAGCATGAAAATAGGAGGCTTTAAGGGCGCCGACAGAAGTGTCTAAAATGCGGGCCATTTCTTCGTATTTCATATTGTCGAAATATTTCATGTTAAAAACCAGGCGCTGCTTGTCGGGTAATGAGAGTACACTTTTTTGAAGTCTCTTTTCAATTTCATCGCCCGTATAAAGAGGATCATTATCGAGTTGCTTGCTCAGTAATACTTCAAGATCTTCGGGGTTGTTGATGAGTTCGGCGCGTTTCTTATTTAAAAAATTGAGCGCTTCGTTGGTGGCGATGCGGTACAACCAAGTGTAAATCGAGGAATCGCCCCGGAACTGCTCCAGGTTTTGCCACGCCTTTACAAAGGTGTTTTGCAGTACGTCATCGGCATCTTCGTGTACAATGAGCATTTTGCGTAAATGCCAATACAGGCGCTGTTGGTGCTTTTTCACCAACAGGCTAAAGGCTTGCTCCTTTTCTTCCGGAATACACGCCAAGGCCAATATTTCCTGATCGCTAACCGACATAAAATGTTTTGGGGCTGTGAAGTTAAATAATTCTCCTTTCCAAAAAAAAGGCTTACTTTTGCACCCGCTAATTTTGCGCAGTGCAAAAAATTAAAAGATAAGCTTTTAACTGCTAAAATACAGTACAATAATATTTAAATCATAAAGATGGCATTAAAGTGTGGTATCGTGGGCTTGCCCAATGTTGGTAAATCTACTCTGTTTAACTGTTTGTCGAACGCCAAGGCGCAGTCGGCCAATTTTCCCTTCTGTACCATTGAGCCCAACGTAGGTGTTATTACTGTGCCCGACGAACGGCTTACCGAGTTGGAGCGTTTGGTAAAGCCCCAGCGCGTTGTTCCTACAACCGTTGAAATTGTTGATATTGCAGGTCTTGTTAAGGGCGCCAGTAAGGGAGAGGGATTGGGAAATAAGTTCCTGGCCAATATCAGGGAGACGGATGCCATTATTCATGTGCTGCGTTGTTTTGAAGACGACAATGTAACCCATGTGGACGGGAGCGTTGACCCGGTTCGGGATAAAGAGGTTATCGATATAGAGTTGCAGTTGAAAGATTTGGAAACGGTTGAGGCAAGATTACCTAAAGTGGAAAAGATTGCTAAAACTGCCAAGGATGCAGATTCGAAGAAATTGTTTGAGGTTTTGGTGAAGTACCGGGACGCCCTGATGGAAGGAAAGTCGGCGCGTACTGTGGAACTGACCGAACCTGAAGCCAAAGTAGCCAAGGACTTGTTTTTACTTACCAATAAACCGGTGATGTATGTGTGTAATGTTGATGAGGCTTCGGTGGTTGAAGGCAATAAGCATGTTGAAGCGGTAAAAGAAGCCGTGAAAGAGGAGCAGGCCGAGGTGCTGGTTATTGCTGCACAAACCGAGGCCGAGATTGCGGAACTTGAGTCTTTTGAGGAGCGTCAGATGTTTTTGGAGGACTTGGGTTTAAAGGAGTCGGGCGTGGCCAAACTTATTCGTTCCGCTTATCGTTTGTTGAATCTGCAAACCTATTTCACTGCAGGTGTAAAAGAAGTGCGTGCATGGACTTTCCCGCAAGGAGCTTTGGCGCCGCAGGCTGCGGGGGTTATTCATACCGATTTTGAGAAGGGTTTTATACGTGCAGAGGTCATTAAGTATGCTAATTTTCTGCAATATAAATCGGAACAGGCTTGCAAAGAGGCCGGCAAAATGAGCGTTGAAGGCAAGGAATATGTGGTTCAGGATGGCGATATCATGCACTTCCGATTTAATGTGTAAATAATAGTATCGGTTTTTGTCGGTTTTGTATCATTTGATGCAGAGGGAATTAAATGCTATAAAAAAATAGTTAAATATTCCTAATGCGCCGGGACTCTTCATTGGTCGATTGGGAATTAATGGTTTTCTTTGTGCTTAGATAAAAAGACAAAAGTAAGTAGAATTGAAAAAAAATAAGCGCAAAGTGAGATTCAATGTGTTAAAAGCCGAGGAAAATGAGACCGAGGCCATCGCAAGGTTGAAGCGGAAGATTTTTATCTATTCGGTGGTGGAAGTGATCATTGTGCTGGTGCTGATTGCGTTTGGCACCTTCTTGTTCAGTATCACTCTTTCGTAGCCTGAAAAGTATTGGGCACTTAGGTGTCTTCAATCATATTGACATACAGTCTGTGAGTCATTCACAGTTTCTGTATGTCTTTTTTTTGTGTTAAAAGTTAGCGTATAAATAATTCAAATTGTTTACGGGCAATTTCTTTTCCATCTAACCAGGTAACCAGCTCCCAGGCTCCGGCCTTGTCTTCATAAGGCGGCCAAACGGTGTCGCCCAGAAAAAAAGACCAGTCGTTGCTGCCTACCACCTCGCTTCCTTCAAAGGGCGGAGCGGTTTCTCCCGCATCGTTTAAAAAGGGCGGATGAAATATGGTGAAAGTAAGTCGGGCACCCTTGGCCTTTTTGATTTTTAGCACATAGCCAAATTCAACATCGGGCTCAACCGGAATTTGCGTGGTTATAGCCTTTAAGCGGGGCAGCTCTTTAGATTTTCTGTCCCAGGGTTCATAAAGTCCGTGACTGTAAATTTCAATTTCAGGTCTCTTCTTGGGCATGTTTGGTTTACTCTAAATGGTATCTTAACTGGTCCAGCATAATGGGAATGTCTGTTTCATCAACGCCATGCTTCAGCAGCATATCCTTGTCGTTGTTGAAGGATTCTAAAAAGGCCTGCACGGATTGTCCCGGAAAGGTGACGCACTTTTGGTACCATTGCAAGGCATCCTGGCGCTTGCCCATACACCAAAACAGGTGTCCCATGTTCAGGTAATCGTGCTGGGTGGGCTTTTTATCGATCAATTGTCGCGCATACTTTTCGGCTTGTTCAAATTTACCCAGTGCCAAGGCACACCATACAATGGGGCGCCAGACTTTTTGGTTGCCCGGATCGAGGTATTCTACTTTAAAATAGTATTTGAGTGCCTGTTCGTAATCTTTCAGCTCCAGCAGACAGTGGCCGATGCTCACCTGGGTGTGCAGATTGTCGGGTTGCACCTTTTCAGCTTTCTGGTAGTATTCGAGTGCCTTTTCGGGCTGCTTAAGGTAGCGGTAGCATAGGGCTATTTTCTTCAAATTCCATACTTGTTCATGGTCGAACAAATCGGCCTGTAAATAGCTTTGCAAGGCGGCCTCGTAGGCGCCCTGTTGTTGCAGGCAATAAGCCTGCTTTTGCAATAGCTGCCTGTCGGGTTCCTCTTGTTTCAGGCGCAGGGCAAAGACTTCTAAGGCCTCCTGGTAACGGTCCTTCTCGAAAAGGTAGGCGCTCAGCTTTTTGAGAAAGTCGCCTTCGGGAAACAAGACCTCCAGGAAGGAGCGGTGGTGGAAATCCATTTTTCCGGCAAAGGGGTCGCTGAATCCCTGGTGTGCCGGATGTACTTTGTAAAAGCGGTACAGGTCCTGGATGTATTGGTTGGAGATGGCCAGTTCTTTTTTGTGGGCATCAACCAGCTGGTCGCTTTTTTCTACTTCGCTGAGGGCGCTGAGTTCGGCCATAAACATTTGTCCCATCATTTCCTTTTGTGCCGAGGGCATTTGTGGGATGCTCAGCAAAAGCGAGTATTTGTCGGAGTTGCAAATAATGCCCGATTGGGCAACGCCTTGCAAAAGGTCGGGGTTTTTAAACAGGCCACTTTCGTTTTTCAGGATGTCCTCGGCAATGGGATTGGGCCAGGGAAAGGGCAGAAACCAGTTTTCAAGATGGTTAAAGAAGGGGAAGTGCTTGAGCATGCGAAAGGTCGATAAAAACAGATCGGCTCCTTCCATCTGCAGTCGTGAAAACTCTTCGAGTTTTCCCATTAACTCCGGAGAGTCGGAAAAAATATCCTCCCAGTCGGGGTTCTTGCCTTCCTTAAAACTATCGCCAATGATGTTTTCCAGGTCGAGCCGGTCGCGTAGGTTGGGGTGAATGCGGGCCACTTCGGGCAGAATTTCATCGGTGAGTTTACGGGCCAGCTTTTCGGTCTCCCGCGTACGCATCAGTTGTATAACAATATTCTGGAGGCTCTCTTTGCCTGCGAAACGTTCGCCCAGCTTTTGCGCTTGGCGCAGCACCTCGGGGAAATAGTGCAGCCGCTGGTCGTGGTGAAACAACACCAGGAGCAGGCCGGTAAGGGCGCGTTGGCGCAGTTCAAGGTGCTCATGTTGACTCAGTTGGAAAAGGAGCAGCAAGGCATCCTCATTAAAAAACTGCAGGAGGTGGATGCTTATGGCACTAACCATTTGGCACTGCTGGGGCCAGGGCAGGGTGTTTTCAGAAAAGAGCGCCTGAATTTCATTTTTTTGTTGATACACCAAGCCCTGGGTCATCAGTATTTCGAAGAGCTGTCCCACTGCCGCATTGAAGTCCTCTCCCGGCAGTGGCTCGGCCATCAAACGACTTCGGTCCAGGGCCTTTTGGCAGATTTCAATCTGTTTGTTCAGCACAGCGAGGTCGCTGTGTTGATGTTTTCTCAACAGCTCCGCAAAGCGTCCCTGCTCAGTTCTCATCATTTTTTCACGAAAAATCTGATCACTTATCCGAAACAGATCGGCCACCAGATGGTTGTAGATCCTTTGTCGCTCCGGATCGCTGAAGCCCTCTACCGTGTAGCGCAAGAGGCTCTTGTAGGTCATCTCCAGGTTGTAGAGTGTGTCGATGAGTGTGCTGTTCTGAGTTTCCCGCACCATGGTGTTTAAGGCGTCCAGCGCCTCTTTCAGCCGCTTTTGGTGAAGCAATTCATTAATGCTGTTTGTGCTATGTTGTGAATGGGCTGTTTGCATCAGTCTGTCGATTTTCGTCCGGTTTCAAATTTAATAATCAAATCAACCCCCGATTCTTTGGCTGCGCCTTGCAAAAGCCGCAGCGAAAAGATGCGGCTGATTTCGTATTCGAGGGTGATGGTTTGCGGCGAAACGGATTCGTCGTCCGTTTGGCCAAAACTTCGTTGGTAGGTGACAAACAAGTCGTTGGTAATGTATTTGCCTACCATAAAGCTGGTGTTCTGCCAGTCGTCACCGGCATCAATTTCAATCATATCCAGGTTGAGGGTCGAGCCCAGCGTTTTGCTCAGCTGAGACGAGAGTACGCTGTTTATCAGGCGCGAGGGCAAGGCATTGGAAACCCCTTCCTGGTTGCCGTAGCTGAGTTGGTCAAAGGACTGTCCAAAGAGCAGATAGGCCATCGCGTCGGCTTCGGGGACCGATTGGCCGTCCAGGTCAAAGGATATGTCCGGCGCCATGGCTGTTCCGCCCACCAGCAGCGTCAGTAATCTTTTCCGGCGTTCCGGATCTCTAAATGTGTAGTCGGCCTCCAGGTTAACCGCAGGGTTAAAGGCCTCCCCTCCCGTAAAAGTCAGTTCGCCCCGACGAATGACCAACTTTTTGCCGTACAGGGCATAAAAGCCCCGGTGGATGCCAAGGGAACCGAAGAGTTCAAAAATATCACTGTTTTTTACCACATCCAAATGTCCGTACAGCTCCATTTGCATATCGGGCGAGCGCACCCAGGTGTTGCGGGGGATGTCGACACGCATACGACCGGTGAGCTGTTCCACAAGGTTGTAGGTCGGCCTTTGCTCAATGCTCTGTTTATGGCTGCTGTCGGCAAGGGCCACTTCTTCAGTGTGCAGCGATTCAGTCTGTTGGCTTTTGAGGGCCTGTACCAAAAGCGGGTCGTTGAGTTCGCTGCCCTCCTCCGTCATATCAAGCAGGGCCGGTAAATTAAAACTGGAACGAAGCACTTCAATGTTTCCACCAAAGCGCGGTTGTTGATTCTGGTCCCGGAAAAAGGCGTCGGCGTTGATTTGTATTTCGTGGTTGCGATGGCGCGACAGGTGAAATTCATGGGCTGTTAATTTCAGGTTGGTGTCGGACAGGCGGCCGCTGGTCAGACTGCTGTCCATATCTACATAGCCCTGTGCCAGGAGGGTTCCGCTGCCGTGTCGCGCAAAAAGTGAGTCGAGACTAATTCGTGTTTCCGCAATGCTGGCTTTGAGTCGCAGTCCGGTGTAGTCGATGCCCCAACGCGGTAGGGGCAGGGCGCCTTCACTCAGGTCGATGTAGCCTTTTACCTGCGGATCCCGGGCTTGTCCCTGCAACTGGAGATCAACGGTCATCAGGGCTTGGGGACTGGGCAGGCCTTCCTGTTCGGCCAGGAAGCCTTGCAGTTGGGCTTCCCTGGTATGCAATCGGGCATCCAGTAGGCCAGGCCAGTGCACCAGCAGGCTGTCGCTGAGCCGGATGTCGAGTGGACTGCTGCCCTCTAAGACCAAGGCGTCGCCCAGTTGGCTGAGTAAGGAAGATTTGAAGTGCAGGGTGTCGCCCGCATAAGAGATGTCGGCCCGGATTTGTTCAATGGTCAGCGGGTCCATTTCGAGTTGTTCGAGCTGCGTACCTGCGGTCAATCGAAAAGATTTGGAGTTGCCTGCTGCCTTAAGTTGCAGATGGGCCCTGCCGGTTATTGCCTGGGGACTGAGCTTTAACTTTGAGAGTAGGGCCAGGTTAAACCCTTGAAGCTTGATTTGTGCACCCAGACTGTCGGGCAGGTCGGCACGCGCATCTGCTTCCATTAAAAACAGGGAGTCCAGGCGATCGCCCATTTTAAAATGGGACAGACTGGTCCTGCCCTCGTGGTAGTGCAGTTTGGCCGAATCGTTGAGCAAATACAATTGGGCCACCTGAGCGTTCAGGTCGAGTTGCTCGAGTACCACCCAAAGCGAATCACTGGTGTTGCCTCTGGCGGCCAGTTGAAGCTCCGGCAAGTCCCTCGGTAGCACGCCCAGTTTTGCCTGCCAAAGGGCGTCGTGCAGGGCGGCATCCAGAGACAAGCTGTCCACCAGGTAGTCCCCGCTGCTGAGGCCACTGGCCCGGAGCTGGGTTTCCAGTGTGGGAGCTCCTTTCACAAGTTGGCCGTCTGTCCAAAGGTCCATCCGGTTCAGATTAAGAAGGGTGTCAAACTCCAGGGCGGCAAGTTGTGTGTTGAATTGGAAAAGCAGGGAGTCGACACTGCCCCTGGCCGAAGCACCAAAATCCAGTTGCTCCCACTCTACCGCTTCGTCCGTATAGGCTGTAAAAGCCTTTGTGTTGAACAGTTCGCCAGCCAATTTCGCTTCGAGCTTACCGCTGTTTAAATACCGGGCCCAGAGTCCCGCCTCCAACGAAATGTTTTTTACAAACAATGTGTCGAGCTGGAGGGCCTGGTCGCGGTAAAAGCCCCGGAATTCCATAGAGTCGATGGGGACGCTTTCGAGAACGGAAGCTTGCAATATGCCTGAGAAGGTGGCCTCGGGGTGTTCGGACAGTGTCCCTTTTCCTGCTGCCTTAATGTTGAAGTTGAGGAGGGTGCTGTCTACCTGTTGGGGCAGCAGCTGGTGAAGGGCCAGTCGGCGCAGCTGTGCTTCCAGGGCAAACGGCCCCTCATCGCTCAAATCGATTCGACCGGCTGCATCAAGCTGCCCAAAAGTCCCCCCCAGCTCCACCTGGGTGCTTACCAAAGGATGTTGCAGCGCCAATACCATTTGGCCAGCCTCCAGCTGATGGGATTCAAAACGACTGTCAACAAAACGGCCTGTTATTTTCAGGGGGCGTGCTTCGGCAGAGAGTCCGTTGCCCTGGATTTGAAAGGAGGTGTTGAGCACCAGTGGCAAGGTGTCCATAGCCAGCCAGTGCTGAGGTTCCAGTCCGACAGTGCTGAGATGCAGGTCCATATTGCCCAAATGACGAAGGCTGTCGCTCAGCCAGTTCTGAAAGTCGGGCACCTGGCCTTGAAGACGGATGGTTTCGCCGGCGTAATCGGCTGAAAAATCAAGCTGTAGATGGCCATTTTCCGACTGGCTGTTCAGGTGCAATTTAGGTTGTGCCAGCCAACCTGTTTCGGGCACAATAAAAGCAAACTCGTCGAGGTGGACCTTCGGCCAATCCAGTTTCAAACTAAAATGGTCGAGATTCATCCAGTGTCCTTCGGCATTGATTTGGTTATGTTCGGTTTTGAGTTCCAGCTTTTCGAGCTGGTGAAGAACAAAATCGGTTTGGGCCAATAATTCTATATTGTTCAGGCGGAAGTCGGGCTGCCTGGTGTAAAAGCCGAACTTTTTCACGGAGACTTTCGCTTTTTTTGCACGGTAGCTTGCACTCAACAGCAATTGCAGGTCGCCCACATAGGCAGGCAGGAGGGTGTCGGGACTTTCTATTTGAATACTGCCGTCTTGCAGCGACAATTCGGGCAGCCAAACCTTAAATCCGAAGGGCGTGTCATCTTCCGGCTCGTCTGGGGCCGGGGTGTCGGACGGCGACAAAAGACTTTCAAAATTCCAGGTGCTGTCGCTGAATTGCTCCAACCACACATGGGGTCGCTGCAGACGAATGTGCTCAACGAAAATCTCCTTGTTGAGCAGGGCCAAGAGGTCGTAACGCACTTGCAGGCGGTCTGCCGCCAGCAAGGTGTCCCCATCTTCCAGCAAGACCACCACGTGCCGCAGGTCCAGGTGCGTAAAAAAATTGCCCTTCAGCTGGCCAATGAGCAGCTCGCCTTCGAGCTGCTCATTGGCCACTTGTATGGCCTTGTCCTTTACCCATGAGCGGAACCAGTCCGTTTGGCTGAGGGTCAGCAGCAGCAACACCAGCAGTGCCAGGCAGGTGAAAATCCATCCGATTATTTTTGCTGCTCGCTTCATATTAAAAGGCGTGACCAATATTAAAATGCAATTGCCATTTGCTGTCGCTGTCGGCCACCGGTCGTGCCAGGTCGATGCCTACCGGACCAATGGGCGTTGAGAAACGGAGTCCCCCACCCGCAGAAAAGCGCAAGTCCTGAAGGCTGAAATTGCTGAGCTGCGGCCATACATTGCCCGCATCGGCAAAAACGACCAGACTAAGGGGACCAAAGAGTCGGAGGCGCGGCTCCAGGCTGACTTCGATGAGGGTGTTGCCTCCCAGCGGGACCCCCTCGTCGTCAATCGGACCCAGTTGCTGTCGTGCCCAGCCCCTGACGGAGCGACTCCCTCCGGCAAAAAAACGCTCCTCTACCGGAACAGGGCCTCTGCTTTGGCCGGGCCTGATGCCGCCATATCTGGCGCGCATGGCCATAATTAAGGGCTCCGCTATTTGCTGGTAGTGTTTTACTTCCAGTTGGTACTTGAAAAAGGAATATTTTCCCGGCAAGAGTTGACTGTTCGATTTGGCATTCAAGGCTACGACCCATCCCCGTGCCGGATCAAAGCGGGGTTGACTCGAATCGAAAAGCAGTCCCCCCGCCAAACCTCCTTTTGAGTAGTTCTTCAGTACCTCAGCATCTTCCACTGTTCGGGCAACCGACGTTGTGTCCAGATTTACGTTTTCGTAGTAAAGGCTTAGAGAAACATTCAGTTGATTACTTAAGCGCTGCAGCAGCCCCAGGGTGCTGCCGTAGGCAAAGAGTTCGTAACCGGCTTCCTTCTGTTTCTTTACCGAAGGTGCCAGCTCCAGTGTGGAATTGGGACTGAAGACGGCCGGTTGGGTCAGGCGGGCTTCAAAACGGTAGGGTTCCAGCGCCGAATGTTTGGCGTAGAGGTTCAGGCGACGGGCGCCTCCCGGGAAATTTAAAATTCGGAAATCCACAAAAGTCCGGAATTTGTCCTCCCGTCCATAGCCCACGCCCACACGTGTGGAGGTGCGCGGAGCTTCGGTCAGACTGATGCGCACCGGAATGCTGTCTTTTTGGTTGCGACTGAGTTGGGCTTTAATGGAGGCTATACGGAAGGTGCCCAACTGGTAAATCTGCTGCTGGGAGCGATTCAGCGCAGCGCGACTGTACACTTGCCCTTTCTCCAAAGCCAACTGTTTCCTTATCAAATGTTCCGGGGTGCGCTCTTGTCCCTCAATGCTGATGTCACCAAAATAGCACAAGGGTCCCGGTTCCAGTTCCCAGTCGATATTTGCCTGGTGGTGAGCGGTGTCGAGTTCAATAAGTGGCCTGGCGGCGGCATAAGCGTGGCCTTTGTTGATGAGGTCCATCGTCAGGGTTTCCTGATCGTTCCATATCAAAGCATCCCTAAATCGAGATCCGGGGAGGGCTTCCAGACTTTTTTGGCCATCTTGAAGCAGGTTTTGCTCCTCCTCATTGATGGCGGCATTGGGCCCCACGAAACGAAGGGAGTCGATGCGAACGGCTTCATTTTCAGTAAGGCGAAAAGTGAGTTCGATCTTGCGCCCCTTACGTTTAAGGCGAATTTGGGGTTCGCCAATCTCCACATTCAGAAAGCCCTCCGATTGGTAAAAGTGCTGCAGTTCGCGCACGTTCATTTGGTAGGCGTCCCTTGAAAACCAAACCGCCTCCTTCCCCAGGAGTTTTTGGCCCAACCAGCGGTTGGACGAAAAAGAAATGGCCTCGGTCAGTTCCTTGTCGGAAAAATAATCGTTGCCCTCAAACCTGAGCCTGCGTATTTGTTTGTCGGCTGCCCTGCTGTTGAGCACAGGATCACTGGTCTGTCCCCGGGCAAGCCCGGGGACAGTTAAGAGTACAAGGCTCATAAAAAAGACGCGCAGTCGTTGTCGCAAGGTTGGTCAATTCAAATAATACAAAGCCCTAAAATTAGTGAAAATTCAGGAATGAAGGGGTTTGTTTTATTCGGATATCCCTGTTTACTTAAGCTGCTTTTCGGCCTTGGCGTAATCTCTGATGACTTTAATGGTTAACAGTGCCAGTGGGATACCAATAATGGAGGTTATCATTTCCAGGACAGTGCTTGTAAGCAGCTGGTCTACCGTGTCGGCATCTTTAAACACTCGGAAGACGATGTTGCCGAGGACGCCGTTGATCAGCCAAAGTGCCCACCAAATGCCGAGAGAGCTCGTTTCCAAATTACAGCCGGGGGCTTCCGTACCATTACGCAAGATTTTTTTTGTCTCCTCGTAAAGCTCCTGCATAATTTGAAAGGGGCGGTACAAATTGATAATGGGTACAAACCAGCTGCCTGCCGCCCAGCCTTCATCGTACGTCAGCGGTGAGGTCCTTAAATGCAGATTAAAGTAAGCCCGTCGGAACCAGCGGATAAAGGTGATGCCTGAAATGATGTAAACCAGGAGATACAGAATGGCTACAAGGCCTTCGCGCATGTCGTTTGTTGTCAGAGCGTTTGCAGAATACTCGCCTCCCGACTGTATGGTCTTCAGGAGATTGTATTGCATGATGCTGGACAAGAGGGTGACCCCCTCCATAAACAGAACAGCCCAAATAAGGACCACAGCGGTTGTGGACCGGTCGCTGTTCGGACGAAGTTTCTGAGAGAAAATTCGATTGGGTTTGGCTTTTTCGTCGTTGTCGAAGTCGGGGCATACATCGCCCTCATAAGCCGGTCTTTCATTGGTCAGGCTACAAATGATTCCCTTATGGGGATCAAAGCCTCGTTTTTTGCATTTCTTGCAAAGGTCCAGGTTGATCATAATTTTAGTATTTAGGTTGGCACTAAAATACCTAAATATTCTAAAAGTCAAACCCCTGGATACAAAATGGATTTAAAAGGATGGGGGCACATTACCAGGATAAACAAAGCGGAGGCTGTTTTGATGGGCCAGAGTAAGGGCCGTTCGGATGAGTGTAAGCGGAGTGGGAGACAGGTGACATAGCGCATCGTGAGGCATGCCGTCATTCTTTTTCCGGCGCACTGGCGAAAACCAAGGCTTCGTATATGTACAGTTCCGCATCCTTCCAGCCATCTTTCCCAATTTTGGCCTTGTCACGAGCGCAATGCTCCAACATTTCCAGGGCGTTCCAATTCATGCGCGCCGCTACTTGCGGCAAGAATGTGCCCTGTCGGTCGCCCTGTTTAATAATAATTCCATGCCTTCCAGGTTCAATTTCGCCTATGTCTTCGATTTTATGCGCAGGCGTAAGTACCGATATTTCTATTCGAATGTCCCTCTGTTCGTGGTGCTCCAAGGGGCTAAAGCGCGTGTCTTCGGTTGCCGCAGCCCTGGCCACCCGCTGAACCACCTGCCACAGGGGTTCATCCTGACCAATATGTCCAATGCAACCGGCCAGGTGTCCTTTTCGATAGATGGAAACAAAGGCGCCGGTGTGGACTTTAAGCACCATAGGGAGGTCGGCGGGATCCAAAGGCCTTTTTCGACTGCTGAAAATGGATGCTATGCTCTCTCTGGCTACTTCTAGCAGTAAATCTTTTTCTTTTTGGTTCAGCTGAAAGGACAATTTTGGCGAGCTGCTGACGGCAATGGCGTCGTAACCCACCACTTTTTTCTTGTCGCCCAGTGGGGAGTCCCCCGAGTTTTCATAGAGTATTTGATGAAACCGACAATCGTCGTTGTGCTCGCACATGTACATGAGTGTAAGAACAGCAGGCCAGCCACACAGCGAAGTCCCCAGTCGGTTGTTACAGTCGTGTTGGTTCTGCTGTAAGGTGCTAAGCAGTTGCGTAGGCTGTTTGCTTAGAATAGCCCCTGTGGTGGCGGCATCTATTCTTCGCGCGCTCACATCATCCGGATAGTGCGAGAAGTCGGTACTCACTACAAAAAGGTTGTCGTGATGGAACCATGGCTGCAAAACCTTTGCGAGCTCACGACAGGTGGCCGCCTGGCGGGCACCAAGCAATAGCGGCACTATTTTGAAGGACTGTTTTAGGTGATGTTGCAATAAGGGCAGCTGCACCTCCAGCCCGTGCTCCTTTTCGTGCACATCTTCATTGGCTGTGAATAGGGACGAAGCTTCTAACAGTTGATCACATACCTCATGATCTGTTTCAACCACGCCCAGTGGGGTTTCAAATCCCTTGCCCCGGTACAGTGCCGCTCCCTCAAAACTGTAGCGGTGACTGGCGCCAATTAAAAAGATGGTTGAGAACCTGGCATCAGCTGGAACCTGTTTAACCCCAGATGCCGCAACTTTTCCACTGAAAACATAAGCTGCGTGTGGTAGAATTATGGCCCGCGTGTCTCGTTCTTCCGGTATTTGTCGTTTCAGTGCATCTTCAAAGAGCCCGCGTAATTGCTCCTGAAGGGCGGCAGGGTTGGTTTCGTAGAACATTCCGGCTACGGCTGGTGGTCTAATTGCATCCATTTTTCCTCCTTTTTCAGGGGTTCAAACTTAAATGTACAAAATATTGGAGCGAATGGCGAAAAAAATGCATTCCTTCAATTTTCTGGTTTTTATCCGGTTATCTCTGAAAGGAGGCAGGGAGAAAGAAAAAAAGTCATTTTTTTAGTTTTGTTTTGTTGCAGGTTTAAAAATAAGCCCCTATTTTTGCAACGCATTTGAGAGGAAAACACACCACTCAGGCAAACACGCGAAAAGCCGCGTAAATAGGATGACTCAGTAGCTCAGTTGGTAGAGCATCCCGCCTTGCGGGAGTGGTCCTGGGTCCTCACAGAAAGAATTAAACGTACAAAGGTACGGAAAGTACAATAGGATGACTCAGTAGCTCAGTTGGTAGAGCATCCCGCCTTGCGGGAGTGGTCCTGGGTCCTCACAGAAAGAATTAAACGTACAAAGGTACGGAAAGTACAATAGGATGACTCAGTAGCTCAGTTGGTAGAGCACATCCCTTTTAAGGATGGGGTCCTGGGTTCGAACCCCAGCTGAGTCACCACCAAAGAGATCATCAAAGCGATGGTCTCTTTTTTTTTGCCCTTAACCCAAATCCTGCCTGCTGAAATGTACACCGTTTACATCTTATACAGTCAGCGTGTTGACCGCTACTATGTTGGCTATACCAATGATTTAGAACGCCGATTGTCAGAGCATAATCGCCCCAAAGGAAAGTTTACCGATAGAGGTATTCCCTGGGAATTGTGCTATTCCGAAGTCTTTCTTGAAAAATCTGCCGCCTACTCCCGTGAGCAGTTTATAAAAGCACAAAAATCCCGTACTTATATTGAAGCATTGATCTCCTCTGGGTGTTAATCTTTTGGTCTACCTAAGCAATTTTTTATGGAGTGCAGGAGGTTGGTTAAGAAAACTGCAGTTTGTGATCGAAATATTTGTATTGCAGCGAATGCAAAAATAAGAGAAGCCAATTTCCCTCTAAAGCATTATACTGAAAAAAGTTGTATTTTTGGTTTATGATGAAAATAATAGATCAACATATTGAGCAGATCAACAGGCTTTGTGAAATAAACAAAGTCCGAGCTCTGTTTGCATTTGGCTCTGTAACGAATGACAGCTTTAATTCCGACAGCGATATCGATTTATTGGTAGACATTGATGATAATGATCCTGTATCTTATGCTGATAAGTACTTTAACCTGAAGTTTCAACTAAAGGAAATTCTAAGGAGAGAAATCGACCTGTTAGAACAAAAGGCAATTAGAAACAAATACCTGAAGAGCGAAATTGAAAGAACCAAAATTCAGATCTATGCAGAAAGAAATCCAAACCTGGCTTGAAGACATAAAGCAGTCAATTGAAGAAATTGAGAGCTTTCTGCCCGAAACAAGAAATTTCTTCGAGTTCCGGAAAGATTTGAAAACAAGAAAAGCTATTGAAAGAAACATCGAAATAATTGGGGAAGCGGTAAATAGGATATTGCAATTTGACCCTGAGATACAAATAAGCCATGCTCGAAAAATTGTTGATACTCGTAACCGAATAATTCATGGCTATGACTCCGTATCCGAGGATATAATCTGGGCCATTGTGACAAGAGACCTTGGGCAACTTCAGCAAGAAATTAACTCCCTTTTAGATTACTAAAAAATATATAGAAATATTCGAGGTCGGCACGACTTGTCCCGCTTTTCGGGAACCCAGCGATTATTCCTATGTATTAAGTGAAGTCTTATTTTATAAATCACCCCTGCCATGGTTCGAATTGAAAAAATCGCAAATGACAAGAAACGGTTTCTTGACTTATTGTTGTTGGCCGATGAGCAGGAAGATTTCTTTACCGATAATTACGACCACCCAATGTTTGAAGGGGATGTACAACTGGTTGATATGGTTTATCTAAAAAGGGACTTTTGAAAGTTGGGAGTCCGTGTTTGCAACAAATACCACCCTAATGCGAAAGAGAAAAGTCGTTGAGCAATTAAAAGCATCCTTTGGGCAGGTTAAGCGTGAAGGATTCCAATTCGATTTGATAGAGAGATATTTTCTGAACAAGGAAAATTCTGATTCATTTCAAGTTCTTTCTGACAAAACTTGCCACGATATTGATTTTGAAGAATTGTTCATGTTTCTCGATAAAACATGCTCAAAAGTAGGGCAACAATATCTGTACAATCACCTAAGAGTCATCCCTAATGCCTTGGTCAGAATAGATCAAAAAGAACACTTAGTTGAGAGACTGACAACCGATATTGACCTCAGAATCAAGACTCAGTTGCTTCTTAAGAAACTTGATAAAGGTGATGCGTATTATATCGCATCGCTATTTCAGGAAGAGCATCAAAAGCCCCCAAGATGGTTCTTTCTTGTCTATTTACTTTCAGCCGCTGGTTTGTTATCCCTATTAATGCTGCCCCTCTATCCTCAGTTGTTTTTGGTTTTTCTTGGTGTAATGCTCCTGAATATGGGCATTCATTATTGGAATAAAAAAAATCTGTATCGATATGTTGGTTCCATCCCGCAGCTTTTGCAACTAAATAGTATCGCTCAGCATCTTTTCAAAGAGGAATTGTTCCAGCCTATAGATCCAGAGCTGCCAATAGCTATTCGAATGATTAATCAGGTGCGAAACAGAATGTCTTTTTTTCGGCTGGAGGCCCGGATTCAAGGAGACGCGGAAGCTGTATTGTGGGGCATTCTGGAGTTGCTGAAAATCACCTTTTTATTAGAGCCCCTGCTTTTATTCGGTGTATTAAAGCGATTGGATTCAAAGAGAAAAGAAATAGAAAGGGTTTTCCGTTTCGTTGGAGAAATTGACTTGTTGATTTCCATCGCCTCGCTTAGGAAAGGGGTGGCGATGTATTGTCTGCCAGAAATTGGTGATTCGGAATTCTCCGCACAGAAGGTTTATCATCCATTAATATCTAATTGTGTTCCTAATTCTATCACTGTTTCTGATAAATCAGTTTTATTGACCGGTTCCAATATGTCAGGTAAAACCACATTTATTCGCGCTATAGGAATAAATGTGATTACCGGGTTGACCATTAACACCTGTTTTGCAGAGGCCATATCAATACCCAGATTACGGATCCACTCAGCCATCAGAATCAGTGATGATTTGATGAATGATAAAAGCTACTATTTTGAAGAAGTGTTGACCATCAAAGAAATGATTGACAGCAGTTCTCTGGGAGCGCCATGCTTATTTTTATTGGATGAGTTGTTTAAAGGGACCAATACCATTGAGCGGATTTCGGCCGGTAAAGCGGTGCTATCAAAACTTTCAAAAAATGGAAATCGGGTTTTTGTTTCAACCCACGATCTTGAATTAACAGAGATGTTGACCGATGAATATGACTTATACCATTTCAGCGAGGTTGTTATTGACCGCAAGGTCGATTTTGATTATAGATTAAAGAAAGGCAAACTAGCAAGTAGAAATGCCATTCGAATTCTCCAGATTAATGATTATCCATCGGATTTGATTGATGAAGCAATGGATATTTCCAAAAAAATGGATGATAATGCTCTGGTTAAAACGCTTTAAATTATGCCACAAGTAGTGGATTTGAGGGTTTGTCTGATTTTATTATGACGAAACCAGCCCCCTGCGACCGACAAATGCCCTGGGAGGTTGCACCTGACGAGCCCAAGCAAATTCAAGAGGAAATTGTTCGACTGGGCGTCGGTTGTGAGCGTATGGAATTCGATCTGTCGGCGGATGAGCTGGACCGACATTATGCAGTCAACCTTAAGGGAACCACCATGCTGACGATGGAGTTTATTAGGAGATTTAAGTATAGGGAGGGCGGAAGAATTATCAATTTGACTTCGGGTCAATCGTTGGGGGAGATGAGCCAGGAAATAGTTTATGCCCTTACAAAGGCTGCAGTTGAAACCCTAACAAAAACCATCTCTCAGGAAATTGCAAAAAAGGGAATTACGATCATAGCGGTTAACCCCGGTCCAACCGACACCGGTTGGATGGACGAAGATTTGACCGCGTTAATTCTCAGTAAATCTCCGATGGGAAGGGTGGGGACGCCACGTGACACAGCATGACTTATTGCATTTTTGGCCAGCGAAAAAGCCCAATGGATTACCGGATAGATTATTCATTCCGAAGGCGGTTTTACCAGGTAGTGAGCCCTTGGAGCAGACGCCATTGTAGGTCGAGCTCACTGTATCTGAGGCCTATTCGTTCACCAGCACCTCCCGAAGCTGGTCGATGGTGTCGACCAGAAATTGAGGTTGGAAACTCTCGAGTTCGCTGCGGGGGCGTAAGCCCCAGCTTACGCCGCATGCTGTGGTGCCGCTGTTCAGCGCCGTTTGCATATCTACCCCGGAATCTCCAATGTAGAGGGTGTCCCGGGCAGCCACTTTGCTGAGCGCTAAAATTTCGTTAACAATCGAAGGGTCGGGCTTGGGGGCGTATCCCTCGCGATGGCCCAGTACAGCCACAAAGGGCAGCTCCGGAAAAAAGTGGGTCACCAAGGCACAAGTGGCCTCGTGGTATTTGTTGGAAGCCACGGCCAGC
Source organism: Geofilum rhodophaeum (assembly GCF_002210225.1). Lineage (GTDB taxonomy): Bacteria > Bacteroidota > Bacteroidia > Bacteroidales > Marinilabiliaceae > Geofilum > Geofilum rhodophaeum. Next base: position 59,489 of record NZ_MWUJ01000012.1, on the reverse strand, counting down.
TTAATGCCTTTCCGGTGCAAATCGCGCAGCAGCTCCGGGAGTCCCTCAAAAGGGCGGGTGTCTTCGGTCATGTGGTCGGCGTACCAGGCCTTGAAGAGCGGGCGCATCCGCGCTGTATTTTCAGTATTTCGGTGCTGCTCAGGCAAGGCCCGCTCAAAGAGCTTGGCAATGCCATTGCCCACAAAGTTTTTGTAGGCCGCAACCGGGTGCGTGGGAAAACCCAAATGTTGCAGGGCATAATTGGTGCTGGATGCAATGTCTGCCACCGAGTCGAGCAAGGTGCCGTCTAAGTCAAAAATGGCGAGTTGAAATTTCATGCCGCAAATTTACTAAAGCTTTCGCTGAGGCCGCAGTTCCTAATGCTAAAAATCCTTATTCGACGAGATGTCGCTGTTGGTCAAAAGTTTTCGGGTCTCGGTCAATTATTTTGAGCATATTCTCATTAGTTGTCTATTTTTAGCTTCGGATTAATAAAACAAGTCTTATGGAAATGACCTGTCCCAATCACGAAAAATGCCCCATTTTTAATGGTGTTTTGGCCGGCAAAGAAATCACGGCCAAGTCGTACCGCCGTTTGTATTGCGAGGCCGGGTATGAGAAATACTCCGCCTGCAAGCGCTATATGGCTAAAGAGTATTACGGCTGCTGTCCCGGAGAACTCCTGCCCAACAGCACCCTGTCGCTGCAAGAAATTGGCGTACACTATCATCTGGCACCACACCAACAAGCTTAACTATCCCCTTTATAGAAACGGCACAGTTGCATCATTGCAGCTGTGCCGTTTTTTGTCGCCCCTCGGCCGTAGTTTTGTGCTATCTTTAAAGCTGAATTGGCGGACGACTGAGGGTTGTCCCGCCTGAGTTGGATGTAAAAAGTTTTGCAGATGAGGTTATTGCATACGGGAGACTGGCACCTTGGGAAGCGGCTCGACGACTATTCACGTTTGGAGGAGCAGCAAGCGGTCTTGGAAGAACTTATTGGTCTGGTTGAAGCACACGATGTAGACGCCGTGCTGGTCGCCGGCGATTTGTTCGATACTTTTAATCCGCCCGCCGAGGCGGTCGAATTGTTTTATAAGTCCCTGAAAAAGCTGAGCGGCGACGGACGCCGGCCCGTCATAGCCATTGCGGGCAACCACGATTCGCCCGACCGCATTGAGGCCCCCGACCCCTTAGCCCGGGAGTGTGGCATCGTTTTCGCCGGCTATCCCCATTCGCAGCCCCAGCCCTTTAAACTCGACAGCGGTTTGGAAGTCCTCCAGAGTGCCCCCGGCTTTTTAGAGCTGCGCCTGCCCCGGCAGTCCGCCCCCCTTCGCCTGCTGCTCACCCCCTACGCCAACGAATACCGCTTAAAGACCTATTTGGGCCAGCAGCAAGAGGAAGAGCTTCGCCAAGTGCTGCAAGCCCATTGGGCCGGACTGGTCGACCAATACTGCGATGCTGCCGGGGTCAACATCCTGTTGAGTCACCTCTTTGTCGTAGAAAAAGGCACTCCGCTGCCCGATGAGCCCCTGGACGAAAAACCCATTCTGCATGTCGGAGGCGCGCAGGCCATTTATACCGAAAACATTCCGCCCCAGGTGCAATACGCCGCCCTGGGTCACCTTCACCGCATGCACCAAGTCGGTCGCCACGGCGTTCCCACCTGGTACAGCGGCAGTCTGCTCTCCTACAGTTTTTCCGAAGCCGGCCAACAAAAATATGCCCTCCTGGTAGAGGCAGAACCCGGGGCGGAAGTCCTGGTGCAGGCCCTGGAACTGAAAAGTGGACGGCCGCTTTTGCGCCGGCGAGTGGAAGGGATGGAAGCCGCACGGGAGTGGCTGAGCGCCCATCCCGAGGCACTGGTCGAACTCACCCTGGTCAGCGAAAGCTTCCTGACTGCCGCCGATCGGCGGCAGCTCAACCAATGGCACCCGGGCATCGTAGCCCTCATTCCCGAAGTGAAGGATAAGGACCAGGAGACTTTAGAAACCAGTCCCCGCATCGATCCCACCAAAGACCTGCCCGAGCTGTTCAGAGATTATTTTAAGCACCGCAAAGGGCAGGACGCAAGTCCCGAGTTGCTGGCATTGTTGAACGAGATATTGGCGGAGGACAAGCAATGATACCCGTAAAACTGATTTTGGAAGGCCTGTATTCCTATCAAAAAAAGCAGGAAATTGACTTTCGGACCTTGTGTGGGGCCGGACTCTTCGGCATATTTGGGGCCGTAGGCAGCGGGAAATCCTCCGTGCTCGAAGCCCTCACCTTTGCCCTTTATGGGCGGACCGACCGGCTGAATCAGGCGGGCGACAACCGCTACTACAACATGATGAATTTGAAGAGCGACGAGCTGCTCATCGACTTCGAATTTGAAAGCGGACCCGACCAAACACCCTACCGGGCCTTGGTGCAGGCCAAACGCAACCGGCGCCGCTTCGAAGAAGTAAACACGCCCGATCGTCGGGCCTTTCGCAAAACAGCAGGAGCGTGGCAGGCCATCGGTCTCGATGAGTTGGAAGCCGCTGTCGGACTCAGCTACGAAAACTTCAAGCGCACCATCATCATTCCCCAGGGGCGCTTTCAGGAGTTTTTGCAACTGGGCACCAGGGACCGCACGCAAATGATGAAGGAGCTTTTTCATTTGCAGCGCTTCGAGCTGTTTAGACCCACCGCCACCCTGTTGGCCCGCACCCAGGCAGAACTCCAGAACGTAGAGGGACAGTTGCAGCAGCTCGAGCAGGTCAATCCGGAAGTGCTGAAAGAGCAGGAAACCCAACTGAAAGTCGTCCAGGAGAAAACGACACAATTACAAAGCAGATTGCAAAAATGGGAACAGGAAGAGGCCAGCCTGCGCGAGCTACAGCGTTTGAGTGCCGCCCTGCAAAAAGCCCGCACCCAGCTGACCGAAAAAGAAAAGCAGCGCCCTCAAATGGAGCAGCGCCAGAAGGAACTCGACCGCTACGAAATCTGCAAAAACCAGTTTGCCTTTCCCCTCGAACAAGTGCAGCAAGGGCAGCAAAGTCTCGAAAAACAACAAGTCGCCCTGCGCCAGCTGGAACAAAAGTTGCAGAAGACCCGGGAGCAGGAAGCCCGCCTGACTGCCGAGCTGGAAAAATTGAAGCCCGCCTACGAACAGCGCGAGCATATGAAACTAAAGGCCGCAGATTTGGAAGTCCTCCAAGGCATTCGGCAGTCCACCTTGCGCAGTCAGCAACAAAAGGAACGCCTGCAAAAGGGCGAGAAAGTCGTTCAGGAAGTCGAGTTACAGTGGCAGCGCCGGCAAGAAGAAAAGACCGCACTCGATACGGCCATCAAGCAAATGAAGGAGGTCCGGCCCGATCTGCTGCAGCTTTCCCAGGCACAGCAATGGCACCGGCAGCAAGGCAGTCTCCAGAAAGACCTGGAGGGCGTGGCCGAACAGTTGAAACAGAAGAAAGCAGAACACAGTCGGGAGGAAGTCCACCTGCAGACCCTGCAGCGTAAACCCCTGTTTGCAGATTATCAGGGAACGGCAGATGTCGCCGGACTGCGTACCCACCTTGTCCAACAAAAGGAAAAGATACAAAGCCGCTTAAAAGCGCTGCAGAAACAGGGGGAGGAACAACGACTGCAGGCCCAGTTGCAGACCTTCTCCGAGCATTTGCAGGACGGTACGCCCTGTCCCCTTTGCGGGGCTGAGAGCCACCCCCATCGCTACAGTGCTACCGAGGCCGGCGAAAGGTTGCAGCGCTTGGAACAGGAGCAACTTAGTCTTGAAAAGGAGCAGCGTACCATCGAAGTCCTTAGTGCCGAGTTGGTGGAACTGGAAAGTCGCCTGCGCCACGCCCTTAAAGCACAGGAAGAAGTGCAGCAGCGGCAGAAGGACCTGCAAGCGCAAATGGAAGCAGAGCAAAAAGCCTTTAAGTGGCCCCAGTGGAAGGAGGCTGCGGCAGTAGAAAAGGCCTTGGTGCAGGTGCAGCAGGCCGATAAGGAGCTGCGTCAGAAGGAGCACCTTCAGGAGCAGCTGCAGAAGCAGTTGGAGCAAGGCAATAGAGACAAGGAACGCTACCGCAGCGAAGTAGAGAAGATAAAACAGGCCCTGGCCGGCGAGACCGCCACCCTGGTGCATCTCCGTGCCCAATTGAAACAGGAGAGCGAGGAAGGGACCGCCCGGCTGAGTGAGACCGAGTTGAAGGTCGAGCAGGAGCGTTTGATGAAGGAATACCAGCGTCTGGAGCAGGAGCACCAGCGAAAGACTGCCGCCCTTCATGCCCAGCAGCAGGAAAGCGCTGCCTTAAAAGGGCAAACCGCCGCCGATCGTCGGCATTTGCAGGAGCTGGAAAAGGAACTGGCCCAGCGTCGGGAAGCCTTACTCCGTCAGGTGGCCGACAGTCTCTTCGCCGACCTCGGGGAAGTCCGACAGGTCCTTGCCCTGGGTCTCGACATCTCTGCCGAAAAGGCCAGACTTACCACTTTTTGGGAGGACTGGAAAAAAGAGGAGCACAGTTTGAAAAGTCTGGAGCAGGAGTTGGGACAAAGAACTTATCAGCCCGAAGTACACCAGGCCTTGCAGGAGCAACTGAAGGCCGCTCGGGCGGAATTGGAGCAGCAGCATAAGGAAGAAGGGCGCCTGAACGAAGCGCTGCGCAAGCTGCGCGAGGCACTAAGCAGTCAAAAGAAACTGCTGCAGCAGGCCGAAAAGCTGAGGGAAAGGGCCGAGCATTTGGGCACCCTCAAGCAACTGTTCAACGGCAGCGGTTTTGTTTCCTACATCTCCTCGGTGTATTTGCAGAACCTCTGTGCCGCCGCCAACGAGCGTTTCTTTCATTTGACCCGTCAGCAACTGAGTCTCGAACTCACCCCAGACAACAACTTTGAGGTACGCGACTTTTTGAACGGCGGTAAGGTGCGTAGTGTAAAAACCCTGTCGGGGGGACAAACTTTTCAGGCCGCGCTGTGCCTGGCCCTGGCCCTGGCCGACAACATTCAGCACATTACCCGATCGAATCAGAACTTCTTCTTTTTGGATGAAGGTTTTGGCTCGCTCGACAAGGAAGCCCTGGCCGTGGTCTTCGATACCTTAAAGGCCCTGCGCCAGGAGAATCGCACGGTGGGGTTGATTTCTCATGTGGAGGAAATGCAGCAGGAAGTAGAAGTGCATTTGCGTGTGGAGAACCACCAGGAGCAGGGCAGCATCATTCGTTCCAGCTGGACAACTTAGCGGTCTGTGCTTTTGCGGTACTCTTCGGCTCCGTTACTTGTTCGCTGACCCGGGTCGGTATGCTGACCTTGAAATGTGCGCCTTTTTGGGGTTTGCTGCTGACCGCAATGCGTCCCTTGTGCAGACCTACAAATTGGTGAATCAGCGCAAGGCCCAGGCCCTGTCCCTTCTCATTTTTGGTGCCCCACCCCGGCTGCGCCCCGCTGATGCTGAACAAGCTGCTGAGCTGACCCGGATCCATGCCCACCCCGTTGTCTATCACCTCCAGTACCACCTCCTGGTCCTTCACCGACAAGCGCACCACCACAAAGCCACCGGGATGCGTAAACTTAAGCGCGTTGTTGATCAGGTTGCGGATGATGATGCCCCAGCTGTTGCTGTCGGCCTCAACTTCCAGCTTCGAAAGCGGCGATTCCAGCGCCAGCGAAATGTTTTTTATCTGTGCCGTTTGTTCGTAAACCTGAATAACATTTTGGGTCAAAGCCAGCAAATCGAAACGCTCGATGTGCGGCTGGTAAATGTCCTGCTGACGAATGCTCCAATGCAGCAGGTTGTTCAGCAAAAATTCAATTTGCCGGATGGTGTGGGTAATGGAAGCGTTCAGCTCACCCGCCTCCTTTACCTTGCCTTCGTTCAAAAGCTCGTGCAACAAGTTCGACAAGCCCCCCAGCGTACCCACCGGTCCCCTTAAGTCGTGCGATATGATCGAAAACAAGCGGTCCTTGGAGCCGATGGCCGCCTCCAACTCCTGCTTGCTTTGCCGCAGGGCCTCTTGTTTTTGAAGCAGCGCCTTGTTCAACACCTTTTTCCGATGCGCATCCCGGTAAACCATCAGCAGCAAAATACCCACGAGCAACAGGCTCCCCACCGTAATGGCCGCAATACGGGCCATCATTTTTTTGGAAGCAGCCATCTGTTGCACCTCCACCTCCTTCTGCTCAATTTCAAAATCGGCCCGCATGTTGGCCATTTGCGTCACCGTTTCCATGTTAATGAGACTGTCGCGCAAATTCAGGTACTTGTTTTGATAGTCGTAGGCCTGTTCGTAGTCACCCATGGCTGCGTAGACTTTCATCAGTTGCTCGTAGGCGTCTTTTTTATTTTCGGGGTTGTTGAGTTTGCTGGCTGTTTGAAGGGCTTTTTGGGAATAATTAAGAGCAGGAGTTTTTCTGTTGTCAAGGAGTTCAATTTCGGATGCGTAAATGTAGTATGGGGTAAGTGCTTTATAATCATGTAATTCCTCTAATATGTTGATTGCCTGGGATAATTCTTTCATGGCCAGTTTTGGCTTGTTCTGTTTAAAATGCACATTACCCAAACTACCCTGAATGTATGCTAGGGCAATTTGATTGTCTGTAGTTTCGTAGTATTTTTTAGATTTTTGATATAGTATTAATGCAGAGTCAAGGTTATTCATATAAAAATAAGTGTTTGCCATCTCCAGATGTGCACTTGCAAGGTATTGTAGGGCTGAAACCGAAGAAAAATGCACTTCGGATGCATGTAAAAACTTCAGTGAATTTGTGTAATTTTTAGAAAAACTAAATGCTCTCCCAATCATATATGAGGCAAAACCTTTTTCCAGAGTTAGTTGATTGGTTGTGGCAATTTCCAAACTTTTAAAAAGAAACTTTAGTCCTTCCTGTGTTTTACCGGAATGAAGATTGTGATATTGCCCTTGTTCGTAGTAGCCGTAGAAAAGGTGGTAATTGGATCCCGCCTTTGCCGCTTCTTTAATCAACAGATTGGTCAGACTGATGAAATTGTCCTCATAATTGAGGTTGTGGATGGTGGTCAGGAGTAGATCACATTTCTCGAGAGAAGAAAGCTTGGGATTTGTGTTGAGGATATGCAAGCAACTGTCGGCCACAGAACGTGAGCGGGAATGAGTGGGACTACTAATAAAAAGTAGTCCGATAATAAGAAAGAGGAGCCGCCGCATAGCTGAAGGTTGAGATGAATATATACTCCATGGGTGCGTGGGGGCGGGTTGAAAGGAAGCCACCCGCATTGGGTGGTACTTCCTTTTTTATTATGCAAAAACTAGAATGCGAAAAAAGCGCCTAGGCATAGGGCGCAGAACAGCAGTCCGGCACCTACTTTGGTTAAAGTTTGTTTCTTCATATTTCTAATTTGAATAAAAAATCGGTTTTTGTTCGTATTTTAAAGTCCTTTTTTGAAAGGATTATGGTACCCTAATTAATGGTGGATTGGTGTCCCCACGCAGATCCTCTGTTTCGATGGAAATATCTGTATTATCCTCTGTCGCGGCATCTTCCAATTCAATGTCATCAATCATTTCCAATTCATTTTTTTCGCAGGCGAAAAAAGTGCCTAAACATAGGGCGCAGAACAGCAGTCCGGCACCTAATTTGGTTAGTGTTAGTTTTTTCATTTTGTTAAATTATGTGAGTGGTGGAAAAATTTAAGGGATTCTTAGAGCTGGCGGCCTTGGTCCCTTCAACTCCTGACTCTCCACTTCCTCGTCCTTCATGCCCTTGCATTTTTCGAACTCGATGGAGTAGCTCAGTTCGCCTTCGGCTTTGCCGGAGGTGTACACTTCCCATTGGTTGAAGTCCACTTTGCGGGGCGTGCCGTTGAGGATGCTGAGATCGCCTTTGAGTTGAATGCCGGTGATTTCAGAGATGCCGGAGCATTTGTCGAGTTTCCAGATGATTTTTTCGTCGTGCTTGGCGTGACTGGTGATGGTGTCGCCGGTGTTGCCTTCGGAGTCGCGGTACTGGAGTTGACCCTTGCTTCGTTTCACATAGATGGTAAGATGCGCCATACGGAAAGGTGTTAAAAGTTAGAGCGTTAAATTTAGTAGATAAATTTTAACAGTAGGGCTTATCGAAGGGAAAAAAGTGATAGAGGGCGCTTTTTTTTTGACCAAAGGGCTTTATTTGAGTTTAAGGTCGCTGCGGTAGGTGGCTATGATTTCGAGGATTTCGCTGCCAAAGCGGGCGATCTTTTGTTTGCCCAGGCCTTTTATTCTCTGCAATTCTTTGGTGGTTTCGGGCATTTTGTCGACCAGCTCAAGCATGGTTTTGGTCTGCACAATCATATAATGCGGCAGGTTAAATTCGTCGGCCTGATTGTCGCGCCAGGTTTTTAGGCGCTGGTAGAGCTCGGGTTGGGAACTCTGTATTTTGCCGGTGGTGCCTGTTGTTTTTTTGCCGCCTGTGGTTTTGAGTTGCTCCATTTGTTTTTGAAGGGTGGCGGCCGAGCGTGCTGCCAGATAGGCGGGGGCACTGAAGCCTTTTTGGGCGGCCTGCAGGGTGTGCAGGTGAATGTCGGTCTGCCGGGCAATGGTCTCGAGGCGGACTTTTATGTTTTTTCGGAGTTCTTTGTTGTCGGTCTCAAACTCGGCTTCCTTAAGCAGGGGCTTCAGGCTTTGTTGTATTTGCTGTAAAAACCAGGGGGCGGCTTTGCGGATGCGTTCCTGCAGTTGGGGATGGTCGGCTGCCGCCAGCGGCAGCGACAACAGTTGACGCAATTGCTTTTCGAATTTCAGGGCTACGGGCAACAGGCTTTCTCTTACATTCAGCAGGGCTTCGTTCAATACATCGCTGAGGGTGCCGAAAACCACGCTTTGGTGGCGGGTAATTTCGAAATGGAGGCGACTCAGTTGGCGGTCGAGCTGACCAAAGCCGAAGAGTTCGAGGAGGAGTTGTTGCTCGTATTCGCGTTGAAATTGCAGGATGCGGTCGGGTCCCGGCAGGTTTTCGGCGGCGCTTTGAATAAAATGGTCTACGGAGCGATCGGTGATGATGGCGGCGGGGTCGATGGGGGTGCTGAGCACGAGTCCCTCCAGGGAGCGGCAGCGACTGAGGGCAACATAAACCTGTCCGTGGGTAAAGGCCGAGCGGGCATCGATGACGGCATGTTCAAAGGTCAGGCCCTGACTTTTGTGGATGGTGATGGCCCAGGCGGTTTTCAGGGGCATTTGGGTGTAGCTGCCGATGAGTTCTTCGTCTATTTGGTTGCTGCTTTCATTGAGTTGGTATTTGTAGTTGTGCCACTGGGCGCGTTCTACTTCTATTACTTCGTCGGGATGGCTGCAGCGCACGCTTATGCTGAGCGGACCGATTTCGGTGATGCTGCCAATTTTGCCGTTGTAGTAGCGCTTTTGGGGACTGGGGTCGTTTTTTATGAACATGACCTGGGCGCCTTTTTTGAGGACGAGCTTTTCGTCGTTGGGAAAGCTGGACGGGGGAAAGTCGCCTTCGATGCTGGCTTTGAAGGTGAGGGCCCGGCCGGGCAGGGCATCGAGGTGCTGCTGGTTGATGTGGTCGGCCTGGCGGTTGTGGGTACAGAGGGTAATGTAACCGGGACCGGGCTTAAAGTCGGACCGATAGCGTTCCTGCAAAAGGGCCAGCCCTTCTTTGCTGAGCCGGTTTTCCCTTATTTGGTTGAGTACGTCGATGAAGAGCTGATCGCTTTGTCTGAAAATGTGGTCGAGCTCGATGGTCTCGGGCGGATGCTGCTCCAGTACTTTGCTTTGAAAGAAGAAGGGGCCTTTGTAGTATTTGCCCAGCAGGGCCCAGTCCTGCTCACGCACCACGGGTGCCAGCTGTTGCAGGTCGCCGATCATGAGCAGCTGTACGCCGCCAAAGGGCAGGTCGCGGTTTCGAAAGCGGCGCAGTACCCCGTCAATGGCATCTAGGAGGTCGGCACGCACCATGCTTATTTCGTCGATGATGAGGAGGTCGAGACTGCGGATGAGGTTGATTTTGGGTCGGCCAAAGCGGAAGGAGGGGGGCGGTCCCTGTTCTTCGGCGGGCAGGTAGTGGTTGGGCACCTGGGGACCAAAAGGCAGTTGAAAAAAGGAGTGGATGGTTACGCCGCCGGCATTGATGGCGGCGATGCCGGTGGGGGCTACTATGGCCATGCGTTTGGGACAGCTTTGCTGCAGCTGGCGCAGAAAGGTGGTTTTGCCTGTGCCGGCCTTGCCGGTTAAAAAGAGGTTGCGTCCGGTGTCGCTTACAAAGCGGCGGGCCAGTTCCAGGCGTGAGGTGTCGGTATTTTTTTCAGTGCTTGGTGTGGTCATTGCAAACGGGGGTCAGGGATGTTTGTCCCCGCAAGTTAAAAAAAATTGGGGGGACTTACCAGGCAAAGATTTCTTTAAAGCCGTTGAGGAGCATCTGAACGGCCATCATGAGGAGAATCATGCCCATCAGGCGCTCCATGGCTGCGAGTCCCCGTTCCTTTAAAATCCGCAGCAAAAAGGGGGCGGCCAAAAAGATGAGGGCCGAGGCGGCCCAGGCAATGAGCAGGGCCAGGAGCCAGTGTGTCATACGGCCGGGTTGACTCTGGGTCATTAAAATGAGCATGGCCATGATGGAGGGACCGGCAATCATGGGTACGGCAATGGGGACCAAAAAGGGTTCGCCGCCCGGGGTTTCGCCCATAACCCCCGACTCCTGGGGGAAGATGAGGCGGATGCCGATGATCAGGAGTATGATGCCGCCACTGATGGTGACGGCTTCTTCGCCCAACTGCAAAAAGCTGAGAACGGGTTTGCCGGCATAGAGGAAGAGGATGAGAATGGCCAGGGCAATGAGCAGCTCGCGGGCAATAATCATCCGTTGGCGTTTGGGGTCGGTGTCCTTAAGTATGGCCAACATGGCCGGAATGTTGCCCAAGGGATCGATGAGGAGGAACAACATGGTAGCGGCCGACAGTAGGGAACTGGCAACTTCGTTCATAGCTGTGGGGTTTGTTTGCGCACAAAGGTAAAAAAACTGTTACAAATCTTTCAGTTCAAGGGAAAAGTTGTTGATCGCCTCCTCTACCTGGGGCAGGGCGCCGCTGCGTAAGTCGCAGCCCACCACGTGGTCGCCTGCCTCGGGCAGGGCCAGGGCCCATTTGTGCTTTGCCGGGGTGCCCACTTGCTGAAACATGCGCAACATGGCATCTACCCGCACCACGGGGTCTTGTTTGGCTTTGTTACGGTAATAGTACAACAGCAGTAGGGGTTGCTGCACGCGGGCAAAGACTTTGGGGCGCATGCCGGTGGCCAGGAGTTGTTGCATCTCGACTACGGCACGCAGACTGTAGCGGGGATACCAGTAAAGTGGATACCAGTCGGCCGGATGTTGCGAGCTCATTACCTCGCTGCCGGTAGCCAGTCGGCCCAGCTGGTAGCCCCAGGGTTGGTTCAGGAGTCCGGCCATGGGGTCCTTGATGCGAATGTTGGGTGAGAGCAGTACCAGGGCCTCCACCTCCGGAAAGACTGCTGCCAGCAGCAGGGCAAGGGTGCCACCGGTAGAACTGCCCATAATGACCACTTTGTGGCCCAGCTTTTTGGCCAGGGCGTAGTGCTCCAGGGCGCTGTCGTAGTAGTTTTGAGCATTAAAGTTCTGCAGCGGCAGTGTGTCGCTGAGTCCATGCCCCTCCAATCTGCCCAGCAATAAATTGGCCTGGAGCTGTCGGGCCAGGTGCAGGTGGGCGGGGGCCCCCTCGCGCCTGCTGGCACCAAAGCCATGGAGGTAGAGCACTACATACTCGGTCTTTTGGGGGAGACTGTCGCGGGCCCATACAATGTGGGCCTGGTTGTCGGCCTTCACCGGCAGGGCGGCTTCGCGCTGCTGCAGCCAGTCCTCCACCTCGGCAGGTGCTTCCGGCACGTCGGGCAGCACCTGGTGAAAGTCGGGCCTTTCGGGTTTGGGTCCGGCAACATAAACCAGAACCAGTATTGCGGGTAAAAACAGAAGGAGCTTTCTTTTGGTCATAGATGAGAGATGTGTTTGGCCTGTTGGGTTTCTGCTTTAAAGGTAGAAAAATGTTCTGTTTTGCAGGGCGTAAGTTTCAAATGACTAATTTTACTTATCGGACTGTAAATAATATAACCTGCATTATTCATAAATTGTCTATTACGATGCCCAACTACCTGCTAAATACGGACGTCCTCAATAAAATGGATTTGAAAATAATCTATTATTCCCTGCGTCCATTTTCTTTGCGGTTGTCCATATTTATTGGTGTTTGAGCATCTCATAACGACAACTTATGAATAAAGCAGGATAAATGAGGACGGATATGAAAAGAATGATTTTTGGATTGTTGGTGACTTTGGTCTGTTGGCCATTGGAATTGAGCGCGCAGGATGCTGCTTTTTTAAAAAAGCGGTGGAGCGAGGTGGCTACCCGGATGCCTGCCGAATGGTACGCTTCGGAGGCGGCTATGGAGGTGGCGCAACAAGTTGTTTTTTGTCAGCAGACGGCCGGCGGCTGGGTAAAGAATGAGCCCTATCACCGACCCTTGACTGCTGTGCAAAGTGCGGCAGTGGCGGCGCGCAGAGATGAGCCGGGTGCCACCATCGATAATGGAGCTACTGTTTTGGAAATGCGTTTCTTAGCCCGGGTGTATAAAAATCAGGGAGGAGAGGCCCTGCGCGAGGCCTTTGTTCGGGGGCTTGATTATTTGTTGGAAGCGCAATACGACAATGGCGGCTGGCCACAGTTTTATCCCCCTAGAAATCCCGGGCACTATTCCGAACACATTACCTACAACGACAATGCCATGGTGAATGTGCTGGAGTTGTTGCGTGCCTTGCCAGGGGAGGATGATTTTTTGTCTTTGAAATTGGACGAAAAGCGTTTGGATAGGGCGCAGCAAGCTTTCGATGCTGGAATCGCCTGTATTTTGGCTACACAAATTGTTGTGGAGGGTGTGCCTACGGTTTGGTGTGCTCAGCACCATAAGGATACTCTTGAGCCGGTCAAAGCAAGGGCTTATGAGTTGCCCTCGTTCAGTGGGGCCGAGTCGGCCGGCATTGCACTTTTGTTGATGGAGATGGAAACGCCATCGAAGGCGGTGATAAGGGCAGTTGAAGGGGCAGTTGCATGGTTTGAGGCCAATAAACAGAACGATATCGCACTGGAATGGTTTGAGGATGAGCACGGCGATCCGGATAGAAGAGTTGTGCACAAAAAAGGTGCGACGCCACTATGGGGGCGTTTTTGTGATTTGGAAACCAAGCAGCCTTTCTTCTGCGATAGGGACGGTATTAAAAAATGGAGCTTGGAGGAAATTGGCCGTGAGCGACGAGCCGGTTATGCCTGGTACACCGATAAGCCTGCCGCGGTGCTGAAACGCTACCCGGAATGGAGAAAAAAAGTGGGGCTTTAACCCCACTTTTTAATTTCCCGTTGTGTGCAACTCCTGATTTTCTACAATAAAGGTATCGCCGATCCGGTTTTGGGCCAGGTGCAGCATGGCCCGTGCCACCTGGGCAGCTTTTATGGGGCGGTATTTTTTAAGGGGGCCAACCAGTAAAAAACGCAGGGGCTGCATCAGCCATTCGCCCAGTTTTTCGCCGAGTCGAAACTCGCTGCGTGTCCCCAGTAAAAGAGCGGGACGCACGATGCTCAGGTTTTGCAGACCGCAGGTTTTCAGTACCTGTTCCATTTGTCCCTTAGTCCGCAGGTAAAAGTTACGGGCTTTGGGCTGGGCACCAATGGAGCTGATCACCACAAAGTGAGCCGTTCCCGTTTGAGCCGCCCAGCGGCCCAGGTTAACTACTGCTTCAAAATCAACAGCCCTGAACTTTTCCTGCGAGCCGGCTTTTTTAATGGTGGTGCCCAGGGTGCAGAACACTTCGGTGGCTCCCTCTTTCGGAAAGGCACTGAAGTCACTGAAATCGGAGGCAATAAACTTCACCCTTTCGTCTTTTGCCTCGGGCGCCCGTCGGCCCGACACCCAAATGGTGTGGTAGCCATCGTTCTGCAACAAGAGTTGCAACAGTTGATTGCCCACCAGTCCGGTAGCACCGGCAAGCAAGGCGCTTTTTTTGTCCTTTACCATAGCGGTCGGTTTGTTTTTTACAAAAAATATTCGGGTTGTAAGGGTTCCTTGCAAGCAGCAAAAAGTCGGTCGCTGGTGGCCTGGATGGCCGGGCTGGTAAATATGCGTGCTTGCTGGGGACAACTTTTAATGCAGGCGCAACAAAAAATGCACAGCTCGGCTTGTGTTTGAATGCCTTGGCCTATGTGAATGGCCGAAGTGGGACAGACATCCACGCAGGTGCCGCAAAGGGTGCAACGATCGTTCAGTGTCTCGGGGCATTGCGCAGGGGCTGCTTTCAGCGACTTATAGGGGCGGTGTCCGGGCACCGATGGAAGCGGGGTGGGGACTTCCAGTTTTTTGCGTAAGGCGGCGCCAAATTGCCTGGCTTTTTCTTGATCGTCCGTACTGGGGCGTCCTGATGCAATGGGTTGCAGCGCGGTGGAGTAGCTGTGTTCGGCCACAAAAGCCGCTGCGCCCAACACCTTAAACCCGGCATCCGTTGCTGCGTCGTACAATTCGATGAGGGCATCGTCGTAGGCCCTGTTGCCGTAGGTAACCAGGATAACGGCCCATTGGCCTGCGCCATTTATTTTTTGAAAACGTTGCCTGGCCAACTGGGGCAGTCGGCCGGAATAAACCGGCATACCAATAAGGCAGAGAGTATTGGGTGTTGCCTGCCAGCTGTCGGGTGTTCTCAGAGTCAGATCCAGGTCGGAGTCCGAGGGCGTAAGGAGGCCCTCAGACACCTGATTTAAAATCTTGAGGGTTCCACCTGTGGGCGAAAAGAATACTTTTTGTAGCTTTTGTGTTTTCATTTTGAAATAAACTTTAGCGCTTGCGCTGAAAAAAGGTCTTGACCAGCCGACTGCAGTCGCCCGACAGTATGCCGGTGACGACTTCTGTTTTGGGGTGCAGGGGAGAGGGGCTGTGGCGACTGAAGCCGCGTCGCTCGTCGGGCGCCCCAATAACAATGCGGCCGATTTGTGCCCAGTTGAGGGCGCCGGCGCACATGGTGCAGGGTTCCAGCGTTACATAAAGGGTGCAGTTGTTGAGGTACTTTCCGCCCAGGGTTTCCGCGGCAGAGGTGATGGCCAGCATTTCGGCGTGGGCCGTTACATCGCCCAGGGTCTCGGTCAGGTTGTGGGCCCTGGCAATGATGCGGCCCTGACTGACCACCAGGGCACCCACCGGCACCTCGTCCTTGTCGAAGGCGGCCTGTGCCTCTTTAAGCGCCTGTTTCATAAAGTACTCGTCGCTGAAATCGATGGGACTCATAGGGATGTGCTGTGTTTTATATTGGATGAAACTCTTGACGTAATTCGTATGCTTTCTTTGTTTTTCTTCCTATTTTCGCAAAGATTTTTCAATAATAGGGAAAGCATTTGTCATAGACAATTTTGCCGACCCTTCTTTCGCTTTAAAAATACAAGACGATGTACAGAACGCATACCTGTGGTGAGTTAAGAATTTCGGACGTAGGCGCCAAAGTAACCCTGAGCGGTTGGGTGCAGCGCGTGCGCGATTTGGGCGGCATGACTTTTATTGATTTGCGCGACCGTTATGGCATAACGCAATTGGCTATTGATACCGAAAAACAAGCGGAATTGGGCAGGCAGGCCCGTGAGTTGGGACGTGAGTTTGTGATTCAGGTAGTGGGCGCAGTGGCCGAGCGCAGCAGTAAAAATACCAAAATCCCCACAGGAGATATCGAGCTGATTCTGGAGCAGTTGACGGTGCTGAACAAGTCGGCCCTGCCTCCTTTTACCATTGAGGACGAGACCGATGGCGGAGAAGAGTTGCGCATGAAATACCGCTATCTGGATTTGCGACGGAATCCGGTGCGCCGCAACCTGGAGTTGCGCCACCAGATGGGCATCGAAATAAGAAATTACCTCAACGACAAGGGCTTTTTGGATGTGGAAACCCCGGTCTTGATAAAATCGACCCCGGAAGGGGCACGCGACTTTGTGGTGCCTTCACGGGTGCATCCCGGACAGTTTTATGCCTTGCCGCAGTCGCCCCAGGTCTTTAAGCAGCTTTTGATGGTGGCCGGGTACGACCGTTATTTTCAAATCGTAAAGTGTTTCAGGGATGAAGATTTGCGGGCCGACCGTCAGCCGGAGTTCACGCAGATTGATTGCGAAATGGCCTTTGTGGAGCGGGAGGACATTCTGACGACTTTTGAGGGACTCACCAAGCATTTGTTTAAGGTGATTCGCGGGGTGGACATGCAGGAGGACTTTCCGCGTATGAGCTATGCCGATGCCATTCGTCTTTATGGGTCGGACAAGCCGGATATTCGTTTTGGGATGACTTTTAAGGTGCTGACCGACCTGGTGCAGAACAAGGGTTTCAAGGTCTTTGATGAGGCGGAATACGTTGGTGGTATTTGCGCAGAGGGTCAGGCAGAATACTCGCGTAAGGATTTGGACAAGCTGACCGATTTTGTAAAGCGTCCACAAGTCGGTGCCCAGGGTTTGGTGTATGTGAAGTATAATGCCGACGGGACTTTTAAGTCGTCGGTGGATAAGTTTTACGATGCTGCTCAGTTGCAGTTGTGGGCCGAACGCATGGGTGCCAAGCCGGGCGATTTGATGCTGGTGTTGGCCGGTGGCGAGTCTAAGACTTTGAATGCCCTCAGCGAGCTGCGTCTGGAGATGGGTTCACGGATGGGCTTGCGCGATAAGAATGTTTTTGCCCCCCTTTGGGTGGTCGATTTTCCGCTGTTGGAGTGGGACGACGACAGTCGTCGCTTTTACGCCATGCACCACCCTTTTACTTCGCCGGTTAAGGCCGATATGGATTTGCTGAACAGCGATCCGGGTAAGGTGCGGGCCGATGCCTACGACTTGGTGATTAACGGCGTGGAACTGGGCGGAGGCTCTATTCGTATCCACAACGATCAGTTGCAAAAGAAAATGTTTGAGGTGCTGGGTTTCAGTGATGCCGATGCCCAGGCGCAGTTTGGCTTCTTGATGTCGGCCTTTCAGTACGGGGCACCTCCGCACGGCGGTATTGCCTTTGGTTTCGATCGCTGGGCTTCTTTGATGGCGGGACTGGATTCCATTCGTGATGTGATCGCCTTCCCTAAGAATAATGCGGCACGCGATGTGATGATCGATTCCCCTTCGCCCATTCATTTGGAGCAGCTCGAAGAATTGGCGCTTAAGCTGGATGTGCGTAAAGAAAAATAAGACAGCACTTAAGTGTGGATAAAAAAACGCGGCCCCGGGGCCGCGTTTTTTGTTTTGAACGTAGGTTGTTTGATCCTATTGGTAGGAGAGCTGGTTGACCAGCGGATTGGCATACATTTCCATTAGCGTGGAAAAGATGAAATCGCGATCGCAGTCGGGAATCCGACCGATGTGCTCTTCAATATAGGCCAAAAAGTCCTTTTTGTCTGCTTCGGTATATTCCCCGGTATAATCCTTGCTTTGGTGCAGGAGGTCCCAGGCGATGTAGTTCGAGGGCCACAACTTATAGTTCTGGTGCACGTGCTTGTCCACAATCTCGGCAAGGGTCGAAAACTGATCGTTTTTTACCGTAAGGGCCTCGATGGGATTCAGCTCCTGCTTAAGGGGTTGACCAAAAGCAATGTGCACCCGGCCCTTTCTGCCGCGCAGTCCCGTTGCCATATGCATCAGATCATCGTCCTTGGTCTTTTGATAGTCGGGCTGGTCGCGTTTCATCTGAAATTCCCGGGCTTTGAGGTAATCGCAGGGATCCAACTCATAGGAAATGGAAACCGGAACCAGTTTCAGTTCCTTGAAGTTGTTGGTAATGCTGTCTTGCCCGCTGATGTTGAGCATTTTCAGGAGACTGATTTGCGTGCGGTCGTTGCCGTCCTTGGAGCGCCCTTCGCGTTGCGCAATCCAAACGCTGTGCTTTTTGTGCGTAAGCGTGTGTCGAATGTAGTTCGAAAGTTGACGCGAACTTTCCATCATTTGCTTTACCGGAAGGTTGCGCTTGACAATGAAGGTGCGGTTGAGTTTTACCAGGTCGGTTATCCAGGGGAAAATCAGCAAGTTGTCGCCAATGGCAATTTCGGTGGTATTGAAGCCGTTTTCGACGAGCAACACATTTAAAATAGCCGGGTCCAGCACAATGTCGCGGTGGTTGGAGAGGAACAGATAGGCTTCGTTGGGATTGAGCTTATCGAGTCCCTCGACACTTACGCCGTCGGTGGTGTTTTGGATCACCTGTTTGACGTAGGCCGAAATGACTTCTTCCTGAAACTGGCGTACGGAGCTCATGTGCATCAGGCGCTCCATAAATTGGGTGGGAGGTACTTGGGGGTACAGAAATCCGAGCAGTCTTAGAAATGCGGTTTCGCCCTTAAGACGCGAGAAAACTGTTTGAATCTCATGGTCCTCGTAGGGACGGATGGATTCAAAATCCATAGCTTGTGCTTGTACCATTACGTTTTTTGATGGTTTGCTGCAAAATTACGTTAAACTATTAAGTTATGGAAATTTTGCCGGTTTTATCCGGCTTGTTCTCCACCCGCTTGCAGCAGGTCCCAGTATTCGATGGCGCGACGGGTATGGGGTATTACAATGGTTCCGCCAACGATGTTGGCCACCGAAAAAATCTCCAGCATTTCGGGCGTGCTTACCTTTTGCTCGAAGCATTTTTCGAGGTGGTATTTGATGCAATCGTCGCAGCGCAGCACCATGGAAGCCACCAGGCCCAGCATCTCCTTGGTACGCGAACTCAGTGCCCCTTCGGCATAAGTGTTGGTGTCGAGATTGAATAAACGTTTGATCACCAGGTTGTCGGCCCCCAGCAGGCGCTCATTCATTTTGGCACGGTAATCCCGGAATTCTTGTAAGGCGTTTGGCATTTGATATCGGATTTATTGCTAAATTAGAGCCTAAAGTTAGCGCTTTCATAACTTTTTTTAGCCTTGGCCGTAAAAATTGAGAAAAACTTAATCTCTTAGCCATGAAACGAATTTTAGTGCCCGTAGACTTTTCCGAAGATTCTGTGTTTGCCGTAGATGTGGCTGTCCAGGTGGCCAATGCATTTAATGCCAAGTTACGTCTTATGCACGTACGTACAGGTAAGCAATACCACCCCGAATTTGCCAAAGACAATCCGCATTTTATTATCGACGATAAAGATACGGCCTATGCGGAGTTTTTAACGACCAGAGCCAAGGTGGCTTATCAGGTGGATCAGGGCGAGGTGGATTTCAAGTTTCGTGAGGGGAATGTAGTTCGGGAGATTAAGAATCAGGCACATTACGACGATTCCCTGTTGATTGTGATTGGCACACACGGGGTTTCAGGCTTTGAGGACCGCTGGGTGGGGAGTAATGCCTATCGCCTGGTGTCTAACGCGCCCTGTCCGGTGCTGGCCGTTCGTAAGCAAATGCAAATTGGTACGGAACCTAAGATTCTCTTGCCCATCGATACCGAGAAAGTAAGTCGTAAAATTGTCCCTACCGTGGCAGGCTTTGCCAAGGTAATGAAGGCCTCGCTGCTGGTGGCCGGCATCACCAAGCGTTCTCGCTGGGCCTTACCGGGTAGGGTGGCGGCCTATGTAATGCAGGTGGAGCGTTTTCTCAAGAAACGCGCCTTTTTGCCCTATGAAGCCGTTATGGTGGATGGCTCTGAGGGGCCCCAGGAGTTGCTCGATTACGCACATCAAAGCAAGGCTACCGTGATTGCGCTGCCGGTGCGACGTACCGTAAACCCTTTTGAAAGCATTTTTTATCCCTTTGCCAATGAGTTGTTGAACCGGTCGGACCTGCCCATATTGGTGGTGCCCGAGGAGGAATAGTTAATGCGGCAGGCTTGTGTTTAATCCGGTTAAATTGCTTATTTTTGCAGTTCAAACAATGCCTTAGGGGATTAAATCACCAGCAGATGGGAAAGCTTATTTTTGTAGTTCTTTGGGTCTTTGGCAGCCTTGTGTTGGAGGCGCAGACCGATGTGTTTGAGCGGGTTCAGTCGCGCAGCACCGGTGAGGGGCAGGTAAGCATTCGTCAGGCGCCCAGTCTGGAGCGTATGATGAAAGATTACCTGCAGAGTAATCGAAGTGCCTCGGGGGTGGAGGGCTATCGCATCCAGTTGTACTCCGGCACCGGCAATAATTCCAAGCAGGAGGCACAGGAAGTCCGTAGCAAGCTCCTGGGTTTGTTCCCCGAAGAAAATGTTTTTGTAGAGTACAATGCCCCTTTTATGCGGGTGCGTGTAGGTAGTTTTCGGCATAAGCATGAGGCTCTGCCCTTGCTTCGGAAGTTGAAAGACAGTTTTCCGTCCTGTTACATTGTACGGGATGCATCCATACCCTTAAGAGAATTTTAGCCAAGGCCCGTCTCCGTCAGAGATGGGCTTTTTTGGCTGTTAGGACTTTAGTCGGTGAATAATCAATGGCTTAGTGCAGAAGAATTATGAGTGAACAGTTGAAGCATGAATGCGGCATCGTATTGATCCGCTTATTGAAGCCCCTGGAGTATTATCAGGAAAAATACGGGACCTGGCGCTATGGACTCAACAAATTGTATTTGTTGATGGAGAAGCAGCACAACCGGGGTCAGGATGGTGCCGGGGTGGCCAATTTGAAGATTGACCAGCCTTCGGGGAAAAAGTACTTCTTCAGGGAACGTTCCAATTTGACCAACCCCATTCAGGACGTGTTTAAGCGCATATTTAAGCACTTTGCCTACGACGACGATCACCATCCCGAGTTGTTTCAGAATCCGGTTTGGGCCAAGGAAAATATGCCCTTTGCCGGAGAGTTGTATTTGGGTCACTTGCGCTACGGCACTTTTGGCAACGACTCGCTCGATTACGTGCATCCGGTGATGCGCGAAAACAATTGGCGTTCACGTAATTTGGTGTTGGCAGGGAACTTTAACCTGACCAATACCGATGAAATTTACAATGCTCTGGTGGAGCTGGGACAGCATCCCAAGGATTATTCAGATACAGTATCCATTTTGGAGAATGTGGGGCATTTTTTGGATGAGGAGAATCAGTTGTTGTTCCGCCAGTTTAAGAATGAAGGTTACAGCAATCGGGATATTTCTGCGCTTATCGAAAAGAGTCTGGATGTCCGTAAAATACTGGAGCGTTCGAGTCGCCGTTGGGATGGGGGCTATGTGATTGGGGGACTTTTTGGGCATGGCGATGCTTTTGTGATGCGCGATCCCAACGGGATCCGCCCCGCCTCTTATTATCTGGACGACGAAATCGTGGTGGTGGCTTCGGAGCGACCGGTTATTCAGACTGCACTCAATGTTCGTGCCTGTGAGGTGCAGGAGCTGAAGCCCGGGAACGCCCTTATTATCAAAAAGGATGGGCGTGTCAGCGAAGAGGTGGTGAATGTGCCCCATGAAAGACGATCCTGCTCTTTTGAGCGTATTTATTTTTCAAGGGGGAGCGATAAAACAATTTATCTGGAGCGTAAGGAGTTGGGGTGCTTGTTGGCACCCCGGGTACTCGAGCGGGTTGGCTACAATCTGCGCGATACTGTTTTTTCTTATATTCCCAATACTGCTGAGACGGCCTTTTATGGTATGATGGAAGGGGTGCGTGAGTATTTGGTGGACTGGCGCATGGAGCAGCTACGCCTTCTGGGGTCTGAGCCGAAGACAGAAGCCATCAAGGAAGTGCTGTCGCTGGAGCCCCGGGTCGAAAAAATTGCCATCAAGGATGTGAAGATGCGTACTTTTATTACTGCAGATTCGTCGCGTGACGATATGGTGGCCCACGTCTACGACGTGACCTACGGCATTGTTAAGAATAGGGTGGATACCTTGGTTATTATTGATGATTCCATTGTGCGCGGAACCACCCTTAAAAAGAGCATTCTTAAGATCCTTGATCGCCTGCACCCCAAAAAGATCATCGTTGTTTCGTCGGCGCCGCAGATCAGATACCCCGATTGCTATGGCATCGACATGGCCCGGATGGGCGATTTTTGTGCCTTTACCGCAGCCATTGAATTGCTGAAGGATACCGGAAGGGCCGGAGTCATTGAGGAAGTGTATCAAAAATGTCTCTCGCAGCGCAACCTGCCGAAGGAGGAAATGGTCAATTACGTGAAAGACATTTACCGACCCTTTAGTGATGAGGAAGTCTCGGCAAAAATTGCAGAAATGCTGACGCCGCCGGACATTGATGCGGAGGTGGAGATTCTGTATCAGACGGTGGACAGTCTCCATCAGGCCTGCCCCAACGATAATGGCGACTGGTATTTTACGGGCGATTATCCGACTCCGGGAGGCGTGAAGGTGGTTAATAATGCTTTTATCAACTACATGGAGGGGCGCAATACCCGCGCTTATTGTTGATTTTTCAGCACTTGTCGCGCCATGTTTAGCCAGGTGTAAGCATCCTGGGTGTGCGCCCCGCAGTATATTTCGCTGCGGCGGTGCCCCAATCGTACGACTACGGCATTGGATTCTGGCAACACGTAAATGTACTGACCCAGTATACCCCGCAGATAGGGAATGTTTTCACCCTGGTGTTGCAGCAGCCATATTTGGTAGCCGTAATAATTGACTGTGTCGCCATCTTCATCTTTAAGGTGTGTGGCCGGACTCAGCGCTGTGTTGATGTAGGTCTCTGGAAGCAGTTGTTGTCCCTTCCAGTGCCCTTTGTTCAGCAGTAATTGCCCCAGGCGTGCAAAGTCGCGTGCGTTGCTGTTGAAGCAGCAGTAGGCTTTTTCCATTCCGTTTTCACGGTCGAGCGACCAGAGGGCAGCGTGTTCGGCCCCCAAGGGGCGCCAAAGCTTTTCCGAGGCATAATCGGCCAGGGACCGACCGGTGGCATTGCGTAGAATTTGTGCCAGCAGCTGGGTGTCGCCGCTCCGATAACTGAAGGTTTCACCCGGTTTGTCGTTAATTTGAAGGCCTTGCAACAGCTTTTGCAGATCATTTCCGTAGTAGGCCTCCGTAGTAATGGAGAAGGGCGAACTGTAAGATTCGTCCCAGCTGGAGCCGGAGCTCATCGTCAGTAAGTGGTTCAAACGCAGGCCCTTTCCATGCAGCTTGGGTAAGTCGGGCAAGAGTTCCTCCACGCCTTGTTGGGTGCTTTCTATATTGCCGTCTGCAATGGCACAGCCAATCAGCAGGCCGACAATGCTTTTGGCCATAGAGAAGGAGTTGCTTGCTGTCTCCGGGCTTAGGCCCTCCGGATAATACTCATAAAGGATGGAGTCATTCTGGATCACCAGAAAGGCAGTGGTCTCCATGCTTAGTAAGGAGTCGCGCAGTGCCGGTGAAGGTTGCATTTGATTGTAGGCTGCGGACAGTTCCCAGGGCTGGGACAGCCCGGTGCCTACTGTTCGGTTGTTAAATATCTGGTAATCGTAGATGCCCGGTTGTTGGTGAATCAGTGCCTGACGCAGATAGGCAGGCAGGACCTGCCATAAGACAAACAGGGCAACCAGTATGCCCAGGATAAATTTTGCCGAACGTTTCATGGAGCCTGGGTTTTTTATTCTTCGGGCTTCCACGCTCTGATGTAAATGTCGTCGGGGAAGGCCTGGGGTTTGTAAATGGAGCGTTCACCAATGGTTCGGAGGCACTCCTGGATGCCTTCGGCCACACTGGGATGGGGGTAGAATATTTTCAGCACCTCGCGGAGACTGTCGCCCTGATTGATGAGGTGGGCCACCGATACGATATAAGCTGAAGCCTGGGGGCCGGAGGCACGCATGCCTAAAATCCGCTGATTGTCGTCATTGCTGACCAATATCTTGATGAAGCCGACGGTGCTGCGCATGGCGATGGCACGGTTGATGAGTTTGTTGGAGTAGTAAGCCGCTTTGTAGGCAATGCCTTTCTTTTGCAGCATTTTTTCGTTGGCCCCCACTGCGGCCACTTCTGGTTTAAAGAACATGAGGGTGCTCATGTGCGAGTAATCCAGAGGATAGCCTGCCTTGCCTACCATTTTCTCTACCGCCTTGCGTCCCTGCAACTCGGCTACACTGTAGAGTTGAGAGTGCCCGCTCACATCACCGGCAGCATAAATGTGGGTGGGTTTGCCGTTTTTAAGCACCTGGCAACTGTCGTTGATGGTCAGGGTACCCCGCTCTGTGGGTACCAGGCCCGCATTTTCTGGTTTTAGGGCTTCAATGGTCGATACCCGGCCAATGGAAATCAGTGCAACATCCACCTCCAAAACCTTGCTGTGTCCGTCGGCGTAGTCCAGGATGACCTCTAAAAAGTCCGGGTGTTTGCGTATGGTGCGCAGTTGTGCGGTATGGTGAATGGTCACCCCGTTGCCGGTGAGGTTATCGGCCACATAGTCGCTGACGTCGTCGTCCTCATAGGGAAGTACCCGGTTGGCGCGGTCGAGCAGGTGTACCTCTGTTTGTTTGAAATTGGAAAATATGGTGGCGAATTCACAGCCGATGATCCCTGAGCCGATGATGAGAATACGTTCGGGGAATTGCTGCAGCGACAAGATGCCGTTGGAGTCGATGATGCGGACTCCGTCGGGTTCCAATCCCGGGTATTCACGGGGCTTGGAGCCTGTAGCAATCAAAAAATTGGTGCCGCTTACGACCTCTTCGCCTTCCCGTGTTTCAACGCGCATACTGCGGTCGTTGATGAAGGAGGCCCAGCCTTGCATAAGCGTGATGCCTCCCTTTTGGTGCTTGGTACGGGCAAATGTTTCAATCTGACTCCGCATTTGATACTGCTTTTCCTTGGCAGCCTGAATAACGGTGTTGCGTACCTGGTGGTAATCGACCGTTAAAGCTCCGGCCCGGTAGCCGCGGTCGACCCGGGCTGCAATGGAATAATCCAGGGAGAGTTCGTACATGGTTTTGGAAGTCAGGGCGCCATGCATAATGCCGGCCCCGCCCAGATGTCCCCCTTCAATGAGACAAACATTCATGCCAAAGTCCACCCCCCGAACAGCGGCTGAAAAGCCTGCGGGTCCACTGCCTACTATAACCAGGTCGTAATGCTTCATACCATTGTTTAATCGTGCGGGTCGTTGGGGTTGTAGGAGTTAACGTGACGGTTGATCTTGGCCTCGTACAACTCCCTAATGGTGATGATGATGCCTGTTTCTTCAACATCTCCAAAACCATCGTTGACTGCCGTGCCAAAGGATTTCATGGAGGGAGAAAGGTTCATGTAGGCATTGATCAGGGGCGGAATGTTTTCGCCCAGTTCCCGCACCTTCTTGCTCAATATTTTGTAGTCCTCGGTGTACGACTGGCCGCTGAAAAGTGCTTTTACCACCTCCTCCGGAATGGTCGATTCTACCGGGTTTTTGGGATAAACCAGCTTGTTCTTATCTCTGAAATACAGCCCCATGAAGGAGCGGATTAAATCGCGCGCTTCCTGGTTCGACTGGGTGTACATGGTTACTTTCCCGAAGAAATACTTCATGAAGGGATTGTTCACCATCAGAGAACCCAGTCCGTCCCATAAATTATCGAGGGCAAAGAGGCTTTTGGCGCCCATTTTACTGCTTTGGTAGTTGGGTTGCACAAAAGAGCGTCCCAGCTCAATGGTGTAGGGCAGATACTCGTTAATGAAGGCCTCTGAAAAATGAAACATTTTTGCGGTGGCAATTTCTATCTCCCCTTTGGCATTCTTCTTTACCTCATTGCCCATGATGTAACGGTAACCACCCAGGATTTCCTTTTCTGAAGGATCCCAAACGATCAACTGGCGATACGGCACCTCGCTGGTATCGTAGTCGTCCAGGTCCAGTTCTTTTCCCGTCCCTCCGCCAGCGGATCTGAAGCTGAGTTCGCGCAGGCGTCCCACCTCCCTGAGGAGGTTGGGTGCTTCATGGGCCGAAAAATCATAGATTCGGTTGTCCCCCTTGTTGGTCTTGCGCACAAAAATATCCTTGGTCAGTTCCGCTTCGAGCAGGTCTGTGGGGACTGGGGGAATCAATGCTTTATTGGCTTCCATTCTGGTATTTAATTTCGGTGTTGAATTACAAAATTAGTCGTTTTTGGGCAGGGCGTAAACGCTTTCCTTTATTTTTTGCGCCAGGGCTTGCACATCCTTGGTCTCCTGAAGCTTTTGCCAGGGGATGGGTGTGCCAATGCGAATGTGCAGGCGCTGTCCTTTTTGTTTGAACATTTCGTTGGGCAGGTAAAGCATTTCGATGTTGGCCTTTATTCCCAAACGCTTGCGCCATTTGGCCAGGCGGTAAAAAAAGAGGGTGTTCTCGCCTGAAATGTGCACCGGAACGATGTCGCGCTGATGTTCAATGGCTTTTTTTACAAAGTTGCGCTTCCATTCAAGGTCCATAATTACTCCGCCTTTTTGCATGCGACTGACCAGGCCCGCCGGAAAGAACAATACCTGGGCATCGGAGCGGTAAGTGTCTTCGAGCTTTCGGGCTGCTTCGCGCGAATGCCCTCCATGCTTATTTACCGGCAGAAAAACATTGTTGAGCCCCTTAATGTTCATGAGGATGTCGTTCACCGGGAATTTTAGGTTGGGAAAGCGTTGTCCTATTGCGCTTAAAAAAGCGATGCCATCCATACCCCCCAGGGGGTGGTTGGCAGCAAAAAGGTAGCGCTTATCGGTTGGCAGTCGGTCCAGGCCGCTCACTTCAAACTCCACCCCAAAGTCGTCAAGAATGGCCTGGGCAAAAGGGAGTCCGTCGAGGTGTGTGTTGCTGATGATGATGCGATTGACGTCGTCTTGATGGGTGATGCGCTTCAGGTAACGAATGATGAAGCGGGGAATCCATTTCAGTAGTGCCGGGTTCTTGCTGCTTATCACCTGCTCTATGTCGATGAGCAGTTCTTCTTTTTGCTGTAGCTTCGGCTGCACCCTGTTGTTTTCTTTCTCTTGCATTGAAAAAGATTTGTTTTAGATGGCACAAGGTACGAAAAAATTAGGAAATGGTTTCGGGGATACGATGGGGTCAGGGGTTTTAGCACTGCAAAAAAAGCGGTTTTTCAGGAATAAAGTGGGGTAAAGTGGTTGATTGTGGGGTAAAAATATATTACCTTTACCCTCCAAAGAGGTGTTTTGTAATGGTCACATTTATAGGCGATTTTGAATGTAAGGCCGATGCCAAGGGGCGCATTGTGTTGCCGGCAGCTTTTAAAAAGGCGGCGGGACATGGTGAGCAGCGCTTTGTGGTGCGGAAAGATTTGTTTGAAACTTGCCTGGTTTTGTACCCCTATGCCTACTGGGAGGAAGAGTTGTTGCGCTTGCGACAACGGTTAAATCCCTATAAGCGTGAGCACAAGCAGTTTTTGCGCGACTTCTTTAGGGCTTCGGCTGAAGTTCAGCTTGATTCGGGCGGTCGGTTTTTGATACCCCGTCGCTTGATGGATCAGGTTTCCGCCGATCGGGAAGTGGTTTTGGTGGGGGTAGATCGTTACATCGAATTGTGGGCGAAGCCCATTTATTCGGCGATGAGCGATAATGCCGTTTCACTGGCCGGACAAGCCGAGCTGCTGTTGGGCGGTGCGTCGGCTGACAGTGAGTAAAGAGACCTGGATGGTCTGTCATTTTTAAGCGAATTGTTATGAGTACGACCTATCATATTCCGGTTTTGTTGCAGGCCTGTATCGATGGGCTCGACATTAAACCGGAGGGGCGATATGTGGATTTGACCTTTGGCGGAGGCGGACACAGTCGCGCCATTTTAGAGCGCCTTGGGCCGAAGGGGCATTTGGTGGTCTTTGATCAGGACCCGGATGCCTGGGAAAATCGCATAGACGATGAGCGGGTAACTTTTGTGCGGCACAACTTCCGTTACCTGGCTCATTTCTTAACTTATCTGGAGGCATTGCCGGTAGACGGAATTCTTGCCGACTTGGGCGTTTCGTCGCACCATTTTGATGTGCCAGAGCGTGGTTTTTCTTTTCGTTTTGACGGGGCGCTG
Organism: Geofilum rhodophaeum; assembly: GCF_002210225.1. Classification (GTDB taxonomy): domain Bacteria; phylum Bacteroidota; class Bacteroidia; order Bacteroidales; family Marinilabiliaceae; genus Geofilum; species Geofilum rhodophaeum. Next base: position 31,683 of record NZ_MWUJ01000012.1, on the reverse strand, counting down.
GATATGCGTATGAATCAGGGTGCCGGGCGAAGTGCTGCCGATGTGTTGAACACTGCTGCGGAGGAGGATTTGTTGCGCATTTTTAAGTTGTATGGTGAGTTGAAAGAGGCCCGACGTTTGGTAAGGGAGGTGGCTGCTTTTAGAATTCAACAGCCCTTTGTCACCACCACCCAGTTGCGTGATGTGGCGTCGAAGTTGGCGCCAAGGAAGGATGCTGCCCGTTTTTTATCGCAGGTTTTTCAGGCCTTGCGTATTGAGGTTAATGGGGAAATGGAGGTGCTTCGTGAGATGTTGCAGCAGACGGTTGAGGTGTTGGCACCCGGTGGTCGTTTGGTCGTTATGTCGTACCACTCTCTGGAAGATCGTCTGGTGAAGAATTTTTTGAGGTCGGGAGATATGGATCGGGCGCAGGTGGAGAGTGATTTGTACGGACACCGCTCGCTTCCTTTTGAGCTGGTGACTCGAAAAGTGGTTGTGCCCGATGAGGCGGAAATAGCTGCAAATCCAAGAGCACGCAGTGCGCGTTTGCGTGTTGGTCAGAAGATTTAAACCAAACAGTGAAGCTATGTTTTGGAAGCGGATTAAAAACAGTAAAGAGTTTGAGTCGGGCAATGAAGTGCTGCAGGATTTGAAAGGCTATTCGCTCAAGGACCTGGTGAGCGGGAAGGTTTTTACACGGACCTCCTTTACTTCGCAAGGCCCGTATTTCTTGTTTGTGGTGTTGTTGGCTTTTATCTACATCAACAACCACTATGCATTGGAAAAGCTGCTGAAGCGGCAGGTGGCTCTTAATAAGGAGGTGCAAGAGTTGCAGTACGAGGCCATTACCACTTCTTCGGAGTTGATGCAAATGAGTCGCCAGTCGGAAGTGATTCGTCGGGTAGAGGCGGCCGGATTGGATTTGGAGGTGCTGAAAACACCCCCCAGGATTATCAAAGCGGACTAGAACAGGAATTGAAGGAATATGACCATAAAAAAAGACATCATCATCAGATTTGGGGTGCTCTTCGCCGTGTTTGCGTTGGTGGCCGTATGGTTGTTTTTTCAATTGGTTTCTTTGAAATACCTGAGCGATGATGAATGGAAGTCCAAAGCCCGGCAAATTGAACGGAATGAAAATGAAGTGGCGGCAAAACGGGGCGATATTCTGGATGTTAACGGAATGAAGATTGCTTGTTCGGTGCCCAGTTACCGTTTGTATATGGATTTATTGGCGGAGGGCTTGACCGATGCCAAGTTCAACAGGGCCGTGGATTCTCTTGCTTTGGAGTTGTCGCGCTTTTTTAAGGATAAGGGAGCTGCTGTGTATCGGCGTGAGCTCCAACGGGCGCGTCAACAGGGGCGTCGTTACTACCTGGTGCATCCCCGACGTATTTCCTATACCGAGTTACAGGTGGTGAGTCGCTTCCCCCTGTTTAGGGAAGGGCGTAACCGTGGGGGCTTTATACCGGAACAATACGATCAGCGCAAGCAACCTTTTGGTTCCCTGGCCTCGCGTACCATCGGTAAACTTTACGGTGAAAGCTCCAAAGGAGGGCGGGTTGGCCTCGAAAGGGCTTACAATGAGGTGTTGCGGGGGACTTCGGGGACCAGTGTGCAGAAGCGTATTTCGGGCCGTTGGGTACCTGAAGTGGTGACCCCGCCGGTAGACGGACTGGATGTGGTGACGACTTTGGATATAGGCATTCAGGATGTGGCCGAACATGCCTTGCGTACGCAGTTGCAGCGGCACAATGCCCGCCACGGAGTAGCCATTTTAATGGAGGTGGAAACCGGTGCCATTCGGGCCATGGTTAATTTGCACCGACAACGTCCGGGTGTTTACACCGAGGACCATTTTAATTATGCGATTGGAACGGCCTCCGAACCTGGGTCTACTTTTAAGTTGGCGGCCATTATGGCGGCCTTGGAAGACCGGGTGGTACGTCTGGGCGATTCCATCGATACAGGAAATGGGGCCTACCGCTATTACGACCAGGTGATGCGCGACAGTCGTGCGGGTGGCTACGGTCGAATGAGTATGCAGGAGGTTTTTGAAAAATCTTCGAATATTGGGATTTCCCGCTTGATTTTTGAGCAGTACAAAGACAACCCGCGTCGTTTTGTGGATCGTTTGTACCAGATGGGACTCAACAAACCTTTGGGTATAGAGATCGACGGGGAGGGGCGGCCCGAAATTAAATATCCCGGCGACACCATGTGGTCGGGCACCACCTTGCCCTGGATGGCCATCGGTTATGAGGTGAAAATGACCCCACTTCAGATTTTGGCCTTTTACAATGCGGTGGCCAACAAGGGGGTAATGATGAAGCCCATGTTTGTGCGTGGACTGAGTCGACATGGGAGTATGGTGGAGCGTTTTGCCCCGGAGGTGCTGAATCCTTCTATTGCCAGTCGAGAGACGGTTGAAGCGGCCCATCGCTTACTGCTTGGCGTGGTGGAGCGGGGGACGGCTACGAACATTAGAAACAATAACTATTCCATTGCCGGGAAGACCGGAACCGCCCAGGTGGCCAAAGGGGCCCAGGGGTATCAGGCCGGAGGGGTGGAGCACCAGGCCTCTTTTGTCGGTTATTTCCCGGCCGAACGTCCCCGGTATTCGTGTATCGTTGTGGTGACCAGTCCCTCCAACAATGTGTATTACGGTAACGTGGTGGCGGGTACGGTGTTTCGGGAGATTGCCGACCGGGTTTATGCTACCGGTTTTGATTTTGTTCAAACCGCCGGATGGAAACTGCCTGCGGAGGATCGGGTTTATCCCTATGCCAAGGGGGGCACCATAACAGAGCTGCAAACCATTTTCAGAGAACTGCAAATGCCGGCCTACAAGCAGCAGGAGATTCACGATTGGGTGTCTACTCTGGCGGTAGATAGTGGGGTGGTGTTCAGGCCTAAGCCCATGCCCGGGGGGACTGTTCCCGGCGTGATTGGAATGGGGGCTAAGGATGCGGTGGCTTTGCTAGAGAATGCTGGTCTGAAGGTACATCTTCAGGGTGTAGGAAGAGTCGTTTCCCAGTCGATGCCGGCAGGGGGGACGATACGCAAAGGCAGCACCATATTTATTAAATTGGAATGATGTCGCCCAAAACGGGCAAATGAAATAAGCGCCTATGAAGCCATTGAGTAATTATTTGGAAGCGTTGTCGTTATTGGAACGACAAGGGAAGGAAGACCCGGAAATTGAAAACATTGCTTTTGATTCGAGGAAGGCCGGAAGGGGTGTTCTGTTTGTCGCCCAAAAAGGAAGCCGCGTGGATGGTCACGACTTTATTGAGCAGGCCATTGCTGCCGGTTGTCCCGCCATTGTGTGTGAAAAGCTGCCTGCGCAGTGTCAGCCTGGAGTGGTTTACCTGCAGGTGGCCGACTCCTCCGAGGCACTGGGACAGTTAGCGGCTGTCCATTTTGGTCATCCTTCCCGGGAGCTTAAATTGGTCGGGGTTACGGGCACCAATGGAAAGACCACCGTGGCTACCCTGTTGTACCGCTTGGCTATGGAGTTGGGATGGAAGGCCGGCTTGTGCTCAACGGTAGCCAATTATATTGGCGGCAATAGTCTGCCTGCCACGCACACCACCCCCGATGCGCTGACCTTGCAAGGGCTTTTGCGCCAGATGGTGGACGCCGGTTGCGATTATTGTTTTATGGAGGTGAGTTCGCATTCGGTGGTACAGCAACGCATCGCCGGCCTGCAATTTGCCGGCGGGGTTTTTACCAACTTAACGCACGATCACCTCGATTACCACGGCACTTTTGACGCCTATTTAAAAGCTAAGAAGGGCTTTTTCGACAGTCTCCCTGCAGCGTCTTTTGCCCTGGTAAATGCTGACGATAAAAATGGTGCCGTTATGTTGCAAAATTGTAAAGCAAGGGCTAAGTTTTTCTCCCTGCGCGAATTGGCCGATTTCAGGGTGAAAGTCCTCGAAAGCCTTTTTGAGGGGATGCACCTGGAGCTGAACGGGCAAGAGTTGTGGACCCCGTTTATTGGTCGCTTTAATGCGGCCAATTTGGTGGCTGTTTATGGCGCCGGGGTGTTGTTGGACTGGACGGAGGAAGAGGTGCTGACGGCTTTGAGTCGACTTCAGCCTGTGGACGGACGTTTTGAAACTTTGCGTTCGGCCGCTGGCGTTACCGCGGTGGTGGATTACGCACACACTCCGGATGCTTTGAAAAATGTATTGGAGGCCCTCAATCAGATTCGCGGGGCCGGCCATGCCTTAATTACGGTGGTGGGCGCGGGGGGCGACCGGGATCCGTTCAAGCGGCCCATTATGGCAGCTGAGGCTGTAAAGGCCAGTACCCGGGTAATTTTAACTTCCGATAATCCCCGAAGTGAGGATCCGGAGCATATTATCGCCCAGATGCTGGAGGGGGTTGCTGCTTCCGATCGTTCTAAGGTGCTCTCCATTACCAATCGGAGAGAGGCCATACGTACTGCTTGTGCCCTGGCACAAAAGGGCGATGTGGTTTTGGTGGCCGGGAAGGGACACGAGACTTATCAGGAGATTAAGGGGCTTCGCAGCCATTTTGACGACAGGGAGGTGATCAGGGATTTTTTTGATGAAGGATCTAACAATCTTTAATAAGGTGTTATGCTGTTTTATTTGTACGAGTATTTGCAGTCAATAAACTTCCCCGGGGTGGGGATGTTTCCCTACATTTCCTTTCGATCGGGAATGGCGGTTATTTTTTCTCTGCTGATGGCCACTTTCATTGGAAAGTATGTTATTCGTTTGCTGCAGCGGCAGCAAATCGGCGAGGTGGTCAGGGATCTGGGCCTCGAAGGGCAGTACCAAAAGAAGGGGACGCCGACCATGGGTGGATTGATCATCATCGCTTCCATATTGGTGCCGGTGCTTTTGTTTGGCCGACTCAATAATGTGTATGTGCTGTTGATGCTGGTGAGCACGGTTTGGTTGGGCATTATTGGCTTTTTGGACGATTACATTAAGGTATTTAAAAAGAATAAGGAGGGCCTGGCCGGAAGATTTAAAATTGTGGGGCAGGTGGGTCTGGGTATTATTGTGGGACTTACCCTGTATTTTAATGATGATGTAGTGGCACGCCTTAAAACTCCGCTGCCTGTTGGTCAGGAAGTTACTGCCGATGTGGTGGTGCAGGAGGAGCCCGAAGGAAGTGGTAACATGGTGCAGGTGGAGACCATTAAGGCGCCGGTGACCAACGTGCCTTTTTTTAAGAACAACCGCATCGATTATTCGTCTTTGCTCGACTTTTTAGGCGACCAGGCTAAGCCCTGGGGCTGGGTGCTCTTTGTGCTTGTGGTTATTTTTATCATCACGGCAGTGTCTAACGGGGCCAACATGACCGATGGGCTGGATGGCCTGGCGACGGGGGTGTCGGCCATTATTGGCGTCACCCTGGGGGTGTTTGCCTACCTCTCGGGCCACACGGTGTATGCCGATTACCTCAACATCATGTTTATTCCCCACTCTCAGGAATTGGTTGTGTTTATGAGTGCTTTTATTGGTGCCACCATTGGTTTTTTGTGGTACAATTCTTTCCCGGCACAGGTCTTTATGGGCGATACGGGCAGTCTCACCCTGGGGGGCATCATTGCGGTCTTTGCCATTTTGGTGCGTATCGAATTGCTTATTCCTATTTTGTGCGGGGTGTTCCTGGTCGAGAACCTCTCGGTGATGATACAGGTGGGCTGGTTCAAATATACGAAACGAAAGTACGGAGAAGGGCGACGGGTGTTTAAAATGGCCCCTTTGCATCATCATTATCAGATGAAGGGTTATCCCGAATCGAAGATTGTGGTGCGTTTTTGGATTGTTAGTATTATTATGGCTGTTTTGGCAGTGGTTACGCTTAAAATCAGGTAGGTATGCAAAAAGAGGTGGTGGTTTTAGGTGCCGGAGAGAGTGGCGTTGCTGCAGCTTTGTTGTTGCGGTCAAAGTCCATCCCGGTTTTTGTGTCGGATCAGGCGCTGCCTTCTGCTTATTTTCTGGCGGAGCTGGAGCAGGCCGGGATTCCTTATGAAGCAGGGGGGCACAGCAGGGCCCGCATTATGGCGGCTGATGAGGTGATTAAGAGTCCCGGAATCCCTGATGCACTGCCTTTGATCAGAGATTTGGATGCGGCCGGTATTCCCGTTATTTCAGATATTGAACTGGCAGGGCGCTACAGCAGGGCACATGTTGTGGGCATTACCGGAAGTAACGGAAAAACCACCACGACGCTTTGGTTGCAGCATGTTTTGCAGTCCGCCGGAGTAGATGCGGTATTGGCTGGAAATGTGGGGGTGAGTCCCTGTCGCACCCTGTTGCAGCGTGATCCGGCTGTTTTTGTTACCGAATTAAGCAGTTTTCAGCTCGACCGGATGTACCGTTTTCGGGTTAATACCGCAGTCGTTACCAACATTACACCCGATCATCTGGACCGCTACAACCATTGCTTTGAGGACTATGTGGCGGCCAAATACCGTATTCTGCAAAATCAGACGGGGGAGGATGCCTACCTTTGGTGCAGCGACGACGTGGTGCTGCGTGCTGCGAATGAAAAGTTTTTAACGGCTGCCCGCTCTCTTCCTTTTGCTTTGGGTAACACGACGCCAGGTCGGGTGGAGGGAGATGAGCTGGTGGTGGAAAATAAAGGGCTTGTTTTGCGTTTGCCTTTGTCGCAGCTGCCGCTAACAGGCAAGCACAATTTGTACAATGCGATGGCGGTGGCTTTGGCCGCTCTGGAGGTAGGGGTGCCGGTGGCTCAGGTGGTGGGGGGACTGACTTCTTTTAAGGGGGTGGCGCACCGACTGGAGGATTGTGGCGAAGTGGATGGGGTGGTTTACATCAACGACTCTAAGGCGACTAATGTAAATTCGGTTTGGTATGCGTTGGAGAGTATGAAGCGGCCGGTGGTTTGGATAGCCGGTGGAACGGATAAGGGCAATGATTATGCTGAGTTGAATGAACTGGTGGCTACAAAAGTCCATACCCTGGTTTGTATGGGGGTGGACAATCGTAAGCTTGAAAAGGCTTTTGAGGGTGTGGTGCCTCGTGTGCTCAGTACCCACAGCATGGAGGGGGCCTTGTCTGCAGCGCGCAAATTTGCCAGCAGTGGCGATGCGGTGTTGCTGTCCCCGGCCTGTGCCAGTTTTGATTTATTTAGGAATTACGAGCATCGGGGTGAGCTGTTTAAGGCGATGGTAAAAAAATGGATGGAATGAGCACTTTGCTGAGAAAATATGTGGGTGGGGACAAGGTTATTTGGTTCATCATTGTCCTGTTGTCGGTGGCTTCTCTGCTTTCGGTTTACAGTGCAACGGGTTTTTTGGCCTACAAGCACCAGGGGGGCAATACGTCTTACTATATGTTTAAGCAATTGTTCTCGCTGAGTTTTGGAATCTTAATCATGATTGTGGTGCACCGCATCCACTACAAGTGGATTGCTCGCTTTAGTCTGATGGCGCTTTACGGGGCCATTGTGCTGTTGCTCATCACTTTGGTCTCGGGGGTTAATTTGAACATGGCTTCGCGTTGGCTGACCATCCCCGGTATTGGCATTACTTTTCAGCCTTCGGAGTTGGCTAAGCTGGCCTTGATTGTTTATGTGGCTAAGGTGCTGGCTCAGCACCAGAAGGAAGATGAGCCCGCTCGTGGGGCTTTTAAACCGGCGATGATTTATGTGTTGATGGTGGCGGGACTGATTTTTAGGGAAAATCTTTCTACTGCGGCACTGCTGGTGATGGTGAGTATGGCCATGATGTTTGTGGGGCGGGTTCCTTTGAAGTATTTGTTTGGTACGGGTGCTTTGGCTGTAGTGGGGGTGGCTTTGTTGCTTTTGTTGGCTTCGCAGGTGACTTTTCTGCCCAGGGCGCAGACCTGGGCGGCTCGTGTGGAACAGTATTTTCATCCGGAGGAGGCCGATGATGCTTCTTCTTACCAGGTTGATCAGAGTAAAATAGCCATTGCTTCGAGTGGCTTTTTTGGTAAAGGGCCTGGCAACAGTGTGCAAAGGAATTTTATTCCGCATCCTTACAGCGATTTTATTTATGCCATTATTGCTGAGGAGTATGGTTTGGCCGGGGCTTCGCTCATTCTGTTTTGCTACCTGATGCTGTTTTATCGGGTGGGGGTTATTGTTTATGCCAGCAAAAGGACCTTCCCGGCCTTTTTGGTGCTGGGACTGGGTTTGATGTTGGTGTCGCAGGCTTTTATCAATATGGGGGTGGCTGTTGGAATTTTTCCGGTAACGGGACAACCCTTGCCTTTGGTGAGCCTGGGAACTACTTCGGTTTTGTTTACCTGTCTGGCCTTTGGTATTATTCTGGGCGTGAGTCGGCAAAATATGCTGCAGGCCGCTCAGGAACGTGCTGCCCAAGGGGTAAAAACGGAAGTGCAGGAAGGGAGTTAGCCCGACTGCTTGTTGGTTGAGCGAGGTTTAGTGTAAATTATTAGAGACAAATAAGGCATGGAAAATAAGGAGGGATTGCGCATCATTATTAGTGGTGGAGGTACCGGGGGACATATCTTTCCGGCTATTGCCATTGCCGATGCTTTGCGTCGACAGCGGCCCGATTGTGAGTTGTTGTTTGTTGGGGCTTTGGGGCGGATGGAAATGGAGCGGGTTCCCGCGGCCGGTTATTCCATTGTGGGTTTGCCGGTGGCTGGTTTTCAACGCAGTCTGAGCTGGAAGAATGTGACTTTTTTCTTTAAGCTGGCTGCCAGTATGCTGAAGGCACGACGACTGGTGAGATCCTTTAAGCCTCAGGTGGCCATAGGGGTGGGGGGCTATGCCAGCGGGCCTGTTTTACGTGCAGCAGCGGCGCGTGGCATTCCCACGGTGCTGCAGGAACAGAATTCCTACCCGGGTGTAACCAACCGTATTTTGGCACGCAAGGCGGCGTTGGTTTGTGTGGCTTATCCACAAATGGAGCGCTTTTTTCCGTCGACTCGGTTGGTTTTTACCGGCAATCCCCTGCGGGAGGCTTTGTTGCAGGAGCAGGACCGGAAGGCTGCAGCAGCTGCCTTCGGTCTGGATCCCGATAGGCCCACCTTGTTGGTGGTGGGGGGCAGTCTGGGTGCCCGCAGCATTAATGAGGGAATTGTGGCGGGTTTAGCGCTGTTGAAGGAGAGTGGCGTGCAAGTGCTGTGGCAAACCGGAAAGCTTTATTACGAAGCCCTGGCGGAGGAACTTAAGGGGGAGCTTACTGAGCAGATGGTGATGCAGCCCTTTATTGGTGATATGGCCAAGGCTTATGCCTTGGCCGATGTGGTGGTGTCCCGTGCAGGTGCAGGGACCATCAGTGAGTTGTCGGCTTTGGGCAAGGCGGTTGTTTTGGTGCCTTCGCCCAATGTGGCGGAAGATCATCAGACCAAGAATGCCATGGCCCTGGTTGAGCGTGGAGCAGCTGTAATGGTGAAGGATGCCCAGACAAAGGAAGCCTTGGTTCAGGAGAGTCTTGTTTTACTTAATGATAAGGAGCGTTTGTTAAAGCTTTCGAAGGCCATTTCAGCATTTGCCCGTCCCCGTGCGGCGGACGATATCGCGCTGGAGGTTTTGAATTTGATAGCGGGTAAACAGAAATAAAACTGAAATGATGCAGGTGGAGGAAGTTAAACAGGTATGGCTGGTGGGAATTGGCGGCATTGGCATGAGTGCCCTGGCCCGTTATTTTCATAGGGATGGAAAGCCGGTTGCAGGCTACGATCGCACGCCTTCGGGGGTCACAGAAGCTTTGCAGGCTGAGGGCATTTCGGTGTTTTTTGATTCGTCTCCTGCTTGTATAGAGCCGGTTTTCAGAGACCCCCGGCACACCCTGGTCATTTATACCCCTGCTGTTGAAAAGGAGCAGGAGCAGCTGGTGTGGTTCAGAGAACAGGGATTTGAGGTGCTGAAGCGCGCCCAGGTACTGGGTATGCTGAGTGCTCGCAAGGAGGCGGTTTGTATTGCCGGAACCCATGGTAAAACGACCATTTCTACACTTACAGCCCATCTGTTTCGCCAGGGCAAAGTGGGATGTACGGCCTTTTTGGGAGGCATTTCGAAGAATTACCGCAATAATTTTTTGTGGGACGAGCAATCGCCCTTTGTGGTGTTGGAGGCCGATGAGTTTGACCGCTCCTTTTTGTGGCTGAGTCCCACCCTTGCACTGATTTCAGCCATGGATGCCGATCATTTAGATATTTATGGTTCGCACCAGGAGGTGGAGAATGCTTTTGGGGCCTTTGCCCGACGGGTTAAATCGGGTGGTGTGTTGGTGATGAAAAAGGGTCTGCCACCGCAGGAAGGATTGATGGCTGATGTGGAGGTGCTTAGCTATGCCTTGGCTGATTCGGATGCCGATTATTATGCTGGTGAGCTGGTGTTGGAGGATGGGCTGTATCGCTTCAGTTTGCATACGCCGCAGGGACTTATTACTGATTTAAAAATGGGGATCCCCGGCAGGTTGAATGTGGAGAATGCCATTGGAGCAGTGGCTTTGGCCTTGAATGCCGGTGTTGAGGTGGATGAAATACGGGCATCATTACCTGGTTTTAAGGGCATTGCCCGGCGTTTTGATTTACACGTGAACGCTCCCCATCTGGTGTATATCGACGATTATGCCCATCACCCTGAGGAGATCCGGGCCACACTGACCAGTGTGCGGGCCTTGTACCCTGGATTTAGATTGTGTGGTGTTTTTCAGCCCCATTTGTATACGCGCACCCGTGATTTCGCTGAGGACTTTGCGCAGAGTCTGTCCTTGCTCGATGAGGTTTTGTTGATGGATATTTATCCGGCCAGGGAGTTGCCTTTGCCGGGAATTACTGCGCGCACCATTGGTGAACATATTGCTGAAGTGCCGGTTGGCTATGTAGGACCGGAGGATTTGCCCGAAGTCCTTCAGCCCGGAGCGCAGCCTACGGTGGTTTTGACGATGGGGGCAGGCGACATTGATCGGCTTGTGCCTCGGATCGCAGCTCATCTTGCTCATTTGGTCAGCCTGAGGTAGCTGTTCAAAGAAGGCCGGAAGTTGTTGATAAATAATTGGATGCTGTGTGGAGACGCGGTTTTTAAAAATATTATATTTAGGCGGTTAATTGGATTTTGGAGGAAATGAAGATGCGTAAGTTTTTGGGACTGTTGAAGTGGGTTTTGTTGCTGGGCTATTTTCCGGTGATCTTGGCCTTTGTTGCTTCCAGTCGGCGCAGCTTGGTTTGTTCTGAGGTGCGGGTGGCGGTGCGTGACAGCCTGGAAGCGCGCTTTGTTAAGGCGGATAATGTTCGACTTGGCTTGTTGAAATCTTTTCCCGATCTTTTGGGTGCACCACTGACCTCTCTTAATTTTGAGGATTTGGAAGCGCATGTTGCTCAACATAGTGCCATTAGATCGGTAGAAGTTTTCAACAGTGCTTCGGGCGTGTTGCATGTAGAGGTCACTCAGCATGCTCCCATTTTGCGTGTTTTTGCTCCGGAGGGGACCTTCTATCTCGATGCCGAAGGGCGGCACATTCCCGTTTCGGATCATTTTTCGGCCCGGGTGCTGGTGGCCAGTGGGGCGCTTAGCAAAGATCTGGAGCCGGTTCTGCAGCTTGCGCGCATGGTGGAGGCCGACGATTTTTTGAAGGCACAGATGGAGCAAATTTATGTGCGGCGCAACAATGATTTTGTTTTGGTCCCCCGGGTGGGCGACCACCTTATTTTGTTGGGACAACCGATTGATCTGGCACTTAAGCTCCGTAATTTGCGTTTGTTGTATGCCGAGGGACTTAATCCCCGGGAATGGAATGAATATAAAACCATTAACCTCAAGTATAAGAATCAGATTTTGTGTTCGCGCAGGCGCGAATGGTAAGCAAATAGAATGTATTTAACCCGGAATGGTATGAACCAGGAACGAAAAATAATTGCAACGGTGGACATTGGTACCACCAAGGTAGTGGCAGCCGCAGGTCAGAAGCACAGTGATGGACGAATGGAAGTGTTGGGCGTGGAGAAGGCCGTTTCGACAGGCGTGAAGCGGGGAGTCATCCTGAATATTGAAGAAACCGTTACGGCCATTAAGCAGGCAGTTGGGGCCTTAGAAGAGCGACTCGATGTGAAGATAAGCGAGGTGTTTGCCGGGATGGCGGGCTACTCCATGCGGAGTTTTACCAATTCGTGTTATCGCTTCATCAATAAGGAAAGTGAGATCAGCACTTTTGATTTGGATCAGCTTTTGCGCGACAGTCATCGTTTGTCGTTGGAGCCGGGGGAAAAGATCATCCATGTTATTCCGCAGGAATATTCAGTAGATAAGGAACACACCGAGAAGAATCCTGTAGGCATGTCGGGTCAGCGTTTAGATGGTTATTTTCACGTGGTAACCGGAAAGGAAACCGCGCTGAGTAATATTGAAAAGTGTATTCAAAGGGCTGGCTTAAAGATGAATGGCGTGGTTTTGGAGTCGCTGGCTTCTGCCGAAGGCGTGCTGACTGATGAGGAGAAGGAGGCCGGGGTGGTTTTGGTAGATATCGGTGGCGGAACCACCGATATGGCCCTGTTTTACGACGGCATTCTTCGACATACGGCAGCCATTCCCTTCGGGGGGAACGTAGTGACAGGCGACATCAAGGAAGGTTGTTCAGTCTTGTTTAAGCAGGCCGAGTCGCTGAAGGTACGTTTCGGTTCAGCCATGAGCAGTCTGGCCCGTGAAGATATGGTTATTGCCATACCCGGTATGCCGGGTTGGGAGCCCAGAGAGATTTCCTTGCGCAGTCTCTCCTGCATAATTCAGGCCCGTATGGAAGAGATTGTGGAGTATGTGGCCCGGCATATTGAGCGTTCGGGCTATTACGATCGATTGGGTGCGGGCATTGTTTTAACCGGAGGAGGGGCATTACTGAAGCACCTGCCTCAACTCATCCGCTTGAAAACCGGATTGGATGTGCGCATGGGACAACCACTTCTTTTTCAGGAAAAGGCTTTTTTGCAGGAAGAGCAGGCGGGTGAACCCTATGCAACTGCTGTTGGTCTGTTGACGGCCTCTGCCTTGTACGCTTCGCCCAGGGGAGGGCGTCAGCAATCCTTGTTTGAGGAGGAGAAGCTGGAGGCTCCGCTGGAGACGACGGCCGAAACCGCACCCAGAAAAGTGACTAAGCCCAAAGCAAAGAAAAGTCGCCTAAACAGAGAGGTGGTACCGGGCGATTTGTTTGGCAATCTTAAGAATAAGATTGGAAACACTTTCGCGGGCATGTTCGACGACGATGATGTAGAAATGTAGTCGGTCTGTGTTTATTACGGATGGCGGTATAAAGAGAAACAGTATGAACGACGATTTGATAAATTTTGAAATACCCGGAAAGAATACGTCCATCATTAAGGTGATTGGTGTTGGCGGAGGCGGCAGCAATGCAGTTAACTTTATGTACAGTCAGGGCATTCGGGATGTTAGTTTTGTAATTTGCAACACCGATGCCCAAGCGCTGGCCAACAGTCCCATTCCCTTAAAGGTGCAATTGGGGCAGACCCTAACCGAGGGGCGGGGGGCCGGAAACAAGCCCGACCGGGGACGCCAGGCGGCTATTGAGAGTACCGAAGAGTTAAGCCGGGTGTTGCAGGACAACACCAAGATGGTGTTCATTACTGCCGGTATGGGCGGGGGCACCGGTACCGGTGCCGCTCCGATTATTGCCAAAACGGCCAAAGAAATGGGCATTCTTACGGTGGGTATTGTCACCATCCCCTTTAAATTTGAGGGAAAGGTGCGCATCAATCAAGCCATAGACGGAATTTCAGAGTTGGAGAAGAACGTAGACTCCTTGTTGATCATCAACAATGAGAAGTTGCGCGATATGTATGGCGACCTTAAGCTGAGTAATGCCTTTGCCAAGGCCGATAATGTGTTGACAACCGCCGCTAAAGGTATTGCCGAAATCATTACGGTTCATGGATATATCAATGTTGACTTTGCCGATGTGGAAACGGTGATGAAGGACAGTGGTGTGGCCATTATGGGTTCGGGCAGCGGGGTGGGAGAATTCCGCGCCATAGATGCCATTCAGGCTGCATTGGAGTCGCCCTTACTCAACAACAACAACATTTCAGGTGCAGGCAATATTCTATTGAACATCACTTCGGGCAAGGACGAGATCACGATGGATGAAGTAGGTAAGATTACCGACTATGTTCAAGACGTGGTGGGGCATTCGGCCTCAATTATCTGGGGCACGGGGAATGACGAAACCCTCGATGATGAGGTGGTGGTGACCATTATTGCGACTGGTTTTGCTTACAGCAATATGGTGGAGCCTGAACCACGGCAGCCCGGGAAAAAGGTAACCCGTTTGGAAATGGATGCCGAGGGCAACCTGTATGAAGCCGAAGCCCAGGTTGGCGATACTTTTGAGGAGGAAATAGATTTTACTGAAGAAGCGCCGCGTGTGGTTACCTTTAAGCAGGAAGATGAGGAGAAACAGCGGAAAATTGAGTTGTTGTATGGCAGCGATAAGGAGGAAGCTCCGGTGGTGAGTAGTGGCGATACGGAAACTGGTAGTCATGAACCACGTGTTTTTATCCGTCGCCCCGATGGATCGAGGGTGTTGGCCGATCCGGACGAATTGTTGGACGACAGCCGACTGGAGCAATTGGAGCGGGAACCGGCTTATAAGCGCAGGCCCGTTGACCAGGAGCAGGAGAGCGAAAGTGGATCTGGCCCCCGGGTTTCTCGTTTTAGTCTTGACGACGACGGGAGAGGCAGAGCCAAGCTTGGCAACAATAATCGATTTTTACACGATAATGTGGACTAATTTTAATACGAGTTCTTATGTTATTTGATCAGGTAAGTGAAGATATAAAGCAAGCCATGAAAGCGCGTGATGCGCTGCGTTTAAACGCGCTCAGGGCGGTTAAAAAGGAGTTTCTGGAGGCGCGTACGGCCAAGGATGCCGGCGGAGCTATGGATGCCGAAGCGGAATTGAAGTTGCTGCAGAAAATGGTGAAGCAACGGAAGGATGCGGCCGATATTTTTGTAAGTCAGGGCCGGGTTGAACTGGCCGATAATGAGTTGAAGGAAGCAGAAATTATAGCAGCCTACCTCCCGGCGCAAATGTCGTCCGAGGAGCTGGAAACAGGTCTTAAAGCATTAATCAGCGAACTGGGGGCCCAGAGCATGGCCGATATGGGGAAGGTTATGGGCGAAGCCAGCCGCCGTTTTTCCGGAAAGGCGGATGGTAAGGCCATATCGTCTTTGGTTCGTAAGCTGTTGGTATAGATCTATACTTAAACAGCAGGCTGTTTCTTAAAATACAAAAGGCCGGTTGCGCATCGCAACCGGCCTTTTGTATTTTAAGCTTGTTTCCGTTAATAGAAGTTGGCTCTGTTATCGGTGATTTCTGCATTCTCACGAATGGTCTGAAGCAATTGATAGTCTACCTTCATACCAAGGTTTTGGTCCAGCTCATTGGTGATGTTGTCCGCATTAACTGTGATGTCTTCAACTTGCGTTACTTTAAGCACGTAAACGCCGTTGTTTCCTTTAAAAGCTGGAGAGATCTGGCCAGCTGGAACAGTTGCCGCTGCAGCCGCTAAGGCGGGTTCTACACCGGCTCCGGGAACCTGGAAGGCGGCAAAGCCAATGTTGTCGGCATGCTGAACGCTGCTGTTGAATGCTGCAGCAAGCGCTTCTAAGTCTGCACCTGCTTCCAGTTTCTCCTGCATTTGGGCCAGCAATTGGTCAGCTTTTTTGTCGGCCATAAGTTGACGCTCAATTTGAGTGCTGACTTCCTCTAAGGCACGGATGCCTTCTTCACGCACCTCTGTCAAATGAGCAATTACAAAGCGATCGCCGAACTCATAAACGGGAGACAGGTCACCCTGTTCTGCTTCATAGGTCCAGCGAACCAGTTCTCTTGACGATTCCAGTCCGCTTACTCCGCGGTCGTTGGCGCCAATGGAGCGGCCAAAGCGCTTGGCCAGGCCCTCTTGTTCTGCGGCTGTGCTGAATTGCTCTGCACTGTTGTTTTCGGCAGCGAAGCGATTGGCTTTGCTGTATACATCCTGATAGGTTTTAGAGCTGTAGGAGATTTCCCGGGCCAGGGTCGCAATTTGGTATTTGGGACTGGCAGCACCTTGTTGCTGAATGTGCACGATGTGTACACCAAACTGGCTTTCCACTTTTACAATGTCGCCTGTATTTCCATTAAATACAGCATCGTTAAAGGGTTGTACCATAACTCCTTCGGTAAACCATCCCAGGTCGCCCCCGTTGATGGCCGAACCCTGATCCTGAGAGTGACTGCGCGCCAATTCAGCAAAGTTGCTGCCATTGCGTGCCAGATTCAATAAACTGTCGGCCAATTGATGTGTTGCTTCAGGAGTTGCCTCACGCAAAAGAATGTGACGTGCTCTAACCGAGTCGGGCAAATTATTAATGGCTACCAGGCGAACGGCTTTGTAACTTTCGTTTTCGAGATAGGGGCCATAAACTTCTCCGACTTGTGCTGTGCGCACAAAGTCCTCAATGCTTGATGAAAACTCGGCAGATCTGTGGTTCCTGGCACTGAAAGGCTCATCTGAATTAAGGTTGACGTACTGAACCGGATCGGTTTCCGGACGAGAAAACTCAGCCATACGTTCACTTACCCAGTCGAGCGTGGCTTGACGGTCTTCTTCCGTGGCCTCAATGGGGAAGGTGATGTATTCGATGTCTCTGGCAGCCTCTTGTTTGAATTCCTCTTTGTGGCTGTTGTAGTATTCCTTAATGTCGTTGCTGGCAATGCTTATGCTGCTGTCGGGAATGGCAGTATAGCGGGCTACTACAAAGTCGATATCGGCTTGTTTGGAGCGACTTGCCAGTTCACTATCCTTCCAAATGGCCGGAATGTACATGCCGTTACGAAGGAGAGCGGCGTATTTGGTGTAAAGCCGCTCATTAATCAGCTGCTCCTCCATCATCATCCAATAGAAGTTGGCGCTGGGGTCTTGATTCTTAATCTGTAAGAAGTTAAGTACCTGGTTTTGGTCGAAAACACCGGTTTGCTGGTTGGCAAAAAGTGGATGCTGTCGAATGGCGGGGTGAATGTTGCGACCAGATACCATGTCCATCACTTCTTCAGAACTCACGGTGATGCCCAGTTCCTGATATTGCTCATTCAGCAAAATTTGATTGACCATTTGATTCCAGGTTTGCTCGCGGAGGCGGTAGACGTCTTCTTCCGATAAGGTGTTTCCGCCCTGATTCATTTTGTTGAACTCCTCCATGTCAGAAACCTTGTTCTGAAATTCCTGGATGCTTACCGAAGTCCCGTTGATGTTGGCTACCTCCATTTGGTTGCCCGAAAACATAGATCCACCGGAACTCATGAAGTCCATCATGATGAAAGCAAAAAGCGCGAAGCCAACGAAGATGGCCACAAGAACTCCTCCTTTACTTCGTATTTTTTCTAAAGTTGCCATTCGAAATACAGATTTAATTTTTAGCGTTTTGAAACAGGGTACGAATATACAAAAAAATGTTTTACCACCTTGTTGCCGATCATTTTGATTGCTTTATTTAGGGGGGGATGCGGGCGTTTTAAACCGAAGGCAGAGTTATTTGTACCAGTTCTATTTTTGATTTAGAGGCGTCGAGAATTTTGAGTGTGAAAGGATCAATTATAATCTCTTGCCCTTTTTCCGGGATGGCCTCGTTGTGATAGAGTATAAGGCCAGCCAGGGTTTCATATTCATCGGAAACGGGCAGGTTAAGGTTGTATTTTTCGTTCAGGTAATCAATTTCAAAACGGCCCGAAAAGCTGTAGCTGTTTTCGCTGATTTGGATTTCAGTCAGATCAGAGGTGTCGTGTTCGTCGTCAATTTCACCGAAAATCTCTTCCAGTATGTCTTCCAGGGTTACAATCCCCGAGGTGCCACCGAATTCATCCACTACCAATACAATGCTTTTGTGCTCTTTGGTAAAAGTCTCCAGCAGTTTGCTGGCTTGCATCGATTCGGGTACAATGGAAATGGGGCTGATTATGTTACGCAGTTTTTTAGGGTTTCGGAAAAGAGCGGAAACGTGTACATAGCCCACGATATTGTCGATACTTTCGCGGTAAATCAGAATCTTGGAAAAGCCGGTTTCCGTAAAACGCTCGCGCAGCACCTCCAATTCTTCGTCGATATCGACAGCTTCGAGTTCGGTTCGCGGAACGGAGCATTCCCGGACTTTTACGGTGGAGAAATCCAGTGCGTTTTTAAAAAACTTCATCTCCTCCGGAACTTCTTCGTCGTCCTTGCCTTTTTCCTGTTCCATTATGAGGTGGTCCAGGTCTATTCGGCCAATTACAATATTTTCACGTTGGGGATGGCTGGGGGTCTTTATGATTTTGTTTATCAACAGATTGGAGACGAACAAGGTCAGTTTTGAAAGGGGGTAAAAGAGGGTGTAGATGATCCATAATGGGACGGCCATGAAGTTGAGGGAGGCGGCAGGGTTAAGTCGAAAGATGATTTTTGGAAGAAATTCCGCACTGATCAGAATCAGTAATGTTCCCGCCAGTGTTTGAATAAAAAGAATGCCAAATTCAGAATCAATGAAGCGGCCCAGATAAGGTTCAAGCAGATTGGCCATAAACATACCATAAATGACCAGCGCAATGTTGTTGCCAATAAGTATGGTAGATATAAACAGTCCGGGATTTCGGTGGAAACGGTCGGTGATTTTGCTCAGGGAGGGGTGTTTCTTCCGGTTGAGCTCAATCATTAGTTTACTGGTGGACAAAAATGCCATTTCGCTTCCGGAGAAAACGGCGGAGAACAGAAGGGTGATTACAAGAACTGAAAGGGTGTCCATTTTGTGTTTTTCTGATCACTGTAAGCTGTGGTCTTGTCCTTTGGTCCTGAACCAGACTTGCTTCGCTAAAGGTAATAAATAATTCTCCAATGGCGATAAGCCTTGGGCAATTTATGGCTCCACAGGTTCTGAAGCCGTCGAGGCGGGTGGTTCCTCCACTTGAAGAATACCGCTGATGTTTTTTATTTTATAATTCTCCATTCGTTCGTCTGACTCAAAACCGGTTCCCGTGATGATTTCGGTTTCGGTGCTGATTTTTATAAATTGGTCAGAGTACAAAGTTTTGGCGGACATGTCCCAATACATCAGCTCGGTATTGATTACTTCACCGTCCAGGTTGATGGCTTCAACGTCCTTTCGCAACTCCCATAAATCCTTTGTTTGATGATAGGTCGCCTGTTTGCATTTAATCTGGGCGTCGATTTCTTCGAGGTTGTTGTAAACATAAAGATGTAGTCCCTGCGGAAATTCAATGGCTGCCTCTTCCCGTTGGTCGAACTGTTGCATGAGCGGAGTAGTAAAGCGGTAGCGAATCTTTCCGGAATCGGTAATGGTGCTGTGTAAATCCCTGTAAGTGATCCTGGGAAGTTCCTCCCTATTGGTAAGCTCCTTAATTTCTTCAGGCTTATTTGGGGCACAGGAGGGAAAAAAAAGCACGGTGGCAAGCAGCAAAATGCTGCCTGCCACGGTGCTTAACTGATGTAGTATGTTTTTCTGGTCAGAAGACATGTTTAGCGACTGCGTATGGTCGTTTTTTCGTTGATCCATCCTCCTACGGTGTAGGTAGCACCAACTTCTAAACCCTCGAAAAAGATCTCGTCGGTTGCAGGAAAGTGGGCCGAAAATGTGGCAATTTGACTGTTGGCTTCATCAGCGACACTGCTGTCCACCGATTTGGCCTTCATGAATTTGTCCACTGCTGCCCAGTAGGCCGACTTCTTCTCCAGTTCTTTTTCACCAATGCTGTTGGCTGACAGGGCGTAAGCCTTACCGATGGTTAGGTAAGGAACGCCCCAGTCGGGACGTGCTTCAATAGCCCTTAAGGCATGCACACGAGCTTGTGAATAACGGTTCTGAGACAGATGAATCAGGGCCATCTGGTGCAGGTACTCGCCTTTTTGTTGGCTGTCCTCGGTAAGATCAACTGCTTGGTTGAAAAACTCAAGTGCCCGATCTACATCCCCTGCTTTAAGGTACATTCTGGCCAGGCCAAAAGCTGACGAACCGGAAGGCTCAATATTGTGCTGATACTCCGAAACCTTGTACAGCAATTCGGCATCTTCGCAAAGACCACGTGCCAACAGTTGACTTACACGCTTCAGCCAGGCCAGGTCAAATTTGTTGTCTTCCAACTGGGGCTCATAAATACTTATGATCACCTCGCAAGTTGCTGCCCCGCTGTTGGCAAACAGGCTCTCTACACCGCTTTTAACCTGCTCATATACCGGATGATACTTCGCGCGGTTTTTGTCTTTCAATACCTGGTCGGTATAATCGCTTACCTCGGTATAGGTGTTAACCAGGGTAGCTGCATCAATTTTGCCTGCACCATACATGCTGACAGCTGTGCTCATATATGTGGCCAGGAACGCTGGTTGGGCCGACTTCTTAAGTTGTGAAACAGCGTCCTTAAGTAGGCCGTAGGCTTCTTCCACTACAGCGGCGTCGTCGCGCTTGTATTTGAGCATGTCCAGTGCCTTACTCCCTTTAATCGCAGGGGTTGGGTAGCGCGGGTGATCGCCAAAATACTCCATGCGCTGGTCGTAAACTTTCATGAGGTAAGCATAGAGCTCCTCAAATTTTGCAGCGTCTTTGTTGGCTTCAATTTTGTCGCTGAGCATCTTAGCTCCATCCAGATAGATATTGACGGTAGCTGCAGGGCATTCTCTGAAAACAATTTCCCAGGCGGGGAAAGCTGCTTCGAAGTTTTTGTTTCTAAAATCTTCGGAATAAAGAGAAAGATTCTTTACACAACGTATGCTGTCTTCGCCGACTCCATATTTGGTGTTCGACTCCAGTCCCGTTTGTGCGGCCGCGTAAGTCATGGTCATCAACCACCCCAGTACGATTAGTTTTATGGCTTTCATGTCTCTAGTTTTTGATTGTTAATGTATTGCTTAATCAAATTTTCGTTTAAAGAACCAGTATTCATGCAGTGTAAACCCCAGGGTAAACTTACTGTAGGTTTCTTTCATTTCGTTGCTTTGTCCGGTTCCTATGTTTCCGTATTCAAAACCCAGGTTAATGGAGGTGTTGCTCCTTCCTAGTGGTAAACCCAGCCCAAAAGCCATGCCAAAGTCTCTTAGCTGGTTGTTGTTGATTTTAATATAGTCTTGTGTGTAATGTAAACCGGCTCTGTAGCGTATACGCTGATAATAACGGTTGCCGGTTCTTTCGTTGGGGATGTATTCCGCACCTAAAGCAATATGATTGGTGTTGGCGGTTTGCGTGTTGACGTCCGGAAATTGGGTGTCGGCCCAGCGTTCGCTTACATAATCGGCGGCCAGGCTAAGTTTGTCCTGGATGGTGTAGGATGCTCCAAACCCAAACCTTAGGGGCATCTCAAAATTTTTGCTGCTCCAGCTTTCGGAATCATAGGAAAGGGTGTCGTTGCTGGTAAAGAGGCCACCCTGAAGATCGTAACCTGTACCACGGGCCACCAGGTGACTGCTTCGTCCGCTAACCGGTGTTTGTGGTCGAAAAACCAAGCCAAGTGTAAGGCTGCGGTTTTCGTCGAGGGCGGTGGTGTATTGCAAACCGAGGTCAAAGAGTAGGCTGCCAATATGGTGCTTGATGCGACTGCCATAAATGTAGGCATTGGGATCACTGGTGAAATCCTGAAATGAGGTGTGTTTGATGTCGCCAAACCAGTAGGAGGCATTGACTCCGGCCGACAGAGATGGACTGATGCTGTAGGCAACACTGGCATAGAGGTCGGTGAAGTTCCCCTCGCCTTTGATTTGCAGAAGGTGGGGGTCGTTATTGGCTTCTTGCAGAGATTGGAAGTCATAGCCAGCCTGAGCTGCCGGTCTGAATCCTAAAGATATGCCCATTTTGGGGCCTACGGCAAATCCCAGGGCAAAATAATCGAAATTCATTTCTGAGAAAGACTGACTGGCTCCGTTTTCTGATATGTTTTGGGTGAGTGATTGCAATCCGGTTTCAAAGAAAAAGGACATAGAATCCAGTGCCGAGTAGGAGGCCGGATTCATGTTGTTGAGGTAACCGGCCGATCGCAGGCCAATTCCTGTTCCTCCCATGGCTTGATTCCGGCTGAAGCCTTGGGGGTTGATTTCACCCATGCCGTAGCGTGAAAAAGGGGAAGAGGTGCGGTTTTGTGATTGAAGAAGGCTGACCGGTATAACTATCATCAGTCCAGAAAGCAGCAGCTTTAGCGTTTTACACATTGTATTCCAATATTCGGTTTAGTCCTACCAGTACTAAATTTTGATTTACAAAGATGGGGTTTTTTAGTTTTCTGGCAAAAAAATCTGAGTCTCCGCCGGTTATTATTGTTTTGTCGATACCCCATTTATCCAGACAGGCGGCGCGGTAGCCTTCCATTTCAAAAACCATTCCATTTATAACGCCTGAAGCTATGGCTTCCTGTGTGCTTTGTCCCGCAAGTGGACAGTTTTCTTGTTTGTCGACCAGTGGCAGCTTGCTGGTGAAGCTGTTAAGTGCTTTAAAGCGCATGCTTAATCCTGGAGATATATTTCCACCATAGTAGTGTTGGCCATTTAACAGCACCTCATAAGTAAGGGCGGTTCCGGCATCTATTATCAAGAGGGATGTTCCCGGAAACAGCGCTTGAGCACCTGACACTGCTGCGATGCGGTCTCTGCCAAGGGTTTCAGGGGTTTTGTATCCAATTGAAAAAGGAAGGGGGGTGTTGTTGTCCAGTACAATAAGGCGACCTGAAAACGCTGGCAAGCTGGAGAGATCAAGGGGTTCCGTTACCGAAGAAATGATGGCAGCTTCCGGTTGGTAGTCGCTGATCACTTTCCTCAACCGGTTTTGGTCAGGCCCATCTGCCGTCTCGGCTAAAATTAACTTGTCTTTGTCAAAAATGCCGTATTTAATAGCGCTGTTGCCTTGGTCTATTACTATCTTAATCATTATTTTTGAACACGGTTGAGCATTTTATGCCGGCAAAATTAGTCTTAAGTGTTTTAATATCCGCACTTGAGTCTTCTTTATTTCAAATTGTTACTAAGTATCTGGCCATATGCGCAGAATTTTGATAGTTGAGGACGATAAGTTTCTTTCAGCGATTTTTGCGCTGTTTATTAAGGATATGGGGTATGAGTTGACTGGGCGCTGTGGATCGGGGACAGAGGCCTTGGAGCTTTGTGCGGTGGAGCGTCCGGACGTGGTGTTGATGGACATCCACCTGGATGGAGAGATGGATGGTATTCAAACAGCAGAGAAAATTCAACGTAATCTGGAGATCCCCGTGATTTTTGTCTCGAGCGATACCAGCTCCGTGGTGGTTGAAAGGGCCATTGTGAGTAATTCTTATGGTTATCTGGTAAAGCCGGTTCAGAAAAAGGAATTGGCCATAACCATTGATCTGGCTTATTACAAGCACAAAGCTGTGATGGATCAGAAGCGCAGAGAGGAACGTTTTCGTAAGTTTTTATCGGATGCACCGGTGCCTTTGGTGATTTTGGAAAAGGGAAGAATCCAATACTTAAATATAGAGGCACTGAAGTTGTTTCATACGCATTATATTGAGGACATGATTGGCCTGCCTTTCCAGGATTTTGTTGGAAAGGATTTCCAGGACGCATTTGCGACCTATTTAAATCAGGAGGTCCTTTCAGGAAAGTTGCCCCAACGTTTGGGTATACAGGTGTGTGGCTTGCATGGAAAACCATTGGATGTAGCCATAAGTGCCAGTTGGATCAGCTTTAACGGGAAGCAGGCCTTGCAATTGGTGTTAAACGACATTACTGCCGAGCGGGTGGCCGTACGTTCGTGCAATCTTTTCCGCTCGGCCATTTTTGGTGAGTCGGAGGGGATAATGGTGGTGAATCATGAGGGTCAAATTGTGGGACAAAGTCCGGGTTTTAAAACGGTTTTACCACAAATTGCCGTGGGGGGGCAGCTTTCCGCTTGGCTGGCGGACTTTGCACCCATTCAAAAGTTAATTGAAGGAGAAGAAGGGGGAACTACTCAGGTGGAGCTGTTGGTTGCCCGGAAGACTTTTCCTTGTGAAGCCTCGGCCATAGGGCGCAACTTTTTGGGCAATCGGGAAATCCTTTTGCGCTTGTTGTCCTAGCCTGCTGTTGTTTCTCCGATGGGGGTTTTTAATTGTTGCAAAAGCGTCTCCAGCTGAGTTACCTGAGTAACCTTGGGTACCAACAACCAGAGTTTGTCTTGTCTTTCTTCCATACGCGCCAATTTGTGATTGCGCTGCAGCCACTGTAGGATGTTCTGAAATACCGACGAGCGGTAGAAGGGGGATTCCTGATTGGAGACAAAGGACAGGCGAACATGATTTCTTTTGTAGCTGATTTTTTCGATACCCAGCGTAAGCGCTGTGATCCGGATGCTCACCAGGGCCAGCAATTGCTCTGCTTTTTCGGGCAGGGGCCCGAAACGATCGATCAGATTCTTTTCAAAAGTCTCCAGTTCATCTTTTTCTTTTATGTTGTCGAGTTCGCGGTAGAGTTCCATGCGCTCGGCTGTGTTGGAGATGTAGGTTTCCGGGAAGCGTACATCCAAGTCGGTGTCAATCAGGCAGTCGCTTACGAAGCGCAGATCTTCAGGCAGTTTGGCGGCCTGTTGGGGACGCACTTCCAGGTCGGGGAATTCGGTCTCACGCAGTTCCAACAAGGCTTCTTCCAATATCCGTTGGTAGGTTTCGTAGCCAATGTCGCTGATGAAGCCGCTTTGCTCGCCACCCAGCAGGTTCCCGGCCCCACGTATGTCGAGATCCTGCATGGCTATCTGAAAACCACTGCCCAGGTCGGAGAACTCTTCGAGGATGGTCAGGCGCCGACGGGCATCGTTGGTGAGGGTGCTCACGGGGGGTGCCAACAGGTAGCAGAAGGCTTTTTTATTGGAACGGCCCACCCGTCCGCGCAGCTGGTGCAGCTCACTCAGGCCAAATTGATGGGCGTTGTTGATGATGATGGTGTTGGCGTTGGGAATGTCCAGTCCCGATTCGATAATGGTGGTGGCTATGAGCACGTCGTAGGTGCCATCAATAAAATCGAGCATGATTTTCTCGAGCGTGGTGCCGTCCATTTGTCCGTGTGCCACTACGGTTTTGATGTCGGGAAGTATTCGCTTAATCAGGTCCTGAATTTCCTGAATGTTTTGAACGCGGTTGTTGATGAAGAATACCTGACCGTTGCGCTCCACTTCGTATAGGATGGCTTCTTTGATGATGTCTTCGTTGAAACCATGCAGTTCGGTAAAGATGGGATGACGGTTGGCCGGAGGGGTGTTTAGAATACTTAAGTCGCGGGCACCCATGAGCGAAAACTGCAAGGTACGCGGGATGGGGGTGGCGGTTAGGGTGAGGGTGTCGACGTTGATTTTCAGTCTTTTCAGTTTTTCCTTTACAGCAACGCCAAAGCGTTGCTCTTCATCAACGATGAGCAGTCCCAGGTCTTTAAACTGCACATCCTTTCCAATCAGGCGGTGGGTGCCAATGAGAATGTCGACCTTGCCTTCGCTGGTGTCTTTAAGAACCTGGCGAATTTCAGCGGGCTTACGCAGGCGGCTGACGTATTCAATGCGTACCGGGAAATCGGACAGGCGTTCGCGAAAGGTGTGGAAGTGTTGAAAGGCCAGAATGGTGGTGGGCACCAAAACCGCCACCTGCTTGTTGTCGGTGACAGCCTTAAAGGCGGCGCGGATGGCTATTTCTGTTTTTCCAAAGCCCACATCCCCACAAACCAGGCGGTCCATTGGGGTGCTTTCTTCCATATCGATTTTTACCGCCTGTGTAGCTTTTTGCTGATCGGGCGTATCCTCGTATATAAAAGACGCTTCCAGTTCGGTTTGCAGGTACGAGTCGCCCGAAAAGGCATAGCCTGGTTCGGCCTTGCGCCGGGCATAAAGGGCAATGAGCTCGCGGGCAATGTCTTTGACCTTTTTCTTGGTCTTTTCTTTCATTTTGGACCAGGCGGCGTGGCCCAGTTTGTGTACTTTGGGTGGCTCACCCTCCGAACCTTTGTATTTGCTGATGCGGTGCAGCGAATGGATGTTGACCAGCAGTACGTCGTTGTCGCGGTAAACAAGCTGGATGGCTTCCTGGCGGACCCCGTTCTCCTCCATGGTTACGAGTCCCCCAAAACGCCCGATACCATGGTCGATGTGTACCACGTAATCGCCCGGATTCAGTCGCGTCAGCTCCTTCATAGAAATGCTTTGGCGGGCGGTGCGACTCTTGTCTGTACGTAAGGTGTATTTATGAAAGCGGTCGAAAAGCTGATGGTCGGTGTAGCAACAGAGCTTCAGGTCGTGGTCGGTAAAGCCCTCATGCAGGGCATGGCCCAGTTCTTCGTAGTGAATTTTGGCGCCCCGGTCTTTGAAAATGGCGCGCAGTCGTTCGTGCTGGCGCGGATTGTCGGAAAGAATAAAGACCTGGTACCCGGCATCCTGATTTTCACGGATGTTTTCCTCTACCAGATCAAAATTTTTGTGGAAGAGGGGCTGGGTTTGTGTTTTAAAGCGCAGGGTTTGGACGGACTGAAAACTGCCTGCATGGTTCAACAGGAGCAGGGGACGTGCGCTGAGGTCGTGGAACAACTGGTCGCCGTCGACCAGTTGGGTGGGGGCTGGTATTTTTTGGTCGCGACTTTCGTCTCGTGCAATATGGGCTTGTTTTTCTTGCACTTTCTCCATGATCTGATTCATGCGGTCACGAATCAGGTCTGGGGTGTCTATCCACACCAACACCTCGGGACTTAAAGCCTGGGCCAGGGAGGTAAAGTCCTTGCCCTCTTCGTCGGCTCCCAATTCCGGAATAAGGGTGATTTCATCAAAGCTGTTTTGCGACAGCTGGGTTTCTATGTCGAAGGAGCGGATGCTTTCGACCTCGTCGCCAAAGAAATCGATGCGGAAGGGTTCTTCGTACGAATAGTTGTAAACATCTAATATGGAGCCGCGCACCGAATAGTAGCCGGGCTCGTAAACGAAGTCGGACTTTTTGAACCCCAGCTCCTTCAAAAAGTCTACGATAAAGAACAAATCGATTTGCTCGCCACGTTGCAGGGTGAGGGTTTGTTGCTCAATGACCCGACTGCCCGGCACTTTCTCGAGCAAGGCCTCGGTGTAGCTGACGCAAAACTGTCCCGCCTTTGCCCGTCGCAGTTGCTGCAGGGCTTCGGTGCGCAGGATGAGTTGACTGCTGTCGGGTTGCCCAAATTCGGGCGAGCGTTTGTAGGTAGAGGGTAAGAAAAAGACACTTCCCTCGCCATGCAACTGCACCAGGTCGTGGTACAAATAGGCCGCAGCTTCCTTGTCGCTCAGTACCAACAACTGTGGGCGTTGGTCCCTGAGGGCAGCAGCCACCAGGGCTGTGGACGAGCCGGTGAGTCCCTTGAGCAGCAGCGGCTGCCCGGCGTTTTGCAACCAATGTTGGAGTGTTTCGACCTGGGGGTGTTGCAGATATCGCTCTGCTGGCGTAGGAACGGAACTCATGCGCTAAATTTTTGCACAAAAGTAAGGTTTTTGAAAGTATTTACTTTTATTTTGACCCAGTCAACTTTATAATAGAACAGGATCAAAAGACAAAAGGCGCATGCAGGTATATAAATTCGGTGGCGCTTCGGTACAGAATGCCGATGGCGTAAGCAACATTACTTCGATTGTTCGCTCAACCGTGCAACCCTTGGTTGTGGTGGTTTCGGCCATGGGTAAAATGACCAATGCTTTTGAGGAACTTACACGCTTCTATTTTGATGGGAAGCAGGAGCAGCTTTGGGAAAAGTTTGCTCAGATTGTCGATTTTCACCAGGGCATCATAGCCGATTTGCTGGGTGGGGAAAATGAGAGTGAAGGATTTAACCGACTTCAGGAGCTGTTGTCGCAGCGTTTGCGGCAAGCGCCTTCGCTGCATTACGATTTTGAGTACGACCAAGTGGTGTCCTTTGGGGAGCTGTTTTCTACCAGCATCATCAGCGATTACTGGCAGAAGGAAGCGCTGGAGCATCAATGGGTAGATGTAAAAACGGTGTTGAAAACCGACGACTTGTACCGCGATGCCAATGTCGACTGGGAGCTTACCCAAAGCAGGATGCAGGATACTTTTGATGAAGCGAAGGGCCGTTTATGGCTTACCCAGGGATTTTTGGGGGGAACCCGCAGCAACCTGACTACCACGTTGGGGCGTGAAGGGTCCGATTACACGGCAGCCATTATTGCCCACACCATGGGCGCGGCGTCTGTGTCCATCTGGAAGGATGTTCCGGGCGTGCTTAATGCCGATCCACGTTGGTACCCGGATGCCGTTAAGCTGGATGAACTTTCGTACAATGAGGCCATAGAACTGGCCTTTTACGGGGCTCAGGTCATTCATCCCAAAACATTAAAGCCCCTTCAGAATAAGGGTATTCCCTTGTATGTGAAGTCCTTTATTGCTCCGGATAATCCCGGAACCGTGATTGCAGATGGCCGGGAAGGGGATGCTGGGCAGCCCATATATATACTTAAAGATAAGCAGGTGTTTTTGACTGCCTCTCCCCGTGATTTTTCCTTTATTATGGAAGATAAGTTGCTGGAGTTGATTGCTTACTTTTCCCGTTTTCGTATAAAAATGAACCTGATGCAGAATTCGGCATTGAACTTCAGTGCCTGTTTCGACAGCAACGGCGCCACTGAGGCGCTGCTTGATGCTTTGAAAAGCAATTTTGTAGTGCGCTACAATGAAGGGGTGCAGCTCCTGACCATAAGACAATACACACCTGGCGCCATTGATGCTATGACCCGTGGGCGGGAGGTAATTGATTCTCAAATTACCCGCAAAGTAGCCCGTTTTGTGTTGCGCTAGTCGTTGTTGGTGTTGAGCCTTATCCGAAGTACTGGTTTACGGCCACGGAGACTGCCGTCACTGGCGTAGAGACTGTAGGCCAACACCAGGGCGTGGACTTCCTTGTGGAAGCGTTGCTCCCCGGGCAGATAGTACCAGGTTTCTTCAAACTGAAACTCCTCCACCAAATTACGGTGATAATCGTCGGCCTGCTCGCGCCGACGCACTTCGTCGATGCTTAGGGGCTGGTCGCTGAAATAGTCGTAGGCCTGCAAGCTCCCGTCATAAACTTCATTGAGCAGGAAGTCCGCCATAGGCCGCGGCGCCACATGACGCAGGCGCCAGGCCGACCAGGTGTCCAGACTGTCGGCAGGTACCAAATCGACACTGTACACCAGGGTGTCGCTCAGTAAAACAGCGCCATTGGGCAAATGAGTTGGAAGGGCTGCCCCACTGGGTTCCTGCACTTGCTCACAAGCCCCCAATCCCAACAACAGCAGTCCCGCCAATCCTGTGAGAATTCTTTCTGGTTTAAAGGTCCTCATTTTTTTGTTGTTTAGCTGTTAAAGTGCAGACGTTGCCCACGCACCGATGGGTTTATATTGCCCTTATGAAAAACTCTTTGTCCGTTGACCCAGGTGCTTTCCACGCTGTGCGCAAAGCTTTGTCCGCTAAAGGGACTCCACCGGCATTTGTACCGTACCCCTTCATCGCAGATGGTTTGTGCAGCTTTGGGGTCGACCAGCACCAGGTCGGCATGGTAGCCGGTTCTAAGGTAGCCTCTTTTATCGATGCGAAACAGCGTGGCCGGTGCGTGACACATTTTTTCCACCACCGTTTCCAGGGTAAAAACACCTTGCTCTACCAAGGCCAGCATGGCCAGTAGCGCATGTTCCACCAGTGGTCCACCCGATGGAGCCTCAAAATAAGCCTGATTTTTTTCTTCCAGCATGTGTGGTGCATGATCGGTAGCCACCACATCCAAGAGATTGTTCTTCAGTCCCTCACGCAGGGCATCCCGGTCGCTCTCTTCCTTTACCGCAGGATTCCACTTGATGCGCGTACCCAACCGGTCGTAATCGGTGCGACTGAACCACAGGTGATGAACACACACTTCTCCCGTAATTCTTTTTTCGGACAGAGGCAGGCGATTATTCAACAGCGAGAGCTCTTTTTCGGTACTTAGGTGCAGGATGTGCAAACGACTGTTGTAGCGGGTAGCCAGGTCTACCGCTACCGACGAAGACCGGTAACAGGCCTCGGTGCTGCGGATGTCGGGGTGATAACGGAAGGGCATTTGTGCCCCATATTTTTCGCGGAAAAGGGACATGTTGTGCCGGATGGTCGCCTCGTCTTCACAATGGGTGGCAATAAGCATGGGAATCTCGCTGAACAAGAGTTTCAGGGTTTCCTTGTTATCGACCAGCATATTGCCGGTGGAGGAACCCATGAAGACTTTAATGCCGCAAACATCCTTCGGATTAACCTTCAGGACTTCCTGAAGGTTGTCGTTGGTGGCCCCCATGTAAAAGGAGTAGTTGGCCAGGGATTTTTCAGCACCTAAAAGATATTTGGCTTCCAGGGCTTCTAAGGTGGTGCTTTGCGGATTGGTGTTGGGCATCTCCATGAAAGAAGTGATGCCACCGGCTACAGCTGCAGCGGACTCACTGGCGATGTCGGCCTTGTGGGTAAGGCCCGGCTCCCGAAAGTGCACCTGATCGTCGATGGCACCCGGCAACAACCATTTGCCTTCCGCATCAACAACAGTATCTTCGTTCGGCAAAACGGCCTCCTCGGGATAAATTTCGGCAATCAGTCCCTCCTTTATAAGCAGACTGCCCTTAAAACTTTTGCCCTCGTTGACCATCAAGGCGTTTTTTATCAGTGTACTGCTCATTGTTTTATCGTTTATAAGATTTGAAAAAACTGCTTAGCTTCATTTTTAATACCCCCAGAACCGCCTCGCTAAAGATGCCCCCGCTCATTTTGGAGCTGCCTTGTTTGCGGTCGGTAAATATAATGGGCACCTCAATCAGGTGAAAGCCATATTTCCAGGCTGTAAATTTCATTTCTATTTGGAAAGCATAGCCCTTGAAGCGAATCTTGTCCAGATTGATGGTCTCCAGCACCCTGCGGTGGTAGCACTTGAAGCCTGCTGTGGTATCCATAACGGGCATGCGTGTTACCAGTCGCACATAAACAGAGGCAAAGTACGACATCAATACACGACCCATAGGCCAGTTGACCACATTAACCCCCGATTTGTAACGGGAGCCAATGGCCAGGTCGGCCCCTTCCAGGGTGCAGGCCTCATACAGGCGCACCAGATCTTCCGGGGGGTGCGAAAAGTCCGCATCCATTTCAAAGATGTAGTCGTAAGCTTTTTCCAGGGCCCATTTGAATCCGGCAATGTAGGCCGTTCCCAAACCTTGTTTGCCGGCACGTTCGAGTAAGTGAAGCTGTTGTGGAAACTCCTTTTGCATCTTTTTTACCAGCGCTGCAGTCCCGTCCGGGGAGTTGTCGTCGATGATCAGGAGGTGCAGGTTGGCAACAGGCTGATTCAATACAGCTCTGGTGATGGCTTCAATATTCTCACACTCGTTATAGGTGGGGATCAGAACTACGCTTTTTGACACTTGAAGTGATTTAATTGGTTTGTTGCGAAGATACAACAACGAAAATAATATTGCAGACAGCGAGTCTTTTTTCTTGTATTTTAAATGGCTGTTTTGTATCTTTACTGTTCTCCCCTTTTGTGAAAGGGTGTTAAAAGTGAAAAGTCTTGGGCTTGTTTTTAAGCGCTTTAGCTTTAGAGCTTAAATTTACTTGCTTTATTCGTTTGGAAGGGGATAAAATTTGACCTTACTTTGCATCCGCTTTCGAAAAGGAAGTGGCACTGCCGAACGAGGCAGGCAGGAGCAAGAGACAAGATTGAAAAGCAAAGG
>NZ_MWUJ01000011.1 GCF_002210225.1 Geofilum rhodophaeum | reverse complement strand
TGGGTGGCCTTGCGCGCCGGCCGCAAGTCGTCAGAGAAAAATGAACATAGCCCAGGATCCCAGGGTTGAAACCCTTGGTTATTACAAAGCCTGTAAGGCGTGCCCCGCAGGGGCACATAGGTCAGCGGGGTTGAAACCCCGCTGATTAAAAACCCTTATTGGACTTCATCGAAGTCCAATAAGGGTTTTTTGGTACATCGTGGTCTTTACCTAAAAGGACGATTAATTCTTACGACTATGAAAACGACAAAACAATTTTTAAGGGGATGTGCTGTTTGGGGAAGAGCCCTAATGGTTGTCCTGATGTTGACAGGGGCTGGCTGGTCTGCTGTTGCGGAATCTGATATTCAACAAACTGTTGAAGGTGCATCCTTGCAGTATCGTGGAGTGGTCTATGATAAGAGTTCAAATGAGCCTCTGATGTTTGCATCTGTTGCTGTTGAGGGGACCAGTATTGCCACGGTGAGTAATTCTGAGGGTGAGTTTTTAATTAAAGTGCCTGCTGATTTGAAAGCTGCCAGTCTGGTGTTTTCGTACATTGGGTATCAGAAACAGAAGGTCGCATTGGCCGATTTAAATGCTGACGGCAATCGGGTAGGATTGGAAATGACTACGGTCCCTTTGGTGGAGGTGAGTGTGTTTCCCAACGATCCTGATTTATTGATTCGTGCAATTATGAATCGTCGGGATCAGAATTATTTGGATCAAACTGCTACTAAATCGGCTTTCTATCGCGAGACCATTAAAAAGGGGTGGAATTATGTCTCGCTTACCGAGGCGGTGCTTGATGTGTACAAACAACCTTACAACAGTGCGAGAAGTGATCAGGCACGTTTGACTATTGGTAGAAAGAGTACGGATTATGACCGTTTGGATACTCTTGTGTTTCGTTTGCAGGGGGGACCGCTGGCTGCGATGATGCTGGATATTATGAAAGAGCCCTATGCCTTGTTTGACGAAGAAATGTTGGAGTTTTATTCTTTTGAACTCAATAATATTACACGTGAAGACGATAGGATGCTGTATGTGCTCGGTTTTAAGCAAAAGCCAGAAGTAAAGATGCCGTTGTTTTATGGTCAGTTGTATGTTGATAGTGAAAGTTTAGCCATTGTGAATGCAACTTTTAATATGGATCTTTCAAATCGGGAGGAAGCAGCGCGAATGTTCATTCGAAGGAAGCCCGCTGGTGCAAGGGTTTTTCCCACAGAGGCTTCGTATATGGTGACATATAGGGAACAAAATGGGAAATGGTTCCTGGGTTACGCACGTGCACAGGTCGATTTTAGGGTAAATTGGCGGCGCCGATTGTTCAATACCAACTATTATACCACTATGGAAATGGCTTTTACCGATATGCAGTTAACTGAGGAGCGCCCCTTTAAGGGCAGTGACAGGTTGAGGATGAATGTGATAATGGAGGATGCTGTGGATGGTTTTAATGATGATGCGTTCTGGGGAGATTATAATGTGATTGAGCCGGAGCAGCCAATTGAAAATGCAATTAAGAGAATTCAGAGGAATTTGTAAAGAGTGATGGAGAAGCAGATTTGGTGTAGGGTTGGAGGAGCCGAAAGGCTCCTCCAATTTTTATGGGCTGGGCTTTGTGCCGGTGGTACGGTTTGTTTTATTCCCAATTGAGAATAACTTTTCCGCAATTTCCACTTTCCATTACATCAAAACCTTTTTGAAAATCGTCGATGGGGAGGCGGTGGGTAATGAGGGGACTGAGGTCGAGTCCCGACATGAGCATTTGCTCCATGTGGTACCAGGTTTCGAACATTTCACGCCCGTATATACCTTTTATGGTGAGTCCCTTGAATATCATTTTATTCCAATCGACCGTAGTGTTGGCTGGCAAAATGCCGAGGAGGGCGATTTTGCCGGAGTTGTACATGTGGTCGAGCATTTGATTGAATGCAGCGGTTGAGCCACTGCACTCCAGTCCGATGTCAAATCCACGCATGCCCAGCTCGCTAACCAGGGCGGTGAGGTCTTCCTGGAGGGGGTTGAGGACGCGTGTTGCCCCCATTTTTTTGGCCAGTTCGGCACGATAGGCGTTGGTCTCGGTAGCTACGACGTAACGGGCCCCGGCAAACTTGGCTACCGCTACACACATGCTCCCGATGAGTCCGGCCCCTGTTATTAAAACATCCTCACCAATGAGAGGAAAGCTGAGCGCGGTATGGGTCGCGTTGCCAAAAGGATCCATAATGGATACGATCTCATCTGGGATTTTGGCGTTGATTTTCATCACGTTGTTGGCGGGTACCACAACATATTCGGCGAAGGCTCCATCGATGTTTACACCAATGCCTACGGTCTTTTCGCAAATGTGCTGACGGCCTCGTCTGCAATTCCGACAGTGTCCGCAGGCAATGTGCCCTTCGCCTGTTACGCGGTCGCCTTCCTTCACGTTGTGCACCTCCGAGCCGGTGGCCGCTACGTGTCCCACATATTCGTGACCTATAACCATGGGTGTTTTAATGGTTTTTTGTGCCCATTCGTCCCATTTGTATATGTGCAGGTCGGTGCCGCAAATGGCGGTCTTGCTGATCTTAATCAGCACATCGTTATGCCCTGGTTGGGGAACGGGTACCTCCTGCATCCAGATGCCTTTTTCAGGCCGGGCTTTTACCAGCGCGCGCATGCTTGCCATAGTTGAAATATTAGTTGTTGTTTGTTACACGAATTTAAGCAAAGTGGCCGATTTTTTGCACAAAATTGAATTTTTGACTGTATTTTTGAAAAAAGACTCGGGAGATATGTGTTGGTTTGTTTGTAAGTTGTTGAAATATAGTGCTTTTGTTTTTTTGTCGGTGCTGCCTGCAGCTGGTTTAGCTCAACGTATGCCTATGGCTTCAGACTCCTTGTCGGGTGGTGCGGTAGATACTTGGCTAAGAACCGGCGCATCAAAGGAGCGCGGGAAGCGCAGCGGAACCGAAGTAGACAGCAGGGGCCTGGGGGGCGACAGTGTTTCGGGGCATGGGCAGACTAAGCTGCTCTCTGACTGGGAAAAGGAGTGGATGCAACTGAAACAAGACAACGATGCAGAGAAGAATTTCACACTGCCTGCTTTTCTGAATTTTTTAGCCTCCTGGAATGCTTCTCCGTGGACAGAAGAGGGGACAGGGGCTTTGCCTGTGGACTGGGTGAGTGCCTATTCGCCGGATAACGCATTGTGGGTAGCAGTAGCTGTGTTGCGCTATCAGAACGACGACAATCGTTTACTGTGGGTGGTTGCCAGCAAGGAGCAGCCGGGTGCGTTATCGGTCTTTAATAAGAAACTGAGTTTTAAAAGCAGTGCTACAGATGTGCTGAAACTTCGACTAAGTGAAGCGGAACCAGAGTCCGACCTACTTTTGATGCAAGTGCATTTGGGCAATCAGTTGATATTTGACCTACCGGATTTGCATTTGCGCTTGTTTACTGCAGCTTTGGTGGCTTCGGATAAGGATGTCGACCGGGAAAAATACAATCAGCTTCTTTTAGCGCGCATGGAGCTTTTGTTGGGTAGCGAGGCGCTTTTTACGCATCCTTTCGCCGATTACGAACAGCTTTCGGTTTTATTGTCGCCCGATGAACAACTTAAAGTGGTCAGCTGGAATGTGCAAGGGCAGGACTTTTACAATCGTTTTTATGGTTTTGTGGCTTTACGTGTGAAGGACAAATTGCGGGTGTTTCGACTCAACGATCAGTATCGGAACATTAAGAATCCTGAAACAGCAGTTTTAAATCCCAATCGATGGTATGGGGCCGTTTATTACGAAGTGCTGGAACACAAATACCGTGGTTCAGTATTTTATACCCTGTTGGGTTACAATGCACATGGTCCCTTTTCTAAAATCAGGGTAGTCGAAACCATTGAAGTAATCAAGGGGCAACCAAGGTTTGGGGTCCTCATGATTGAAGTGGATGGTCGTTTGCGCAGGAGACTGGTATATGAGTACAGCCAGCGTGCCAATATGTTGTTGCGCTACGATGCGCAACAGGCTATGATTGTTATGGATAACCTGGCCCCTTCGGAGCAGTATCTGCAAAATGACTTTCGTTATTACGGGCCTGATTTTACACATAATGCTTTGCGTTTTGAAAAGGGCAAATGGTTGTATCTTCCGGATGTGGACTTACGCAACCCCGCGGAGCGCCCGCCGCGACGAAATTGATATTCCCTATTAATAAGTTCGCACATGAAAGTAGTTATTATAGGTTCAGGAAATGTAGCCACTCATCTTGGGATGGCATTGAAAAATACCGGCTGTATAATTTTGGAGGTTTTTAGTCGTCAAATGCACAATGCAGAATGTCTGGCGGCTATGTTGGAGGCCCGGGCAGGAACCGATTTGTCGAAGATAAACCGGGAGGCCGATCTTTACTTGCTTTCGGTTTCAGATGCCTCCATATCGGCAGTGGCTGCTGCGCTTCCTCCTTTGAAAGGGGTGGTGGCACATACAGCTGGCAGTATTGGTATGGAGGAGCTGGAGCGTTTCCCTCTGCACGGGGTCTTGTACCCCTTCCAGACTTTTACCAAGGAGAAAGAGGTGGACTTTAAAACCGTGCCGGTTTTGTATGAGGGCAATCGTTCTGCCTCCCGAAAGATGCTCAATGAGGTGGCATTATCGATCAGTGGTAAGGTGCAAAAAGCATCGGGCGCGCGGCGAAAAGCCTTG
Organism: Geofilum rhodophaeum; assembly: GCF_002210225.1. Lineage (GTDB taxonomy): Bacteria > Bacteroidota > Bacteroidia > Bacteroidales > Marinilabiliaceae > Geofilum > Geofilum rhodophaeum. The sequence continues at coordinate 130,809 of NZ_MWUJ01000011.1, read as the reverse complement.
CATGTTGCGGCTGTTTTTGCCTGTAATTTTGTCAATCATTTGTACACCCTGGCCAATGATCTTATGGAGAAGGAGGGCCTCGATTTTTCTTTATTGGAGCCCCTTATACGAGAAACAACGCAGAAAGCACTCACGATGAAACCTGCCGACGCCCAAACAGGTCCTGCCCGTAGGGGCGATCGCCTGGTAAGCCAGGCGCATTTGGAGACACTTGAAGCTTATCCGGCTCAGCATGATGTTTACGCCCTTCTTTCTGAAAGTATTTTTCGCTATTTTCGCACAAAAGATGAGCTTTATGACCAACTTTAAGGAGGATTTGATGCAGGTGAAAGCCTTCGCCTTTGATGTGGACGGGGTGTTGAGTTCGGACACCATTGCTATGGATGACGGAGGAGTGCCTTTGCGAACGGTGAATATTAAGGATGGATTTGTGCTGCAAAAGGCGGTGAAGTTGGGCTACCCCATCGCCATTATCACCGGTGGCAATACGCCTTCGGTTCGCTTGCGCTATCAAAACCTGGGCATAGAAGATATTTATATGGCTTCTTCTTACAAGATGAAGGATTTTGAGGACTGGATTTTGAAGAGGGGCTTGAAAGCAGACGAAGTCATGTATATGGGCGACGATTTGCCCGACTATCATGTGATGAAAAGAGTGGGGGTGCCTGTTTGTCCCGCCGATGCCGCACAGGAAATTCGTGGACTTTGTAAGTATGTGAGTCCCCGTAATGGCGGTGCAGGTTGCGTTCGCGATGTGGTGGAGCAGGTGCTGCGCGCCCACGGGCATTGGGGCAGTGATTATACCTGGTAACCCTTAATACAAGGAAATATGGCTTTTTTGCGATTAATTCGGTTTAAGAATCTGCTCATAATTGTGCTTTTGCAACTGCTGTTGCGTTATGTACTGCTTATGCCCATGCTTGAGCACTATGGTTTGGAGCCTGCGCTGAGTCATCTTCGTTTTGCCTTGTTGGTGCTGACTACCGTCTTTTTAGCTGCTTCCGGTTATGTGATTAACGATTACTTCGACATCAAGACCGACTTGATAAACCGACCTTCGAGGGTGGTGGCGGGACAAGTTTTTCAGCGGCGTACCGTTTTGCTTTGGCATGTGTTATTTACTTTCCTGGGGGTGTTTATGGGTTTGTTTTTGGCCTATATAACAAGGAAAGAGAATTACGCCCTGATGTTTATTCTGGTGCCTGCTTTGCTGTGGTACTACTCCACCACGCTTAAAAAGCAGATGCTGATAGGCAATCTGGTGATTTCTTTTATGACGGCTGTTGTTCCCTATTTTGTGGTTTCTTTGGAGTTTGCCGTGCTGGCTCGTGTGCACGGCGAGGCTGTTTTAGACACGGAGGCTTGTTCCATGGCCTGGTTTTGGACCACTGGTTTTGCTTTTTTTGCTTTTGCCAGCAACCTGGGGCGTGAAATTATTAAAGACCTGGAAGATGTAAAGGGAGATGCAGAGGCCGGCTGTCGCACGCTGCCCATTGAAATGGGTGAGCCCGCTACCCGCCGTCTGGTGGCCATCCTCCACGCAGCCCTTTTATTGGCTTTGTGGATTGTTTATGCCATGGTCCCGCAACTGCGCAACAGTCCATTAGCCTTCGTTTATTTTCTGGTTTTACTTACACTGCCCTTTTTGTGGCTTATATTTAAAGTGCTTAAGGCCAGGTCGCACAGCGAGTACCACCGCGCCTCCCAAGTGAGTAAGCTCATTATGTTGGCTGGAATTTTATTTGTTTTTGTCGCCCGCTCATTTTTCCCCCTTTAGGGCTGGGCGTAAGAAGATGGTTTATGCTCGATAATATTAAGGATTACCGAATTGTTTTGGCATCGGGTTCGCCCCGGCGCAGTGAGTTGTTGAAAATGGCTCACATTAACTTTGAGGTGCTGGTGGTTCCGGACCTGCCAGAAACGTATCCAGACGATTTAGCCCTTGATCAGATACCCGAATATCTTGCCCGTCAAAAGCAGGCCGCCTATGCCTCCGAGTGGGGCCGGCCCGATACACTGGTACTCACCGCAGATACCATTGTGGAGCTGGATGGGAAAGTTTTGAATAAACCCGTCGATCGCGAGGATGCCCTTCGAATGCTTGGGGCGCTTTCGGGCAACAAGCACAGGGTGTTGACTGGTGTTGTTATAAAAAGCGCACAAAAGGAGGTGGCCTTTACTGCTGTTACAGAGGTGTGGTTTAAGTCCCTCAAGAAAGACGTTCTGAGCTACTACGTGGATCAGTGTAAACCATTCGATAAAGCTGGTGCTTATGGTGTTCAGGAATGGATTGGTCTTGTTGGTGTAGAGCGTATTGAGGGTTCCTTTTACAATGTGATGGGCCTTCCGGTAGGGCGCCTCTATGAGGAATTGTCTCGTTTTTGATCAACCAATTAAACTGTTGCTATGTACAAAATTTTTACTGTTTGCTTTCTTTTTGTTTTGCTTTCGGGACCTGCAAAGGCAGGGGAAGGGATGTGGATTCCCTTGTTGTTGGGTGAGTTGAACCTTGTTGAAATGCAGGAAAATGGCTTTGAATTGACGGCTGAAGATGTTTACAGTGTGAATGCTGCAAGCATGAAGGATGCCGTTGTGGTTTTCGGAGGAGGCTGCACGGGCAGCCTCATTTCCGGGGAGGGACTGCTGATAACCAATCACCATTGTGGCTATTCTGCCATTCAGCGGCACAGCAGTGTTGAGCACGATTATCTGACGGATGGTTTTTGGGCGATGTCGCAAGAGGAGGAGTTGCCTAATGAAGACTTAAAAGTTACTTTTTTGCGCAGTATGGAAGAGGTTACTGCTTCTGTCTTAAAAGGGGTGACCGACGAAATGACGGAGGAGCAGCGCAGGGAAGTAATTGCAGCCAATTCGGTGGCCTTGATGGAGGAGGCCGTTGAAGGAACCCATTTTACAGCCCGTGTGGAGTCTTTTTTTGCTGGCAATCAGTATTTCTTGTTCGTTAATGAGGTGTTTGACGATGTGCGTTTGGTGGGAGCTCCTCCTTCGGCCATCGGGAAATTTGGTGGAGACACGGATAACTGGATGTGGCCCAGGCATACGGGCGATTTCGCCTTGTTTCGGGTTTATGCCAATGAAGAAAATGCACCCTCTGCTTATGCTGAAAGCAACGTGCCTTACCAACCAAGGCACTTTTTCCCAGTTTCATCAGAAGGCGTAAAGGAAGGTGATTTTACCATGGTGTTTGGTTATCCGGGTTCTACGGCTCAATATGTGCCCTCGTGGCATTTACAAATGCTTACCGAGACGGTGTATCCACAGCTGATTCGACTGCGTGATGAAAAGTTAGCCGTGATGCGTCATCATATAGAGCAGGACCGCGCGGTACGCATTCAATATGCCGCCAAACATGCGTCTGTTTCCAATTCCTGGAAGCGCTGGCGGGGAGAAATTCGTGGTTTGGAAATATTGGATGCCGTAAATAAGAAGCAGGCGCAGGAAGCTGCTTTTTTACAATGGCTCGAAGCCGATGCAGAGCGGCAATCTGCTTATGGATCGCTCTTGGAAGATTACGCCGAGGTGTATGCCCGAATGGAGACTATGCAATTGGGGAGAGATTACCTTTTGGAATTGATTGGGCGAACAGGAATGGAAACCCTTCGTTTGGCCGGCAGTTTCAGCACTTTGTTGAACCTGATTGATGCCAAAGAACCCGATAAGGCTGCCATCAAAGAAGAACGCGAGCGCTTGTTGGGTACTTTGGACGGACATTTTAAGGATTTTCATCAAGCCCTTGACGAGGAAATGACAAAGGTGTTGTTGACGCGTATGCGGAAAGATTTGCCACAGGAGCTTCAGTCCGATGTGTTTGTCCACATCGATAAAAAGTATGACGGTGAGGTCGCTGCTTTTGTTGCAGAATTGTTTCATGAAACGGTGTTTACCGATAAGGCCGCACTTGTTGCCTTGCTGCAAAGTGTTTCCGCTAAAAAGTTGCAGCCCTTACGTAAGGATCCTTCCTATAGTCTGTATGCACGTCTGAGTAAAATCTACCACGATCAGATCTTGCCGGAGTACAGTCGGCTCAGTGCAGGGATCGACAGTCTTGATCGACAATACATGCGTGCCTTGCAAGCCTTTGAACCAGAGCGGCGCTTTTATCCCGATGCCAATTTTACTTTGCGTGTTTCTTACGGTCAGGTGCGTGGCTACGAAGCCCGTGATGCCGTGGAATTCAGGTATTATACTACCATTGACGGCATTATGGAAAAGAACAATCCGGAAATCTATGATTACGATGTGCCTGCACAATTACAAGACTTGTATGCTCGGGGCGATTTTGGGGATTATGCGCGTGAAGGTTACCTGCCTGTTTGCTTTTTGGCCAGCAACCATACCACCGGCGGCAATTCGGGCAGTCCTGTAGTAAACAGTCGCGGTCATTTAATTGGCGTTAATTTTGATCGGGCCTGGGAGGGCGTAATGAGCGATTTGATGTTTAATCCCGAGCAATGTCGCAACATATCGGTGGATATGCGTTACGTGCTATTTATAATCGATAAATTTGCGCAGGCAGACTACTTACTCGATGAAATGGAAATAGTTGGTTCAGGTACTTTGGAAGAAAAAGAAGCAGCACTGTTGTAACTTTTTTAGTGGCGTAGCGGTCGTACCATTATTATAAAATTTTAGACCCAATGCTATGAAACACAATTCAATTTTTTTGGCCTTAATGGTGAGCTTTATGATGAGTGCCTGCGTTTATGGCGGTACCACTGACCTTTCGGGTGAACTAGTACAACAACACCACTCTTTGGATGCCTTTAACAGCATTCATGTGAAAACCGGGGTGCGACTGATCCTTACTCAGGGAGATACCAATGCGGCTATGGTTGAAGCCGACTCGGAGGTTATTGATCGTGTTGTATTGGAGAACAAAGACGGGAAGCTCGAGATTTATGTCGAAAATCCCGGAGGAGCCCGTTGGTTTCAATGGGGAAACACTACGGGCTCCGTAACGGTCTATCTTACCTTTCGCGAGTTGAACGAGTTGGATGCATCTTCCGGAGCGCATGCAGAAACCCAGGGACTTATTGCAGCTACCAGTTTTCAAATGGATGCATCTTCCGGGGCGCACCTGGATGTGAGTTTGAATGCTGCTGAAGTGGAAGTGGAAGCCTCATCCGGTGCACATATTACACTCAAAGGGCAGGCTGACCGGATTTCTGCCGATGCGAGCAGCGGAGCGCATATTAAGGCTGCTGATTTTATTGCTTTGGGAGGTGTTGCAGAAGCCAGCAGTGGCGCGCATGTGACTTTGTTTGTAAACGGTTCGGCCGATGCAAAGGCCAGCTCCGGGGCACAGGTACGTGTTTTGGGTGATGTAGCTCTAAAAAACATTGAGAGTTCAAGTGGCGGAAGCATCAAAACCCGTTAAGCAACTTTTTTTTCGGGGTATTATCAAAAAAGGGGGGTGAGATATTAAGTCTCACCCCCTTTTTTGACCTTGGGTCGCTATTGTGTTTGTTCCATTTTTTAACTAAGAGCTGGCTGCTACTTTTACTTTCCCATTCAAAATGTCCCTGGCCATATCCAGGATGGTGGTGTCGTCCAACTCTACGATGCCTCCATCGGGGCCCTGCTCCAGGTGGATACCTACACTTTTACCCCGATCGTAGTTGGCCCCTCCGAAATAATTCCGAACCGTTTCTACGTCGAGGTTTAAATTTTCAGCGATGGTACGGGTTGCGCCTTCCGGAAGACTGTCCTTGAGCTTCCGGAGCTGATTGAAAGTTATAGTCGTACTCATGATTGAAAGGTATTAAAAGGTTACATGATTGTTTTAAAGATAACAAACCAAACCCGATAATGACAATTTTTTAACATGAGATTGTTGTGAATTAACAAAAATTAAATAATAAAAAATTGTGTATTTCAATTTTTGTTTTATTAGAGGAGCGGCAACAAAGCGTTGTTGTTGTTTACAGCTGTGCTTTCTTTTTGTTTAAAGGAGTTCTTTGGCTGCCAGCAGGAGCATGGCTATGGACACCACTCCGGTATATACGACCGCAGCACTTGGGTACGAAATACCTGGTCTTGATAATGGGGTTTGCAGACGGTTTGTGAAGCGTCGATAAATGACGTACACCAAGCCGGCAGAGAGTAAGCCTACCACCATTCCACCCAGTATGTCGCCCGGATAATGAACCCCCAGGTATATTCGCGAATAGCTGTTCAGCACGGCCCAGATAAATATGAAGAACACATAGCCTGGTTTGCGGAAGAGCAGGCTGGTAAAGAGGGCCAGTCCAAAAGAATTGGAGGCGTGTGAAGAGACAAAGCCAAAGCGTCCGCCCCTATAGGAATTGACCAGATGAATCAGTCCCTCCAGGGCTGGTTCACGTGAAGGCCGTGGACGTTCGAAGAGCGGTTTGAGCAGTCCGCTGGCAATTTGATCGCAGAGGGTAATGACCAGGGCAATAGCCAGCAAAGTCCACAAGCCTCTCCAACCATGCGCCTTAAAGATGGCAAAAAGCAGGGAGGCATATAAAGGGATCCAGATGATGGTGCTGGAAAAGAGCCAGAAAAACTTGTCCCCAAAGGGACTGTGTTGACCGTTGAAGAACAAGAGTAGGTCCGTGTCGAATTGCAACAGTGTATCCAGCATAAATCGTGAAATGTACGTTTTGAACGTAAATATATACAAAATCTCCAAAGTATATACAAATTCTCCCCCGGGCATCCTTTTCGGAGCAGCCCTTTGTGCTTAATGGTTGTGACAGTCCCTGCGCTAAGGACTAAAGTCTGCAGTACTTTTGTTGGTGAAAACGCCGCTTATTGCTTACTTTTGTCGCTTCATTATACCGTGGCTTAAGGGCTGCACAAAAGCTGAACTATGCAATTGAACTTGAAAAACCCCTTGGTATTCTTTGATTTGGAAACAACCGGGATAAATATTGTGAGCGACCGGATTGTGGAGATCGCCATGTTGAAAGTGCAGGTGAACGGGAAGGAGGAGCTGCGTTCTTACCGCATCAATCCGGAGATGCCGATACCCAGGCAGGCCAGTGAAATTCATGGCATTTACGATGAGGATGTAAAGGATGCGCCAACTTTTAAGCAGGTGGCCCGTGACCTGGCCAGGTTTTTGGAAGGATGCGATTTGGGTGGGTTTAATTCAAATAAGTTTGATATTCCATTGTTGGCCGAAGAGTTTATTCGGGCGGAAGTCGATTTTGATATGCAGAAAAGACGGTTTGTGGATGTGCAGACTATTTTTCATAAAATGGAGAAGCGTACCCTGGAGGCAGCTTACAAGTTTTACTGTGAGAAGGATCTGAAGGATGCCCACAGTGCTGAAGCCGATACTGTGGCTACTTATGAGGTGCTGAAGGCACAGCTTGATCGTTATGCCGAGCTCGAAAATGATGTAAACTTCTTAGCTAAGTTTTCAACCCACAACCGGACGGTCGATTTTGCGGGCCGCATTGTTTACAACGATAAGGATGTGGAAGTTTTTAATTTTGGAAAGTATAAGGGGGTTAGTGTGGAAGAGGTGCTGGAGAAGGATCCTGGTTATTACGGATGGATGATGAATGGCGATTTTCCACTTTATACCAAAAAGGTGCTGACCAACATAAAGCTGCGTCGATTGAAAGGATAGTGTGGTGTTTAATATAGGAAAAACAGAGGGAGATGAAGATTTTATGTATTGGTCGTAATTATGAGGCGCATGCCCGTGAGTTGAAGAATCCGCTTCCGGCAGAGCCCGTTGTTTTTTCCAAGCCCGATTCTGCCTTGTTGCGCAATAACGATCCTTTTTATTTGCCCGATTTCGCCAATGAATTTCACCACGAGGTGGAAGTGGTGGTTCGCATCAGCCGATTGGGCAAGAATATTGAGGAGCGCTTTGCCCACAGGTATTACGAAGAACTGGCCTTGGGGGTTGACTTTACGGCGCGTGATTTACAGGATGAATTGCGCTCGAAGGGTTTGCCCTGGGAAAAATGCAAGGCTTTTGATGGTTCGGCAGTGCTGTCTGCCTTTACCCCTAAAATGCGCTTTGCCGATGTAAACAACATCAATTTTAGTTTGAAAGTAAACGGAGAAGTCCGTCAGCAGGGAAATACTGCAGATATGATCAATGGTATTGATCGATTGATTGCTTACGTTTCAAAATACTTTACTTTAAAAATTGGTGATCTGATTTATACCGGGACTCCGGCCGGGGTGGGTGCCGTGCAGATTGGCGATCGCCTGCAGGGTTATGTCGAAGAAGAGCTTTTCTTTGATTTTTTGGTGAAGTAGGTTTAATCAGGTGTTTCCGGGAAATTAGGCTTGCATAAAACCTGGCCGCAACAAATATTGGTGCAGCCAGGAATTCATAAGTTGTCGTAATAGATGTTTTATGAATAATGCAGGTTAAAAGTGCTTAATTCTTTTTGTCGGAAATTTCCGCTTTTGACTTTGCTCCCTCCTTTTCCTCTTCCTTTTTGAGCTCCTTTACCTCGTAGCCCAGGTCACGCATGCGTTTCGCCAGAGTTTCCTTGTCCACCTTATCGTAACGATAGGTGACGGCAACGGTTTTTTCTTCAATGTTGAATTCCAAATCTCGTACTCCGCGAACAAAGGCCAGGTCCTTCGTGATTTTGTCGACGCAGTTTTGGCAGTCGATGGATACCGAATAGTTGGTGGTTGTGCTGTTCTTCTGTGCCTGAATCGGCAGTGCCATCATCAGTAAGGCGGCTGCCACGAATAATAATCTTCTCATAATACCTTGTTTTATTGGTTCTACGTGTTGTTTTGAAAATTATTGCTTGGGTCGGTCAATGCTGAAGCGAAAGCCAAAATAAACTTTTCGGCCCATCAGCGGGCCCCATATCAGGGAGGCGTCGAAATGCTCGCTGAAGGGACTTTCGGCGGCTATGATGGGGTTCGCCTGCGTGTAGTTTCCGATGTTTTCGACACCCAGGTAGAAGTCCCACCGCCTCAGATACCGGGTTATTTGTGCATTGAAGACCTGGAAAGCTTCGAAATTTTCGGGGCGTTGCAAGTCCACCGGATTTTCTGCGGTGGAGGGGATGCGACCCGGTCCGTTAAACTGGGTGGTAAAATCGATTTGCCAGCGGGGCAGCGGCGTGGCGTAGGAGAGGTTGAAAAGTCCCCGGTACCGGCCCTGCAGTGCTTTGCGCTGGAGTTGATTGTTGGTGGTGACTTTAACGTCGTTGATGCGCCAGGCAGCTACCACATCCAGTCCCCGCAGTACTTCCATGGAGGCCTCGGCCTGAAAGACGTTGGAGTAGGAGCGACCATCGAGGTTATAGAAGTGCACTTCCCTTGCACTTTGGTCGAGGTCGGTCACCAATTGGTTGTCGAAACGGGTGTGGTAGTATTCTGCATTCAGCGTGAGTTCCCTGAGCCCCAGATGCAGGTAACGGCTTAGGTTGATGCCGTAATTCCAGCCTTTCTCCATTTCGAGGTCGGGTTGGATGTAGAGGTGGCGACTGGAGGCCAGGTAGGGATTGTTTTCGGCCAGGGCATTGGGGGTGCGGTATCCGGCCCCTGCCGAAGCGCGCAGTACCCAGTGCTCGTTGGGACTGAAGCGCAGGTGCAACCTGGGGGTGACAAAACTGCCGTACTGGTTGTGGTAATCGCCCCTTAAGCCCGCCAACAGGGTGAGTCGCTCGGGGATACTGTAGGTGTACTGGAAGTAGGCACCGGCAACTTGTTCGGTGCGATTGCCATCCGGTGCCTGAATGCGACTCAAATCACCATGCAATTCTTCGTCCAGGTCGTCGTACAAAAAGCTTAATCCTGTAGTGTACTTATGTTGGTCCGAATCGCCAAAACGGGAGGCCAGAATCAGGTTGGTGGACAGGTAGTTTTGGGTGGCGTCGTAAGCGACTCGTCCGTATTGACTGGCCTGGTTATGGTGACTGAAATTGGCTACGATGGCTACGCTGCTTTCGGGATCGCCCGGAAAAGTGTAGCCTGTTTTGAAAAAGGCTTCGAGGTTGCGGGTGTCGATGGTAATGCCAAAGGCATCCTGGTCCCCGGCCGCACGATTTCTGGAGTAAGCACTTTGTCCCCCCGTTCGTTCCTCGTCGAGTACTTTAAGCCCAAATTGGGTGAAAAGCTGGGGGGTGGGTCGTGTTTCCCAGCGGTTCATGAAGATATAGCGACGGGTGAGGGGCTCATCCAAAAAGCCATCGTGGTTGTGGTCGTTTTCGCGTGCATCGGTGGAGGCGTGCAACAATACGGCACTGTTCCACTTTTGGCCCACTTTAAATCCCGTATTGGCATTGCTTTCGAGTCGCCCCGATGAACTTACAAAGCCATTGAGAAAAAGTGCATCGGAAGTGGCTGGGGTTTTGTATTGCACATTGATTTGTCCCGTGAGCGATTCGTAACCGTTGGTTACCGAGGCGGCGCCCTTCGATACCTGAATGGATTCCATCCAGGGGCCCGGTACAAAATCCAGTCCGTATGCAGCCGCCAGTCCCCTGCTGGTGGGCATGTTTTCGGTGAGCATCTGTACATAGGTGCCCGATAAACCCAAAAGTTGAATTTGTTTGGCCCCGGTGGCGGCATCGGTATAACTCACATCTACCGAGGCGTTGGTCTCAAAGCTTTCGGCCAAGGAGCAGCAAGCGGCTTTGCACAGTTCGGCAGAGGTTATTTCCATGGTGGTAACCGGATTCAGGCGCGAGAGATGCGTGCCTGCCTGTCGGGCAGCCACTGTGACTTCGTCGAGTTGACTGTCGGCTTGCAATTCAATTTTAAGTTGCTGACTGGCTTTTGTCAGGTGAAGGGTGTCGCTGCGGTAGCCGACAAAACTGACCACCAGGTCGGCCTGGTCCGAAGGCCAGGGCAGCTCAAATCGGCCCTGGGCATCGGTGGATACACCGGTTGTGGTGTGGGCCCAGTACACATTGGCGCCCGCCACCGCTTGTTCACGACCCTCTGTTAGTTCTACTACTTGTCCGCTTACCCGCGACGTTGTATTGGGTTCCAGTGCCTGAAGACTTGGTCCCAACATGAGGAAGGACAAAAAGCATGCAGCTGATTTTCGTATGTTCATTTTAGCTGTTGTTTGTGATGAATTGGCAGTACTTGTGTTGCTGTGCAGCCTGGGCTGAACGGCTCCTTGTCTGCTGATCACAAACGATAAACGGCTATTTTTTGAAGGAGTTCGAAGCCACCCGGAGGGGGCGGACTTTTATAGGCGGTTTCGGGATGGCAGGTGTTTTCCTGTTCTGGCCAAAGCAGCTGTTGGGCCAGGTAGATGAGACTAAAATCCAGTTCGGTAGGCAGGGGCAGGCCGTCTTCATCGGAAGGCGGTGAAAAGGGACTTTCAATTTTTTTTATTTGCAAGTCGCAGTCGTGCTCATGTTCCGGGGTTTCTGACTCGCAGGTACAATCGGTTTGTTCTTGTGTTGGGCAGGCAGAACTGCTTTGATGATTGTCGCAAAAGCAGGAGCCGGCTTCATGCTGGTGATCGTGGTCTATGAGCAAAAAGGCCGTTTCGGTGGCCCGACTGTTGCAAGTGCCGCAATGGTGGTGAATGAGGGCAAAACCTAGGGTGGCCGGTATAAATACCAGCAACAGAAGGAGACTGCCCAATTTGCGTACCACTTTAATCATAGTGCAAACTTAATAATTATGGGCTTTTATGCGGGTTAATGGATTGTTAAACTTTCTGTAATTCACTCTTTATATAGGCTTAATTAAGCAGAGGCTTTTTTGGCGGACGGGCAGTGGGGGTTCGTGAATGATGCCGCTTAGCCTGGCGCTGTAATATATAAAGGCCGCCGGAACCTGGTTCCGACGGCCTCACTGAGTTTAAAGTCTTGTGTTAATAATAATCTTCCTCGTCTTCTACGATGTCGTCTTCATAGTAATCGTCTACTTCGCTCTTGCTTGAGTAGTCGAATTCGTCCATCTCATCCATTTCGTCGTAAATGGAGGGTTTTCTGGAACGCTTTTGTTTGCCTAGCTTTACCCCCGGTTTTCCCAGGGCATCTTCGTCCTGGAACATCCCGGAATTCTTTTTGGGAAGCTTCTTTCCTTTCATTTTTCTGTCACTTTAATTGGTTAAAATATGAATGCTTAACAGGGTGGAAAAATACAAAAAAAATGATTCCACCAACAATACTTCAACAAATTTCGGTGTTTTTTAAATAAGCTGCCAGATTTATTTGATTTTTCGAACATTAAGTTGTCCAGAGCTGTAGCTGAGCACCTTTATTTCGTCGCCTTTTTCGATGTATCCTTCCATGGCGCGGGCATCGTAAACTTCATCGTTGATGCGGACTTTTCCGGAGGGGCGCAGAACGGTGGCTGCACTGCCTGTTTGTCCCACCAGGGTGCGGGGTTGACTGTCCACCCCAATGTAGCCTTTGTCGTTGTCCTGCGAGGTTTGCAGGGCCAGTCTCGAAAAAATGCCGCTTTCGGCGCCAACCAGTTTGTGACTGAGGTAGATGGTCAGGACTATGCCTCCGGTAAGACCGCCCAACACAATCAGTAGGGCTTCCATAAATTCGCCATCGCCAACGCCGCTGAAATCAAAGACGACATTGGAAAGTAAGCTGAGGGTTAGCCCGGTAACGGCCATAACGATACCGGATATGCCGGCCACCCCAAAGCCTGGAATGACAAATATTTCGAGGGCAATTAGGGCGATGCCTATGATAAAGAGCAGGATTTCCCAATTGGCTGCCAGTCCGTCGAGGTATAAGGGGGCAAAGTATAATACGGCAGCAATCAGTGCCGCCAGTATGGGGAAGCCGATGCCCGGCGATTGCAATTCAAAGTAAATGCCGCCAATGATGAGCAGAATGAGGATGCCGCGCAGAATGGGGCTGGTAAGAAAACCTTTGATGCCATCGAAGACCGTGGGCCGAAAGGATACGATGCGGGCATCGCTCATTCCGATTTGTGCCTTAACTTCCTCTATGTTGTTGGCGATTCCGTCGCAATATCCGTGTTCCATAGCTTCGAGGGTGGTGAAGGTAAGTACTTTGGCCGAGTCGATGATGCCGGGGATGCTGACCCGGTCGTCGACCATGGCTTCGGCAATGCGCGGGTCGCGCCGCCATTGCAGAATGGTGTCGTTGCCTGCAATCAGGGTGTCGTGCCCGTGGGCCTCGGCGGTGGCACGGATGGTGGAGCGCATGTAGGACTGGTACTTGTCGGGCATCTGTTCCCCGCCTTGATTTACAACGGTGGCCGCACCAATGTTGGCACCGGGACGCATGTATATTTTCTTTGCTGCAATGGATATCAGTGCCCCGGCACTGGCTGCGTTGTTGTCGATGAATACGTAAACGGGGATTTCGCTGTTGAGTATTTTGGTTCGGATGGAGTCGGCAAAAAGAACTTCACCACCATAGGTGTTCAGGTGAATGATGATGGCCTTGGCCTGCAGCTCCCGGGCTTCGGCAAAACCACGCTGGGTGTGCACCCAGCTGGTACTGTTGATGTTGCTGAATATGGGCAGGCGGTATACCAAGTGGGTGCTGTCTTTAGGTGTGCTGTCTTCGGCCTGGGCCTGAACAGTGCTGGTCAACAGAAGTAAAAGACTTGCCAGCAGAATGGTGCATCGTTTCATTGGACTCGATTTTTTATCAAAAATAGCAAATTATAGCTTCCGTGGACAGACTAGCGCCGCTTATTTAAAAGCAGATGCTACAGATGGACTGCTTTGTCCTGAAGCCTGCAATGCTGCGAACATCTGAGGGTGCTGGTTTCGTTGCTTTTTTGTAACTTTGTGGCTTAATTGTAAACCGATAATCATGCTCAACATTCAGTTGCTTACTGCAATTTCTCCCATTGATGGCCGCTACCGCGATAAAGTGGACGGACTGGCCTTGTATTTTTCGGAATATGCCCTCATTCGCTACCGGGTGATGGTCGAAATCGAATATTTTATTTCGCTTTGTGAATTGCCTTTGCCACAGTTGAGTGGTTTCGAAAAGGCCTTGTACGGTGATTTGCGTAAGATATATAAAGATTTCACCCTGGAAGATGCCGAGAAAGTGAAGGGTATTGAGGCGGTGACCAACCACGATGTTAAGGCGGTAGAATATTTCATTAAGGAGCGTTTTGACCTGCTGAAGCTGGAGGCTTATAAGGAGTTTATTCATTTTGGACTGACTTCTCAGGACATCAATAATACGGCAGTACCTGCTTCCTTGCGGGATGCGGTACACGATATTTATTATCCGCTGCTGGAGGAGCTGATTGCTTCGCTGGATCAGCTGGCGGAGGACTGGCGTGAGGTGGCTATGTTGGCTAAAACACACGGTCAGCCGGCTTCACCCACCCGTCTGGGTAAGGAAATCAGGGTATTTGTAGAGCGCTTGAATACGCAGTTGAATCTGCTCAAAGGCATTCCCTGTTCGGCCAAGTTTGGAGGAGCCACGGGTAACTTTAATGCGCATCATGCGGCTTATCCGCAGATCGACTGGGTGGCTTTCGGCAACAGTTTTTTGAACGATGCTCTTAAGTTGGAGCGGGAGCAGTTGACTACGCAGATTAGTAACTACGACAATCTGGCGGCTTCCTTCGATAATTTTAAGCGCATCAACACCATCATGCTGGATTTGAGTCGCGATATGTGGACCTACATTATGATGGAGTATTTCAAGCAGAAAATTAAGAAGGGCGAAGTGGGCTCCAGTGCTATGCCGCATAAGGTGAATCCCATCGATTTTGAAAATGCGGAGGGCAACCTGGGAATAGCCAATGCTTTGTTTGAGCATCTTGCTGCCAAATTGCCCGTTTCACGTTTGCAACGCGACCTGACCGACAGTACGGTGTTGCGTAATATTGGTGTGCCGCTGGGCCATACCGTTTTGGCCATTAAGTCCATTCAAAAAGGTTTGAGTAAGCTCTTGCTGAATGAGAAGGCGATTCAGCGCGACCTGGAAAACAATTGGGCGGTTGTTGCCGAAGGCATACAAACCATTTTGCGCAGAGAGGCTTACCCCAATCCTTATGAAGCGCTTAAAGAACTGACGCGTACCAATACTGTAATCGACGGTCCTGCCATAGCTGCGTTTGTGGAAACATTGGAGGTCTCGGAGACAGTGAAGGAAGAATTGCGTCGCTTGAGCCCCTCGTCTTACACCGGGGTTGATTTGTATTAACATAAAGGCCCGGGCACTGTAGCCCGGGCTTATTTTATAAAGCCTCATTTCTATGAAGGAGTTTTTTAAGATTGCCTGGCGTTTTCTTCGTCCCTACAAACATTTGCTGGGTCTTAACTTTGTTTTTAACTTGTTGAGTGCCCTTTTTGCGGTGTTTTCTGTCGCCCTGATTATTCCGATTCTGCAGATTATCTTTCAAATGGAGAGTAAGGTCTATGAATTCCAGGCCAATGCGGTTTCATTTTTTCCGTTCAATTTTGATGTTTCGGCACTGCAAAACAACCTTTATTACTTCATTACCTTATATAAGGATGAGTATGGCCCCGGTTGGGCGCTCTTGTTTGTTGGGGTGTTTTTGGTTGTGGCTACCTTTTTAAAAGTGGGGACCACCTATTTGGCTTCGTATACGAGTGTGGGACTGCGAAATGGGGTGGTACGCGATTTACGTCGCTTGTTGTACGATAAAATTTTGGCCCTTCCGATGGCTTTTTTCAGTTCGGAGCGCAAGGGGGATATCATCTCGCGGTCGACCGGAGACGTGCAGGAGGTGGAAAATTCCATTATGGCCTCACTCGATTTGGTGTTGAAGAATCCGGTACTGATTGTGGTATATCTGGTTACTCTGTTGATCTTTAGTGTGGAGCTTACCCTTTTTGTGATGGTCATGTTGCCGATAGCCGGCTTTATTATTGGTCGCATTGGTAAGAGTTTGAAAAAGAAGTCAAAACGCGGTCAGGAGAAAATGGGGGTAATTCTGGGTGTGCTGGAAGAAACCCTTTCGGGTTTGCGGATTATTAAAGCTTTTAATGCCGAAAAGCGGATGAACGAACGCTATTCGCATGAAATTGAGGATTACCGCCATATTATGAATCGTTTGATGCGCCGAAGGGAGTTGGCCCATCCGGTGAGCGAATTGCTGGGTACCATAGTTATGGTGATGGTGGTTTGGTTTGGTGGCACACTTATTTTGAGTACGGATAATCACCTTGACCCGGCTACCTTTATGTCCTATGTGGGTGTTTTTTACTTGATCATTCAACCCGCTAAGGCCTTTTCGCAGGGTTTTTTTAGTATTCAGAAAGGTTTGGCCGCCTACGACCGCATTGATATGGTGCTGAAAGCCGATGTGAGTATTAAGGAAAAGGAGGATGCCCGGACGGTGAATACCCTGGAGCACAGCATCGAATACCGCGACGTAACTTTCGCTTATCACGATAGGCCTGTTTTGAAGAAGGTGCGCCTCGAGATTCCCAAAGGCAAGACCATTGCACTGGTGGGGCAGTCGGGCAGCGGCAAATCGACCTTTGTCGATTTGCTGCCGCGCTTGTACGACATTCAGCAGGGCAGCATCTGTATCGACGGGGTGGATATTCGTGATTTGAAAATTCATGACCTGCGGGATTTGATGGGCAATGTGAATCAGGAGGCCATTCTTTTCAACGATACGATTTACAATAATATTGTTTTTGGGGTGGACAGTGCTGCTCCGGAGGAAGTGGAGGCTGCGGCCAAGGTGGCCAATGCGCACGATTTCATTATGGAAACGGAAGACGGGTATCAAACGCTAATTGGTGATCGGGGCGGAAAGCTTTCCGGTGGTCAGCGTCAACGCCTGAGTATTGCCCGGGCAGTGCTTAAGAATCCGCCCATCTTAATTCTGGATGAGGCTACTTCGGCCCTCGATACCGAATCGGAACTTCTGGTTCAGCAAGCCTTGGAAAATTTGATGGCCAATCGTACGTCGATTGTCATTGCGCACCGTTTGTCCACCGTCCGAAATGCAGATTTGATTTGCGTATTTCATGAGGGCGAGATTGTGGAAAGGGGAACGCATGAGGCGCTGCTGGCTGCTGATGGGGTTTATAAGAAATTGCACGGTTTGCAAATGCGTGATTAGGAAACTTTTAGCTTGAGGGCGACGTATAGGTTTTACAATATGTTGCTATGCGGAAAATTTGGACAACAGCTGCTTTGTTTTTGGGTTTGAGGACTTTTATGTGGGCTGCGGAGCCGACTGAAGTTGCAATGACCGACTTCTGTGGTGCCTTGCCGACTTCGTGGGAGGTACCTGAGGCCTATTGTTCACTTTTTGCTGCAGCGGCTGAATTGGTTCCCGATTTGCAGCAAGAACGCATCTGTGTAAGAGAACGGTCGTTGTCGACCACCATGGCGGCGCGCCCTGTTTTGGGAAGTATGCTTTTCCGAAGTCGTGATCAACGCAGTTATGTTATCGAAATTAATACCAATGTAAATTTTGATGGCGTTCTTTTACAGGAGGTGCCGGTAGGAGCCAGATTGGGCTTGGTTTTGCATGAGTTGATGCACATTAAGGATTATCGTGGGCGTAATGTTTTGGGGGTGGCACAAAGAGGCTGGCAGTATTTGTCGCAACGCGGAAAGACGCGTTTCGAATGGGAGATTGATCGTATGGTGCTGAAGGCTGGACTGGAAACCTATCTCTTACTGTGGGCGCATTTTGTTATGGAAGAGTCTGAGGCCAGTGAGGCTTACAAAGAGTTTAAGCGCGAGGTGTACATGACGCCTGTCGAGATTTTTTTAGATTTGGAGGAGGACGGGGTGTTGCAGGATCACCGTTTGGTTATTTGAGCGGCACGATTTCTGTTGGAAAGATACGAGGACCTTTTGGGTAGATAATACTAGATTTATGGGAGGGGAGTTATGAAGCAAGTTTTTACCGCAGTTCGTAAGCTTTTGTTTTTTTGTGTACTGTTGGGACTTTGGGAGTTTTTTGCACTGGACGTTCAAGCCGGCAATAGTATAGAGGAAAATCAGGTAAAGGTTTTTACTGATCCCTATACCGGAGAGTTGGTGATGCAAAACCCTATAGAGGGAGCCTGGCAGGTGCAATTGTTTGATCTTACAGGCAGGGAGGTCTTGAATCAAAAAGTGGCGGAAGGCACCAGCATTTATCGAATGGAGCGCAGCGCCCTGCGAAAGGGTATTTATCTTTTTCGTTTTACACCGGCTCCAGGGGCTGAAGCTGCTACCATTAAAGTGATGCTGCCTTAGTCTTCTTTATCGGGTATAAATATTAGTGAGATGCTGTTGACGCAGTGTCTGGTGTCTTTTTGGGTAAACCGTTCTCCGGTAAACACATGCCCCAAATGTCCTTTACAACGGGCACAAATGATCTCTGTTCTTCTTCCGTCGGCATCGGGAATCCTCTCTACGGCTCCTTCAATGGTATCGTCGAAGGAGGGCCACCCGCAGTGGGCATCAAATTTGTCGTTGCTCCTGTAGAGGTGTGCCCCGCATTGTTTACAGGCATAGGTTCCTTGTTCACTATGCAGGTAGTATTCTCCTGAAAAAGGTCTTTCTGTTCCCTTGTCTATAATTACCCGCTCTTCTTCGGGACTGAGCATGCGAAATTCAAATTTTTGCATGGTGGTATCGTTTTGGTGAGTTACATGCTTATTCTGTGCCGCTAAGGGCACAAGCGACAAAAGCGCACCCAGCAAAAGTGTTGTTTTTTTCCACATATCGTTCCTTTTTTCGGCACAAGTCAATATTATATAACAATTCTAAGGTGGTTTTGTTTGTCGTCTCCTTCTTAACTTTTGTTATATTTGTTGATGCAAAAATCTAAAATCTACTAAACTTTATAAAATGGGATTAAAAATCATTGTCCTTGCCAAGCAGGTACCCGATACGCGCAATGTGGGTAAGGACGCTATGAAAGCCGATGGCACGGTTAACCGTGCTGCGCTTGCGGCCATTTTCAATCCGGAGGATTTGAATGCGCTGGAACAGGCCTTGCGTTTGAAGGATAAGTATAAGGACAGCACCGTAACTTTGTTAACCATGGGACCGGGCCGGGCAGCAGACATCATACGCGAAGGTCTGTTTCGCGGTGCCGATAACGGGTTCTTGTTGACCGATAGGGCTTTTGCCGGTTCGGATACCCTGGCCACCTCTTATGCCCTGGCTTGTGCCATACGAAAAATCGCTGATTACGATTTAATCATTGCCGGTCGTCAGGCCATTGACGGGGATACCGCTCAGGTGGGACCGCAGGTGGCCGAAAAGCTGCACTTGCCCCAGGTTACTTATGCCGAGGAGGTGTTGAAGGTTGAGAAGGGTAAAATTACTATCAAACGTCGACTCGAAAGAGGCGTGGAGACGGTGGAAACACCGCTGCCTTCGGTGATTACTGTGAATAGTTCAGCACCACCTTGTCGCCCCCGGGCGGCCAAGTTGCTGATGAAGTACAAGCATGCACTGACCATTTCGGAACGGCATGCCAAGGCCGAGGATTATATTGATTTGTCGGCCGACCGGCCCTACCTGAATATTCAGGAGTGGAGTGTGAATGATGTGGAGACCGATGCCAAATGGTTGGGTTTGAGTGGTTCGCCCACCAAGGTGAAGAGCATTGAGAATGTGGTTTTCCAGGCCAAGGAAGCTAAAGTGTTGACGACCTCCGATGCCGATGTGGAGGGTTTAGTAAAAGAGTTGATGGCCAATCACACCATTGGTTAGGTAGTACCGGATAAATTATACAGACTATGAACAGTGTATTTGTAATATGCGAAATAGAAGAAGGTAAGGTGGCCGATGTGAGTCTCGAATTGCTCACCAAAGGTCGCAGTTTAGCTTCTACCCTTCAATGTAAATTGGAAGCCCTTGTGCTGGGGCACCAGCTCAATGGTATTGAGAAAGAAATATTTCCTTATGGCGCCGATGTGGTGCATATTGGAGACGATGCTCGCCTGGCGCCCTATACCACCCTGCCGCACGCGGCTGTGGTAAACGCCTTGTTTCGTGAGGAAAAGCCTCAAATTGGCTTATTGGGTGCCACCACCATGGGACGTGATTTGGGGCCCAGGGTTTCTTCGGCCCTGGTAAGCGGTCTTACCGCCGATTGTACGGCTTTGGAGATTGGCGATCATGAGGATAAAAAAGCAGGGAAAACCTATAAGAACCTGCTGTATCAGATTCGTCCCGCTTTTGGTGGCAACATTGTGGCCACCATTATAAATCCCGACTGTCGTCCGCAGATGGCTACGGTTAGGGAAGGGGTGATGAAGAAGGAAATTTTCTCTGCCACCCACAAGGGGACGGTGAAGAAGATTGATGTGGATAAGCTGCTGAAGCCCGAAGATTTGGTGGTGAAGGTGCTGGAGCGACACATGGAGAAGAGTCGGGTGAACATTAAGAACTCTTCGATTATTGTTGCAGGGGGCTACGGTATGGGGTCCAAGGAAAATTTTCAGGTGCTGTACGATTTGGCTGAGGTGTTGGGTGCCGAGGTGGGCGCTTCGCGCGCAGCTGTAGATGCCGGGTACGCCGATCACGATCGTCAGGTGGGGCAGACCGGAGTAACGGTGCGCCCTAAGTTGTACATCGCTTGTGGTATTTCCGGCCAAATTCAGCACACGGCGGGTATGGAAGAGTCGGCCATGGTCATTGCCATTAACAACGACCCCATGGCGCCCATCAACCGGATGGCCGATTATGTGATCACCGGCGATGTGATGGAAGTGGTCCCCAAAATGATCAAGTATTATAAAAAGAACAGCAAGTAGCACCTTCAACTGAACTAAGAAATGGCTAATTTTTTCACGGATAATCCCGATCTGCTTTTTCATCTGCAACATCCGCTGATGAAGAAGATTGTGGCGCTCAAGGAGCGTGATTTTGCGGATAAAGATAAATTTGATTATGCGCCCCTCGATTTTGAGGATGCGATGGACAGCTATGAGAAGGTGCTGGAAATTGTGGGCGAAATTTGTGGCGATATTGTGGCGCCCAATGCCGAAGGCGTGGATGCCGCCGGGCCACAGATTGTAAATAATGAGGTGGTGTACGCCCCTGGTACACAGGAAAATCTGGATGCCTTGGTGAAGGCCGGACTCATGGGTATTACCCTGCCACGTAAATATGAGGGCCTGAATTTTCCGATTGTTCCTTACATTATGGCGGCCGATATTGTGTCGCGTGCCGATGCGGGCTTTGTGAATATTTGGGGCTTGCAGGATTGTGCCGAAACCATCAATGAGTTTGCCGATGAGGACCAGAAAGCGCGTTTTTTGCCCCGCATATCCAATGGGGAAACGGCGGCTATGGACCTGACCGAGCCCGATGCCGGATCGGATTTGCAGGCTGTGCAGCTGAAAGCTACGCTCAATGAGAAGGACGGGAAGTGGTACCTGAATGGGGTGAAACGCTTTATTACCAATGGGGACGGACATGTGTCCCTGGTGTTGGCGCGAAGCGAAGAGGGCACCAGCGATGGACGTGGTTTGTCGATGTTTATTTACGATCGCAACCACAAGGCGGTTACCATCCGTCGTATCGAAAACAAAATGGGCATTAAAGGCTCACCCACCTGTGAGCTGGTATTTAAGAATGCGCCGGCCGAATTGGTGGGCGACCGTAAGTTGGGGCTCATTAAGTATGTGATGGCCTTGATGAATGGCGCCCGATTGGGCATTGGTGCCCAATCGGTTGGTCTTTCCGAAGCGGCTTATCGCGAAGCGGTGGCCTATGCCGATGAGCGTAAGCAGTTTGGGAAGGCCATTGTGCAGTTTCCTGCCGTTTATGAGATGTTGGCCAATATGAAAGCCAAATTGGATGCCTCGCGCACTTTGTTGTACGAGACTTCGAGGTATGTGGATGTGTACAAAACCTATATGCATATTGCTGAGGAACGCAGTCTCACCAAAGAGGAACGTGCCGATATGAAGTATTATCAGCGTTTGGCTGATTTCTTTACCCCTTTATTGAAGGGTATGACCAGTGAGTACTGTAATCAATTGGCTTACGACTCTTTGCAGATTCACGGGGGCAGTGGTTTTATGAAAGACTATCCCATTGAGCGGATTTACCGGGATGCACGTATCACCACTATTTACGAGGGGACTACCCAGTTGCAGGTGGTGGCTGCCATCCGGGGGGTTACCACTGGTGCTTATCTGGCCCGTATTCGCGAATTTGAGGAGATGTTTATTAAACCGGAATTGCATGGTTTCCGAAGGATACTTATTGGTATGACTGAGGAATATGAGAAGGCGGTGAAACAAGTTGTGGAAATTAAGGACAATGAGTACCTCGATTTTCACGCCCGTCGTCTCGTTGAAATGGCCGGACACATAATTATGGGCTATCTTTTGTTGCTCGATACCGAACGCGATGATCGATTCCGTTCCTCAACAGAAGTGTATTTGCGCTACGGCAGAGCCGAGAACAAGGCCCGTGCCGCCTACATTGCAGAGTTTTCCATCGACGATCTGGGCTTTTTTAAGCCTTAATGCCGGTTGATGTCTGAAGTTTTATTCTGGGGGGCAGTTCGGATTGTAGAACTGTCCCCCCTTTTTTTTATTTTACCCGGCTGAGCTGTTGGCATCCTTTTTGATTCTTTTGTCTGGAGCATTGCCTTGTAGGTTGATATTTTGTTTAATGTTAAATATGCCTTTATAGGGAACTCTTATTTAACCTAAGGTGGCAGGCTTAATTTGTTTTCTTGTAATCAGATAGATTAAGGCCATGGGAGCAAGGGCAAAATAGATTTTAATACAATGGATTTGCTTTTTGATTATTTTTAATACAAAAAATATCCTTTGTTTCATTGTCGTTTGCGTTTCACTTGCTACATTTGTCTTGTCGTTTTTTTTCTATATTAACCATTATTTAACATTTAAACCATGAAGAAGTTTTTTGCATTATTTGTATTTGCCGCCTTTTTAATGGCTGGTTGCGCAGGAGGTTCTGCCAAGAGTGAAGAGAAAAAGGCTGAAGAAGCTGTTGAGGCTGTAGAAGAAAAAGCTGAAGCAGTAATCGAAGAAGCTGAAGGTGTGGCTGAAGAGGCTGCAGAAGCCGTTGAAGAAGCTGCCGAAAACGTTGAAGATAAAGTTGAAGAGTTGGCCGAGTAATTGGACTTCTTGCAAAAGAAAACAAAAAAGGACCTTCATATCGGAGGTCCTTTTTTGTTTTGATACCATGGGGTTTATTCTTCGCCTGCTGCAGTGGGGGCTTTTAAAACGTGACGCAGCAGAAAATATCCAGCTAGTCCCGATACAATGGAGCCAAAGAAGATGCCGATTTTAGCCTGGTCGAGCAAGGCGGGGTCCTGAAAGGCCAGGTTGGCAATGAAAAGCGACATGGTGAAACCGATGCCTCCCAGTAGGCCTAAGCCAACAAATGCTATCCAGGGCACATGCTTGGGTTTGGCGGCGATTTTGAATTTTACTGCCAGCCAGGAAAACAGCGAGATGCCTATGGCTTTTCCAAATATCAGGCTCAAGGCTACAATCAGTGATAAGGAGGTGAAAACAGCGCTTTCTCCATTTTTGCCGGCATCTTGCGCCAATATGGTTACTCCCGCATTGGCCAGGGCAAAGAGGGGCAGAATCAGGTAGTTGACCATGCCACTCAAATGGTGCTCAATCATCTGCAGGGGGCTTTGTACTTCTTTAACCAGTTCCTCAATGTGATCGATGGCTGAGAGTTGTTCGTTACTCAGGACAAAATCAGTGTCGTCTTCCGGAAGACCACGAAATTTGCGCAAACGCCATTTGATTTTGGGGATGAACTGATTGATTTTTACTTTAGGGCGCGCAGGTATGGTAAAGGCAATGAGTACCCCGGCGATGGTGGGGTGGATGCCCGACTTAAGGAAGAGAAACCAGATGAGGAAGCCGATGCCCGTATAGAGGTGAATAATTTGAACATCAAAATAATTGGCCAGTACCAATACAAGCAATAAGCCAAAGGCGATAAGCAGGTAGCTCCAGTAAATTTGATGACTGTAAAACAGGGCAATGACCAGGATGGCACCGAGGTCGTCGACGATGGCCAGGGCGGTGAGGAAGACCTTCAGGCTAAGGGGCACCCGACTGCCCAAAATTCCAAGAACGGCCAGAGAAAAGGCGATGTCGGTGGCCATAGGAATGCCCCAGCCTTTGGACGCCTCGCCCGAAAGGCCAAATATGGAGAAGAGGAGAATGGGAACCAGCATACCTCCAACGGCGGCAATGAGGGGGAATATGGCTTGCCGAAAGCTGGATAATTCGCCGGCAATAAATTCGCGCTTGATTTCCAGGCCTACCACAAAAAAGAAAATGACCATAAGGCCATCGTTGATCCAATGCAGTACCGAATGATGCAGCTCATAAGCGCTTACACCTAAAAACAGGTCGTAGTCCCACACCAAATTATAGTATCCCTGTAAGGGAGAGTTGGCCCATAAAAGGGCTGCCAGGGTGACAAACATCAATAGGATGCCGCCACCGGAAATTCTTTCGAAAAACTTTTCGAAAGGGCGCGCAATGGTTCTTGCGACCACGCGTCTTTTCCTAAGATCCATTTTAGTAAGTTTTTTTCTTTATCCGGTCGGTTGGAGCTTGCGGGAAGCATACCCTGGCAAGATAAGGGGCCGGACTAAAAGAAGGTTCGACGTTTTTCCGGATCGCAAGATAAGAATAACTTGCTTGCCTTGTTCAATTTATCGATAGAACCTATGTCGAACCACTCGAAGGGCTGGCCGGGCAACCAGCCCTTAATGGGGTGCATTTCTGCAAGTTGTAGGTAGAGTGGGGTGATGGAAAATTTATCTTCCTTTCCCTTGATTAAATCCAGAAAGCGATGCTGAATCAACTGAATGCCGTTGAAGCCATAGGAGTGGAGTGCTGTTTGAGTTCGATCCAGACGAATTTCTTCTCCGCTGGCCGGGTTTTGCCAGCCACAAAGCTGCATGTTGTTGTCGAATAATAAATAACGGGAGGCTTTTCGTTCCTGTACCAGCAGGGTGGCCAGCGATTGGCTTTCGCGATGGAACATCAGGAGCTGTTCCAGGGGGGCGTTGGTGAGTACATCTGCATTAAGCAACAGCAGATCGGCGCCGGTTTCAAAAAGGGGGGCGGCTTTCAAAAGACCGCCGCCGGTATCGAGCAGGGCCTCACTTTCGTCGGAGATCAGGATCTCCATTTTGCCGGAGGGTCTTTGCTCAAGGTAGTCGCGTACCTGTTGTGCATGGTGATGAATGTTGACGACACAGCGCGATGCCCCCAGGCGCTCTGCCTTAGCCAGCGCAAAGGCCAACATTGGGTATTCGCCAATGGTCACCAAAGCTTTAGGGGTGTGCAGGGTCAGTGGATGTAAACGTGTCCCTCTGCCTGCTGCAAAAATCATGGCGTTTAGTGCGGTCATTTCGCTTGGTTTTCTGTGCTGCTTTCCTCTGCTTCGGGGTCGGCAGGCAAATCGTTTTTATCCAGCCACAAGTTGACCTTAGCCGTTACGTGGGCCGAAATGGGGGACAGAAAAATGAGGATGTGGAAGATGATGAGCGATTCCAGCAGTACCCACCATTTTAGGGTAAGCAGGTTGAGAGCTAAGAGCAGCAAAAGCAGCCCAAAGGAGGACACTTTGGTTACTACATGCATGCGTGCGTACAAGTCCTTGAACCGTATGATGCCGAGCGAAGCGATAAGTACGACCAATGCGCTAATTATAAGGAGACCGCCTGTAATGTATTCAATCATTGTCGCTTTTTTGTTTGTAAAGAAAACGGGCTATAATCATGGGACTGATGGCCAGTAAAAAGGATATAATCAACACCACGTCGAGTTCAATTTCGTTGCGTGAGTATATGATGTCGCAAATAATGATGCTCACAATAATGACCGAAATCTGGTCGAGCGCTACTACCCGGTCGGGCAGAGAAGGGCCTTTAAAGAGGCGCAAAAGGGGGAAGACCAGGCTTATGGTCATGATCCAGATGGCGCCGACTGCTGCGTTTTCCAGAAAAATTGCTGGTTCCATGTCAGAGTGCTTTTATCAGTAAAGATTCAATTTTTTGGGTTACGGCCATAAAATCATCCCGGTCGTCCAGATTCAGCAAATGGACCTGAATCACCTGGCCTTCTTCGTCCACATCCACAGAAAGAGAGCCCGGGGTCATACTCAGCATGTTGAATAAAATGATGAGTTGCCAGGGTTTATTTACCTGGGTGTGGTAGGCAAAAATTCCGCCGTTCTCGCCCCTGGAGCCTTTTAGGATCTGCCAGGCTACAGCCCAGCCCGATTCTACAATTTTATAGCAAAAATAGAAAAAGAGCAGAGCCAGGTAGTATTGGCGCCGTATAAACTGCCAGCTGAAGGTTTTTTTAAGAAGGTCCCAGAACATATTCTATGTATTTTGAAGGATTCAACAGATCTTGTGCCGCCGCCTCACAGTACTCTGCAATGGGGGCGGCCCATAAGCCCATGGCGACAATGGCTGCCCCCAGTGCCAGGGAAGAGAAGAGCATCCAGTGGGCTGGCTTTTGATTCACCGGCCACTCCATGGCGCTGTCCTCGGGCTGTTTTTTCCAAAAGACCTCCAGCCAAATTTTTACCATAGAAAACAGGGTGAAGAGTCCCACAAACAAAGCCAGCAGAGCCACTCCGGTGTAGCCGGCTTCAATGCCGGATTGAAGCACAAGGTATTTGCCAAAGAAGCCGCTTAAGGGGGGCAGGCCGGCCAGACTGAAGGCGGAGATGAAAAAGAGGATGCCCCAAACGGGGCTCTTTTTGAACATATCGCCCAGAACTTTTAGGTTGAGCGTCCCTTTTTCGCGATGCACCCATCCGGCTACCAAAAAAGCATTGGTCTTCGACAGCATATTGTGAACCAGAAAAAAGATGGCGGCGGTCAGGGCAGCCTCGGTAAAGAAGCCCAGCGCAATGACCACATAGCCCACCTGGGAGATGATGTGGAAGGACAGAATTTTTCGAAAATCGTATTGCGAGGAGGCGGCCACAACACCAATAACCATGGAAAGGGCGCCCATCCAAAGGACTACCTGCTGCCAAAAGCCTGCATCGTAGTACAAAAAGAGGGTGTAGAAACGAATGAGGGAGTAGATGCCAACCTTGGTCAGCAGACCTGCAAATAAGGCCGTTACTGCCGGGGGCGGAGTGTGGTACGAGGCGGGCAGCCAAAAGAAGAAGGGAAAGAGTGCTCCTTTGATGGCAAAACCTACAAAAATGAGTATGAGCGCCGGATTAAGTACGGCCAAATTGGCCCGGGCCAGCTCCATTTTTTGCGACAGGTCGGCCAGGTTGAGCGAGCCCAGTTTGCCATAGAGCAAGCCAATACCTGCAACAAAAAACAGCGAGGAAATGAGATTGAGAATCAGGTATTTGATGGAACCCTCGAGCTGCTTGCGTTCGCCACCCAGGCTCACCAGAATGAAGGAGGACATGAGCATGACTTCGAACCATACGTAAAGGTTGAAAAGGTCGCCCGCCATAAAGCTGCCGTTGACTCCCATGAGTATCCCGAAGGTGAAAAAGAAGTGTCCGTTTTTCCGTCGGGCCTTGTCGACCGACTGCGTAGCGTACACCGTGGTGAGAAAAAAGATGAAGGCGGTGACCAGCAGCATGAGTACGCTGAAGCGGTCGGCCACCAGGGAAATGCCAAAGGGGGCACTCCAGCCACCCATTTGCACCACTATGATTTCTTTAAACTGGACAATGGGTATCAAGGCCATGGCCCACAGTAGGTTGAGTGTCGAAAAGACCAGGGCCAGCCTTTTTTTGATGCCTGCTTTTTTGATCAGGAGGGCCAGCATCAGGTAGGTGAACGGAATAAGTAGTAGTGCAAACAATATCATCGTTGGTCGGTGTTTTTAAGTTGGTCCAGATCGTGGGTGCCGGTTACGTCGAAATAGCGGTATTTGAGGGCCAGGATGTAGGCAGATATGCCCAGGCTGATGACGATGGCCGTGAGAATTAATGCTTGCGGCAGGGGATCTGAAATGGTGGCCGGATCTACGGTTTCGGCACCTTCGGGAATGAAGGACGCGCCGCCACGTGTGATGCCACCCGATAAAAAGATGATGAGATTGGTGGCATTGCTGAGCACAAAAACGCCCAGAATGACTTTAACGATACTGCGGCGCAAGACCAGATAAACCCCGCAGGAATATAGTAGGCCGATAAAAATTGCAATTATGTATTCCATTTGAGAACCTCCATTATGGTGATGATTACAGAAAGAATGAGTCCAGCTACCCCTATAAAAATGCCGGTGTCGAAAATCAAGGGGGTTCCCAGGTGTATTTCACCCAGGAGCGGCCAGTTGCCCGTGTACCAAAGTCCGGTAAGCGGGTCCAGACCCAAAAAAACAGGCCAAACGGCGGCGACCAAGACCAAACCCAGTCCGATCCCCATCCAAATGCGTGTATTAAAATAGAGGATGCGCTCAATGCGTTCGGAACCGAAAATCATACTGTAAAAAATAAAGCCGATGGCCAGTACAATGGCGCCTATGAAGCCGCCACCGGGACTGTTGTGGCCGCGCAGCAATAGAAATACCGACATGATTGCCATGCCCCGCAGGAAGAGCAGTGCTATTTTTTCGAGGATGATGTTGTTCATGCTTTATTTTGTTTTTTCTTTTTCAGGGTTTTGATTTGAAAACGGAAAAGCGAATATACACCTGCCGCAGCCAGAATGAGTACGGTTACTTCGCCCATGGTATCGAGGGCCCGGAAATCGACCAGAATTACGTTGACAATGTTGCGCCCGTGTGCCTCGGTGTAGGCCGTTGCGGCAAAATATTCTGAAATGGGGGTTTGTAAATTCAAGAATTTGGCTTTAAGCACCACCAGGGTGATGAAGGTGCCGACGCCCAGGGAAATGAGTCCGTCGCGCAGGCGTGATTTGCGACTGGACAGGACCGCAAAGGAAGGGAGGTAATAAATGACCATGACAAAAAGTACCATCAAAACAGTTTCCGATAAAAACTGGGTGATGGCCAGGTCGATGGCCCCGTAGTATAGGTACAAGAGGGCGATGCCGTAGCCCACTACGCCCATGGCCAGGATGGCGGAGAGGCGCGAGGAGGAGAAAACGGCATAGATGACTGCTCCTGCAGAGATGAGCAGGAGTAGGGCGACGTGTATCTTTATGGGACTGGCAGCCAGCTCGGGCAGGTCAATTTCGGTGATGCGGAAAATTTGCAGTCCCATTAGGGCAATCACAGCCAGGAAAAAGGTGAGCAGATAAAAGCGGTGGTAGCCGTGCTGCAGCAAGTTGGTGTTTTTGGCTGCCGCGGTCAGGTATTTGTTGATAAGTTGGGCAAACAGGGTGGGCAGGTGCCACTGGTCGAACCACCTGACCATTTTTTGTATGAAGCGAGTGATGGGTGCACGTAGTATAAAAACGCTGATGCCTGAAAGTACAGTGAAAATGCTGAGCAAGAGCACTTCGTTGAATCCATGCCAGAGCGAAAGATGGATGCTTTCGGTGAGGGTGCCCATGAAAAAGAGGCCGTTGCCTACCGGCAATTCGAGAAAGGTGGGACTGATGCCCAGCAGCAAACCCGCAGCAGCAAGTAGCACGGGGCCTGCCAAGAAATAGAAAGGCAGTTCCCTTTCGCGGTACTTGAGGGTGATGACTGCCTTGTTTTTACGACGAAAAAAGAGTTCGTAGTAGACGGTAATGGAAATGGCCACCATCATTATGTTGGCTCCGACACTCAGGGGCAGCACCAGCCAGGCCACATCAGGCAGCTGCATTTTGGCCTCGTAAATGAGTTCTTTACCCAGGAAGCCCAACATGGGGGGAAGACCCGCCATGCTCACCAGGGCGAGCAGAGTGACTACGGCGGTGAGAGGCAATTGCCGCCCCAGTCCATGCAAATCATATATGTCTCTTGTCCCGGTGGTTTTATCGATGATGCCGGCAATCATAAAGAGCCCGCCTTTGTACAATCCGTGTACAATAAAGAAGACCAGTGCGGCCTTCAGCGAACTGGTGGTGTCGATACCGATAAGTAAAATCATGGTGCCCAGGGCACTGATGGTGGTAAAGGCCAAAATGCGTTTGAAGTCGCGTTGTCCCATCGAAAAAAATGCGCCCAAAAACATGGTGATGCCTCCGGTAATCATGAGGCCATACTTCCAGGGCATGGTTCCGCCCATAATGGGGTAGATGCGCATCAACAGAAAAACCCCGGCATTGACCATGGTGGCACTGTGCAGGTAGGCACTCACCGGGGTTGGCGCCTGCATGGCTCCGGGCAACCAAAAATGAAAGGGAAACTGGGCGCTTTTGGTGATGGCGCCTAAGATAACCAACGAGAGTATCAGGTAGTATTGGGGATGATTGCCCAAGTGAATGCTTTGCTCCAGGAGCTCGCTGATGACATAGGTGCCGGTGATGTTGCCGGTTAAGATGACCGCGAAAAGCAGGCAGAGTCCCCCAAATCCGGTAATCAGCAATGCTTGCAGCGCGGCCTGCCGGGATTTGTCGACATGGTGGTCAAACCCAATCAAAAAGAAGGAGGCGACACTGGTAATTTCCCAAAATATGAAAAGCACCATGAGGTTGTCGGAGAAAACGAGTCCGATCATGGCTCCCATAAAAAGGGTCAGGTAGGTGAAAAAGTGGGCCTGTCGCTCGTATTTGGCCATATAAAAGGCTGCGTAAAGCAGCACGAGTGTCCCGATACCGCTTATGAGTAAACCAAAAATGAGACTGAGTCCGTCGATGCGAAAAGCAAAATCCATACCCGGCAGCAGACTGACGGAGGTTTGGAGCAGAGCGCTTTCACGAGGGGGCAGTTGCAAAAGCTCCAGTACCAGTACAATAAAAAGTGTGAGGGGAACGATGGCCAAAAGAAGGCCTGTTTTTTTGCCGACCAGTTTGTGGATCAGCGGAGTGGCAAAACCTGCCAGGAAGATGAGGGCAATCAATAAGGATAATAGGTTGTCCATCGTATAGCTGCTTAGTATGTTTTTTTAGGTTTTTTTCATTTCCTGTTCAATGTGGCGCAATTTAATGTTCACCTGGTATTTGTTCTTCAGGTGGATGGCCAAACGTTCTGCGGCATACACAGAGCGATGCTGCCCTCCTGTACAACCAAAATTGACCATAAGATGTTTAAAGCCGCGTTCGATATATTTGTCCACCGACCGATCGACCAAATCCCCGACTCCTTCCAGGAAATCCTTCATTTCATTTTCCTTTTCGAAAAAGGCAATGACCTCGGGGTCCTTGCCCGTTTTGTCGCGGTAAGCTTCGTAGCGACCGGGATTGTGCACCGCGCGACAATCAAATACAAAGCCGCCGCCGTTTCCGCTGAAGTCGATGGGAATGCCCCGTCGGTAAGAAAAACTGTTGATGGTAACGGTGAGGGTCGATTCGGAAGAAATTTGCAGGAGTCGCTCGTTGTGGGCCACTTCGTGCAAGGCCTGCCACAGACTGGGGAATTCTTTCTGCCGGTTGTGCTGCTGCATTAAATAGCGCAGGTTTTCAAGGGCAAAAGGAATGCTTTTTAGAAAGTGCTCCTTTTTTTCGTAGAAGCCTCTGAAGCCATAGGCGCCCATCGCCTGCATGATGCGAATGAGGGCATAGCCGTTAAAGTGGTCGCGGAATTGGGCCTCGTTTACTTTGTGGCGGCGACTCAGCTCCAGTATGTAGTGGTTCAGCAGCTCCTGACGCAGTTCCTGAGGCAAATCGGCTTTGGCGTCGTAAAGCAGGGAGGCCAAATCGTAGTGCAGGGCGCCTCGACGACCGCCCTGGTAGTCGATGAAGGCGGGTTTCCCATCCACCACCATAATGTTGCGACTTTGGAAGTCGCGGTACAAAAACCAGGAGCTGTCGGCCTGCAGCAGAAAGTCTGCAAAACGATGAAAGTCGTCTTCAAGTTCTTGTTCGTCGAACTCGATACGGGCCAGTTTTAAAAAGTAGTATTTGAAATAATGCAAATCCCAGAGCATCGACTGCTTATCAAATCGGTCTCTCGGATGGCAGAGGGAAAAGTCGAGTTGGCGCCCCAGGTCCTGAAATGCCAACAGATGACTCAGTGTTTCTTTATAAAAGGCAACAATTTCATTGGGGATTTCGCGTCCGTTGCGGGTGGTCGACAGCCAGTCGAAAAGGGTGGTGTTGCCCAGGTCCTCCAAAAGATAGCAGTCCATATCGGCGTCGACGGCGTAAATTTCGGGTACGCGAAGACCTTTTTCGTGAAAGAAGCGACTGAATTCTAAAAAAGCTCTGTTTTCTTTAATGTTTTGATTGATGGCTCCTAAGACACTTACCGAGGCTCCGCTGAGGCGGTAGTACTGCCGGTAGGAGCCGGAGGGAGGCAGTTCACTGAGGGCGGCCAGCTGCTGGCCCGACCATTGTTCGAACAGTGCGACGAGTCGCTCTTTAGCCGTTGGTTCCAAGTCGAGGGGTTGTTTGGTTATACAAAACGGCTGTAAATATAGGCAAAAAGCAGGGCATAGGGTAGTGCCGGAAGCAAATCCGTTACCTGAATGCGTGTGATTTTAAGAATATTTAAGCCTAAGCCCACCAGGAGCAGTCCCCCGGTGGCCGACAGCTCGGTAATGAGTCTGGGATCGAAGAAGCTGCCCAGCCAAAAGGCCAGCAGGGTGATGCCTCCCTGAAAGAGCAGCAAGGGCACAGCTGAAAACAGCACGCCGATGCCCAGGGCTGCCGCCAGGGCAATGGAGGAAAAACCGTCGAGTATGGATTTGGTAAGGAGTAATTCTGCACCCTGACCGAGTCCCTCTTCTATGGCACCCAGAATGGTCATGGCACCCATACAAAAGAGCAGAAAGGAGGTGATCATTCCTTCTACAAAGTTTTCGCCGGTGCCGGTGAAACGCTGGCGAAATTTATTGCCTGCCTGCTCGAGGCGGCGGTTAAGTTGTAAGAGGGAGCCGGTAATGGCTCCGGCCAAAATGGCGAGGACTACAACGAGCAGCCACTCGCTTTTGATGAACATGGCCACACCCATGCCAATGGTAAAAAGGCCTATGCCTTGAAATACCACATCGATTACGCTTTGGGGAAGTTTCTTTTTAAAAGCCAGTCCAATACTGCCTCCTACAAGAATGGCTGCGGCGTTTACCAGGGTTCCGGTCATTTTACATGGTTTCTATGATGCGATTTCGTACGGTGTTGGCAATTTGTTCGTAGCTGTTTTCTTCGGGGAAAACCGGCTGGAGAAATTCGACCTGTACTTTTTTCCATGGCCGTGGAAAGATGCTGCCTTTGGGCAGAGCATCCAGGGCTCCTTTGATGGCGACCGGAACGACCGGGATGTTGAGTTCGCGACTCAAAATGGCAAAGGTCTTTTTAAATTGGCCAATGTTTCCGGTTACTGAGCGGGTGCCTTCCGGAAAAATAATCAGGTTTTTTTGGTTGCGCAGGACTTCTGCCAATTTTTGGATGGATTCTTTCAGGTTTTGGTTGAGGTCCACCACAATTACATTGTTCTTGTTGGCCAAAAAGCGCACAAAGGGAGCCTTTACGTGCTGGGCTTTGGCGTAGAAGTAGGTCTTCCCGATTTGACGGGTCCGCAGTAAAGAGGTGACAAAGAGTCCGTCGAAAAAACTCTGGTGGTTGGGCGCAATGATGCAGGGACCTTCGGGGATGTTCTCCATGCCTTTAGAGCGGTAACGGAAGTAGAGCATGAAGCCCAGTTTAGAAAGGCGCATCATGAGTCGGGTCGGGTACCACGAAACGGGCATTTTAAAGTGCACTTTTTCACGCAGGATGTCGGTCCAGTTGATTTTGATGTCCTCCATGTGGGTTTTCTTTTCTGCCACATAGTCGGCCAGGTTTTTAACCGATGGAAAATTACTGAGCTCCGAGGCTTCTATGTCCACGCCAAAACTTTGTTTGATGTAGACTTGCAGACCAACGCGGTCGAGCGAATCCATCGCCAGGTCGAGTTCGAGGTGGTGCGTGGGGCGTACTTTCTTGCCTTTTTCTACTTCGATGAAGTCGGCTATGATGCGAAATTCTTCACTCAGTTGACTTTCGGTGCTTTCCTGCTCCTGGTCCACTTCATTGGCCAGGGCAAACGCGCTGAGTTTGAAGCGTTGCAGCTTGCCCAGTCGCGTGCGGGGCAATTCGCTGTCGGTAACAAAGAGCTGAAAAATGCGTTTGTAGGACGAGACCGATTGGTTGAGGGGCTCCAGGACTTGTTCCCGCAGTTGTTCCTGAGTGGTGGAAGGGTCTTCGGGCAGTATGACCACATTTAATTGTCCCTCCCGGAAAAACACCCCGCAGTCCTTCACCAGATCCGAAACCAAAATCTTTTCTTCGAGTTCGGTGGGATTGATGTTTTTGCCGTTGGACAAGACAATGATCTCTTTTTTACGGCCGGTAATGTAAAGAAAGCCGTCCTTATCGATGTTCCCCAAATCGCCGGTGTGCAACCAGCCGTCCTTAATTACTTCGGCGGTGTCTTCGGGGCGCTTGTAGTAGCCTTGCATAATGTGGGCACCACGACTGAGAATTTCTCCTTCGTGTATGCGAATTTCTGTGCCGGGAAGTGCTTCGCCGGGTGAGCCGATGCGAACCCGGCCTGGTCGGGTAAAGGTGATCATAGGGGCGGCTTCGGTCATGCCAAAGCCTTCGAGTACTTCAAAACCCAGGGTTTTAAAATCGCCGCCCACTTCGGGGTCGAGGGCCGCTCCTCCGGATACCAGATGCGTCACTGCTCCGCCAAATTTACGGTGCACCGTTCCAAACAGAAGGCGTGAAAACTTTTGGGAGTTGATTTTGCGGGCCAGCGCAAAGAGCCCACGGGTAAGTGCCTTTTTGTTGATTTTATCGACAATGCCCTTGCGTATGGCTGCGTAGAGGCGGGGTACGCCAATGATGATGGTGATTTTGTTTTCGTTGAGCGTACGCACAATGTCCTCGGAGGTCATGGAGGGACTGATGGCTACGGAGCCGCCTACCTGGAGGGGAATGATGAGGCTGCCCATGAGCGGGAAAACGTGGTGCAGCGGCAGCAATACCATGACACGAGATTGGGGAGTGTAAATGGGAATTACGTTGGAGATGCCGTTGATGTTGGCCAGGAGGTTTTGGTACGAAAGCATGACGCCTTTGGGCGATCCGGTGGTGCCGGAGGTGTAAATGATGACCGCCGTGCTTTGTGGGTCGGCTTTGGGGAAGCTTCCGGTTGAAAGCTCGTCGGACCGGAGGGGTTCGTGGGGGTCGATGACGACCACCTGGGTAAGGATTCCGGCTTCTGTAATGGCCGCTTGCATGAGGGCCTGTTTGCTTTCCGAAACGAAAACTGCTGCAGGGGCTGCGTCCTTTAAGATGTAGGCGACTTCAGAGGCGGTGGCCATGAAATCTACCGGTACAGGAATTGCCTGCTGTTTCCAAATGGCATAAAAGGCATAAAACCAGCCGGGGCGGTTTTCCGAAAAAACGACAACGCGTTCTCCCTTTCCCATCTCACACAAGCCGGAATAAAGTTCCAGCTTAGCAAATAAGTTGCCATACGATATCTGGTCCTTGCCATAGGCGATGGCCAGTTGCTCTCCACGGTTTTGTAACATACGGTTGTTGTATTAACGAATCTGCAAAAATAGCATTTGACGACAGATTACAAAATTCCCAAAGTTAAAACGGTCGGACAAACAAATGGTTCAGTGTCAGGGTTCGAAACACTTTCTTGCTTATATTTGGCATTTGTATGGACATATCTTAGTCAGGACTTATAAACCATTGTTGTTATGAATCGTGTTTATGTTTTATTGGCTTCCGGTTTTGAGGAAGTGGAGGCGCTTACCCCGGTGGATGTGTTGCGTCGCGCGGGTATAGAGGTGCTGTTGGTATCGACTACGGGTTCGCCCTACGTGCAGGGGTCTCATCAGGTGGTGGTAAAGACCGACTGCTTTTTAGACGATGTGCGGGTGGAGGAAGCCGCCATGCTGTTGTTGCCCGGTGGATTGCCCGGTGCCACCAACCTGGCAGCACAAGAAAAGGTGAAGCAGTTGATTCGCCACTTTTATGAAGCAGATAAATGGCTGGCCGCCATTTGTGCAGCACCGATGATCCTGGGAGAAATGCTTTTGCTGGAAGGACGCAAGGCGACTTGTTATCCGGGTTTTGAAAAGCACCTCCATGGGGCCCAGTGCCTCGAAGAGCCTGCTGTCTGCGATGGGAAAATCATCACCGGCAGGGGCGTTGGAGCTGCCATGGCCTTTTCGCTCGAACTGGTGCGTCGGCTCATCGATGAAGCCAGGGCGCTGGAGTTGAAGAAGAAAATGGTGGTGGCTTAGGTGGGTTAAGGTATGTTGACCAAAGGTTTGTTTACGGTATTGTTGCTGGTGGCATCCAATACCTTTATGACTTTTGCCTGGTACGGGCACTTGAAGTTTCATGAAATGAAATGGTCGGCCAACCTGGGTTTGGTGGCCATCATATTAATCAGCTGGGGCATAGCGCTCTTTGAGTATGTTTTTCAGGTTCCTGCCAACCGCATCGGTTTTCGCGATTATGGAGGTCCTTTTAATTTATTGGAGCTGAAGGTGATACAGGAGGTTGTTTCACTTACCGTTTTTGTGGTGATTTCAGTTCTGGTGTTTAAGTCCGAACCCCTTCGGTGGAATCATGCAGTGGGCCTTCTTTTTCTGGTGCTGGCCGTGTATTTTATTTTTAAAAAATAAATTGGGGGAGATTCTCAACCTAAGCGCCCTCTGGTTGTTTAAGTTTTGTACTTAAATGTTTGAACAAGCATGAAGCAAAGTCCCCTTGTATTTTGGTTTCGTAACGATCTGCGTCTGCACGATCAGCCGGCCCTTTGCGTGGCTCTGGACAGCGGTCGCCCTGTCTTGCCCATTTACATATGGGACGCTCGCTTTGATGAGGAGCACCCTCTTGGTTTTGCCCGTATGGGACCGCAACGCAGAAAGTTCCTGGAGGAGAGTCTGCAGGCGCTGGGGGGACAAATTGCCGAGCGGGGTGGACGTCTGTTGGTGTTTAAAGGCAAGGTGGTAGAGATCTTGCAGCAAGTGCTGGTATGGAGCGGAGCCGAAGGTGTGGTGGCGCAAAGGGAGTACGCCTGGGAGGAACTCATCGATCAGGCTGCCCTTGCGCGGGTGACGAATTTGCAGTTGGTGCCCGGCAGTCTGCTTTTTACGCCCGACACGGTTCCCTTTAGCGTCGATAAATCCCCGTTTTATTATACTGCCTTTAAGAATAAGGTGCTGCCCCTGGGGCCCCTGGTGCAGTCGCTTCCCGAAGCGGAGCAATACAACTTCTATATTCCCGGAGACTTGCCGGCTGTCTTGGGGCGCCGTATTATGGATGTGGACGAGGTGGTTGTGCCCACTTACGAAGGAGGCGTTGCTTTGGTGGGAGGGGAGTCGGCAGGTCG
Source organism: Geofilum rhodophaeum (assembly GCF_002210225.1). Lineage (GTDB taxonomy): Bacteria > Bacteroidota > Bacteroidia > Bacteroidales > Marinilabiliaceae > Geofilum > Geofilum rhodophaeum. The sequence goes on along the minus strand of NZ_MWUJ01000011.1, from coordinate 93,555 downwards.
GACCGCTCTAAAGTACTATCTGGAATCGGGTGCGGCCTTGACTTATGACCAAACCCGAAATTATTTAGAGGGGGATCATTTCTCCTCCAGGCTGAGTCCCTGGTTGGCCAATGGCAGCTTGTCGCCCCGCCTTATCTGGAAAGGTTTGGAAAATTTGAGGGCACAAAATGAAGAGGAAGTGGCGTCGCTGCAGTCTTTGCGGGAACAGCTGCTGTGGCGTGACAATTTCCGCTACTTATTCATGCGTTACGGGGGCCGCTTCTTCTGGCCCAAAGGTCTGCGTAGTGCGCCACTTAAAATGTTCGACGATAAAGAAACCTTTGAGCGCTGGCGTTTGGGTGAGACGGGCGAGGAACTGGTCGATGCGCTGATGCACGAGCTGAATGCTACCGGCTTTATGAGCAATCGCGGTCGCATGCTGGTGGCTTACCATCTGAGCAAGGTTCTACAGGTAAACTGGCAGTGGGGTGCCGCCTGGTTTGAAAACCGTCTGGTAGATTACGAGGTGTACAACAACTACGGCAACTGGGCCTATCAGTCGGGACGAGGCACCGACAGCCGGGTTAACCGGCGCTTCAATCTGCAGACCCAGGCCAAACGATTTGATCCAGACGGAGGCTTTGTTCGTCGATGGGGGAAGGTCAGAACACCCGGCTTCCAAAAATAAAGCGCTCGCTCCACCATGGATTGCTCAAAGCAGTAATGGTAACTCCTTGCGAGGAGGAGGCATGTAGAAACTGGTCGTCGCCCAGATAAATGCCCGAATGGGTAATGAACTTACTGGTGTTGTACGAGCGGATGAAAAAGACCAGGTCGCCTCGCCTCAGCTGCTTTCGGTCACTTATTATTGTGCCGTAGCGCGCTTGTTCTTCCGAGCTGCGCGGGAAATCAATGCCGTGGGTTCTAAAACTGGTGTGCAAGAGTCCCGAACAGTCCATGCAACGCCGGGTGGTTCCGCCCATGCAATGGGGCACACCCAGGTAACTGCGGGCAGTGTTTATTAAGGCCTCCGCATTTAATGCCCCGGTAGCAAGGGGCTGTCCGGCACCCTGCTCCAGAAAGCGCTCCAGTTGGCTGAGATCTCTGCGTTGTTCAACATGTTCCCACGTATGCGAGCCGTAAACACGGGGCGCACAGCTCTCTGACGCCAGCAGCATCAGTGCGAGGAAGGCTGTTTTCAAGAGCCCATTCTTAAAACGTGCAGTTTCCATCAATGGCAAGATAGAAAAGTTTCTTATTTGTGGCTACTTACGCAGCCACAAATAAACGAAAATTGAAATCTTCCGGTGATTTGGCCTTTAAGCTGGTGAGCAAGTTGTAGCTCAGTTCTTCCGCTTCATGGTCGGGAAGAGCCTGCTTTAATTTGAGGTGCACGTCAATGGTTTTTACCAAACCTTCGCCCGGCTTTTGACCTACCGAACATCCATTTTTGATGTTAACCTGGTCGATGAGATGTCCATATTGTGCCATGCAAAAGGAAGTAATGTCCTCTACAGAGTATATGGCTCCCCGGGATATCAGAATGTTTCTGAACCGTCGTTTCTTTTCTTCCATACTTGGGGCATCCTTTCCTCCACGCGTTGCAGAAAGAAACTGTATGGTGGTGGGCAGTAATTCGGCATCTCCATTGTAACTTAAAGGCTCTGATGCATTAAGTCCGTTAGCCAGGGGCCCGTTGGTTAACCAGTAGGTGGCTTCCACATAAAGGGACTCTTTTTCTTTGTGGTCGATAATTAAGTAGGAAGGCAAGTCCTCCCGATCTCCCTTTAAGTTTATTTTATGCTCCAGGTGGTTGATGTGCTTCAACATAGATGCCGTATTCTCGTCCAGCGTATCGCGTTCCACATTGGTAAAGGCTACGCTTTCGTCGCGCATTAAATCCAATAGTCGGGTTAAGAAAAGACGTGCGTCGGCATGACTGAATCGTTCGGTTCCGCCACGTCGCAGCGCATAAGTTCCGTTTATAGAAGGGTGAAACCCGCCCGCCTTATCCTCCAGGTAGATTTTTCCCTTTTCATCGCTTACACGATCAACTGTCAAAAGTGCTTCATTCCCTGCTTTGGTAAGCGGGATAATGCTGTTGATGGTATCTACCCGTCGGTCTGTTTTTTGAAGATACTTATTGGCGGCCGGTATGGCGTTACAGCTGATGAATGTTTCCTGAATAACCTGGTTGTTGATGTGCGGGGGGAATTGAATTTTGATCCATAAAAGATCCTGATCCATGCTGGCTTTTAAGCCCTTGTCGAACAATTCGTCCAATTCCTCCGGCAATAAGGCTTTGTCGCCGGGTTTAATGGGGCGGTTTTCAGCAACCGTCAGGTAGCGGCTGTTGTAATGGGCCAGTATTTCTTTCTGAAGGCCTTGAATTAGGTCGTAGTGCTGTAAAAAGCCTTTGTCGCCCTCCTTTTCCTCCGGGTTTAACAAGGGCAGACCAGGCTGCATTGTCAGCGGCGATTGATTAAGGCTCCATTGGGTGTGATTCAGTAACTGAAAATATCTCGCTTTATTCTCCAGATAAGGGAAGTCGAAGTAAAAGGAAACCTTGTTTAAATTGTCCACGGCAGCGTCGGTGTCCAGCCCAATCCAGAGACAATGATTGAAGAGGGGAGAGTGCCGGGGTAATCTCAGAATCTTATCCTTCATGTTTTTGGCGTTGATTTGATATACTTCCCCATCGGCAATTAACGTGGCAACTCTCAGGTTGTGCAAGAGACAAGGCGTTACGGGAGAAAACACCATGCGCTTAAGGTGGTGCTTCTTCATCAGTGCCGGATTTTTATAATGGAATTCATGGGTGGTAGGCAGGAGAAGCTGTGGCTCAAAAGGCTGGGCATGGACGATGCCGTGTGCGGGCATGGCTGTTGAGAAGGCGGTTGGGGTCAATTGTAAGGCCAGTTTGTTGAGCAGGCGCTCTTCCATATCCTGCATCTCACCCGAGAGAGAAAATACTTCGCTTGCAAGCGCTTCAATCATTAGTCTTACAATGGGATCGAGGTTGTCTACGTCTCTGATGTCCCATAGGGCGGCAGCCCGTTTGAACATTCTGTTTTTAATGTTCTCCTTGCTGTAACTGAACGAATTCATAATGTTGGGTTTATTGGGAATGTTTTATTCACTTATTCGGTGGCCAGGGGGCCCATGTAAAGGGTGTAGCGAAAGCCACATTTTTGTCCGTTTTCACGAAGATAGCCCATGACGATTACCTCTACTCTTTTTCGTACAGTCGTGGTTTTAAATAGGGCATCGTCCCATTGAATGTCCTTCATCAGGATTTTTATTTCTACTTCAGTAATTCTTTTCTCAAAATTTATTACAGCTTCTTTGATGTAGCTGCTGAACGTCTCTTCCCACTGGCTCTTGGACAGTACGCGCTCAAAATCCATGTCCCATATTTTGCAGCCGTATTCGGCATCGAATGCGTGCTCACCGGGACAGGTCGTTAGTAATAGTTCGAGGTGTTGGTCAATACTCTCCATTAAAGTACAATGGGCCAGTTGGTGATTGCCGTCCTCAAAAAGAGATTTGAAATGCAAAGGGGCTTGATAATGGTTTTGGGTCATGTTGGGTGTTGTTAAAATAGGGTCAAACTCTAGTGGACAAAAGCACTTAAGCATTCAAGTTAACAAAATGAAAATTTTTAGTATTTGATTTGTCTGCTGCCTTGTGAAAAAATATTTCAACAAAGTTAAATAAAACTTTTCTTTTTTGTTTTATTTATCCCTAATTTTGTTGACGACAATTCTCCCCAATGCCTTCGGGTGTTTAATGAGGAGATGTTGTTTTTGGGTATGATCAGGCCTGAGCGATACCTTGAATTATTCTTAATGTTTAATTTTTAAATTGAAATCTTATGGCTTTTAGGGCATCATTACAATTGGCCGGCAAAGAGTACGATGTACTCGATTGCGATTACAAACTGGAGCGCGACGTTGACAGCAAGGGACGTCCTGCATCTAACGTATATGGTGGAAAAATCCGTGTACAGGTAGAATCAACTGAAGACACTGCTATTTTGGAGCAGATGGTAAATCAGTTCAAGCCTATTTCGGGCAGCATCATCTTTAAGAAAGGTGACGAAGAGGCTAAAATGAAGGAATTGCTTTGGGAGAACGGTTACATCGTTTCTTTTGAAGAGTCTATTGATGTTGTTGGTTCACGTCCGATGACAACTTCCTTTACTGTTTCGGCTCAGGTGCTTAAGATGGGCGGTGCCCAGTTTGAGCAAAACTGGCCTAAGTAAACCCTTGCTTTTGAAAAACCTGTCCGTGTCTTTATGTAGACCGGCAGAAGCAACGACAGTATTTCGCTGTTGAGTTTTTTAACAGAAGAGGCTGTCTCAATTTTTTATGGTGTCCCTGATTTTTGGGGATGCAGAATGCTGAACCTTAATCCTATAACCCTGATTCGTCCCTGGTTTTCCTCCATAAGAACAAGGGGATGTTAAAAGCCTCCCATAGCTTTTGGGTTCAAGATGGTGTTTTGGTGTTACTCCTGTACGGTATAAACTGTTGAGGCGGCCTCATTTTCTTAACCCCTGTTGCGTGTAGGTTTCTACATTCAACACAAAACCAATGTTATGGGAATTTTAGATTATGAAATTGGAGGCAATGAAATTAAAGTAGATGCCTCGGAAGGAATTGCCGATATCCCCGAAAATCGGACGCTCCTAATTGAAAAACTTACCGCCGATGACCCGGTTAATCCTGAGGTTGTTCAAAATCTTTCGACGATCGAAGAAGTTTTTGCTCACTTTAAACCCAATGTGGATGTTGAGTTTGAAGATGAGGAGGGACAAAGTGTCAAGGAGAATTTTAAGTTTCAGAACGTCGGTGATTTTAGTGTAAAAAACATGACTGAGCAAAGTGATTTTTTGAAGTCACTAAATCGTCAGAAAGAGTTTTACGATTCCCTGATTAAGCAACTTCGAACCAACAAGGTTTTGCAAAAGGCTTTGGAGGATCCTGCTTCTAAGAAAGCTTTTATTCAGGCTTTAACCGAGCTTCGAAAAGAGCTGGATGTAGATTAGTTGTGCGCTGACGCCCTATTTACTATATGAACTTTTTGATTAAGTAGATATTTTAATGACTGTTGTGTCTAATATTTATCAAAATTGTTTAACTGTAAAGCGGCGTTTCTCACAATCTATTAAACAAAGTTGTTTTAATGTAATATACAAATACTAAGATTACCAGTTATGGCAAGTGAAAAAATTCAACAAGCGAAAATACAGGATTCACAAGATGTGCTGGTGGCGGATGCGGTAAAACCCAGCCAGGAGGTGCTGACCTCTGCCCTCCATGAATTGTCACGTTTTGGCGGTTTTAATTTTTTGGAGTCATCCGTTGATGGCATTCAAAATCTTAATCCAGAAAGAAAAGCCCGGAAAAAGATTTTCCTAACCGATGAGCAAAAAGCAGCAGAACGCAGTGCGCTTCGGAGTAAAATTGATCTTTGGATTGATTTGCTGAGCAACAGTGAATCCACCACCGATATGTTGGAGGTGTGTAAAACCAAAGGCGTAAGCGTTGCCGATAAGCTGCAGGAGAACCAATTACAGGCAGTTAATGCCGTGCGCTCTCTGGAGCAGTCCTATCGGGCTGTTATGCTGTTTTATAAAAATACAGAGCTGGATAAAGTAAGCAATATTACCCTGGTCAATGCCTCTATGGAGCAGTTGACCGATTTGGACAACTCCCGCTTTATTGACCACGTGGCCGCTGAGTTAAAGCAGAATTTCGATAAGCTGGACTTGCGGATGAACTATTCTCTTCTGGTTTTACCTGGCTATTTGGGGTCGAACAAGGTCGTTGAAAAATGGTCTAAAATTGCACACGACAATAAAGTGATGCTCTTCACCGATTTTGCGGATTTGGACAAACCCGATGATGTAGTTGAAATGTTTTTCCTCTCCAACCTGGCTGGTGGCGATACCTTTAAAAGCAACACCACCATGAGTTGTAACTGGTTGGTTGGTAGAGGTGCCTATAAAGAACTGGGCGAGGAGGATGATTTGCATGTATCTCCCTCTGCCGCGCTTGCTGGTAAGGTGCACAAAACACTTATGTCGCAGGTTACTGCCGGTAAAAAGTTCGGTGGAATAAATGAAGTGGATGGCGTTGTTTTTCAATTGAAAAAGAGTGAGATTTCCCAATTGGAAAAGATGGGCCTGATTCCTATGGTTAATGAATATGGGAAGGTCATGGCTTTTTCGGCAAAGACCTTGTTCAATGGCGATAATCTGGGATTACAGACCTATTCGGTAGTTCGTGTATTCGATTACATCACCAAGGTGTTGTTCGACTTTCTTAACCGTCGTTCTTTTGAAAATTGGAGCAGCAAAACGGAAAGAGATTTGCGCTCGCAAATTGTTAAGTTTCTTGATGGGGTTCAAGGACCCGACCGTCTTATTGAGAAGTTTCGTATCCAGCGTTTTGAACAGGATCCGAATCAAAAAGATCGCATCTTTTTGGATATTCATCTAACGCCCTATTTCCCCGCCAAGAGTTTTGTAATTAAACTGGATGGTATTAAAGGAGACGATGGCGCAACCTGGAACAGCGAGTACGAGCAGGGTTGATGCCGCTTTTCTGAATAGTTCTTTTCAATAGCTGATGCCTCTGTGTAACCAGAAGAGGTGTCGGCTATTGGAGCTTTGTTTCAGTTTAAAATTACAGGATAATGGATTTTTTAAATCTGAATGAATCGGTTAAAACAAGTATCCGTATTGCTCAGGGCTTGGCCCGTGATTTGGGCAATGGTTGCTATACCTCTGCCCATTTGTTAAAAGCCTTATTGCATAAGGAAATTGGGTTGACCGGCTTTTTGCAGAGTATGGATAAGGATGTGGCCTATATGGATGAATGGGCAGATGTACGCATAGACGATTTGCCCAAATCGGGAGTTCATGGAGAGATGGTGGCTGCTCCTGAAATTGCCGGTGTATTTGAGGAGGCGGACAATGTGCGCATTAAGTTGGGTTTACTGGAGGTGAATCCCATTTGTGTTTTGACTGCTTTGGTAAAACCCGGGATTGGCTTTGATGTGGGACATTTGAAGAGTTTTCCCGTCCGGGAAAATGAAATACTGGATCTTTATCTTTCCGGAGGCCCGGCTAAAGGGGCTCCGGTATTTCCCGGAATGGATGCCGACGATGTGGAGGCGGGTATGCCGGCTACTTCACTTATGAAGTATTGCATCGATAAAACAGCGCTGGCGCGGGAAAGCAGCAGCTCCTCCATTGTTGGGAGAGAGGGCGAGCATCGTATGATGGTCGAAATCCTCGGTCGCCACAGCCGTCCCAACGTACTGATTACCGGAGATCCGGGAGTGGGGAAGACTGCTTTGGTTGATGGTCTGGCCTGGGATATTGTCAATAAGAAGGTGCCGTCTTTTTTGGAAGATGTGGTTTTGTATGAGTTGGACAATGGGGCCCTGGTGGCGGGAGCGACCTATAAAGGGGAGATTGAAGACCGTCTGAAGGGCATCATCAAAGACCTGAGAAAACTTCATCGTGCCATCTTGTTTATCGACGATATTCACACCCTGCTCGATCCCAAATCTGGCAACAGTGGGGCAGGTAGTATTTTAAAACCTGAACTTTCGCGGGGTGACTTGATCGTTATTGGTGCCACTTCAGTGGATGAGTACCGCAAAATTATTGAGCCCGATCAGGCCTTTGGTCGACGCTTTGAGGTGCTCATGCTTCAGGAGCCTGCCGAGAAGGTGGCGGTGGAGATGTTGCAGTCTGTTTCGGCCCGCTATGCCGATTACCATCGTTTGAAAGTATCGCCGGATGCATTAAAAGAGTGTGTGCGTTTGTCGAAGCGCTACATTAAAGACCGAAAATTGCCTGATGCAGCCATCGATTTGTTGGACCGCAGTATGTCGGCTGTGAAAATGATGAATGAGACTTCAAAAGGCGATTTACAGGAGTTTCAGGCTGAGCTGGCCCAGGTGGAGGGAGCATTTGAATGCAGCGAAGAAGAGCGGGTGGCCGATTTGCGTCAATTGTACCTGGCTATGCAGAGTCGCTTAAGTCCCGTTTTGCTGGGTATGTTGACTCAGGAGACCGATCCGGAGACTTTGAACAGTGTGGAAGACTGGCTGCCGTTTTTGGGCGCGGTGATCGAAGAACTGCAAGCCTTTTGTAAGGAGGCGCACACCGAACTGCAGCCCCAGGAGATTGCGGCGGTAGTAGCCAATAAAACCGGTATTCCCATCGGGAAGATTCAGTCGGGAGAGCGGGAGCGCTTATTGAAAATGGAAGATTTATTGCGCAAGAGGGTGGTGGGGCAGGATGCTGCTTTGAAATCACTTGTAGACGCCATTCTTGAATCGCGCAGTGGTATGAATAAGCCTGGGCAGCCCATTGGTTCCTTCTTTTTACTGGGACCGACAGGTACGGGTAAGACTGAGCTGGCCAAGGCTTTGGCCGAGGCTTTGTTCAACGACGAAAAAGCGATGATTCGTTTCGATATGTCGGAGTTTAAGGAGGAGCATTCTGCTGCTTTGCTTTATGGTGCCCCTCCCGGATATGTGGGTTATGAAGAAGGGGGTATGTTGGTCAATAAGATACGCCAGCAACCTTATGCCGTCGTACTCTTTGATGAAATAGAGAAGGCGCACGCTTCGGTGTACGACATATTTTTGCAGGTGATGGATGAAGGAAAGTTGCACGACCGCTTGGGTAAGGAAGGCGACTTTTCCAATGCCATTGTATTGTTTACTTCGAATGTGGGCAGTCAATGGTTGCTTGAGCAGCGCGAGGCTGGAAAACAACCCAGCGTCACCGAAATGATGGACGTGATGGGGGCGCATTTCAGGCCGGAGTTTTTGGCGCGACTTTCAGAAATTGTTCCCTTCTATCCGATTACTGAAGAGGTGTTGCTGAAAATCTTTGACATTCAAATGAAGGACGTTCATGCCCTTCTGGAGAAACAGGGCGTGACGCTCGTTGTGACGGAGGAAGCCAGAAAAATGTTGGCTTTTAAAGGATTTACACCACGCTACGGCGCCCGACAAGTCTCCGGTATCATACGGAATTACATTCGACGACCCTTATCCCGTTTTCTTATCAGCGGGCAGTTGAGCAAGGGCTCTACTATGGTTGCTGAATTGGATGAGCAGGGCACACTGAGTTGGAAGCAGCAGGAAGCTGAGCTTGCTGTGGTTTCTGACCTCTCCTTATAGCAGGAAGGATTGTGGCGGCAAAAAAAGGAGTCGGGCCCATTAGGGTCCGACTCCTTTTTTAACTGCAGCTCATTGTGTTCTTTGTTTTAGGGTAAGTCGTTGCTGTTGATCCAGAAATACTCTTGCTCGAGTGATTGAAATTTGTTTTTTTCGGAGATACCGTTCTCGAGCTGCAACTTCTTTAGGTTAAAGTATTCAAGTAATAGCTCCAGGCGTTCATCCGATATCCTTCGTTTTTTACTTAGACTTTTGATGGTCACAGGATTGCTGGTATCCAGTTCGTTGGGCGAATTGGTAATCGTGTTCAATGCGGCTTTTAAAGTTTGCTTTTTCAAATGACGCTGTTTGGGGGGATCATAACTGTTTTCCTGCAATTCGGTCAGCAGCAAATCCTGTATGTCTTTTCTGGTTTTTCGGGTGGAGCGATAGCGCCACTTGTAGTCCTCTTCTTCCTGCACCCTGCTTCCCCGCTGGAGTTCTTCACAATCACAATCTGCCGTTGCTACAGTATTCTTGCTCTTTCTCCTAAACAGCGGCAGCTTTTCTTTCTTTTCCAGCTCAAAGGCCGTTAGTTTCTCCATGAACGATAAGAGGTTGTCGTATTCAACGCCGGAAAGCAGCAAGTAGTACTCGGGGTGTTGGTCTGCAGCAAAAAAGACCGAGTCGCTAACTGAAAAGGACGATCTCAGGAACCAGCCGGGGGTGTGTGAAAAGAATGATTTGAACTCGTGAATGCTGCTGTTTTCTGTGGCAAAAGAAAAATGTTGGGACAACGATTGGTCGTATTTGTCGCGGTGGCTGCCAAAAGTCTTAAATGCTTCATTTAGATTCTGCACGAGGAGGTTGTTGTCGCTTTTTACCTGAATAAGAAAAGTGTCTATGGCGGAAGTGATCAGGTCGAGTGACAGGCTTTGTTCTTTTTCTGGAAAAAGAATGGCGCCCTGGGTCATGCTTCTGTCGGGGAAATCCAACATGTAGGCGTTTTTGTGACTTTCTTTAAAGGCATTTTCTTCTTTTATTAAGGAGGGAAACAGGATGACCTCTCGTTTGGTCTTCGCCACCTTGGGGGCGTAGGCTTTGATGAGGTTACTGGTCTGAATGACAAAATTGTTGTAATGGTTGGCGTGACCGGCATACATTTGCAGGCCCAACAAGCGACAGTTGAAATTGGCCAGATTATTACCAAGTTTCTCTTCGGGCCATTCCTGGTCGTTGCCGGTTTCTCCCAATAGGATTATGACATGGGTGGCCTCGGAGTTGTTGTTGCAGAGTTCAATTCCTTTTTCCAAACCGTGCCAAGCCTGATTCTTCTTTAAGGGAAGGTAGCTTTCTATGTTGGCCGATCGTGCAATGAGCGCCTCTAAAATACTGGCAAAATCGGGACTGAAAGGCTTGTAATCAACCACCAGTTTTTGTTCCTGATCTCCCATGGAAATGACCGAGGCATATTGGTAGTTGAATTCGTCGGATTTACTCTCCAACAAGGTTTGCATGTTTTGCATGGCATTGACCAGTGTTGGGAATTTGTCAAGGGTTTCAGCACCTGCTTCTATAACAAAAACAATGTTTATTTTTTGCAGATTTTCTTTGATCTTTTTACTCTGCCGATAAGTTATGGACGAACCATTGACATTAAAAACAAAATTATCGGTTTTGTCGACAATCGGCATAAAAAAACCTGTTTGAATAATGGTCGAGTCTTTTTCGCCCTGGCGGTTAAAAACCGGATAATAGGGTAGTATATCGGGCTGAACCATCCACAAATCGTCGACCTTTAATTTGGCTAAGATGGGTTTCATATCCCAGAACAATTGTTGGCCAAGGCTTTGGACCATTGTTTTGTTGACCCAGCCGAGAATGTCGTTTTCTGCTTCTTCGGGAAGCAGGCTTTCTTTGCGTGAGAGCAGAACCTTTTTCCCATCGTCTGAGTATTTCATCAGGTACACCAGCTCATGCAAAGGGAGTGTCTGATGCTCAATGCGCAGATTGGGGTCTTTAAAAAGTCTGATCGAGTCTTTAATAAAAAAACTCTCCGTCTTTTGAAAAGCGGTGGTGTCGGTCAGGGCCAAAAGGTGCTTGTTGGATAAGTTGTTGCTGGTATTGGTGGCCGCACTGGCGCTGAGCAGCATCCGGGATTGGTGTATCCATCCGTAGTACTCCGCCTTTTTGAAATCGGTTAATTGGTCGTCTTTGATGATATCTGGCTGATATTTAATTAATTGCAGAAAATCACCTTTTTGGCCGATCACCAGAAAGGCTTCCATGAAATTTAGGTCCTTTTGCTTGTGTCTGCTTCCAGGTTTTCGGTAACTTACATTGTTGTCGCGGTCTGAATAGACCACCCAGGCACTCTTGTTTAATACCGATTTCGGCGCTTTTAAATCGGTGGCACAATAATTCATCGAATGCTCACGTGGAATTTCGGTCAGGCGGGTCAGACGGTTTACCGGCGCACAGGCCGCCAAAAGAGAGACAATAAGTAGGAGGTAGAGTTTAGGGGCGTTCATGACTTGGGTCGTTTTGATTCACTTTGTAACGGTCGTTTTGGATCACATAGATGACGGAAAGGCAGTCGGTGCTTCCATCGCCAGGGGTGTCCACTACGACGCGTTCAATAGCCGTTTTATTGCTTTTACCAGTTATTTTAAGTCCTTGACAGTACGAATAGAAATCGTTGTATTTGGTGTTGTTGACGACCACCAGAGTTGATGGGTTGTTGCATAGATAGCGCGACAGCATGTAGTTGTAGTTGCTGTTGAAGGCTTTGCCATCGGCCAAAGCCTGGAGTTTACTTTTTATATCTATCGCAATGAGCGATAAGACATCGGTTGAGTCGTTGTCGCTGTAGCGTGGGAGAATTTCAATTCTGTGGCGGGCAGGGTAGTGGTTTTTGTCGGTAGTCAGTAGTACCTCATATACCCCAGGCTCGCGGAAGGCGTAAATGGGGTTTTTCTCCCTGGAGTCTATAAGGCCACTTTCTCCAAATTCCCAGCGCCAGATGTTGGCTTCTCCTTCGGACTTAAATACAAGATACTCGTCCTGCAAGGCCGTTTGGGGACCGTGTATGGTTATAAACGGGCTTTGCTCCTTTAATGGAGAGTCGTCACTTACATTAACCAGGAAGTATTTCTCGTACTTTTGGTCAACGGTTAGTTTTACACGGTATTTTCCGGGCTCGGTGAAAATATATGTGCCTTCTCTCTCTCTGGCCTGATCGTTGTTTCCAAACTCCCATAGCCAGCTTTTGGCACCACGCGTGCTGTCGCAAAAATGAAGGGGCACATTTACGCTGATGTCGTGGCTCGATAATGCTGCTTGCAAGGTTTTTTCGTCGGAGCAAGTCCGTAGAAATACCATAAATCCGACCAGGTACAGGACCAGAAGAAGGAGGGTGATTTTTAAATATTTTGCCATTGGATAGGGGTATAAGGGGTTCTTACTTTTGCAGGTTGTTGATTTCCTGGATTTTTTGTTCCAGACCAATTTCGCAGTCCTGAAGGTTTTGCTTAAAAGTGAGGGTGTTTTGTGTTACACTCCACAGCTTCTTTTTATCGATGAACCACATCTCGTACAAGTCGGCTACCTGAGCAAAAGCTTTATGTCTGTTGTCCCAGGTGTTTTCGTTGTATTGGTTCCGGAGATCGCTAATCAGGAATTTGATGTCGTTTTCTTCGTAACTGGCATTGATGCCTGGTTGGAATCGCTTAATTTTTTGATAGATGGAGTCACAAACCAGACTTTGCTTGTTTTGTTCTTCCCGAAACTCAAGAATGCGGTCCATTTTCTTTATAACAAGCGTTTTGTCGGGCATGTTGAGCCAGTGTTGCTGGTGTTTAAACAGCAGGTGAACGGACAGGCCGCTGAGACAAAGAAACAATAGGGTCACATATAAAAAACCCAGTTTTTTTTCTTTTGAATTCACGTATTTTTTCTGACTCATGGTTTTTCTGTTTGATTTTCGACCCCGGTAGTGGCTGAGCCTATCGACAAACGACGGGCAGCCAGTTTATTGTTGTTGATGCATCTGAGCAGATCCTCCCGAATCAATTGTTCTTCCTGAAGCATATAGCGGATGCTGTCCTTGGTATCTAAAAAGCCATTGAATTGTTGCGTAAGCATCCGGTACAAGCGGGCATCCGATTCGGGCATTTTGTCGAGTTGGAGCATCAGCCCCATTTTTTTATCGCTGATGACTTCTTGTAAATGAAGGTCGTTGATGCGTTCATTGGTGTTAAGTAGTTGCGTAAGTAGTACCAGGGAGTCTGCTCTTTCAGTTGTCTCAACTTGGAGACTGAAGATGCGGTCGAAGGCCAGGGTTTGTTGTTCTATTTTTTTGAGTTCCACTTTTGAGGTGTGAACAAAACCAACCAACAGCACTAAGGCTGTGGCTACCGTGGCCAGGAGTACACAAATGAACTTAAGCCAGGCCAGAAGTACTTCTTTTCTGTTTTTTGCTTTCATGGTATTGGGGGTTAAGAAATCCAGGTGTTGCGTCCCAGAAAGTTTCTGCCAGCACCTGTTTTGTACAGTACAAAAGGGTTCTGAAGGGGACTGGTTATAAAATGAATCTTGGGCGAGGAGGATGCCGGAAGTAAGTTGTTCAGTAACAAGGTGAGAATGTTGTGAATGGGTGCTTCGGGCATGCAAAGAGGAAGCTTTTCCGGTGAAACGGGCCCAATTTCAATACTTAAGTCAGTAAAGTGCAAAGGCGAAATGCCATCCAAAACAAAATCCCTGCCTAAGGCGGCTTGTCCCAATTTTTTTGTGCTCTTGCTTAAGTGGTCGCTTTGGGAGGACGCTCTGCTTTTGATGCGCACCGGAATATCCAGAATAATTTCCACAGCTTTTGCTATCCTGGTCTTCGAGAGACGGATTTCGGGCAAAACCGGAATCAGCTTCATAAATAATACGGCCTTACTGATTTCCATATCCTTTAAAATGGGCCAGTATTGTTTGAAAACACTAACGTATTCGGGATATTCGTTCTTTCGGTCGTAATGCAGTTCCAGTTGTTGGGCTAAAACACGATGTGCATCTGCCTCTGTTTCGAACAGACGAAAATAGTTGCGAATGAAAAATTCTTCGGCACGCTGCCTGTTCATATCGGCCAGAATTCTCTCTTTTGAACGTTGGCCCGGAGAAGGGCTTGTCCGGTGAAAGAGTCCCTCCGGCAGTTGATCGTACAAGCCTCTGCGGCGTGTGTGGATGACCAAAGAGGTGTCGGTATTCTTATAACGTCCGTATTGTACACTGGCAATGTCCTTGGCTACTCCACGTTTCCCGGCTCCATCACGAATAATCAACAGCTCCTCCATGGATAGACCCTGCTCCAGCAATAGGGCAGCAATGAGCTCGGCCCTATAGTCGGACATTCCCTGGTTGATGGGCGCGCTGTTTATGGTCGGTTGTGCTTGCATAGCTGTAAGTGTGCTTAGTCGAAAATGCTGTAATTACCTGCTTTGCTTTGTTTGGGAGCGGTAAAACCCGAAGTCTCTGAAACCACGATGCTCTCCTTGTGTTGACCAATGTATTCCAATTGGCTCAGCTTGCTCCAAAGTTCGCCAATGGTATTCAGAAGGATGTCTGCTTCGAGCATAGTCGTTCTTATATTGCCATGTTCGTAGAGTATTTGCATGGATCTGGCCAGCATGTCCTCAAAGGAACCCGGAGTAACATCGCTCCATTCGTAAAAGTAGTTCAGCAATTCCTCTTTGTGTGGACCGCTTATGGTTGAAATGCTGATGTATAGGGTATGGGCCAGGGTGGAGATGAAATTGATGGTGTCCACCGGTGCCATGTAAAGGGCCTTATTTCTATAATTGAAGTAAATGCCTGAAAGGTAGCTCAGCAGGTCGCGGCATACGTGCATGATGTTGACTGCCAGTTGGGTCTCGTTGGAGCGACTGTATATTTTGGCAATGATGTTGCGCGCATTCTTTTCAATGTCAATCAGCTGGTGTGCAAATTTATTGTGGTACTCCACCAATTCAGGATGGGCGTTCATAGAGGTACAGGGCGGTATGTAGTTGTGGTCGACCTCGTATTGATCGCCTTTTTTACGAATTCGGCCTATAATCAGGTGGTGATTGCCAAACTCCAGGGTGTCAATTTCACCTGATGGCACAACCATTAAATCGTAATTGTTTTCTGCGTCAGGGTGGCGGGGAGGGTTTTCTTCCGGATCGGGTTCTCCCGTAGGAATCCTTTTAAAGGGGTCCGCCACAACTATGATGTCCCAAAGCGTAATTTCCCGGTCTTTATTTCGGTCTTTATCTTTGGCGGGGTCGTGGCGTCGAACCAGGGGATTCTCCGGATCGGGATGAAAGGCTATTCTTAAGCCTGACCGGGTGATGGCATTGCAGTGCAAAAGCCTGATTTCAATATGTCCGGAAGGGTGTTCACTGATTTTTATACCATCGGTGTCGCGTTGTTGCCCGTTGGCCGGGAGCAGACCAAAATTATGCTTGTTGAGCCCCTGGGTGCTTACATCCCTTAAGGCCTCAATAAAGTAGTTCTCGGTTTGTAAAAAGTGTTTGGCCGACACATTCATGCTGTCTTGCCAATTGACCAGTTTGTTGTTGCTGTTCTTCATTTTTTTGCGGGATTGGGTGTGGTTTCCGTTTTAACTCTTTTGGCGATGATGGTACGTCGCTCTTTTATTTTATTTTCTCTAAAACTTTTGTTGAAATCAATGTGTCTTTTTGAGCGGAATAAGGATGGACGGGTGTAGAACATCCAACCCATCTCGCTTTCTTTGGAAAAGTGCTCGATTGGAGCCAGCGGAGATTTTATGTTGTAATCGTTGATAAGTCGCTTGAACCATACACCAAATGGTAAGTCTCTTGGCGCTTTGGCTTTTATTTTCACCGGATGGGCATCTCCCATCCGCTTCATCAACTCTATTTCCAGGACGATAAGTGCGTTGTAATCTATGCTGCCCGGTTCTTCCGGTGTTTCGTTGTTGTTGTAGTACCAAACACGATATACTTCTGCAGGTATGGAAATGAAGCTTTGATGGGCTTTGACGAACAGCGAGGGAAAAATAAAGGCCAAAAGGCTTCCTCCTGCCCATAGTCCGTACTGTAATTCGTTACACAAATTAAAAATCAGCACAAATAAGCCGTAGGCCGGCAGAAGGGTCAGACTTAAAATCAGGAGTTCAACCCCGTAGTTTTTGTCGGGATGTAAAGCCGGGAGGAGCAGCTGTGCAAATATGCAACCCAGGGACCCGGCAAATATCAGGGTCAAAAGGTAGCCGTGTGGCATGTATTGGTATTGAAGGAATCCAGCCAGGGCCGGAAGGCAAAGCAGCAGAATGCCCAACAACACACTCAGCAGGGTCTTTTTCAGTTGGGGCAGTCTTAGTTTTTTTAGAATAAATAGGCCAATCAATAGAAGAACAAGTCCTAGTATTGGCCATAATAAGTATGATGTTAATAATTCCATCTTGCTTTAAAAATGTGGGTTAGTGGAAAGTTGAAGCCGGATTTTACGGATTTTTCTGCACCGTTGTAGAAGAGACTGCTAGGTTTGGTGCGTTACAACAGGCGGGTGCCCGAGAAGAGTGTGTAATGTTCATCATTTGGGTGCTTGGGTTAAAGATTAATTTTGTGTGGACAGATTATCGCTTTTGGATTGCCGTACTAACGATAATTATTTCACGAGTCAAATATATGAAATGTGCTTCAGAAAAAAAATATTTGCAGAAATTTTATCCTTATCTGGTGCTTTTGTTTAATTTGTTGGCTTAATGTTTTTATGACCAATTACAATAGTATGAGAGTTACCATTATCGGAAGCGGAGGCGTAGGTGGATATTTTGGTGCGCGATTGGCCCAGGCGGGCAACGATGTTTGTTTTGTGGCCCGTGGCGCACATCTTGAGGCGCTGCAGAAAAAGGGGTTAATACTAAAAAGTATTCAGGGTGATGTGCAGATCAGGCAGGCGCGTTTTGTTTCGAATCTTGCTGATGCCGGGCCGGCCGATTTGATTTTGCTGGCTGTTAAGGCTTGGCAAGTGGCAGAACTTGCACCTCAAATTGCACAATTGATGGGGGAGGAGACGCTTGTCCTTCCGCTTCAAAACGGGGTGCTGGCTACCGAGGAACTGACGGCAGCTTTGCCAGCTGACCAGGTGCTTTCGGGACTTTGCCGCATCATCAGCTATGTAGAGGGCCCCGGAGTTATTCGTCATACAGCAGTAGAACCAAGCATCGTTTATGGCTTCCGCGATCCCGCTTTAAACACCAAAGCTGCCCGGCTTAAGACCCTTTTTGAGCAGGCAGGGATAAAAGCCCGTTGTTCCGAACATATTGAAGCCGATTTGTGGAAGAAGTTTATTGCGATATGCGTAAGTGCATACCTGGCATTGACCAGGTCTACCTATGGTGAGCTGCGCTCGTGTAAGGAGACGCGCGCCATTATGCAGGCTTTATTTGAAGAAGTGGCCATGGTAGGCCGGCGTTCAGGAGTTCTTATTGAGGAGGATTTTGTGGGCAAAACAATGGCCCTTATTGATACCTTTCCTCCGGAAACCACCGCCTCGCTCACCCGCGATATTTGGGAAGGTAAACCATCTGAACTCGATTATCAGAATGGGGCAGTGCTTCGTTTGGCCGACAAGCTTGGTGTGGATGTTCCCGTAAATCGTTTTATTTACCATTCGCTGCTGCTCATGGAGCGCAGGGCACGGAAGGAATTATAGGCGGGGGTGGGCGCTGTTTGCGTTATAAGGATCAGTGATGGCGAGACAAGCTGCCAGTTTAAATTCTTGAAAGATTAAAGGGTTTGTTTATTTAAGCATTTTGTTTAAGTTTAGATGTTTAACCAATCAAACTGTATTATGGAAACTATTATTGGACTGGTAGCACTTATTTGCGCCATTTGGGTGATTTATGATGTTTGGGCCAAAGGAAAAATGGGTGCAGGCTCAAAGATTTTGTGGACCATCTTTGCTCTGCTGTTCAGCATCATTACCGCCATCGTTTATTACTTTGTTAAGAAGAAGTAGTTCATTCTTAGCATCAAAAAAAAGCTGCTCCTTTTGGGGGCAGCTCTTTTTTTTCGTATGAAGTGCACTAGTCGCGAACCTCTTTTAAGGCAGCTTCGGCTGCCTTAAGCATGGGCTGGATGTCCATATCGGCACCCACCGCCTCTCGCATCCAATGGTTGGGCGTCAGGCGCCCCAACTGGTAAATGCGGTCGGTTTCGTCGGCAAAGTTTTTTCCTTTCAGATGGTCTTCGAGCTGAAATTCAATGATGTTGCCGTAGGCATAGGCCGACAGGTAAAGCGGATAGCTGATCATGTGCGAGTAGATGGCCAGTACAGGCTGGTCTTCAATGCCGTAAACCGGTGCAAAATAATCGTTCCATATCTCATTGGCCAGTGCAATGGTCTGGGCCTTCAACTCTGCAGCGCTGGCTTCGGGATGGGCATAAAGCCATTTCCACACCCGCATATCGAGCAGAGACACGCCCATGATTTCGTAGGTCGACCACAGCAGGTCGATGGTTCGGAAGGCCTCCTCCGCCGGATTGCTTGAGGGCATGCCCAGTACATCGAGGTCCCTTTTCTGATAGATAAAGGCCAGGGCCTCGGTAAAGGCGGTGTTGGGCACTCCGTTGAGCAGATAGTGGTCTACGTTGTAAAGCGAAATCGTTTGCTCCACATTATGGCCCAGCTCATGCATGGCAATGTTGTAGCCCTTGTAGTCCATCCCCTTGTCGGGCACCCTGGTGCGGAGGTAGGACTGCATGCCGCGCATGGCGGCTCCCCAGGCATGACCCGAGCCGCGTGCCGGCTCCACCGAAATCTTTCCGGCCAGGAAGTCGGCCCGCTCCCGGGAATAACCCAGTCGCATCAGCACCTGCGGTAAGTCCCCTTCAAAGGCAGCTGCATCGGGATAGCGTTGCCGGGTCTGCTCACTCAGCAAGTCCTCGTTGATGGTGCTGCGCGCCTTAAAGCCATCGTACCACAGGTCAAAGGCCTCCAGCGGTCGGCCCAGTCGCTCTGCAATAAAGTCCCCCGTTTGCTTCAGTACCTCAGAGCTTAAAAACTCCATAAAGAGGGCTTCTACCTCAGGTTGCGCAATCTCCATGCTGCCTTCAAAATTCCGACGGATGTAGGTGTCGAGGGGCGAATAAGCGTCCATAGCCTGCAGCGCCTTAAAATTATTGATGATGTGCTGATAGCGCGTGTCGGGTTCAGCGGCAAGCTCGACGCGCTCGCCGTCTTTCCAAACCTCATTGTTGTATGGATTCCACTGGTAGTCGGGGTTGTTGACGATTTTCTCGGGAATGCTTTGGTCGATGATGCGTTTCATCACCTCGTAAATCATGCGCTGTTTCTCCAGGCCCTCTTGGCCCAGCGGATAGTTGGCCTTGAGCTCGTCGCGCAAATTCCAGTGCGATAAAAGGGAAAGCTCCTCGGGAAAGAGTGCGCGGTTTTCGTTGTTACGCAACTCACCGGCGCGAATGTTGTAGTGACTGATGTACATTTCGGATTGGGCGCTCACCCGGGCATAGTCCTGTTGCAGGGCGGCGGGCACCCGCGCTGTAAAAACATCGCCCAGTCGGGCATAGGCCCATTCCAACCGACTCCAGTCCCCACCCAAATCCTGCTTTTCTTCCAGCGAATAATAGGGGAAGTTGAGTGCTACAAAGAAGGCTATTTTGTTGGCGTACAGATCGTCCTGAAGGTGGGCGGCGGCATCAAATCCGGCAAATTGGGCATCGATGGGCAGCACTTCCCCGTACTTGAGGTGCAGCGGCTCCTGCAAGTGGAGACTCATTTTGTTGAAATGCCCCCAGATGGTTTCGAAATGCTTGCTGAGCTGTGCAAAGCTTTGTTCTTTTGCGACTGCGTCGGCGAGGAAGTTTTCGCTGCAATAGGCAATGAAATCTTCCGCAGAGCCGTCCTCAGCCCACCAGAGGGAGGCGGCGTGGCGTAGGCCTTTTTCGGCCATATCCCGATCTGCCTGGGGATGTTTTTCCGTCAGGCGTTCCAGGGCTGTGCCGATGTGCTCGTCGTTTATGATGGAACCAGAGACGGATTCCGTTTTGGTTGTACAATGCGTCATAGTGAGTACAATTAAAAGACCAAGGGTGAGTTTTTTCATGTTTAAGAAAATTAATAGGGCTGAGGCAGGAGGCGACTTGTGCTGTTTAAGCTTCCCACCAGGCCCAGGCCGTTAACAACGTTGGTGTAAATGTTGATTTTTTCGGCAAAGGGGTTGTCGCCAACCTCTTCGTCCTGGGCCAGGGAGTACATTTGCTTGTACAGTTCCTCGCTGTAACTGTCGATGTATAGGGTAAGTTGCTGATTGTCCTCTTGCGAGGGTGGGTTGGCATTGGTTCTGATCAGAAGGGAAAGCTGGGATTGGTACTTATCGGGGCGACCAAAATAGTGTTTTTCGTAGAAATTATCAACACCCCGCTCGCCCATTTCAAAGTAAGACCAGCCTGAGCGAAACTGAATAAAGTCCTGCGGGGCAATGGAGCTTGTCGTACCACGGTAGTTCTGTGTAAGGTAGTCTCCGGTCCAGTAACAACTGTCCTGCGTCCACATGTAGCCGTTGAAGAAGGGTTCATCCAAGGTAACACACTCCCATTCTTCGGAGGTGTAAGTGCCCTCGCTGATGAGACTCACGCCGTGCCAGGTGTCGACACCTTCCGGAAGCTTAAGTACGATGCGGTATTCCTCCAAATCTTGAGTGCGGTGTTCCCAACCGTCGTAGAGCGGGTAGGAGGGTAGAAATTCCGATTCTATCTGTTCGATGCGGAATCCTTGCGGAATCCTTGTTTCACCATAGGCGGTGGCATAGTCCTCTGCGGAGGCTTCAATGCGGTAGGTGGCGCCTGCCTGGGGACGTACATCGGGCAGTAAATAGTAGCCCATGCTGTCGTGCAGCATGGTGCCCAGCAGATTGCCGTTTTCATACACCTTTACCTCCGCTTCGGTTAAATAGAAGCTGGGGCGAGGTGGATTCAGTGTTTTGCTGGTGCTGACGTGGACGGTAATAACGCTGTCGGGGTTCAGCAGGGCGTTGATGACCAGACGGGCCTCCTTCTTTTCAAAGTCAAAGTCGGTGACGTATTTTTCGCAGGAGCCCAGGCAGAGGCCGATCAGCAGCAGGGGAATAAAGAGAAACGGGATGGATTTTACAGCTTTCATAACAAAAATGCTTTTGGGTTAAAATTGGATGCTCCAGCGCAGGTAGGGAATCAGATTGAAGATGCTGAGCTGCTTGAGTTGCGTCGTTGTTCCCTGTTCGTCCCACTGCTCATCGGGATAAACCATAAAAGGGTTGTTGCGGGCATAGGCATTGTAAAGCCCAAAGCTCCAGGTACGGTAAACTCTTTTTTTCTGTTTGTGGAAGTTGAAGCCCACATCGAGACGATGATAATCGGGCATGCGGTAGTTGTTGCGCTTTTCAAAATAGTCAATTTCGCCTGTATCGGTATTGGTACCATCGGGGGTCTTAAAAAAGCTGCCGGTGCCGTAAAAAGATTCGTCTTCCAAAGTAAAGGGCATGCCCGTTCGGTACACCCAAGTAGCCCCAAAGTCGGTCCGCTCGCTTATTTTAAAGGTGCTTACTATCGACAAATCGTGGCGGGCATCGAAGCGGTAGGGGTAGGTCTCCCCAAAATTAATCTCGGCAAATGTTCGGTTGGTCCATGATAAGGTATAGCCCACCCAGCCAGTCAGTCGACCGTTGTGCTTTTGGGCCAGCAGTTCAATGCCGTAGCTTTCGCCTTCTCCCACCGTCACCAAATCTTCCCAGTTGCCGCGGTCCAGCTCAAAAAAGCTGGAGCCCTCCGCGTAATCGATGAGTTGGGTCATTTTTTTATAATACGACTCCAAGCTTAATTCCAGACTGTTGTTGGGGGTGTACGACAAGCCCAGCGCCACTTGTGTGGATTTTTGTGGTTTAATGCGCTTGGTTGCAGGTACCCATAGGTCGGTAGGCAGTCCCATGGAAGAATTGGCCAGCAGGTGCAGGTACTGTTGCATTTTGGCGTAGGACAACTTGGCAGCAAGCTGGTCGCTGAGCATCCAGCGCAGCGATGCTCTGGGCTCGAGGGAGTGGTACTGGGTGCCTTGTACGTGAAAGTTGGAGTAGTGCAGACCGGCATTCAGTTTTAAGCGCTTGCCGATATGGAAGTCGTCCTCGACATAGAGCATGAGTTCATTGGCCAGTATGTCTTTGTTTCCGTAGGTGGTATCCTGCGCCTGTTCGCCAAACATATTGTCGCGCGCTACGGTAACGCCCGGAGAAAAGCTGTGCAGGGTGTTGTGCAGCCCAAAGCGGAGGTAGTGGTTGGGAGAGGGCAGGTAGTCAAAATCTGCTTTTATCCCGTAATCCCTGATGCGCGAGTAGTATTCGTAGTAATAGCTTGATTGGCCGTTTTCCTGCTCATTGGTACTCTTACGCTCTTCCTTGTAGTCCTCAAATATCTTAAATTGGTAGTTGCTGAGTGTGCCGGTGAAATTGGCGAAGAGGTTTTTCGACAGGATGCTGTTCCAGCGCAGGGCCCCGGTGGTATTGCCCCATTCGAGACCTGCTTTGTCGTTGTTGCTGTAGGAAACCACGTCGTCGTTCTGGTAACCATCCGGACCGTAAGAGCCGCCTTCATACTTGTATTTATCTCGCATGTAAAACTTGTCCTTGCCCGTATAGAGACTCAAATAGAGCCGGTTTCTGTCGTTGACGATGTGGTTCACTTTTAAGTTGAAATCTTGCAAAAAGTAACCCAGCCAGAAACTTTCTCCAGGCCCCAGGTCTTTGTTGTTCTGCATTTGAATGGGGTAGGATAAGAGGTCGAAGTAGGAGCGACGCCCGGAAAACATAAAAGCCGTTTTGTCTTTAATTATAGGGCCTTCGAGGGTGAGTTTGGAGGACAAAATGCCCATGGAGGCTGAGCCTTTAAATTCCTGATTGTTGCCCTCTTTCATGCGGATGTCGAGGACAGAGGACAAGCGGCCTCCGTAACGGGCCGGAAATCCTCCTTTTATCAGCGTTACGTCGCGCAGGGCATCGGTGTTGAAAACCGACATAAAGCCAAATAGGTGGTTTACGTTGTAAACCGGAACCCCGTCGAGCAGGATGAGGTTCTGGTCGGGCCCTCCGCCCCGTACATAAAAGCCACTTGTGCCTTCGGAGCCGCCTTGCACACCCGGCATGAGCTGAAAGGCTTTGATGAGGTCGGACTCTCCCAGCAGCATGGGGATTTGTGCGGCTTTTTGAGGATTCAGCTGTATGCTGCTCATTTGCGTGCTGCGCAGATTGGCGATGGGGCCCTGACCTTGAATCACTACTTCGTCGAGGGCAATGACCGGCTTTAGTCGGATGTTGATTACCGTGTCCTGGCGCAGATTTAAGTCGGCCGTGAAGCTTTGGTAGCCCGTATAGCTGACCACCAGCGGAAGCGGCCCCTGGGCTTGTCGCAGACTGTAAAAACCGTAAACGTTGCTGGAGGTACCACGCAGGGTGGTCGAATTGTAGATGCTGGCGGCCGGTAGGGCTTCGCCGGTGCTGGCGTCGGTAATGGTGCCACTGATGGTGGCATCCTGAGCCCATAGCGTGGTGCCTGCGGTTAGCAACAGCAGAACCTGTAGGAATTTCATTGGCTTTAGAGTTTAAGGATACTTGTTAATAAGATCCTCAAAAAGCAAAATTCGTTCCCCAAATGCAGGAATATGGCGCCGAAGTGTTAATAAAGCTTATTTTTCTTCCAGGTTTTTGTTGATTTGGGTCTTTGGTCTTCTTTCGTTGTCGTCGCTGTCTATCTGATACTCCATTAGTCCCGCTCTGCGGATAAGATAATAGGCTACAGCCAGAGCTGTGATCATGGCTGCCAAACCCAAAAGCATTTCTCCACTGTACTCATCAATGCGCAGGACTACAATCTTCCGCGCCAGTGCAATAATGGCCACCAGTACCACTACCTCAACATGTACCAGGTTGCGCCGGAGATATACTTTAATGGTGTCGAGCAGCTCAATGCCAATAAGCACCAATAAAAATGCGCCAAAAACATCGATTAAGGCATCAAAGTCCATGAGAAAATATTCCGCATTGTAGATGCTTCGGAACAAATACAGTCCCAAATCTATGGTGGCTGTAATAAGGACCAAAAACATCAGGAAAATGAGCACCATTATGATGGCTTTTTCTACTTTTCTGGCGATTGCTTTCATTTTTGCGGTGTTATTCGGTTTGTTGCTTGAGTCCTTTTATCTTCTTGTAAAGATAACAAGGAGTTGGGTAATCTGTTTACTGTTTTTGTGTAAATCAAAAAGCGGACTGCCATAATGTGCGCGCGAACTGTTATTTTGTCACTCCCGGGGCTTTGGCACAGGCTTTGTCCAGCTGGAGGAAGAATTTTTAAATGCAACCAAACATTACAAAATACTGAGTTATGCAAAAAGGAAATATTGGTGTAAGTACCGAGAACATTTTTCCCATTATTAAAAAGTATCTGTATTCGGATCACGAAATTTTTCTGCGTGAGTTGGTTTCGAATGCCGTTGATGCGAGTCAAAAGCTGAGAACGCTTTCCAGTGTGGGAGAGTTTAAAGGTGAGCTGGGCGATTTAACCGTTAGGGTCAAGCTCGATGAGAAAAAGAAAACCATCACCATCAGCGACCGGGGTGTGGGCATGACTGCCGATGAAATTGAGAAATACATCAATCAGGTGGCCTTTTCGGGTGCCAATGAATTTCTGGAGAAATACAAGAAAGACGCCAATGCCATTATTGGACACTTTGGTTTGGGCTTTTATTCCTCCTTCATGGTTTCAAAGAAGGTGGAAATTGTTACCCGTTCGTTCCGCGAGGATGCCCAGGCGGTAAAATGGAGCTGTGATGGTACTACCGAGTACACCCTGGAGGAGGTGAAGAAGGACGACCGTGGAACCGACATTGTACTTTACATCGACGACGACAACAAAAACTTTTTGGATAAGTCGGAGATTGACCGTCTGCTGAAGAAGTACTGTCGCTTTTTGCCGGTGGAGATTGCCTTTGGCCAGGAAACCGAGTGGAAAGACGGTAAGGAAGTGGAAACTGGAAAGGACAAGGTAATTAATGAGACCAATCCTTTGTGGACCCGGATGCCGGCCGATCTGAAGGAGGAGGATTATCAGCAATTTTATCGCGACCTTTATCCCATGGCTGAGGATCCGTTGTTCAACATTCACCTGAATGTGGACTATCCTTTCAACCTGACGGGAGTGCTGTATTTCCCCAAGATTAAGAACAATATTGAGATCCAAAAGAATAAGATCCAGCTCTACAGCAATCAGGTTTATGTAACCGATTCGGTAGAAGGTATTGTGCCGGAGTTTCTGACCCTTTTACATGGGGTGCTCGACTCGCCGGATATTCCGCTGAACGTTTCGCGCAGCTACCTGCAGAGCGATGGCAACGTGAAGAAGATCTCAAGTCACATCACCAAAAAGGTGGCCGATCGCCTGGAAGAAATTTTTAAGAACGACCGGAAGACTTTCGAGGAAAAGTGGGACGACCTGAAGTTGTTTATCGAGTACGGCATGCTTACCGAAGAGAAGTTTTACGACCGGGCGGCCAAATTCACCCTCTTTAAGAATACCGAGGGCAAGTATTTCACCTTTGAGGAGTACAAGGACCTTATTAAGAGTAATCAGACCGATAAGGACGACAGTCTGGTGTACCTGTACAGCACCAACAAGGACGATCAGTACACCTTTATTGAGGCGGCTAAGAATAAGGGTTACGATGTTTTGTTGATGGATGGTCACTTTGATTCACACTTCATCAACCACCTGGAGCAGAAGTTTGAAAAGAGCCGTTTTGTGCGGGTCGACAGCGATGTGGTGGAAAAATTGATCCCCAAAGAAGAGAACCAGGAGTTGAAGTTGAGTGCGGAGCAGCGCGAGCAATTGACTTCGGTATTTTCTTCCCAGTTGCCTAAAGTAGATAAAGCCCATTTTGTGGTAAGTTTTGAGGGCTTGTCGGAACAAGACACGCCGGTAATGATTACCCAGCAGGAGTTCATGCGCCGCATGAAGGAAATGAGCGCTTTGGGCGGGGGCATGATGTTTTACGGCGATATGCCCGACAGCTACAACCTGGTTGTAAACGGCAACCACCCCCTGGTCACCCGTATTGCCGAAGGGGTAGAGGCAGAATTGGGCGAAAAGCTGAAGACCATTAATGGTCGAATGGCCGGTCTGGATAGCCGCAAAACCGAGTTGGAAGCGGCCAAAAAGGATAAGAAGGAGGAGGAAGTTCCTCAAGCTGAGAAGGAGGAATTGGAAGATGTGGAGAAAAAGTTGGACGAGCAGCGCCAGAAGAAGGAAGAACTGCTGAATACTTTTGCCGGTGGCAACAAGCTGGTGTCGCAACTCATCGACCTGGCCCTGCTTTCGAACAACATGTTGAAAGGGGAAGCCCTCAACAGATTTGTGAAGCGCAGCATCGAGTTGATTTAATTGCTGTTCAAGTTTCCATATATACAAAGGGGAGTTGGCCTCAGGGGCCAACTCCCCTTTCTTTTTTGTTTAGTCAGGCACTGCGTACTTTATACAACTTTTCAAGAAAAGCGCCGTTTTCTTAAACATATCGAGATTACAGCTGTTACAAATCTGTTAACTTTAGCATATACCAAAGCAACCTTTTATGGCTTATATTACACTTAACCGGACCAAACTGCGGGAAAATTACAACTACCTGAACGATCTTTTTAAAAAGAACGACATTCAATGGGCGGTGGTGACCAAATTGCTTTGTGGCAACAAGACTTTTTTGCAGGAAGTTATGGATTTGGGGGTGCAACAGGTGTGCGACTCCAGGGTGACCAACTTAAAGATCATCAAACAAATGGCTCCCAATATGGAGACCATTTATATTAAGCCTCCGGCCAAGCGCTCAGTAAAGAGTATAGTACAGTATGCCGACATCAGCTTCAATACCGAATTGTCGACCATTCGCCTGCTCTCCGAGGAGGCCGGGCGTCAAAAAAAGGTACACAAGGTCATTATTATGATTGAGTTGGGGGAACTGCGCGAAGGAGTCATGCGCGACGATCTGCTCGAGTTTTACAGTCAGGTTTTTGAATTGCCACACATTGAGGTGGTGGGACTGGGTGCCAACCTTTCGTGCTTGTACGGGGTACTGCCCAACGACGACAAGCTGATTCAGCTCAGCTTGTACAAACAGTTGATTGAAGCCCGTTTCAACAGGAAGATTCCCCTGGTGTCGGGTGGTTCCTCGGTAACCATTCCCCTGCTTCTGCAGAGTCAGTTGCCCAGTGGCATCAATCACTTTAGGGTGGGCGACACCTTGTTTTTGGCTTCGGATGTTTACAACAACAGCACCTTCCCCTTTATGAACAGCGATGTGATACGGCTGTATGCCGAGATTATTGAACTGACCGAAAAGCCCAAGGCGCCCTCGGGCGAGTTGGGACACAATGTGGAAGGGCATACCTACGATTTCAGCAATGTGGATCCGGATGCCACCTCTTGCAGGGGCCTTATTGATATTGGCATTTTGGATGTAGAAGTAGAGCATTTGAAGCCGGTAGATCCCAAAATGAAAATAGTCGGTGCCAGCTCAGATATGGTGGTTATAGATGTGGAAGAAAATCCAAGAAATTATAAAGTAGGGCAGTTGGTCGAATTTGAACTCGATTACATGAGTGCACTGCGTCTGCTTAACTCGCGTTATATCGACAAAAAGGTGATCGACTAGGGTGCGCTCGTAGTTTCCTTTTTTTGTTGTATCTTTGCACCACTTTGGGAGCTGCCCGTTGGCAGCTCCTTTTTTATTCAGATTTAGTTTATGACATTTGACAAGTTAGACCTTATCGACCCGATAGCCCAGGCTGTGCGGGAAGAAGGTTATGAAACACCTACCCCCATTCAGGCTGAAGCCATTCCGGAAGTACTTCAAGGACGAGATTTATTGGGTTGTGCCCAAACCGGTACCGGTAAAACGGCTGCTTTTTCCATTCCAATATTGCAATTGCTCTATAATCAAGGCCTGAACAAGAGCCGTCGCCGCCCCATACGTGCCCTCATCGTAACACCTACTCGTGAGTTGGCCATTCAAATAGGGGAGAGCATCGAAAACTATGGCCGACATACCGGTTTGAGCAGTACCGTTATCTTTGGCGGTGTAAACCAAAACAGTCAGGTCAACGCCCTCAAAAACGGCGTGGATATTTTGGTCGCCACCCCTGGTCGCTTGCTCGATTTGATGAATCAGAAACTTTTATCGATTAGGGAGATAGAGATTTTCGTATTGGATGAGGCCGACCGTATGCTCGACATGGGCTTTATTCACGATGTAAAACGGCTCCTGGCCGTTTTACCGGCAAAGCGTCAATCGCTCTTTTTCTCGGCCACCATGCCTCCAGATATCGTGAAGCTGGCCAACACCATTCTGCACCAGCCGGTGAAGGTCGAGGTGACCCCCGCATCGTCCACAGCCGAGACCATCAATCAGTTTGTGTATTTTGTGGACAAACCCAACAAGATTAACCTCTTGAAGGAAGTCCTTAAAAATGAGGCCATCCGTTCGGTATTGGTCTTTACCCGTACCAAACACGGGGCCGATAAGGTGGTGCGTGTGCTGAAGAAGAGCAAGATTGCGGCAGAAGCCATACACGGCAATAAGTCGCAAAATGCCCGGCAGAATGCACTGAGCAATTTTAAGGAGCAGACCACCCGCGTTTTGGTGGCCACCGATATTGCCGCCAGAGGCATTGATGTAGACCGTCTGGAGTACGTCATCAACTACGATTTGCCCAACATTCCGGAGTCTTATGTTCACCGCATTGGTCGCACCGGTCGCGCCGGGTCCGACGGCACCGCCTATGCCTTTTGCGACAGCGAAGAAAAGGCCTATCTTAAGGATATTGAGAAACTCATTAAGCGCAAGATTGCAGTAATAGATGATCATCCTTTTCCGCTGGGCAGCGTAGAACCTCCTGCTCCGGCAGAAAGCTCAAGCGCCCCGACCGGACAAAATCGTGGTTCCGGATCACGGCCTCCCCGCAAAGCCAAATTTAATGGTGCATCGTCGCGCAGGCGTTCGACTAGATAACTTCCAGATGCTCGGCATGCATCCAACCCACATTGCCGTCTTGCAGTTCTATTTCGTACCAGTTGTTGAGTTGCTGAAGCAACTTGACTCTGGTGCCTTCGTGCAGCACAAAGAGTTCGGTGCCACCGGCTTCAGGTGCACTGCGTACCGTTACTGAGGGGGAGAATACAATGGCCCTGTCGCGTTGTACCAAGTGTTGCTTCTGTTGGGCCGAAAACACAAAAGTGGTAAGTGCCACCAAAAAGGCCAGAACGCCCACAAAAAAGGACAACTTTTTATAGAGACTGGTCTGCGCAAAAAAGTAAAAAAACAGTCCTGCAAGAAAGAGCACAAAGCTGACTATGGAAATGATGGCCCAGGTGTCGGACTTGCTGCTGTTGCGAAAACCCGCAAACCATTTGCTCAGGAAAAAGACCCCCACCGGCTCTATTTTATCGGTAATTTGGCCATAGGCCAAATTCAAATTATAGCGTACGTCCTTATCGTGGGGCGCCAGCAATAGGGCGCGTTCGTAATTGAGGATGGCTGCCGGTAAAAGGCCCTGCCGGTAATAGGCATTGCCCAGGTTGTAATAGAGTTCCGGGGCTTCCAGTCCCGACTGCAATACTGCTTCGTACTGCGCAATGGCTTCCTCAAACTGACCGTCGGCGTACATTTGGTTGGCCCTTTCGACCTGCTCACCGGGTTGTGCCCACAGCGGCAGGGACGACATCAGCAGGATAAGACCCAGCACCATTCGCAGCGGGGCCGCACTCCGTTTTTTCATTTTCAATTGTTCTTCGAGTTGACTGATGTTTTTCATGGTTTTTTGGTAGAGCTGATCGCGTTCGCTGTGCTCGTTTTGAGGTGCATAACGCGCGTATTCGCAAGTGTCGAGGATCTGCAGAAATTCTTCCGTACTCTCAGCTGAGGCCCCGTTGTCCATCAATACACTGCGTACATTGTCTTTGGTAAGAGAAGCACGGGGTATGGAGAGCTTGTCGCTGACATAGCCCCATAAGGCCCGAGCCAGCTCTTCGTAAAAGCCTTCCTTATCGCCCTTCTTAAGCAGGACCGCCGATTTTTTGAGTCGTTTGTGCGCCACCTTATTGGCCTTGCGGTTGCGGACGCGACTCAGGTCGGCATTTTCCTTAATGCGCTTTTGATTAAATAGGAAGAGTAGGATAAACAGCGCCAGTGGGAGTAGGTAACCTAATATAAACCAGGTAGATCCGAACAAAAAGCTGTTGGCCGCCTGCAAGTCCATCGCCCCTGTTTTCAGATAGCGGATGTCCTGTCCCAGATAACGCACCCTTTCTTGCGTGTTGTTGGTTGCGGGTCCGGCACTTACAGTGCCTTCCTCCATTTCGCTTCCCCGTTCCACAGCAATGGTGATGGGCCGACTGCGCAAGGTTTGGTAACGACCTGTAGCGGTGTTAAAGAAGCTGTATTCCACGGCAGGTAGTTCAAAGGTCCCCGCATGTCGTGGAATAATCAGGGTCTCTATGGTTCTGCTGCCCTGTCCCCCGCCGGCAGTCTGACGGATGTTGTTGCTCACATTGGGGTCAAAGACATCAAAATCCGGTGGAATATTTAGCTCGGGATTGCTGGCCAGGCGATGGTTGCCCGTACCTGTAACGACTGTTTTGATGGTGATTCCGTCGTTCACTTCGGCTTCGGTTTTTGAGGCGCTTACCTCCATATTTACCTCGCCAACAATGCCGGAAAAATGTGCCGGACGTGGACTGGGCAAGGCCTTTACTTGCAAGGTAACCGGCTTGCTGCGTACCGTTTTTCTAACGGTGCGGTAGCTGTCAAAAAAATCGTCGAAAATACTGGCCGAACGACGGGCCTGGCGCTGACGAATCAGGAAATCGATGGAGGTGGGTTCTATGGTATGTCTGCCTGCGGTTTGCGGATAAATCACCCTTTGGCTGAAAGTCCCCACCCTATAGGTTTTGCCCCCCACGTTTTGCATTTCCCACTGTATGCTGGTCGATTGGGCAGGCAGTTCCTCCACCACAAAATTACGCAGCTCGGGGTGCTCAACGTCCGACACCCCTTCGAGGTTTACCCGCGTATATATTTTGGTGGTCAGCAAAACGGCCTCATCTTGCCAGACCTCTTTCTTATTGGTTGTTGTAGTTATGAATACGTCTTCATCAGATACCACTCCAGGGTCAGAAGCTGAAGAGTTCGCTTGTGCGCCTTGTGCCGGTGCAGCACTATTGTCATCTCCTGCAATCACCTCAATACTTAGTTTGTTGCTTTCAAGGGTTTTTCCATCCACAACAATGGTAGCCGGGGGCAGTTCAAAACGCCCCACTTTATCGGCACGAAGAATAAAAGTATAGGAGAAATTGATCGAGCGACTGACCGTTCCATTAATGATTTGCGTGGAGGAACTTTGGGAGGTGGAGGGTCCCATCAACACCTGAAAATCTGGTAAGTCGGGTACCCTTAAGTCGCTTCCACGCTCATTGAGGGAATACACCAACTGAAAACGGCTGCCCTGTGTTACGGTGGTGGGCGCACTGGCCTTAAATTCTGCTTCCTGAGCCTGAATTAAAGAAAGCGGAAGTAAGTATAATGCTGCATATAGGATGAAATATCTCATCTTCTTGTTGTTTTTTTTGCTAAAACTACCAATTTTTCTCGATGCGTACCGGTTGTTTTTCTTGATTCTGGTTCATCTGCTCAAGCAGTTCTTTTTCATCTTCTTCCAGTGCCTGCAGCAGGCGTTCCGCATTTTCGCGACTGATGCCTTCACTTTCCTGTTGCTGCTGCTGTTGCTGCTGCTGTTGCTGTTGCTCTTGTTGTTCCTGCTGTTCCTGCTCTTGTTGTTCCTGCTCTTGTTGCTGCTCCTGCTCCTGCTCCTGCTCTTGTTGCTGCTCCTGTTCGTCCTTTAATTTCATCGCAGCAATCAGGTTGTAGCGTGTTTCATCGTCGAGCGGATTATAGCGCAGAGCCTGCTTGTAGGCTTCAATACTCTGATCAATGTTTTGGCCATAGAGGTAGCTGTTGCCCAGGTTATGGAACAAGCTGGCCAAACGCTGTTTGTCGTCGTTGGCAAAGGGCGTAGTAGCCTGCAACTGCTGTAGGGCCTCATCGTATTTTTCCTGACGAAACAAAGCTGTTCCCAAATTGTAAGCCGCTTCGAAAGACGAGGGTTTTAGTTCCAAGGCCGCTCGAAACTCCGCTTCAGCTTCGGCAAAGCGCTCTTGTTCGAGCAGCGCAACTCCCCGTCGCACATGAGGTCTTTCCTCCTGAGCAGTCAGCTTGCTCCCCAGGCCCATCAGTAATAAAAGGAGAATTAAGCAAGGTGTGATTTTATTTCGCATGGTTCCGTTAAGTTAATCCGATTAGGCTTCTTCTTTTTTCACTTTCTTGTCTACCGTAAACAAATCAATTTTCTTCAACAATTTGTTTTTGCGCTCCAATATCAAAAAGTCGATCAACAAAAACAGCAGGGCCAGCAAGGCAAAGTATTGAAACTGATCCTCAAAATCGGTGTAAACCCTGGTTTCAAATTCTGACTTTTCCAGGCTCGATAATTCATTCATTAATCGATTAATGCCGGCCCGGATGTTGTTGGCCGAAAAGTATTCGCCTTCACCCGTCTCAGCAATTTGTTTCAACATGGCTTCATCCATACGCGTGATCACCACATTGCCTTCCCTGTCGCGCAGGAAATTTCCCGAACCGCCTGCCGGAATTGGTCCCCCTCTGGAAGACCCCATCCCTACAGTATAGACCTTGACCCCCTGTTGCGCGGCCTCAGCCGCAGCACCCATGGCGTCGTCTTCATGATTTTCTCCATCGGATATGACAATGATGGCCCGGTTGATGTCCTCTTGTTGACTGAAGGATTGCAAGGCCAGGTTAATGGCGGCTCCGATGGCCGTTCCCTGGGTAGGCACCACATCGGTGGTGATTTTAGACAGAAACATTTTTGCCGATGCGTAGTCGGAGGTAATGGGCAGCTGCGTGTAGGCCTGCCCGGCAAAAACCACCAGTCCGATACGGTCGTTCACCAGTCGGTCGGTCAGTCGTGCAATCGCCTGCTTGGCCCTTTCAAGTCGACTGGGTTCAATATCCTGGGCATTCATGCTGTTGGATACATCCAAGGCTACAATCACCTCAATGCCTTGCCGTTGAACGGTTTGTAGTCGCGTCCCGAATTGCGGGGCAGCCAGGGTGAAAATCAATGCCGCCAGTGCCAGCATCAGGAGATAAAACTTCAGGGTGGGACGTATCTTGGATACGTCGGGCATCAGGTGGACAAGCAGTTCGCTGTCGCCGAAACGTTGTAGGGCCTTTTTACGCTGATACAGAAAATACAGCTGCACAAAAGCCATAAGGGGCAAAAGCAACAGCAAATACAAATATTCCGGATTTCCGAATCGAAACATACTTGTTTAATTTTGGTTCCAGTTCTACTTACAATGGTTTTACGGCAGGGTGCGCAGTGCGGTGTTGCGCAGGGCCATTTCCATCAGGAGAAAAAGCAGGGCCAGCAATACGTAGGGTAAAAATTCTTCCGAATGACGGGTGTATTCCTGCACCTGAATCTTATTTTTTTCCATCTGGTCAATTTCTTCGTAAACAGCCTCTAGTGCTGCTTTATCGGTGGCCCTGAAATATCTTCCGCCGGTGATTTCTGCGACTTCTGTCAACATAGCTTCATCAATACGCACCTCCACGTCCTGCACTTGCTGGCCAAATACGGTGTTGATGGGGACGGGGGCAGTGCCGATGGTGCCTACCCCAATGGTATAGACACGAATGCCGAAGGTACGTGCAATTTCAGCTGCTGTCAGCGGTGCAATTTGTCCCCGGTTGTTTTCGCCGTCCGACAAAAGGATGATGACTTTGCTTTTTGCGTCGCTGTCCTTAATACGGTTGACTGCTGTGGCCAGTCCCATACCAATGGCTGTACCGTCTTCAAGCATACCTATACGCACATCTCTAAACAGATTGGTAAGCACGTTGTGGTCGAGCGTCAGCGGACACTGGGTGAAACTTTCAGCTGCAAAAATGACCAGTCCCATCCGGTCGTTGGGTCTGCCCTTAATAAATTCAATGGCCACCTCCTTGGCAGCTTCCAATCGGTTGGGTTTGAAGTCCATCGCTTGCATACTGCTTGAAATGTCGAGGGACACCATGATGTCGATGCCCTCGGTGCTCACGTTTTGGAGCTGGTTGGTGCTCTGAGGACGCGCCAGGGCGGTAATGATCATGATCAGAGCCAGGATGCGCAGCACGAAAGGGGCATGCCGGATGTAGGTCTTCCTGGACTTGCGGCCCAGGGAGAAAAAGCGAAGACTGCTGATTTGCAGGGTGGCATGCGCTGAGTGCTGTTTCCAAACATACCAGCCAATCATGGGCAGCAGTAAAAGCAGCAGGAAGAAGTATTGCGGATGTAAAAATGTATGATTCATCATTTGGCTTACTTTACCATTTGTTTTTCTTCATCATTCTTTGCCTTGGTTTTATCCTGGCTTTCCGGACTTTCGGGCAGCGACTCCAACTTGGTCTGGTTCACAAAGAAATAGGTGTTCGCCAAGGCCGTGTTGTTCTCGTCGGCCAAGGGTTCAAAACGGGCGAATTTAGCCAAGTCGGCGGTTTCCAGAACGGTCCGCAGCTTCGGCAATAAATCGCTGCCTGCTAAGTCCTCGTGTTTCATCTGGCGCAGAATCTCCCCGCTGGTCTGTTCCAGAGCCGGAAAATGGTAGCGGTCTTCCAGGTAGCGCCGCAGCACTTCGGTCAGTTGCGAATAAAAAGTCTTCACCTGTCCCGTTTGCCAAAGTTTTTCACTCTTGATGCGCTCCAATTCCCGAAGGGCTACCACATGGGCCGGCTCTTTCGGTTTTTCGGGAATGAAAATCTGTTTTATGGTCTTTTTGCTTCGCTGCAGGTAGATGACAAAGGCCGCCACCAACAGCTGCAAAAGGTTAAAAAGTATGAACCATTTGAAGTAGGGTAGGAGTTCAGCCATAGAAAAAGGCAGATTCATAGCTTCTTTCAAATCCATGAAACCTTTCTCCGGATCAACTTCTTTAAAAGGATTAACGACCATAAGGGCTTGTTCCCGTGTAGCCGCTCTGCGCTGTTCGCTCCCCTCCCTGTATTCGAAATACAAGGGCGGAATATAGTGCAGTCCACTGTCAAAGGAGGTAATGGTGAGCGCCTGAGAGATTTGCACACGTCCATCGCCCATGATGGTGGAGTCGATGGGTGCGGCACTTACAATCTCTATTTTCCCCGTAAGTGTGTCGGTCAGCTGTGGAAAACTTACCTGCAGTCCCTCAGGTTGGCGAAGCTCCAATTGCAGTTGCATTTGGCCGCCAATAACCATCAGGGTGGAGTCGAGTGTAGCCGTTGCAGAAACAGACTGCGCCTTTGCCGTTGTGGGCAAGACCCACCCCGATACTGCTGCGGCAAAGAACAACTGTAAGGCTATTTTGTATGGGAATTTCAACTTCATTTCAACTGCGTTTTTTAAAGAGCGAGATCAATGCTTTTACATAGTCCTGGTCGGTGGCAATGGCCACGTGATCGACGCCGCAT
Source organism: Geofilum rhodophaeum (assembly GCF_002210225.1). Lineage (GTDB taxonomy): Bacteria > Bacteroidota > Bacteroidia > Bacteroidales > Marinilabiliaceae > Geofilum > Geofilum rhodophaeum. The sequence goes on along the minus strand of NZ_MWUJ01000011.1, from coordinate 57,726 downwards.
TTGCTGAAAATGGTTTTCAGCTGCTGTTCGTTCTGTTGCCACCACTGGCTGTAGGCCTCACGCGTTTTTGCACTGGAGGTGTTGATCCATTCGAGGGCACCCGTCTCAGCATCCTTGAATTTTACAAAACCAATATCCGGCATTTCTGCTTCACGTGCATCGTACACCCTGAGGGCCACCACATCGTGCTTTTGGTTGGCTATGCGCAGGGCATGTTCAAATTGATCATCCAGAAAATCGGATATCACAAAGGTGGTGCACCTCTTTTTAATGGCATTGGTCAGATAACGAAACGCCTCCGAAAGGTCGGTAGCCCTTTGTCCCGGAGTAAAACCAATCAGCTCCCGAATGATGTGCAGAATGTGCTTTTTGCCTTTTTTGGGCGGAATAAACTTTTCGATGCGGTCTGAAAAGAGGATGACGCCCGCCTTGTCGTTGTTCTGTATGGCAGAAAATGCCAAAACGGCAGCAATCTCGGTAATCAGATTTTTTTTGAAACGCCAGGAACTTCCAAATTCTCTGGAGCCGGAAACATCGATGAGCAGCATCACCGTCATTTCCCTTTCCTCTTCGAACACCTTCACAAAGGGGTGGTTGAAACGAGCGGTTACATTCCAGTCGATGTTGCGGATATCGTCGCCGTACTGGTACTCCCTAACCTCGCTGAACATCATGCCCCGGCCCTTAAAGGCCGAATGGTACTCGCCGGCAAAAATGTGGCTCGACAAGCCCCGGGTCTTTATCTCTATTTGTCGTACTCTTTTTAGAATATCCGTGGTTTCCACAGGCAAGCGGTTTAAGCGTTATAAACTCGATTTATAGGCTTAGCCCGTTGACTAGGGCACTTCCACCGTGTTCAGTATTTCGCTGATGATTTCTTCGGTGCTGAGGTTGTTGGCCTCGGCTTCGTACGACAGCCCAATGCGGTGGCGCATAACGTCGTGGCAAACAGCACGTACATCCTCCGGAATAACGTAACCCCGACGCTTGATAAAGGCATAGGCCTTGGCGGCGGCAGCAAGACTGATGCTGGCACGTGGCGAGGCGCCGTAGGAGATCATTTCCTTAAAACGTTCGAGTTTGTAATTTTCGGGGAAACGGGTGGCAAATACAATGTCTACGATGTATTTCTCAATTTTCTCGTCCATGTACACATCCTTAACAACTTTTCGGGCACGGACGATGTCGTCGGGCTTCAAAATTTTAGAAGCCTGGGGAAAGGACTGGGCCAGATTATGGCGAATGATCTGCTGCTCTTCGTTTTTTTCGGGATAGGAGATGACCACCTTCAGCATAAAACGATCCACCTGCGCCTCGGGCAGCGGATAAGTTCCCTCCTGCTCTATGGGGTTTTGGGTGGCCAGTACCAAAAAGGGCTCGGGCAATTTGTAGGTTTGGTCGCCCAGGGTAACCTGGCGCTCCTGCATGGCTTCGAGCAAGGCACTCTGCACCTTGGCCGGTGCACGGTTGATTTCATCGGCCAGTACAAAGTTGGTGAAGATGGGCCCCTTTTTCACCACAAAACTTTCGTTTTTTTGACTGTAAATCATGGTTCCCAGCAAGTCGGCCGGCAAAAGATCGGGGGTAAACTGAATTCTGCTGAATTGGGCATCAACGATGGTTGCCAGCGTGTTTATGGCCAGGGTTTTGGCCAGACCCGGAACCCCCTCGAGCAGAATGTGGCCGTCGGCCAGCAGTCCCGTCAGCAGACTTTCAACCAGGTGTTTTTGACCTACAATGACCTTGTTCATTTCCAGGGTCAGCAGGTCCACAAAGGAACTCTCTTTCTGGATACGCTCATTAAGCTCTTTAATGTCAACAGTTTGATTCATGGTATGTGTTATTTTATACAGTTAACCCGCAGGCACAGGTAGTCAAAGATAACAAAGATGCGCCTATGTGCGGGTGATTGTTTGTATTTTCAAGGCTTGAAGCATACAAGAATTGTTCCAAAATCGGGGTTTGGCAGTCGATTGTGCTATCAGGATATTTTAATCCTAAAAAAGCTTGCTGTTTTAATGTGGAGTTTGTAATCTTGTATTCGAAAAATCTTGATTTAATTTTATTAAAACGAAGCAAATGAAAAAATATTGGTTTTTGATCTTTTTATTGATGATGAGTCTCGGATGGGTTGCCTGCAGCGACGACGATGAAGGGCTCAAGGATACCGAGAAAGAGGCGGAGCTGGTTGGCACCTGGGAAGTGGCCTCCTATTACAGTGATGTAACCATGCCCGGTTCGGAGCCGGTGGTTACTGAAGACGCCAACCCCGATATACAACTGACTTTTAATGCCGATTACAGCGGCACCGCCTCTACAGGAGCCGAATTTACCTGGGCCCTTGAAGGGGATGAGCTGACCGTTACTTTTGTTCAGGACGAGGAGGCCCAGGGACCACCTTCAGGTGGCGATGACGGCTATGGTTTTGAGTTTGTTGCGGGACTAAGTTATCCCATTGTCTTTGAGATTGTGCGCTTTGATGCCGTTCTGCTGGACTTGAAATTTGCCTATACCAACACCATGGGGATTTCTGTATTGGTAGAATTGGCCTTGGAGAAATAGTCGGCAAGGGCCTTTCCTTAGCCGTGTTTTACGCCTACTAAAAAATGGTCCGCCAAGGACCATTTTTAGTATCTTGCGTTTTATAAAATGTGAAATTAATCCGATTTTATTGATATGGAAGATCACGATTTGGTATGCAGGCATCTGCAGCTGACGAAAGCCGACATTGTTAAGGTGATACGGGAGAAGGAGCTCTCCTCCTTTACCGAAGTGCAGGACGAAACCGATGCCGGAACCATTTGTGGGACCTGTGTGGGCGATGTAGAGGAAATTCTGGAGGAAGAGTTGGAACGACGTCGTTCCAACAACGCCTCAGCGGAGAATCAGTGAGCTGTCGCCATAGCTCAGAAAGCGGAAATCGTGGTCGAGGGCATAGCGGTAAATCTCCTTCCAGCGTTCCCCTACAATGGCCGCGATGAGCAAGAGTAAGGTGCTTCGTGGCTGATGAAAATTCGTAATCAGTCCGTCCACCACCCCAAAGCGATAGCCCGGGGCCACAATGATGGAGGTGGCCGCTTTAAAAGTGGGGAGCTTGTTGGCTTCCAAGTAGCCGATGAGTGCTTCGAGGGCCTCCTGTCGGCTTAAGTCGCCCGACCCGCCGAAACCATCCCACTGCCTTATTTGGTGCGGGTCTTTGCCGCATTTCAGATGTTGGGCGGCGCGGTACAACGATTCCAGGGTACGTACTGAAGTGGTGCCTACCGCAATGAGGGGCCCTGTATGTGCGGCCAGGCGTCGAAGGGTCGCTGCATCTATTTCAAAATGCTCGGTATGCATCTCGTGGCCATCGATGGTTTCGGCCTTTACGGGCTTAAAAGTCCCCGCCCCAACATGCAGGGTTAATTCGGCCACCCGGGTGCCGCTGCGCTCCAATTCGTTCAGCACGGTGGGACTGAAATGGAGGCCTGCCGTGGGTGCCGCCACGCTGCCCAGATACTTTGAATACACGGTTTGGTAGCGTTCCTTATCGATGTCCTCTGCCGCCCTTTCGAGGTAGGGCGGGATAGGGGTCTGACCCAAGCCCTCCATTATTTCGGCAAAACTCAGCTCCTCCTGTTCCCAACTGAACCGTACAATGGCCCCATCGCCCAGTTTGGCGACCCTTTCGGCAAAGACTGTAATGGTTCCCAGACTTGTTTCTGCCAGGGCTTGCACCTTGCCTTCCTTCCATTTTTTGGCATTGCCTATGAGGCACTGCCATTGTACCTCTTTTTTGGCTTCGAAAGCCAGGGCGGCCTCGGTCGGCGCATGGGGCTCCAGGCAAAAAATCTCGATTTGCGCCCCCGTGGCTTTCTGAAAACGCAGTCGGGCCCGTATGACTTTGGTGTTGTTGAAAATCAGCATTGCGTTTTTGGGAAGGAAGCTCCTCAGCTGCTTAAAGTGCCCCTGTTCAATCTTTTGCTGGCGGTAAACCAGGAGCTTAGACTCGTCACGCCGCGCTAAGGGATATTTGGCTATGCGTGCCGATGGCAGGTCGTAATCGTACTCGGCTATGCTTATTTGTGGAATTGACATGTGCTATTATGGCTTTAAGGGGGCAAAAATAGTTAACTTTGTGGCAAATTAATCGATTAAAAGACAACAAATGCGTGTAGAAGCAGGTGATCGTGTTCGGTTTTTGAACGAAGTAGGCGGAGGTACCGTTACCCGTACAGAGGGCAGTCTGGTTTTTGTAGAAGATGAAGACGGCTTTGAAGTCCCCGTAGCCATGCACGAAGTGGTGGTGGTAGAGAAAGGACGTGTGGAAGCCGCTGCTCCGGGCCGAAGTCCGGTTGAGGAGGACAGGCACCATAACGAGGCGATCTCCGAACCCGAAGCCTATCACGAGGAGCTGGAAGAGGAAGGGCACGATGATTTTAATCCCCGCTTGTATTTGGCGTACATAAAAACCGGTAACAACCAAACGGAGACCGGGAAATTGCAGGCCTACCTGATTAACGACAGCAATTATTACTGTTCCTATTTGATTTCGGAGTTGGGCGAGGACGGTTTTATGCACGCCCTGCACCAGGGAAGCATGGCGCCCAATTCGAAATTGGAGCTGGATGAGCAAGAGGCCGCAGCCCTGGATAAGCGTTTTCACTTACAACTCTTACTCTATAAAAAGGGCAAGCCCTATCCTGCGCTGGATCCGGTTTCCATAGTACTCACCATCAAAGCCCGTAAGTTTTACCGCGACAACAGCTTTAGGGCCAACGACTTTTTTTATCAGCCGGCAGTGCTTTTCCCTCTTATTAAAAATGAGCTGGAACTAAAGATGGAGGCGCTCAGCGAACGGGAAACGCGTGCCATTATTCGCGAGAAAGAAGCCGGAAGTGTTCAGCCCGAAAAGAAAGCCAAGCGAAAGTCCACCCCCGAGTTGCTGGAAGTAGACTTACACATTCATGAACTGATCGACACCAGCAACGGCCTTTCCAACGGGGAAATATTACAGTTGCAGATGGATAAGTTTCATGCCGTCATGCAGGAGAATAAAAGTGCCAAAGGCCGCCGTCTGGTTTTTATACATGGTGTGGGCAACGGTGTGCTGAAAAACGAAATTCGGAAGCAGTTGGAACGCAAATACAAAGGTGTTTCTTATCAGGACGCTTCCTTTAAAGAGTATGGCTACGGCGCCACTATGGTGCTCATTTAAGCATTTATTTATAGTCTGTTATTATGGTTTGGATACTCCTGACCATCGCTTCGGCCTTTTTCCTGGGTATTTACGAGGTGGTGAAAAAGCACGCATTGCGCGACAATGCTGTGTGGTTGGTTCTGCTTTACGGTACTGTAAGCAGTGCCCTCTTATTTTTACCCCTGGTGTTTTTTTCGCATCAGGGAATTATTGCCAAGGATGCCCTGGCCTATGTACCCACCATTACTCTGCAGGAGCACCTGTATGTTTTGCTCAAGACCCTTATCGTTCTTACGTCCTGGATCTTTTCTTATTTTTCGCTGAAACATTTGCCCCTGACCATAGCCTCACCCATTAGGGCCACAGCGCCGGTATGGACCTTGCTGGGCGCCCTGGTTCTATATGCTGAGCGCTTAACCCCCTTGCAGTGGGTGGGTTTGGTAGTGACCTTTACCTTTTTCTATTTGTTTTCCACCGCAGGGCGGAGAGAGGGCATTTCCTTTCGTAACAACAAGTGGGTTTGGTTTGCTGTATTGGGTACCCTATTTGGCTCGGCCAGTGCCCTGTTCGATAAGTTTTTGATTCGTTCGGTCGATCGCATGGCCGTGCAGGCCTGGTTCTCCATTTATCAAGTGGTGTTGTTGGCTCCGGTGGTTTTTATTCTGCGCCGCAGTATGCGCAATCCGCTGCCGTTACTCTGGCGATGGAGCATACCAATGATCGGTCTCTTTTTAGTGGTGGCCGATTTTCTGTATTTCTACGCGCTGGATTTTGAGGACTCCCTGATATCTGTGGTATCTATTGTCCGACGCAGCAGTGTTATTGTATCCTTCTTTTTTGGTGCCCTCTTGTTTCGAGAGCGCAACATCGGTCGCAAAGCCCTGTTTTTAGCAGGTATCCTTATCGGTATTATTGTGCTGATGTTGGGCTAGCGCGGCCCTTTAAAATATAAAGAAAACCGAAACACCGGCAACAGCCAGCAGGGCTCCCAGTATTTCGCGGGTGGTAATTTTTTCCTTGAACCAGAACCAGGCAAAGGGGATGATTAAAACCGGTGTGAGGGAATTGAGGGTGGCGGCAATACCTGTAGAGGTGTGCTGAATGGCGAGCAGACTGAGCGAAACACCCAGGAAGGGGCCGAAAAACGCACCCGTAGCTATGCGGCCCAGGGCCGAACGGTTTTGCAGGGCTTTTACAATCAGCGGCCAGCGTCCACTCAGCGTAAACAGTACTGAAAAGCCTGCAATACCGGCAATTACACGAATTTGTGTGGCCATAAAAGGATCGCTGTCGCCCATGCCCAGTTTGCTGAGCACCAGTCCCATTCCCTGTCCGGCTGCGCCGCCCAGGGCCAGTAATATGCCCTTGAGCGGGTAGTGAAATTGCATCTGCAGGCCTTTTTTCTGAGCCCTGCCCACAACCGCCAGCGCAATGCCCCAAAGCGTTACCAACATACCCAGTCCCGCACTCAGCGACAATTTCTCACTCAATATTAGCCAACCGAACAAGGCCGTAAGGGGCGGGGAGAGCGACATCAGCAACATAGAAATACGGGCGCCTATTACCACAAAGGCCTGAAAAAGGAGCAAATCGCCGATGACAAAACCAATGAGGCCGGACAAGCTCAGCCAAAACCAGGCATGTGCACCTGCCTGAAGGGGCAACAAAGAGCCTTGGGTTACCCAGGTGTAGAGGCTCAATAAAACCAGGGCCATGATCAGGCGAATGAGGTTCACCGATAAGGAACCCACTTTTTTGCCGGCCGATTCAAAGGCCATACTGGTGAAAGTCCAACAAAAAGCCGTGGCCAGTGCCGCCAGTTCGCCTATGTGGGTGCTCAAATACGTATTCATACTTTTTCAGCTGCTTGCCTGCAAAGAAAATCATTTTGGCGCACAAAAAAACGACCTGTCCGCCTTAATTGGCCCCCAGGTCGTTTCTTTGCGAAGAAGTGTGTTTCAGTCAACGCAGCTAAGTGGCTTACTTGCAGGAGCAAGAGCCTCCACAGCCGCATTCTTGCTTGCCGCCCGATTTGCAGGCGCAGTTACCGCCGCAGGCACAGCCACTTTCTTCCTGTTGCGCGTTTCCATTGTAAATAAAAACTTCGCCTTTTTCGGTTTCATACTGATTTCCCATGGCTACAGGTATTAAAATTGGTTGTACAAAGTAAACCATTAGTTGCAAAAGAAACAAGACAAAACTGTCCTAAACAAGAATTTTTCTTTGAGGTACGGTTGTTCGGGGCTGTTTTTCCTATATTTGAGGCTACAAGCCCATCAATAGAATTATGAGCCATCTTATGGAAAAAGACTATGTAGCCACCGACCTGTCGTGCTACGACAACAGTTGGTACCATCCGGGTAGAGGCGCTTTGGTGCGCAGCCTCTGGTTTTTGTTCAATGCCCTGTTTTTCATAAACCCCTTAAATCCTTCTTCGGGCATCAAGGTTCGTCTGCTGCGCCTGTTTGGGGCACGAATATCCACGGGAGTGGTGATTAAGCCCGGCGTTAATGTGAAGTATCCCTGGAACCTGGAAGTGGGGCCCCACAGCTGGATTGGAGAGAAAGTCTGGCTGGACAGTCTCGCCCCCATAAAAATCGGTGCCCATTGTTGCCTGTCGCAAGGCGTGGTCATCATGACCGGCAACCATAATTACAAGCAGCCGACTTTTGATTTGCTGGTGAAGGAGGTGGTTTTGGAGGACGGGGTATGGTTGGGAGCCGGCAGCATGCTGGCGCCCGGAACCTGTTGTCGTTCCCACTCGGTGTTGTCCTTGCTGAGTGTAGCTTCAGGCGAACTGGAAGCCTACAGCATTTACCGCGGTAATCCGGCCCTTAAAGTCAGAGAAAGGCGCGCTAAAAATTAAGATAGAAAGCCCGCAGCGAGGTGCGGAAAGCAAAATTTAGAAGGGTGCTTTCTTCGCTGGCCAGGTCGCTCTCACTTTTGCGCATACGCAATCCCACACTTAAGTTCATGTTGTTTTTCGGGTTAATCAGATAGGAAACCGAAGCGGCGGCGTGTTGAATGGTGGTTTCCATGCCCTGTCCGATTACGTGTCCGTGAGAGTCGAATCGATTGTTCACAGACACAAAAATATCGCCGCCCCAACTTATTTGCTCGTCGGCGGGCCGGGAAGCATCGTAATAGTCCTTACCGTGGATGGCGTACATGGCTTCCAGGTGCAGGTGCCAGCGTCGGTGTCGATAAGTTAAAAAGGAGATGCTTTCTCTGAAGTTGGCACCCAGCGGATGGGCCAGTTCCTGATTCATGTGTCCGAAATTGGTGATGGGACTGTAATGGGCGTAGGTAAAAGGGCGCACCTGGTTGTATTCGGTCTGCACGTCGAGGTTGGGGATACCCAGGAAATTGTAATGTTTGTAGCCCACCTGAAAACCCTGCTTGTTGGCCCACCACTTTTCCCCACTGGTAATTTCGTCCAGTTTAAATTCATTGATTACAATTTGCCCGTACAGGGCAGCATCCTTCCACGGAATGAATTTTAGATTGAATCCCATGGTCACATTGTCGGGCGAGCCCACGCTGTACTCAGCCGGCCGGTATAAAATAACGGGAACCACATAGCCCAAATCAATGCCGCGGTAGCCGGTTTGGTCTTCGGCGGCCCAGATGACGTTTTCGTAAAGGCCCAGCGAGAAACGCGAGCCGATGTTCCAGTTGAGGTAGTGAAAAACACCGTATTTGTAGGGGAAGCGTTCGTCGCCGGCGCGCTGCAAGTCGTCGTAGTGGGCAAACTGAGCCAGCATAAACAGGTACTCGACGTTCCAAAAGGTGGTCTTCATTTTAACATGCGGATAGCTGTAGCTGTTGTCCGACAAGAGCAGACTGCGGTAGCCGTCGCCAATAAAGTTTTTACCATAGGCCAGGGTTAGGTTGACCCACTCTCCGGCGTTGTAGGAGAGGTAGCCCGATGATTGGGAATAGTCCCAGCCCTCATCACCAAAGGTCTTGGCGCGGCCCTGACCGGGAACTACGCCACGGCTGTTTATAAAGTCGTTGATGTAGGTGGGCTGTACCGACTGGTTTTCGAACAGGGCGGTATGGAAGGCCAGGTTTTTGCCCAGTTTTCCATCCACCAGACCGCCTCTGGTGTTGGTCCATATGTTTCTTTCGTAGCCGCGATCCTGACCCAGCTCAAAATTGAAATAAGGGTTTACCGTAACTACAATCGGGGAAGACCCCGGTTTCTCCCAACGAATAAAGTCGTCGTGAATAATGCGTTGCCAGATATTCAGTCGGCCCTCAGGCTTTCTCAGTTGGCGCTGAATCAGCGAGTCGGTGTTAAAGCTCCCTGCCAGCTGGTCCATCCGCAACGGACGTATGGAGGTATTGGCTTTTAGTCCCGGTTGGTAGAGCTCGCGGGTCAGCGGATCAAATCCGGGGTTGTTGTAGCGACTGTAATCCTGGGCCTGCAGGCCCAGGATGGAGAGTGCTCCGCCCAGGAGCAGCAAGGCCGTCTTCTTAGTCTTCATAATACCCGTTTCCATATCCATTGCCGTAGCCGTAACCATAGCCGTATCCGTAGCCATAATTGTAGCTGAGCAGGCCTTTCTTAATTTGAATGTCGTTGAGCAATACTCCAATGTTTTTGATGCCCTCTTCTTGCATTTGTTGAATGGTGTGTGCAAAAACATCCCGGATGGTGAAATCCTGCCGGGTAATAAACACCACCGAGTCGGCATGCCTCGCCAGGAGGTAGCCATCTGCCACCACGCCCATGGGCGGCGTGTCGAGGAGGATGATGTCAAATTGTTTCTTGAGTTCTTTAAAGAGCTCCTCTGCTTTGGGCGAACCAATAAGCTCCGAGGGGTTGGGTGGAATGGCACCGGAGGGCAGTACGTAAAGGTTGCCGGGCGAACTTTCCTGAATAATGTCTTTTAGGCGCACCTGGCCAATCAAGTAGTTGGAGAGTCCGACATGCTCCTCAAAATGTAGCACCTTGTTGAGACCTGGTTTACGCATATCGAAGCCCACCAGCAGGGTCTTTTTGCCTGAAATGGCAAATACACTGGCCAGGTTGAGGGCTGTAAATGTTTTGCCTTCACCCGGCATGGAGGAGGAAACAGCGATGATGGGGCAGTGGGTGTCGCCCACCATATAATCGAGTCGGGAGCGAATGCGCCGGAAGGTCTCTGTAATGATGGATTTGGGGTGCTTATCGACCACATTGCTGTGTTCCTTGCTGTTGTGGATGATGTGACCAATCACAGGAACCTTTGTGATGCGTTCGATGTCCTCGGAGGTGTGAATCTTGTTGTTCAGCAATTGACGGATCAGCAGGAAGAGTGCGGGCAGCAGGAAGCCAATCAGCAGCGCTTTCTGCCGGTCGCTGTTGACGGTCGGTGAAACCTGTCCCACCGGTCGCGCCGCCTCCAATATGCTGTGATCTGGGGTGTTGGAAGCTTTCTGGATTTGTGCCTCACTGCGCTTTCTTAAGAGAAAGGTGTACACTTCGTTGTTGAGGTCAAATTGTCGCTCAATACCAAACAGCTGTCGTTCCTTCTCGGGAAACTGATACAATTCGGCAGTGGTTTTGCGTCGCTCTTCCTCAATTCGGGCCAGTTCCTGATCCACCATCTCTGTTTGGTTTTCCAGGGCTTTCAGCAGGGTGAGTCGCCCTACTTCGAGCTTGTTTTGGAGTTCTACCAGGTAGGGGTTGGCACCAATTTGGCCGGGACCGCCACTGATCGACTGGCGCTCGATGTTCAATTCCATCAGGTTTTGAATTTGGCTGCTTATGGCAGGGTGGTCAACCGGATAGCTGGCGGGGGCAATGGTCCCTTCAAACACACTGTCGCTGCTGAAATAGTGGCTCAGGTATTCGTAGTATTTTTTCATGAGCATCTTTTCCGATGTCTGCTCTGCCAGATTTTCGAGTCGGGTAAAATAGATGCCGGCCTGGGCCGATACGCTCTGGATTTGATGGGTGGTTCTAAAACGACTGAGTTCGTTGCCGGTAACGGTGAGACTGTCTGAAATGACCAGGAGTTGTTCTTCGATGAACTGGATCGTATTGGTGGCAATTTGGTTTTTGCGTTCCAGGTTGTTTCGTATAAACACTTCGGCCAGTTTGTTCAGAAAAACCACGTTTTTGGCGTTGTTGTGGCCGGTAACAAACATGCGTACAATGCTGGAGTTGTCGTTGGACCGGCCGTGGGTGAAACTGGTTTTGTAGGCCGAGGCCAGGGCATCGGGACTGTTGAAGTGGAAGAAGTAAGCTTTTTCTTCGGGACGGGAAAGATCGTGGTTGATGATGCGTATCCGCATCCAGGGTGTTTCTATCCATTCTCCAAAACGGAAGCTGCCACTGAAACTGATTGGCCCGGTGCCCGATGCGTTACGCTGCTGCAGGTAGTTCCAGGTGCTGCCACTTTCGGCATCGATATCCAGACGAAAGGTTTGCGCATCCTGAACGCTCAGGTAAATGGGGATGTTGAGCAGTTGAGCTGCATCCCTGTCGTATTCTACGGTGAAGGGGATAGAGCCGTAGAGTTCTGTGCTTTTTACCCTTCCGGTTTTGTAGTAGGCGAGCTCGAAGTCGAGTTCGCCTATGGCCATCCGCATCATTTCCCAGGAGGTGAGTATGGCCACCTGGTTTTCGATGCTGCGCATGGCCGAACTCAGGCCAAAACCTTCCATCATATCGCTTTGGGGCTTGTCGCTGCCTCTTTCTTCCACCAACAGCGTAAGTGAGGCACGGTATACCGGTTGGGCATAGCGATGCAACATATAAACTACAAAGAGCGATAGCGCAATGGTTGCCACAAAGAGCCACCAGAATCGGAGGGTGTCGGCCAATAACTTTTTGTAGTCGATGTTAAAACCCGTTCCGGAGGAGCTGGCGTTGGGAATGCCCTGCGGGTGACTTTGCCTGATGTCCTGATTCATTTACTGGTGTTTATTTGAAGAGCGCATTGAGCGTAAAGTACATCGCTAAAACGGAAGAAAATACCCCAAAGGAGAAGGATTCTCCAATGCCCCAGGTCTTTGCTTTCATGGGACGGATGTAAATGATGTCGTTGGGGTAGATGTAGTAGTGGTCCGAATCAACAAGATTGTTGTCGGTTAAATCGACAAAGAAGGTTTCGGATCCCTCCTGGTTGGGACGAATGATTTTGACGGCCCGTTTTTTTCCGAAGGGACGAACGTCGCCCGCCAGGGCAATGGCCTCGTAAATGGTTACCTGGTCTTTCCCCATAGCAATGCGCCCTCTGCTGGAGGTCTCCCCAAGGGCGATAAAGGAGGGGTTGGAAAGGCGTACGGTGAGCTGAGCATCGGTGACATAAGGCAGTAGGGCCTCCCTGATTTTTTCGGTGGCCTGCGTACGGTTACAGTTTTTCAAGTTGATGTTGCCCACAAAAGGGAAGTCGATGTTGTAATCATCGTCAATGGGATAGGTGTAGAGTGGAGAGGTGGCCGTGGTGGATGTTTGGTTGTTGCCCCCTGGGTTAAAAAACTCGGAGAGTAACGGATTAGAAGTGCTTACTCTTATAAACAGGGCATCATTGGGCCGTAAAATGTACTTTTCGGTGATTCCATCCTGTTCCCCATAAGGGTTTTGGTAGTTTTTTCGAGATTCATGATCCTGAAAATAGACGGTTTCCTTTTGCGGAATGCAACCGTTTAGAACGATCAGCGTAAGCAGGTTCAACAACAGGATGCGAAAGCTTGTTTTTGCCATGGATGCTGCATTTTGTACGAATATGCAAATTTAGGCTTTCTTTTTCAAAAAAACAGGACGCCAATTTTATAAAACTCCGCAGAGGAAGGATTAATGATTCCGGATTTTCATTGCCTTTGCTTTTTTCTTAATTTTGTTGCGATTATTAATAGCGTTATGGTGGTTGATTACAATGTAGTGCTGCAGATTTTTTTTGCCGGGTTGGTTTCTTTTGTTCTGGTATTTATGTCCATCCCTACCATTTTAAAAGTTTCCTACTCCAAAAATCTGTTCGACGAACCCGGCAGGAGACGGGTGCATAAGCAAAAAGTTCCAACCCTGGGTGGATTGGGTATCTTCTTTGGTATTTTGTTTACCTATTCGGTCTATCTCGATTGGTTCGATTATCAGGCCATTCCTTATTTAATACCGGCGCTCTTAATTATTTTTAGTATTGGTATTAAAGACGACATTTTGGTGACTGCACCCATCATGAAGTTGATGGGGCAGATTGCTGCCGCTCTTATAATTGTCGGCCTCGGTGATTTACGCATTACCGATTTTCATGGATTTTTTGGTCTCACCCCCGACTATTTTGGTAGTCTGGCCTTCTCTCTTTTGTTTGTGGTGTTTATAGTCAACGGCTTCAATTTGATTGACGGGGTAGATGGTTTGGCTGCTGTTACCGGCATAGTTACTCTGCTGGGCTTTTCGTTTTGGTTTTACATTAATGGCGAGGTGATACTGCCGGTTTTGGGCGCCATTGTTACAGGGGCCCTGTTGGCATTTTTGTATTTTAACGTGTTTTCGCGTACGCAAAAGATATTTATGGGGGATACGGGTTCCCTGCTCATTGGATTTATTGTGGCGGTTTTTGCCATTCGCTTTATGGAATACAATGTGGATGCCCTGGCACCTGCCCACCTTTATACTATGAAGTCGGCACCCGCAGTTGCCCTTGCCATTTTAATCGTACCGGTCATCGATACCATCCGGGTGTTTTTTCTTCGTTTGTCGCGGGGCCATTCGCCCTTTGCTGCAGATAAAACCCATATTCATCACCGTATGCTTACGCTGGGGTTTTCGCACATTCAAATAGCGGTGGTGTTGGCTGTAGTCAATGCGCTTTTTATACTTATGGCCTACTGGTTGCGGGATTTTGGTACCATTCGCTTACTGATACTGGTTTTGGTCTTGGGCCTGGCTGTTTTTCATTTGCCTTCATTGGGCATACGATATCGCCTGCGTAAAATGAAGCGGCAAAAGAATTTAAGGCGTTAAATATCTATCTGCACCCTATGTTGCCAAAGCTCACCTTAATCACCATCAGCTACCAGGCCTGCAGGCAATTGGAAGCAACCATACGTTCTGTAGCGGCCCAGGACTGTGCGGAACTGGAGTACATTGTGGTAGATGGCGGTTCGGACGACGGCACGGTGCAGATGTTGGCGCAATACAATCATGTGGTTCATGCCTATGTGAGTGAACCCGACCAGGGCATCTACGATGCCCTGAACAAGGGACTTAAAATGGCCCGGGGCAGTTTATTGGGTTTCCTGCATGCCGGCGATCGCTTTGCCCATGAGCAGGTGCTCAGCAGGGTACTCAGCAGTCATGAAACAGCGCCCTGGGATTTATTGTATGGCGATTTGCAATACGTCACTTCCCACGAGCCCTTGCGCGTTCTTCGTTTATGGAAAAGTGGCGTTTTTAAGACCAAAAGCCTGCGCCACGGTTGGATGCCTCCGCATCCAAGCGTTTATTTCACTCGGGACCTGCTGGAGCAGATCGGAAACTTTGATACCTCCTTTCGCATCGCTGCCGATTACGACTGGCTGCTGCGGGCCTTGTCGGTGAAGGACCTGCGTGTAAACCATCTGCCTGAGGTAATGGTAAATATGCAGGCAGGCGGCGTCAGCAACGGCAGTCTCCGGGGTTTGCTTCAAAAGTCCCTCGAAGATTACCGGGCCCTTCGCAAAAACAGGGTTGGCGGCTGGTACAGCCTGCTGGCTAAAAACCTGCGCAAAATCGGGCAGTTTTTTCAGCGGAGCAAAGCCCCCCTGGCTTAGATTATGATTATAAGGTGTTTTTTTATAGTTTAGCGACATATTTAACGCAATACGGTACATGGCCATTCCTGTCAATCAACCCCATCCACAAGCTCCCGGGCGCCCCGGTGGTGATGGTTTTTCCGACATTCGGAAAATTCTTCGTCTGGTGCTGCGCAATTGGTATTTGTTTGTCATTTTTGTGCCGCTGGGTTTGGGTTCGGCCTGGGTTTATCACCGCTATACCGTTCCGGTTTACCGGGCCTCCATCACCATGTTGTTCAAGGTCGATCAGGAGCGGAATTTGTCGGCTTCGGTGCTTACCGAAGGCTTTGGGCTTTCACCCGAGATGCGCAGTTTCGAGAACCAAAGTTTTATCATTCGCAGTCACGCCATGGTTTTACGTGCCGTAAACCGGCTCGATTTTGGGGTGAGTTACTTCTCAAAAGGACGTTTGAAAGATACCGAATTGTACGACCCGTTGCCCTTTGTGGTGGCCTTTGACTCCCTGCATCCACAATTGTTGAATGCCAATTTTAATGCTGCCGTGTTGGATGATGGTCGCATTCAACTCTCAGTACGCTCCGAGGGCAGCCCCTTACACAACTACAACAAGGCAAGCAATGTTGGTCATTCCGGACCAATAGAATTTGACCAGGTGGTACAAGCCGGAGAAGCGGTTCAACATTCGGCCTTTTCCTTCCGCATTATGGCTGCACCCGGCCGAAGTGCACCTGTTCCCGGTACCTACATGTTTCGTTTCAACTCGCATTCGGCCATTGCCTCTTCTCTTAGGGGAGCACTCAATGTGGCACCCTATCGGGAGGGCTCTTCCATCATCTTTATTTCCACCACCGGTCAACAGCCCCAAAAACTGGTCCGCTTTCTCAACACCTTTTCCGAGGAGGTGATCGACAACAACCTGGAGCGCAAGAACAATATGGCCAACCGGTCCATAGAGTTTATTCAGCGGCAGTTGTTACAAGTGGCCGACACTTTAAAAGTCACCCAGCAAAAGCTGATGGATTTTCGTCGGGAAAACCGCTTTATGATGCCTTCTGAAATGTCGTCGCGACTTTCCGAAGAGTTTTTCGAATACGAAAAAGAACAACGTCTGATGGAAGTCAGTCTGACCTACCTCAGCGACTTGCACCAGCGTTTGTCGACCAACGATTTGGACGACAACGACTATTTGTTGCCTGCTTTTTCAAGTGAACCAGCAGCGCTTATCCAGTCTGTTGTAAAGGAGCACATCGATTTGCTTAAGGAAGCTGCCCTGGTGGCCGCTGAGAGTGGGGGCAACAACCCCTATCGCTTGGAGTTGGCCAGGAAAATTGAAATGTCGCAATCCTCGTTGCTTACAGCTGTTGAAAAGCAAATGGAGAGCATTCGCATGAAACAGAGCGAGCTGCGTAGGCAGCTTGGACGACTGACCAGTCGCATCGGCGATTTGCCCGAGCTGGAAAGAGATTTCCTGGCCTTGGAGCGCAGTCACAAACTCAACGATGCCATTTACACCTTCCTTTTGCAAAAAAGTTCGGAGATGCAGATTGCCAAAGCCTCCAATGTACCCGATAATGAGGTATTGGATCAAGCCAGCGTCTCCAGCCCGATATTGCCCAACAAAAAGAGCAATTACAGTAAGGGATTGATGGCGGGACTGATACTTCCGGCTCTCATTATTGCACTGCGTGAGCTTTTCAATACACGGATTCGCGGACGTGAAGACCTCGAGGGCCATTTTCGGGATGTGCCCATTGTGGGCGAAATCTTACGTGCCAAGGACAGTCCCGAAAATGTAGTCATTGCCGAAAGTAACTCGGTGGTGGCCGAGAGTTTCCGTTCGCTGCGTGCACGGTTACGTTTCCTTCTTTCGCAAAATCCCGGTAAAATCATTTCCGTTACCTCTACCAACACCGGTGATGGAAAAACTTTTTGTGCGGTTAATTTGGCTACCGCCTTTGCGCTTACCGGCAAGAAGACTGCCCTGGTTGGTTTCGATTTGCGCAAACCCCGCTTGTCCCAAATATTCGGCCTTTCCAATATGCCCGGTATCAGCAACTATCTTATTGGGCAGGTAGGTTTTGAAGACATACGCAAACCATCGGGACAAGAGAATCTTTGTATTATACCGGCAGGCGTTATTCCCCCCAATCCCTCTGAGTTGATTTCTTCGGCCCAGACCATTCGCTTTTTTCAGGAACTGCGTGACAATTATGATATTGTTATTGTAGATACGCCACCGGTGGGACTCGTATCTGATGGTCGCCTCTTGATGGATTTGGCCGATTGTCACCTGTTTGTAGTGCGGTCGGGAGTGACCCAGAAGGAGCACTTTAACCTGACTATGAGTAATTTGGTCACCGAAGGGGTGAAGTGTATTGGTCTGGTTTTGAATGATGTCACCACCACACACAAAGGCTACGGTTACTACACGTCATCGGGGTATTTTAATTGATTTGAGCTTTACTTTAAATGATACTACACCACGAGAATCATTCGCTGAAAGACCTGCATACCTTTGGTCTGGATGTGAAGGCCAGATATTATTTGGTCTACCACAACGAAGAGGAACTAAAAGAGCTCCTGAATGGGACCCTCATCAGGCAACATTCCTTGTTGCTGATGGGCGGGGGGAGCAACCTCTTGTTTTTGAAGGATTACGACGGTGTTGTTTTGCATTCTGCCATTGATGGCATTCAAGTTGCTGAAGAAGACAATGAGCAAGTACTGCTGAAAGTCGGTGCCGGAGTAGAATGGGATGCGCTGGTGGCCTGGAGTGTAGAAAAAGGCTATGGCGGCATTGAAAACCTGTCCTACATTCCCGGAGACGTAGGGGCTGCCCCCGTACAGAATATAGGAGCCTACGGGGTGGAGTTTCAGGATGTTTTTGTTCGTGCAGAAGGTTACTTCGTCGACAGTGCCTTGCCCTTCTCCCTGAACAAGAAAGAATGTGCCTTTGGTTACAGAGACAGCATATTTAAAAAGGAACTGAAAGGGAAAGTCGTTGTTACCCAGGTGTGGATCCGGCTCAGCAAGCAACCCCGCTTTCTTTTGGATTATGGACCCGTACGCAGTGCGGTTGAGGACCTGGGCAGCATCAATCTCCACAACATCAGGAAGGTTATAGTAGCCATACGTTGCAGCAAGTTGCCCGATCCCAAAGAGGCAGGGAATGCAGGGAGTTTCTTCAAGAATCCGGTTGTTCCCCTTGCTTTTTTTCAACAGTTGCAAGCCATCCATCCCGATGTTCCGCATTATGAATTGGCAGGAGGAATGGAGATAAAGATTCCGGCAGGCTGGCTCATTGAACAGGCCGGCTGGAAGGGCCGACAAGTGGGGCGTGCCGCTGTGCACCAAAAGCAAGCCTTGGTTTTGGTTAATTTGGGCGGAGCCACAGGTAAGGAGATCTATGCTTTGGCCGAAAGCATACAAAGGGATGTGCAGCAGAAGTATGGCATCCTTTTGGAGCCCGAGGTAAATGTGCTCGCCTAAGCGAGCATTTTATTGACCTTGTAACGGAAGCGGAGCAAGAGCTGCGCACCCACCACCATCAGTCCCACCATGTAGCCCATCCAAATACCTTGCGGGCCCCAGTCCAACACAAAACCAGCCACATAGCTTACCGGCAGAGCAATGGGGAAGTAGGCAATTACCAACATAATCATGGGTGCCTTTACGTCCTCTAAACCCCGCAAGGCCCCCAAAGTCACCACCTGCATCCCGTCGAAGAGTTGAAACAAACCACCTACCAGCATCAGTCCACCAGCAATGGCCACCGTTTCATGATCGGGGACAAAGAGCGCCGGAATCTTGAAGCGAAGCAATAAAAAGGCGGTGAGACTGAGTGACATAAATACAAGTACCATGTGCAGGGAGGCATGGGCCGACCTTTTCATGGCAAGCAGGTTCTTTTGGCCCCTGAACTGACTTACCTTTACAGTGGTGGCAGCCGCAAAACCAGCTGAAACCATGTAGGTAAAGCTGACCAGACTCATCACAATCTGGTGGGCCGCCAAAGGTCGCTCTCCCATCCAGCCCATCATGATGCTGCCGAGACTAAAAGTCAACATTTCTACAATGTACTGGCCCCCTATGGGCACGCCAATTTTAAGCATGTACCAGGCTTCGCGAAAGTGAAATCGCGTTTGGCGCCACAGTTGCCTTTCGGGCTTGAAAAATTTGAGACTGAAAAACAGGAGGGTGAAGGCCAGGGGCATGAATATTCTGGATATAAGCGTAGCGTATCCGGCCCCCATGATGCCCATGGCCGGAAAACCAGCTTTCCCGTAGATAAGGATATAATTCAGCACAATGTTGATGACATTTGATGCCAGCGTTATCAGCATGGCAATGCGCGTATTGCCCAGACCTTCGGCATACTGCTTATAAATAAAGAAGAAATTCATGGGCAGCAGCGTACCCACTAAAACCATATAGTAAGGAAACGCCACTTCCACCACCTCCTCCGGTTGCCCCATGTAGGGCATTGCCAGTCCCACCGCCGCCATTAAAGCTGTTTGCAAAAGGGCTATTGTAGGATGAATGTAGGCAGCCTGCTTCAGCCAGCTCACCGCTGTAAGCCTGTCTCCACCACCAAAAGCCTTTCCCGCAAGGGGCGTAACAGCAGTTATTAGACCAATGCCAAACATCATGCCCACCACAAAGATGTTGTTGGCAAGAGCAACCGCAGCCAGGTGAGTAGCCCCCAGCTGACCAACCATTAAGTTGTCTGCAAGTCCCACGACCATCTGACCTGCGTGTGATAGAATCACAGGCAGTGCCAGTGCAAAATTAGCGCGATAGTGGTCGCGATACCTTCCAAAAAATGCCGTCATGCAAGGGGAAATGATTCATTTTAATGAGCTGCGCAAAGATACATAGGATTTCCGGTTTGCGGAAATCCGGCTTTTCTGATTCAGCTATTTGGTGACAATTAAAAATTTTGAAGTCTTGATATAAATTATGCTGTATTGTATGAAATTCCCTAATCTTTTATAAGTGATATCTATGATAGTGATAAATTGTTTAAATGAAATAAATATGGCAAATATGAAACTTTATTTTTTATGCCTTTAGTGAATAATATTTATCTATTTCTAAATTTTTATTAAAACTTTGAATACAGATAAAAAAAATTAATCTATTTTTGTAGATTATCAGGACGAATAAAAAATTTTATAAATGCATTTTACAAAATTGCCATTTGATGCATATATTCAAAGTGTAGACAGGATGTTGACTTTGGTTCAGGAGAGTCAGGACTTGTTGAAGGCTCTTGCTCGTTTTGGCTACAATACATCCCGTTTGGAGGAGGGCAGAAGTGTTTTTGTAGACCTTGTCAACATGCAGCAAAAGCAGGAAGCCGTTATGCAGGCCAAGATGGATGCTCATGAAACACGTAAGCAGTTGCAAGTGGCGGTCAGAAAAGACTACATGAAAATGCTTCAGATTGCCCGAATCGTTTACGATAAAGATCCCGTGGTCAGTAAGGCCTTACAGCTGGAAGGCGCTCGCGCCATTACCATTGATGCCTGGATCGATCAGGTCGAGCTTTTCTGCAGTCGACTGATAAAGGAAAGTCGTTGGCAGAAAGTGCTTCAGCAGTATGGGGTTTTGGTTGAGGATTTGGAAAAACTCCTGGCGCGTGCCCAAAGCCTGAGAGAAGTATCCCTGCAATGCGATCAGTTGAAACAGGATGCCAAACTGCAAACGGCTGAGAAGAAGAAACAGTTGAAAGTTCTCCAGGATTGGGTCAGTGATTTTATGAAGATAGCCAAGATCGCCTTGGAGGATCGTCCCAATTGGTATGCACGGCTTAAGAACCCTGAGAATGCAAAAATTAAGCAATGAAACTTAATTGCTGTTGAACCGTAAAAACTGGGAATTTATAGTTGTTCTAAAGAGGACAACAAGATATAGAAAACAGGTGCTTGGCGACATGATTTATTTGCTGATAGTGAGCAGTTTCGTGTTTGTTTGAGGGGAAGGATGTGCTTAATTTTTGAGTTTTTTTGATCAAAAGATCAACATTATTTTAAGCAGGGGGACAAATTGTTGATAAAAAGCAGACTGTTTGTGTGTTTCAAGCCTTGTAGATAGGCGAATTAGATTATTTTTGTATGTTAAATATTTACCCGACAGACTTGTCTTACCCTAATTATTAGGTTATGATTGACAGATATTTACTTAGAATAGTTGTTGTTTTATTACTGGCAGTTCTTCCTTTGGCGGTTTTCGCACAGGTTGATTACCCTCTTGATCTGCCTGAGTCAGAGTATGTAGAGATGACTGAGCGTATCAAGATGGCCAACGGATTCTTCCTAAAAGGGGGATCCGGAGACCTTTCCAGTGTGCCAGTTACATATTGTTCAGAGGGTGGTTACTTTGATGTGGTTCCATCTGCATGGCTCCCCGAAGCCGATGGATTAGCTGTTGAGGTATATTCAACATTGGGAGGTGAGCAAGTGTTGCAAACTGGCTGGGGTGAAATCATTGGATCCGGCCAGGCGTCTGTATATCGATTCTATCCAGATCTTGTTGAGGAAGAATTTTATGGAAGTCGAATTTACTTCTACGTTTTCCAGACAGAATTTGATGGGGAAATTGATGTTAGAATTACCATTGAAAGCGATTATACCCGAATTTTTGAATCTCCCACCGAATTTGAACTTACGAGACTAGACCCCGATCAGTGTGCCGGGAATACAGTAACGCTGCAGTTGTCCGGTAGTGAACCGTTTGTTGAATATCAGTTGGAGAGGGGTGGCACTGCTGTGGGGCTTCCTCTGTCAGGTAATGGTTCCCCTTTAACCTTCGCTGCTGATCAAACAGGCACCTATACTGTGACAGCCATTAGCCAAATCCAAACTATTTGTGAGACCCCAATGGATGGGGCCATAGAAGTTGAGATTTTTCCCTTACCGGATCCCACTGCCAGTAGTGATGCTTCTGCCTATTGTGAAGGCGATCCCATTCAATTGAGTGGGGGACCCGATGATATGGTCAACTACAGCTGGGCCTATCCCGATGGAACAATTGTAGAGGAGCGTAATCCATTGATTGCATCCGCAGATTATGGCTCGCACAATGGTACTTATACGCTCACCGTGGAAAGTGCCGATGGTTGTATTAACAGTACGACCCTTGATGTTGAAGTTAATGAGAATCCTGTCGCCACCTTGCCGGCAGACTTTGACGTTTGTGAAGACGCTCCCCTTAATTTTACTGCTACTGTAACGGGGGGCGCAGGATCATACAGCTATGCATGGACCAAGGAAGGAAGTCCAATCGGTACAGCAACGGCCAGCATTTCTGTTCCCAACGCATCTTTGGGTGATGCCGGCGTTTATGAAGTAACCGTAACAGATGCCAATGGTTGCGGAGCTGCTACCGCTTCCATTAGCATTGGCGTAAACGAGCGACCGGTTATTGGTGCAGTTTCGAACGATGGACCGGCTTGTGAGGGTGAAAGCATACAGCTCTCATCTTCCGGTGTTACAGGTGTTGGTATATTAAGTTATGCCTGGACAGGTCCCAATGGCTATTCTTCAAGTGACGAGAATCCCCTAATTGACCCTGTTACTTCGGCCGATGCCGGAGTTTACACTTTGGTGGTGAGCGATGAGAGTGGATGCTCCAGTGATCCTGCTACCACCACAGTTGTTGTTGACGCCCTACCGGAGGCTACCCTAAGTGGTGATGCTGCTGTTTGTGTGGGTGCAACAGGAAGCTATACCGCTGGAGGAGGCGATCAGTACACCTTTACAGTTTTGGATGCGTCCAACACCACCGTTGAAAGTCAGGGGCCTTCGGCGTCAAATACTTTTGAGACTTCAGCACTTGCCGTCGGAAGTTATACCATTAATGTGTTGGTTGAAAATGCAGCCGGCTGTACAGCCGAGGAGTCTGTGACTTTGACGGTAAACGCAGCCCCGGAGGCTACCATAGCTTTTGATCCCGCGGTTATATGTGAAGGAGAAGGCAGTGAGTTGGTCGTGGAATTAACCACCGGTGCAGCACCCTGGTCCTTCAGTTATAATGATGGCTCCGGCTTAGTTTCGCGCAGTGGTATTAGCGGTCTCACACATAGAGAGGAAGTTAACCACACCAGCAATGTAACTTATACTCTTTTGAGTATTACCGATGCCAATGGTTGTACCGTAAATCCAAATACTACGGCTGCGCTTACGGTAAACGAGCGACCGAGCGTTTCGGTGAAAAGCGATAACGATCCCAGCAATGAGGTTTGTTTGGATGGGACCATGGACTTAACAGCCACAGCCTCGGACGGTATTGCCCCTTATGGGTATCAATGGTATTTTGAAGGAAATCCCATAAGCGGGGCAACTGGTGCGACTTATACCATCAGCAACGCAGAGGCAGCAGACGCTGGTGCCTACAGTGTGGTGGTAAGTTCCTCCAATGCCGGAGTGACTTGTGACAGCGATCCGGCAAGTCTTACGGTTACTGTTGTTGAAGTGACTGCTGCACTTGATGGTGCAGCAGGGTATTGTCTTGGGGGCACCGAAACCTATACAGCAAGTGGGGGAGACAGTTATACCTTTACCTTGTACGATGCTGGCAATAATGTGATTGCTACGCAGGCCACATCTGTCAACGACAGCTATACCACCTCTGCCGCTCTTACTGCCGGAGACTATACGCTTGAAGTCGAGGTGGCGAATGCGCTGGGATGTGGCGATGTCGCCACTTTGCCCTTCACCATATATCCAGAACCTGTAGCCAGCATTTCCTTTAGTGAGTCTGTTGTCTGCGAAGGAGACAATACCACTCTGGAGATTGAACTTACTAGCGGAAGCACGCCCTGGTCGGTAACCTATAACAATGGCGTTGGTGACCAAACGGTTAATGGTATTACAGAAACTAGCTTCAGCCTGGAATTTTCTCCTACCGGGGATGTGACCTATACCTTAGTCAGCATTACCGATGCCAATGGTTGTACTGCAACACCAGGAACTACTGCTGAGGTGACTGTAAATGAAGTGCCTACGGTTGGTTTGTTAAGCGATAACGATCCCTCTAATTTGGTTTGTCTGGGTAATGATATGCTCTTGACGGCTACAGCTTCAGGAGGAGCCGGTAATTATGTTTACCAGTGGACCCATAACGGAGTAGTGATTCCTGGAGTAACCGGTGCGACCTATACCATTTCAAATGCGGAAGCTGGCGATGCAGGAGAATACAGTGTGGTTGTTACCGATACCGACAACGGACATGCTTGTGAAAGTGCCCCAGCCAGTCTGATAGTTGTTGTAACAGAAGCTGTTGCCGACTTGAGTGGAAGTGGAGAAATTTGTGCGGGCACCTCTGAGGAGTATACCGCCACAGGTGGAAGCTCTTATCTCTTTGAATTGTTGGATGCTGCCGATGCTGTAATTGATACGCGTGCATGGGACAGCGATGCGACTTACTCTACGGATCTTGCTCTTGCAGTGGGCACTTATACCTTACGCGTAACTGTAGAAGATGCCAACGGCTGCCAGGCGCAAAGCGAACTGCCCATTGAGGTTAAAGGGAGTCCCGATAACACCTTGACTTACAGTGCTACAGATATTTGTTCTGGCGAAAGCATCACGCTTGCTGCTCAAAGTGGTTACAGTACCTACATTTTCTATGTTAATGGGGATGAAGTACAGAATGGCACCGACCATGAATACACCAGCAACACTTTTGTGGATGGCGATGTAGTTAAGGCCGAGATTATTTTAGGTGCCTGCTCAACCGAGTCGGCCGAACAAACCATTACCGTTCGCCCGCTTCCAGTTGTCGAACTGGTCAGCGACCAGCCCGACAATGTGGCTTGTCCCGGTGAGACAGTTCTACTCACCGCCTCCGGTGCCGATCAATACGCTTTTGAAGTAAACGGTGTTCAAGTCCAGGCGCCTGGTGCCACAGCTACTTACAGTGCGGTGTTTGCCGACGGCGATCAAATCATCGTTTATGGTGAAGCAGCCAACGCTTGTGTTGCTTCGGATACGCTCACCATTTCAGTTAATACACCGGTGGCCACCCTGGCTTTGTCGTCCAGCGAATTGTGTGTGAATGAACCCCTTACGCTGACTGCCGGGGGAGGCGTTCAGTACGAATTTTTCCGGAACGGCGTTTCTTTGGGTGTTGCAGGAAGCGCGTCCACTTTTGAAGTGAGCGATCCTGCTGATGCTGATGTCTTTAGCGTTAGTGTTGTAAATGAATACGACTGTGTTGCTTCCGAGGTAGCTGCCGCAATTGTGGTTCACGACCTGCCCACAGCTACATTGAATTCAGATCAAACCGTGTTTTGTCATGGTACGGAAGTCACCTTCACCGCCGAAGGGGGAGATGCTTATGCTTTTTATAGGATCAGAGGCGGAGTAGAAGAGCTGGTTCAAGAAGGTAGTTCTGCCACTTATTCTGCAACAGACTTTGAGGATGGCGACCAAGTTTATGTAGAAGTAAGCGACGCCAACAGCTGTGCCGCTGCATCTGCAAGCATCACGCTTACTGTTAGGCCCTTGCCAGAAGCAGGTATTACGGTTGCCCCACAGTATGCCGGCGAGGGTGATGATGTAACCATAAGCGGTAGTGGTGGAGATGATTACCTCTTCCTTGTTAATGGGGAGCCTTATGATGGCGATCTCAATGGTTGGATTACCGGACCGATTGTATTAACCACCCTTCAAAATGGTGATGAATTGTCTGTTACCGCTCGTAATGAATTTGGTTGTACCGACAACAGCGAGGTGGTCACAATGACCATTGATACTTATCCCATCGAGTTTGACTTACTTCCGGTTTATTCTGAATATTGTGAGAACGATGGTGGTGCAACGCTTTACTTGGAAGAGCACGAACCTTTGACCAACGTAGAATACGATTTGTTCGAGGTCAATGAAGCCAATGAACTGATTGGTCCTGCAGGGATTACTCCGATAGAAGATGGAGACTTTCTCATTTGGACAGGAGTAACTGAAGGCAGTTATAAGGTGGTTGCCCGTCGATTGCCAGGTGGATTGGAAAAAGAATTTGCTGCTGTCGCAGAAGTGAAAATGAATTCGAATCCTACTGTATTTGATTTAGTTGCCGTCGAGAATACGACCATCTGTGAAGTAAGCATTTCTTTGTCAGGCTCAGAGACTGGGGTCTATTACTATTTGCAACTTGATGGTTCTCCTTTAGTGGAAGATCCAATTGAAGGGAATGGCAGTTCTTTGGATTTTGGTACTTTCTCTTTTGGTGGGACTTACTCCATACTTGCTGTGTCTCTCAACGGCTGTAGCACAGAAATGAATAATCCTTATTTGAAGGAGGTTACCCCAAACAGTGCTCTGTTTACCGTAAGCTCTGATCCGGTAGATGGATCTTATTGCGAAGGTTCAGAAGGTGTTATCATACAAACCGATGGTTCTGAGGATGGAGCAGCCTATCAGGTATATTACAATGGTGCATCCTTAGGTGAAGGTGTTAATGGCACCGGAACCCCCTTGTCCTTCGGACCCTATACCAACGAAGGTACTTATAGGGTTGTAATAGCAGGTGCCGGAGGCTGTTTGTATGTGCTCGATGACGCCATAACAGTCAGTGAAATCGCACTCCCGGATCCGGTAGCACTTTCTGCCGAAAATGAAGGTCACTTTTGTGAAGGGGATACAGAGGGTGTTGCATTGACCCAGACCGGCTTCCAAGCTGACGTTAATTATGCCTTATATTATAATGGGGCCTTGGTTACTGGTTCTGAGTGGACTGCCAGCAGCACCGATATGTCTGGTTCCTATTCGTATGGAGACTTTAGTCAAGCTGGAACTTACACCATTCAAGGCACCACAATAGGGGGAGGATGTTCGCAGCAGGTCGCTGAAATCGAATTGGTAGCTGATGCCTTGCCGACTGTTTTCGAGTTGAGCGGAGATGATTTTTATTGTGGTCCTGATGGCCAAACCATTCTGGCGCTTTCCGGGTCTCAATCAGACGTGGAATATACCTTGTATCGCGATGATGTTCCTGTAGCGACTCAAAGCGGAAATGGTGGTCTTTTGAATTTTATCGTTGATCAGGAAGGAGAATATCGGGTGGAAGCGGTTTATATACATGAACATACCAGTTGTCCCCTGGCCATGAATGGCATCATTCAGGTGGACGAGCGACCTTTGCCGGATTTAACCAAGCTGGTAAATGTAGATGTTTCCACTGCAGATTGCACAACGGGTGCAGAGGTTACTCTTTTGGCCTCAGAGCCTGGTGTAGAATATGAAATCTATTGGTGGGCAGACGAGGACAATAACGGTCCCACCGGCAGTATATTAAGCGGAGATGGTTCAGATCTTGTTTTTAGTGCAGCCATTATAGATGGTGGTGGCAGCTATAGGGTTCAGGCCATAATGAATGGCTGTCCTGAATTTTTGGATGAGATCTTTACTGTGGATATTCCCAATGTGCTTGAAAGGTTCAATATAACTGGTGAGGGCACCGTTTGCGAAGGAGACGGAGGCGTAGAAGTAGGTCTCTCAGGGTCCGAAGCTGATGTTACTTATAGCTTGTTGGACAGGGACTTGGGAAGTGTTGTTGGATCGCCCATTAATACTGCTGAGCTGGTTGGCTATACAGCAGGAGATGCTTTGTCCTTTGGAATTATCGAAGAGGCAGGGAACTACATTGTTGAAGCGGTCAGTAATGATGGTACATGCATCCTTGAAATGAACGGCGACTTTGAACTTCGTTTTAATCCTCTTCCCATAGCCTTTCAGCTGACTGGTAGTGGGGTGTTCTGTGATGCTGGATCGGGAGCCGCTATTGGTCTTGATGATTCTGAAGAAAACGTATTATATACTTTGATTTGGGATGATGCAGGCGTGCCCAGGACGCGTGGTACCGCTATTGGTTCTGGTGAGGCCCTGTATTTTGCTGGCGTTTCTGATGAGGGTGACTATACCGTTTATGCACGTAATACCCTCACTGGTTGTACCTCCAGTATGAATGGTACTGTAGAGGTAGAACAAAGGCCGGCTCCCTCGGAAGCTCTTACCATCACGGCTAACGATTATTGTTCCGATGGTTCAACAGGTGAACTTACTGTAGCGGGACATGAGACTGATGTATTTTATCATTTGTACAGTCCGGATGCTTCCGGTAGTTTGATTCAAACATTGGTGGGCACTGGTGGAACAGAAGATTTGGTATTTGAAGGACTTCAGGAGGGCAACTTGTACACGCTCTATGCTTCTTGGGAAGATGAGGCTTGTATGGTAGCACTGTCGTCGGATATTTCTGTAAGTCTCTTGGATAGTCCGGAGGTTCCCGTTTTGGATCCCATTGTAGAGAATCCAACTTGTGCGGGTGAGGCCTTTATATCGGTTACCAATGCCCAGGAGGGTGTGGTTTACACGCTTATTAATGAAGAACTGGGTACTCAGTTTGAGATAAATGATGAACCCGTTTTATGGGATTATACCTTTTTGGAGAACGAAGGCCTATTATCTTCCTTTTTGCAGGTTGTCGCGGTACATGAAACGACTGGGTGCCGTGTCGGCAGTGACCTTTTCCGGATTGAGGTGTTGGATGCTCCTGGCGACTTTGTGTTGGAGAGCAATGGTACACCTGTCACCCGGGATGTTCCTGTGGTCAAGTGCTCCAATTCTCCCTTCGACTTGCGCATACCGGTGTCTGAAGACGGTGTTTTGTATCGTCTGTACAGACGTTCAGCCTCAGGTGGAGTGGATCGCCTGGCTACGCTCGAGGGCAATGGTGCCGAGATTAGTTTTAGTAACATTAATCAATGGCCTGCTGGTGATTACTATGTTGAGGCAACTTTTGCGTCTTCAGGTTGTGTGGGTAGTGTAGCAGAGTTTACTATTCAGTTGTTGTACAGCCCACATCATTTTGTGCCCTTGGTTTTGAACTACACAGACGGTCGTCTGGTTGTCGAAGAGAAAGTTCTTAATGCTACCTATACCTTGTACTTTAACGGAGAAGCACATCCCTTGGCTCCAATTCAGGTGAGTGTACTGACTGATGATGTTGTATGGGAAGTGGGTGAGCCTGGAACCTATTATGTAACTTCTCGAAGTAATGAGGGTTGTATCGACGAATCCAACCGCATTACCATAACCGATGTCACTCCGCCAGTTGCTGAATACAGTTTGGATATTGACCAGGTGTTGGAGTACTGTTCTGGCGATGCCAGCGGAATTGATGTCGTTTTGACTGGAACAACGGCTGGTGCATTTTATGAGTTGGTCAAGCTGGATGACCCCGATAATCCTGAAGTGGTTCAAATTAAGAAAGGTAAAGGCATTACTGACGGGGGCGACGTTGTCTTTAATGGCGTAGAAGGTACGCATACTTACAGTATATGGGTGGATGGTTCGGCCGATAAGTTTGAAGATGCCTCCTTCGTAGTTACTGAATACGCCACTCCTTCCTCCTTCTTGTTGAGTCGGGGAGGCGCAGTAGGTAGTCATGAAATAACACTTACCGGATCTGAAGAGGACGTATGGTATTGGTTGATTCGCAACGGAGATATTGATTTTGAGGAGATGCCTCTGATTGGTTCAGGCGAAGCCTTAAATTTTGGTACTGTTGACAGGCCTGGTGATTATTTTGTTATGGCTTTTGGTGAAGGCGGTTGTGAGGCAGTGATGGAAGGAATGGCCAACATTTACCAGAGTGAATTGGTGGCTGTTAACGATACCCTGTTTCTTTCACCAGATGATTTGGCAGGAACCCTTGATTTGGTAGAAAACGACCGGTTCTCGTTTATTGGAGGCCTGGATCGATTTGGACCTGGCGGTAATCTTAGATTCAGTATGGTACAAGCGGCCAACAGTGGTGCGGAGACTGCACTGGATGAATTTAGCGGATTGCTGAGTTATCAGAAATTACCCAGTTTCTATGGCGAAGATTTCCTGGAATACCGCATTGAAAACCTGGATGTTCCCGGCCGTGTTTCCGGAATAGCCCGTGTGGTGATAATGGTTGGTAATAAAGACTTTAATGAGAATCAGAGTTTCTTACTGCCCAATGCCTTTTCACCAAACGGCGATGGCATCAACGATAGGTTGGTTATTAGTGGTTTGGGTGAGACTGAAGAGTCGACACTTGAGGTATTCAACCGCTGGGGAACTATTGTCTACCGTAGTCAGGGTAAACAATACGACAACAGTTGGGATGGTACCTCCAACGTTGGCGCCATGGTTTCTATTGGCAAAGACTTGCCCAATGGCGTGTACTTTTACGTGTACACTGTTAAGAAGAATGTGAACGGAAGCATTCAGACAAGGAACTACTCGGGCTATGTAGAACTTAGAAGATGAGGATGTTGCACGAATTAAACAGAGCAGGAATTATTATAAAGGATAGTAACCCAAATATGCCGGAAGGCTTGGCCCTTCCGGAACTTGAAAGACCCATGATTATGGTAAAGAAAATTCTTATCCTATTAGGGCTGTTTATGATTACAGGAGGCTACGGTCTGTTGGCGCAGAATCAATATCAGTTTAACCACTATATTGCCAACCAGGGCTTACTTAATCCTGCTTACAACGGCACAAGGGATGTTATCAGCGGATTGATGATCCATCGCAGTCAGTGGATTGGTATTGAAGGTGCCCCTATGAATCAGGCATTAAATGTACACGGGGGTATTGAAGATACCGATATAGGAGTGGGCTTGGCCCTGGTAAACGACCGTATTGGTTTTTCCAACACCTTTGATTTGTTTGGAGCTGCCTCCTATAAAATCCAGCTCGATCGTGATCGCAAATTCCTGTCTTTTGGTTTGCAGTTTGGCTTCAGTTCCCTGGTTTATGATGGAACCAAGTCCGTTACCGGAGAATTTGGAGACCCTGTTTTTGATGGTAAGGAATCACAATTGAATTTTAATTTTGGCTTTGGTAGTTATTATTATGCCGATGATTATTTTCTGGGTTTCTCGATACCGAAGTTTTTCAGCAATCAGTTTGACGAGGGAAGTGCCGGATTTAAAAATACCATTGACTTTAAGAACCTGCACATGTATTTGTATGGAGGTTATGTGTTCGATTGGTATCCGGTAAAGGTGAAACCCACCATGCTCGTGAAGCACGTATATGGCGCACCCATGCAAGTCGATTTTTCTGCCAATGTTTTGTTGGCCGAGCGTTTGTGGGTCGGCGCTTCGTATCGCACCATTTCAGAGGCCGTTTTGTTGATGGAGTACATCATAAATCGTCAATTTACTGTTAGGTACTCCATGGATTATTCATTTTCTGCCATCAATCAATATGCCAAAGCAGGTTCACATGAAGTAAGTCTTCAGTTCGATTTCTCGTTCAATCGTAGGGCCGGTATGCGATCGATTCGTTATTTTTAATTCATTAAGCGGACAGTTTTTGACAACCAAAATACCAATCTCATGAGACTAGCCTTTAACTCACTTTTAGTTCTGATATTTCTCTTTGTTGCTCAGAGCGTTGTTGGACAAGGTTCACTTCGTCGGGCAATAAATCAGTTCGAACGGGGAGAGTATTATGAAGCCCTTCAGTATTATAAAACACTTATGGAAAACGATTACCCTTTGGAGGTAGAGGATCGTATTCGTATTGCACATTGTTATTATGAACTGAATGATATCGATGAAGCTTTTTCCGCCTTTATGGATTTGGAAGAGCATTTGTCGGGTTACGATTTATATGTTTATGCCTCAGCGACGCATCGATTTGGTTTTTATGAAGGTGCGATTGAGTTGTATCAACGCGCCCGGCCACAGAACCCCAGTTTACAATCTCAAATCGATGAGTTTATACGGTCCTGCGAATGGGCACTGGAAAACGACGAGTTTGTTTCCAATGTTCGTGTTAACCCATCATCCATCATGACCTATGGTCAGTCTTTTGGGATTTCATATTATGGCGATGGGGTAGTGTATTCTTCTGCATCTCCAGAGAGTTCCGGTCGTAATCACGACCGTTCGGGAAGAGATTTTTTGAGTCTCTACTATTCCGATATTGAAAACGATCAAATTGTAAACACGCGTTTGTTTTCTGAAAATTTGGTTTTCCCTTATCACGTTGGAGCCATTTCCTTTACTTCGGACAACAAAACGATGTATTATACCCGCTCAGTGCGTGTACGTGGTGGTAATTCCATCATTAAATTGTTTTCAGTCGTTTACGATGGTAATGATTGGGTAAATGAGCGGGAACTGCCTTTTAATTCGGATGAATTTGACAATGCGCACCCAGCTGTATCGCCAGATGATAAATACTTGTATTTTGTATCGAATCGTCCGGGCGGTTATGGTGGTACCGATTTATGGAGGGTGGAACGTCGTCCCAATCGTACTTACAGTGCACCCAGTAACCTTGGGCCACGCGTCAATACCTTTGGTGATGAACGCTATCCCTTTGTTAGTCAGGATAACACCTTATACTTTGCCAGCGACGGTCACATGGGATTTGGTGGTTTGGACTTGTTTCAGGCCCACTACGAGAACGGTATATGGGGAGATACCAAGAATATGATGCGTCCCTTTAACTCGGAGAAGGATGATTTTGGCTATGTGATTAATCCCACTGATTCAAACCGTGGTTTTTTGTCGACCAACCGCCAGGTTGGAGGAGAGGATGTGATTTTTTATGTCCAGTTTAATGAAGACACACCACAAGTAGTTGAGCCCGAGCCGGATATTGTTCCCGTACAAGAACTGGTTCGGCCGGTAGAAACGCTGCCCGCTGAAAGACCTGCTGTGGTTCGGGAACCTGAGCAGGAACCGGTGCCTGAACCTGAGCCGGAGCCAGTAGTCGAAGAACCTAAGGTTGATCTGAGCCTCTTTCCGTCGTCCGTTTCTTCCTTAGTGAGCAGTTCTTTTAATAATGAAGCAATTGGTGGTGCGCGCGTGGTCCTTTCAGATGCTTTTACAGGCAGCGTGGTAGGAGAGGCATCAACCGGGAGTAATGGACGTTTTAATATTACTATTCCCGACACCTACCGCAGAGAGGGACAGGAATTTGAAGTAAGTGTAGAAAAAGATGATTTTAACACGCGAAAGACCGTTGTTGGCATCCTCGATTTACAGGAGGTAGGTGCCGGAGGTTTTGCCCTTCGACCTGTTTTTAAGGAGGCCGACTTGAACGAAATCAGTGGTTTATCCATTCCCTACAGAAACGACGAGATTACTCCAGAGGGCTTGGCTTTATTGGATAAAATTGCCGCCTATCTGCTGGCTAATCCCAACATCGTTATTAAGTTGAACGGACACACCGATGCCAGAGGCAATCGTCTGACCAACCTGCAGACTTCTCAGGAGGTCGCCGAAAAGGCCAAAACTTATCTGTTGACTAAAGGGGTGCCCGATGCAAACGTTATTCCTCGCGGTTATGGGGAGCGTTATCCCGAAAATTCCTGTCGAAGAGGAAAGGTTTGCAGCGAGCAGGAACATTTGGTGAACCGTCGCCTCGAAGTAGTGGTTTGGCGTTCCCTTAACTGAGATGTATATTTAGAATTTTGAATAAAACTCACTTGCAATGAAGCTGGTAAAAACCTTAATAAGCCTGATGTTTATGTTTTCAGTCTTTTCGGCTCAGGCCGATAAGCTGGCTCATTTACGAAGTTCAAGAAAGATAGTCACCGAAGATGTTGTTCGTGCACCGCATTATACCATCCAGGTTGTTGCACTTAAGGAGCCTCCGCAAAACGCTTCCTTTTTTCAACAGTTGGATCAGGTACGGGAATTTGTTTGTACCGATGGTTTTGTGCGTTACACCGTTGGTGCTTTCGCCTCCTTTTCGGATGCAGCCCGTGAACTGGAAGCTTTTAAGGCACAGGGCTATACCGATGCCTTTGTTTTAAATACCCGAAAAATTTCTTTGAAGAGTTCGGCTCAAACACCCGTGGTCGATAAAGATGCAGCACCCGTTCCTGGCACCCAGTATACCGTGCAATTGGCTGCGTATCGTTTTCCGGTATATGTTTCTGAGTTTTCAGAATTCGACAGTGTTCAGGAGTATTATATGCGCGATAAGATTTATCGCTATTGTGTAGAGAATGTGGATGGGGCAGATGCGCTCAGGGTCTTGGCAGAGGTTCAGGCTAAGGGTTATCCGGATGCCTTTTTGGTACCCCTGGAGAAGTATCGTCCTTTCCGAATTGAATAAATTGTACAGCAAGCCGGTCTGTCGCTGACTGCTTCGGCAGTGGGAGGAAAGTCCGGACAACACAGAGCACCACACTTCCTAACGGGAAGATACTCGCGAGGGTATGCAAGGCGTAACAGAGAATAACCGCCACGCTTGTCGTGGTAAGGGTGAAAAGGTGGGGTAAGAGCCCACCGGTACTGCGGGCGACCATGGTAGCCGTACGTCCTGTGGGTTGCAAGACCATGTATATTCCGGTTCCCCTTTGGGGTACAGGGTTGCTCGTCCTGGTGGCAACAGCCGGAAAGGGTAGGTCGCTAAAGGCAAGGGGTGACTCTTGCCGCAGATTAATGACAGGCACCGGCCTCGTGTCGGTACAGGATCCGGCTTACAGGCTTGCTGTTTCAATTTATTTTTACTGAGTGGATGTCCCCTTTATGTGGCCCACTTTCACTTCTATAAAGGGTATTAGTGTGATAATAGATAAGATAAAAAAAATCCGCCAGTTTGTAGAGGAAGACATTTGGCGGGTTCGAAAGGATGCTACCACCAAAAGACAATTTTGGTTGATCAGAATCTTTCGAATTTTTGTTTTGGCCATACGTCGCTTTTTGGTGGATGACTGTCAGGTTAAGGCTTCCGCCTTAACCTATTACTCCTTACTTTCGGTGGTCCCTGTGGTGGCCCTGGCTTTTGCCATTGCCAAAGGTTTTGGGTTTAGAGAAACCCTGGAAGAACAATTGCAGCAACGCCTCGTTGGGCATGAGGAGGTGGTGCATTGGGTGCAGGAGTTTGCCCTCAGTTATCTCGACAACACTAAGGGGGGCATGATAGCCGGTGTAGGAGTGGTGGTTTTGTTATGGAGTGTGATGAACATTCTGGGTAACATCGAAAAGTCGTTCAACGATGTGTGGGACGTAAAGACGCCACGGAGTATCGTTCGTAAGTTCAGCGATTACATATCCTTTGTGTTGGTAGCCACCGTTTTGCTCATGTTGTCGTCGAGCTTCATGATTTTCATTACCAATTCCATCGAAGTCTTTGATTTGGGTCGGGTAGCTACCCCCATTATTACCTGGGCATCGCCTTATATTTTAATATGGGCCGTTTTCTCCATCATGTTTTTGCTGATGCCCAATACCAAAGTACGGATTGCATCGGCCATTTTTGGTGGAATAATAGCCGGGTCGCTGTTTTTAGGGCTGCAATTTGCCTACATTACCTTTCAGGTAGGTATGTCAAAATACAATGCCATTTATGGTAGTTTTGCTGCCCTGCCCTTGTTTCTAATCTGGATGCATTCCTCATGGCTGGTGGTTCTTTTGGGGGCTGAGTTGTCGTACGCCCATCAAAACGAGAAGAGCTATGAGTTTGAGGCCGATACCCAGCGTATCAGTCACGATTACCGAAAACTGGTTAGTTTATTGGTGGTCAAAAATGTGGTTGATGCCTTCAAATCGCAACAGCCGGCGCCTTCAATGGCCGATTTGTCGGTAGATTTGAAGTTGCCCATTCGCCTGGTGTCTGATTTGTTGCGGAAACTGGAAGATGCCGGTGTATTGATTGAAGTGGTGGCGTTTGATGAAGAAAGGGAAATTGGATTTGCTCCGGCTTTTGATATTGATCAGATGACCGTTGCCAGTATTATTCAGCGCCTGGAAACTTCCGGAACGTCGGACTTCCATTTTGAGGAAACCGAAGACTATCAAAAACTCAGAGGCATTCTGGATCAATTTGGAAAAACCCAGGCACAGTTGGCCGACAATCGCCTCCTGCGTGATTTGTAGCCTTGTTATGGCGCCGGACAAAACAGAAAAAGCAGCCTACGCTAACGCACAGGCTGCTTTTTTATGGGGGACCGCACCAGCTAAGACTAATTAAACTCCTATTAAACAGGAATTTGAGTGCACCCGTATCGCGAAGATCCTCCGTATCCGAAGATAAACCCGAAGGTTGAGGCCTGTCCTTGAAACAGATAGCTTACTCGGTATGTTATTAGTGTTGAGTTTAACAATCACCAGCAGCTGATGCGGTTTCTTTTATGTCAATGATCGTGCTACAAAGATAAGCTTTTGCTCTGCCCTGTGCAAGGTTCTGCGGGCTATTTCGGAGGGCTTTTTCTATTTGCCTTTGCGCCAGGGAAAAGAGCCATAGCCCCGCATGACCGACCGCGAAGGGAATACCCCCTGATTGGCAAAGCGGATGTCCTCAATGGTGTAGAAAGCCCTGGGGTTGTACTCTTTGATGATCTCAGACACTTGCTTGTAATCGCTGCGCTTAATTACGCAGTAAATGATGTTGACTTTGGAGCGACTGCCCATGGCTTCGGTAGAGGTAACCCCAAAGCCATCGTTGGCCAGGCGCTTGATAAGGGCATCGCCCAATTCGTGCGTGATGATGCGCATATTAACAAAACCCAGTGCCAGGCGTTCCTCAATTAAAAGGCCCACGTAGTTGCCCACCGCAAAGCCTCCTGAATAGGCTATGTAATACAACCAGTAATCGAGGTTCTGAATAATCCGGCTCATGGCCAGGAGCCAAATAAAGACCTCGAAAAAGCCCAGTATGGGAGCCAGTATTTTAAATCCTTTAGAAACAAAAACAATGCGTAAGGTTCCTATAGTTACGTCAGCTACACGTGCCAAAAAAATTAAGAGGGGTATGATGACCCAGGTAATCCAGAATCCTTCTGCCAAATCCATAAAAATTACTTTAGTGCGGCTTCAAAAGCCTTTTTGTTTACAATGTAGCGGCAATGTGCTCCAATGGCTACTTCGTCGTGATTATGGTCAAATACGGCAATGTCGAAAAAGAGCTTGCGCTTTTCAATGTACTTAAGATGCACAATGCAACGTACTTTGTGCCCCACACCAACGCCCTTAATGTGCTTAATGTTGATTTCAGAACTTACTGTATCTTCCGTTTCACTGAGGTAGGGAGCCAGCAGATTGGCCACCGCTTTTTCGATAAAGAAAATGAGGGCCGAACTCGACAAGGCGGCAATACCGGATGTGGCACGGTTAATGGCCAAATCCCTTTCTTCTACCATTTTCTCCAGGGTAAGTCGCAGTCCCTCCTCCAAGGTATTGGTGCTCATAGTGTACCAGCTTTGGTTGCATATGCAAGGGGGCCTTTTTGCCCCCTCCTTGAGTAAATTTAGTGCTTTTGTGCAGAAATACCAAGGATATTCAGCCCCTTAAAACTCCGAAGTAAAATGAAACTCGATGTCTTTAAAACTCTCCTGAGCCATTTGCAGCATGTACGAAGAGTCGGCCAGAAAAACATCCCGTCCGTGCTTGTCCTTGGCCATAAACTGCACCTTCCGCTTTTTGAAATCCTCGAGTTGGGCCTTATTGGTTGAGCGAATCCAACAAGCTTTGTAAAGGTTAATGGGTTCGTAGCGACAGGAGGCTCCGTATTCGTGCAGCAATCGGTATTCAATAACCTCAAATTGCAATTGTCCCACCGTGCCAATGATCTTGCGACCATTAAACTGATTGGTAAACAACTGGGCCACGCCCTCGTCCATCAACTGGTCGATGCCTTTGGCCAGCTGCTTCGATTTCATGGGATCGGCATTTTCGATGTAGCGGAACAGCTCGGGTGAAAAGCTGGGTAAGCCCTTAAAATTGAGCACTTCTCCTTCGGAAAGGGAATCGCCGATTTTGAAGTTGCCCGAATCGGGTATGCCCACAATGTCGCCCGGAAAAGCCTCGTCGATGATCGATTTTTTCTCAGCCATAAAGGCGGTGGGACTGCTGAATTTCATTTGCTTGCCCAAACGGACGTGCTGATAGTTGGTGTTGCGCTGAAAATGGCCGGAGCAAATCTTGACAAAAGCCAGTCGGTTACGGTGGTTGGGATCCATATTGGCGTGAATCTTAAACACAAAGCCGCTGAACTTATCTTCGTCGGGTTGTACAATGCGTGATTCGGCCTGAGAGGGGCGGGGCGAGGGCGCAATTTTTAGGAAGGCATGCAGGAGCTCGCGCACCCCAAAGTTGTTGAGCGCACTGCCAAAAAATACCGGAGCCAGCTCTCCCTTGAGATAAGCTTCCTTGTCGAACTCCGGATACACACCCTGTATCAGTTCCAACTCGTCACGGAGAGACTCCGCTGCATTTTCTGGAATATGTTCCATTAAAGCTTTGTCGTTGATGTCCTTAAATTCAATGCCCTCTTCGAGCGACTGCTTGTTGGGGGTAAACAGATAGAGGTTTTCCTCAAAGATGTTGTACACCCCATTGAACTCGGTGCCGCTGCCCATGGGCCAGGCCAGCGGACGTACCTTTATTTGGAGCTCTTCTTCAATTTCGTCGAGAATGTCAAAAGGATCGCGGCCCGGACGGTCCAGCTTGTTTACAAAGACCATCACCGGCGTTTTGCGCATGCGGCAGACTTCCATCAGCTTGCGCGTTTGGGCTTCCACCCCTTTGGCCACATCCACCACCACAATTACACTGTCTACCGCCGTGAGCGTGCGAAAGGTGTCTTCGGCAAAATCCTGGTGACCCGGTGTGTCCAAAATATTGACCTTATAGCCCTCGTAGTCAAATCCCATTACTGAGGTGGCCACGGATATACCCCGCTGTTTTTCAATTTCCATGAAGTCGGAGGTGGCCGTCTTCTTAATTTTGTTTGATTTTACCGCTCCGGCCACGTGAATGGCACCCCCGAAAAGCAGCAGCTTTTCGGTCAGCGTAGTTTTACCGGCATCGGGGTGACTGATGATGGCGAAGGTGCGTCGCCGCTTTATTTCGTCTTTAAAGGTCATACCATATTTTTAAGGCTGCAAAAGTAAGGATTTTAAGGCAGAGCAAAAAGCCCCGGCGCACTTTTGCGCCGAGGCTTTAAAACTTTGCGAGAGTCCATTAAGGCTTTAAGCCTTAATGTCGATCATCAACTGGCCGTCTTTCACCAAGTCGTCTTCTTTTATGGCTATTTTGCTGACCACGCCCTTGCCTTCGCTGCATATTTCGTTCTCCATTTTCATGGCCGAAAGCACCACCAGGGGCGTACCCTCTTCAACGGCATCGCCTTCCTTCACTTTGAGCTTCACAATTTTGCCCGACATGGGTGCCTTAATGCGCTGGTGACTGTCTTTTTTAGCGCGACCGTTGCCCGCCAGGTTGAGGGCGGGCACCACATCAATGTTGTACGACTGGTACAAGGTATTTACCTTGTAATTGCCGGGTTGGTCGCTGCCAATCATTTCCATGTTGATGCTTTCGCCCTGGTGCAGAATGGAGTAAACCCCTTCTTCCACCTTTACAATGTCGAGTTCGTAAGTGCGGTCGCCCACCATAATGGTGAACAAATCGCCCTCTTTCTTAAGTATTTTAACGGCTTTTTCCTGCTTGCCTGATTTTACCAACATCTTCATAATACAAACGATTTAATAGGGGTTGTGGCGAAACAAACGACCAAAATTTTTCCAGTTGGACTGGTTGCCGGCCTTTTGGCCAAAGTCCATACGCTTGTGCTGCCGGTTTTGGAAATCGAGATAGGCCATAATCATAGCAATATCCTCGTACTGCGTGTTTTCTGTCTCGGGCTGCAAGAGCTGCTCCAGATTGTCGTCGATGAAGTGAGTGTTGTAGTTGCCCTTCACAAAAGCCTCGGCCTCCATAATGCGCTGCACAAAGGGGATGTTGGTCTTTACCCCGGTAATTTTGTACTCGTACAAGGCCCTTTTCATGCGTTTGATGGCCTCGGCCCGGGTGGGTGCCCACACAATCAGCTTCGAAATCAAGGGGTCGTAATACACCGGAATTTCGTAACCCTCGTAGGCATACCCGTCGGTCCGCACCCCCAGACCCAGGGGCTGGGTGATGTGACGAATGAGTCCGGGACTGGGAATAAAGTTGTTGGCAGGGTCTTCGGCATAAATCCGGGCCTCAATGGCATGGCCGCGTTGCGCAATGTCCTCCTGCTTAAAGGCAAGTACTTCGCCACTGGCCACCTTAATTTGCGCCTTTACCAGGTCGATGCCTGTTACCCTTTCGGTAATGGGGTGCTCCACCTGCAAACGCGTATTCATTTCCAGAAAATAGAAGTTGCGGTCCTTGTCCACCAAAAACTCCACGGTTCCTGCTCCCGAATAATTCACCGATTTGGCTGCCGCAATGGCCTGCTCGGCCATGGCGGCCCTGATTTCCTCCGTAATAAAGGGCGATGGGGTTTCCTCAATTACCTTTTGGTGACGCCGCTGTACCGAACACTCCCGTTCAAACAAATGCACCACATTGCCGTGATTGTCGGCCATAATCTGAAATTCAATATGGTGGGGTTCCAGTAGGTATTTTTCCATATAAACCGCCTCGTTGCCAAAGGCATTGCGTGCTTCGGAACGCGCCCTGAGCAGGGAGGGGAGCAATTCTTTTTCGGTCTTTACCAGGCGCATACCCTTTCCACCACCACCGGCCGAGGCCTTCAACATCACGGGGTATCCAATTTTCCTGGCCAGGGCCTTGATTTCGTCCTCCGATTCGGGCAACTGGTCGGTGCCCGGCACAATGGGTACCCCGGCCTTTTTCATCATTTCACGGGCCGTCATTTTGTCGCCCATTGCCGTAATGGCCTCGGCAGAGGGACCAATAAAAATGAGTCCCGCTTCCCTTATGCGGTTGGCAAATTCGGTGTTCTCCGACAAAAAGCCATAACCGGGGTGAATGGCATCGGCTTTTGACTCCTTAGCCACTTGAATAATCTTATCGATGTTGAGATAGCTTTCGGTGCTGGGCGCAGGCCCCAGTCGCCATGCTTCATCGGCATAGCGCACATGCATCGACGAACGGTCGGCATCGGAATAAACCGCCACACTTTTAAGACCCATCTCACGACAGGAGCGGATGATGCGAACGGCAATTTCGCCACGGTTGGCTACTAATACTTTTTTTATCATACGATGTGCTTTACCTAAACCCCAGGGAGCTGTATGCTTTAATCACCAAGGGACTCAGATGTGTAAATTTGTTAATAAAAACAGCTTGCTTCTAAAAATCTCCTAATAAACACGCATAAGCGCAACTTGTTTAATTAGAATACTTCCAAATAGGGTAATGCATTACCGAATTATTGAACAAAGGGAGGTCTTACTCCTTATATTTGTGTAGTTAAACCCTTTAAAAATAATAGTCATGCTGAATAAGAAAGTTGAAAAGGCACTGGTTGCCCAAATAGAAAAAGAGGGCTACTCATCGCATTTGTACCTGGCCATGGCCGGTTGGGCCGAAAGCAAGGGTATGGCAGGCATCGCCAAGTGGTTGTATGCTCAGGCCGATGAAGAAAGAGAGCACATGCTTAAGTTTATATACTACGTGAATGAGCGTGGCGGACGTGCCATTATCCCTGGTTTTGAGCAGCCGCCGGTCGATTTTGACGGCGTACAAAAGTTGTTTGAGCAGGTGCTGGAGCACGAGCGCTATGTATCCAAGAGCATCAACGATATTGTAGCCGTATGTCTCGAAGAAAAGGACTTTACCACCCACAACTGGATTCAGTGGTTCGTGGAAGAGCAAATTGAAGAAGAAGCCTCGGCCCAAACCATTTTGGATAAGTTGAACCTGGTGGGCAACGGCAGTTTGTACATGTTCGACCGCGACATTATGTCGATGCGCAGTGCTGAAGACACGGCCGAGTAGTATCGCCTTATTAAGTACAATTTAAGTTCCGTTAAACTCCTGAGCCGGCACAGCACCGATGGGAGAACAGAAACAGGCAGGATGGCTTTGATGGAAGTCGTCCTGCTTTTTTATTGCCACATTCGTCCGATGTGTTACTTTTGTAGCTTCAAACGAAAACAACGATAGTGAAGTTAGTAGCAAAAACATTTCATGGCCTGGAGCAAGTGCTTGCGGGAGAGTTGGAGGCCTTGGGGGCCACCAACATCAATGTGTTGAAAAGGGCCGTGTCCTTCGATGCCAATAAGGAATTGTTGTACCGAAGCAACCTGCAGTTGCGCACGGCCATACGAATTCTGCAGCCCCTTACCACCTTTAAAGCGCGCAACGACGAAGAGCTTTACCGTGCAGTAAAAGCCTACGACTGGTCGCCCTACCTGCGCGACGATCAGACCCTGGCCATCGATCCGGTGGTTTTCTCGCGTTTCTTTACCCACTCCAAGTATGTGGCCTTGAAAGTGAAAGATGCCATCTGCGATCAATTCAGAGACAAAAGCGGAAAGCGTCCTTCGGTAGATTTGCAGCGTCCCAATTTGATGATTAATGTACATGTGGCCGAGGACCAGTTTACGCTGTCGATGGACAGTTCGGGCCAGCCCCTGAACCGCCGCGGTTACCGCACCAAGGAGCATCCGGCACCCATCAACGAAGTGTTGGCAGCAGGTATGGTAATGCTGTCGGGTTACGACGGTTCACAACCCTTTTTAGATCCCATGTGCGGATCGGGCACCATTGTGATGGAAGCCACCATGATAGCTGCCCGCATGGCACCCAACCTGAAGCGGAAGGAATTTGGATTTATGCGTTGGAACAATTACGATGAAAGCTTGTGGAAAAAGATTTTCGACGAAGCCCAGGCTCAGGTACGTACCCCGCCCCAGCGCATCAACGGCAGCGATATGGCCCTGAGTGCCATTGATGTCTCGCGCCATTCGGCCCTGGATTTTGGGCTGAAGCAATACATCGATTTTGAGGTGGCCCCCTTTAACGAAGTACTGCCAAAGGGCAAAAACGGCATTGCCATTATGAATCCGCCCTACGATGAGCGCATGAAATCGAAAGACATTGTAATGCTGTATACCCAGATTGGCGATCAGCTGAAGCAGCGCTTCAGCGGCTGGAACGCCTGGGTCATCAGTTCCAATTTTGAAGCTTTAAAAGTAATCAGCTTAAAGCCGGCCGAGCGCCACACCCTGTTCAACGGCTCACTGGAGTGTCGTTTTCAGAAATTCGACCTCTACGAAGGCACTAAAAAGCGCAGGGTTCGAAATGCGCCCGACCATCATCCAAGCCAATCTTAAACTTTTTAAATCATGAGTAAAGTAATCATCAACAGCTTCGACGAACTCGAAAAGCTGGTAGGCAGTGAATTGGGTATTTCAGAATACCACGAATTTACCCAGGAGCAGATCAATCTTTTTGCCGATGCCACGCTGGATCACCAGTGGATTCATACCGAGCCCGAACGTGCCAAAAGCGAGTCGCCCTTTGGCGATACCATTGCTCACGGTTACCTGACCCTTTCGCTGTTGCCGCACTTGTGGAACCAGATTGTGGAAGT
Organism: Geofilum rhodophaeum; assembly: GCF_002210225.1. Lineage (GTDB taxonomy): Bacteria > Bacteroidota > Bacteroidia > Bacteroidales > Marinilabiliaceae > Geofilum > Geofilum rhodophaeum. Next base: position 14,472 of record NZ_MWUJ01000011.1, on the reverse strand, counting down.
GAAAAACCTGAAATTGCAGGTAAACTACGGCATTGAAAAGTTCAAGTTCAACCAGCCCGTATTGGTAAACAGTCGCGTCAGGCTGGTGGCCCGCGTAATTTCGGCCGTAAATTTGCGGGGCGTTTGCAAAGCCAACATTGGGGTGAAACTCGAAATCGAGGGAAACCGTAAACCGGCTTATGAGGGAGAGATTGTTTTTCTTTATCACTTTTTGTAGTCTAAAAAAAACTTAGTTATGCGACAACTATGGATGGGAGCATTGGCTTTGCTGCTCACTTTTTCGGCTTGTGACGACGGTAAGGTCAATTTTTTTACAGTGGACCAGGATAAGGAGTTTGGCGAGGAAGTCTTTGCCGAACTTTCGGCCGATCCGGAGATCTATCCCATTTTGCCCCGCGAGGGAAATGAGGCGCTGTACGAGCGGGTAGAGGTCATTAGGGACGAGATTCTGGCTTCGGGAGAGTTGCGCCATGCCGAGACTTTCGATTGGGACATTTACCTGATCGACGACGATGTGCTCAATGCCTTTGCCATACCGGGCGGTAAGACTTTCTACTATACCGGCTTAATTCGCTTTCTGGATAATGAGGCTTCGCTGGCCGGGGTTATGGCCCACGAAATGGCCCACGTAGATCGTCGCCATTCTACCGCTATGATGACCCGTCAGTACGGTTACCAAACCCTTTTGGCCGTATTGTTGGGCAACAACGAAACCGTAGTGGGCGAACTGGCCGGCTCGCTGGCCCTGGGATTGGGGAATATGGCTTACAGTCGCGACAACGAGTACGAGGCCGATGCCTATGCCGTTAACTATCTGTACAACACCAAGTACGATGCGCGTGGCGTGGCCTATTTTTTCGAAAAGATGGGTGCCGAGGAGCAATCGCGGGTGGAGACCTATTTCAGTACGCACCCTTCGCCCGACGACCGGGTGGAAAAGATTCACCAGGAGCACCAGAAGCTGGGCGGAAAAGAAGGCGGCAAATATGAGACAGAGTACAACGAGTTAAAAACACTTTTGCCTTAATCGGTCCGGGTTTTTCTGTAAAACGGTTCTGTAGTTTTCGTAAATACAGTCCATCTTCGACAACAACAGCAGGGCAACAATCCTGAGTTTGAAATTTCAGACAGCAAAAAAGCATAAAAAGAGGGAGTCCCGGATTTTTGGGACACCCTCTTTTTGATTTCCGGCAGTTGTTCCGGATGCTCGTATATGCCTTATTCCAGTCCCAGTACCCCGGCACCCTGCTTAAAGCGGATGTCCACCGGAATGCCCGAAGCATTAATACGGTCCAAATCGGCCTGCAGTGCCTCCCGAATGAAGCCCTTTTCGGCCAACAACGCCTGCGCACCGTCGTAATCGCCATCGCCCTGCAGGGTTAAAATGCGCCGGGCCAGCTTGTCCACCGCCGCCTGCATTTTTTCAAAGTCCACCCGATAGCGACCGGTTTCGGCATCGCGACCGAAGGCGCCCTCTTCTTCAAAAAAGTAGAAGCTGAGCATATTGCTCTTTCCGTGGGCCGAAGAGGCACCGAAGCGCACAGAGCGGAAAATGCCGGCCATAAAGGTGACGTAATTGTCCATCAGCGCTCCTTCTTCCAATTCGCCCATTTCAACCAGCTGGCGCACCATTTGTAAGCCCAGAATGTCGGCCTTGTTTTCTTCAATGGTGCTGTACAAGTCCCGGTGGGCATCGCGCACCGTGCCTTTGTTGTTGATGGTGTTTTTAATGCCTAAGCCGTGGGCTACCTCATGAAACATGGTGTTTTCGAAAAAGGCATCGAAGGAGATGTGCGTTTGCTGATCGCTGGCGATCAATTTTTCGGCAATGGGTACCAAAATATGATCGAATTTGTAGCGCATGGCATTTTTCAACTGCAATTTGCGGCTGCCTTTTTCGAGGTGTACCACCGGATCGTTGGGCAGGTTAATGGCAATGGTTTTGCTCCCTGCATTACAGTCGCCCGCATAAAAAATGGCGTCGTAAACCCCCATGTCGCTGTCGCTGCCCGGTTGTTCCGCTTTGTAGGCTTCACTTACCGGTAAGCCCTGTTGCAGTTGCGGCAAAAGGGCCGTAAAACGATCGAGGCGTTGGCTCCATTCCAAATCCTTAATCAGTAAATAGGCCTCATGGGCGGCCTTGTAATTGTAGCGGGCATCTTCGTAGTTTTCGATGGGCCCCACCACAAAGTCGATCTTGTTCTCGCGTATATCCATCCAGGCCAGGTCGCTGGCCAAATAGTTGTCGCTGAGCAAGGCGTCGGCCCGCAGATTGAGGTAATTCTTCAAGGGTTCGTACTCGGCCAGCATGGCCGCTTTACGCAGCAATTCGGCCGCTTTTTGGTGCTCTTCGCGGTAGGCCACACTGTAGGGTACGGTCTGGAGCTCGCCCGCTTCGTTGCGGCGTACCAGGGTGTAGAGACTGGTTTTGTCGATGGCCTTGAAGGCCTCAAATTCTTCGTCGCTCATGTCGGCTGGATAGAAATTTGCGCCGGCTGGCTTGGGACCCACGCCCGGCATAAAGGGCGTATTGTTGTTCAGGCGTTCCCAGGGACCGTAATTCAGGTGGATGAAGGCACGGGTGGCTGCATCGTCGACCGAAGCCAACAGAGCTTCCTTATCGCCATAGGCCTGGGTCCAAAAGATGTTGTCCATTAATTGTGCGGCCTCCAGCAGCAAGGGCAGCATCTGCTTCTCCTTGGCACTGAGGTGACCCAGATCGGTGGTCAGTTCTACTTCTACAAAGCGATCTACTTTCATTTGCATGGGATTCTTGTTTTCCGTTTGAGGTTGGCAAGCGCTGAGCCATCCGGCCAATGCCAAAAGACCAAGGCCTGCAAGTCTGTTTTTTTTCATAGCCAAATAGTTTTACCGCACCACCATTTCGAAATTATGTCGGGCTGCGGCCGGGTTGTTCTTGCAAAGTTAATAATTTCGGGTGGACTTGCTTAAAAGTTCGCTTTGCGCTAAATTGATATTATTTAAGACAGGTGCTATATGGGCTATTTCGAACCACAAATATTGTTGGTCGACGACAGCAAGGTTAATCTGGAGATATTGAAGGACGTGCTGAAACGTTATCGGCTGATGACTGCCAGCAGTGGGGAAGAGGCTTTGCGGTTGGCCGGTGACCTGCATCCCGACCTGATTCTTTTAGATGTGGTGATGCCGGGTATCGATGGCTACGAAACCTGTCGGCGTTTGAAACAAACGCAGGCAACCGCCAGTATTCCCGTTGTGTTTTTAACGGCGCAGACCGAGGCAGCGTACATCATCAAAGGCTTTGAAGCCGGTGCGGCGGATTATATTCCCAAGCCCTTTAACATACCGGAATTGCTGGCACGGGTTAAGAATCAACTGACCTTAAAAATGGCACGCGATCAAAACGGCCGACTCATGCAAAGGATTGAGGCGATGAACAATCAGCTCACTGCCAGTCTCCGTTACGCCCGCAAAATACAAAAAGCCAGTCTCCCTCGCGATCACTACCTGCAGACTTTGTTGCCCGAGCATTTTGTTTTTTTGCAGCCCAAGGATATGGTCAGCGGGGACTTTTATTGGGTTGGTGAGGTCGGTGATCGGGTGGTGGTGATAGCCGCCGACAGCACCGGGCACGGTGTGCCGGGTGCTTTCATGAGTATGTTTGGCATGGCCTTGCTCAACCAAATTGTAGGACGCCAGCAAGTCCATTGTCCCGCTGTCATTCTCGACCGCCTGCGGCAACAGGTCATCGCCTCCTTTCAGCAAACCGAAATCAGTGAAATAAAGGACGGTATGGATATTTCGGTGGTGAGCATTCATCCGCCCAGCTGCACCCTGGAGTTTGCCGGCGCCTTCAATCCCCTCTACCTGGTGAGCAATGGCGAATTGCAGGTGGTTCCGGCCGATTCGATGCCCATTTCCATTGGCGAAGTGGATCGTCCGTATAAGAACCACAGCCTCAGCTACCGGCCGGGCGACTGTCTCTATTTGGGGTCAGACGGCTATGCCAGTCAGTTTGGCGGACCTTTCGATAAAAAGATAAAAACCTCGGGACTCAAAAAGTTGATGTTGGAGTACGCGCCTTTGTCGATGGCGGAGCAAAAGCAGGCTTTTTCTCAGTATTTTGAGGACTGGAAGGGCAGGGCAGAGCAGATCGACGATGTGCTTTTGCTGGGGATACGCCTGAAATAAAGCAGAAGCCTGCTGAAATCAAAGTGTCGAGTCAGCCCCTTGTGGATGTTCCAGCCTCGATTCAAGGCCATTTTTGCCTCAATTTTTGTAATATTGCAGTACGTCTTAAGCTATTTTTATGTCATACACCTTACAAATAAACAGCACCAGCATGGGTGCCGGCAGTCAGGAATTGGGTGAAATGCTGCTGCGCTCCTTTCTCAACAATCTTTCTACCCTTGAAGAACTCCCCACAAGCATAGTGGTTTACAATGCAGGGGTGGGACTGGCCCAGGTGGGCAGCGACACGGCCGGGGCCTTGCAAAAAATGGCCGATAAAGGTGCGGAAATTCTGCTTTGCGGCACCTGCATCGATTATTACGGTCTGCGCGATAAGGCGCTGGTGGGACAAATCAGCAATATGGCCACCATTACGGATCGCCTGTTGAAGGCCCCTAAAGTAGTAAGCTTGTGAATACCTATTTCGACAATTCCGGTACCTCCTATCCCAAGCCGCCCCAGGTGGCTGAGGCCATTGCACGCTACCTGACGCACGAAGGAGGCACCTACGGCAGGGCCGCCTATCCCAGAGTTTTTTCGGCCACCGCCAAGGTGGAAAATTGCCGTGACCTGCTGGCGCAGAAACTGGGTGTGGGCGACCCCGCCCACCTCAGCTTTACCGCCTCGTCCACCCTGGCCTTGAATACCCTTATTAAGGGCCTGGATTGGAAAAAGAAAGGGCAGGAGGGAAAGCGGCGCGTGTTGGTCTCCCCCCTGGAGCACAATGCCGTTATGCGTCCCCTTACCCGTCTGAGTCACGAACTGGGACTGCAATTGGAGCAGTTGCCCGCCCTAAAGGACGGCAGCATCGATGTAGCCGCCCTGTCTAAAGTGCCCCGTGACGGAATTGCTCTGGTGGTGGTGAACCACCAAAGCAACGTAAGTGGCCTTATTCAGCCCCTGGCCGAGATCGGCAACTGGTGTGCCGAAATCCCCTTTCTGGTAGATGGCAGTCAGGCCGTGGGGCATTTCCCCATGCAACTGGAGGACTGGGGGGTAGATTTTTATGCCTTTACGGCGCACAAGGGATTGTTGGGACCGACCGGACTGGGTGGTTTTTACGCCCGGGAGCCGGACTTGCTGCAAACCCTTATTGAAGGGGGCACCGGCAGCGCGTCGGACAGTTACGACATGCCCCTGAGCATGCCCGACCGCTTTCAGGCTGGCACGCCCAATATGGTGGGTATTGTGGGCCTCCTGGCTGCGCTGGAACATGCGCCGCTGCCCGACTCCGGGCAGCAAGCGCAATGGTGGCAGCTGATTGAGCACCTGAGGACTTTGCCCGCCTACCGCGTGCTCAGTGCCAACCATGCCGCGCAACAAGGCAGTGCTTTTTCCGTAGTGCACCAGCACAAAAGTCCCTCAGAGCTGGCCCAAAAACTCTTTGATGATTTTGGTTTGGAAGTCCGCCCCGGCCTCCATTGCGCCCCGGCCGCCCACCGCTTTTACCAAAGCTGGCCCCAGGGCAGCACCCGTTTTGCGCTTTCGGTCTATCACAGCGCTGCCGAGCTCGACTACCTGGCCACGGCACTCGAAAAATTGGCACAGCCATGGTAGCAGACGCTGCGTTTTCTGAATCCGTATTCACCTTTAAAAATGTACGCGAAGTCATTAAGGCCGAAGCATTGTTGCGCCGTCACGGTTTCAGCTGCAAGGTGGTGCCCTTGCCCAAAGCCCTTTCTTCCGAATGTGGTATGTGTCTGCAGCTGCCTGCAGATAAATATGCTTTGGCCTTGGCCATTTTGCAGCAAGAGGGCCCTTTGCCTTTTCGTTAAGTCCTGCCTTAAGTGCCTTTTATACGGTGCTTAGATGATCTGACTTTGTTTTTGTTTAATCGAATAAATTAACATATTGTCTGAATAATAAACACAGTTGAATTATGTGAAAAAGGGCTTGACAAGCCTGCCCATAGTGTTATAAATTGCATCTGTTTACAGTGATTGCTTACCCCAGGCAATTCTGTGCTTGTGGATTTATTTTACATCTTATAGTTTTTAGTAAAATAAAGCGACCCCGCTTTAATTCATTCATTCACTAAAATAAGGAGGTACACTATGAGCAGAGTCAGTATTAACGGCTTGTTAAAGCCTAAAACAGCAACTACCGCAGCCAATGCATATTTGGGGCATTTTGTGAAAGTGGGGTATCAGCAATTGATCGAGGGGAACCCCATTTATTCATTGGATCGGGTAGAGGTAGCAGAAAACGGGAGTTTTCGGTTTTTCCTGCCCAAAGGAGAGTTGTTGAGTGAGCAAAGCATTAAATTGCAGGTGTATGCGCCCGATGGGCAGTTGCTGGGCAGTCAAATTTACAGCTATGGCAGTCTCTACCCGTCCGAAATTGATCCCAGTGCCCAGGACAACAGCAAGGCATTTGAGTTGGAAGTTGATCCCAAGCAAATAAACTTTGGCGATGCCGGACCTGTTGCCAACAGTCACAATAAGATTACCGGCAAGCTGGTTGATTTATCGGGCAGCAAAAAGGTAGGCGGTTTGCAAGTGCTGGTTATGGCCGCAACCGATGCCCATGCCGAGGTGGGAAGCGAGGATTTTTCGGCTGTTTTCTCCGCATTGACCGATGCCGGCGGGTATTTTTCGGGCAAAGTTAAAAACACCAGTTATGGTAAGGCCTATGCCTGCATTGCCGGTCTCGAAGGGCACTTTATTCCCTTTGAACTGGACGATCAAAAGATTCCCGCTCAACTCTTACTGGTAGCCGATTTAACAGACCTTCCCGAAGGTGTGGCGGTGTCAGCCGGCACACCCAATCAACCCGATGGCGTAGATCTGGTTCGCAATCCTTCATTTTCTCAGGATTTGGGCGGGCGTTGCATAGATTTTACCGTCCCCAACCGTACCCTGGAGGAATTCAGCTTTTACCAAACCGTACGTACCACCGAGCCCGAAATTAAGGGGCTGACCATTAACGCCTCTGAGACCAGAAACCTGAAAGTGCAAATGCTGGAGATTTCTGATGAAATGTTTGCCGTGTTTGGACGGCTTAAAGAATCGCTTAGTTCGATGCATTTGGTAGAGTACACTGTGGACGAAGACGAAACCCAGGGTAATTTGAGTACCTACATCAGTCATGAGGATGCTAAAAAGGCTGCAATTTCGGACATCTACCAGAAACCGGTTTACCGATTGAAGGTGGCCTCGGGTTTAAGCCATCTTAAAATGAGTACCAGGGACCTTGGCTTTGAGAAAAAGGGACTTGATTTTGTGGGGGTGATTAACATTCTGGCCGAACAAGGGAAGCGCAAGCAAAAACTCGATGATTTGCACCGAAAACTGGCTGCAGCCTATTGCGGAAAAAAAGGTTGGCAGGAAGCGGGCGGCTTTTGCGATCAGTATGTGGCCATAGACGTACTTAACCGGGAAAAAGTTAACGCTCTGCTGGGTCACATAAAAAAATACGATAAGTTTGTTTCAGTTAATGCGGCTCTGGCTAAGAGTTTCAAAGGTTTTGGCGAAGATGCCGAGGCCATGCTGAAGTTAAAGACGGCCGATTCGGGATTGCTGTCGGTAATGAAAACCCGAACCGAAAAGCTGCTGGCAGATGTTGATGTAAAAACCACCGAATCGCAAGACCAGGAAGAGTTGTTGGGCTACCTTCGGCGAATGGTTAAGGAATTGGATCAGGCCGTGGCCGGGGCCTATGATTTTGAACCCTGTCCACCCCCAAAAAAGATTGAAACCATAGGCATCATGTGTCTTTTGCAGGAATTTGAGCAAACAAGAGACCTGTTGCGGAATAAGAGCGTTTTCACCTTGGGTGAAATCTATAAATTACGGGCCAATTACGAGAAATACGCCGCCAGTATACGTTCCTTTCTCAGTCTCTTAGACCAGTACTACAGCTTTTATCATTCGGGGCCCAAGATGTTTTTAACCTTGGAGAACGACTATTTTATTGAGCAGTATTCACAAATCAAGAGCGCACTCAACAACCTAAAGCGACAAGTCGGTCAGGCCACCCGAAAAATTGAGGACATTGAGCGAGCCTACATCAACAATCACCCCGGCAGGCGGGAGCTGACTGTTGAGTATGGTGTGGATTGGGACGAGACGCCAACGGTTTATGAAAACACCACCATTGCCCACGGCCATATTCTGCATTTTAAACAGGCCTGGAAAGCCGATGGCTACTCCCTGGGCGATTTATTGTACAGTCTGCCCCTGGCTCCCTGCCAGGAAAAGCAAATTGCCATCATCGACTGGGACCGTTCCGAAAGGGCAGCCCGTACCGAGTCTCAGGATGTATCGGAAGCCATGCAGGCCGATATTTCGCACGACAGGGACATCAGTGAAATCATCTCCTCCTCCTTTAGGGAAGACATCAGCGCCAACTCTTACAATAAAACCAAGAGTACCAGTGCCGGTCTGGGGGGAGGCATTTTTGGGAGCATTGGCGGTCTGTTTGGTGGCGTTGCCCACTCCGGGGCCACCTCGTCCTCCTCGGCCAACCAAAACTCCGCCCGCTCGCTCAGCGCCAGTTCGCTGAGTCGCTTGCAGGACAACGTTTCGCAGTCGGCTTCGTCCCTGCGCACCCAGCGCAACACCGTTATTCAAACAGTCGGGCAGAATGAAAATATGACCGTTCAGACCGAAGTGGTACGCAACAACAACCACTGTCACGCCCTTACCGTAGAGTACTTTGAAGTGCTGAAGCACTATGCCATTGAGCAGCGCCTGGTAGATGTACAGGAGTGCTTGTTTGTACCCCTGCCTATGAGTGTTTTCGATCATGCTAAAATACTGCGCTGGAAAAACACCCTGCGTCGGGCCGTTTATGGGGCCCAATTACAACGAGGCTTCGATGCCATTGAGCGCATCGCCAATAATTATGCCGATTCGGATTTGCCCACCGGTACGTATGCCGATGAGCCCATTGAAGACCTCTATGGCAATTTCTCCCTTACTTTTGATTTAAAGCGCCCCTACATCAGCGAGATTGATGAAGCCACTAAAACGGAAACCATTGTTTTAAGCAATCATTTTCCGTGGTTTTTTGGCGCCATGAAATGGTCGATCGACCGGGAAGTGCCACTGACCGAGTCCGAAAAGGATGCACTGTTTGAACGGGACTTTGCGCCCGACATCGTACGCAGCTTTATCGACAAAATTGAAGTCTACGCCATTGACGGCAATGGCACAGAAGTGCCGCTTGAATTGGATTTTACCCTGCTGTCGACCTATCGGCGAAATGTGCCCCTGCAAGTGAGCATTGCGCCCAAATCGATTCCCACGCTCAGCCGCAGTAACATTAAGCACCTTCGATTTAGGGCCGGCACCGTTGTTAAGCCCGAGTCCAAAATAATTTTGCGCAGCTTTTATTTGTATTATCGCACCCGTCATTTGAGCGAATCCATCATTCGTAATGCCAAGGTTAACAACGATGTAATCAACACCGTTGAAGTACAAATCTCTTTTCCCGCTATCCAGATTGTACAAAAAACCGATGCGGCCTTGTTGTACACGCCCATGAATGCCCGTGAATTGAGAAATCCCAGGAAGGAGGACCGGGAAGCAGCCAATGCACTCACCAATTTCCTGAATGAACACATGGAAATGGCCCATAAAGCCATTTGGTCGGCCATGGATTCCAGTCGCCTCTTTGGTTTGCTGGATGGCTACATAGCTCCCAATTCGGGCAGCAGAAGTGTCGCCAGCGTGGTCGACAATAAAATTATGGGCATAGTTGGGAACAACCTGGTGTTGAAAGTCGTTCCGGGCGAACGGTTGGATCCCGTATTTAAAAATGTTGAGGACTTGCTGGCTTATTACCAACCTACCACCGAACCCGATCCCTTCCGCATCAGCGTACCCACCAAAGGCGTTTATGCTGAAGCCGTATTGGGCAGGTGCAACAGTTGCGAGGTAATTGATGAGAGTCGCCATTGGCGCTTTGATGAAGCACCATGTGGGTGTTCAGGTGCTACCCCCATTCAGCCGATATCCACCGACAGCAGAAGGTCCGATACCGGCGATATGCAGGTGAAAGACCTCCCGTCCAGCATCATCAACATGCAAAACGCCCCATCGGCACCCGATCCTACCGGTCTGGGCGCCGCCTTTAGTCTTCTGGGACAAAGCAATGCCTTTAAAGACATGACCGGTTTGGCCGGCACACAGGCCAATGCCATAAAGGCACTGGAAACCACATCTAAGAGTGTGACCGATTTGGCCGGAATGGCGGTTGACCTTAAAAAGCAGGAAGCCATGAAAAAGGACATTGACCGTACCATGAAATCCATTCAGGAGGCAGAAGGCAGCGGACAAATTACCAAGGAGCAGGCCAATCAGTTGCGCATGAGCGCCCTCGGGGCTTTGGTTGGTGAGCCAACCAAACGCAGCACCGCAACATCCAGCACCAACGATGTTAAAGAGCTCACTAAAACCGCTGGCGAAAACAAAGCAGCTGTTAAGGTGAACAAACCCGGCGGCGAGCAAATCGAAGTAGATGCACGCATCCCCGATTCAAGTGCCAATGCTGCAGTCGGCATTCAACTATCCGCAGCCACAGGCACGGCCGAAAACCGCGCTTTTAATCCTTCCATTAACGACAAGTCGGGATGCATAGAGTTGGAAGCCCTGGTAAGCAACGCCCCGGCAGGCGCCACCTACCGCTGGTCGGCCGCCAATCCGCAGAACATCATTGTAGAGCAGGGCAACACCACCCGCGCCCTTATTAAAGCCCTGCGACCCGGAAGGACCGATGTGCGCTTTGAAGTATTTGACAACGGCGGTGCTCTGCTGGCCAGTAAATCTTTTGGTCTTTCGGCCCCCCAGTTTGTGACAGTAGGAGAGGACCAGTCCGCATTTGATGGCGTATTGGCCGATTACATGATGGACGATGTTAAGGAGGCCGTGGTGGAACATGCCAAACAGGTGTGCGACCATCTGTTGAACAAAGCCAATGTACGCACCATTTGGCAGCTGGGTGGCTATAATGAAGCCCTGCCTGCACATTTGCCCGCCGGCCATTTCACCAAAGCCACCTTCAGGGGAAATCCGCCCAAGCCTAATTTACTGGGCGAAACCAAAGGTCCGGGTGGTGCTGCCGTACTCAACGAAATCATCGAAATTTACCCCGGAGCCTACGACGATCCCATTCCCGTTGGCGATAAAAACGTAGATGTTGATGTGGAAACCCAGGCTTTGGTTATGCAGCTCAAGTCCGCCAACTTCACCGATGTGGCACTTAAACAATTTGCCATTAAAGTATTTGGTCGCCTGTTTGGCGAAACACTTGCCCACGAAATTGTGCACAGCCTATTGTGGATGGTAATTCCCACCGGTCACAACGCCCCGACAGTGCCCAATGATTTGATGAACAACGGATTTGAGAGGCATTTTAGCCAGCGTACCGGTATTGAAGACACCGCCTATACCTCGCCGGTTGAGCCCGATAACTTTGTAGATCATGGCATCGCTGCCATTGGTGGACTGCAAAGCACCAACCAGAGCCGGATCGACAACCACTTTCCGGTACCCTCTGCTTTTAAGTGATTTTTTGGGGTGGCTTAGGTTTCAGGGTGATCTGCTTGCAGGTCACCCTGATTTTATTCCAAAGTATCCAGTATTTCAAATTTGAAATTAAATACCCCACCTGTTCGAAATAAAAAAATCATAGCCGTCCTCACGAGGGCTGTAGGAAATGGATGTCATAACTTGCTCTTTTTTTAGTTATCCAATTATACGGTCTAATATAGCTATAAATGAGCATGAATGATTTTGAAATACGTGACTACGGGGTAAATTTTTGTTGCTGCGCTTAAGTATTAGCACATGCTGCAAGATAATAGCATTTTGATGTGCGTTTTTTGTTAGGTTTTAAGAGGAGCAACTACTAGGTTTGGTAGATTTTCAGAAAAGGAAAGTTTCCCACTTAAATATCAGAAAAGAAACAAGGTAGTATCTTTTTTTATCGGTAAGTGGTAGCAGTTGATATCCTTGTTAAAATGCATCGTCGGATTGACCATTTGGCTGGGCACATGGTGGCTGACAACAATTTTGTGTTTGGCCTTTGATTCGTACAAGTTGGTGGAAGCGCTTTCTTTATGAAATATTGCACTGTGATAGTGCAATTATTTACAAAAAACGCACTGTTGTAGTGCGTTTTTTGTAAGTTTGTATAAATAAATATCATCAAAATGGAGCAACTATTTGTGATCTTTCGCAAACTCGTAAAAGAAACAGATACCAGTTTCTTAAGATATAAACATGCTGATATTAATTGGAATAATCGCATGATTGGACTTACCGGGCCAAGAGGTGTAGGGAAGACTACTCTTATTTTGCAACACATTAAGAAAAATCTGAATCCTGCCGATACTTTATATGTTACTACAGAAGACTTTTATTTTGCTGATAACCGGCTGCTTCATCTGGCTGAGGCTTTTGCAAAGCGAGGGGGAAAGAATCTTTTTATCGATGAAATTCATAAATATCAGGATTGGTCAAAGGAACTAAAGCTGATTTTTGACTATCATCCTGATTTAAAAGTTGTTTTTACTGGTTCTTCGGTTTTGGATTTGAAAAAAGGATCTTCTGATTTGAGTAGAAGAGCTGTTATGTATTACATGCAAGGGCTTTCGTTTCGGGAGTATCTGGAACTTTTCCATCAAATCACGACTTCTGCCTATTCACTGGATGAGATATTGAACCATAAAGTTGAATTGCCGGAAGTAGAGCATCCATTGCCTTTGTTTGAGGATTACTTAAAAACAGGATATTATCCTTTTGCGCTGGACGACGATTTTGAAATACGCCTTCAACAGGTGGTAAATCAAACCCTGGAAACGGATATTCCCATGTATGCCGGTATGAATATGGCTACCGGACGGAAACTGAAACAGCTGTTGTCAATAGTAGCACATAGCGTGCCTTTTAAACCTAATATGACCAAAATTGCTGCGTCTCTCTCTTCAAGCCGGAACAATATTGCTGACTATTGCCTTTTTATTGAAGAAGCGGGAATGATTGCGCAACTGAGGAATACAACCGGCGGTATTAGAGGACTTGGAAAAGTGGATAAAATCTATCTGGACAATACCAATCTGATTTATAACCTGGCCAGTAAAAATGTCAATACGGGCAATGTCAGAGAAACATTTTTCTTTAATCAACTAAGGGCAAAACATGATATAATCATGTCTCCGGTTGCCGACTTTTTAGTGGATAATTATACTTTTGAAATAGGTGGCAAGAACAAAGGTATGCGACAAATTCAGGAGGTTGAAAATGCATTTGTAGTTAAAGATGATATTGAACATGGCTTTTTGAATACGATACCGCTGTGGCAGTTTGGGTTTTTGTATTGATATAATACTCCCCATTCGTTGGACAGAAATGTTTTTGAAACTAATGCTTAAAAATACGCCGTTATGGAAAGTCTTTTTGATCAAATTAAAGGTCATTTATTGGAAAGTCCTGAAGCAGGTAAATATGGGACCATAGAGAGCTTTAAAGCCGGGTTTCCCGTGGTATATGGTAGTGCAGATTATCCTGAAACGCTTGATGAGAACGGGAATATTGTTGTTCAGCAGTTACCGGATGGGAGCAGATCCCTGGTGGATGTCGATCTCGAAACCAAAGCACTTACGATGCTTAAATCGCTGACTAACCCTGATTTGAAATAACTGATGGTCATGAATAACAGCCCATTTTTAATACTGGTTACCGGGCCCAATGGTGCCGGTAAAAGCACGTTGGTTTTGGAGTTATTCGCTAACAACATATTCCCCAGTGAACTTCCCCTGGTTAACCCGGACATTATTGCCTACGAAGAACAGGTGACTCCGGTGGTTGCCGGCCGAGAGGCGTTGAGGCGGCGGGAGGAGCTGCTTCAGCAAAAGAAAAACTTCATTCTGGAAACCACCTTTTCGGGAAATTCAGAAATGAGGTTGATCCATAAAGCCAAAGCACAGGGATATCAAATAATGCTCCATTTTGTGTCACTCGAAAGCAAAGCGCTATCTATAGCCAGAATAAATATGCGGGTTGCCAAAGGTGGTCACGATATTCCGGTAGCAGATGTCCATCGGAGATTTGAGCGTTGTTATGCCAATATGCATAAAGCCCAGCCACTGGCCGACAGTTTTTTCCTTTATGATAATTCGGGCCTAAAGCGGAATACTCTTCTGATAACACGAGAAAAGGTAGTGCATCATAAATTTGAGTGTTATGAGGGGCGTCTCAAGGAGTATCTATCAACTTATTAGCCCTTACTGTCCCAAATCAATATAGGCAGAGTGTC
>NZ_MWUJ01000010.1 GCF_002210225.1 Geofilum rhodophaeum | reverse complement strand
CCGTCACAAAAGTTGGTTCGGGGCAGAATGGTTCACATAAAAACCTGACCCCCAATATTTTATATATGATGTTGGCGGTATGTTGTTATTTAAATTTGTCAATTCGCTTTAATGCTTCATTAATTGTATTATTATCAAACAATATTTTGTATTTGTCTTTAAGTATAATGGCTTCAAATGTCAAATCCAGTCTTTTTATCTCCCATAGTTTAACAAAACCTGATTGAATAGAATCTACGCCAGTAGCAATAAGTCTTTTAGGAGTACCTATTGCACCGTATTTTTCAATTAAGTCATAAATCCCATTGTAGTTTAATTTTACTTTTAGATTTTTGCATTCCGAAAGAGTATTAAGTAGTTCATCTCTAAGCTCATTTTCAATTTGTTCAAGCTCAATTTCACTCGCAATCACCCCATTTGAAATGCATGATGAAAAATTTGATTGTCCATATACAATTGAATTTTCAATAATCTTTTTAAATCGAACATTGTATTGTTTAATGACTCCTTTATTATCAGTAATTATTATTGATTCATAATTTTTGTATTCCGCATTATAGGTATAATTATAAGAACCCATAAGAATTTTTTCATTATCAAAAATTGCGAATTTCTCATGCAAGAATTTATAATGTTCCGATGGTATTATTCTTATTTCTCCGCCATGTCTAATAAAAGGGTCTTTATCTAGCCTTAGATTAATCTTATCATCGCTGATTAAAATTGAAACAGTTACTCCATTATCCAATTTTTCAATGAGTTCTCCAAGTATCTCTTTATTCGTGAACCACGCAACAGCAATTTTTATCTCATGTTGCGAATTTTGAATACACTCGATAATACTCGTTTTAATATTTTTAAAAGAAGCTTTTAGTATGGTTGTTTCATTTATCATTTCATCTTGTCCTTAAAGAATCCTATTTAAATAATTCCATTTAAAGAAACCTGTATCAATTAACAGAAATAAGATAAGACAAATAGCAAATTTTGCTGAATCAAGTCGAAAAAATGTACTATCTGAAACTAGTGAATTATATTTCTTTTGCCTAAAAATCATAAGCAAAAACAATCCAATTGGAAAAACCCAGAATACATTCAAGGAATTTATAGTCCAATCATTTTTTAAGAAGTCAAGGATATTCATATTAAAAGGGTAAAGCATTATAAAAATCCCTGAAAATTCATAGAAGTCAGTTGAGTCCATTCTTTGCCGTACGAACCCCAAACCTGAATATATTAAAAGAATACCTAACAGCAAATCGGAAATCAATGAAGTCATTGGCAACATAATAAAAAACAGGATACTTGAAAAATGATATGCAATAATATGATATACAGAAAAGTATAGTAAATACAGCCCTGCTAATATTGAGCAGATACTAATTATTGACTCAAGAAAGGAAAGTCTTCTAAATAAACTATTTATGGTTAGAATCATCTTTCTCATTAGCATGGTTTTTCTGTTTCAATTACCGCCAACGGATGGCAATATGCGGAGGCCGGGATTTCGAAGCTCCAACTTGTCAAACCGTTACAATTTTTATTAAATGTAATAAACTTAAATTTACCCACATCCCCCGGCTTACGTATATTGCGTGTTGCCAGCTGGTTTTTATTCAATATCGCTATTTTCAACATAGTCAATGTAAGATAAAGCATCACGAAACAAATAATTCAAAGAAGATTTACTAAAAGGATAAAACAGATTATAACACTCGTATAATCCTTTAATTAATTTATCAAAGTCAAAATCACCTTTGTTTAAACTAAATATTGATTCTAAAAATACTTTACCGCTATCCTCTGAATCAAAAGTTAAATCACGATTAGCAATAATCAAGTCAAAGTATTCCTTTCTTAAAGGTCCTAGTTTTGATGACGATTTTAAAGTAAATCTACTTTTCATTGAAAGCATCTTTTTATCCTCTTCTATACGTTCAATCAATTCATCTTTAACATGTGACCTGCATTTAAAATCTACTAAAAAATCGATAATCTCCTGTTTTGTTTTTCCTGTCCGCTGAATAAAAGAATAAATAGGGTAAATCGAAGTATTTTTGTAACAAATAGATTTGATATACTCAATGGAGTCAAATTTGAAGTTATTGGTTAAAAACACAACATAAATATCCTCCTCATAAATTGATTGGTTCTTTGCAACAACTCTTGTTAATTCAGGTATTTCTCCGATAATTTTAACTGCAGGCTCACCATCAGATTGAATGGAGTACCTATCAATGACTTTTATTTGCTTTAATAATTTCTCATCTAGTAAAAATGTGTTGTTGTCTCCAATAATCTCGCCACTTACTGTGTTTAGTATATTTAAATTACTTATCCCAACTTTTGAAGCATTTTGAAACAAGCTCATCCATTTTTCAGATTCTTCTTTTCTAATCTGATTCATTAATTTCATTAAATCTCCAGATTTTATTTTTGAAGATTTTGCACCGTATCGATAATATATATCAGAGGAATTTGTCTTTGAACTATCCTTACAACAAATAATTGGTCGCGTATCACTCTTATGGGCATATAAGATACCTATCATCTTTCCGTTAAAATCATAAGTTCTTCTGTCGAATCGAATGGTTGGTGTGAAAATTTCGTTTATGTAGTTACTTATATCAGCATCATCAATGTCCTCAAAATTTTCAATTCCAACAATTTTATGTGGTCTGTTTTCTACACCAAAAAACAATGCACCACCCTTATTATTTGCAAATGCGGAAAGTGATTTTGAATAATTAGAGCGGGCTTTTTCTATATTCCAATCAAAACTTGCTTTAAACTCAATACAGAAAGTTTCTCTTCGCTTGATTATATCATTATCATCAGCGATACCAAAAAAGTCATCAAGCCATTTATCTGTTAAAATTTCTGTCATGTAGCACTATGTTTCTTAAACTTGCTGGCAACGCTACGCATATGCCTAGTGGCGGATTGCGGGCGATTCAACTGTCAAACCGTGGTGAAGTTTGAGCGGGCGAAAAGCATTGCAAAATGCAGTAAAACCGCCATTAGGTATATGCGATGTTGGCGGTAGTTATTAATTTGTAAAAATCCAAGGTCTTGCTTTTACGTAAGTCCAAAATAAAGAATCTTTAAACCGATAGTATCTTTCTCTTACTTTAATAATTTCCGCACCATATTCATCAGAAACCATCTGTCCAACATAATGACTTGGATTGTCAACTTGCTTGTCTATTGCTATTTTATAAGCGTCACCTGTATGAACTTCACCATCTGCCTGAACACAACTTGCGAGAGATTTTAAGACGGCTTCTCTTTGATATGAAGACGCAACTGCTTTTTTGTAACGCCCTTCTAAAACAGGGTCTGCTTCTTTTTCAGCTATATCCCTTAAAGCTTGTTCTATGTAGTTCTCATCAAGTTCGTATATTCCCCCAAAATATGCTGACCTAAAAGCTTGTTTGCCTATAAGGTGAATAATATAAGGATGACCATTAGCAAGAGAAATCATTTTACTTATTGCACCATCTGTAAATGTTATAAATCTTTCAATTGACTTTTCTGCATTATTGATAATTTCGGTCAATTCATCAGGTGCCATGGATGGTAAATTGATAACACTTCCAGCGAACAATCTATCTGCACTTTCATGTTCTTTTATGAGAGTTTGTATATCGCTTGCCACACCAATTATACAAAACTTCAATCCAGGCGTATTTGTTGCGAGAGATTTTAAAAGTCTAGCAAAACCCGTGGGATTAGAAATTTGGTCAAATTCATCTACGACTATTAAAATTCCATCTTTGGCAATTTTGGATTTTAATAAGTCTGTTATCACGTTTTGAAAAATAACATCAATTTGATGCTCATTAATTACGGACTGATGAGATGTTTCAGAAATTCCTTCCCCACCTACTTTTATTAATTTTAGGTCAACACCTGCATTGATTTTATCAATCTCCTTCTTTGCTGTTGGTATTTCATAAATCCATTCAAGTAGGCAATCCCGTGTTGTTAAAAGTCTAACAAGCAAATCTTGTGTATTATTGACAGCATTTCCACATGCAATGTAAATGGTCAAAAAGTCAAGCTTTTCATCAATTTGAATTTCAAGCTTTTCAAGTAACTCATTATTGCCTTGACTAATGTTGATTATTTGTCTTGCTAATGAAGACTTTCCAATGCCACGATTGCCAACAACAGCAATATTCGCACCTTCTGAAATTAAAGCGGAAAATGAATCAATAACATGAGTTCTTCGGCCAGCAAAGTTTTCTGCCTTTAAAATTTCTTTTGCTGGCAAGAAAGCGTTCTCTATCTGTCGTAATGATATTTTATTCATTGATTATGGATTTGCTGTTTTTATAATTACCGCCAACGTCCAGCGATATGGTGCGTGGCTAATCTTTATGGTATATACTTTCTGGCCGTTAAGAATGCTCTACAACGGACGAAACCTGCTATAAATATGCTACATAGCCATGCGCTATAACGCGTGTTGCTACCAGTTGTATTATTGTCCTTTTATAGCTCTTGTCGCGAAGAACGCAGGGAAATATTTATCAATTGCACTCTCGCCGCCCCAGTAATCTTCGTAAAAATCGGTCATTAAAAACCCAGCACTCAACTGTTCGCCAATTTGCGCTGTGAGACTATGACCAAATTCTAATGCTTCCTTATTCTTGATAATATCAGCCAACTTTTCTTTCGGTAATGAGGTCAGGTCTGAATATGGTTGGGTATAGATTAATTGAAAGGGATTAACGTTTTGGTCTAATTGGAAAGAAATAGGATTTATCAAGCCTGTCATTAATATTCCATTAGTTTTCAAGACCCGAAAACATTCTTTCCAAACGGGTTTTAAGTTATCGACAAATACTACAGAGCATGGGTTAAATACTACATCAAATGACATGTCGGCAAATACTGACAGGTCTTTCATGTCTCCCTGCACTGTTTTGATATTAAGGTTAAACTCATCACTTAGAGTTCTATCTTGATTTAATTGATTCTCCGAATTGTCAAAAATGGTAACATCAGCCCCTAATGCTGCCAGAATCGGCCCTTGTTGTCCGCCACCACATGCTAATCCTAGTATCTTTAATCCTTTTAAATTGGGAAACCAGGAATAAGGAACGGGTTTCGTAGGTGTTAAAACAATGTTCCAAATACCATTCTTGGCATTCTCAATATCAATTTTAGTAACGGGAATGGTCCATCGCACATTATTCTCAACATATCTATCCCAGACGTTTTTATTGTGTTCGGCTACATTCATTTAAGCATGGATTTTTTCTTACAATTGGTAGCAACGTTTCTCGGGTATGGCGTCGTTGCGCCCTTTCTATCAAACCGTTACAATGATAGTTAACTGCACTAAACTACAACTTTGCACTTACTTATCTAAGAGAGGGGCGCAATGCGCTATGACCCGATGTTGGCAAACGTAATTTTTATCTAATCAATTAATAATCATTACTATTTGGTAAATTTAGTGCCGCTCCTATTTTAAAAATATAATTTTTGTCATCTATAATTATCAATAGAGTATCATTATTAGCCTTTTTGTATATAGAGTCACCAACTCCAGCAATCTCACTAATTCCTGGTTTTGAATAATCATAATTTTTCGATTGAGGAATCAGGATTTTTCTTTTATTTGTTAGTTCAACATAACATGATCCATGGCTAGATCTGTATTTTAATATTTTATTGTTTATCATTGTTTTAGTATCTACAAGTTCATAGTTTCTATCTGTCAAGTTTTGTATTATTAAAACAGTTATACCTAAAATAATTATCACAATTATAGAAAATGTATACCAAAATTTATTAGAATTTACATCAACCATTTGTAATCATATTAAATATCAATTATTATCATAAATTGTATCGCAGCTGGTTGGTTTTTCTATTATGTTTGCCAACACCTAAATAAACGCTATTGCGTTTAGGAGTATTATGTAAGGAGGGAAATATAAGCGTAAGTACCTCATGTAACGAGGATATAGACAAAATAGATATATTTGGTTATAGGAAATAGAAGGACCAATCAGGAGAGCTTAAAGAACAAAACAAACGAGTTGCAAGTTCAAAACACTGGATCTTGGCACGACTTCGTCTTCCTCAGTCACATTGCGGCCAGGTTAAGGAATTGGTCGGTGTAAATCACCATACAATAATTGCAAAAATTATTAACATTTGCAATATTAAATTAACGACTCTTGCTAAACACTCAAACCACTAAACAACAGCGCAATACAACACACAAAGGCAAAACATCGGCATATAATAGGAGCAATTAGCGCAGCCAAAAAGTCAAACAATCGACCGGTAAAGCGAAAAATTGCATAGCACAAACTACTCCCTTCAGGCTATTGAAGCAGAAAGAACAACATCGGGTAGGTGGCAAACCTAATGCAACCTACAAAGGAGAAGGCAAAAAAGCTATGCGCATTAAGGTGGACTGTGGGGCTTCTTACCAGCAAAACCTGTTTGGGCAACCATGCGGTCGAAGGGACTGGCTACGTTAAGCAGCGCATCACTTACTACATGCGTATAACGCTCCGTGGTTTTAATGCTTTTATGTCCAAGCAGCTCCTGCACGTACCTGACATCGCGACCTTCTTCCAATAAATGCGTAGCAAAACTATGTCGCAGCATATGCATATGCACCTTTCGTTTAATGCCGGCAGCCTTGGCTATCTTCTTTAAAATGACCGCCATACTGGTGGTACTGTATTGCGTACCGGGACGAGGGCCCTCAAAAAGAAAAACTTTGGGCTTTGCCTGATTCAAATAAGATTTGAGCCATTCATGCAAGTGCTGCGAAAACAAAGTATAGCGGTCGCGTTTACCCTTCGAATCCTTAATAAACAGCAAATTACGCTTCAAATCCACATCACATAAGCGCAAATTACGGATTTCAGAACGGCGCAAACCAGCAGTGTAACCGATGGCAATCAGCAGCTTATGCTTTAAATTGTCGGTCGTGTTAAGCATAGCCGAAATCTCCGACAGAGAAAAAAAGTCGGGCAGATAAAAACCCTTTCGGGGACGCACCACATGCTTGTCGGAAAGCGTATGATTATGGATGCGCTCAAAAAAGAACTTAAAACTACTCACCAGGTTGTCCTGGTGAGCACTCGACTTCCCCCGGTGCAACAACAGGTAATCACGCACCTCATCGTCCTTAATAAAAGCCGGGTGCTTATAATTGTAATAATCCAAAAACCGCATAAAAGCACCCAGGTACATCACCTGCGTCTTCGAGCTCAAGCTGCTCTGCTTCAAAATTACCTCATATTGCTTCCGATAAATTTCCTCCAAGCGATAATGCCCTAAAATCCGGCACAACTTCCCCTTTAACGACTCCACGGAATAAGGCACCCCCTTATCCTCCAACAAAAAAGTAGCCAGGTCATAAGTCCGTTTCAACTCCGCCACCAAATCGGCATAATAAGCCAAGGCCAACTCATTGTTCCCCGGCATACGGCAGTCCTCCTCAAAAATATTTTCCGCATCCTTCGGCAAAGCACAAATTTGGTTTAAGGGCAGATTGGCATGATACACCAGGAAGAGCAACATCCTATCGCCGGGCGAAGCAATTCCATCCAGCAAAGAGCGAATTTCGGCATACGGAAGGAAGAGCGTAGATTTTCGCACCTCCGTTTTTTCCGCCAGCGGAAAAAACATCTTGTCCCTGCCCAGCGTCCGCTCATAATAAAACTTTACCGCAGCAATCATTTGCTTAAGCTGCGTTGAAGACAGCAGAACAGACTGCCTCTTCAAATAGCCATACAATTCACTGTAAGTCAACTCATCAACAACCCTGCCCTGATGATCCTTCAAAAAAAGAAGAAAACAACTCTTGTAAATTTCCTGCGTTCGAAAGCTCAAACGACGCAACAACATCGCCTCATCAAACCGCCTGACCGGCAGCTCAAAACCAGCCGGGAGAGCAGGTGGCTCAGCAGATTTCTCCAACGTAAGCACCCGTGGTTTAAAGCCAAACCTCTTCAAAACATCCAGCACCTGCAAATAAATCACATTATCGCCCGGAAAAACCCAACGACGGTCGGTCGACACATAGGTCCCTACATTTAAACGAGCCAAAGAGTTAAAAACAGCAGAATGATAACTGTGCTCAACATAAAACCTCTTATTCACCTTATCCACCAACACCCTTGCAAGCAGCTCTGAAGCAACGGAAATAGCATCCGCAACCCTAATTTCTGTTGGACTTTCCACAAGTGAATGTACATCTGCATCCATAGCTTTTTCCGGTTTATCATCCCGTTCAGTCACCTTTCCCCCATCCCCAAAAACAAGTTCCAAATCAGCAGCCCTTTCATACACCTCACTCAGCCAATGACGGTAATTCTCCCGAAACGGCACATGCCAACACCTCAAAGATTTACTATAGGCACGCCCAGGCAAACCACGCGTAATAACATTAAAATCAGAATCCGGCAAATAAACATCCGGCTTCAAAGCGAGGCGACGACACCCCTTATGCAAAACAGGAAAGACAAATAAACGAGCCATCAGCAGGGCAGAGTAAAGGTTATTAAAGCAATAAGCCCCAATATAAACCATCCCGACAAAAAAGTCAAGCCACTCACAATCAAGATGCCCGAGCATCACCAGCGCCCCCCTCCCCTCAACTCGTCACAGCGAAGGGCAATGACTGCAAGTCTGCAGCTTTTGGGGGAAGAAGCGAGTGACCAAAGGCGCGACCAAAATTTGTGCTGTTTGAGCCGAAGGCGAGTTCACAAATTTTAGCGCCGCAGGAAGCAAGCGCCCAAAAAGATGCCAGCGTCCCCTCCCCTCAACTCGTCACAGCGAAGGGCAATGACTGCAAGCCTGCAACTTTTGGGGAAAGAAGCGAGGGACCGAAGGCGCGACCAAAATTTGTGCTGTTTGAGCCGAAGGCGAGTTCACAAATTTTAGCGCCGCAGGAAACAAGCGCCCCAAAAGATGCCAGCGAAGCAGACAATGCCCGAGCATCACCAGCGCCCCCCTCCCCTCAACTCGTCACAGCGAAGGGCAGTGACTGCAAGCCTGCAGCTTTTGGGGAAAAAGCGACGTGACCGGAGGCGCGACCAAAATTTGTGCTGTCTGAGCCGAAGGCGAGTTCACAAATTTTAGCGCCGCAGGAAGCAAGCGCCCAAAAAGATGCCAGCGTCCCCTCCCCTCAACTCGTCACAGCGAAGGGCAGTGACTGCAAGCCTGCAGCTTTTGGGGAAAAAGCGACGTGACCGGAGGCGCGACCAAAATTTGTGCTGTCTGAGCCGAAGGCGAGTTCACAAATTTTAGCGCCGCAGGAAGCAAGCGCCCAAAAAGATGCCAGCGTCCCCTCCCCTCAACTCGTCACAGCGAAGGGCAATGACTGCAAGCCTGCAGCTTTTGGGGAAAGAAGCGAGGGACCGAAGGCGCGACCAAAATTTGTGCTGTTTGAGCCGAAGGCGAGTTCACAAATTTTAGCGCCGCAGGAAACAAGCGCCCCAAAAGATGCCAGCGAAGCAGACAATGCCCGAGCATCACCAGCGCCCCCCTCCTCTCAACTCGTCACAGCGAAGGGCAGTGACTGCAAGCCTGCAGCTTTTGGGGAAAAAGCGAGTGACCGAAGGCGCGACCGAAATTTGTGTTGTTTGAGCCGAAGGCGAGTTCACAAATTTTAGCGCCGAAGGAAACAAGCGCCCCAAAAAGATGCCAGCGCAGCAGACACTGCCCGAGCGCCTAGTACGACTGCACAATATCCCACACAAACGCCCGCACCCCAATATCCTTATTCCGGATATCCAATTTGTGCACCGTCTTCAGCAAAGTATCCACCTTATCGTCCTCCACCATCGTAATTAAAGCCGAATTCATTTCCGGCCAGGTGTGCGTACCACGACGCGGTTCACCGGTTTTACTGCCGCGCCCCTGTACCTGCTCAAAAAAAGTATAACCCCTTATCTCCAAATAGTCCAACATATATTCCACACGCTCGGTGTTGGCCTGATTAAATACTATAAATACTGCCTTCATCTTTGTTGCAATTAATATTATTATTTAGTCCAAACCTGCAATATTCCTACATTCTCTATCACTAAACCCAACGAACAAAGCAAGCTAAAAACCTTCCCTGTGGGAGGACTGCCGACCTGGGTCCTGTTTGCTCACCCCATCGCTGCATGCCACGCGCCTCACACAAAGGCCGGGGGTTGTAAATGAGTCCGACCCGTGAGAGAAGCCCGGTATACAAACCTGGGAGCCCAACCCTGGATACAAACCTGGGAGCCCAACCTGCCAGCTGATTCGGTGAGCCCTATCCCTGAGGCAAATCCTTGATGTAAGCCCGCAAGCCAACCCGTGAGGCAGGCCCGGCATTTACCCTTCGGAAAAACAGGCCCTTCGTAATCAGAGAGGAACATGGCCCCCAACCAAGGGGAGCCATGTTGCCTTAAAACATTATGCCTGGTCGGCATTTTCGGCCAGACGGACAAACACATACTCTTTACGGAGTTTTTCTGCCTTATTGCGCTCGCCGTGGCGCGACATGATGCCATACAACAGCGGCACAACAATCAGCGTAACCAAAGTAGATACCAGCAAACCACCAATAACTACCACGCCCATCGGACGCCAGGCTTCGGAGCCGGCACCCTGACTCAAAGCCATGGGCAGCATACCCAGAATGGTGGTGAAGGCAGTCATCAAAACCGGACGCAGACGAGACGATCCCGACATGGCAATGGCTTCGTTAAGCGGATATCCGCGATCGCGCATCAGGTTAATATAATCAACCAGCACAATACCGTTTTTCACCACAATACCTACCAACATAACCACACCCAGGGCTCCAATCATATCCAGACTAATGCCCGTAATCCAAAGAGCCAGCACGACCCCCGAAATGGCAAAGGGTACCGACATCATAATAATGAAGGGTTTCGACATCGACTCAAACTGCGAAGCCATCACAATGTAAACCAACAACACAATCAACAGCAACAAAAGAATCATATCGCCAAAGGTCTCCTGCTGGTCTTCGTACTGACCACCAAGACGCAGCGTAATGCCCTGCGGCACCTCAACCTCCTTAAGAACCGATTCAATATCAAGAGCCAATTCCCCCAGCGAAGTTTTGTAAGGCGTTACCCCAACCGTCAGTACCCTTTGGCGACTCTTGCGCTCAATGGTGGGAGGTGTCCAGTACTCCTCCACACTCGCCAGCTCACTCAACTTGATGTTACCGGCAGCAGTAGGAATCGACAGGTTCTCAATATCGGTAATGCTGTTTCGATCTTCCTCAACCAAACGCACAATAATGTCGTATTCATCCCCATCTTCCTTCAGGTAACCCGATGCCATACCGGCCACCCGGTTGTAAACCAAACCCGAAATAGCAGCAGCATCCAAACCGTGGCGCGACACCTTCTCCTTGTCCACATCAATTTTCAGCTCGGCACGGTCCTCATCGCGACTGATGGTGATGTCGCGGGCAGCAGGCACCTTTTCACTGATGGTGCGACGGATCTCCTCAGCCAACAAGTTGGTCTGGTCAAAATCGTGGCCATAGACCTCTATGTCCACCGTAGCCGCAGCACCACCCATGCCGCTCGAAACGGAAGCCTGGTAGTCAACAATCTCAGGATAAGCTTCCATCTCCTGACGAAACACCTCGGCAATATCAAACACACTGCGCTCCCGTTCCTTCTTATCGGTAAGCACCACCGTCATTGCAATTTTATTGTTCGAGGTGGAGTTAAACAGCGCAGAAATACCCCCGTCGTCACTCGACCCGGCCGAAGTCGACAACATCTTAATTTCCGGAGCCAACTCCATAAAGCGCTGCTCCAAACGACGGGCAGTCTTCAAAGTCTCCTCCACCCGGGTACCCCGGTTCAGCTCAACACTTACCGACACACGTCCCTGGTCGCTCTCCTGCATAAAATCAGTACCAATCAAGCCAAAAAATGCAGGTAAAAGAGTGAGGACAAACAAAATCACCACACCCAACAGGGTCTTTTTCTTATTCACCAGGGCCCACGACAATACACGAGAATACCAGCCATCCAGGCGATCCAGCCCCGAAACCACATAACGGTCGTACCAGGTACGCTTCTCCTCTTCAAAACTGATGTGTCCCTTGTCATCAACACTCACCTTACGCGATTTCAGCAATTTACTGCTGAGCATAGGCGTCAACGAAATAGCCACCAGCGTAGAGGTCACCACAACAATGGTCACAATCCAGCCCAACTCCTTAAACATGATACCGGCCAAACCACCCAGCATAGTCAGGGGTACAAATACTGCCGCAATAACCAGGGTGGTTGCGATCACCGACACCCACACTTCATTGGTAGCGTATATGGCGGCTTCACGGGGACTCGCGCCCCGTTCGATGTGTTTGGTGATGTTTTCCAAAACCACAATGGCATCGTCAACCACCATACCAATGGCCACGGTAAGCGACGACAAAGAAATGATGTTGAGCGAACTGCCGGTAAAGGCCAGGTAAACAAAGCTCACCACCAGCGCAATGGGGATGGTAATGCCAATGATGAGAGTAGCCCGCCAGCGCCCCAAAAAGACAAGCACCACCAATACCACAAACAATAAGGCGTACATAATCGACTCCTGCAAACTGTTGATGGAGTCCTTAATGTCGTCAGAAGAATCGTAAATCGGCTCCACCTTAACGTCGGACGGCAGCAAATCCTGAATCTTAGCCATCTCCTTAGCCACCCCTTCGGCAATGGCCACGGTGTTGGCACCCGATTGCTTGGCAATGATTACACGCACGCCATCACGACCGTTGATCTTCTCGTCGAGCGACAAATCTTTAATGGTGTCGCGCACCATAGCAATGTCACGCACAAAAACCTGTCGACCATCGGGCATGCTCGACACCACAATGTTTCTGATTTCCTCACTCTCGATGTACTCACTGCGCACCTGCAACTGGTACTGCTCCTTCTCCATTTTAACCGTTCCCGAAGAACGGTTAAGGTTGTTGCTGCTGATGGCAGTTCCCACCGCCTCCAGAGGCAATCCGTATGCATCCAGCTTATCCTGCCGAATGTCGACATAAACATAACGTTCCGGCGCTCCTGCCAGGGAAATGTTACCAATGCCGTCTACCCGGTTCAACTGTGGCATTACCACATCGTTCAGAATTTTATCCAGACCGGCATAACTGGCATCGGCGGTAACCGAATACATCATGATGGGCATGGAGCTGGTGCTGAACTTAAAAATAAACGGGTTATGGGCCCCGGAGGGCAAATTGTCCTTGGTCATATCGATGTACGAACGCACATCGTTGATCACCTCATCGAGGTTGGTCCCCCATTCCAGCTCCAGCGTCACCATCGACATATTGTCGAGCGATCGTGAACTCAACTCCTTCAATCCGTCTACCGAGTTGAGACTGTTTTCGAGCAAACGGGTCACATTGGTCTCCACCTCACTGGCGTTGGCCCCCGGATAGGTCGTCATCACCGTAATGTAAGGCGGCTCAATTTCCGGATACTGGTCAATGGGCAACATCTGCAGCGAGAAGAGTCCCATCACCATCACCGCCACAAAAATAAGGGCAGTGGTAACCGGTTTGTTTATCGATGTTTTAAATATACTCATGGAATCAAAAAATCAGAATTATTGAATTACGTTCAGCTTTACCCCATCAACAAGACGTGCCTGTCCCACCGTTACCAGCTCGTCGCCAGGCTGCAGTTCGTCAGACTCCACTTCAATCAGTGAATCGAAACGCTGGCCAAGGGTTACGCGCACTCTTTTGGCTGCGCCCTGCTCGTGAACAAACACATAGCGCTCATTAGAGCCGGTGAGTTTGAGTACGGCCTGATAGGGAACCATAAGGGCAGTGGCTTCGCCCACCTGAAGGTGGGTGCGGACAAACATTCCGGGACGCAGACGATTATCGGCATTCGGAATTTTCACCTTAGCCATAAAGGTATGGGTGCCCGGGTCGATGGTCGGATACACAATCTCGATGCTGGCCGGAAAGGTTTCACCCGGATACACGTCCGACTCTACCTGAAGACTCATGCCCTCTTTAATCTGGGGCACGTAACGCTCCGGAATGCTGATGAGGGCCTTCAGCTGATGGGTTTGCGTCAACACCAAAATGGGCGTGCCGCTGTACAATTCGCCATCCTCATAGTTGCGGGCCGAAATAACACCACCAATAGGCGCCTTATAAAAAGTATTGGCCTCTAAAAAGGCAAGATTCTCCCGGGTTTGGTCATAAGCCATTTTGGCCTGATCGTAAGCCTGCTGAGTAACCGTCTCGGTCTCGCGCAGCAATTTAACCCTTTCGTATTCCAGAGCCACATTATTCATGGTCAGACGGGTGGTATTCAACTGGGTTTGATCCATGCGCACCAGCAACTGGCCGGCCTTCACACGGTCGCCCACCTCCACCATAATTTTTTCAATGGTACCGGTAACGGAAGGCGACACATTTACCGTCTCATAACCCTCCAGAGTGGTCGAAAGTTTCAGTTCCCGAGTCACAGTACGCTCCTTTAATGCCGTAACCTTTACATTTTCTACACGCTCCGCTTCAACGGCCTCCTCTGCTTTGGAGCCGCAAGCACTCATTATAAGGGGGAGACTTCCCAACAGTACCAGTTTAACTATTGCCTTCATCTGTTGTATTTTATTGATTTTGTTTTATTGATTATCGGTATTTAAAAGCTGTTCCAGTTCGATGCGGGCAGTAACCACCTCGAGCAGGGCTTGTACGTAGCTGCTTTGAGCAGCTACGAGCTCGGTACCGGTATTGGTCACATCCATACTCGATGCCATACCGTGCTCGTACTTGCGCGAAACATTATCGAACAGTCGCTGGGCCACGGTCATGTTTTCCTTTTGCGACAGGTAGCTCTCGAACGAAGAACTCAGGTTGTACATCAACTGACGATGCTGCACCAGCAGGGCTTCCCGGGTATCGTCGTAGGTATTTACCTGCTGCTGGTAGGCCAGCTGGGCCATTTTAACGCCTTTGAGTCGACTCCCACTCGAAAAGATGGGAACGTTCAAAGAGAGGCCAAACATGTTGGGCGGTGTGGAGCGCATCGTCATTTCGTCGCTCATGTATTCTACCTTGGTGTATTGGTAAAAAGCCGAAAGCGTAGGGGCAAACTCCCACTTCTTCAGCGCTATTTGCTTTTGGGCCAGGGCCACATTCTCGCTGAGCAACTGAAAATTGTAATTATTATCCAGTACAAACTCGGTATCCAACAGCGCCAGTGCATTTTCTACCTGCATCAAATCGTCGACATTCTGTGTAAGTGCCAATTCGGTGGCTACACTCAGGCCCAGTTGCAGGCGCATCGAATTGTAAATCATTTCGAGCTGCCGGCGGGTACTGTTGAGCGAAGTCTTCATTGAAGTAACCTGCACCGAAATGCGGTCGGCATCGGTCTGCTCAGCCACGCCCACTTCAACAGAGCGCAGGGTGTGCTGCTGCAGCTTTTCGAGATTGACGAGGTTCTGCTCCAACAAGTCCACCGTCTCTTCCATGGCCAGGGCCGAATAATAAAGGGTCTTCACCTGGTCGCTGACCTCCTGCTCGGTCTGCTTCAAAGAAATATCGGCCATGCGACCGGCAATTTTTTCGAGCTGCACGCCAACGACCTGCGCGCCGCTGAGGGCGACCGAAGCGGTACCATTAAAGGTGATGGAGTTGGGCATCGAAATTTTAAACTGGCCCAAATCCATGCTGTAGCCAAACATATTGCTGTAATCGGCCTTGGCACTCACCTGAGGCAACATCGTGGCCAGGGTTTGCCAACGACGGGCTTCCGCCACCTGCACTTCAAGGGTGGCATTCTTTAAGCTGCGGTTGTGCTCCAGCGCATGGCGCTGCGCATCTTCCAAGGAAAGCTGCAACAACGAATCGGCCTCCTGTGCACGAAGCACCACAGGTCCGCCCAATAACGCGACAGCCATCATCCCAATCAAAAATCTTTTGTGTATTCGCATCAATCTTGTGTTATTGTAATGTTAGGCTGCAAATATCGGCACTATATAAGAGTTGCGAAAAAACAATCAAGCAAGCCCCCCGCCATTTCAACCAAATGCCGCTTTATTTCAATCAGCGCCTTTGCTTGAAGAAAAAGGCCATTCATTGATAAATCAGGGATTTAGGAGCCAGTCTGACACCAAAAGCGTATTTTTGTAGCGTTGAATTGGCGAAATCACCGTTTCGCTCCGCAAACAGACCATTATGCTGAAAAAAATAACAACCTGGTACAAGGCCATTCCCGGATACACCATTTGGATATTGCTGGTACTTTTTTACTTTACCACCGGTGCTCAAATCAGTACACTGCGGGGCATCTATCACGCCCTGGTGCTCACCTCGCTCCAGGCCATTGTGTACCATGTGAACCTGCATCGCTTTCTGCCCAAATACTACGATCACCAGAAAAACAAATTCCGCCTGGCCAATGCAGTGCTCATCATGAGCCTCGTAGTACTGGGAACAATAGCCGAAGCTGTATTTCATCACTTCTTGCCGCAATATTCCCACCCCAACTTTAATCTCCTGGGGCCCTTCATCTTTTACACCATATTGGCCCTCATGGCCTTTTGGGTAGGCATGACCCAATATCTGGTCGACAAGCAGGAGAAAAACAACATCGAAATTGAAAGTCTCAAGCGCGATAAGGCCGAAAACGAACTGAAGTTTTTAAAAACACAAATCAATCCCCACTTCCTGTTCAACGCCCTCAACAACATCTACTCCATGGCCTACACGGGCGACCGCTCCACACCCGAAAAAATTACCATGTTGTCGGACATGCTGCGCTACGTACTTTACGAATGTGAGTCGGATTACATATCTTTATACAAGGAGGTAGATTACATCAGCAGCTTTTTGGAGTTTCAGCAATTGAAGACCGAAGAGCGACAGAATATTGTTTTTGAAGCCGAAAATTACGACGACAATTACCAGATTGCCCCCATGCTGCTGGTGACTTTTGTAGAGAACGCCTTTAAGCACAGTAAAATTGAAAAGGACAAGGAGGGTTTTGTAAAAATATGGTTGTCGCAGGAGCCGGGGCGTTTTCACTTTGTGGTTGAAAACAGCATCCCCGACGAGCTGCCCAACCAGCAAAGCTCCTTCAACAAGGGCATTGGCATTGAGAATGCCAAAAACCGCCTGGCGCTGCTCTATCCCGGTAAGCACCGGCTCGACATCAGCAGCACCGGCAAAGAACACAAGGTGGTGCTGGAACTTTTGCGCTAGAGATGAATAAGCAGAAGTAGACCCCATACCAGAACAATCCGGCCGCTGAACGACCACCGTCGGGCAGGCCAACAGGACCGCGGGGTGCAAAACAGTTTCCCCACCAGTAAAAACAAAACATGGCAGAACAGAAGAAATACAATTGCATAGTAATAGACGATGAGTTTTTGGCCCGCAAACTGATGGCCGACTACATCTCCAAGGTGCCGCAGTTTAACCTGGCGGGCAGCTTCGACTCGCCCATGGCGGCTATAGAAACCATAGCCACCGGCACCATCGATGTTATATTTACCGATATTGAAATGCCCGACATGTCGGGCATGGACTTCATCAAAAACATGTCGCTGCCCCTGGTGCCCATCATCGTCTTTGTAACGGCCTATCCCCAGTATGCGGTGCAGGGCTTCGAGGTCAACGCCACCGAGTACCTGCTCAAACCGGTGTCCTTCCCCCGCTTTATCAAGGCCGTCAACAAAATCATCACCATACTCAACTACAAGCAACGCCTCGAGGCCATGGGGGCGCCCGAAACCCTCAGCACCCTGCCCGCGGCACCCCGCGAAGAGAGTCGCAATTTTCTCATTGTAAAGACCGACCGAAAAATGGTGAAACTGCACTTCAACGACATCCTGTTTGTAGAAGGGGCGCTGGAATACGTCACCTTTCACACGTCGAGCGACAAGTTTATGAGTCTCTACTCCCTGCGCAAACTCGAAGAAGAATTGCCCAGGGAACGTTTTATGCGCATCCACAAGTCCTACATTGTAGCGCTCGATAAAATAAAGGAAATCAACGGCAACCAGGTGGTCGTGGGCAAGCACAAAATCAGCGTAAGCAAAGCCATGAAGCCGGCCCTGCTCGAACACTTTTCGGGTCGCGAGTAAAGCTTTAACAAGCCAAAGCCTTATCTTTGCAGCCAAACAAAAAGATAAGGAAGCACTATGGGCATCGCTATTCAACAAGTACCTTCTCCCTGCTACGTACTCGACGAGCAATTGCTGCGCAACAATCTGGCGCTGATAAAAAGCGTAAAAGAGCGCGCAGGGGTCAACATCATCATGGCCTTTAAGGCCTTCAGCCTATGGCCCGCCTTCCCCATTGTTCGGGAATACATCCCCTACTCCACGGCCAGCTCCATTCACGAAGCCCGCCTGGCCTGGGAAGAAATGGGCAGTCTGGCCCACACCTATTCTCCGGCCTATACCGAGGCAGAGTTCCCTGCCATACTGCAATACAGCAGCCACATCACCTTCAATTCCTTCAGTCAGTTTGAGCGCTTTTTGCCCATGGCAAAGGCGGCCGACCGCAAGGTATCGCTGGGCATTCGCATCAATCCCGAATACAGTGAGGTGGAGACCGACCTCTACAATCCTTGTGCCCCCGGCTCGCGCATGGGGGTGATTGCCGACCAGATGCCGGAGCGCTTGCCCGAGGATATCGAGGGCATCCACTTCCATACCCTCTGCGAATCCACTTCCTACAACCTGGAGGCGACCCTCAAGGCCATCGAGGAAAAGTTTGCCCCCTACCTTAAGCAGGCCAAATGGCTGAATATGGGCGGGGGACATTTAATGACCCGCAAAGATTATGATGTGGACCATTTGGTGGAAGTGTTGCGTCGCTTTAAGAAGAAGTGGCAGCTCGAGCTCATCCTGGAACCCGGCAGTGCCTTTGCCTGGGAGACCGGCATACTGGTGTCGGAGGTGGTGGATGTGGTGGAGAACCACGGCATCAGCACGGCCATTCTTAATGTGAGCTTTACCGCCCACATGCCAGACTGCCTCGAAATGCCCTACAAACCCCGGATTCGTGGTGCCCACCACGAACCGGTGAAGGGCAAACCCACCTACCGGATGGGCGGCAACAGCTGTTTGTCGGGCGACTTCATTGGCTACTGGTCCTTCGACGCCCCATTAAAGCCGGGCGATAAAATTGTGTTCGAAGACATGATGCACTATACCCTGGTAAAGACCACCATGTTCAACGGCGTGCCCCACCCGGCCATAGCCTTGTGGAACGAAGCAGAGGGCCTGAAGGTGGTGCGGGAATTTGGCTACGAGGACTACAAAAACCGGATGGGCTGAGACAGCCAACAGGACTTGCTTGGCCAATGACAAGCAGCCCCCAAATAGCCGGCCCACAGACTGCAAGGCAGCACCCTCAGGTGCAGCGTCGGCGGACTAAGCCCCTGTGTCGGTAAGCACCTGGAGGACTTCCTTAAAGCGGTAATGCTCCAGGACACCGTAACCTTTGAGTCTGGCCGCCTTCAACTGCGTAAAAACCGGCGTATGCAGGGCACATAAAAAACGGGCCTGCAACACCGGTGTGCGCTTCTCCTCGGGCAGCACCTCCTGCAAATCGACCAAGGCATCCGCCACCATCTGCCTGCTTAAGGGCGGCAGTTCGCGGGTGCGCCGGAGCTGCACGCCGCCATGTCGACAAACCGAACAGCTTTCGCAGCGCGTCCACCCGGTATCTTCTCCAAAATAGGCCGACAAGCGCTTAGACAGGCAGCTGCTGCTCCCAAAGAAATCGAGCATCTCCGCAATACGTGCCACTTCGGCCGCCTCCTTGTCGGCAAAGCGCCGATGAAGCCCCTGCGCCACCGATTCCAGGTCGAAACCGGGCTGCAGCACTTCATACACCTCGGTCATCCCACTGAACTCGAGCTGCAGCGCCCCCTGATCGTTCAAATAATCCAGGGCCGCCACAACGCGCTTCCTCTCGCAGGGATAATGGGCGGTGATGGCCTCAAAATCGACCGTCCACCACAATCTCGCCCTCTTGCTGTGGGCAAACACCGCCTCAATAAAACGTCCCCGTTCCCCGCCAAAAGCGGCAGCAATCTGCTCCGGCGTTCGGTTGAGCTTAAAACGATAGTGGGCAAAATAACTGTAAAGCGGTCGCACAAGTCCATCCATCTCCAAATACACCATCAGCGTCTTTAAAGGCAACTGCCGAATGTCGCTGCGGGTCGACAAGTCGGTCAGCTGAAACTCAAATCTTTGACCCGCCTCCTGAATGTCGCGGAGCACTTTAGCGATGGCAGCTGCCTCCGGGGTATCGCCATATACGAAATTCTCCAGCACCGCCAGTCCGTCCAGATTCCCCAGCAACACGCAACGGGACGTTTCGCCATCGCGACCGGCGCGACCGATTTCCTGACTGTAGCCTTCGAGGGATTTGGGCAGGTCGTAATGCACAACACAACGAATGTCCGGCTTGTCGATGCCCATGCCAAAGGCAATGGTGGCCACGATTACCGGCACCTGTCCGTACATGAAGGCCGACTGAATGGAAGCGCGGTCCACGCTGTTCATCCCCGCATGGTAGGCGGCAGCCACCACGCCCCGCTCGCGCAAACCGGCAGCCACCGTCTCAGCGGTCTTTTGCAGCGTAACGTAAACAATGGCGGAGCGACCCGCATCGGGTTCCAGCACCTGCACCAGCTCCTCCATCTTTTGGTCTTCGGCTACGGCACGCACCTCCAGGTGAAGATTGGGGCGGTAAAAACCGGTCAGCACCACATCCTCACGGGCAATGTCGAAGCGGCGACACATATCCTCAATGACCCTCGGCGTAGCGGTAGCCGTAAGCAGGAGCACCCGCTCCATCGAAAAATCGCGCTTATACTCCGGCAATTTCAAATAATCGGGCCTGAAATTGTGGCCCCATTCCGATATGCAGTGCGCCTCATCTACCACCAGGAGGGAAATTGGGAGCTCCGACAAAAAGCGCCGAAAACCTTCGTTTTTGAAGCGCTCCACCGACACCATCAGCACCTTGGTGCGTCCCTTGCGAATGTCCTCCCTGATTTGTTGCACCTCCTGCGGCTTTTGCGTGGAATCGATGCGGGCAGCGGGTATGCCAAAGCGCTGCATCGCCTCCAACTGATCGCTGATGAGGGCCAACAGGGGTGAAACCACCAGCGTAAGATGCGGCAGGTGCAGGGCAGCCAGCTGATAAATGAGCGACTTGCCCGAACCGGTGGGAAAAATGGCTGCGGCAGAACGCCCATCCAACAAGCACTGTATGGCTTTTTCCTGTCCACCCCGAAAGGCGTTGTAACCGAAATTTTGTTGCAGGGTCTGAAGTAGGACGGACATAGTTCTTTAAGATATGGAAGTGAACACAATTCCCGCAAAGATACCCATCAGGATGCGAGCTGCCAAGATTTACGAAAAAAGGCCGCTCTTGCGAGCGACCTTTCCCCATATATAAACGAACAAGTATGGACTATTATCTGTGTAAACGACCAGACAATACCCAAGGACTCACTTGTTTGATGCTGGAGATGGCGTACTGGCCGTTGTTGCCGCCTTCAGCGGCAGCTACTGCTGCAGAAATTACAGCAACCAGCTCGTCATCATCTTCCTCAGCCGTCTGCGCTTTAG
The DNA here is from genome assembly GCF_002210225.1 of Geofilum rhodophaeum. Taxonomy (GTDB): domain Bacteria; phylum Bacteroidota; class Bacteroidia; order Bacteroidales; family Marinilabiliaceae; genus Geofilum; species Geofilum rhodophaeum. Next base: position 135,323 of record NZ_MWUJ01000010.1, on the reverse strand, counting down.
CGGGTTCGGCTTTGGGTGTTTTGGGTGCAGGCTCTTCCACCTGACCCAATTTGCCTTCTTTACGCAGTTTAAAGAATTTCTCGGCTACCTGAGGCAGCAAAGCGTAGGTCAATACGTCCTCATCCTGCTGAATGTAATCGGCAATTTTCTCCCGAATGGTATCCAATTCAGGCTTAATCAAATCGGCAGGGCGACAGGTAATGCGTTCTTCATCGCCCAGTATTTTCTTCACCAATTCCTCGTCGATGGGGGCGGGGGACTGACCGTACTCGCCTTTAACAATACCCTTAGACTCCTTAGGCACCATTTTGTAGCGCTCACCCATCAGTACGTTAAATACGGCCTGGGTACCAACGATCTGACTCGAAGGGGTAACCAGCGGCGGATAACCGAAGTCGGCACGTACACGGGGGACTTCCCGGAGCACTTCCTCGTACTTATCCAAAGCATTGGCCTGCTTCAACTGCGACACCAGGTTACTCAACATACCTCCGGGCACCTGATAAATCAGGGCATTGGCATCCACACCCAACATTTTGGTATCGAGCATGCCGTTTTCAATCCACTTCTCGCGGAAGGGACGGAAGTACTCAGCAATATCGCTCAATTTCAACAAATCCAGACCGGTATCGTAGGGCGTTCCCTGCAAGGAAGCCACCAAAGGCTCGGTGGCCGGCTGAGAAGTACCACCCGACATGGGCGAAATGGCGGTATCCACCACATCGACACCCGCCTCAATGGCCTTAATGTAAGTCATGGAAGCCACACCACTGGTATAGTGGGTGTGCAATTGCACCGGAATTTTAACTGTTTCCTTAATGGCCTTAATCAAATCGTAGGCATCGTAAGGCTTCAACAAACCGGCCATATCTTTGATACAAACCGAATGGGCACCCATATCCTCCAGCGTCTTGGCGTCCTTGGCAAACTGCTCCAGACTGTGGAAGGGACTGGTGGTATAGCTCATACAGGCCTGGGCGTGTCCACCCTCCTTGATACAAGCCTTAATAGCGGTTTCAATGTTACGGGGATCGTTCAGCGCATCGAAAATACGAATGATGTCCATACCGTTGGCAACAGCCTTCTGTACAAAGTACTCCACCACATCGTCGGCGTAGTGACGGTAACCCAAAAGATTTTGTCCCCGCAACAACATCTGCAAAGGCGTTTTCTTAGCCTTGTCCTTGATCTTGCGCAAACGCTCCCAGGGGTCCTCATTCAAAAATCGAATACAAGCATCAAAAGTAGCACCACCCCAGGCCTCCAGGGAGTGGTAACCCACCTCATCAAGTTGTTCTATAATTGGTAACATATCCTCGGTACGCATCCGCGTCGCAATGAGCGACTGGTGTGCATCCCGAAGTATGGTTTCTGTAATTCCTACTTTTCTCATTGCAAAGTTCTTTTAAGCTATTCAATCACCACCAAAACATCACCCACAGCCATAACGCCACCTTCTTTGGCATTCACCTGGGCTACAATCCCGTCACAAGGCGCAGTCAGCTCGTTCTCCATTTTCATGGCCTCAAAAACCAAAAGAGCCTGACCTTTGCGAACAACATCTCCCTCGGTAACCAAAACCTTCAGCACACTGCCCGGCATCGGTGCAGAAACCGATTTGCCGCCATTCACCTGCTTCTTAGATTTGATTTGGTCCGGAGAAACCGGCGTCTTCATTTTGGGTGCAGTTTCCAGATTGCGCTTCGCCTGCGACTTAGCCGCCTTCACCTCTGCCACTTCCACCTCGTACTGTTTGTCGTTTACGGTAATCAAATACTTCTTCATAGAATATATGGTATTAAATGTTCTAAAAATCTAATACTGCAAAATTACTTTAATTGAACAAATCAACCACATATTTAATGAGTATTAACAAATCACTTGTTTTTTAACAGGAAAACAGTTACCGTTCTAATTAACAATTTATTACAAGGCCTAGAAGGCTAAAAATCACCACACGTACGCATCAAAAGTGTTGTATAGCATAAAAGCCTCAGCCTATCTGCTGTTATACGGCAGCTTTTTAACTCATATCACCAGCAAAAACAGGCACTTAAACCCACTTTCACTTTAAACTTTTTCACATCATTAAAGAAATTCTTCTTTATATAAAGCCCTAATAAGGATTTTTTTCTTTAAATACGCCGATCATGGGCCGGCGCACAAGCCACCCAGGACTGAAGTCCTGGGCTATGATTGGGAAGAAGCGGTGTGCCCCAGCAGGGGCACGGACAGAAAAGGGGACTGAAGTCCCCTCGAGGCTGCGCCTCGATAGCTGGTCAGAGCGATCCCCTTCTTTGACGGGCCCCAAGCTACGGGGCACGGGTGCCCCTTAGCCGCGGACTTCAGTCCGCTTTCCAGAACAGGCGCAAAGCGCCTGACCACTTCCTCTCAACCATAACCCAGGGTTTCAACCCTGGGTACCGGGAGAGCCCACGACCGGGCGGGGCCCAGCAGCCCAGCAGGCCCGGACGGGCCCGGACGGGCCCCTCCTACCTCATCTTGTAGTGCAGCTCAGGCAGCGCCCTAAGGCGCTCAGCAGCCTGTTCGGGAGTGATGTCTCTTTGCGGATTGGCCAGCATCTCATAGCCCACCATAAACTTCTTAATGGTGGCTGAACGCAACAATGGCGGGTAAAAATGCATGTGCAAATGCCACTCGGGATAGGCGGCCCCGTCGGTGGGCGCCTGATGAATACCGGCCGAATACGGAAAGGAAGTCTCAAAAAGGTTATCGTACATGATGGTGAGGCGACGATAAGCATCGGCAAATGCTTCGCGACCGGCTTCATCGAGCTCTGCAATGTTGCTGACTGCATTTTTTGACACGATCATGGCTTCGAAGGGCCAGGTAGCCCAAAAAGGAACCAAAGCCACAAAACGGCTGTTTTCGAACAAAATCCGATCTTTAAGAGCCAGTTCCTCCTGCACATAATCTTCCAGCAGTGTGCGACCGTGCTGCTCGTAATAGGCCTTTTGACGAACGGACTCTTTGGCTGGTTCGGCGGGCACCGCATTCTGGGCCCAAATCTGACCGTGGGGATGGGGATTGCTGCAGCCCATGATGTCGCCCTTATTCTCAAAAATCTGTACGTGATTCACATAATCGATAGCACCCAGCTTACGGTACTCCTCGCACCACAAATCCACCACCTTGCGAATGGCTGAGACTTCCATTTCGGGAATAGTCAAGTCGTGGCGGGGCGAAAAGCAAATAACCTTGCAGAAGCCACGCTCGCTTTCGGCGCGGAACAAATCGCCTTTTACAAAAGCCCCCTCCGGGATATCCGGCACAAGGGCACTGAAATCGTTCTGGAAGGCGAAAACATCCTTATAATCGGGATTGGTATCGGAGCCAGCCCTTTGGTTACCGGGACACAAATAACACCCCGGGTCGTACTGCGGACGCTCGGCCACAGCAGGATTTTCCACCTTTCCCTGCCAGGGACGTTTGGTACGATGCGGCGATACCAACACCCATTCTCCGTTAAGGGGGTTGAAACGACGATGCGAATGCTCAGTAAATTCAAAAGTCTCCATAGTTGATGTTGTTTTGTTTATGTTGTTATGAATAGATTAAGAAGCCGGCTTTTTGAGAGAAGCCGCAAAGATAAAAAAAATCCTTCCCTCATAGCGACCACAGGCCGCCATAAGGGAAGGACAACAAACCAATTGCCTTTATTATTTTCACTGCCTACTACTGTTCCTTTTGAAAAACGCGTACGTAATCTACCTCATAGCGTAAAGGGAACTCCGTGGCCGACGGATCTCCCCCATTAGCACCTATGGCCAGGTTCAGCAAAATGTAATGAGGCTGCCTAAAGGGGTGGAAGCCATCCTCAGGATGCTCGGTATCGGCCACGGCAATTTCATTGAGCAGCTCGTCGTCGAGATACAGCCGAATATGGTCCTCGGTCCACTCCATGCGCCACACATGAAACTCTTCGGCCCAGGAAGGATTGCCCTCCAAAAAGTGCTGCAGGGGCAGCACCTCTGAATCCCATTTGGGTTGCCACGACTGGTCGACCGACCAGGCCGCATTGGCCAAAATGGAGGGTTCGTCGTTGACCCGATAAAACTCCATCACATCAATTTCCCCACATAAGGGCCAACGCCTGTCCTCACCCAGGGTCCATATGGCCGGCCACGACCCTTTGCGCACATCTACACGGGCCCTCACCTCCAGAATGCCGTACTGAAAAGTAAATTTCCCATTGGTCTTTATAGAAGCAGAGGTATAATCTATAAATTCCCGTCTAAAGCGCCAGTTTTCGCTTAGAGGATTATAGTTGGGATTACTGTAACGCTCGCGCTGCGCCTCAAATATAAGGAGTCCCTCTTCAATAAAAACATTATCGGGACTGTACCACTGTGCTTCTTCATTGCGCACGAAGCCTTCCTCGTAATTCCAGTACTCAGAATTGGGCTTTCCATCCACCGAAAACTCGTCGGCCCAAACCAGTTCATAACCTTCGGGAACGACCAGGGCCATGGTCGGCATAACCTTGTCGTTGCCACTGCTGGTGTTGCAGGACCAAAATCCCGACATGGCAAGGACGGCACCAATCAGCAGACCGTTTCTGTCACTTTTCATCTTCTCCTTACTTTAGTTTATTCAAATCGCACCAACTTATCGGCCCCTTTACGAAGCGCTACCCTTACTGCATTTTGCTGTGCCTGGTATTCCAGTCCGCTTACCGGCAGCAAATCGGCCTTGCTCCATGGCTCGCCCGACTTCTTCCAAAGCATCAGTGTTGCAAAAACAGGGGTTTCGGCGGTGGCAGGATCGTAGTTTGCCTGAGCAACAACAACTTTACTGTCGCTGCTGATGGGATGTAAGCCCTGTGCAGCCACCACCTCTACCTTGGTCCACCCAGACAAGGGTACCAGTGCCAACTGGTAAGTCCCGTTGTCGATAATGGTGGCTTGGTGGTCGCCTACCTGTCGGACTTCCTCCTTAATGCCTGCGCCCAAATCGGGCAGCGCATAATGTCCCAGTCGCATAGAAACGGCTTTGGGACTCAATTGACGATCAACCCGCAAAATGCCATTGGCAAGGGGTATGTCGGCCAGATTCATAGCCAATTCAGAATCTGTTTCCAACACCACATCCCGGTAATACACCTCATCTTCAAAGCGCTTAAAGGTATAAAGGCGGAAGGCCTCCCATTCTTCCCGGGCATTCTTAAACAGATAGTTCATGGCCACCTCACCCTGGTCGCCATCGGCCTGCCAGTGAAAAGCGGTATTGTAAGCCAGACGGTTATAATTTTCGGTCGACCGGAATTTCTGCCAGTCGTCGGCCACTTTTTCATGACACCAGGCCCTTACCTCTGAAGCACCAATATTGGGGTAATTGGTAATCAATATTTCAGAACCGGGTTGAAACTTATTGTAAACTGCGCCCTTTGCCAGTTCATTGTCCCAGGCCCCATTGTTCTCCTCAGCGGTCCAGAAGGGGCTGTCTTCGGGAACCAAGAGGCCCATAAACAGCTTGCCCATCCAATAAACACTGGCACGGCAACTGTAGATCTGCACGGCTGGCTCAAAGGCTCCATAAAAGCCTAAAGTAGGCACTTCGTCTTGCAGCATCTCGGGATGCTGCAGAAACTGCAACATGGTAGAAGAGGCAATTCTACGCATCCAACCATAATTTACATCCTCACGTGCCTCCCAACCCATCAATGGAAAGGGAACGGCAGCAGCAAAACGATAGGCGATGCTCCGCCCCCACATAATCATTTCACCATTGGCGTCGAACAGGTAGGGATAGTTGTCGGTCAGATCGGCAAAATTGGCCTCGAAGCGACTGGCATACTCGGGATACAGACGTTTGCCATACAATTCGGACCAGATTTTCCCATACATCTGAAAGGCCCACATGCTGTAAAAGTCGTAGGCGGGACTGTCGTTGTACCAACCCTCACCGCGGTATTGAGCCAGCGACTTCTCAATGTATTCGACCAGCAATGGCTCGTCGACTTCATAGCCCTGCTCTTTAAAAAAGCTGAGCACGAAGATGTTGAAGAAACGCCAGTTGGAGGCAACGGTGGGACCGTTGCCGTAACTGATCATCAATGCGGCCAGGGCGTCTTTTTCTTCCTGACTAAAGGGCTCCCATAAAACCTCAGGTGCTACCGACAGCGAAATGGCCAAAGCACCAAATTCGACGAGCGTTTGAGAAGGCCAGCCTGGTTTGGTCATGTGTTTGACGTACATGGGACTCTCCGCGTCGATTAACTGCAACATTTGTCCACGGTAATACTCGGCCACCGGATACCCCTTAACTTCCAATTCGGGATCTTCGCGCAACAGGGGAGCCGCCATAAAAAGGGTGCGACACAAACCCTCCAGATTTTCTGTTACGTTGTACTTGCCGTCCTGCGGATAGCTCTTCCCGGGTTGACGGGGAAAGCGCATGGGTCCACTCATGGAGTCGAGGTGCGAAAAAGCCCCCTCCAACAAATAAAGGGCAGCATCTTTCCAGTGCGCCCGGGTGACTCCGGTGTAGGGACTCAGCTCGTAATCGGGATTGTTCACCTGAAAAACCCCCTCAGGAACTTCACGACGGTTGGCTTGCTCGCCAACGCTGCAAGCCGACATGAGCAAGGCTGCCAAAGCCAGAACTCCAGGCAATGCCTGCTTAAATATTTTCATCATTCTGCGTTTTATGTGGTTACAATTCTTCTACTTATCAAAAACAGTCAAGTCCCAACTGTCGTGCCACCGAATCACCGGTTGCCCCTCCTCAAACACAATAGGGAGCCAAACATAGCGCCCGTCGATGGGATTGCGCGGTCGCCAGCGGTCGCCCATAAAAATAAAAGCACCTTCTTTACCGGCCACAGGCAGCACATAGGTGCTTTGCGACTCAAAAGTAAGATCGGCGCCCTCGCCTTGGGCGGGATTGCCCAACATTTCCCAAGGCCCCCAAATGCTGTTGGCGACAGCCGAACGGGCAGCGTTCGGGTCCCAACCGGTGCAGCCGGAAGCAATTAAATAATAACGTCCCGCATGCTTAAACAAAGCCGGCGCTTCATTATGACCCCCGGGAAAAATGCGGATGTAGCGACCGGTGTGCGACAAGTAATCGTCGCTCAGCTCGGCAATATGCAGCGTCAGGTTTTCTTCAGAAGAATATACGTGGTAAGCTTTGCCGTCGTCGTCGACAAACACGGTCATATCCCGAGCCATTTGCCCCCCTTCAAAATCACGGCGCACCAACAAACCTTCCGTTATCGCCTTCTCCCAACGGGGCGTCCACCATTCATAGGCAGCCACATCTACATCGGTATTGCGGAAGGCCGTATCCAGATTCTCTGGCCAGATCCCGGCATTGGGCCGCAAACTCTCCACAAAAGTATAGGGACCGGTTACCTCATCGGCCACGGCCACTGCCGAACGGGCAGCTTCGTAGCCCCGTCCCTTTAATTCCAAATGAAACCACATTACAAACTTCCCGGTTTGGGCATTGTACACCACCTTAGGCCGCTCAATAACCGAACCACGCTCAATATCATGCCCTTCAGTCTCCACCACCGCCAGCGCAACACCCCGATTGGTCCAGTTGTACAAATCGTCGGAGGAGTAGACCTGCACACCCACCTGGGCCGAATTACCCCCGCGCCCGGCAATCTTATGCTCACCAAACCAGTAATACACCCCCTCGTGGTACAAGATTCCACCCCCATGGGCATTAATGTGTACCGATTCATTATCCAACCACAACGCTCCCGGATGAAAAGCTGCGTATTGTTCGTGCTGACCTTTTGCTCCCGAACAGGCACATAATAAAGGCAGCAGAAAGAAAAGCAGCCAGATGTTGTAAAGTCTATCCATTACTCATATCATTTTTGATTATCAAAATATTCGATCTCAATTTGGGTAATAAGCACCGTACAACAAATTAAACGAAACCTCCCCCTTTAGATTGCTACAAATTCCGCAAACTGTGTAATAAAATGAAACAGGGAGGGCTCGAAAGCCCTCCCTGCCCTAAAATCAAGCACCTTGTCCGTCGTACCCGACGGACAACAAAAAACTACCACGCCAAAGGAGCTATTCCTTCAAAAGACAAAGGCAGCATATTCCCCCCATCGTCGTAATTCAAAGAATCGATGTACAACTGACGCAATACATATTCCTCATCCTGTGGCGCCAGTTGATGATAGAGGATGTAATCCTGGTCCTTATGCCGAAAAACACTGTGGTGTCCGGGCCCAAAAACCGAATCTTCGGGCGTGGTAAGGGCCAGGGGACTGTTTGCACCTTCAGTCCACGGACCATAGGGGCTGTTGCTGGTAGAATACCTGATGTGGTAAGTCTCATCGATCGCCACACCATTGCTGTACATTAAATGGTACTGTCCGTTGCGCTTGATCATAAATGCCCCTTCAAAAAAGTTGGGGGGAGTAATGTCGCGGGGTTCATTAACAAAGGTATGCATATCCCCGGCCAACTCTACAGCCATACAACGTCCGTTGACCCAGTTCCAACCCGAGCCCCAGTATAAATAGATGCGGCCATCGTCGTCGATGAAGCAATTCGCATCGATGTTGTGCACAGTCTCACCAAAAGCATCTGCTTTGACCAACGGCCGATTGTCGGGCAGCATATTGGCCCAGGGGCCCAGCGGATGGTCACTCTCGCCCGCCCAAATTTCACTGCCTACCGATACATACATATAAAAACGGCCGTCTTTTCCCTTAACAACATCCGGCGCCCAAACCATGGCATCGCGCGAAGTGGCACTGGTACAAGCCGCCTTCGTAGGCCAGTTGATGCTTTCCTCTTCCCAGCTCACAAAATCCCGTGTAACAAAAACGGCCAGATCGTTGCCTCCCCAGGGATCCTTGGTAGCATATATATAATACTGCCCCTCGTGCTCCACAATTACCGGGTCGGCTCCGTAAAAACCGTTAAACAAGGGCTGCGCTACCTGCAACTCGGGCTGCGGCTGACAGCAGGCCGTTATCAAGGCCAATGCCCCTAAGGCAAAAATCCATTTCAAGTGTTTCATGGCGTATAAAATTTCCGTTTCAAGTTTCAAGGCTAAAAATAAGTAAAGCCAGTCGTATCTTTTGTAACAAAATAGACAATCATCAACAAAATCAAGACTTCCACACAGGCAACCATCGAATAAATACCAGTATTTGCACAATAAATAACATTTATTGACGCCCGTAATCAATAATTTTATTTCGTCAAAACAAATTAACAAAGCAGGCTATTCGCCCTAATTATTCACTATTATTTTAATCCAATATTTATGAAACAAAATCTACTTAAAACCGGAATTCTTGCTGTCCTATTTGGCGTAAGTAGTCTGACCGGTTTAACTGCACAAACCTCGCAAGGATATGAGGATGTGACCAACCTTATCGTTAATCCCAGTTTCGAAGATGCCTTCAACGGCTGGACCAACGATGGTATGCAAACGCATACCAGCGACCCTTCTGGACAAGGTTGGGCCAAAGACGGCACGTATTTTGCAGAAAAATGGATCAACAGCAGCGAAAGTCTGCCGCCGGCCAGCGTCACACAAACAGTAGAAGGCTTAAGCAATGGCCTATATAAATTGGTCGTATCGGGACATGCCGTTTTGCAGATCACAGAAAATCCGATTACTACCGGCGCCTTCCTTTTTGCAGGCGATCAGCAAACTGCAGTAAATGTAGGAGGGACTTATGAAATTCCCGACATAATGATTGAGGATGGAAGTCTGACCTTCGGATTTAAACTGGAAGAGCCGATCACAGCCAACTGGACAGCCTTCGACAACTTCCGCCTTTATTATTATGGCGACTTGTCGGACCTCAACACCTATCTGATAGCCAAAACAGCTGAAGCACAGGCCATTTTAGACGATGAGAGCAATCCGGACGGCCCGTACCAGGCCGAAATGCAAGCAGCCATTGACGCTGCCGGCACTGTTGAGCAAAGCATAGCATCACTGGAAGATGCCATTGCCGGACTGGAGGCAGCCATTGCCAGCTTCAACGAATACATTATTACTATTGGACTACCCTATGAAATTGTGACCAACCTAATTGTCAACCCAAGCTTTGAAGTAGACGGCCTGAACGGTTGGACCAACAATGGAATGGTTACACAAAACAACAATTCGCCTGCAGATGAAGGATGGGCCAAAGACGGCAATGTTTATGTGGAGCGCTGGACTTCAGCACCCAATGCCCTGCCCGCCTCAAGTATAACACAAACCATTACAGGCCTGGACAATGGGGTATATTCGGTGGTGGCCTCCGGTCATGCTGTTTTGCAGGGAGACGAAAACCCCACCACCGGAGCTTTCCTCTATGCCGGTTCAAAACAAACAGCAGTCAATGTGGGTGGCGACTATGAAGTAGCTGAGGTGCTGGTTGTGGACAACAGTCTGACCATCGGCTTTAAGCTCGAAGGCACCATCACCGCCAACTGGGTGGGAATCGACAACTTCCGGCTGCACTACTATGGTGTGGACTTGACTGCCATCAATGATTTGTTGACCGAAAAAGTAACCGAAGCCCAGGCCATTTTGGATAACAGCAACGGTCCCGCAGGCTATAACAGAACAGAGATACAGACTGCCATTGGTAATGCCGGTGAGGTAGAGCAAACCGAAGAGGCCCTTCAGACGGCCATCAACGATTTAAACACAGCCATTGCCACCTATGAGGCAATAGTTGCCGCTGACGCAAGCCTTAAGCAGGTGCTTGATTTCGCAGCTCCCTTGGCGGACACCAACTATCCGGGCAAAACAGATTTTGATGCGGCATTGGAAACAGCACAAACCTTGTACAACAGCACGGACGACAAAACAGCCCAGGCCTTAGCGGAAGCGGCCGACGCATTAAAAGCTGCTGTAAGAGCTTATGTTATGACACAAGCAGCACCTGCAGACTTTACCGCGATGCTTTTAAACCCGGACTTCAATCTTGAACCCATCACGTTTACTGAAAGTAATGGGGCTGCCAACGGAACGGCTCTGGTTGCTGCCCGCATTTATGACATCCCGGGATGGGAGGAAGCGGTTGAAAGCACTTGGGGTCGAATTGCTACCAGCAATTATGGAATCACCTTCGATCCCATTCCCGATGTATTGAATGGAACCACCCCTCCTGCCACAGATATGGCGGGCAACACCGAAGGTGCTGCGCTGAAATTATCCGGATCGTGGGGCTCACCCGCCGTCCTTACCCAAGAGGTCACCCTGGCCGCAGGCGCTTACGAACTGAGCTTTGAAGTCATCAACGCAAGCTCGGGTATTCCCGTTGCTGAAAACCGCTTTGGCTTTGTACCCAACGAAGGAGACGCTGTGTATGGAACAACTACCACTTTTGCTGATGTGTGGACAACAGAAACCGTTGCCTTTACTCTGGAAGCAGAAACTACAGGAAAAATCAGCATTGGTATACTGGGCGTGGATGCCGGAGCAAGCAGTAATGGCAAATTATATGTCGATAATGTCGCTCTGACCTATTTGGGTGTGGAGGCCGAATTGTCTGATGATGCTGCTTTAAGTGCATTGACTGTAGACGGTGTAAGTGTTGAAGGCTTTGATGCCGAGACCCTCACCTACAACATTGCCCTGCCAGCCGGTACAGTTGATGTACCTGTTGTTGCCGCAACAGCCAATCATGAAGCGGCAAATGTTGTAATCAGCACTTTAGAGGCTTTGCCCGGAAGCATTACCATTACAGTTACTGCTGAAGACGGCACCGAGTTGGTTTATACGGTAGAATTTACCGTGGCCACCTCCCTGCGTCAGGATGCACTCAATCAGATTCAGGTGAGTCCCACCGTGGGCAGCAGCAGCTTTAAAGTACTGACTCCGCTGGCGGAAGGTAGCGTAAGCGTTTATGCAACCACCGGCCAACTGGTTCTGCAACAGGATATCAACGCCACAAGCACAGAAATACAACTGAGCAACAGCGGAATATACTTGTTCAGAATTGAAAACGGAGGAAACAGCAAAACCATTAAAGTTGTTAAAACACGATAAGTAAACAACGAGTAATAAAAGGGTTATCCTTCCATTTTAAGGGGGGATAACCCTTTATTGTTTTCAAAACCACAAGAATGAAAAAGATGAAGAAAAATCCCCCATGGCACAAGCGCTTGCTGACGGGCTTACTATTCGCCGCAGCATGGAACGTGGCCGCACAACCGGCCGTTGATGCCAGTGCTTCCTTTGCTCCCCCTCTTACTGAGACCTCTGTCATTTATGCTGCTTTTAGGACCAAGGACGGCAACGTCAGCGCCGATGCAGTTCTGGCCCTATCAGAAGATCCGGACAATCTGGCCATTTCACTGCCCGGTGGCAGCAATGGTGCCAACAGTCATGTAGCGCTGCCTCCTTTCAACCACAACAGCCTGCCCATCACCATCGAAATGTGGTACCTCCCCGATCCTGTTCAAAATTACTACGCCACCCTGTGGTACAACAGGGGCAGCAACAGCAACAGCGGCGTGCAGTACGACCGCTGGGTAAACACCAAGCACATTAAGGGCGTGTGGAATGCCAGTGCAGAAGTGCCTGATTTTGGCCCTACCCCGGGACAATGGAACCATGTAGCCCTGGTAGTGCGCGAAGGCTCGAAAACCCTTTATGTAAATGGGGAGGCATTTCAGGAGTCGGGAAATCATTATGAGCCTTACCCCTTTGATGGAAACACCTATCTCGGCTGGGACAATGTTTTGCCCGACCGTACCCTAAAAGGTCTGATTGATGAGGTGCGGGTGTGGACCACAGCCCGCAGCACGGAAGAAATAAGAGGCCACATGTTGACGCCTTTGAGCGGAAACGAAGAAGGTTTGCTGGCCTATTACGATTTCAACACCCCCCAACCAACCGTTTTAGATCTGAGTAGTAACGGCTTCGACGGCACACTTGTTGGCGGCACCTATGTACCTTCCACAGTCTTCGCTCCCATGCAAATTAAACAAAGTACCACCGTACACAGCAATAAGGTGGTCAATTCAGAAACAGACAACAACGGGGCAATGCAGCTGACACTGGAAGCTGAACACCAGCAAAATCCCTTGCAGCTGGAACAAATCCAACTTTCCTTTGACGCCGAAACCCCCTTAAATATTCTCACCAACATAAGACTCTTTGCAGGAAACGAACTGGGAGAATTTCAGCCGGATCAGCCGCTCGCTCAATGGGAAACCAACCTGACCACCAACAGCCTGACGCTTGACCTGGAACATCCGCTACAAACAGGAAACAACCACTTTTGGATTACAGTGGGCATTAATGAGCAAGCCCGTAAAAACGATCAAATTCGCCTGTCCTGTAACCAGATAAGCCTGAGCGACGGAAATACCATCCAGCATCTGGTGCCGGAAGACAGCACTCCGGATGCCAGATTAACCATCAACCCGGATGCCTTCATGGCCTACACTAAAATGCCGTTGAGTATCGTCACACCATCTGCTGCAACATCGGTCGAAGGAGCCAATTTCGCCTCCTTTCAACAAAATGCCATCACCACCTACAAAGGATACCAATATGTGACCTATTGGAACAATCGAGGCCGTGTATGTATTTCCCGTCGCCAACTGCCCGATGGCGAATGGCAGGAAATTGAATTCACTGACCATACCATTTCGTTAAGCCGTACCACCGATAACCACTATACCATTTCTATGGGTATAGCGCCTGGAGACGGCACCATTCACCTGTCGTACGACCACCACAACGACCCTTTGCGTTACAAAAGGTCTGTAAAGGACCTGGCCAATGATCCGGAAAATATTCCCTGGTCGGCTGCCTCCTTCAACAGCAAGCAAAACTACCTGGTAGCCGGCACCCCTATAGAAAACGTAACCTATCCCCGCTTCATTGCCAAACCCAATGGCGATTTGCTCTTCGAATGTCGCATAGGCTGGAGTGGCGACGGGGACTCCTTTCTGTGGGAATACGACACCAACAATGGCAACTGGACTTACATTGGAGAATACCTAAACGGCACCTCGGTAAACGAAAATGCCTACATCAATGGCCTGCATTACGACCCTTCGGGTAAGTTGCATGTATCCTGGGTATGGCGACAAACGCCAGATGCACGTACCAACCACGATGTTTATTACGCCTTCAGCGACGACGATGGCCGCACCTGGCACAATGCCGACGGGGAACTGATCGGAACCGCCCCACAGGCCCCTATGACCATCCATTCGCCAGGTTTAAAAATATGGACCATAGGCACCAACCGTGGACTGATCAACCAGGAAGCGCAAGCGGTGGACAGCAAGGGCGGCATTCATATTCTACAGACTTATATTGCAGACGAGCAGCCCAACAGCAACGACTTTTGGGGCGGACGAATCAGCCACGGTCAGCTGCGTCACATTTACCGTGATGAGGACGGCATTTGGCAAAACCAGGTCATCGCCCCTTCGGGACGAAACCGCAACGAAATAGCCGTAGATGCAGCCGACAACCTTTATGTGGTGGCCGGAAATTACCGTATTTACTTTGCGGCCGCTGCCGATAAGTGGCAAACATGGACCGAGCTGGACCTGTCGGACCACAACCTGGGCATGAACGAGCCACTTATTGATCGGGAGGCCTTGTTGCACTACAACATCCTCTCCTTTGTGATGGCGCACGGAGCCAACGACGGCCGCATAATTGTGCCCACCTATTTGCTTCAGCCAAACGGAACGGAAACGCCCCTGCCCGCAGCACCAGAGCAAAAAAAGCTCGTGCTTTTTCCCAACCCCTTTCAGGAGTCCGTCGCGGTTAATTTGCCTACAGCATTCAGCTATGCCATATACGACCTGTCGGGAAGATTAATGGAGAGCAGGCCGCCGGGACAACACCACCAACTGGGACAAACGCTGCCCCAGGGCCATTTCCTACTGGAAATCACCCATGACCAGCAAATCAGTCGGCATAAAATAATAAAAAGGCCTTAACTTGAGAACTAAATTCAGCCTGGTAAGCGCAAACATTTAAAATGAAAGCTATGACAAGATTGAAGACCTATTTGACTTTAGTGCTTATACTACTTTGGGGGAGCAAAGCAGGTGCTCAGATAAGCATAAAAACCGACTTCACCCAGTCACCCGTTGCTATGAGCCCGACCCTCATGGGGGCCTTTTTCGAAGACATAAATTATGGGGCTGACGGAGGGCTCTATGCCGAACTCATACAAAATCGTTCCTTTGAGTACTACCCTGTGGCGAACTACACCGACATGCAGCCACTTGATGCCTGGAGCGTGGCGATCAACGGAGATTCAGACATCAACATTAGTGTAGAAAACACTTCGCCCCTAAACAGCAATAACACAAAGTATTTAAAAGTTGAAGTCAATCAACCCAACCTCAAAGCAGGAGTACGCAACACCGGCTTCGATGGCATTACCCTTGATAAAGGAAAGCGCTACGATTTCTCCATCTATCTTAAGAGAGACAATAATTTCAACGGAGCTGTGGCCGTTCAATTGGTCAGTCCTACCAATATCGTTCTACACAGCGACACCATTCACAAGCTCAGCGAAGAATGGCAGAAGTATGAGTTAACATTTTACAGTGGCTTTTCCCTCACAAATGCGGCCTTGCAACTTTCCCCCACAGCAACGGGAACAATCTATGCTGACATGGTTTCGCTTTTCCCTCAGGAAACCTTCAACAACCGACAAAACGGCTTACGCAAAGACCTTGCACAAGCCATAGCCGACCTTAATCCAACCTTTCTGCGTTTTCCGGGCGGTTGCATTTCACATGGAAGGGGACTCGACAATGCCTACCGATGGAAACACACGGTTGGTGATGTCGCTGAACGCAAACCCAACTGGAATCTTTGGGGTTATCACCAAACTTACGGACTGGGCTTCTACGAATATTTCCTGTTTTGTGAAGACATCAATGCCATTCCTCTTCCGGTTGTCCCTGTGGGCGTATCGTGTCAATTCAGAGGTCGCGAAGTTGCTCCACTCAGCGAAATGCAAATGTGGGTGGACGATGCATTGGACCTCATCGAATTCGCCAATGGTCCGGCAGATTCAGAATGGGGTGCGGTACGCGCTCAAATGGGACATCCCGAACCCTTCAACATGGAATACATTTGCCTGGGCAATGAAGAAGACGACATCCCTGAGTTCAGAGAACGATTTATGATGATAACTGATTCTATCCGGAAATACCATCCGGAAATAGAAATTATTGGCACCTCCGGAACCGATGACACAGGGAGTCACTATCACTCACTTTGGGAATTCAGTCGGGAGAACCATCTGGACGCCGTAGATGAACATTATTACAACGACCCCGAATGGTTCTTTGAAAACACCCATCGGTACGACAATTTCGACCGGGAAGGCCCTACGGTTTTCATTGGAGAATATGCCTCTCGGGATGATCGCCTGTATAACGCACTGGCAGAAGCAGCTTACCTAACAGGCGTAGAACGCAACAGCGACATCATCGAATTCACCTGTTACGCGCCACTTCTGAGTAATGTAAACCACCAACAATGGCACCCCGACCTGATACGCTTTAACAACAATCAAACGGTTAAAACTGCCAATTACTATGTACAGCAACTTTATGGTGTGCATAATGGGGATGAGTACTACCCCTCCGTTATAAGCTATGAAGAGGGACTGCTCAATAATTTTCAGCAGATGAAGGGACAAACAGGGGTTGGCACCTGGAATACACAGGCAGAATTTGCAGACCTGACCATCAGCACAACCGACGGAACGCTATACCAGGACAACTTCGACAACACGGACAACTGGACAACCCAAGCAGGCTCCTTTTCAGTAAGCAACAATTCTCTGATCCAAAGCTCGGCTGCCGAACCGGCACTCAGTCTATTCAACCTACCCATCACCGAAGACAATTATACCATAAAACTAAAAGCGCGAAAAACAGGAGGAAGTGAAGGCTTTCTCATCCCCTTTGCGCTCAACGGAGGCGACTATTATTGGTTCAATATTGCCGGATGGAACAACACCCAGCATGCGGTGGAAAAAATACAGGGGAGTGCCAAAAGTCTGATTCAGGCACGCAGTGGCTCCATTCAGAGCAATCAATGGTACGAAATAACAATAGCTGTCAACTCCGGATCGGCCCAATGCTTTATTAACGATGAACTCATTTTTGAGGTGAGTGCGAACACCAATCTGGTTTACGTCTCCTCCATTTATGACACGGCCTCAAACGACATTATCTTGAAATTGGTAAATCCAACCAACAATGACCTCGACACAGAAATTCAACTCGAAGGAGTTAGTATTTCTCCGCAGGCTCGAATCATTTCCCTTCAAGGGCAACCCGACCAGCGAAACTCCATCAGCAATGCACAAGTCATTGTTCCGGTTGAAAGCGAAGTCACCCTACCCGGCAGCACATTTACTCATCTCATTCCGGCCCATTCCTTTCAGGTAATAAGAGTGCAGAAAACAGGAACCACAGGTAATTTTTCACCAATTTCAGAGCAAGACAACAACACCAGTACCATTTTCATTACCCCCAACCCAACAAAAGGTACTTTTGCCGTTGGATTTAATGGTGAGGACGAGCCCAAGACACCTTTTGACCTAAAACTGATTGACTTGAACGGAAAGGTCCATTACAGTTTAACCAATCAGCAAAGTCGCACCATTCACATTCCGGACTACAAACTACCCAAAGGCGTGTATCTGGTGCAAATATCCACAGCTAACGAACTACATCAAGGGAAAGTAAGCTTTTATTAAACAGCTTCAAAAAGCAATAGAAACTGTCAAAGAAAACAGGGAGAAAGATCGCACTTTCTCCCTGTTTGTTTATTGAACAAAGGCCATCTGGCTGCACTGCACACCAAAAAAAGCTGCCTCAAAAGAGACAGCTTTAAATCTTAGATCCGCAATAATCATATTCTAGTAGGGCAAATACCAATTTTTCTCATCCATCAGTAATCCCTGCAACCTCAGGCTCTCCGCCCCAGCTCTACTGGCCACTTTTGATGCCAGATAAGCCGGATCATTACGCCGCTTGGCTACACGCATCAAATCATGAAAGCGGTTTCCTTCAAAAGCAGTTTCCAAAGCCAGCTCGGTAACAATCAAATCTTCTACATACAAAATGGAATCCTGGAGCGTCCAGTCAGGCTCCGATGCAATAACATACGAAACAATATTATGCACATTACCCGAACCGCGCGAATGTACCCCCCGTGTATTGATTTCAGAGGTCGCCGAAAAAACATTGAAACGATCACGGGTAAAATCCATATACGGGGCTAAGGGTATTTTTTCCTGTTCAGGAATAATGCTGTTGTTATTGAGTTCTGCAGCACTCACCCCATTTTTTAAAACTGCAAAAGCAAGGTTGGGTTTACCGGCACGGTTGACCGCTTCGGCGTAACGCAAATACAAGAGTCCCACCCGATAGATCGGAACGGCCCAGGTATTTTCTGTTTGCGTGTACTTTCGGTTTACCCAGCGAGTTTCGGAATTGGCTAAGGACCCCAAGTAAAAAGTATTTACCGAAAAACTGCCATAACGACGGAGATCACCCTGGCGACTAAGCGCTTGTGAGTGGTAATAGGTTTGCGTGTCCCAATAATCCAGTGCGACTTCGCTGGGCTTCAATTCGTAATCCAATCGAAATAAGCTGTCCAAACCATTACTGCTCCCGTAGGCTACCGATCCGGCAATAAAACTTACCAATTCGGTCTCGTTGTTAATGGGACGGAAGGCCTGGTTCCAGGAACTGGAAAAATAGTCGGTAAAAGCCAAATCAACCACCTCCAATTGCAGCCGATATTCATCTGTCAACAATAAAAAATCATTGTACATCAAATCGTAATAAGCCTGCGCAGCTTTTTCATAGTCCCCGTTGTACAAGTACAAATCACCTAAAACAAAGCGAACCGGCAACAACAATTTACGCGAATCAACAACATCTTCACCCAGTTCCAAACTTCCTGGCAATGGTATATCACGTACCGTTTCCAAATCAGCAATCAAAAGCGGAAGGACCTCTTCCAGATTCATCCGCGATTTAGACTCAACCTCCTCAGCATCAAGCACACTAACTAAGGCATTTTCATAATAATGCGCCTCACCATGATTTAAAAGTAATTGCAAATAAGTCCACGCTCGGATGGCTTTTGCTGCAGCAAACTCTTTTTGCATAACCTTCTGTCCCTGGGCCACAATGGACGTATCCAAACGCTCAACAAACAAATTACAACGATTTATAACCGCGTAATAATCACGAACATCGGCATACCGATTATCTGGGGCAGGCTCAAAATTCGAAATTTGACGAATATCTTCAGAGGCATTAGGCGTCAGCTCCAAAAGCTCTCCCCTGACTTCTCCCAGAACAACATAACGCTCTCCAAGGGCTTCCAAAGCCTTTACAATACCCAACATGGAGTATATACTGTCGTTGGGAGAGTTGAGATGGTAATCCTCTTCGGCAATTACTCCGTTGTAATCCGCCTCCAACATATCCTCGCAGGAGCTCAGCATTAAGCCAAGCACTCCAAAAAGAACAAACACTCTATTTAACCACTTCATGTTCTCATTTTTTTAAATTCTACAAGCACAAAAGACCATACTTACCGAGGTTAAAACCTCAAAAGTGGCATTTACAAATTAAGCTTAATGCCACCTACAATACCCCGGTTACCTGGCAACAAGCCGGTATCAATTCCTTGATACAAAACTCCATTCCCGGCACTTACCTCCGGATCACGACCAAGGTAATCGGTAAGGGTCCATAAATTGTTTCCAGAAATCCAAACATCAAAAGATTCAAGCATCTGGGTTTTAACTGGCACCCTGTAACTAAGAGTAATGGTCTTTAAACGAAGAAATGAACCATCTTCAATCCAGCGGTCCGAGAAACGAGCGTTTCCAGCAGGATCTCCAAAAACTGCACGAGGCTGTGTGGTCTGCTGACCTTCAGACTTCCAACGGTACAGCAGAGCTTCGGACTGGTTTCGAAAATCGTTGCCACTTTCGAGACTTCGGCGATGATGGTTATAAATATCATTGCCGTAGGAGAAGTTAAACAATGCTTCCAGGGTAAAATTACCGTAGCCAAGCAAAGTATTAAAGCTTCCAAAAAAATCAGGATTAGGATCTCCAATAATCTGGCGATCAGCTTCATCAATAACATTATTCTCATCAAGATCCTCGAAAAGCACATCTCCAGGCAAAAAGAAAACATCTTCCCCGGTGGTAACATGTGGCGTTTTTAATGGCTGCTGAATTAGAGCAGCATCATTCTGAATTACGCCCAGAGACTTGTAACCATAGAAAACACCAGCTGCAGACCCCTCTTCACTAAGTAATTCAGCACCAAGCAAGGAGGTAGTAAAACGACCATTAGGTAAGCCGACAATCTCGTTCTTATAGTGCCCTACGCTGGCACCGACTTCCCACCAAAGACGCGTTAGATTAAGCACCTTCAGATTAAGGGCTACTTCTGCCCCGGTATTCGACAAACTGCCATCATTGACCCAATAATGACCCTTGCCTAAAACCTGAGGATATTCTTTCAACACCAACAAATCATCAGTAGCCTTATTGTACCAATCGGCACTCATGGTTAATCGGTTGTTAAACAAGCTCAAATCCAAGCCAACATTACTGCTGGCAGTTCTTTCCCATTTCAGACCGCTGTTACCAATTCCACCCAAAACCAAGCCATTGCCACGATCCATGTATCGTTGAGAAACCAAATAAGTAAAACTCGCGTAAGGATCCAGATCGTCATTACCTGTGATGTTGTACCCAGCCCTTACTTTCAACTGATTAAGAAGCTTGCTTTTAGGAAAAAAAGATTCCGAAGACGCCACCCAAGCTGCATTTACACCAGGAAAAACACCCCAACTACTACCTAAAAAATCGAAAGCACCCTCGGTGTCTGCACCATAGCGGGAAGAAGCATCGGCAGCGGCCGATAAGGAAACGAAGTAACGGTTGGCATAATTATAATCAAACGTGAAATATCCCGACAAATATCGACTATCGGCATTATCTCCCTTTACACGCCGATATTCTAACTCATTAATCAGATTCCGAACCTGATCGGTTTTGGAGTTGTGGCCTTCGCCATATTCAACACGGTAATTGTTCATTAGATACCGCACCCCCATTCGTCCCGCCAAGATATGCTCCCCATTAACTACATCATTAAATTGTAATCTGGCGTCATTGTACAATCCGACATTACGGATAACCTGTCCGCGAAAAAAATTCTCAGAATAGTCGTCGTTACCTGGAAACAAAATGGGGGCTACACCTTTTACCGGACTGTAATAAGTTTCCTTACTTTTATCGAGACTGTAATCGAAATAATTACTTAAAACGAAATGCTCGCTCAAACGGGCTTTGGGCTCAACACCTACGTTAAAACGATAATGCTTATTGGTATTCAGCGCCAACTCGATAAGGGCATTGGGATTGCTTATTCCGAACAAGTCATAATCTTCCAAAACCGAGGTCTCTGTCCCCCCCAGCGTGTAAGTATAGGGATTTAAAAAGGGCGCCTTTATGGAAGCCAGATAGGAAGGCGAGGAAGACTCGGCAACTCCATCATCCAGTAAATTCCGGTCAACCGTAGTAAAGGCAACATTCATAGCAAGATCCAGGCCATCTCTCAAGTTAATATCGGCATTAAAACGAGTATTCAAGCGCTGCATATCGGTGTTACGCACCACGCCATCTTCACCGGTATAACCAAGCGAAAATGCGTAAAAAGCTTGCTCATCACCACCATCCACGTTAATGTTGTAACTTTGAATAAAACCACTCCGATATACTTCATCGTTCCAATCGGTTGCATTATGATAACGACGGTATTCCAGATTGCCGGGATCATCATTTAGAAAAGCTAACTCCGCAAGGTCAGATGGATCACGGCCAGCAGAAACCAATTGGTCAGAGACATAAATCCGATAGGCATCCCCATCCATTACAGGAATCTCGCGTCCACCCACTTCGCTGATGCCGGCAAAAGCATTTACTTCAATTTTGGTAACCATACTTTTGCCCCGTTTGGTACGAATGTCAATAATGCCGTTGGCCCCCTTACCTCCATAAATAGGAGACCCTTCTTTTATTACATTAATACTTTCAATATCGTAAGCACTCAAGTCGGCCAGGCGATTCCCAAAATATCCTTTATGTAAAGACACTTCATCATAGGCACTATTAATGGGCACCCCATCTACAAGAATAAGTGGCTGACTATTGCGATGAATGGAGTTATATCCACGCAAAAACATAGCACTTCCCAAGCCGCTGACACCGGACCGACGGAGGGAGCGTACTTCACCACCGGCGTACCCATGAATAAACTCATCGGCTGAAAGGTAAGCGCCATGCTTAAATGCATCCAATTTCACCGACGACGCGGGATTCTGACTCTTACGAAAATTAGCCAACAAACCCTCTTCTTCCCCAACCTGAGCACTAAAAAAATCAGGATACAGTTCTACAAAAACCTCGGAACGCCCTTGCAAAGGAACCTCCACACGATTGTAACCAAAAGCTCGAACCTCCACAACATCATAAGGCACTGTGGCAACAATCGACATTACACCGTCCTGATCACTGGTCCCGGCAGCTTCAAACAGCAGCGTTTTGGCCTGTGCAGCCTCCACGGGTTCTCCACTATTTGCATCTACCACCTTTATTACAACTGTATAACCTAACGAATCCGCTGCTGGTGCCTGGGCGCTTAATTCCAAAGAGCCGTAAAGGACACTCAGACAGAAAATCCACAAAAAGACATGCAAACCCGAATGCTTAAAAATCCGGCCCCTGCTTCTATTGCTTATTCTATTCCTTATCATCGTATATGATTTATTGCTTATTCTACAAAGGATTCAACAACGGGTTCCAATACTATTCTATCTATTCGCATCGAACGAGTATATGCTCCGGCTGTTTCCTCCTCCAACTTTGTCTCGTTTGTTATTTGAATGGTCATGGCCGGGGCACTATGCTCATCGGATTGAATATTGGCATATGGCAAATCCAACTCAGTTACAAACAACTTCGTTTTCGAAGCAGGATTGGTTTCCAAAGGACCACTGACACGAACACGTCGCGAACCACCAGCATCGGTATTCAAATGCGTTATCATAAAACTTGCCTTCGAAGGCAGTTGCTTATTTGGATCATTAATGGTTGTGGGCAAAAACTCTACATACAACCTATACTTACCCGCCAAAATATCAGGCAAGGTAAAAGTCACACTGGATTTGGGACTATTACCTGGCAACGACGATTCCAGAACAAGAAAACTTCCGGAGACTTCTTCCTCTACACTCCTTCCCGACCGCACTGAATAAAAGAAATTGGTAAAACTTCGGCCGCTGGGCTCCTCGGCTTCCAGTTCAATTGGCTGTAACCAAGTCAGGGTATCCACAAAAGGATAATGGGATGTTCTGAATCCGCGTCCGTTACTTAAGTCGACAAGCTCAGCTCCCGCAAACAAATATCCCGGATTGTAAAAAATCTCATCAGCCGTACTAACAACAGAATCCAATCCGGAGACATCCCTCCCGTCGGTTCGCAAAACCAAATGATCAACCATAGCCTGACGCGACAATTCCTCAGAACGCTGAAGACCACCGCGGGCTGAAGGGAAATTGTACCTGGGACGAATTTGTGCATAAGCCTCCGTCCAAGCCTCATCCGACAAAAGCAGAACACTGTAAATACTGTCCTCCGAATTTAAAAAACCACGTGTATTCAGAAATGAATTGCTCATAACAAAAACAGAGTCGTATACGGCATTGCCCTCCTCATTAAAGCCAACCTGTACACTTTGCTCAGGATCAAAAACCATCTCAGTTAGAGAATTGATATAAGTCTGCAATGAATCAAACTCATTTCCTGTGGTTAGAAATTCCCAAAGATTTGCAGTATAAGGGACATAACCATCAAGCCGATGAACCAAGCCGTTACCTGCTCTGATGTTATTGCTCTCAAAAGACACGTCGTTGTACAATAACTGCTCTCCATCACCGTGCAAAAACACTCGCTTTCCGTTCATCAGTGGAACAAGGCGATCGGCCACAAACAAACTGTAGGGAAAACTGCCCCTGGTAATATGATTTTCTACAAAATTTCGAACTGCCAGCGGCCCTTCCAGCTCAAGATCGGCCAAAGCAGTGTTAAGCGGAGCCCATACAGTGTAGGTCTGAGAAGCTCCCAAGAGGGTGTCGTAGCCAGCCTCCTTTACTAAAGAGGTAAAAGTACTGAGCTCAGCGTCCGCTTCCAAATAAGTCCAAATACTGGCATAAGCAACAGACTCATTAGCGCTTCCCGTATAGTGCTCGTCCCATTTGTCTTCACATCCGGTTCCCAAAAACAGGGTGACCAGCAGAAATCCTATCCAGGCAAAGCTATCCTTAAATAATTTCATGGATATTTCTTTTATAAAATTAATATTGTAAGGCAACTCAAGTCCTAATCGATGCCTTCAAATTCAATCAACTCAATGGGCATAAACTCCAGATAATCGAGCATAAACTCACCTTCACGTGCAGCACGAACCTCAAAAACATGGCGGCCATCTTCTTCGAAAGTGAAAATCCCTAAAATCTTTCGCAAAGCAGCCGGACTCTTGCGGGCGCTTTCTAACGCTCCTCCACCGTACCACTCAGGGTTAAGCACCTTAAAACTAGCCGGTGCTTTCATGTACCCCCTGTTTCGCATCATGCGATCGTTATCAAAACCATCCGGATCTGTAGGATTATCTCCAGGGGCCTCATAACCAACTTTTCCGCTCGAACCGTCTAGGCGCAAATCCAAAGGAATACCTACTGGCAGTCCATCCCAATACATTTGAGCCGCTCCTCGGAAAGGTGTCGGCTGGTAACCGAAACGAATTTCGTAAGTGCCTGCTGGAATCGGTGGAGTTTCAATCTTGAAATGGTACAAACCAACCAACCAAATTTCGTCACCCTGATAATCCAGAAAACGATCATCGGCTGTCAAATAAGTAAACTGCGTACCTTCAGAGGTCCAGAGTCGCTCCATATAATTAGGCGGAAAATAATAACTCTCTCTGGGATAATTTATCGAATCCAGCTCGGTATAACGTTTACCAACCCGCATATCGTTGTTGCGCAGCTCTCTGAAAAAACTGGCTGCATCCATCCTTATACGTTTGCTGGTTAGCATATCTACCACCTCTTGAGAATAGACCAACACGCCATCAATACCATGAACAATACCGTTCACCGCATCCATATCCACAAAAGTCCCATCTAATCTTACCGCTTTACCGTTGGGCAATTGATTAAACACATTGTATTCATTGGTACTTCTAATCACTTTTACTTCCATTAAAGCATTGGGTGCTAAGGTCTCCAAATACTCGGACATGTCGAAACTCTTGACAGAATGGCTGGTTCCGATTTTAAATCCGGTATTATCGTAGGCTTCAATAAAATATTGCTGAGGAATGGTGCGATCCAACAAGTGATAGGCGACAAAACGATTCAGACTGTTGCGACGATCGGTAATATCCTCAACATCAGCATCCTCAGGATACATTGCATCATACACCTGGCGGGCAAAGTTTTTCATTGATGCCAAATCAGTAATATCATTTTGTGCCAAAACAGAATTACTGGGCACCAGTGCGGTAAATCCGTATTTCCGTTGCCGGGGCACACGCTTAATGACCCCTCCCTGTCCGCCATCCTTATCGGCATGATCTTCGATTAATTCAACAGGCAACTCATAATCGGTATCCTCAATATCCAGCATCAGTGCATACAAGCCTGTTTCGGTTAAGGCTTGACTAAACAAACTAAACTCAGGAATTTCAGCGATAACATCGGGCACTGTATTATCTGTGGGAGAGATTACGCCTTCCAGAATATGTACCATTCCGTTGTGCAATTCAATATCGCCACGCTGAACAAGAGCGCCGTTAATCAAAAAAACATTACGTCCCAACTCATCCGAATCAAAAGCCACACTGATGTTCCTTCCATTCATCGACAAATTAGAAAGCATCCCCTCTCTAAAGGACTCGGTTGAAACCAGAAAATCTTTGATCAAATGGTTATAGGCCATAATGCGCAATGAGTCAACGGTGAAATCAGCAAGCGATTCCTTCCCCTTAGCGGCATAATAAGCACGCAGCGCCTCATTGGTGGGCACAAAACAAGTATACTGTCCATAAGCATTTAACAGCCCCATAACCTTGGTGGTGTCCAATATACGTGTAAATTCAGAATATTCGGGGTTACTGCGAATATAGGCGCCTACTGTTTCTCCCGAAAAAGTATAGTAATTTCCGCCTATATCGTCGCTGTTGCAGGAACCCAAAAAGAGTACCCCGGCAACAATCAACATTTGCATGAGTCGCATCCATTGACCTGCAAACGAGTTTCTAGCTTTAAACACTGCATCCATCGCCATATATTTACTTATTGATTGTTTCACTTTCGATATCATAAAAGGGGTTTTGCTCCAATTCCTGATTGGAGTTCAGTTCGTCGATGTGTATGGGCAAATACAAGGCATCCTGAACCTGCCAGGTGAGACTGGTTCCACCGGAAAATTTCATAGCCACCTTGGCTGCTACAGCCCCTGCATCATCAAGTCTGCGGCCGTACCTTACCAAATCGAACCATCTTTTACCTTCAAACATCAATTCCCTTTGTCGCTCTCGTAAAACGAGTTCGCGCATGCGTTCTTTTGTTGAATAATTACTCAGCTCCAGAAGTGCATTATCTTCATAATTCATGCGGCCATAAACCTGATTTACAAGAGTAAGCGCTTCGGCCAGGCGATCAAGCTCAACCAAGGCTTCGGCTTTTAAAAGCAGAATGTCGGCCAAGCGATAAATAATCCAATTTGGCGTACGGGTACCGAAAGCATAAGAACTGCTGCTTCCATCTGCCGATTCAGTCCGGAAAGCACCACTGTACTTGAAGGCACTATAATTTTCCGAAGTAAAAGGATAAAGAAAATCCTTTTTTCTAAAATCATTGGCGCTTTCGGTACCAGTACCCTCCTTACGGTCAAAAATACGTGGCAGTGGATTTCCCTCTCCCTGTATCAGATTCATAGGAAAGGCCCAGAACCCGTTAGGCACCTGATAAAAACCCAGATACTCGTTTACCCTGTTGTTGTTTTGCACATCACGATCAAATTGCAATTCAAAGATACTCTCCACGGAATTACCCATAAAGAAGACTTCCCGAATCAATTCCTCCCCGGGGACCAACTCCAGGTCCTCATTAGTCAATACAAGATCACAGTACTTCACCGCATTCTCATAGTCTTCCAGCCACAAATAGATATCTGCCATTAAAGCCCGTACAGCCGACCGGGTTATTCGCCCTTTGGTCAACTCATCGTTCTCGAATCGATCGCGACTGTTCTTTTCTGCAAAGGAAAGGTCTTCCAACAATCGATTCAGAATGACAACATCGGGAGATGCCGCAACCTGATAATCCTGGTTATCATCCACACTGGCCGTTTCAATCCAAGGCACTTTTCCAAAAGTCCTAACCAGATAAAAGTAAGTAAGTGCTCTGATGGTCAGGACCTCAGCTTTTATGGAATTGAATTGGGCCTGACTAAAATTTTCATCCTTTTCCACGACTTCCGGCCCATACAACAACAAAGTGTTGCAATAATTAATCACCGAGTACATACTTCCCCATTTGGAAAAAGCATTATTAACAGTAATCTCGCCATTAATCAGGCGAAACATTTCGTAAGGAGCTCCTGCCGTATTGGACACCACATTATCGGAGCGCACTTCGCCCCAAACCAGTATGCGTTCCATATACCCGTCTTCGGTCATTGCCCGATAACAACCAGCCAACACCTGATTTACATCGTTTTCATCCTGCCAGTAATCCTCCAGTACAATTTCACTTTCGGGTCGCAAATCCAGCCAATCGCTGCAGCCTGAGAAAATCATCAAGCCCGGCAACAGAAATAATATAAACAATAGCTTCTTCATAGTCCTTCAAATTTTAAAAACCAACCGTTAAACCAAAAGTAAAATCACGTGATCGGGGAGTCCGATTGTTGTCGGTACTGACACTGAAACTTCCGTAGCCCACCTCGGGATCTACCCCTGTGTATTTTGTTAAGGTAAACAGGTTATTAAACGTCATATACAGGCTCAACTGTTTCATATTATAGCGCTTGAGGATATCCGGAGCTACCGAATAGCTGACCGTTAAATATTTCATACGCATGAAGGTTCCATCCTCGACGTATCGGTCGCTGCCCAACCAGTTGTAGCCATGTTGAAACAGGGCACGAGGGATGTCGGTAACATCACCGTCTTTGCGCCAGCGCCAGTTTACCGCCACACTCTGGTTGTTGTTCGAATGCATATTTTCTGCATACATTCGGGCTGCATTAACAATTTTATTTCCATAACGGAAATTAAAAAATGGAACTATTGCCAGCCGTTTGTATCTGAGGGTTAACCCAAATCCACCATTAACCTTGGGGTTGGAGTTACCCAAATAAACAATATCCAACTCATCAATACTGCCATCACTATTAATGTCCTCATAAATGGCATCACCTCCGCGAAACTCATACTCATTAGTACGATTGTAAGCAAAAACCATGGGCAAAGGCTCTCCATATTCATCAACAAATACATTACCATCTGCATCGCGGGCAACCGGGGCATTTTCCTGGACACCGGGAATATATCCATCGTACTGATAAACGCCCTTGTAGCGGAACCCATAAATGGATCCGTAAGAGTTCCCCTCCTGAATCCGCGAAAGATAACTTCCGTTATCAAAGTTGTAATCTCCATTGTGGCTGCGCAGCACATCGTCGCGCAACTCAACAATGGTATTGACATAGTTACTCAAATTGAAATTAAAGTCGAGTGAAAAATCGCTGCTGCGAATGGCATTTACCGTATAAAAATTAAACTCCCAGCCATTGTTGTCCATAGTACCAACATTTTGCCAGGCCACACCTGAATACCCGGAAGAAGCCGGAAGCCCCAGATTCTTAAACAACAAGTCTTCGGTTCTGCGGTTATAAAAGTTTATATCGAACATATACCGATCATCAAACAAACCAAGATCCAGTCCGTAGTTCCAGGATTCAGTTTTCTCCCATCTCAAATCGGCCAAACGCAAGGTTGTGGGACGGGTAGCAGGCATCCCGGCATAACTGCCGTAGGAAGAATAACGACTGAAGTGCAGATACTCCTGGCCGGGCTGGTTTCCACTGATACCCCAGCTTGGGCGTATGGCCAACATGCTCAACCAATGGCTTGTATTGTCCATAAAGGCTTCATCGGAAATAATCCACTTGGCCGAAACTCCGGGAAAAGTACCAAATTTCCTGTCATCACCAAATTGAGTACTGCCGTCACGCCGTACAGTGAACCCCAGGATATAACGTGACAAATAAGAATAATGCCCACGAGCCAATAAAGCATTAGATCGATAAGCCGAGCGACTGGTTCCCATACCACTTATAAAACCTTCACTACCCGGGTTGGTGATAAGATTGGATGGAAGGTTGGTGGTTCCGTAGCCCTGACTCGAACTATTGCCAGTACGGGTTTGAAAGGAACCGTACAACATAACACTGTGATCGGGATTACTTAATTTGGGCTGCCAGGTGATGTTGTTATCCATCATTACTGTTACACTCTCAGAATCGGCCGTCTCAGCACCATTAACCCCATCGGCATTCCAAAAGTTATTGGTGGCTTCTTTCGGCAAAAAACGATGTATCTTGTTATTGTTCACATCAAAGCTCACATAAATGTTGTATCGCAAGGTGGATTGATAGGGATCCACCAGGTCATACTGCAAACGAAAGGTGGGCAAAATCCTATAATTCTCATGACTGTTGGTTGCTAAATTGGCTACCCCTACAGGGTTGGGCATAAATTTCTGAGAATTATGCAATTCCGAATCCCGTTGAATATTATAATAAACGTCGCTTTCCCGGCCAAGGGCATCTTGTTGGTAAATACTGACGTTGGGCATTTTCCGATAAGCCATTTCCAACAAATTCAATTTCCTTTTATTGTTGTCAGGGTCAGGAATCTGATCGTAATTTCGCGCATTCTCCGAGTAAGTATAGGAGAATTCACTAATGAAACGGATACGATCCGAGACCGAATACTCGAGATAGGAACGAGTGGTAAAACGATCCATTTTTTGACCAATAATTGTGCCCGTTTGCCCCAAATACCCTCCGGAAACCCGAAAACGAGCCCGCTCACCGCCACCCGAAAGGGTAACATAATGATCATGCGAAAAGCCGGTTTGCGTTATGGCATCGAACCAATTGGTATTGTTGTTAAAATTTTCGTACTCTGCAAAATTGGGGTCGTACATAAATTCACGGATGTTCGCAGCTGTTTCGTTTTGCTCACTATTAAAATAGGCCTGTTTCATTAACATGGTGTAATCGTCACCATTCAACATTTCCACGCCCTGAGGCTGAACGGCACGAGTCATGCGATAAGAGTATTGAACACGGGTAGGCCCGCGAACCCCCCTTTTGGTTTTAATAACTAAAACCCCATTGGCCCCTTTAGCTCCCCAAACAGCGGTGGAAGCAGCATCCTTCAACACCGTAATTTCCTCAATATCGTCGGGGTTAATACTCAACATATTGGCAAACTGCTCTTCATTGGCACTGGCAAAATCAAAATTAGGATCAATTTCAACTTCATAAGGAATACCGTTTAATACGATCAACGGCTCACTCGATCCGTTAATCGAGGAAATCCCCCGTATACGCATGCTGGTGCCACTTCCCAGGTCACCTGAATTTCCCACAATATCCAAACCGGCAATCCGGCCCTGAAGAGCGTCATCCACGGAGGTTACTTGAACCCCCTCAAACTCCTTGGTACTGATGGTTTGCACGGCCGTGGAAACCTCACGTTGCGGAATGGCGAAGGTCCCGTCGTTGTGCATGCGGGTTGCTGTAACGACCACCTCATCGACCTGTTGCAGCTCATCCTCCATCACCACATCAATCTGCCGACGGCTGCCAATAGATTCCTGTTTTGTCACAAAACCTATAAAACTATAAACCAATGAATTATCAGGATTCTTAACCCGCAGCACGTATTGCCCGTTGATGTCGGTAACCGTCGCTCCTACAATCCTTTTGGTAGCGTCCACTTCAATAACATTAACCCCAATAAGGGTTTCGCCTGTGAGTGAACCCGTCACCGTTCCCCGAATGATCAAATCTGAACCACCAGCCTGCCCCAACAACCACAGAGGCACCAAAAGAAAACTGAGCAGTATAATACCTATTTTAACTTTCATCAGATATTGTTTTTATTAATTCCTTGTCCTCGATCACAAGCATATGTGCAAAACACCATGCCGCATCTGTCTTTTTCTAAATAAACCTATGACTACTACACTACTCACCACCGTCGACACCACCAAAAGTCAAGACTTTGTCTATTTGATGAATTACCAGGGTGGAAGAGGTGACAATTCGCGAGGTATTGTAGTTGGGGGCATTTGCAGAACCCGAACCCGTAATAGTAAGAAAGAAGTTAGGATTACCATTAGTAAAATCTACATTAAAG
This sequence comes from Geofilum rhodophaeum, assembly GCF_002210225.1. Taxonomy (GTDB): domain Bacteria; phylum Bacteroidota; class Bacteroidia; order Bacteroidales; family Marinilabiliaceae; genus Geofilum; species Geofilum rhodophaeum. The sequence continues at coordinate 103,764 of NZ_MWUJ01000010.1, read as the reverse complement.
ATATAATCTCTGGTAACCAGGTTAGAACTCCCCCCATCGGTCAAAACTCTGGCGGTATCCCCATTTTCAGTTTCAATGGTTAAATCATTACCAGACCCGGAAACTCTCAGCTTATAATATTTATTTTTCCTTGTTCCGAATAAGGAAACGGCATCATCGGTTTTAATGGTTGAGGTTTGGTATAAGGCAGGCACCCTAGTGCCACCAACTGTAAGGGCATAATCCTGAAAATGATACCTCAAAAACCGCTCAAGATGTTCAATTGCCGCTTCCTTATTTTCAATATCCTCGGCTGTTTCTTCAGGCATATCGTTAATTCCTACAACACCGGGATAGTCCATTCCGGATTCCCATGGCTGCACAACACCATTCATAATAGCTTGGTTGAGTGCAGCATTGGTCGGCACGTAAAGGGTGTAATGAAAAGAGTTCACAAAGCGAAGGTTTTGGTCTATTCCTACATTATTCGGCCGCAGAACAAACATTTGTAAATCATCTGTAAAACCGCTCATCAGATCAAAAAACACCGAGAACTCGGGGCGGGTACTTAAAACAGAATAAGCGGAGTTAAGGGGGGACTGTAAGGGCCGGTCGATAAGATAGGTCTTACCATTGGCTTGTTCAAAGATGTGCGAAACACCAACCTCCTCACCACGTTCTGCATTACCCATCCCTTGCACGGTCATATTGGGGCTGTCTGGGTTGCGAACACGCAGCAGGGTACCACCTTTAGTAAGCACATATTCCGAATCGGTGGGGAGTGGGCCTACCACAATGTGGTTTTCCAATAAATCCCACAAACGATTTAAAATAAAATCATTCTGTTCATTAACCTCACGGGGAGATGAATATGATATGGTACGCAAAGAATCTCCAACAGTATTGGTCTCAGGATCCCATTTGTAGACCACAGCCTCAACATTTGCAAAAGTCTCATTGTAGCGATACTTAATAGCACCCTTCTGCATAATACTTCCCTCCTTGTGAATTGAGGCAACCGGATCGATGTAGCCTTCGAAAAAGGCATCAGTGGGAACAAAGAAACTGTATTCGCTTTGGAGGGAATTCAGATAAAAGGTATAATCGAGTTTACTCACTATCCAATCGAAGATTCGCGTCGTACTATTGCCTCCAAATAAAACCGGAGCATAAACCGAAATGTAATCGCTGGGCGGATAAACAGTATTGGTTTCATATACCAAGCCGTTTACAGCCATATAACTCTTGTCAATATGACTCAGCTCTATGGGCAAATCATCATTGTTGCTGTCGGTCATCCGATCAAAGCGTGAAGGAACCGAATTAATGAAGGAGGTGCGCATGTGTCGTTGCAGGAACTTCATGACAATATGGTCAGGCACCCCATCCCAGTCACCAAAATAGTCCCTTAACACACGGCCCTCATCTGTGTCGTTAAGAAAGCTCTCCATTGCAGCGTCATTAGGCACCAACATGGCAGCCATATCACCCTGCATAGCAGTAAATTCACTACGGTAAGCATTCCAACCTGGGTTAAAGGGTAAAAGCAAATTCTCAGGGACGGCATTACCATTATCGGGAAACTGTGAAATCCCACCCAGGCTGGCAAAATACTCCTTCACAAACAGAGAGTCATTAAAGCCAGGATTAATCTGACGATATTCCTCCTGAAAATCTCCTACATAAAGGGGAACACTGAATCGTTCCAAAAGCGAAGAAAAGAGAGAGGTTGAATTATTTTCACGCAAATATTCGGCCATATTATGGGGAGGCAGCAACACTTCCGACAAAACGTTCACATAGCCGTTTTTACAAACCACATCGCGTTCTATAATTCGATTGCCAAATATATGCGCATCGCCATCCTGCCGCTCTGAACCCGTAAAGAGTTTAAAATCATTATTGCTGATCCCCACATTACGCATAGGACGGTCCAAAAAATAGACCATCGGTTTGGAGGTGTAATCCTTTAAAAGAAAGGCACCCTTATTCTTTAAACCCTCCCACCAGCGGGTATTCGGAAAAACGGAGCCGTTTTCAAAAGAAACACTATCATAAGGCGATAATGCAGTTGCTCTACGAAACGCACGTCCTTCGAGAAGTGCTCCGTCATTATAATTCGCAAAAGTCTGCATCAAATAGGCATTGTCAACCATGCCATAGTTCAGAATCAGTTTCTTTTGAGTTAAAGAAAGATCTTCGTAACGAGACACACCCCATTGATTATCAGCAAAAAACCTTGAGAAAGCATCATCATCGGCAACAAACAGGGTTTTACTCCCAGTATGCTTTAACACCTCACCGTAACCAACATCGTCGATCAACTGAAGATAAATACTGAAGCGATCCTGCTCAACCAGATAATCATAAATACTGGAACCAAGCCAAGTAGGCTCTTCGTCGTTGTATATATAATCATCCTCACAGGAAACAAGCCACAAACTTCCAACCAGCAGCAATCCCAATAAAAGTGCTTGCCGAACATTTTGTTTCCAAAATCCCTTTTTCATTACTTGTGTCGATTTAATTAACATTCAAAAACAGTAGGACTAAGCCTGAGAAACTCAAAAACCTTCTTCACCACTTAACCATCTGGTGGGTAATCCCTTCAGCCCTTATCACATAATTTCCGGGAGGCAAGTCCCCCACATTTAGACTTTGCTGCACCATCTGGCGCTTAACAAGTACTCCTGTTGTGGAAAATACGCTCACCTCGATGGGATGTAGGCTGTTAACAAACAACTGATCCTTTACAGGGTTAGGAAAAAACTTTAAATCTGCCCCGACTGCCCTGTTCGCAACAGCAACATTTTGTCCAGGCGCCAAATCCATAATCATCCAGGCGACTTCATCGGCCTGCACTACGCTGGCACCACCAGACAACTCTCGCTGCCGAAACAAATTAAACTCGGGACTTCCTTCAGTGGGGTAATATCTAAGCGTGGAGGCAAAAGAATTGTTGTCTGTCTGGAAACTGCCAAAAATTACAGGCCTGGAAAAACCCTCATCTGTGGCAACTTTAATCAAATCGGTGGTTACTGCGCCATCAGCTCCCGTATCGGCCGCTACCATTCGGAAACTACCGATGGCACCCTGACCTCGTTCAATGGCTAAATAATTAACTAACTCCCCAAGGGTAGCAGCTGTGACAGCTTCCTCGGATTTCAAACGAACTTCAAATCCAGTTGTGCTTATATTTCTAATAGCAAGTGCAGTGGGAAATGGAGAACCATTCGAGGCCTGGGTAACGAAGACCAACGGCGCCTCATCAAAAGTTCTCTCAAAGACCACGGGAAACCATTCCCGCTTGACTCGACCAACTTGTCCGACCTCCCCTTGCAGTCCTCCAAAACTATAATCCCCGGCAGGCAAGGAAAGAAGGGCCAATGAGTCTCCCCCCGCAAAATTAGGATTCCTATAATAATTCCAAGACTCCACTTTATATTGAAGATTGCTGGTGGTGGTTGTTCCTATTCGAACAGTAAGCGGCATCACCGACTTAAATCGTGGAACGCCTAAAAAGGCAAGCGGAACCGATGGATAGGTTTCCGAAAAGACCAATTGTGACCAGTCGGAATCTAAAATGGGGAAAAGTCCACCTTCAACAGCTCCGGTGCCCGCTGTCTTCATATACAACACTTCATCGGAATACAACCATGCATCATTGGATGTTTGAACCCCCATACGATACCTAATGGTACCGGCAACCATATCACCAATGGGGTCCAAAAAAGACAGAGTACCCAAATTTTCACTCTCATAAACCGGAGAAAAACTACTTCCATTTATACTACGCTCCAAACGGTAAGCTTTTACCAAATCGCCATTGGGATTGGACCATGCGAGGCGCATGCTGGAAGTAGACCGGTGATAGGAAATAGAGAGTGTTGGCGCAACAAAGGTATATCCTGGAATAACTTCGAACCGGGAATCATAAGCAACTTCAGATTTGTTGCTGGCATAATACTCTCCTGCTAAAGTAAGCTCACCATTTAACACCACGGCCCTGGCATCCTCCACCCAATTGTATATAGAATAACGCTCTATAAAACTGGTTGTATCCAAGACAGTTAAAATAGCCTTCAAATCATTCAATTGCTTTTGCGCATTGGCATCGGTATACGCCCGTGAATCATCTGGCCACCACTCATTGGTCCAATTGGCGCCATTGTTCCATTCTGTAATCCAAATAGGACGGCCGGTACGCTCATGAATGTATTTCAAATCGTTGTACCACTGTTGAGCCGATTTGGCCCAATAGGCATGAATGGCCACAAAATCTACACGATAATTCAACTCATCACAATGATCAATAAAATTAAAAAGTGACCAATTGTTAAAAGGATCTGAAGTGGCCGGTGCCCCCAAACGCAAACCGGAAGCCATAAATTGAGGCCACATAGCAAGCGCTTGATCAAAAGTCAAATTTGATTGATCGGGCCTGTCCGGCTCATTAAATCCAAGCAAATTGGATACGTCGGCTTTATTATTAATAAGATCCCAGGAAGGCCATCCCCCATTTTGACGAATAACCGCATATTCCTGATCGTGCGAAGTAGCCCCTTCAGCATTCCAGTCGTAATACCATGTAGCATTCACCATTTGGTATTCACCGGCATTCCATCCAGCCCATCCTTTCTTTGTTACCCATTGATGTTTAAACACACGAATAAACGAAACATTTCCATCCAGAAAGTCAGGCATGACTTCAAACTCCAAATCCTCTTTGTCCGCAATAAAAACGCGACTGTAACCAGAACCATCAGAGTTGGTGGCTAATGTAGCTTGATAACCCCGCTTTAATTTAAAGCTCCGAATGGCATTATCAAAATCACCCAGTTGATTATGGTGTGTGTGCAATGAAAAAGACTTTGTTTCTCCATCAAAATAAGCTGAAGTGAAAACAGTTAAAGGCTCATAAGAGGCGCTGTGAGGCATTAAAACTGTACCGTGCGCAAAAATGGCAACCCGACCGTTAACGCCATCATAAAAAGGGGATCCCTGAACTTTTACCTGTCCCAGAAAATTGGCTACAACTTCGGAAGGTTTGATGTTCTCAAAAACCACCCAGGCATCTTCGTGATTCAAAGAAACATCAACGCCCGCAGCAAAAGGCGTTGTTTCAGAGGTTATATGCAACTCAAGCGCCTGATCCAAAACCCGGCTTTCGGTTATTTGAACAAGCTCTTCGACCGGAACTGCAGATTGCAGACTGGCGCTACTAAGCAACCAAAGAACCAAAACAAAACCTGAGCACCTAAATACCGAAGGGTAAAAATTATTCCATCTCATAAAGAGCGATTTGTAAAAATTAAGTTAACAACACAAAACAAAAGTAACCGAAGCCAACCAAACCGGATATTCATAAAATTAAAAATGCTGTTACAAATTCGACATAGCCCAAAAAAATCGGAGAACGAGACAAACACCCACAACCACATACCATACTAACAACAAACACATTAACAAAACAACAAACCACAATCTCCAAGAAAAAGAACGGGCTGCCCAAAGGCAGCCCGAAACTTTTCATGAAAAAAGAAAGAATAACATTTCCTTACTTTTTAACAAGCTTAATAATTTGAGAACCCTTGGCAGTATCCACACGCAACAGGTACATGCCAACTGAGGGCAAATCAAATCCGAAATCTGAACCATTCAATGGCGTAGTCAAAACCACACGCCCACTCAGATCGTAAACCGTTACAGTACCTACTGCACCGTTGGCAACCAAATTGAAACTGCCGGATGTTACAGTAGGATAAACCGCAACACGACTGACTTCAGCAGGTTGTGCAACCGAGGTAAGGAAGTCGAAATTAAGCGTATACACCAAAGTGGTTTCACCATCTGCGGCAGTAACTGTAACAACAGCCTGTCCGGGCAACTCCGTAACTTGAACCACCTCGGCAACAGCTGAGCTACCAGTAGCAACCGCGGTGACATAGGGCAACTCTGCGCCTTCGTCCAGTAAAATGGTATAGTCGTACACATAGGGACTGAATCCTTCAATGGTAAGGCCATCTACTGCAAGATCCATCAATGAAGCATCAGCAGAACCGTCCTCAATTGGAGGACTGGTGGCACGTAAACCGATCTCCTCTTCAGACATGCGTCCCATATAAATATTGTACTCATAGATTCCTCCCAGCCAGGTAAGGTCAGCGGTATAGCCACCTTTTGCCAGGTAAGCAGCAGCATTGCTTAGGTCAAACACTTTATTTCTATCGCTCAAAGGTTGCGTACCTATAGCTACACCGTCGATATAGAAGGTCATCTGCTCATTGTCGACCACAGCAACAAAGTGGTGGGGAAGATCATCGTCATATGGCTCAGAATTGATTCCGTCAGCACCAGACCAAGGCTCGGTGTATTTGTTGGTTGAGAACGACAAAGAACTCTTATGGTTCATAAATATGTAATCCACACCCAGATCATCCTGCGTATCACCTAAATAGGCAATCATGGTATTGTTGTTGCCGTTGGTTCCATCTCCACGGAAATAGAGTTCCAGGGTAAATGCAGGATAAGTATTAATGGCAATGGTTTCTGCATCCAACGAGATGTAATCTCCTTGCTCAGCCGTAATGTACTCACCAGAAACAATGGTACCACCCATAATGGTTCCGTGGGCCTGTCCTACCACATCCCGGGCTGTTCCGTCCGCAAAGGTATAAGAGTGACGCAAAGCAAAGGGTTGTTCACGAATGTAATGAACCACGTATTCTGTAGAATAGTTGGCATCCTCGGTAGAAGTAACAGTAACAGTAAAACTGCCACTGTCGCCTTCCAATGCAACGGTTCCAGTACCGCTAATCTCAGTGGCTGCATCAACTGCAGTTGCACTCACCTCTGCTTCGGTAACTTCTTCCCCAATTACCACGTGATATTCTTTGGTAAAACTGTCAAAAGCGGGAAGCAGCTTAAGGCCATTAACAATAAGAGTATCCAAACGAGTTTCGTAAGGATCAACCAGATCCAACACCTCGTAGAGGTTCCAAACAATATAACTGTTGTTCGAAGGTTTGTCATTATACACACCTCCTGCCAAATTATCGTTGTTTGTTCCCAGATACTTGTTGCTTGTATTTGATGCGTATTTTTCGCGCGCAACAGAAATAATATGGAAACGATTGGGCTCAAACTCTTCCACGCGGAAACGGGCACTATCAAGTTCAGCAGGCAGTTCGGCCTGCGGATACATTTCTATATTCCACACCGGATCCTTGGTTATGGCCATGTACTTATCGTTTCCATTACGCAGAAAGTATTCACCCTCCACACCACTTTCTTCAAAAGTATAGACTAAAGAAGGATTGTTGATTTCAGGACGATAAATATAGATTAATGTGGTATCTACTCCTTCACCAATAACAAACCCGGTTCTTTCATGAGTTAGGAACAACTCCTTATTGGCGGCAAACTTGGAAATCCCATAGGTAATGCTATACACCATAGTAGTATCGCCATCTTCGGACACTGAAGTCACCTCTACGGTCCCTCCTTCGGGATTTACCGTATGTCCGCTTACGTTAGTCACCGTTGCACCTGCCCATAAAGCAGTACCAGTTACATCAAGAGTGCTTACGTCACTAGGCAAAATGGAGGTATACTCAGTAACATGTGTATTAAACTCCGGCATCAGCGTACCTGCAGAAAGCTCAAGTCCCGATAGGTTGGCAGAGGTAGTTCCCTCAGCACGTACCACGGTTACGTAGTACTGACTTTGTGTAACACCATCGGCAGCCGTAACCATAACATCAACATAAGTGTCGCCTTCCCCTTCCAATGGTATAGGACCAGCGGGGTAAGGATTGCCCTCTACATCCAGTAAGGCTGCATCGGCAAAATCTACTTCCGGTATGGCCTCTAAAGACACTTCTGTAGCGGCATAAGGCACGGTAAGCGTATAGGTATCCTGAGCCGGATCAAAAACCATATCCCAAGTACCTTCTTCCGCGGTAAGATCAGCCAAATTGGCATTAAAATAGTCCTCTCCCATATAATCAAGAAAACGCTGACCAATTACTTCGGCCGACATCGTACCTTCATAAATATGATACTCCTCTATAAATCCCTTCCATTTTGGGTCATTACTGTAGGGAGTCCATCCTAAAAAGGCCTTCTCTGGACTAATCGACTCTCTGCGATTTGCTTCAGACAGAGGCGTAGATCCACTAAATTCCCCATCCATATACAAGATAATTTCAGTATCGGTAAGGATGGCCACCATATAATGCGTACGCGAGTCGGTATACATTTCACCCTCCACAGCACTTTCTGAAGACCAGGGGTTATCCACAGTGTTAGCTGATATCGCAAGTCTGGAAATGCCATCCTCACGAGAGGGCTGAAATTGAAAATAGTCCTGACCTTTCCAACCTTCAACTGTCCGCCCAAATGAGAATATCGTGGTATAAGAGTTGGGCGCATTGGCGCCGGGTTTTTGCCGGAAAAACAACTCAACAGTTACCGCATCCTGGTATTGAGCAATGTCGAAACTGTTTGCAGGAAAAGTAACATAACCACCATCCAAATCAAGATTCCCATCAACAACACTTGCCGCATCAACCAGCAAGCCTTGTACCCCACCTTGGGAGTCCACCACATAGTTTTGACCATCAATGGTCACTGCCTCCTGAAAATCAAAGGAGTGCTTAAGGGTCTGGGCCATGAGCTGTACAGAGGTACTCCACCCCAATGCAAGCGCAACCACCAAAGACCTCATCAGTAAATGTCTCATTTTCATACTAAAAAAGATTTAGATTAAAAGTACAAACGACGTGTAAACAAATTTTAACACTAAATCAAAATTATGCAAATAAACCTGAAGTAAATAGTAGAAATTCAAAAAAACCTTTCAATTATTAATGCTTTACGCAGACCCACCAGCAAATCATTCGGATCAAAAAAAGGACGGTCAACAAGCATTCAATCAACAAAAAGCGTTGACGACTTACAACACAATTGGACTTCCAACTGGTCGAAAAACTGCCATTTTTTGTACAATTACTACCAAAGAGCACTAACAATATCAGGTAATTTTACAGAAACGTACACAGCAATTAACTGAAATTTTTGAAATGCAAAAAGAACTACGTAGAACAGCGATTTCCCTTTGCTTGGGAATGATGGGATTGCTCCTGCCCTCCCTCAGCCCGGCTGCTCCCATATTGCACTATCGGTTTAATGTTACCGACGACCTTTGGGCCGTGAATGAATTCGCAGAAAACCACAACGGACAGCTGGTGGGTAGCCCATTGTATGTTGACGGGTTTGAACAGACAAGTCTGGAACTAACTAATCACGGACAATATATAAAAGCACCAGAAGATCTTACCGCGAATCTGACTTCCTTCACTTATATGAGTTGGGTCAAACTGGAGACTTTAAAAAAATCGACCCGCTTTTTTGATTGGGGGTCGGGAATTAACGGAGACAATGCATTTATTGCAATGATTCCAAGTTATGGAAGCGACAACGGGGTTATGGCGCTGCGTTTCAGATCAGCCAACGGACAAATTGCCATGGCTTTCTCCAACAAACGATGCCCGATTGGCGTATGGACCCACATTGCACTGAGCTATGTTTGGAACGAAACTACGGAAACCGGCACCGCCACCTTTTTCATCAATGGAGAAGAGGCCGGATCGACCAACAACCTGCCCCATCGACCCGATGATTTTTTAGGAACAACCACCGACAATTATTTTGGCTATTCGCGTTACGAAACCGACACCAATGGCTTTGGGGGAATGGTGGACGAAATAAAACTTTTTTCCACCCCCTTGTCCAAAGAAGATATTCAAAAAGAAGCCGGTCTGGAAGGTCGGGCAGGAGCTTTGCTCATTCACCACAACTTCAGCACCAACCAAGCTGACGACGAGATAATGGATGCAAGTATCTTTAAATTAAAGGCCACCCTTAAAAACGATGCCAACATTATAACCCTTGGCGACAACGAGAGCGGGTATATTAACGTACTAAACTTAGGCGAAAACAATGGATATCTGGACCTGGGAGCAGCTGCAGGCAGTATGCTGGCCCAATGCCAGGACTATACCCTATCGGCCTTTTTCAGAGTAGATAACACCTACACTCGCATACAACAAAACGGCAATTACCTGTGGACCTTTTCCAATTCGGTTAATATGACCAACGACCAAAATGGTTACCTGGCAGCTGATTTAAAAAATCAAGAGCAGGCCATCAGCCCCAAATCCAACACAACTGCTTCGGGGCTCCAAAAGGTGACTTTTGGCCAGGAAGCACTGCTTGGAGGCTGGCATCACATGACCTATACACAAAATGGCCAAACAGGAACGCTGTTTATTGATGGTGTTAAAGTGGCCCAGGAATCCATTAGCAACACCATTGCGTCCAGTCTGTTAAAAAACACACCCACGGGGCCTCTGTATAATTGGCTGGGACGCTCCTGTTTTTTTACAGACGGATACCTGGGAAGCACGTTCATTTATGATTTCAGACTATATAGAAAAGCGTTAACGGAAGCAGAAATCGTAAAAGACGAATTAAAAGTAGAAGAAACCATTGCGCTGTTAGAGCGAGCAACCGCAGCCAATATCGCGACGGAACAAATTGCTGAAAGCTCCAATTTATTCACCAAAAGCAAGCCATTCGCAAGTCATTTAATTACCACTAAAACCGACAACACAGAACATCCAACCCCCTTGGCTGAATTGAACACCTTAACCTTTACGCCAAACTCAATGTTGCTCAATACCATCAATGGCACTTCAAAGGAAATACTCCTGGGGGAAGTTCAAAAGCTAACATTTGCAGGCCTGACAACTTCCATCCAGCTTCCTACAGCAAATCAGAGTCTACAATTACACCCCAATCCTGCTCAATTGTATTTCACCCTTTCTCCCATTCCAGATAGCGGCCTTGCAGTCAAAATCTACAACATAAGTGGTCAATTGGTGGGCCAGCAACTACTCTCTGCTGATAATATGACTGTGAACATTTCAAGCCTGCCAGCTGGCTGGTATTTGATCCAAACCAAACTGGCCAACTTCAAATTATTAAAAAACTAAACCCTGTATAATAATGAGAACGCTCCATTCGCTCTTTTTTGCTCTTCTGCTGCTTTTCTCCATTAATGCAACAGCAACAACGCTCAACCTGCATCGGACAAACAGCCTGATTCAGCGCATACAACTCAGCAGCATTGTGAACATTACAACCGATAACCAAGACAGCACTTTGGTTATTGCAACCAGCGACCATCTGATTTTGCGCATTCCAATCGTCGAAATCGACAGCATCACCTATGGCGAGGCAAGCTATGCCTTACCCGGAGTAACTACGCTTTCGATCGACCCCATGGTTCAAGGCGGAAAAACCAACGGACTGGTAGATATACACGATGACGGCGGGTGCCCGATACTGGAACGGGGTATGGTTTGGGCGGCCCACAGCTACCCTACTGTGGCTGATTACAAATTTTCCGCTGGGGTAACCAGTGGAAAGTTTTACACCTTTTTAAGTGATTTGGATCCGGAAAGGAACTATTACGTCAGAGGCTTTGCCACAAATTGTGAAGGCACCGCCTATGGCGAAACCATAAAACTCGAACAGAAAACCGGCAACGTCACCTACAACCTGGCCGTTGACCCCAGCGCGGCATTCTACGACCAATTGAAGCAGGCTCTGGACAGTGCCTGTTACTATTACAACAGGTACACCACCTTCGAGGCCAACATATATGTGTATTATAACGAAGGCATCCCTACGGCGCAAGCCAGTTACCGCGGCAGTATAGGCTTTGGACCCAACACTTCCTATATGTGGGTAGGAACGGTAATGCACGAAATGGCGCACTATTTTGGTTCGGGAACAACCCAGGCGTGGAAAAACCTGATGGTAAACGGAGTTTGGCAAGGAGCTGCTGGTCAGGCTTTGTGTCAGGAGTTAACCGGACAGACACTCAAGGGCGACGGGGGAACCAACCCCATTCACTATTGGCCCACAGGCATCAACTACCGCAACGAAGTTTCTTCCGTGCAAGACTTAATCGAACACGCCCGTATTGTACAGGCCATGCTGGTTGAAGATGCCAAAATTCCGAATAAGTAAGTTTAAACAATCAACACAACTAAACATAAAAGCATGAAGAAAAGGACGTCATTGTTTACCGCAGTACTGACAGCAGTACTGCTGTTTGTAGCCCCCCCGCAGGGAAAGGGACAAAGCAACAATGTGAAGGAGAAGGACTATGTGGCCTATCTTTTTTCGTATTTCACCGGCAACACCGGTGATGAAGAGGCTGTTCGTTATGCCATAAGTGCCGACGGTTTCAATTACCACAGCCTAAACAACAACCAGCCGGTTATCGATTCAAAGGTCATCAGTTCAACAGGTGGCGTGCGCGATCCGCATTTATTAAGGGGTGAAGACGGCGAGACCTTTTATATGGTGCTGACCGACATGGTCTCGGCCCGTGGCTGGAGCTCAAACCGTGCCATGGTGCTGCTTAAATCGACCGACCTGCTAAACTGGAGCTCCACAGTCATCAACATTCAGGAGAAATACCACAATCAGGAGGATTTGCTGCGCGTTTGGGCACCGCAAACCATCTTCGACAAGGAAGCCGGGAAGTACATGGTTTACTGGTCGATGAAGCACGGCGACGGGCCCGACATTATTTACTACGCCTACGCCAACGAGGATTTTACCGACCTGGAGGGGGAACCTCAAACGCTGTTTCTTCCTAAATCCGGACGCTCCTGTATCGATGGCGACATCATTTTTAAGGACGGCCTTTACCACATGTTTTACAAGACCGAGGGACATGGCAACGGCCTCAAACTGGCCACCACAAAGTCGCTCACCTCGGGCGAGTGGACCGAGTACGACGACTACAAGCAACAAACCACCGAGGCCGTGGAAGGGTCATCTGTTTTTCGCCTAATCAACAGCGACACCTACATTCTGATGTACGATGTGTATATGGCCGGGCGCTATCAGTTTACCGAGAGTACCGACCTGCATAACTTCTCGGTCATTGACGAAAGCATCTCTATGGATTTTCATCCCCGACACGGCTCCATTATCCCCATTACACGTAAGGAACTGATGCGGTTGACCGACCAATGGGGAATGCCGGCTGAATTTCCGGGAATTCCAAATAACCCGGTGTTGGAGGGCTACTTTGCCGACCCCGAAATCATTTACTCCCACCAACATCAGAAGTACTACCTCTATCCAACCAGCGACGGCTACCACGGTTGGAGCGGCACTTATTTCAAGACCTTCTCGTCGGAAGACCTTGTTACCTGGGACGAAGAAGCGGTAATTCTCGACCTGAAGAAGGATGTGGCCTGGGCCGACCGCAATGCCTGGGCGCCTTGTGCCATTGAGGTGAAAAAAGGTAAGAAGTACAAGTACTACTACTACTTTACAGCTGCCCAGAAAATTGGGGTGGCCGTGGCCGACCACCCTGCCGGTCCCTTTACCGATTCGGGCCAACCGCTCATCAATTTCAAGCCTGAGGGCATCAACCGTGGTCAGGAAATTGATCCGGACATCTTCATCGACCCCAAAAGCAAAAAGCCTTATTTGTATTGGGGGAATGGTTACCTGGCCGTGGTCGAGCTCAAGAAAAACATGACCGAAATCAAGCCCAAAACCATGAAGGTGCTGACCCCTTCGGACAACACTTTTCGCGAGGGCGTAGAAGTCTTTTACCGCAACGGATTGTATTATTTCCTGTGGTCTGAGAACGACACCCGCGATGCAGATTATCGCGTACGCTACGGCACTTCTACCTCCCCCACCGGTCCCATTGAAATTCCCGAAAACAACCTGATTCTGTCCAAGCGCCCCGAAAAAGGCATCTACGGCACCGGACACAATTCGGTTATTCAGGTTCCGGGCAAGGACGAGTGGTTCATTGTTTACCACCGATTCAGCCGTCCTAATGGCATAAAAATGGGTGGCGATGCAGGCTTTCACCGCGAAGTGGCCATCGATAAAATGGAGTTCGACGAAGAAGGCCGTATCAAGGTAATTGAGCCTACCATTTGATAAAATACAATTTTGGCACTTACTTTGCCGCATGTTATTGGCTGCTGCCAAAACATGCGGCAAATTGCGTTAAATCCATAAATACAGCATCATGAAAAAAAGCATACTCATTTTAGCCCTGGCTTTTCTTCTTCAGCCGGGAAAAGCTCAAAGTCAGGATCCGGATGTACTCAAAAGCGACGCCTTAATGGCGCAAAGCATCGACGATTTTACCTCAGCTGCCCAGCTCTTTGAAGCAGCCGTTCTGGCCTACGAAGAAAAAGGCGTTTTCGACACCTTAAGTGTTTATCGGGCCGGCATCAACAACATTCGTCTTAAGAAACACGAAAGAGCGCTGGAATTTCTGAACAAAATGGTGCTACAAAAGATCGAGTCGGCCGATTTATATCACGCCATGGCCGATGCCTTTATTGGTCTCAACAACTTTGCGGAAGCCCAAAGTCAGCTCGAGAGAATACCTGAAATTAATCCCGAAGAAGCCCCACAGGCCTATCGCAAACTGGCCACGGTATGCTTCAATGGACGTAATTTTGAGGATGCCATTATGTATGCCGACAAAAGTCTGGAAAACCAATCCGGCGACAGCCACATTTTGCTCATTAAAATGATGGCCCAGGCCCAGTCGGGCAAGGTCAATGAAGCCATCAAAACGGGCGAGGACTTGCTGGCCCTTGACCCAGAAAATCCCAGAGCCAACGAACAGGTAGGCCTGTTATTAAGCCGCATTACCGATATGCAGTACGACCGGGAAAAGAAGCGCTACGACAACCTGGCAAACCCTACCCGGGTGGATTATTCCAATACACGGAAAAAGCTGGCCGATATCAGTCAACAATACCGCAAAGCCATCCCCCACCTCGAAAAAGCATTGGCGGCCAATCCCAACAACACCACAGTAAAAAATGCGCTTGAAAACGCCCGTCGCCGTCTCAACGAGGAATAGCTTTCTAACGGGGCTTGTTCAAAAATATCATCCCCGCTAAAAAAAACGCAAAAGGGCCGGCGCTTTCGCCGGCCCTTTCTTTATAATCAACTCTCCAATACGCCCTTAAATTAATGCCCAATGGGCCCCTGGTTGGCAACTGTAGGCCATCCCGGATTCTGATAAATGGGCGATGTATTCACATCTTCTCCATCTTCTGACGAGATAAGAAAGTGCTGTATGGCAATCGGCTCAAGGTAATGCGCCTCGGTAAAGAACAATCCATTGTAGAAGTTGTTGTTGGACTGAACGATCTGGTAGGGACGCAAATAATCACTTAGGGACGGAGAAGAAACGGTGTTCTTACTCTCATCCGCCTGATCAGCAATTAAAATACCTGCTTCATACTCAGCATTAACCGGTCCCCAGATTTTCATTCCCTCAATCTGGAAGCCATTCAACTGATCCATAGCGCGCCAGCGCAACAGATCGCTGTAACGGAAGCCCTCGCCAATAAACTCATTACGGCGCTCACGACGAATATTGAACAAGGTCGCATCTACCATTTCACCTTTAGAATAGGCACCCCAGTCGACCAAAGCCTCCTGAGCCATATCCGTTGCGGCAATAGTAACGCTGTAATCGGGATTAATCCCTGCGCGTTCACGGATGGCCCGCCAGTAGGCATCGGCCTTTGAATCAATAGTACCCTTAAGCTCATAACTGGCCTCCAGATAAATCAAATAGGCCTCAGCCGCTCTGAAAATAACGGGAGCAGTAATGTCCTGACCCAAAATCTGCATATTGTAGTCAAGCGCATAACCTTTACCCAGCATATAACCAGTAGAGGTAGAATACTTACCATCAGAACTGTAAACCACAGGAGCGGTTTCAAAACGCTCAGGATTGGCAATGTTCTCAAAAGCCTTGACCTCTCCGGGAGCTTTCATAAACAAACGCCAACGCCAATCGCGATCAACCTTCGTGTCCTGAATGTAATCATCACCGGCATATCCACTGGCTGCAGCATAAACAGGAAGCCCATTCTGCATCAAAAACGACTGCTCCATTTGGCGGGTATACCCTTTTTGTGCGCCATGATACAAATAATGGTTGTAACTGTGGGCTCTTCCCAATGCAACATCGTGTTCACGATACATCAACACCTCAGGATAGGCCGATGGGTTGGCTGTTGCAAACATGTTGTAGTAAGCATTCGCCGGCTGATCGGCAGCCTCTTGAATAACCTGATTATTCTCAGTCAACTGCACAGCATCAGCCACTTCAGCAGCGGCCTCCATGGCTTCGTTCAGGAAAAACTCAATTTCACCATCCAGACTTCCACTGGGGAAGCTGTAGTTCTTATTATAGTCTTTTGAAGCGCCTGGCCAACCCGGACCGTTAGGAACCAACGCAGTACCTGCATGATACTTCTCCCAGGTGCCTTCAAACAAGGCAACACGTGCCTTCAAAAGCAAAGCAGTATTACGAGTGATTCTTGTTTTCCCACCAACAGGATTGTCGGTAAGCAACTCAATCGCCTTATCCAAATCCTCCAAAATAAAACGAGCCACCTCATTACGCGGCTGTCGTTTAGAAGCTTCCACCAGCACCTCATGATTATCGGGCTTGGTGTTGGTAATAATCGGAAAGTCACCGACTTTTCTAAGGCGATAGAAATACTCATGCGCCCTTAAAAAATAACCTTCACCCACATAGTGCGCAACATTTTGACTGTTTCCGGTGATTTGCCCCTCCTCAAAACGGGGAACAACCGTCTCCAGATACTGATTGAGTGCATAAATATTGGAAAAATTCCAATGACCGCCAGTCGCACCCACTCTCCAAAGGCCGGGCACATAACGGTTGTTCGACCCCCTGGTTGTGGCATTATCGGTGGCCAGGTCGTTAAAATAGAAAGTCTCTCCGCCACTGCCATAATGAGAGGGCAACTGCCCGCCTTTATCGTGACTGTTTTCGTTGAAGTTATTGTAATCTGCATAGTATTTAATGGTGTAGGCAGCCAAATGCGCCTCATCCCACAAATACTTTTCAGGAGAAATCTGAGATGGCGGTGTCACGTCCAGGAAATCGTTACATCCCGACACAAACAGCACCCCCATACCCATAGCAAAGCCTGCAGCTTTTTTTAATATCTTGTTTCTCATCTTTATTCCTTTTAGAAATTAACACTCATACCAACACTGTAAGTCTTCGAAAGAGGATAAACCGTTCCCCCCTGACGACCGATGCCGGCAGTTTCCGGGTCCATCGTCTTGCTCAAACCCGTAAGAGTAAGCAGGTTTTCTCCAGAAACATAAACCCTGAAATTTTTCAAAGCTATACGGTTGGACAGTACCTCGGGAAAAGTATAGCCAATCTGCAGATTTTTCAAACGCATATATGAAGCATTCTGCAGATACCTGTCCTGCGTTTTATGGTTTTTATTGTTGAAGAGTGGACGTGGGTAGTAAGCATCCAGGTTTTGCCCCAAAGCATGGTTCTCATCGGCTCTAAAATAGTCCAGATGCTCCTTCATAGCTGTTGACCACCACTGACCACTTCCGGTAGCGCCCCAAAAAACCATACTGCCTTCGCCGGGGTCGAAGTCACGTTTTAATACACCCTGCCAAAACATCTGTACATCAAAACCTTTCCACGAAGCATCCAAATGCACACCGGTCAAATAACGTGGCGTATTGTTGCCCAGCTTCCTCAAGTCGCCCATATCCTCCATGGTGTTGCTCCCATTATCCACACGGCCATCGCCGTTTAGGTCGGCATACATAATGTCACCGGCCGCCCAGTTGCTGCCCAGTGCATTCTGTCCACCATTGGGCAAACCGGCCAAATGAGCATCCATTTCCGCATCGGTTCGTGCAATACCAATGGTTTTATAACCGTAAATATCACCAATCAATTCGCCTTCGCGATAACGGCCCAAATCCCCAGTGGGGTTACCGTAGCGCAAGATTCGGGTCTGAGAATCGGCCATAGTCAGGCGTGCGCCGTAACGAAAATCACCAATGCGATCTCTCCATTGCACATCAAACTCCCATCCAAAAGTCTCCAGGTCGGTATTGTTGGTATAAGGAACACCGGTTCCCAAAATAGCAGGCAGTTCTACACCAGGTCCCATCATATCTTTGGTCTGACGCACAAAATAATCGAACGAACCGGTCAGACGATTATTCATCGCACCAAAATCAACCCCAATATTAGTGGTATTGATCTTTTCCCAGGTCAGGGCCGATGAAATAATGCCCACAGCATTGGCCGTATTGGGACGGGCACCATTAATCAACCACAAACCATCAGATGCACCAGTCGACATGGTCAGATAGGTCGGATACCATCCAGTGGTATTTTGGTTGGCCAATACGCCATAAGAAGCCCGCAACTTAAAGGTGTGTAACCAATCGGCTAAACCGCCCCAAAAATCTTCCTGAGCCACATTCCAACCCAAAGATGCAGAAGGGGTCCATATCCAGCGTTGATCGGCCCGATAGCGTGAGGTTCCGTCGTAACGCAAGTTCAGCTCTAACAGGTATTTAGAGTCATAGTCGTAATTCACACGTCCAAAGAAGCCCGCAGTGCTCCATTCTTGATAATTACCCCCAATACTCATATTATCCATATTGGTTGTCAAATCCAAAATAGGCAATTCGGTGGTAATCATATCGGTACGCTGAGCATTCACCCTACGATTCTTAAACTGTTCGGCCTGAAAACCAAAAGTCCCGCCAAAAGTATGGGCGTCAATACTCTGAGTAATGTTGGAGTAAATATTGGGATTTAAAAAAGTATACTTATACGATCCCTCATAAACCTGGTCGTTATTGGGACTGGTAAGCGCTTTATAGGTCGCTTCAGGATTATCCTCGTAATGGGAATACACTACTCTTTGATCCCAGTGCGTCCAATCGTTTCCGCTTTTGACATTCATCTCAGCAATAATGTTCCAATCTTCAACAGGCGTAAAAGTGGCTCTAACCTGCTGGTTAATAGCATCCTTCTGGTCTTTATGACGTCCCCCTTCAGCCATAGTCTGGATATAGTTAATGTCCGACATATAATAACCATTGGGATCCTTAATGGCCCGGGTGGGACGTGCTCTACGTAAAATGTGATCGTAGAACCCCTCGTTCATATTAGAAGGGCGACTGTAATCGGTACGAACAAAACGACTCGTGTAATCCACCTTCACATAATCACTCAAACGGGCAGAAACTTTACCGGTTAAGGTAAAACGGTCAAATTGCTCTGTACCGTAACGCATGAAACCATCCTGCGTCATGTAGTTGGTCGACAAATAGTAGGTTAAATCCTCGCTACCTCCACTCATGCTGAAGTTATGCTCCTGAGAGGGCGACCAGGTTTTATAATACTCTTTCAACCAATCCACATTGGCGTAAGTATAATCATAATTCCATTTACCTCCACTTCCGGGATAAGCCACATCGGTGGGATCAAGCTTCCCATCAAAATAATCCTTCACCAGCTGCTTATAGGATTCATTGTACAAGTGAGAGTTGGACCCGTTAAACTCCGCATCATCATAAAAGTTGACAAATTCCCAGGAGTTTTGCATCTCAGGCATCATTACCGGAGTATTGAAGCGAAAGCTGTTGTTGTAATTAATGGTGGGTTTTCCAGCCTTTCCCGATTTGGTGGTTACCAAAACAACACCAAAAGGCGCCCTGGAACCATAAATAGAAGACGACGCGGCATCCTTCAAAACAGAAATGCTTTCGATATCCTGAGGATTAATGGCGTTGATGTCGCCTTCCATACCATCAATCAAAACCAGAGGGGATCCGGAAGATCCTTGGCCGATGGTTCCGGTACCACGAATATTGATGGACTTTTGGGCATCCAATTCACCCCCAATACCACTGTTGGAGATATTTAGGCCTGGAATGACTCCCTGCAAAGCCTGAACGGCATTGGCTACCGGACGCTCCTCCAAATCGGCAGCCGTCGCGGTACCCACCGAACCGGTAAGATTTACTTTCTTTTGAACACCAAAGCCCACTACTACAACTTCCTCCAGTGCCGAAACCTCTGAAACCAGTGTAATATCAATAACCGAGCGACCTGCAACCGCTACTTCCTGAGTTTCGAATCCAATAAAGGAATACACCAATACCGGATCGGTTGTATTGTCAAGAGGAAGCACGTAGCGTCCGTCAAAATCGGTAATAACGCCCCGGGTAGTCCCCTTTACCACAACATTGGCACCAGGGATAGGCTCTCCTGTTTCATCAACAATCAAACCGCTGACCTGCTGGCCAGTCTGAGGTAGAGCTGCTTTAACATCGGAAGACGTCCAGCCAAAACCGGGAAGCAGCAATATAACAATGGCAAACATTCGCAACAAGAACGATGGGTGCCATATTGTACGGCAATTTAATTTCTTCATGTTTTTCATTCGCTAAATTCATATCAAATAATTCTATTCATCATCTACAAAAAGAGATGCTAAATTATGGCGGTAAAGCCAGAATCTTGATCCTACACCTAATTCTTCTCATAACTTAAAACTGATGTTTAGTTGGTTTATAAATGAGTTGTAATTTCACATAAATTTACACTCCTCCTCAGCTTATGGCTACCACAAAACCATCAGATGGTAGTAATAATTCAATGGCCCATTTTCATTTTTTCAAACACCACCAAGACACTGTTTGACAGCGCAAGGCAAAAAAACATGTCGAGAAAGTACCAAAGAAAAAGCCGGATGTCAGCAAGTGACACCCGGCTTTAAAGCCAAAACAGGCCTTAAGATTATTTCACCAAACGGTACATTTCAGAGGCCGCCAGCAAGAAGGCGCCTACGCCGAAGTTGGAAGTAGAGTTCACATCCACCACCTGACCGGGAATGGCGCGTTCGCCGATGGGTTGCACATACCCCAGGCGACCATCTTCCTGAACCGCCACGTTAACCAAATAGTCCCAGCTTTTGAGTGCTACCGGCAAATAAGTGTCCTTGCTGAGCAGTCCGTTGTTGATGCCCCACAAGTAGCCATAGGTAAAGAAGGCAGTACCGCTGGTTTCGTAGCCGGGAGCATGCTCGGGATCCAGCAGACTGCGGGTCCAGTACCCACCCTCCTGTTGAATGTCTGCCAGTGTTTCGGCCATCTTCTGGTAAATGGCCAGGTACTCGGCCCGGTGCTCATGATCGGCCGGTAAATCGGCCAATATTTTAGCCAAACCGGCAAAGACCCAACCGTCGCCTCTGGCCCAAAAATCCTTAAGGCCATTCAAACTCTTATGTTTGGGATAAATGTACTTTCCGTCGCGGAAAAACAGACCAGTTTCTTCATCGTACATAATGGATTTGGCATAGCTGAAGTACTCGTACAACTTATCCAGATAAAGCTCGTCCCCGGTATGCTTATACAACTTGGTCATTACCGGCATTACCATATAAAGACCATCGGCCCACCACCAGTAATCCGAAGAGTCGGTAGCCATCTGATATTCCATGACCTCAAGCGCACGGGCTATCATGTGCTCTTCCTGCTTAATGTTATAAATATCGATGTAAGTCTGAAAACAAATTTGCCAGTCGCCAAACAGCACAAAATCGTGCGATTCGCCGTAATGGTATTTCCATTCAGCACGGTTGTCCGACTGCGCACCCTTCCATTGGTTGCGCTCCGACCAGGCTATGGAATAGTTTAACCACTCCTGGTTACCGGTAACAAAATAGGCTTCCATATTTCCGGTATGGTAAGCGGCATTGTCCCAAAATGCCCGACCATGCTCGGGATTACTGCTTTGCCAATGGTTATTGACACGGGTCATCACTTCCAACACATCCGCTGCCAGGGGCAAATCATTGTTGTCCGAAGAACAACTGGTGGCGGCAAACAGCAGAGACGCTGCTGCGAGTGTCAATTTTAATCGATTTTTCATCATAGCTATCTAATTAATTATCCAACTTTAAATCTTGCTTATCGATGTACTCCGAAGGGGTACACCCATATTGGTCTTTAAAACAACGCGAAAAGTAGGAGGGGCTCGAAAACCCAACCATGTAAATTATTTCCGAAATGGTACGCTTCTTTTGCACCAGCAATTGTGCCGCAATTTTGAGTCGCTGTACCCGAATAAATTCTTTGGCGGTGTAACCGGTCAAGGCTTTAATCTTTCGATAGGTCTGGTTCGACGATAGGGACAACTCTTCGCTGAGCTTTTCCACATCCAGACCCGGGTCGTCCATAAACTTATCGACCACGGACACAGCGTTGCGCAAAAATTCTTCATCGAGCGACGACAGCGTAATCTTCTCCGGCTCCAGCAACTCTTCGGTCCGGTATTTTTCCTTCACACTTCCACGTGCTTCGAGAATATTCACCACCTTTAAACGAAGACTCTCCATACTAAAGGGTTTGTAAATATAATCGACTGCTCCAATACGCAAACCTTCAATTTCATCTTCGCGCATGGTTTTTGCGGTTAAAAATACCAGGGGGATGTGCGAGGTATCCAAATCGTTGCGTAAAGATTTACCCATTTCAAAACCATCCATTACAGGCATCATAATGTCTGAAATAATGAGTTCCGGAGCAAGTCTCCGCGCCATTTCAAGTCCCTCACTACCGTTGGCCGCAACGTGCACCGAAAACAAGGTCGATAAACCTTCCGAAATAAAGTCCGACAAATCGGCATCGTCTTCTACCACCAGTACCACAGGCTTTTGCTCGTCCTCCTCCTGCCCGGGATCTTCACTCAGCGTTTCAGCTTCACCAACATCTTCTTGCCAGGGCGCCGAATGCTCCATATCCCCAGAGGAGCGTACGGCACTGCTTCCCAATCGCTGATCAAGGTCTACAGGTATCTCAAAACGGAAGGTGGTCCCCTGTCCCGGTTCACTTTCTACCTCTATGCGCCCCAGGTGCTGCTCTACAAAGGACTTGCACAAAAACAGACCAATACCTCCCGTGCTCTGGGTCAACTTTTCATTGACCTGATAAAAACGGTCAAAGATAAGCTCCTGCTGATCCTTACGAATACCAATACCCGTGTCGCTGACCTCCACCGCAAGAACCGGGGCAGCCAGGGCCGGACTGTCTTCCAGGGCAATATGTAAATCCACCTTGCCCTCCTCATCCACAAATTTAAAAGCATTCGACAACAAGTTGTACAGCACTTTTTCAAACTTGTCGCGATCGACCCACATCCTGATTTCTGAGGGTTCGTAATGCATTTGAAAACCAATGTTGCGCGAACGGGCAATGGGCCGGAAGGCTTCCTCCATTTCGTTGAATATGGGCACCACGTTGCAGTGCTGCAGAAACAGCTCCATCTTTCCTTTTTCCACCTTCCTAAACTCCATCAGCTGATTAACCAAACGCAACAGACGACGGGTATTCCGCTGAATCAGCTCGAAGGATTTTCGCACGGGAGCCGGCAAGTCGTTTCGGGCCAGGGCTTCTTCGGCAGGCCCCAGAATAAGGGTAAGCGGGGTACGAAACTCATGGGTGATGTTGGTGAAAAAGTGCACCTTCATTTCGTACAGCTCCTCTTCCTTATCGTGGGCCACCTTTTCGAGCATCAACTTACCCTTTTCTTTTTGACGAATAAGCGAATAGCGCTTGAAAAAGTACAAGAGTCCCAGTAAGACCAACAGGTAAGCCGCATAAGCCCAGGGCGTCTCCCACCAGGGAGGCAGAATATGGACCCTGAGTACTGCGGCTTGTTCACTCTCCATTCCATCGCTGTTAACCCCCTTTACCATAAAGCGATAGGTACCGTGCGGCACATTGGTGTAGGTCGCAGTATTGCGCTGTCCCACGTAATTCCATTCCGTATCGAAGCCCTCCAGAATATAACTGTAGCTGTTGCGCTCAGGACTTTTAAAATCCATAGCTGAGAATACAAAAGTTATGATGCGGTCGTCGTACGAAAAGGTCAGCTCCTCAGCATAAGGCACCGAGGTATCGAAGCCCTCTTTTTTGCCTTCGGGCAAAAAAGTCCTAATGCTCTCATTGGTCAGCAACACATCGGT
Source organism: Geofilum rhodophaeum (assembly GCF_002210225.1). Lineage (GTDB taxonomy): Bacteria > Bacteroidota > Bacteroidia > Bacteroidales > Marinilabiliaceae > Geofilum > Geofilum rhodophaeum. Next base: position 79,798 of record NZ_MWUJ01000010.1, on the reverse strand, counting down.
AAGAGTTACCTCCGGTGGCAGCGACAGATTATCTAAATCCTCGGGATAAAAAGAAATAAAACCATTGGTTCCACCCATAAACATTTTATGGTTAACATCTACAAAGGAAGCATTTCGTTCCATCCCGATGCGCTGATACTCACGCATCATATAGGTTTCCACCACCTCTTCCTTCTGAAAATCGAACTTTACCAAGCCTTCGTAAAAGCCCAAATACAGAAAATCACCATCCCCTTCCATCATATTCATTATAAGCTCACTACCAACATAGTCATAGCCCGGATAGCGCTTAAATGAAATCTGCGGATCGTTGCCGCTGTTATAGCTTTCGACCTTACGGTTGAGCCCTGTGTTGGTTCCAATCCATAAATTGCCGGCCTTGTCTTCGAGCAGGCAGTTCACCACATTATCGTTAATGGTTCTATCGTTTACCCTCGAAAACAAATAGGTAGAGAGCTGTCCCGTAACAGGGTCATAACGATTGAGTCCCCTTTGGGTGGCAATCCAGACTATCCCGTCCCGATCTTCAAGCACAGCACGGATGTTGTCGTCGGTAAGTCCGGCATTGCCCGACCGGAAAGCTTCAAAGCGAAAGGTGTCTCCCTCCTTAACCGCACGCACAAAACCCGATTGCATGGTGCCGATCCACAAGGTATTGGGATACTTACGCGACCACACCAGACTGTTGATCTTATTCCCGGGCAAGGCACTGTTCGTTAACGAATTAAACCCAACAAAGGAAGAGAAATCTCCGCGCTCCAAGTCCTCCTTCGAATAAAAAAGCAAACCGGCATCGTCGGTCCCCACCAACAATCCATCGGGAGTAACCTCCAAAGCCAGCACCGAGTTGGATTGAAACCATTGGTTACCGGTCCGGTACCGCTGGTTGGGAATTCTGTTCATCAAGCGATAACCCTCCTCCATTTTTTGGTAGTGCAACAGCTCATTAGCGGTGCCTACCCACAAATTGCCGGCGTCGTCGCCGGCAAAGGACCGTACCGGACTCTGAAGGGACAAGCCGGGATCCCCCCCTTGAGCAGTGCTGTACCGCTTTATGCCCGATTGTAAAACCGAAGTCCTGTCGATTTCGGCGCTGCCCACCCATAAAATGCCAGAACGGTCCACCATTAGGGCCGATATATTGTTGCCCGAAATACTGTAGGGGTCGGACAGGTCACTGACGAAGGTTTGAAAAAATGCGTCGCCGGGCGACTTCTTTTGCTCTGTCGAATCTAAAAGAGCCAGGCCCTCATCCCAGGTTCCGATCCACAAATTCCCAAGAAAATCGTAATGCAAGCGATAAACATCGTTGGAGCGCAGACTGCCCCTTCCCTCACGCACCATAAAATGCTCAAAACGCAGACTGTCCTTATCAAGCTGAGGCCGCATACGGCTGACACCGCCTCCCCACGACCCAATCCACAATTCCCCGTTGGCCCCCAAGGCCAACTGAGTCAGCGTAGTGTTGTTGATCGACCGCTCCGGCTCCTCCGGATTTGGGATAAAGCGTACAAATGCCTTTGTGGCACGATTCAAATTAACCAGTCCATTGTAGGTGGCTACCCAAAGTTCCCCATTGAGATCTTCCACCACATCATTAATAACGCTTCCTGTTAAAAACGACTCTGCTTCACCCGTTTCAGGATCGACACGAAAAAGTCCGTCGCTCCAGGTGCCCACCCACAGCATACCTTCCGCATCTTCATAAAGCGTCATAATGCGACTTTCAAAAGGATACTGGTCAATCTCATCGGTCTGGGGATTCAGCCGGTTCAGGCCATAGGAAGTCCCTATCCAAATGTAGCCCCGCTCATCCTCCAGTAAAGCAGTAACCTCCCGGTTGCTGATGGTCCGTGGTTCATCACCAATGCCCGATTTGTAAACGACACACTCATAGCCGTCAAAACGCGTAAGCCCATTCCAGGTACCTACCCAGATAAAGCCTTTGCGGTCTTGCAGAAAGACATTGGGCTTGCTGCTCGAAAAGCCATCCTCCATCGAAAAAGAATCAAAATCGAGAATACGTTGCGCCTGTCCCCACCAGGCAGTAACAAACAACAAGCTGGTCAACAAAAGTACTTTGATCATAACAACTCCTCCGGTAAATGAACACTAAAGCAGCTTAAAGATAATCGGAAATTTTTTAACCGGACCGCACAATTGCCGAAAAGCTCAGGATTAAACAACGCTCAGTCCCTAAAGGGAAGGTTCGTAAAGCACGGCGCTTGCGCGCCGCTGCTCCACGAACCTTAAGAACTTATCCTTGTGCTGTATAACTAGCGCTCAAAAGGACGTATAATGTACGAATAAGCGTAACTGTCCTTCAACAGACGATACTCCTGATGTGGCAAACGCCCCCAACTGTCGTCACCGCCCAAACCGCGCTGTGCCAGGTCTACATTCAAAAACACATCGACACGGGGGTAAACATCAATGTGACGAATTCCCTTCTTGGTGAAACCAGGATCCAGATCTTCGGCCCGGTAGTGCAAGGCGGCCACACTCAGGGGCTGCAAGCCTTCCACCATTATACCAAAGCCGTCATCGTTGGTCAGTGTTAACCAGCGCACATCGGTTTTATTGCCCGATTCCTGGGGACGAATGTATTCGAAAAACTGATCGGCCACTTTACTGCCGTACAGCCCCAGGTGCGAACCATAATTGCGGTCCGAATAGTTTTCCCAGGGTCCTCGTCCATAGTACGCAAAGTTATCGTACTCGGGCGCCAAACGCATTTGCATGCCAAAACGCGGCATTTCGGGCAAGCTTTCCATCCCGGCCTTGTATTCGGCATCAACACGAACAGCGCCATCAGGCGTTACCGTATAAGTCAGGTAGTAGTCCGACCGCACATCCCAGAGGAAAATATGCGCCTTCATTTTCACAAATCCGTCGCCCTCGGTAACCTCAACGCTACGAACCTGGCGATGGTCACCTGCCAAACGCCAAATGTTGCTGTTGCGTTGCATGTGGTTACCAAAATCGTTGTCGGTTGGCGCACGCCAGAAATCAGGCATGGGCGCTCCGGCAATTAAGTTACGCCCTTTGTAACGGAAATGACCAATACCTCCTGAGCGCTTGTCGAGACGAAGCTCAAAGTCCGTTCCTTTTACCACCACCGAACGCTCATCGTCCTGTACCTCAAAACTGCCCGAAGTACTTACAAAATCCTGCTCAAAATATTGGTTGTTGGCAAAAGCCAGCTGCTCTGTAGCAATTTCGTGCTTTGCCGGCACCAAAGCCGTATGCTTACGGGTGTGGGCATACACATTTACATAATACTCCTCCCCGGCGGTAATCTGCGGGGCCTGGTAAGCCAAACGAACCACGGTGCTTTTTCCGGGCGCCAGATCGACCTTAAAACTACCCTGCTCACTTACCTCGCCATTCTTCAACAATTCCCAACTGAAATCGTAGTCCGAAAGGTTGGTAAATGAAAAGCCGTTCTCTATCCGAATTTGGCCCGAAGCCAAATTCACTGCCTCAAAAAAGATGTTCTGATACACCTTCTTAACTTCAATCAAACCCGGCTTAATACTGCGATCGGGGCTCACGAGTCCATTCAGGTTAAAATTCTCATCGTGATACAAATGCCCGCTGCCCAGGTGACCGCCATAAGCCCAAAACTCACGGCCATCGCCGGTTTTGGACAAAATACCGGCATCTACCCAGTCCCAAATGAAACCACCCTGCATATTGGGCGAATTGTAAATGATGTCCCAGTAGCGTTTAAAGTTTCCGGTACTGTTGCCCATGGCATGGGCGTACTCACACATAATGTAAGGGCGCTCCACCTGATCACGTGCAGCATATTCCTCCATATTCTGAATAGAAGGATACATCGGCGCCACCACATCGGTATTGCGCTCCTCTCCAGCCTGCTCAAACTGAACCAGGCGAGTAAGATCCCGCTCCTTAATCCAATCGTAGGCATCAAAGAAAACCTGACCATTACCACACTCATTGCCTAAACTCCAAATGATCACACTGGCGTGGTTTTTATCGCGCTCTACGAGACGGCGAATGCGGTCCATATGGGCAGCATGCCACGACTCCAAATAGGCCGGGTGGCGGTTTTTGTCGAACCAGCCCTGAAAGGTAGCACCCATGCCGTGCGTTTCAATATTGGCCTCATTTACGACATACATCCCATACTTGTCGGCCAGCTCATACAACTCAGGCGAGTGCGGGTAGTGGCTGGCACGAATGGCATTCAAGTTGTGCTGCTTCATCACCTGAATGTCTTTGATTATAGTCTCCGCAGGAACATAATGCCCCGTAATATGATCGTGCTCGTGCAGGTTGGCTCCTTTTACCATAATGCGCTGACCGTTGACCAACAACTGGCCGTTCTTCAGCTCAACCGAACGGAAACCCAGCTGGGCTGACGTCGCCTCGATAACCTTACCCGAAGCATCCTTTAATTCGAGCACCGCCTGATAAAGATTGGGCTGCTCAGCACTCCATTGACGAGCATTGGCTACCCTGCGCGAAAAACTCACATCGGCGCTACTGCCGGCAGCTACCTGCACCGTTTGCGACTGGGAAAAGACCGACTGGCCGGCAGCATCAAACAAAGTCAGATCTACCCTGCGAGCAAGCGCAGTATTGCTGTGGTTTTCAACAGTAACTTCCCCCTCCAACTGTCCGTGTCGATAATTCTTGTCGAGCTTGGGACGCAAAAAGAAGTCCTGAATACGTGTATCGGCCGTACTGTACAAATACACGTCGCGCTCAATACCACTCAGGCGCCACATATCCTGATCCTCAATAAAACTGCCATCGGTCCACCGATACACCTCCACGGCCAATTCGTTTTTCCCAGGCTGGGCATAGGCAGTCAGGTCAAATTCCACGGGGTTTTTTGTACCCTGGGCATAACCCACCTTTTGTCCATTGAGCCAAACATACATACCTGAGGTGCCCCCCTTAAAATGCAAATAAACCCTGCGGTTGGTCCAGCTTTCAGGCAAAACAAAATCCTTACGGTACGAACCCACCGGATTGTCTTCCTCGCCTACATAAGGAGGCGTTGCCTGATGCGGATACCGTACATTGGTATAAATGGGTACCCCATATCCTTCCAACTCCCAGTTGGAAGGCACAGGAATGTCATCCCAATGTTCTACATTATAACCAGCCTGGTAAAAATCAACCGGACGCTGGGCCGGATTCGGCGACCAGTTAAATTTCCACTGACCACTCAACAACATATAATAAGGCGATCGGGAATAATCACCACTTTTTGCCAGCTCCGCATCCGGAAACTGATAAAAAGTAGCCCGGGGTTTTTCGGTATTTACCGCAAACACCCGCTCATTCTCCCAATCCCGCTGCTGGGCCGTGGCTCCTACCGCACTTCCCATTCCAAGTGCCAGCATCCAGCTCAAAACCGGAATAAACTTTCTTCTCATGTTCCTATTTTTGGTGATACTTAAACAATCTCACCAAAACTAAACATTCCTTAATCGGCCCTCTACTACATTTTTTAAAAAGGCTGTAACTTATTCCCGAGACACCTCACGAGGCATCCGGCAAAATGCTCATTCTCAAACCTCTGTCAAATTAAGGCCATAAAATGTCGAATTGCCAACAACGCTTATACAACCCCCTGATCACATTAAAAAACGCTGATTCAGCAATGCAAAAAAGGCCTCCTTAACAGAGTCGGAGATGGGCACATAAGTCTTTCCGAATACAATTCTATTTCGTTCAATGGCCACAACAGCATTTAGGTTTACTATGTAAGAGCGATGTACCCGAAAAAAGTCACTGGCAGGCAATTTATCGGCAAGACTCTTCAGCGTGCTTTGCGTAACAACAACAGATGCATCCTTGCAAAACAGTTTCACATAATCCCCCATGCTTTCAATGTACTGTACCTGATCTAAATCCACCCCCACCAATCGCGACTCGGATCGCACCATTATTGACCGTACCGGATTCCCATGGCCCTCTCCAACAGAACCCGAAACAGTTCCACCCCGCAATAAATCAAACCATTGACGCCCTTTTGTTGCAGCACGCAAAAACTCCGGGTAATTAAACGGCTTCACCAAATAATCGAGCGCATCCACCTTAAATCCCTCCAGCGCAAATTGAGGATAAGCAGTAGTAAACACAACACGGGTAGAAGGCGGTATGGCCCTGGTGAGTTCCAATCCGGTAAGTCCGGGCATCTGAATATCTAAAAACAACAAATCGACCGCTTGCTTCATTAGAATTTCCAAAACCTGAAAAGCGCTGGAACACTGGCCCACTAAATCCAAAAAGGGTGTTTTTTCAACATAACCCGCGATAAGACTAAGGGCTAACGGCTCATCGTCCACCACCAAACACTTAATTTTCATATCACAGACGTATACTTAGTTCTACACAATAAAGACCAGCGTTGGTATCGACATCAAAACGATACCTGCCGGCATAAATCAACGCCAAACGCTTGCGCAAATTAACAAGTCCAATTCCGGCTGCCGATTGGTCGCTCGCCGACTCTTCCAATATGCTGTTTTTAAATTGCGCATGCAATACTCCCTGCTTCTCCACCACCCTGATACGAATACTGCAGGCCTTATCGCTACTGACGCCATATTTAAAGGCATTCTCAACCAGAGGCACCAAAAGCAAAGGAGCAATCATACGATTGGGATCCTCCACACGACGATAAAAATCAACATCCAACAAAGCGGTACTGCGCATTCTCATTAAGGCCACATAGCTGTCCAAAAATTCCAGTTCCCCGGAAATAGGCACCCGCTCCGCATTGGTTTCGTACAAATGATAACGCATCAGTCTGCCCAATCGATGAACAGCCGCCTGGGCCTGCTCCTGATCTACCTGAATTAAGGCATAAATATTATTCAGTGTATTGAAAAAGAAATGCGGATTCAACTGCATTTTAAGGTTGCTTAATTCCGATTTCAAATGTTCATTTTCCAAGGCCCTCTTTTGTGCATCCATTTTGGCCCACCTGGAAGTTGACCTCAAGGCTACAGCCACACTAATGGCAAAACCATAAGAAAACAGCATTCCGCTTAACACAATAAAGGGAGGCGGTTTGGGCTCCGCCCTGAAAAACTCATCGGGAGGTGGCGTTGCAAAAGCAAAGGCGTGCCTGAGCCATTCGCCAGCCACCACCAAAAGCAAACAAAAAACATTTATGAGGATAAACCAAGCCATTTTTCGCCCAAAAAGCAAGTGTGGGACCAACCAAAGGTAGTTGAGATAAAAAAATGCCATTGTAACCAGGGTACGCATCCAAAAGCCATGCGTTAAGGGCCGCATAGGCCTGCCGTCAGCAATAGAAAACAGCAAGGGCACAACCAACCAGAAAAACCAAAAAAACAAATGAACAATCCCTGTCTTCAGGAAACTCACCCAAGTTTTATTCATAAAACACAACTTTCAAAATATCAGCAAAGTAAATCAATTTATTCATACCTGAGTGCTGCTATGGGGTCCAAAGCCGCAGCCTTTCGGGCAGGATACCAACCAAAAAACACACCAATAACGGTACACACCCCAAATGAAAGCAGCACCGAGGTTTCTGAAACCGAAACCGGCCAGCCTAAAATACGATCAAGGGCCGCGGATGCGCCCAAGCCCAAGATCACACCAAGTAATCCTCCACCAAAACTCACCATTAAAGCCTCCATTAAAAACTGAAGCATTATATGCAAGCTTCTCCCCCCTACTGCCATTCTCAAACCTATTTCCCGGGTACGCTCAGTTACCGACATAAACATCACATTCATAATACCAATCCCCCCTACCAACAGAGAAATTCCAGCCACAGCAGCCAACAAAAGAGTCATCATTTCAGAAGTCGAACTGAACATAGCAATCAGTTCCTTCTGAGAACGGACTTCAAAGGCGGGTTCGCCGTTACTGATCAAACGTGAGTTTGCACTCAAAAGCATTTCTACTTCTTCAACAGCCTTATCAGACAGATTTTCAGATACAGCAGAAGCGTAAATACTGTGCACATGAGACACCGCCAACATCCGCTTTTGCATGGTAGAATAAGGCAAAAGCACCACATCATCCTGATCCTGACCAAAAGTATTGCTCCCCTTTTGTTCCAAAACACCTATAATTCTTAGCGGAACGGCACCCACCCTAAGAATCTGACCAATGGCCGACCGGCCATCGGGAAAAAGGTTTTCGACTACAGTTTGTCCCACAAGGCACACTTTGGCACTTTGTTTAATGTCCAATACGGTGAAAGCAACCCCCTCTTTAATTTGCAACTTACGAATGTTTAAATAAGCCGGAGCCACGCCCTGAAGCTGAGTGGGCCAATTGTTTGGCCCCGACACCACCTGTCCCCCAGTACTCAGAAACGGAGAAACATCAGACAGATAATGCGCCTCCTCTTCCAAAAGAACCGCATCATCGGAACTGAGCAAAACCGTAGCCGAAGCCTCCATACGCACCCCGCCCCGACGCCCACCAGCAGGCATAATGGTCAGCATATTGCTGCCCATCTCAGAAATTTGCGACTGGATTTGCAACTGCGATCCCAAACCCAGGGCCAACATACTGATAACCGAGGCAACCCCAATTATTATTCCCAACATAGTTAGCAGAGTCCGCATCACATTGCGCCCCATTGCCTTCAACGCCGTTCTTACTAAATTACCCATAGCCATCGCCCCTAACTTATTTCAATATTAGCCTTCAACAAGCCGGCAGCATCCTGTACAATTGAAACCTTCTCATTGGCAACAAGCCGGCCATCCTTTAACCTGAATATGCGTTGCGTAAAAGCAGCCACATCGCTTTCGTGAGTGACAAACACAATGGTTTTTCCCTGAGCATTTAAATCCTGAAACAAAGCCATAATTTCATACGAAGTGCGCGTATCCAGGTTGCCTGTAGCCTCATCGGCCAACAACAATACCGGATGATTTACCAGCGCCCTGGCTATAGCAACCCGCTGCTGCTGACCGCCCGATAATTGAGCGGGAGTGTGGTTAAGCCTATCACTCAAACCAACCTGTTCCAAGGCAAATTCAGCCCTATGCCTTCGCTCACGCGCCGACATCCCTCCATGGTAAATCAAAGGCAATTCAACATTCTCAAGCGCACTGGTTCGCGGCAATAAATTAAAGGACTGAAAGACAAAACCAATTTTCCGGCTTCGCACCCCGGCCAACTGATTCTTATTTAAGCCCCCGACCTCAGTCCCATCCAGCACATAACGACCGGCTGACGGGCGATCCAAGGCACCCAAAATATTCAGAAGCGTTGATTTCCCCGAACCACTGCTGCCCATTATGGATACAAAATCACCTTCCTTAATCGAAAAAGAAACCCCTTTCAGGGCTTCAACCCGAGTGGCTCCCACGTCAAAAAAACGCTTCAAATCAGACACCTCAATAATCCACTTATCCATACCTATCTTTTTTTTGACAAGTCTCTTAATTTCTAGCTCTGGGCGGAGCAGGCACAAAAGGACTGTTGGCAGGGACATCCGGCACAGGCTCCTGCAAACTATTGAAACCGATCACTACTGAGTCAACGGGATTAACACCACTCAAAACCTGAATCAACACCCTGTCGCTTAACCCGGTAACCACCGGAACCTGCAACAAAACCTCACCCTTCTTGACCCAAACCCAGGAGCTTGGCCCACTACCGGCCTTTTGATTTTTTATTTCCTGCGCCATCTTAAGGTCAAAAGCGCCTTCTAAAAGAGGAGCGGGCTGTATATTCAATGCCGAAAAAGGCAGCACCGCAACATCCCTCGCCTCACGGGTAACAATACTGATGGTTGCTGTAAGTCCAGGTTTCAATAACAAATCAGGGTTGGGAGCATCAACAATCACCGTATAAGTAACCACATTACTTGCAATAACAGGATTCAATCGGATCTGGGTAATGGTTCCCCCAAAAACCTCATCAGGGAAGGCATCCACAACAAAAGACACCCGCTGCCCTTGTGCAACCTGACCAATATCGGCTTCATCAACAGCTGCCTCTACCTGCATTTGAGTCAAATCCCTGGCGATGGTAAAAAGTGTTGGCGTATTAAAACTGGCAGCAACTGTTTGTCCCTCCTCCACTGCACGCTCTAACACCACACCGTCGATGGGCGAATAAATGGTGGAGTAATTCAAATTTACCTGAGCCTGATCTACCTCCGACAACAAGCGGTCAACAGCCAGTTGTGCATTTTTAAACTGATAAACCGCCGCCTCAAAGTCACTCTCACTCAACAAAGCAGCCTGATACAGATGCATCGACCGATGGTAAATCTTCTCTTGATAATGCAACTCATTTTCGGCAGAAGCCAAACTGGCCTTTGCTTGCAGCAAACGGGCCTCCAGGGCATTCTTATCCAACTCAGCCAAAACCTGTCCACGTTTCACCACATCGTTAAAATCAACGTAGATCTTTTCTATTACCCCCGAAACCTGAGTGCCCACCTCAACTTGATCAATGGGCTCCAGGGTTCCGGTAGCACTTACTGTAGTAACCACGGTACCTTTGGCCAAACAGACCGTTTTAACCGCCCATTCGGGGCCCGATCGAGGCCTGCGCGAAAGCATCCAAAGGCCCGTTGCCAAAACCAGCACTGAACCCAGTAACAACAATTTTCTTTGCATAAGTTAATGTTTTATTGAAGCGTCCCGTTTATGATTCACCCAAAAGGCCACCGGTAAAATGATTAAGCACTTGCCTTTGCAGCAAAACCGTGTACTTGGCCTGTAGTTGCTCCTTTCCTGCACTCAACCAGACTTCGCGCACCTGCAGCAATTCAATGGAAGTAAGCATACCGAGGGCAAACTGTTCCCGGGCCAGAGCATAACTCTCACCCGCAGCCACTTCCTGTATTTCGGCCGCCCGATAGCGCGCCCAGGCGGCCTCCAGATCCTCGTAGCTGCGCTCTATTTTCTGAAGCAATTGGTTACGTACGTTATCCATCTCCAATTGCTGCTCCTCCAAAGCAAGGCGTCGACGCTGCAGGTTGGCCCGACTTGCAAAGCCGGCAAACAAAGGAATCTTTAACTGCAAGGATACGGCTTGCTGAAGATGATCACCATAATGCGTACTGAGACCGGCCGAAAGCGACAGTTGTGGCAAATAATTGGAGCGGGCCGACTTCAGGTCAATTTCTGCCATATCCAGCCCCAGTTGCTGCATTTTCATTTCGGGACGATGGGCAAGAGCGGAGGAAAAAACTTCGCCACGACCAGGCAATAAAAATCCCGACTGAAACAAGGTATCCGGTAGGGAATCGACTTCAAAGGAGGCCTCAACAGGCAATTCGAGCAATTGCTTTAGGGCAGTTTGTTGCTGGTTGAAAAGATGGGCAGCCGACAATGCAACGTACTCATCTGAAGACAACTGAGCCCTAACATCAAGCAAATCTCGGCGTGTTTTGCTTCCTGCTTCAAACAACAACTGCACTTCTTCAACCTGCTTTTTTGAATGACCTGCCACTTCCTGGTAATACTTCAGATTTTCCCGGGCATATAATACATTCATAAACTGTTCCAACACCCCCACAACAATGTCCTGTTCGGCCGCTTCAACCGACAACAGCGTCCACTGATAATTAAGCTGAGAGCGCTTTAATGCATTCCGCTGAGCCCCGCCCTTATAAACAACAAGACCCGAAGAGAGCGATGCGCTGGAAGTTAGAGCCGATGACTCATTAAGCGTCTCGGCAGCGCCAGTTTTGGTTAAAGACGTGGATGCCGCTGCGCTTAAATCAGGAAAAAATTGCCCCCGGGCCTCCATCCTGTCCACCACCGCCCCTTCGGCAGCCAAGCGTTGCTTCTGCACCTGCAAATTGTGCTTAAGCGCATAGGCAACGCAATCCTGTAGTGACCATACCTTATTCTCCTCCGGAGCATCCCCTGCCAAAAGCGCGGACAATGTAAACCACCCACATAGACACAGGATTATTGTTTTGATTTTTTGCATAACGTAACTGTTTCCAGATTTACCTCTGCAAAAATGCGCCCGAGTCAGGAGGAAAAAAATGAACTTCGACCAACAGGCCGATTTTACCGATAGAAAGGATCGCAGGAAGTACAGCCCCCTAAAACAGGTTGCAAAAACAAAAAGAAAAACCGCAAACCCTTGTTTTACAAAGATTTGCGGTCTTAAAATGTGATCCCGAAGGGACTCGAACCCCCAACCTCCTGGGCCGTAACCAGGTGCTCTATCCAATTAAGCTACGGAATCAATACCCTGCGCTTGTCATTTCTCTTAAACGCGCTGCAAATATAGGCATAATAAGGGAACTGCAAAACAAAACAGACAAAAAAAAACGGTGTTTTTTTTGTTTTAAAACGCCCCAACAAGGGCTCTGAAAACTAAATCACTAATTTGCAGGCACAAGCATCCTAACCCCCAAGTCTGCTAAATCCTCCTCAGAAATTACGGGAGCTTTCCCCCGCTGCAAGCGGGCAACCACCAAAGCAGCCACTTTTGCAGCATCCTCTTGCCGCCAGAACAACAGCCTGCCTTCAACAGCGGGCACATAGGGCTGATAGATACAAACCTTGTTATTGAGCGTAATCTGGTAAGCATAACCCGATTCAAACGCCAAAACATCGTATTGGTAGACTGGTTCAACCACCTCCCGATCGGATACCAGCATATACAACAAGCAGCCCAAAAGTCCAGCCAAAACCAGCAAAAGCGAACCCAATTTAATCGTAAGCCTCATACTCCTCAAATGGATGGAACACATAATTATCATCGAAGCGGTAGCTGCTGCTTCTTCCTGTAGCAACAAAAGCCTCCGTACCCAATGAAAAAGCAACTGCTCCACTGCGGGCTGCCCCTTCAAAATCGGTCTTAGCCACCCACAAATCGGTTAAGGGGTTATACTCCCAGGTATCGGTACGCAGGGAACCACTTTCTCCGGTTGTGTAATACCCCAAACTGCCCATTGTGAAAGCCACACCGTAGGAACGGACTATGGTGTAATCGTCATCGTACGAATCGTCACTGGTATTGGCAATGTCCCGCTTCTGTTCCCACGACAAATCGGCAGCATTCAACTTCCAAAAATCATAGACATACTGCTGATTATTGATGCCACCCACCAAATAAACATTCTCACCGATATTAAAAGCAGATGCCCCAACACGCTTAGTTCCTGGGAAGGGATGCTGCTCCCACACATCACTCTCGGGCAAATATTTATAAAAGTCCTTCAAATGATTCCCATTGTAACCGCAACCGATAAAACCATAATCGCCTACCGAAAAGGCAACAGCACCATAGCGCCCACCTCCGGGATAATCAGCCTTTTGCTCCCATATATTATTGGCGGGATCATAAGCCCAAAAATCACTCAGATAATCAAGACCATTGTACCCTGTCCCCACGTAACCCTTCCCATTTAGAGCAAAACCAACGGCAGAATTCCGGCTTTCACCAGGAAAGGAGGCCTTCTGTGTCCAAAAATTCTGTTCGGCATCGTAGGCCCAAAAATCACCCAAGCGGTCGCGCCCGTCGTAACCACCCATTAAATACCCCGTCTGACCCAGACTAAAAGCAGCAGCCTGACCGCGGGCCACTCCATCAAAGTCCGAACGCCTCACCCAATTGCCAACGGCATCATCTTCCTCTTCATCATCGCCACAGGCTACCCAGCCCAGACTTAAACCGGCCACAGCCAGCAAAAGCCAACTCTTTTTCAACAAGTTCATCATAACTATTCGTTTTTATCCACAATAAAAAATCACAGCGAAGATAAGCGGTGGCACAAGGTCAACAGGAAACAAATCGGTGACCGCCTGCATTTCATCGCCCAAAGCCCCATTTGTGTCGTTTTCCACAAACAGATTCAGGAAAGCATCCTTTAATCGGCAAAAACAAGGTCTCGAACCTGCACACAACGCTCTTTATCCACTACGCTTCCACATTCAAAAAACAAAGCCCTGTTTTGCACCATCAAACCATCAAACAAACCATACAACTCAATATGATTGCAATAAAAAAATGGCTCAGTCTAAGCCCCTTCATCCTGATAATTGCAGTAAGCTGCGAAAACACGGACAATGGACTGGGAAACCACTTGGTTGACCCGCAGGCCTTTTCAACCTACATCGACACCTGCACGGTAAAATTGACCACTCTTAAGTCCGACTCTATAGCAACCTCGGGCAACAACATACTGATTGCAGGAGCCATAAACGAGCCCTGGTGGGGCAACCTGGAAGCTCACAGCTACCTGTCCTTTACCCTGCCCGTTTTCAGCGAACACCGACAAAACGAAAACACCCCCCTGGTAATGGATTCCCTGACTTTTGAAATGCATTACACCGGCAGCCATGCAGGAGACAGTACAGAGGCGCTTGTTGTGAGTTTGCATACCCTTAAGAAGGTATTAACCCTCCCTTCCAACGGAAGCTTTTACAGTCACCATCATCAAGAAAGCGACAGCATCCCCTTGGTGAGCCAATTCCTTCCGTCTTATATCCAACAAAATGACAGCATATCGTTGCGACTTCCCGACAAACTGGGAGAAGAATTACTTGAAAAATTAAGCCTGCACCAAGCCGAATTCGAGAACCAGGAAACTTTCAACCAGTACTTTCCGGGCTTGGCCTTAACCATGCCAAAAAACCATGGCAATACGGGAATATACAACTTTCATCTGAACGACAGCAGTGGAACCATCAACCTCTACTACCACTTTGTTGAAGAATTTAAAGAACAGCAACAAATCACCATAAAACCCAACACCAGCACCAGCTATTATCAAATCAAGCACAATTATGCCGACACACCCTTCGCCGCCTTAAAATCGGGATACAATGGTCTGGCCGCCACTACCACCAACAACGAAGCGGTAACAGCAGGACTTAGCGGATTCTTGATACGCATCGAATTTCCCTACCTCAGAAACATCCTGGAACTGGGAAAAACAGGCTATGTCGATTATGCCGAACTGATTTTACGTCCGGTAGAACACAGCTACCCAACAGAGTATCCTCTTCCCGAAACCCTGCAATTGTATGTGGTCGACGAAAACAACAGCGCTACCAATGCCGTCACCTCTGCCAATGGCACAGAACTGCAAACCGGTGATCTGCAAACCGATGAAGAGTTTCAAACCCATACGCAATACGTTTTCGACATCACGGATTTTATCAATACCGAAATCAATGCCATTGGGATCAACAAACGCGCACTGCTACTTTCCCTGTCCGATCAAGACTTAAACAGTATGGCGCAACGTGTTATACTGGGCAACACCCGGCACAAAACTAATCCTGTTCAACTCATAATCAGATACAACAGATATGAATAAATGGTCCATTTTCCTGATTTTACTTATCAAGCCCTTAAGCGGAGTCAACGCCCAGCACCTCACCTCCTCGCCATACTCCATGTATGGCCTGGGGCAACCCGAAATTACTGCAAGTGCCTCCAGCCTGGCAATGGGCGGCATCGCGGCAGGGCAAAGCAGCTCCAGGCACATCAATCTCTCCAACCCCGCCTCATTAAGCAGCATGGATAGTCTGACCTTCTACTTTGATTTGGGCGTAAGTGCGCGCAACTACACTTATTCGCTGCAAAATTATTCCGAAAAACGTAATGAGGGAAACTTCACGCATTTCGCAATGGGAGTAAAGCCCACCCAGTGGTGGGGCCTGTCCGCAGGTATTGCACCCTACACAACCGTTGGATACAACATAAAAGACTACCAGTACATTG
Organism: Geofilum rhodophaeum; assembly: GCF_002210225.1. GTDB lineage: Bacteria > Bacteroidota > Bacteroidia > Bacteroidales > Marinilabiliaceae > Geofilum > Geofilum rhodophaeum. The sequence goes on along the minus strand of NZ_MWUJ01000010.1, from coordinate 64,108 downwards.
AAGGAAGCACTGCCCTACAGGAAGTGCATTTTGAAGGAACAGGAGGCTTGACCAAATTATTCGTCTCCAACGGATTTTCCTTATCCAGGAACCTAAGTGTGGGCTTTACTGCCGCCTACATTTTTGGGAACATCTACCACAACGAACTCCAGTCCAACATAAACATAGAACAAAAATCATACACCCGGAGTCTGCGCACCGAGTATGCATTTCTATACCAAACCTACTGGCTAAAAAACAAAGCCTTGAACATTGGCCTGACCTACAGTCCGGTTAAAAAAACGGTCCTTACACACGAACAAAATGTCAGAGACCAAAACGACAACATTCTGCTGACCGAAAACCCGGCCAACACCACACAATATCTGCCCGAGCAATTTTGTCTGGCCCTAAGCACGCAGTTGAACGAAAAATGGAATTGGGGCATGCAGTTTGAGCGCCAAAACTGGAACAAAAACACCACCGGAAACGCATCAATAAAACTGGCCGACCTTAATCGCTTCAGCATGGGTGCAAGCTGGACCCCCAAACCACGAAATGCAAGAAAACTAATGGGTGCAAGCACCTATCGACTGGGATGGAGCATCGAAAACTCTGGCTACATCACATCCGGAATCAATCCCATGGTATACAAAGTTGCTGCGGGGATAGGCTTCCCTACCCATCGCAGCTCCTCTATAAATGTGGCACTCTCCTACCAGAACGACAACGCCAACAACAAAGCATTGAGCACCGAAGTATGGCAGCTCAGCGTAGGTTTCTCCCTACTGGAAAATTGGTTTGAAAAACCAAAGTTCCGGTAGGCGGCCACGCCGCCCCTACTCCCCGTAACTATAAGTCAACACCTCCTCAAAGTCACTGTAACCATCGGGACTCTTGGCACGCAGTACAAAGGGTACCTCATCGCTGTCGTCCACCCTCAAATCTTCCAGCAAAAACGAAACACTCCCATTCAAGCGGTAGTTCACCGGATCGTTGTTTCGGTTGTGCCGCACTTCCAAAACAGGCAGACCGTCCTCATTTATCGGTGCATCCACATCCTGGGCCAAGGTAATGAAGTGAATCTTCCGGCCGCCGCCATAACTGAACAACACCGTCAGGTAATCGCCACTGATCCAATAATCGTTAATGGTCAAAGGATCATGGCCAATGCTGTCGGTCGTCTCCGGCGTCAGCTGAAAAATCCCCTTCGTCAACATTTCCGAGAGGTCGTTCACCTTCACCAAATGATCAACATCGCCCTCGCCATCCTCCAAAATGGTATAGTTCACCCACACACGCTGACCATTAAACACCTCAAAGCCCGGCACATTAGAAGCCGACGGAAACAAACGTTTTCCACCATCCGTCTCCAGAATATAGGGACGCACGCCCACCGTCTTCACCGTAGCCGTCGTCACCCAAAAATCACCCAGGGAATAGCCCTCATCGTCGTCGCAGGCAACTAAAACCATAGGCAAAGCCAGCAACAAAAACCACAACTTTTTCATATTCGTACTGTTTAAAAGGTTATACATCTGAAAACTTACATACGAATGATGCACAACAGCACGCCGGGTTGCTTCTCAGCCGGACGGAAATTATCGCCTTTGTGGCCCGAAAATTGCTTAGGTTTTACTTATTTTAGCAGTTTAAGATAAAAAGGAAAACTCCATGTCCCATAAGTCCCTCCATACCATAGTAAGACTATTCACCCTTTTCATTTTACTCACCTCAGGCGCTTCACCTGCACGAGCAGGTGAAGCCACACGACCTCAGTGGGACTTTCACTTTCCTATGGACCTGCCCACCTTCGTCAGCGGCAGCTTTGGCGAATTGCGCAGCAACCACTTCCATTCCGGCGTTGATTTCACCACCGGAGGAAAAACCGGACTGCCCCTCTATGCCATCGATGAAGGCTACGTTGCCCGCATCGCCGTATCGCCCGTTGGTTTCGGGAAAGCACTCTACATAGCCCATCCCAACGGCTACACCTCGGTATATGCGCACTGCGACTGGTTTTCAAAAGACATTGAAGAAGTAGTTCAAAATCTTCAATACCAAAAAGAGTCCTTTGCCATCGACGAAAGTTTTGCCCCCGGTCAGCTCCCCGTAAGTCGCGGCCAGGTCATTGCCTACTCTGGCAACTCAGGCAGCTCGGGAGGCCCCCACCTGCATTTCGAAATTCGGGAGACCGCCACCCAAAAGCCCCTTAATGTACACCACTTTGGTTTGCCCGTTGAGGACGACGTTCCCCCACACATCGAAGCCATCGTGCTCTACCCCCTCGATGAGCAGAGTCACATCAACGGCAGCAGGGAGCCCCTCTACCTGCCCGCCACCTTTCACAGCGGACAGTTTCATCTGCGCGGAAATCCCCAACTGACCGCCGCCGGCACCATTGGCGTAGGCATAGAAACCATCGACTATTTCAGCCACTCCTGGCGACGCTGCGGAGTATACAGCGTACAACTACGGGTCGACAATGTGCCCTGGTTCCGCTCCCAAATCGACGGCTTCCTATTTGCACAAACCCGCTACCTCAACAGTCACATCGACTACGCCCTGCGTCGCCAACAGCGCAAAGTCGTCCAAAAAAGCTTCCTCGATCCCCTAAACACCCTGCCCTTTTACACCACCACCCCCGAAAAGGGCCGCATCCGCATGGAGGGGGGACAAACACGGCAACTCAGTTACGAAGTTCGCGATGCCGCCGGCAACAGTTCACGCCTCACTTTTCAGGTAAACGGAGCAGCAGCAAAAGCGGGCCCCAAGACCAACACCGCACCCCAACTCCTTAAAATAAACCCCTTTCAACCCTATTTCATCAGCATCGACCACTTCAAAGCCGAATTCGAAGCCCAAACCTTTTACACTGAAGTCCCCGCTCTGTTCGACCTGCAGGAAAATCCGGGACTGGGTATTGGAGCGCATTTCAGCGTACTCAGCGAAGACATACCCGTCCAGCGCTTCTTCACCCTCACCCTGCCCCTGCCCGTAGAATACCAAAAAAGCAAGCGCATTTGCGCCGCCCGGGTCGTCAATGGAAAACTGCTTTATGCCGGGGGACAAACTCAAGACGACCACCTGGTGCTGCGAACCCGGGAACCAGGCACCTACTGCCTGAGCACCGACACCACCCCGCCCGAAGTACGCCTGCTCAGCCTGCCGGCCGGACGCAACTACAGCCGCAGCGACCGCATCCGTATAACAATCAAAGACGACTTCTCGGGCATAGGCAGCTACCGCGCCACCATCAACGGCCAGTGGGCCTTGTTTGAATACGACGCCAAAAACAACGTACTCAATGGCTGGTTCCGTTCTTTGCGCCTGACCCAGGGTCAGCGCCACCAACTCGAGCTGGTCGTCACCGACCAGCTCGGCAACCAAACCAATTTCAGTACCGAATTCCTATATTAGACCGCTATGCTGAAGGCACGACATATCCTCCTCCTCTTGCTGCTGACTTTGCAGCTTCCGATCAAAGCACAGATCGATACCGACCGTATGACCATCATCGGTCGCAATGCCCTGTATTTTGAGGACTATGTATTGGCCATTCAGTACTTCAACCAGGTTATTCAGGCCAAGCCCTACCTCAGCGAGCCCTACTACTTCAGAGCACTAGGAAAATACAATCTCGACGACCTCAAAGGCGCCGAACAAGACGTGAGCAAAGCCCTGGAAATCAACCCCTACATTGCCGACGCCTGGAACCTTCGGGGCATCGTTCGTCAAAAACTGGGTCGCACCCCCGAAGCCCTCAGCGATTACCAGAGCGGACTCCAACTCGAACCAAAGAACATCAACCTACTCATCAACAAGGGCATTGCCGAATTGCACGGTAAGGATTACGAAGCAGCCATAAACACCTACAGCACTGCGCTGCAACACGCCCCCAAACTCCTTTCAGCCCTCCTCAACCGTGGTCACGCCAAAGTCGCCTCGGGCGATACCCTGGGGGGACTGGCCGACTTCAGCAAGGCCGTGGAGGCGAACCCCTATGTACCCGACGGCTATGCGAACCGGGCCGTCGTTCTTTACCAACTCAACGAATACGAAAAAGCCCTTGCCGACCTCGACAAAGCCGTGGAACTGCGTCCCGAAGACGCCCGCTTTTATATGAACCGAGGCATCATCCGCTACCAGCTCGACGATTTAAGAGGCACGCTCAGCGACTTTGACAAGGTGATAGAACTGGAACCCCGCAACGCCATGGCCTACTCCAACCGGGGCATCTTGCGGGCCCAGGTGGGCGACACCAACCGGGCCATTGAGGATTTCTCCAGGGTGCTGGCCCTGCGTAGCGACGACCTGCTGACCCTCTACTACCGCGCCATGTTGTACACCGAAATCGGCTCCTACCGCGAGGCGCTGGCCGACCTCAACATAGTGGCCGACAATTATCCGGATTTTGCGCCCGTTTACGAGACACGCGCTCACGTGCGTCAGAACCTGGGCGACACCCACGGGGCCGAACTCGACTACGGTACCGCTGTTAAACTCAACCTGGAGCGACGTGAACAAGTGGCACAAAACGAAAAAAGCAGCGGGGCGACAGCCGACAGCGAAGAAGAAAAACCGGCACGCAAAGCCACCCGCAGCGAAAACGACCGCGACATACGCAACTACAACAAAGTGGCCGTACTCGACGATTTTGGCAACGAACCCGACGAAGAGCCGGCCACCAACCCCTTACGGGGACGCATTCAAAACCGCAACATCGTCATCGATATGGAAGGGATATTCGGCATCACCTATTACCCCGACGACAGTCTGGTCCACCGCCTCCCCTATTTCCACCTGGAAATCGATCGCATCAACCGCCAACAACCCATCCCCCGAACCTTGCGTCTGGCCAATGCCGAACTCGAGGCCGATCGCGAAAAAGCAGCCGCCATATTCAGCCAAATCAGCGCGCTGACCGAGCAGCTGAAAACCGCCCCGGAGGCCGACCAGGCGACCCTCTACTTTGCCAGAGGCACCCTCTACAACACCGTGCTCAACCTCAACAACGCCCTCGACGATTTTAACCGCGTTTTAAGCATCACACCCGATCACCTGCCGGCCCTTTTCAACCGGGCCTACACCCGCTTTAAAATGGTGGAGACCATACGCAGCATGGAAGCGGAGCTGCCCGAAGCAGGTGCGCTGCAAACGGGCGGCACCCTCACACGCCCTGCAGCAGGCAGCAACGAGGGCGAGGAGCGTCGCATCCTCGATTACGACCTCATCAACGACGATTTGCAACACATCACAGACCTCACCCCCAATTTTGCCTTTGCCCACTACAACCTGGGGGTAGTTCAGGCACAAATGCGTAACTTTGAGACCGCCATAACGCACTTCAGTGCAGCCATAGCGGCACAGCCCGACTTTGCCGAAGCCTGGTTCAACCGGGGCCTCATCCGCATTTTCCTCGAACAGGAAAGCGAAGGCACACTGGATTTAAGCAAGGCGGGAGAACTGGGCATATTTAAGGCCTATAATGTAATCAAGCGCTACGGCATAGGCGCACAACCGTGGAGCGACAGCGAAGAAGAAGAATGACAGAATTACCCGAAAAGATAGATACCGACAATGCGGAGTTTCAGGACGCCCTGCGTCTTATTCAACACACCAGTTCATCGGTTTACCTCACGGGCCGGGCAGGAACGGGTAAATCGACCTTCCTGCGCTACGTCTGCAACCACACCCACAAAAAGCACATTGTACTGGCCCCCACCGGCATTGCCGCCATCAACGCCGGCGGCGTAACCCTGCACTCCTTCTTCAAAATTCCCTTTAGGCCCATACTGCCCAACGACCCCGACCTCTCTACGCAAAACCGAAGAATCTACGACTTCTTAAAATACAACAGCGAAAAGCAGAAGCTGATCAAGGAAGTGGAGCTCATCATCATCGACGAAATATCCATGGTGCGGGGCGACATACTCGACTTCATCGACCAGGTACTACGCGTCTTTTCGGGCAACCGGCACCTGCCCTTCGGCGGCAAGCAAATGCTGCTGGTGGGCGATGCCTTTCAGCTCGAGCCTGTGGTCAAGCGCGACGAGTGGAGCATCCTGAGTCGCTTTTACCCTACCCCCTTTTTCTTTTCGGCCCGCGTTTTTCAGCAAATCCCCTTGGTGCAGATCGAGTTGCAAAAAGTCTACCGCCAAAGCGACCCGGTGTTTGTGGGACTCCTCGACAAGATACGGGTCAATAAGGCGCAGCAAATGGACATTGGCGCAATCAACCAGCGCCTGCAGCCGGGCTTTGAGCCGCCCCGCGAAGAGCTCTTCATCACCCTGGCCACCCGCCGCGACACCGTCGATTACATCAACGAACAACGACTCAGCGAACTCACCACCCCCGCCCACAGTTTTGCCGGCGACATCCAGGGCGAATTCCCCGAATCCAGTCTGCCCACCCTCAAAAACCTGGTACTGAGAGAAGACGCCCAGGTAATGTTCGTAAAAAACGACCCCGAACGACGCTGGTACAACGGCTCCCTGGGTCGGGTCGACGAGATTGGGGAAGACGGCATTTGGGTACGTCTCGAAAACGACCAGACCTACCTGGTAACCCGCGAAAAATGGGAGAACCTGCGCTATAAATACGACGAAGCCAACAACAAAATCATTGCCGAAGAACTCGGCTCCTTTACCCAGTACCCCTTAAAACTCTCCTGGGCCATTACCGTGCACAAGAGCCAGGGACTCACCTTCGACAAGGTGCTGATCGACTTCAGCGGAGGCGCTTTTGCGGGGGGACAGCTCTACGTGGCCCTGAGTCGCTGCCGCTCGCTCGAAGGCATGGTGCTCAAAACCCCCGTACGCCCCTCCGACATCATAGTAAAACGTGAGGTAGAACAATTCTCCAGAGCCGCCAACAACAAACAGCTGATTGAGGCTGAAATTAAAAAAGCCCGGGCAGATGGAGCCTATGCCGAAGCCTTGCAGGCCTTTCGTGAGCAGGACTGGAAAAAGGCTGTAAGTCGTTTTGCCGAAGCTGTAGATGCGCGCAACGATCTTAACAACAAAGCCATTCAACGCTTTCTGGTGAGGGAAATGCGCTTTGCCGACCATTACCGCCACCAGTTGCTGCAACTGGAGGACCAGTTGCAGCAGCAACGCAAAAACACCCTCGAGTTTGCCAAAGAATACTACCTCATGGCCAACGAATGCGCCCTCAAATTCAACGACAAGGGCGCAGCAGTAGCCAACCTGAACAAGGCACTGCGACTGAACCCCGACTATCCGGAAGCCCTCCTGCGCCGGGCCGAACTGCACGAATCCGAAGGCGACCTTAAAAAAGCGGAAAAGGACTGCACCGCCCTCCTTAAAATTAAGCAACGCAATTTTGAGGCACTTTTGCTGCGGGGACGGGTACGCCTGGCCCTGCGCCACTACGAAGCGGCCCACCACGATCTGCTGGAAGCCAAAAACATCCGCAAGAAAAATGCCGACGTGTACTACCTTTTAAGTAAGGTCTGCAAAAAGCTGGGGGAGGACGAACAGGCCCACACCTATCGAAACATAGCCCGGGCGCTGGACGAGGAGGACTAGTCCTCGCGCGGCATCGACAAAATGGGCATCGACCAGTTGAAACGAATCGACAGCAACCGTATGGCTATAATGACCCCTGCCGTAAGCAACTGATTCATGGCCGGATCCAAGCCGATGTACCGCAGCAACAAATACACCAGAGCGCCGGCAATACAAGCCGTAGCATAAATCTCCCGCTGAAAAATAAGCGGCACCTCATTGGTCAGCGTATCCCTAATCACACCGCCCACCACAGCCGAAGTCACCCCCATCAGTACCGCCACACCCGGATTCACCCCAATGGCCAAGGCCTTTTCGAGTCCGATAATCGTAAACACCCCAATGCCAATGGTATCAAAAATAAAAAGGGTACGGCGCCATTTGGCCAGCACCTTCCTAAAAAGCATGGCCAGCAAAATAGCGCCCAAAATCAAATAAAGATAAATGGGCATACTCAGCCAGGTAACCGGCGTAACCCCTATGAGCAAATCGCGCGTGGTTCCCCCTCCAATGGCGGTAACCACCCCAATAAACATGGCCCCGAACAAATCGAGTCGCTTTTCGGCTGCCGTAAGCACCCCACTCATGGCAAAAACCATGGTCCCAATATAGTCGAGTAAAATCAATATGCTCATAGTCCGATTTTGTGGCCGCAAAGAAACAAGGCGCAAACGACATTTACAAGCACAAAATGCTAAAAACCTGATTTAAAACAAGGTATTACCTGGGTGGACCATTCACCTTTTATCCATTTTGACAATTCACCCACCTTTTTTAAGCATTTCACCCACCTCCACAGGGCCGCCTTCTCCCTATATTTACACTTGTTAATCATTTTTAATCAAACACAACTAAAATCTTAAATTATGAAGAAAATTTACATGCTCTTATTCGCAGTCCTGGCTTTTGCTGCAACTTCAAGTGCCCAGCTCCCCGCATGGAACATCAGTGATGCTTCTTTTCTGGAAGCAGTTGGCATAACAGGAGAGGTAACTTCGGCCAGCATCATTGAAGTCAAAGTAGTAGACGGACTGACCATCTATGGGGCAGACGGAAAAAAAGTGGACATTGACACGAACGGAAAAACCGTCACCTATAAGGACGTAGAGTATACCTACACCCACCGACTGAAATTTGGTGGTTCCGGTGCCTTTGATTCTGAAACTGGTGCGCCCCTCAATAGGGTGATTGGCTTTGACGTTGAAGGCCCTTGTGACATCACCATTATGTGTATGTCTTCCTCTGGCGATACAGACCGGCATTTAAATGTTGCTGCCGGCAGCGATGATAACCTTTTGGCTCAAGTCGATGCTCTTGGAGCAAGCCTTACTGCCACCACCGTCACCTACACCGGTGAGGAAGCCACCACCATCTATATGTGGTCGCCCAGCAGCGGAGTTAACCTTTACCACATCATTATTGAAGAGCCCTCTCCGACCGCCATCAACGCACCCAAAGCTGAAGGTCAGGTAGTTACTACCGAATATTTCAACATCAGTGGGGTAAGAATGGGCAACAATTTTGATGTATTGCCCGCCGGCATTTATCTGCAGGTTAAGCAATATGCCAATGGCGCAGTGGTTACCGACAAGATTGTTAAGAACATCCGCTAACCAGCACGTTTCATTTTTTATACCAATTACAAGGGGGTGTCTCTGATTTTAGAGACACCCCCTTTACATGCCTACTCCGCCAAAACATTCCTTTTCAAACGCGCCAATCTCCTCTGTCCCCTCACCTATCCCGCCCGCGGGTCGGGTTTCAGCGGCAGCGGCGCCATCTTTTCCACCTCCAGGGAGCAAAAGCCGAAATCGCTGACCACCTTGCCCTGCAACAGGTAGGCGCCATTGCCCTTAAAGGGCCAGGCTTTGAGCACTGGCGGAAAGTGCACCGTATCCAAAAACTGTCCCTCGGCATCGATAAAAGTGCCAAAGTGCATCAAGTCCTTACGTACCGTGCGCACATATTTTAGGGTGACCAGCTGGCCCACCATCTTTACCCGCTGTCCCACCCGCTGCGGCAAGTCCCGCGCCATTACCTCACCCCTGTAGCCGGTCTGCAACAAATCGAACCAGGTACCGCTGACCGGAAAACCCAACAACTCCAACTCATCGTAAAGATCTTCGAGCGGCTGTTGCAGCAATTGGGGCAGTCGGTACTTCTTGCCTTGTAAGGGAAACAGGCGGGGCGGCTTGACCTTCACCTGGTGGCGACTCAGATAAAGGTGGGCCTCCCACAGCAATTCGGGCTTGCTCTTAGCGGTAAAGCGGAGGGCCCCGAGCCGAATGAGCAGCACCAACTGTTCCCGGCCCACCTGGGTACGTTCTATAAAGTCGGGCAAATCGCGAAACAAACCACCCCGCTCCCGCTCGGCCACCAGGCGCTGTGCCAGGGCCTGCTCCAACGACTGCACATGTACCAGACCCAGATACAAGTCCTTCCCCTTTATGGAAGTGGCGTAAGTACTGTGGTTGACACAGGGCAGGTGCAACACGGCACCCCAGCGGCGGGCCTCGTGCACATACACCCAGGTGGCGTAAAAACCGCCAAAGTTATTGATCACCGCCACCATAAACTCCAGCGGAAAATAAGCCTTTAAATAAAGACTCTGAAAGCTTTCCACGGCGTAGGAGGCCGAGTGGGCCTTCGAAAAAGAATAACCGGCAAAGGATTCTATTTGCCGCCACACCTCCGCAGTCAGCGCCTCGGAGTAGCCTTTTTGGCGACAATTATCAAAAAAGCGCCGGGTCAGCTCCTGAAAAGCCTCCTTCGAGCGGTACTTTCCACTCATGGCCCGGCGCAACACATCGGCATCGGCCAAATCGAGTCCCGCAAAATGATGCCCCACCTTAATCACATCCTCCTGGTACACCATCACCCCGTAAGTCTCCCTCAACTGCTCCTCCATCACCGGATGCAGGTAAGTAAAACCAGTGGGATTGTGGAAGCGCTCGATGTAGGCCTTCATCATGCCCGATTTGGCTACGCCGGGCCGAATGATGGAACTGGCCGCCACCAGCGTCAGGTAGTCGCTGCAGTGCAGCTTGCGCAGCAAGCCGCGCATAGCGGGACTCTCAATGTAGAAACAGCCGTTGGTCTCCCCGCTGGCCAACAGGGCCTTGACCTTCGGGTCCTCCTTAAAGCACTTAACGGCATGCACATCAATGCGCTTTCCCTGATTTTCCAAGACCAGCCGGGCGCTGTCCTGAATGTGGCCGATGCCGCGCTGCGACAGCACGTCGAGCTTTTCAAAACCAATATCCTCCGCCACATACATATCAAACTGCGTGGTGGGCAATCCCTTCGGCGGCAAATCCAGTGCCGTATAGGCCGTTATCGGCAACTCACTCACCAAAATACCGCCGGCGTGAATGGTCCGCAGGTTGGGAAAATCTTCCAAGCGTCCCGCCAGCTCTGCAATTTTCTGGTTCAGGGCTTCATCGGGGGCACGTCCCTGCACCAGCAACTCCAGTTCGTCGGTGGGGAGACCATACACCTTGCCGAGTTCGCGGAGACCGGCTTTGCGCTGGAAGGTGGACATGGCGCCCAACAGGGCCACGTGCTCCTGACCGTAACGTTTAAACAGATAGTGCTGCACGGCATCCCGGTCGCGCCACGAATAATCGATGTCGAAATCGGGCGGGGAAGTCCGCTTGGGATTCAAGAAGCGTTCGAAGTACAAGTTGAGCTCTATGGGATCGACATCGGTAATGCGCAGACAGTAGGCCACCACGCTATTGGCCCCGCTGCCCCGCCCTACATGGTAAAAGCCGCGCGAGAGGGAGTAGCGCACCATGTCCCAGGCAATCAAAAAATAGGCGGCAAAGCCCAGCTGATTGATGATGCCCAACTCCTTGCTCACCCGCTCCCGTGCCTCCACATGCCCCTTACCGTAACGCTGCTCGAGTCCGTCCACCGCCAACTGCTCCAACAAACGGGCATCCGCGGCACGACTGCCCGTATAACTTTGTTTGTTTTTAATGCCGGAAAAATCAAAATCGAAGGAACAGCTCTTGAGCAGGGCCTCGCTGTTGGCCAGCAGAAAGGGATAGGCCGAAAAAGCAGCCTGCAGGCGCTCCGGAGGCACCAGCCAATCGTACTCCGAAGCCAGATCTTTTGCCCGCAAATGATTCAGCAAAGCATTCTTATCCACCGCCCGCAAATGCCGGTGCAAGTCCCAGTCGCCCCGCCCCCCGAAAGTCACCGGCTGCCACAAAAGGAGGCGCGACTGCCAGACCTGCAGGGGCATCCGCAGCAAACGGTTCAGCTGACGGTGACGCACACCTATGAATTCATGCTCGGCGAGCTGCTCAGGCAAGTGCCCCTCAAAGGGATAAATCACCCAAGCCTGAGCAAAGGCCGGGGCCCGCTCCGGCAGCGGACTTCCGCTCATGAGGTGCTGCGATAAAAAGCGGTTCAGCTCACCAAAGCCCTCAAAACTACGGGCAATGCCGGTATATAAGTGCCGGTTACCGTTGCGAAACTCGATGCCCACAAGGGGCGTGATGCCGGCTGCGCGACAGGCTTTCACAAAATCGTACACCCCCGAAGTGGTATTGATGTCGGTCAACACCAGCACATCAATGCCCAAGGCCCGGGCGCGGCGCACCAGCACTTCGGGCGAAAGCACACCGTAGCGGAGACTGTGGTAAGAGTGACAATTCAAGTACATGGCTTCCCTCCTCGACTTCGGACAACAAACAACAACACGACCAACACCCTGTTTTAGAAACAAGCCCGTCCCACGGCATCGCCGCCAAAGCGCTTGCGTATGCGGTCCATCGCCTGGTACAACTGCACCTGCTCGGGGCGGTCCTCAAACAAAGAAAGTTGTTGACTGCCCGATACCAGATGGGTAAAACGCACCCCCAGCAAGCGCACCAGTACCCGCCGGGTATAAAGGCGTTGCAGCAGGTCTTTGGCCTCCTGTATGAGTACGTGATCAAAAGCGGTATAGGCAATGCGCTTTTGTATGGTATGCGTATCAAAGTCCGAATACCGGATTTTAACCACCACACAGGCGGTCAACTTGTTGCGCGTACGCAATTCAAAGGCCAGCTTCTCGGTCATCCGCACCAACCACTCGTTGAGCTGGCGCAAATCGGTGGTATCGCTCTCAAAGGTCTGCTCCGAGCCGATGGACTTGCGTTCGTAGTAGCGCTCAACGGGCGAAGGGTCGATGCCGTTGGCCTTACGCCACAAGTCGATGCCGTTTTTACCCAGTACTCGCTCCATAATATCGGGAGGCAACTGACTCAGGGTTTCAATTTTGGCCACGCCCATATTCCGCAACAAATTAAAGGTCTTGGGTCCCAGCATGGGAATTTTGCGAATCGACAGCGGATTGAGAAAGGGCTTTACCTGCTCACGCTGTACGTACAGTTCCCGCTCGGGGCCCGACTTGGCTTCACCCGTGGCAATTTTCGATACGGTTTTGTTGACCGACAGACCAAAGGAAATGGGCAGACCGCTTTCCCGCATGATTTTCTGCCGCAGCTCCCGCGTAAATTGATAGGTGCCAAAGTAGCGGTCCATTCCGGTCAAATCCAGATAGTGCTCATCGATGGAAGCCTTTTCGTACACCGGCACGGCTTCGGCAATGATGTCGGTAACCACATTGGAGTAGCGACTGTAGGTATCCATATCGCCACGAATAAAAACGGCATGCGGACACAGCTGCCGCGCCATGCGTATGGGCATGGCCGAATGCACCCCAAAGTGCCGCGCCTCATAGCTGCAGGCCGACACCACCCCACGATCGGACAAGCCGCCAACAATCACCGGCTTGCCCAGCAGACTGCTGTTCTGCAAACGCTCTACCGACACAAAAAAGGTGTCCAGATCGATGTGCACAATCTGTCGCTTGTCTGCTTCCAATTCTTCCTCTGTACGCATTTTGATTACAATTTAATCTTTGCTCCGATTTCAATATAATCATTCCAAAACAATGCAGCAAGTCCCCCCGGTAAGTTTTCTGCACCCGACGAAGCGACTCCCGCCAGGCAGTCCAACAACCAGCCCACCGACTAAAACCCACAAAACATGTTAAAAAACATATAAAACAAGCAAAACCAGCGCATAAGGAGGATAAAGACCGTATTTTTGCGCCGATTTTAAGACATTAACATTCTCCTACAATCTTTTAGCCTGCAATAAAGCAGCTTGGTACAACAAGCGTTTCATGAAAGAACTCCTGAACCTTTTCGATTTCAAGCAGAAAATAAACTACAAAACAGAAATCCTGTCGGGACTCACCGTGGCCCTGGCCCTGGTACCCGAAGCGGTGGCCTTTTCACTGATTGCGGGCCTCTCGCCCCTCACGGGCCTCTATGCCGCCTTTACCATTGGTCTGATCACCTCCATTTTTGGCGGTCGCCCGGGGATGATTTCCGGTGCCACCGGCGCGGTAGCCGTGGTTATTGTGGCCCTGGCCAAATCGCACGGCGTAGAATATGTCTTCGCAGCCGTGGTGCTGGCGGGCGTGATCCAAATGCTGGCCGGGCTGCTCAAACTGGGGAAACTGATTCGCCTGGTGCCCCACCCGGTAATGTTTGGTTTTGTAAACGGACTGGCCATCATCATTTTTCTCTCGCAGCTCGATCAGTTTAAGTTTAAGACGGCCGACGGCTCGCTGGAATGGATGACCGGCACCCCCTTGTTGATTATGGTGGGACTGGTGGCACTGACGATGCTGATCATTTGGGGACTGCCCAAACTGACCAAAGCGGTACCGGCTTCGCTGGTGGCCATCCTGACTGTTTTTGCGGTGGTGGCGGGACTCAATATCGATACCACTACCGTGGGCGACATTGCTTCCATTCAGGGGGGCTTTCCGCCTTTCAACATCCCCAAAGTGCCCTTTACGCTGGAAACCCTGAAAATTATTTTCCCTTACGCAGCCATTGTGGCGGGGGTGGGACTCATCGAGAGTCTGCTTACCCTCAATCTGGTGGATGAAATTACCGGTACCCGGGGCTGGGGCAACAAAGAGGCTTTTGCCCAGGGAGCGGCCAACTTTACAACCGGGTTATTCTCGGGGATGGGCGGTTGTGCCATGATTGGCCAGAGTCTGATCAACACCTCCAACGGTGCCCGCGCCCGCCTCTCGGGCATTGTAGCAGCCATTATGCTGCTGGTCTTTATTATGTTTGGCTCCAGTCTCATCGAGAAAGTGCCCATGGCAGCACTCACGGGCCTCATGATCATGGTCTCCATAGGCACCTTTGAGTGGGCCAGTCTCAAGGTCTTTGGGCGTATGCCCAAGACCGATGTACTGGTCATGCTGGTGGTGATGGTCATCACCATCTTCCTGCACAACCTGGCGCTGGCCGTACTGGCAGGGGTGGTTATTGCAGCCCTGGTCTTTGCCTGGGAAAACGCCCTGCGCATCCGTGCCCGCAAGCATACCGACGAGCACGGCATCAAGCATTACGAAATTTACGGTCCCCTCTTCTTTGGCTCGGTTATGGCCTTTAACGAGAAATTTGAGGTAGCCGACGACCCCGAAGAAGTGATCATCGATTTTAAGGAGAGCCGCATCACCGATATGAGTGCCATTGAGGCGGTTAACAAGCTCACCGAACGCTATGCCGCCCTGGGCAAGAGGGTGCACCTGCGCCACCTGAGTCGCGATTGCCAACAGCTGCTCAAAGATGCCGACAGCATCATTGAGGTCAACATTATGGAAGACCCCACCTACAAAGTACTGGTAAACAAGAAAGATGTGAAACGCAAACAGCAGCAGGAAAAACAGTAAGGACGAAACGCGCCACCAAAAAGAGGCTGTCCCAAAAATCGGAACAGCCTCTTTTTTATTCTTACTAGATTTTAATCAGTCTGTCCTTAGAGCGAAAAAACGTTCCATACAGCCTCTTTTTTCTTAGCTTTGCCTTATGAACACCACCACGCAAACCTACTCCCCGGCCGAAGAACGACTCAATGTATGGAGTCACGCCGTCGGTATATTACTGGCTCTCATCGCCCTTGTGGCGCTGTTGCACAAAGCCTGGGAACAGGGCAGCATGTGGGACTGGATCGCTTACCCCGTTTACGGCATAAGCGTACTGGCCATTTTTACCGCCTCGACCCTCTACCACAACGCCAGGGCACCGCAGTTGCGCCGTCGACTTAAAATTTTTGACCACGCCGCCATCTACCTGGGCATTGCAGGCACCTACACCCCTTTTTGTCTGCTCACCATCCGCGGCCCCTGGGGCTGGGGCGTATTGGTGGCCGTATGGAGCATCGCGCTGGCGGGCATTATCCTGAAACTGTTCTTCACGGGTCGCTTCAAACTGGCCTCCACCATCGGCTATGTGGCCATGGGTTGGATCATCGTGTTTGCCCTCAAACCGCTGATGGAGCACCTCCCGCTGCCCAACCTGCTTTGGTTGGCAGCGGGTGGTGCCTTGTACTCCATCGGGGCCGTTCTATATCAAATCAAGCGCATCCCCTTTAACCACGCCCTTTTTCACTTCTTTGTACTCGCAGCCGCCATCTGTCATTTCATCGCGGTCTACCGGCTTTAAATCTGAGCCAGGGCCTGCTCCAAATCGAGCTTAATGTCGCTGATGTGCTCAATTCCCGCGGAAATCCGAAGTACACCGGGAGCTACGCCGGCCTTCACCTGCTCCTCCGCACTCAGCTGCTCGTGGGTGGTAGATGCCGGGTGAATAATCAGCGTTTTGGCATCGCCCACATTGGCCAGGTGACTGATTAGTTGCAGTTGATCAATAACCTTATCGGCGGCCTCTTTACCCGCTTTTACCTTAAAGGAAAGCACACCCCCAAAACCATTTTTCAGATACTTTTTAGCCAGCTGGTGGTAGGGACTCGAAGCGAGACCGGGATAGGATACGGACTCTACCTTGGGATGCTGCTCCAGCCATTTGGCCAGATCCAGGGCGTTGTCAACTGTCCGCTGCACCCGGAGCGACAGGGTTTCCAGTCCTTGAATCAACTGAAAGGCATTGAAGGGACTCAGTGCGGCACCATAGTCGCGCAAACCTTCTACCCGGGCCCGAATGGCAAAGGCAATGTTGCCAAAGGGACCGCCCTCGCCAAACACCTCCCAGAATTTGAGGCCGTGGTACCCTTCCGACGGCTCGGTAAACAGGGGAAACTTGCCGTTGCCCCAGTTGAAGTTGCCGGCATCCACAATGACCCCGCCAATGCTGGTACCGTGACCGCCAATCCACTTGGTGGCGGATTCCACAACGATGTTGGCCCCGTGCTCAATGGGCCGAAACAAGTAGCCGCCGGCGCCAAAGGTATTGTCGACAATCAAAGGAATGTTGTTGCGCCGCGCCACTTCGGCAAGGGCCTCAAAATCCGGAATGTTAAACCGGGGGTTCCCGATGGTCTCTACATACAGGGCCTTGGTATTCTCGTCGATGGCCGCCTCATAATCGGCCGGATCGTCGGTGCTGACAAACTTAACGCCGATACCCAATCGTTTAAACTGCACCTTAAACTGATTGTAGGTGCCCCCGTACAAAAAGGAGGTAGAAACAATGTTGTCGCCGGCCTGCGCCAGATTGGTAATGGCAATAAACTGCGCCGATTGTCCCGATGCGGTAGCCACCGCAGCCACCCCGCCTTCGAGGGCGGCAATGCGTTTTTCAAACACATCGGTAGTGGGATTCATAATGCGGGTATAGATGTTGCCGAATTCCTTCAGTCCAAAGAGACTGGCGGCGTGTTCGGCCGACTTAAAAACATAGGAAGTGGTTTGATGAATGGGCACCGCCCGCGATAGGGAGTGGGGATCAACTTCCTGTCCCGCATGTACCTGCAGGGTATCAAAATGTAATGATGCTTGTGACATGGTATTTTCAAGTTTAATGGTTACACTAGTAATAGACAGAAGCCAGCTTGTTTACCGCCAGCTTAACGGGGGTGGTATTGGCGAGGTTGTCGTACACGGGACAGCGGGTTTCTACCACCTCGAGCCAGCGATTGAGGGTGGCCTCATCGGAGTCGCTGTACACCTGCAGGTCCACCCGTATCTCCTGAAAACCGGAGCGCTCTTCAAAGCTCTGCCCCAAAAAGCGGGCGGGATTCAAATCGCCCGACACCTCAACCGACAGCTTGTGAATAGACATGCCCATTTCCTTTGCCACGAGGTGTCCCACCACATTCAAACAACCGGCATAACCGGCCAAAATATATTCTACGGGATTGGGTCCTGCATCGCTGCCGCCCAACTGAACCGGCTCGTCCACTACTACGCGGAACTGCCGTGCATCCACATCCAAACGTGTGGCATTTCGGTTTTCACCATTGATTGCAAAAGTCAGTTTTGTCATGGCACGTCGTTTTTTTAGTACAACAAATAATCCTTGCTTATTGTACTTACAAAGATGCACGATGCCGCACTTTCTCAAAATCCCGCATCCGCGGCATTTTGCCTACCATAAATAGGGTATAAAGCAGTTAACCCTGCTCCGGGGGAGCAGGGTTAGACCTCTAAAAATCAAACAACAAATCCTTATTCAGCCATCAGTTTTTCAAAAACAGGCAGCAATACACTTGGATCGCGCGATGCATCGTGATCCACCACATCGCCGGCTTTATTCACAATAAGGTAATGCGGAATCCCGTTCACCCCAAAACGGGATGAAAGCACACGCCACTGATCGTCCGACAAACGGTAATGTTCTCCACCTATGTCCGGTATCATATTGTTGTACGTCTGCTCAGGAGAGCTCTGATTGGTTAAGTAAACAAAAACAATATCACGATCCTTCAGCGAAGTCTTCATCGCCTTTTGTTGTTCCATAGCCGAACGACAAGGGCCGCACCAGGTGGCCCAAAAATCAACATAAACCACCTTTCCCTTATACTTATCCATCAGGGCAGCAAACAGGCGCCCGGAATCGAGACCGGCAGCCTCCAGGGTTTCAGGCACCTCGTGCAACACAAAACTGCCTTTCTCCTTATTGGCCGCAATCTTAGCTATGGTGGCTTCATTGGCTGTAGCCAGGTAGTCGCGGACAAAAGGATGTTGCAACTTTGCCTGGCAATGAGCCAATCGGGCAGGTGATAAGGGCGTAAAGTTCTCGACCACTCCTGAAAGCAGGTCCTGAGACAACAGCAAATCACCCAACAAACCGGCTTCAAAGCCCAGACTGTCCGTTAAGACCTGCATTCTTTTAGTGTGCAGAAAATCTATGCGGTAAGCACTGTAACGCCCCCAAAAATCATTGATGGCTTGCTTGTTCTCCTCATGATACCTGCTGACTGCAACAACCAATGGATGAGAAAAATAATCAACTGCATACTTACAAAAGGCAAGGTCAGCAGCAGAGAGAACATCGGGGGCGGCCATACTATCTCCCGCTGCAAGACGCTCAAAAAAGGACTGCAGTACATGTTGATCAGAGTCGGGATCACGGTTCGTAACCACATCCTCAATCAAGCGCTGATTAGCCTGAATCAAACGTAGTTCTACATTATCATTTTCCTTAACAGCCTCCTCCAGGTAAGCCTTATGCAAAGCCTTGTACTCACCGGTGTACAAAGCCGACAGCTCCTGAACCAACGGCCGGTCTTCCGCCTGCACCAGGGCGGTATCCGACAAACTCACCAGTAAATCACCAAGATCATAACGGTTTAAACGGGAATTATGCATCAAATTGCAATACTTAAAGGCATTGACAAAATTCTCAAAAGAACTGCCCAAAAGCCATTGCTCCTCATTGGCCATTTCCGCAGGGATAAAATCGTACCAGCCCGCATGGATGGGCAACTCATAAGACACAGGGAGGTTACGCTGCGTCCGGGGGACTTTGTGCACATTCCGGTAAGCGCCCTCGGATATATGGCGGTAATGCAAAATGTTGCGCAAGTAATAGCTATGTATTTGAAACTGCATCACCTGCAGGTACCGGTCCGACCTGTTACCCTGCGCGCTCATCGCCTCCAATTTCTTCAAATCCGCTGCCATTTTTTTGAGACAAAAAGCCTTGTAGCCATCAGGATCCATATCCAGGATGTACTCATCAATTTCCCTGTAAAAGCGACTCATATAAAAAGGAGACGACATCCACATTTCTTCGTTGACACGAGCATTAGCACCCATAACCATTGGAGTCTGCCCCTTTGTTAAATCAAGGAAAAGCATGGTCTCTGTGCCCGGCTCCACAAAAAAAGACCGGTTAAAAAACCGCGACCTAACGAAAACCTCCCCGGGAGAAAGCACAGGAAGTTGCACCCGAAAGAAACCCTTGTCGTTTATTTCAATCAAAACACCCACCTGATTACCCGACAAAATATTGTCTACATAAACCATTCCGGTTTTCTCGCCCAAATCCGGAGAATAGCCCAACAGGTAGCCCGAAAACCAAGCACTATCGGAACTCAGCACCGTCTCAAAAGAGGGCGGATTAATGGGATTAGGTACCTTGTCGTACGTTGCTTCACGAGAAAGTTGCAAAACCGTATCACTCCCTTCACTCAAAGACAAGACCCCCTCTTCCAAGCGGTAAATTAATAACAGATTTTGCTCAGAATCTTCCAGAGCCTGCAACTGCAAGCTGCCTTCAGTCCCCTCCGGATAGGCACCCTTCAAGAGCCAGGCCTTTTGCCTATAAAGCACCACCGAGTTGCTCAACAAAGAAAACAACCAGTTGCCATTGTCTACATCGCGCCAATGGCCATACAAGATTCCATCTTCCAACTCATCGCGTGAAACAAAACGAATGTTACTCACCAGCCAGTTGCCGTTGTCCTCTCCATAATCAAAACTTTCGCAATCTGCCGGGAGTCCAGGAAAAATGAGCTTAAAGTCAGAATAACCATCCGCCTCAGGATAAACATTTAAACCAATGGGAATACCTTCGGTATCGGTCAAATAAATCTTTTCCCCGGTTTTGCGGTCCTTCAAATAAGAATCCTGGGGAATGTTTATCCAATTGCGCAAGGGATGACGGGCCCGCAGATACAAAGCCGTTTCCTTGCTGCTTCGATCTATGCGTCGCAGCTCTAAATCGGCACTACAGAATCCATGCAGTGGAATTTCGACCACTTCTGCGCCCTGCGCTGCAACGAACTCTAAAACAGAAGCTTTAGCCCTTGAAGAGGAAGCCTCATAAGCCTGAGGATAAACACCTACTGCCCTCACCTGCGAAAAAGCTTTAACCTCCAGAGGGTCTGCCTGTATGCTGGAATTATGAATGGCACTCCAGGTGGTCAGTTTCTTCACCTCCTTTCTAAAGCGTGCGTCTTCAGCCACCAACACCGGAGCATCGGCCTCGGGCGTTTGCACATAAACGCTGTAGGTGTTTTTCTTAACATCCACACTCAACCAGCAACGATATACTTGTCCCACCTTCACCGGAATCGGAGCCGCTTCGTTTCGGCGGTGCGCCTTCCCGTCCCATACATCCACGTAACCGTGATAAAGACTAAAGCGGATACTGGGCGAGTAGTCGGACCAGTTGTGCAACGGGCCGTCGGACAAACACAAATAGGCATCAATTAAATTATTCTGATCCAACTCGGTGGGAATAACCTCTGCAAAAAACACCCCCTTGCCCTTTACGCCCTTCGCCAGCTCGCCGCTGGCATCCACCACCAAATCCGAAGGAGTACTTTTCAGGAAGGCGGCCCTTTGCTTCAAATCAAGATGAGGAATATACTTTTGGGCTGAGGCTGATATAGTGGCAGCATCCAATACGCCCTCATAAATATTGAACTCATACACCTGCCCCTGCCAGGCAGGGTCAACATTGTAGCCCCCCTTACATAAAAAAGCCAACTCGTTGCTCAGGTTGGCAATTTTATTGTCCGGTTGAAACTCCACACTCTTCGAACCAACCAAAACTCCATCAATATAAAAGCGCAATTCCTTATCGTCAAATGTTGTTACCAAATGATGCTTTTCTCCGTCCTCCAGGGTACGACTCATCAAGGAAGTTTCCGTGTCCCAGGGATTTTGCAAATTTTTTCCCACCAGGGACGTTTTACTGCCGCCCCCGTTTTTAAGGGACTGATAAATGTAGTTCACCCCATTGCCATTCTGCGAACCACCGAAATAAGACAACATGGTATGAACCGCATTGCCCTTTTGAGCGGTAACATAAGCCTCCAGACTTAAGGCTTTATAAGTATTTATTTTGATTTGTCCGGCCGGCAACTCCAGATATTGCACCGCACTGGAAGTAACCAGCGCACCATTTTCAATAACTGCGCCGCCTTGAAGCACACCATGTGCCCCGCCAATCCGGTCGTTGGCAGTACCGTCCTTAAAATTGTAAGCATGTTTCAACTGGGGGATCTGTGCAGCCGTAGGCTTCACAGCAAAAAACAGCAAGCCCGTAAGCAAGAGCATTGCTTTAACTGGAAAATTCATCATCTTGGGTTAAATTAAGTAAGTAAATCTATCCCAAGTTAATAAAAAAACTGTTGCTCCCAAGCAAAAAACACTCACTTGAGAACAACAGTTGAATCCGCATTGGCCGCAACCAAACCCTTATCTAATCGGCGCTACCCCTTTAGTTGTCATATCAATCGGCTTATAGAAACCATCTTCATCAAACTCCAACTTGTCGATACAAACACTCCTGCTGTGACCACTACCGTCGGTCTGTATGCCACCATTGTGGTAAATAAAATACCACTGCCCTTTAAATTCGATTATGGCCTGATGGTTCGTATTGCTGTTCCCGGCAATTTCATTTATAATACCCTTATAAGTATAAGGTCCTTCAGGCTGGTCGCTCACCGCATAAGCAATACGCTCCGGAAAACCAATGGCGTAAGACAGAAAGTAAAGGCCGTCCTTTTTATGCACCCAGGGCGCCTCGGTAAAGGGAAATTCCATCTCCCCTTCAATATCAACCATCTTCACCCCATACGCCTTATCGTAAGAAATCATGTCCTCATTGAGTTTAACTACCCAGCATGCTCCATTTCCCCAGTAGAGCCAGGCCTGGCCATCGTCGTCAATAAACACCGAAGGATCGATGGTCCGCCAACTGTGCTCCCTGCCAAAGCTGTCGTCGTTCGTCAATAAAGGCCGGCCCAGAGCATCCTTAAAAGGACCTTCAGGCCGATCAGAAACGGCTACGCCTATACCAGTGGTTTGCGAACTCGTATACCAATAGAACTTTCCATTCCTTTCAATCACCTGGCTGGCCCAGGCTGCATTGCTTTCGCCCCATGAAAAATCTGTAGCACGCAAGGGCACCTTGTACTCCCAAAAATTAAGCATATCGGTGGTAGCAAAAACCGTCCAGTTTTTAATATTGTATCCTCGCTGTCCTCCCTCATAATCTTCTCCGGCGTAAATAAACAAGGTGTCGTTGTACACCAATGCAGCCGGGTCGGCCGTGTACTTATGCGTTACAATCGGATTCCCTGTAGCCTGCCAACGATGCATAATGGCCGGCTCTAAGTCCACCTCCGTCGTGCTGGCCAGCTTGCGCGTGTACTTATTCAGCGTCTTGAGCTGGGCTTTTGTCAAGGCGGCGTCATAAATCTGGAAATTATCCACCAGCACATTTCGCATATTGTGGTCGGCCGCATAAGGCGAACGTCCTATATAGGCCGCCCAGGTATGCTGCAAAACCTCATCGGCCTGTCCCTCCATCTCCTTGGCACCCGCCGCTTTTCCATCAATAAAAAAAGTGATGGTCCGGCCCTGCTTAACCACGCTAAGGTTGTACCACTTATCGGCCTGTAAGCCCTGACTGGAATTCACCCTTTCAGCCTCCTTGTCTTTCACTTCAAAAAGCCAATCCTTGTTTCCCGCTGAATTTATCAAGCCCAGATACTTATCGGTACCAGAGACAAAGGCCACCAACCATTTGTATTGGTCCAAACCATTTTCGGGCCGCACTAAAAGGTCTATCGAAAGGGTGTAATCGCCCTTAAAATACTCCGCGACCTGGCGACCTCTGATGCCCAGATCCATGTACCCCTCATGGGTATGCAAAACCTTATTCCCATCGGTCATTTCAACAATGCGGGCATTGCCCACCAGACGACCTCTAAATTGACCGGCATCGTCAGCGGCCTCCTTTTTATCAAACGAATAGGACAAAACCGGAGAAAGCTCCTGCGCCCCCAACAACATTCCCTGCCAGCAAAGAATGCCTGCCATCATCATCTTTCCAATCTTCATAATTGTTGTATTAAATGTAGTACTCAATATTATCAATCCACCCGGCCTTAATGGCAAACATGATCAGCTCCGAACTGCTGTTTACCCCCAGCTTTCGAAATATGTTTTTCCGATGCGTCATCACGGTATGAAAACTGATGCTTTTTGATGCAGCAATCTGCTTGGTGGTCATTCCCTCCGCAATCATCTTCACAATCTCCGTTTCCGTCTGTGTTAACTGCGTTTGCTCGCCGGGCAGCACCCGGCGTTTCTGCTCATCCATCAACACCTCCAGCACCTCCTCCGAAAAAAACTTACGTCCCTTAAGTGCAAAACGCAAAGCCATTACCAGCTCATCCCGATCAATGGTCTTACAAAGCATGTGCTTAATACCCATCTTACTCAACTCCAACAAGTCGGCCTTAATCACCTGATTGGTCAACACCACAATGGTCATACCCGGAAAACGCTGCATCAGCAACCGGAAAGCATCCAGTCCCTCATAATCCACCGTAGCGTAGTCGGTCAGCAACAAATTGGGCACCTCCTTCCGCAACAACTCCTCCAATTCGTACACATACCGTGCCACACCACCCAGCTCAAACCCTTCCTGTTCGAGAAGGATTCGGAGCGAATCGGTCACCAAAAACTGTGCATCGGCAACAATAACCCGGGGCCTGTTTTCTAAATTCATGCTTCTAAAATACAACAAAGTCTCCTTTCAGCAAAGAAGCCGCCCCATATGGGGCGGCCTCATCATTCCTTACAAAACAAGCAGCCAACAAATCAATGCTTCACAATGGGCGGCAGGTCATTTACCCCCACAGAAATTGGCGTGGCATGCGACAGGTTGTCCGAAACGGGGCACCGTCCCTCCACGGCCTCCAACCACTTGGCCAGTGTAGCATCGTCGGCACTGGTATCTGCTGATATTTTTACCCGGATTTGTTGAAAGCCTGCACGCTCGGGCGTATCCTGCCCCATGAACCGCGCGGGATTCAAATCACCGGCCACCTCAACAGCAAACTTCTTAAGCTCCATACCCATCTCCTTGGCCACCAGATGTCCCACCACATTCAAACAGCCGGCATATCCAGCCAAAACATACTCCACCGGATTGGGGCCCGCATCGGTTCCACCCAAATCTGCCGGTTCATCCACCACCACCGAAAAACTGCGTGCTTTCACATCCAGCCGGGTAGCATTGGCATTCTTTCCATTAATCGAGAAGGTCAATTTAGCCATAAGTTCAAATTTTAAGTTTTCAAAAAGCACTCACTTTCCTTAAAGATACCACAACACCACCTCAAATCAAACAGCACCAAACCTGCTCTACAACAGTACTTCCGCCCTATTCTTCAACCAGGAAAGATCCCATAAAATAGTACTCCTTTTCATCCTCCGGATGAACTGGGACAAGTCATTAATCAGATCTGCGCATTGCCTAAAAGGTTATTTATCAATCCACACCTTCATTTTGGACAGCCCTCGGTTGTTCCAGGTATAATAAGGAATGGCAGTAAAGAGCTGCTCTTCACTTTCGCCTTTTGCATAAACCACCTTTGTGTCTTCCAGAACTCCTGAACCAGAAACCACTTCATAACGAGAACAATCTGCGGCACTTACAGTATCAAAATCTGAATTATCAACTCCCTCCACACAATAGACCAGGGGGCCACGCTCCAAGGCAATCTTCCCTTCATTTTCTGCCACCAAAGAATTGGTCACCACCTCTTTGACTTCCATAGCCATAGCAAATTGCATTTCATCTCCAGGCTCCCAAAGCCTATCAATAATGGCATAGCCGTCTCCCTCCGTATAAGCAAGCTCTTGTCCATTAAGCATCAGAGAAAACGGTGCTTTAGAGACAGCAGAAGCATACTGGTACAAATCGCCAGGCAAAGGGCTATTCCTTAACCAACCGGGGATTCGAACCATCACCTTAAATCGGGTAGCCGCTTTAGGACTAATCCCTATGAGAACTTCCCCTTCCCAGGGATAACGAGTTTTCTGTTGAACTTCAATGGCAGCATTCTTCAATACCACCTCCGTTTTACTTTCCACAAACAAGTTAATAAAAACAGCCTCATCTGAGGTCGCATAAACATAACCGGGCACCGATGGCATAAAACGGCAAAGATTTGTAGGACAACAAGAACAATCGAACCAGGGTTTCCGAGTCATGGCCCCCTGATTAAAAGGATAGGCCAAATCACAACTCAAGGGATTAGGGTAGAAAAATGTTTTGCCATCCATTCCCACGCCGGAAATAACTCCATTATAAAGACTTCGTTCCAAAACATCAATATACTTGGCGTGACCGTGCAAAAGAAACATACGGTAGTTCCAGTAAACATTGCCAATAGCAGCACAGGTTTCATTATATGCAGTAAGGTTGGGAAGCTCGTAATTGGCTCCGAAGGCCTCCCCATCGTGTCGGGATCCAATACCACCCGTAATATAAGTCTTTTTATGAACCACATTCTGCCACAACTCATCCACGGCCCTTTCATATGCCTTATCCTGAAACAGAACAGCCATATCGGTCATTCCGGCATACATATAAACTGCTCTTACGGCATGTCCTACGGCTTCAGACTGCTCCACAACAGGCAAATGATCCTGATTATAAGAACCCCAGAGTTCACGTAAGCGATGATCGCCACGCACATCTAAAAAGTGTTTTGCAAGATCCAAATAGGCTTCCTTTCGGGTAATGTTATAAAGCTTCACCAAACCAGTTTCAACAATCTGGTGACCAGGCACCTGAACATTCGCTCCATCTCCAAACACCCGAACCAGCAAATCCGCGTTTTTCAAGGCAATATCCAAGAAAGTTTTTTTACCGGTGGCCTGGTAATGTGCGGCTGCCGCTTCAAAAAGATGACCACTGTTATACAATTCGTGACTCCATGCCAAACCTTCCCAACGTTCCCCAGGAGGACACCATTCTGCCGGAGAATGGGTAGGATCAATGGTTTTCCATGTAGTCAAATAACCATCCTCCTCCTGCCCCAAAGCAATTATTTGAATCAAAGAGTCAACATATGCCTCCAGCAATGAATCAGGTGTCGTGGTCAAGGAGTAACTGGCCCCTTCAATAATCTTATAAACATCCGTATCATCAAAAGGCATGACCCCTCTCACCTGTCCTTCCATCTGTCCCCCTGCAATCAAAAAATTCTCCAACCGACCCTCCTCCTCACATTTTTGAAAAGAAACCGGAATGGTGACCGTTCGATTCAGCTCTATCTTTGGGTGCCAGAATTGGTCGCTAAGTTGAACTTTATTAAATGGTACACCTACAATTGCGTACTCTGGATTGGGCACGTCTGTTCCAGCGGAATGGCAGCCAGTTAACAAACTGCAAAGACACATCGAAATAAAGAAAAGAGCTTTTTTCATCATTTTTTTATTAAAGAAATAAAGAGGGCAAATCCCCAAAAAGCTGTCGTTTTGCAAGACAATCTTTTTGGGGAGCCCAGCTACGCTAATTATTAGTAACCGGGATTTTGAGTTAAATTGGAGTTGGTCTCCATGGCACTCAGAGGAATGGGAAACAAGGTGCGATAGTTTCCATTAGGTACGTGAGACAACCACGATTTGGAGCTAAACACACCAAACCTAATTAAATCCTGCCGGCGACGCCCCTCTTGATCGAACTCCCAACCAAGCTCATCTAAAAATCGCCCAAACTCCACATCGGAACCACCCTCAAAGGTCTGAGCATTACTGTCTCTTAATCCATAATCATAAACACTGCCTTCCAATAATTCAGCACCGGTCACTACCGCCTTTTCCGAATCAGCTAAAAAAGCCCTTTCCCGAATACTTGTTACAATTTCCGCAGCGTTGTCTTCATTGCCGGTCCTTAATAAACACTCGGCCTTCATCATCAGAACATCGGCATACCGAAACAACGGAAAATCATTGTTCAGAATATTCGATGCACCCATGGCTATCTCAAATTTACCAAATCGATAACCATGAATTTCTTCAGTGAAATCAATACTAGGCACTTCATTAACATACGCCAGGGGTTTACCAGCGAGCCCACCCATTGTACAATACAAGACTTCGCCAGTTGCCGCAAACTGCTGCCCATAGATATAATTATTGCTCAACCTTTTGTCTTCAGGATCAAAAGTATTTATAAACTGAGGAACAGCACACATTCCTCCCCACGGAGTGTGGGTCATATTATAGGAAGCCTGGTTCGATGGCTGAAGCGTTTGCATGTGAACATCAAAAGCGTTCCAGTCGGTAGTATAATTCTCATCAATCGAAATACCATAAACTATCTCCTTAGAATTCTGGTTTTCAGTTATAAAAACACTCTTTTGATCGGCCTCTAAGGCAAATCTCTCAGAAACAATAATGGAATCACATTGCGCTAAGCAAGCTTCCCATTGAGCAAAACCGGAAAAGACCTCTGCATTTAGATACATCTTTGCCAAAAGAGTTCTTGCCGCCCATTTGTTAAATCGGCCATAAGTATTCGCATCGTTATCCTCGGTTAAAAACGGAATGCTTTCTTCCAGTTCTTGCACAACAAAATCGTAAACTTCTTTCCGGGAACTCTGTTCAGGTAGAAATCCATCAGGAACATCAAAATCTGTAACAATGGGTACGTTTCCGTACACATCACAAAGCACATAGTAATAACTTGCCCGAAGCGCACGCAATTCGGCAAGTGCAGGAGCGACCTCCTCCTCATCCAAAAGACTCTCTAACTGATACATCACACGATTACAGTTATTTATCCCTGCATAGCATCTGTACCAGGTCTCATTAACAATGGGGTCGCTGGGCAACCAGGTGTGCATAAAAATTCTTTTATGTACCCCTCCATCAACCCAGCCATTTGGACGGGCCGGAATAACAACTCCATCAGCACTTACTTCCTGAACTCTCCAATAACCATCCCACAGCAACAGGACCTTTCGCCAGTCGCCGTAAGCAGCTCTGGTAATACGCGGCAAGTCCGACTCAGAGGGAGTGAATTCATCTGCAATAAACTCACTAAAGTTCTCGTTTTCAAGCTCGGTACATGATGAAAATGTTAAAGACAAAACCATCAGAACCAATAGACTATTTAAAATATAATTGCTTTTCATAACTTCTTAAACTTTTCCAATTAGAAACCAACATTAACTCCAAAGGTAAAAGTTCGCGCAGTAGGGTATTTGTCCCTATTGTCGTTTCCGGGCGCGAGACCATTAAAACTCACTTCCGGGTCAATCCCCTTGTAAGCAGTCAACGTAAAGCTGTTTAAAGACGAAACATATACCCGGAGAGATTTAATGGACCCTACACTTACCGGCACGTTGTAACCTAAAGTGATGTTATCAATCTTCCAAAAATCACCATCCTCAATGTAGTAGCTGTTGTACTCCAAATCAACCTCCTGGCTCAAAACAGCTTTGTCAAACACTTTATCATAAGCAGATCGCAAGCGGTTGTATTGAACTGTTTTGGTATTTTCAAGATACATTCTTTCAAAATTAAGTATCTGAAAATCAAACGCCCCTCGCATAGTCACACTTAGGTCAAAATTGCGATATTTGAAGAAATGATTCCAGGAAGCATAGTAGTTTGGCAAACCATTACCCAAAACCTGTTTGTTTTCCTCAGAACGCTCAAACCCTGAATAGTTTACAAGGTTGCCTTCTGCATCCTTGTATACCCACTTGCCTTCATCGTCAACATCCACTACCTTGAATCCATAAAAGTTGCCTACCGGTCCACCGATATCTACACGGTGCGTGTACGTTTGAATGGGTTCCCCGGTATTTCCTGTTGTAAAATACTCTTTTTCCGACTGGTAAAGCTCATTACTTAGACTTTTCAGTATATTGCTGTTGGTTGAGAAGCCCAGGGTAGTCCGCCACTCAAAATCATCAGTTGTGATCGGAATAAAATTCAACAAAGCCTCAAATCCCTCATTGGACATAACACCCACATTGGCAGTGGTTGTTCCCACCATGTTGGGAGGAACAGGTACAGCATAATTCCATAAAAGCCCGTCTATTTCCCGAAAATAATAATCGGCACTTCCTGAAATGCGGCCATCAAACAAAGCAAAGTCAAGACCCAAATTGGTTTCTTTCTTTTCTTCCCATCTCAAATAGGGATTCTCATTTCGGGTGGGGCCTATGGTCTGTACCCATTTTCCATTGATGTTTACCTGTCCGGTATAACCCATAGTAGAAACCCCCAGAAAAGATGCAGAGGGCTGCGTCCCTGTCACGCCATAACCTGCGCGAAGCTTAAGATCATTTACAAAATCCAATCCAGCCATAAACGGTTCGTTAGAAATACGCCAACCTACAGAAGCAGATGGAAAAAGGCCCCAGGGATCCTTGGTTCCCCATAATTGACTGGCAGCTTCGTACCGCAAGCTCCCCATAAACAAATACTTATTATCAAAACTATAAGTTGTCCGTCCAAAAAAACCTATAAGATTGGTTTTGCTCCTGCCGCTACCAATACCGGAGGAAGTTCCCTGTTCTTCAATACCCTGTCCCAACTCAATATTATTATATCCAAAAGCATCCGTTGGAAATTCCTGATTGGTCATAAAAAAATCACGCCAATCATTATCTGAATAACTGTAACCACCCAGTACTGAAAAATGGTGACGAATCATGGTTTTTTGATATTCACCTGTGAGTTCCGCTAAGCGATCAATAGATTCAACTGCCCCATTGGAGGCATAACCATTAAGCCCGCTCCTCTTGGTAGAGATGTGACTGCGTGTTTCGTAATACCCTCTGGTTTGGTTGTATTTAGAATAACTCAACAAGGCCTTAAGCTTCAACCCTTCAAAAGGATTTAGAACAATATTCCCGTTGATCCGGGACCACTGATCCTTGTTTTCACCATCCGCTTCTTTTATTCGGGCCACCGGATTGTCATAATTAAACGCCCCAGTATTCTCATACCAATCTCCATCTGCAGTTCTGATCGGTGCAGTGGGATTATAAATAACTGCCTGACGGTAGGTATAACCATTAAACCCAAAACCGTCGCCAGTAGTTCCATAATTTATATTTCTGGAAATCAGTCCAAGATTCACCTGAATTAAACCATCAAACAAACTATGATTGACATCCGTCCGGGCTGTAAAAGTTTCCTTATTGGACTTCTCAAAAATTCCTTCTGTACTGTTATAGGTAACCGAGGCCAGATAATTGGTTTTGGAATCACCGCCTCTAAAAGTAAGATTATGAACATGACTCAGAGGCGTTCTTGTTATTTCATCCAGCCAATTGGTGTCTGCACCCAGGTCATCGCTCGCCAGGCGAACCCCTTCCGATATCTGTCTGCGATAATCAGCGGCAGTCAAAACATCCAGCTTATTAACTATTTGTTGCGAACTCACATAACCAGAATACTCCAGGGTTGCGTCAAAACTCCCACTGGCACGTTTAGTGGTTATAAGAATCACGCCATTTGTTCCTCTGGTGCCATAAATGGCAGCTGCCGACCCATCTTTTAACACATCAATGGACTCAATATCCACTGGTGCAACTGAATTAAAATCACCCGGAACCCCATCGATCAAAATCAATGGAGCCGTACTGGTCCCATAAAGGGTGGTGTTCCCACGCAGGCGAATTTCCGAATTAGCAGTGGGATCTCCATTTGAAGTAGTAATGGTAAGGCCGGCAACTTTGCCCTGGATCAATTGCCCCACATCTTTCACCCCTCCTTTTACAAAATCATCGGCCTTAACGGTAGCAACCGAACTGGTAACATCTGCCTTACGCATGCTCCCGTAACCAATGGCAACCACCTCGTCCAGTCCGATGACAGCTATCGTTAGGGAAACATTAACGACCTCCGAAACTACGGTAACCTCTTTGGTCTCCATACCAATAAATGAAAAGACCAGCACCGAGTTTAAAGAGACCTGATCCAACTTATAGCGCCCATTTACATCAGTAATCACGCCATTTGTCGATCCTTTTACCACTACGGTGATTCCAGGAAGAGGATCTCCCAACTCATCCGTCACAACTCCGCGCACTGTGATTTGGTTTTGTTGAAATTCGGATTCGTCGCTGGTGCGCCGGGTAACTACAACATTTTCACCCACAATCTCAAAAGCATAAATCGCATTATCGAGCACCCTCTGCAAAACTGCTTCGACAGGCACATCAGTCAAGGAGAACGTAAACCGCTGATCGAGATCCAATTGGTCGCTCTTAAAAAAGAAACCATAACCACTGGCTTCCTCAACTTTCCGAAAAACCTCCAAAATGGTTGCGTTTTCCACCTTGAGGGTTACTGCTTTGTTTTCTAAATTATTCCCCAAAACTATACCATGGGAACCAATTAGCAATGCGACAACAAAAGCAAACCTAAGAATCCTCAGACCAGTACTTCCATTAGGCCGAAACCGACTAAATAACATCCATTTTTTTTTCATAAATTTGTATTGAATTAAGTTAGACTTACGAAACTGTTGGCGCAGTTTCGTTTGATTTTTTTTACAGGCACTCCGTTGGCGCGGGGTGCCTGTATTATTTTAAAACGACCAACAAGCTGCCATCCTCCTGCTGTTGCATAGAATAATCAATTTCTGCGGAAAGCTTCAGCACGCTTAAAATGTGCTCCAGGCTGGTCCTGCGTTTAATCACCCCAAAAAACTCATCCTCCTTGATGGACTCGTTCTCGAAGACAAACCTGACATCATACCAGTTCTCCAACTCCCTGACAATATTTTCCATCTTTTCATTCATAAAAATGAATTTCCCATCTTTCCAGGCAGTAATCAAACCCTTATCTGCACTCTTCTCCTTAAAAGACTGATTATTCATATCAAAGCAAAACATCCGACCGGGTTGCAAACCCGGATAAAGACGCTTTATGCCTTCCTTGAATTCAACAAGGCCATCAAACAAGGCCACCTCAACATACCCTGCCTGCTCATCATAAGCGACGTTAAACTGTGTCCCAAGGTCATGAATGGCATAATCGCCAACTTTCACAATAAACTCACGTGTGGAATCATGAATCACATCAAAGTAGGCTTCGCCGGTCAGGTTTACCACTACTTTTGAACTTCGATACCTTTTCATTTCTATTCGCGATTCTGAATTCAACCAAACACTGCTGCCATCCCCGAGTTCAATGTTCGAAACATTCCCCTTGGGAGCCACCAGAACCAGAGTTTCTATCGATCTGTTTCCCAGTGCAAAAAAAATGGCCCCGGACACCAAGACCACTGCCATAACGGCGGCTGCAGCCTGGTAATAACTGAACTTTTTTCTTATGGCCCCAGCCAAGCTGCGCTTTCTCCAAAAGGAATCAAAAGCCCTACGTTTCTCCCCCAAATTATGAAGCTTAAACCCCATTTGATTTATAACCCATAAACGTTCAAATTCGGCATAGCCCTTCCTTACTTCAGGATCGTCCTGAAGCGATTTGAAAAAAGCAGCTCGTTCCTCACCCCGGATTCGGCCTTTAAGTATGTTCAAAAATTGTTCTTCCACAAATTCTCGTTTTAATATTAAACAAGCTCAGATACAAATACCCTATTAAAAAAATGATATTTTTTCACTTTGCTGCACATTTTTATACACAACACTGGCCAACAACCATATGGCCGGCCCTACAACAAAACAGGCCAAAGCCAGAAAATAAGGACGCAAGTAAACAAGGATTGTTAAAAGAAAATCAATAGGGAACCAGCCAAAGCAAATGAATAAGCGGAAAATAATCTTTAAGATCTCCCCTGAGCAACTTAAGACCTTTTGAGATCCTGGCTTCTACAGTTTTGGGACTAATTCCAAGTTGCTTTGAAATTTGAGAATAGGTTAACCCGTCAAACCTATGCAAGATAAAAGTCTTCTTTACATCAGGGGGCAATTGTTCAATCGCAGCCTCAAGCCGAAGCATAAGCTCTTCTATATCGGAAAATTGATCTGGAAAATCATTTAAAGACTCCTGCGCATAAAGCAACTCAGGCAACAGATACTCCTTCGTATTTCTGGCTATAACTTCTTGTTGTTTTAAAAAATTGAGGCAACGATTTTTCGTGAGTGTATACAGGAAGTTAGATATATTAGATTGATGCTGAAGACTTTCACGAACTTCCCAAAGCTTTAGAAAAGAATCCTGAACCAATTCCCGCGAAACTTCATGATCTCGAACATAACTGTTCGCCAAATGAAACAGCATATCAAACAAATCCAAATACACCACCTCAAACGCCTTCCGATCCCCTCTAATCAGACCTGGCACGTCAAACTGCCGAATGCCAATCGTTTTCTTGCAATGCATCATAAAGTCCACTCTCTTAACAGCCACACAACCAATATGCAGTCTGCGGGGTACATTTAAACGCAGCTTGTAGGAGCCTTCAATGCGTATAACTTTGCAAATATAAACAAAAATATGTTACAATTCGATTCGTAATGCCGCACAACTGCCTTCAGAAAGCAGCTCAACTGAGCCTACTCGTCCCAGCGAAGCAGTAATATATTAAGCCTCGGCATTTTTTCGTAAAGAAGGGGAATAAGTACAGCGTAAAATTTCTTGCTTCCCTCTGGAAGGGAAGTGGTGCAAGATTGCGACCTACAGAAAACAACTCGTCCAAGCGAAGATGTATCCCATCAAGCCCAGCTCTGGAGGGGAAGTAGTGTAGAACAACTGCCTTCAGAAAATTTCGTCAAAGCGCAGATGCAGTAATTCAAGCCTCTGAATGTTTCCGTAAGAGAACAAAGTCACGCAGCGTAACAAGCACGGCTGTTTGAGCCACAGGCGAGTTCCGTGCTTGTAGCAAAGTGACTGCAGTGAATAGGAAACAGGCAGTAGCGCAGAATTACTGCATCAAGCGTAACTGAATAGAAATTTTCTGTCAGCAGCAACTCTACACCACGACCACCATAATTATTTACTGCCCTTCTTCCCCTCCCCTTTCTTCGGTTCCGTTTTCTTCGTCGCCACCTTCACACGCCGACCCAGCTCCTTCAACACCGCCGATTTCGCCGCCGCAATCGTTTCCCGGTTCACCTGCTCCGTAATCCGGCCCTTGGTTAAGTCGTCAAACTCAATGTAACCATCCATCAGCAGCAACTGCGTAATCATATTGTTCACCTTCGTTTCCTCAGAGTAGCCCTCCGCCACATACAAGCGCTCGGCCCCCACCAAAAACTCCTCAGCAAACTCAGGGTAGTTGGGCAGACTCATCAACTCCTCGTAAGTCTCCCCAAAACTGGTCAGCTCAATATTCAAATTCGGCGTCACCAACAAAGGATGGAAAGGCTCCGAAGGATGCTTCGGCTGAAAACGGTTGACCCCGCTCAAATCGATGGCCTTCTCCGGATCGTCCATACGCACAAACTGCGCCTTCATCGTTTTATCCAACTGATACAGGTAGAAATTGTAACGCATGATTTCGCGACTGTTGCCCCCCTTATCGAACACATGCGAATACTTTTCACGCACAATGGCATTCACCTCATTGCGGGCCGCATTGATTTCTCCGTTGCCCGCACGCATCTCCTGAATCATGTTGATGAGACCAACAGCAGCCTTGGGGGGACCGGACAACTCCTTGCCCTTCTTGCCGATTTCGGTGGACATGATGCCGCACTGGATTTTCTTGCCGGCACCCAGGCCGTCCACACCACCCTTCAAGACTTCCACCATCAGGTAGCGGTTCTCGATTTCGCCCTCCTGGGCAATGAAGGGCTGGCCACCCGGGGTACTGGCCAGACCGTCGAACATCTGTATAAAGATGTCGCGCGACAAGGGCAGGACAATGCGCTCCTCCCCGGCCTCGGCCTCGGCCATAAAGCGGTTCTTTACCAAATCGAACTGCACCGAATCAATGGCAAACACCTGTCCTTTGTGACTGAAGCGCTTGCCACAGAAGATCTGATTCACCACCTTCTCGATATCGATTTTGTCCATCATTTTGTACGAGGAGCACAGGTAGAACTTCTTCTCAGACGGCACAAAATCCCAGTCGAGCAAATCGTCCAGATAATTGCCGTGCTGCGCCAGCACCTCCACAATGTTTTTATCGCCGGTAACGCGATTCAGCGAACGCTGGAAGTTGGGGCCATCCTGACTGGTGGCCTTCTCCATCCTCTCGCCGTGCGAGTCGATGTACAACAAATAATTCTCCGGATTATTCACCCGGGTAATGCCGCCCTCCTCCTTCGAGTAATTGCTGGCGGTAAGCATAATATCGATCTTATAAGGCAAATGAATCTCACAGAAGCCCGTAATGGTACTGCGCGAGTTCAGATCGTCCACATTGCTGTCGGCGCTCGTCTCGAACAAATACTTATAGTACTTAATAAAGTCCGGATCAAAGTCGGTCACCCGTGAGAAGTCGCCCTCCTCGGTACCAAAGCCATAAATATTGCCCGCCTTATCGCGGAACACATGGAACATATCGCCCGCGATCAGCTTCACCGAACGCACACCCGGCAAGTCCCTACGCAACCAACGCAACACCAGCGCCGCAATCATTTCAGATTTACCGGCCCCGCTGTCGCCATCCACCTCTATGGTGAAGATGGAACCATCTTCCATTTCGATGGAAAAGAGCGAGCCGTGCTTAGGCACGCCACCCATCTCCTTCACCTTCTCATTGAGCATGGTCAGCCAGGGCTTCTTCACATTTCCAAAGTAATCGCCCTCCTTACGCAAGGGCGTAACGATGCTCTTGATGCTGCCGTTGGGCCCCTTCAAGTCGAAGAATCCCACCTGGGGGAAGGAAATCACCTTTTCGGGTGCGCCCAAAAGCAGGAAGACATCGGGCACAAAGTTTTGGGCGTCTTTCAGACTCACATCGTTGTATTGCACCAAACGGAAGAAGTCGGTCAGGTACTTGATGTAACCTTTTTGGAAGACAATCAACTGCTTCACCACCCCGTGCTGCATAATTTTACAGCGGTAATCGTCCGGATCCAGGTTGGCCACAAAGCGGGCCAGGCGCCGTTCAAAGAACTTCGACGAAGGCTTAATGCTTAAAGTCTTGATGTAATCGTTCTTAGAAGCCCCGCGGTTCATGTCCAGCAGGTACATCGGCTCGTTTTCATCGCGATCGACCCGATAAAAGGGGAACTCCCGTTTCTTGGCATCCGTGGCTATTCGCGTGTGCAACTGTACCGGCTGCTCTACCGAAATTACGCCGCACTTCATCATCAAATCGTTGATCCACGACAAGGCGCCACTGTTGTAATCCTTCAGCGTCTTGTTTTTCATATCGAAATTACGGTACAGGGTAATTCCGTGCTGAATCATCTCATTCTTATTGCTGTTCTGCCTGCGGAACTGCGTATCCACCACCCGAATGAGGGTGTGCAAATAACGGTAGTAATAGTCGGTCCCCTTAGTCAGGTTTTGTATGTGCACAATAAAGCTGACCACCCTATGCGTAACATCATCCAGGAGCTGTTCCCCTACTTTGATGTCCTTCTTACGGAAGATGTAATTCATGATGTCGTTCACCTCCCTCGGCAGGATGTCGGTCAACAAATTCTCCGTAATGATTTTCAAATCGGCATCGTCGGTCGCCGCAATACGCTCCTGCAAAAACGACAACTTTTCGATGACCTGCTTGTAAAAGGAATCGTCGTTGCGCAACAAAAAGACGTTGAGTATGCGTTCGGGGGTAGAGAGACTGCTGTCGAGCACCCTTTGCTTCACCACGTTGACGATGAAACCAAAGCCGCGCGACGACAAACCAAGGCGACTGAAATCGGCATGGTGTCGCAAACCTTCCAGAAACTGATTCAGGTATTTCTCCAGATCCAGTCCGTCCACCTTCAAGCCGGTTACCTCCTCATAATGGGCACAGGCGGTCTCAATAATCTCCTTGCGATTGGGCTCAATGGTCGGCTGCTCAAAGGGCAGGTTAAAGTGCAGCAGAATTTCCTGAATGTGCTTTTTCAGTATGACATTCACCCCTTCCAAACGCGCCACATCGCGATGCGAGTCGCCACTGGCTTCGAGGGTTAGAATTTTCATCTTGGCATCGGAGAACAGAATGCGCTCCATTTCAATGAGGATTTCGCGCATGATGTTGCGCTCTTCCGGATCGTCGAGCACGTAATTGTTCGGATGGAAAGTCTTCTTGTTATGAATGTACTTCAATATGGTGGCCTTACTGAAACGCGAAGCCACAATGTTGAAATTAAGGTTTTTAATCTGAGGGATTTTGCGGTAAATCTGCGGCAGCAGATTTTCGTAAATTTTGGTAAAGGCGGTGCTGCGAATGAACTCTTCCACATCCCTGCAGTTGCCCACATCGCCCTGAAACTCAATAACCGAATTGCTGGAATCGCCAATGGTGGTAATGGCTACCCCGCTGAGCTGGGGCGAAGCGTGGTAGAGCGACCTGTTGTCGTTGATCTTTAAGGATTTGTTCGACTGCTTCTTCAAATCCCGAATGGCTTTAAAATCCTCCAGCACGGCATCCATCCAGGCATTCTGCCTGAGCGCCGGAAAAACCTCTTTGATCAAGACCTCGCTGTCGCCCCCATTTCCGGCCGAGCGTACCACGGTCCGGAATTGCTTCCAATACCCCAGGAAGAGGGTCAGTGCCGTGCGGATCTCCTTCTCAAAAATCTCGTAACTGCGGGCGCTGCCGTCGAGATAGCCCCCCAGAGAAAAACGAACTACGCCGGTTTTGTAGGGCAGCGCACAAAGGCCGCGCTGTTCACCCAGGGCCTTGCAGAAAATCTCCAGATCGTTGTAGGAGCCAAAATCATGGAAGAGCAGGTTGAAAAGGTAGGAGCCGTCCGACTCAATAACGTCCACATCGGTAGTCTCCGTAGCCTCCAGCACTTCTGCAGCCACCCTTTTGGCCATAGAAAGTCGTCGGTTCGATTCGGTACGGAAGTTTTTGTTTACCCTAAAAGTGTTCAGTCCCTTCACCAATTGCTCAAAATAATAAACGAAGAAGGGCACCTCGCGGTACTTAAAGTCATCGGGCAAATTCAAAATGTCGAGTTTGGACAGACTCACCAGCTCTTCGAGCAGGAAGAGGTGGAGGGGACTGCCCTCAAACATACTTACCGGCGTCTCGGCACCGGTCTTACCTCCCGGCATGGCTTTGGTTTGTTCCACCAAAAAGTTTTCGATCACCCGCTGAATTTTACTGCGACTGGCATTCTTGGGCAATTCCACCTCCAGCTTATCCTTAATGGCTTTGGCCCGAATGGCCACGCCCAACACCTCGTTCAAAAAGTACAGGGAGGTGCTGTTGCCGCGTACCGCAGTATTGCGGGCATCGGCGTACTCCACCACAGCATTCATAGCCGGTGTGGCCACTATGGCCCCGAGCCGATCGCCCGAGCCGGCCAGATTCTTGGTGGTGGACAAAGACGATACCACCCGAATCTTGGACAGGAGGTTCTCGTTGTTGAATACATAACGCGAGATGGATCGCCACTTGGGCAGCAGCTCGTCGTCAATTTTTACACTGTCGGTATAGGCCTCATCCAACAGCAGGGTTATCCGGCTGTTGTTTACAAACTTCAGGAATTCAATCAGGTTCTCGCGGTTGAAATCGGAGTAGCCCGTAGGATTCGAGGGATCGTTGATGATGATGGTAAGGTTCTCGCAAAAACGATCCCACAAGTTGCCACTGCTGTCGAAAAGCTGCAGGGTATTTTTAATGCGGGCCAGCTTGCGATGAATGCGCTCGTAATCGATGCGCTGATCGTCGAGGTTCTCAATTTCTATGTCGAAGGGGTTGATGTTGAAACGCTCCTCCGAAAACAAATCGGTGTACTCCCAGGCCAAGACCTTATTGTACACGATGTAGGGCTTGGGTTGGGCATCCTTATTAAACAGGATGTCGCGAATGATCATCTGCACATCGTCGGCGATGGAGGTCTTGTCGAGGTTCCCTAAATCGCTGATGAAACCACGGATGATCTTTTGCTCCTCCTCCGACTTGTGCTCATAATCCTTATACACCCCCAGGTCGATCAACACATTGCGAAAGCGTCCCTTGTTGTCGGCCTCATTATCGACCTTGGTGATGAACTTTTGGTAACGCTCCAAAAACAGATTGATGCCGAAGTTCTTGTGAAAGTGGTTGTGCAGCGTACGCTTGTAGTTGTCGGGAATAAAATCGAGAATCACTCTGCAGCGCTTAACGGCAGCGGGATCCAGCGCCTTAATTTCTCTTTGCAGCAGGTAATCGCCATAGGTACGGATTTGATTGCGCCCTCCCCCTTCCAGGATGGTGGCTATGCGGACCGCCGGAGTATTGCTGTAGAAGTACTTGCGGATTTTGGCCTCAAAATCCGCAATCAGCGCGGTGTTTTGCGCCTTTCGCTTTTTATCGTCAACCGTATTCTGAATAAACTGGATGAAATCTCGCAGGCGAGCCAAAGAGTAGCGGTCTACCAATATCTGGCGGGTAAAGCCGTCGAATTTATACAGATTGATGCTTTTCACCAGGTCCGAAGCGTCGCCCAGCTGCTCCTGCTTCAGGTCCTGCAACTCCTGATTGTACTCCTCAATCTTAGCGTCGACCAAATCCTTAAATTCAACCAAATTGGAGCGGTTCACATTCTCCAGAATCAAACGCAGGTTCAACTGGGTATTGGCAGGTGCACCCAGCTTTTTGGTGTGCACCTTGTTGAGGGTATTGATGATGCCGTTGTGAAAACTAAAAACCAGCGAAGTGTTGGATGCCACCGATTCGGGCGAATCGTCAATAACCACAATGCGGGAGATGTAAGGAAACCAGCGCGAGCCCGAAAACATATTCTTACGCATGTGCTTCACCTTCACCACAAAAACACTGGAGGTATCGGCTTGCATTTGGGCAAACAGTTCGTCGCCCTTCACATTCTCCACCACCTTTACGCAATCCCTGCCGAGCACCTCTCCGCGCAGCAACTCCACCGCCATATCCGAATTGCCCGACACCACGGTGCGGATAAAGCCGTTGAGTCCCTTAAAGTTGACCGCCCACTCGGTCCGGTGCAAAAAGTTGCTTTTCTCGGCCTTGGTGGTGTAATGGGTGCTCTGGTTGATCATTTGATCGAGGGTATCCATCAGGTAATTCCAGTGGGCCTCATCAATATCGCCAATCACGCCTATTACATCCCTAAAGCGCCGCAATTCCCGGGCAGGATTACCTATTATAACCTTGGCCAGATAATCAATGGTCGCCTCGGTAACCGGCGGAGTGCCTACCGACAAATCGTGCCCGGCAAGTATGTTTTCAATCCAGGCCTTCTTTTCCTTGCCCACCACATCGTTATCGGCAAAATAACCCAGTTTTTGATTGAATTTCTGTTTAAGTGAAGTGTATAAAAATGCCTTGGAATCCTCGTGCGGGTAAAGCATTAACGCCACATCGGAGTATCCCGGAAGTTCTTCCTGAAATTTCAAGAGGTATTTCTGAATTTCGGCCTGTTGGCGGGCAGGGTCTATAGGCTCTTCGTAACACAGTCGCACAAACGCCTGAAGGTTATCGAAAACGTAATTGGGCAAAAAAACCTCGGCCCTTTCGCCCAGCGACCGGTACAGGTCGATGTACTCACGTGCCTCTTTCCGCAAAAAAGCCTTTGGAAGTCCCTCAATTTGCATGA
This sequence comes from Geofilum rhodophaeum, assembly GCF_002210225.1. Taxonomy (GTDB): domain Bacteria; phylum Bacteroidota; class Bacteroidia; order Bacteroidales; family Marinilabiliaceae; genus Geofilum; species Geofilum rhodophaeum. The sequence goes on along the minus strand of NZ_MWUJ01000010.1, from coordinate 22,913 downwards.
TGGTGTCGGATTTAAAGTTTAAAACAAGCTCAAATAAACCAATTTTTTATTACAAATTAACAGTTTTTGTTGGAATATTTCGAGTAAAGCGTCAGCGGAAAATCCGCCACACTGTCAAACTGTAATCTATTACAAAAAAAACCAACAAGCGCCCGAAGGCACCTGTTGGCCCGCCGAAAAAATCAGCGCATATCTTTCAAATACTTATAGAGTTCACTCTTGGTCGATAAAATAACCTGAGTCTCCCCGTCAAAGGTCTTCTCAAAAGTCTCCATCGCCTTCATAAAAGCATACAACTCACGCGAAGCTGCCGACCGGTCGTACACCCCAGCATATATTGATGCCGCCTCGGCATCGGCCTTACCCATAATTTCCTCCGCCTCCTTAAAGGCTGTCGATTGTATCACCTGCAAGTCCCGCTCCTTTTCACCGTTGATGGAAGAAGCCTCCCCCTGTCCTTCCGAACGAAACTCATCGGCAATACGCATGCGCTCACTGCGCATCCGGTTGTACACCTGTTCGCGCACCTCCTCCTCATAATTAATGCGCTTGATTTTGAAATCGAGGATGGCAATTCCCAAATCTGCGGCCTGGCGATTGGCCGACTCCTGAATCATTTCCTGAATGCGCTGGCGCCCCACCTCAATTTGCACCAGCGAATCGGACAGCATTTCAGAAATAACATCGGTAGCCACAGGAGTACGGTTGCTGGTACGCACCACCTCTTCCAAATTATGATTGGCCACATGGTCGCGCGTTTCGCCATCTAAAATATCGGCAATCCGCGACATGGCTCCCCTTTCATTCGTGAGACGAATGAAAAATTTCAAAGGATCGGTAATTTGCCAACGGGCATAAGAATCCACAAAAATAAACTTCTTGTCGCGGGTCGGAATTTGGTTGGCATCGCCATCCCACTCCAAATATCGCTTATCAAAATAATTCACCTTCTGAATAAAGGGCAGCTTAAAATTAAGGCCTGGTGTGGTAACCGCTTCTCCAACGGGACGACCAAACTGGGTAATAACCACCTGCTGCGTTTCATTAACCACGTAAACACTGCCAAATCCAACAATCAGCAGAATAATTAATACGGGTATCAATACTATTGTTTTCTTCATTTTGTACATTTTTTTGGGTTGGTGACTACTGCTTGTTGGCCGGACTCAAAGGCATTTGCAACAGAGGCAGCACATTGTTGCCCTCCTGGTCGGTAATGATTTTGTTGCCCAACTCAGGCAGCACCCGCTGCATGGTTTCCATATACAAACGACGGCGCGTCACCTCCGGCGCCTTCACATACTCCTGATAAAGCAGTTCAAAACGCGTAGCCTCCCCTTGCGCATTATTCACCCTGGCCGAAGCATACCCCTCAGCCTTTTGAATGGTTTCACGGGCCTGCCCACGGGCATGCGGAATCACCTTATTGTACTCACTCTTGGCCTGATTAATCAGGGTTTCCTTTTCCTGTTGCGCCTCATTCACGGCATTAAAGGCACTTTTCACAGGATCCGGGGGCGTAACATCCTGCAACACCACCTGCTCAACCCGAATACCCAACTCGTATTCATCGCTCAAACGCTGAATCAATTCCTCCACCGCCAGCGCCACTTCCGAACGCCCCACGGTCAGCACCTCATTTACGGTACGATCACCCACCACTTGACGCATTGAAGATTCCGAAATATCACGTAAAGTATTCTCAGGATGGCGCACCTTAAACAAATAACTGTAGGCATCGCTGATGCGGTACTGCACCACCCACTCCACATCGGCCAGATTCAAATCGCCGGTTAACATCAGCGACTCATCTGCAGTACCCCGCTTGGTATACTCCGAGCGCACGTTGGCCTCTACCGTGCGAAAACCAAACTCCTGCTTTTCCTGGCGCTCTACCGCAACCTTAATCACCCGCTCCACCAAAGGAATCTTAAAATTCAGTCCGGGATTCACCTCCCTGGTATATTTGCCAAAGCGGGTAATAACACCCACCTCTTCAGGTCCCACCTGAAAAAACCCGGTCCACACCAGCAAAAGCACCAGGGCCCCCAGGATTATTTGACGTGCATTCTTAATTAAGGCAGCCACCTGAGGTGGCACCTGAAAATGTTGATTGCTCATAAATCTGTATTAGATATAAAAATAAAAGCAATAGGCCTAGGCCAATTGCTTCAGAAACTTACGCACCGCTTCAACGGTCTCCAACTTGTACGAAGCACTCGTGTGCTTAATGCCAACCTTTATGGTAACGGCCGTATCGGGCAATTCACGGAACAAAAACTCATCGGTCCAGTCGTCGCCCATCGCCATTATAAAGTCGGCATCCATATTCATCAAAAAATTATTGGCCGCAGCCCCCTTATTGATGCCGCCGGTCTTCACTTCCACCACCTTGTTGCCCTCCATAATCTCCAGATTGTGGTTGGCCACCAAACCAGTCAGCTCATCGCGCAATTCCTTGGCACGCAACTCACCCAGCTCAGCTTCAGCACCTCTAAAATGCCACACCAACGAATAATTCTTCTCCTCCAAAAAGGAACCCGGTGTACGGTCCACATAACTGTCGAGCACCGGCCTAATCATCGGCATCCAAGAGTTGGAGGCATTGGCCAGCATTTCCCAGTCACCGCCCAAACGCTTCAACCAAACCCCGTGCTCACATATCAGATTCACCTGTTTGCCCTCGAACCAACGCCCCAGCGTTTCCTTATCGCGCCCACTGATGATGGTCACCACATTCTGCTCAATGCTGGTCAACTCCTCAATCAAATGCTCCAGCTCAGCATCGGGCTGCACCTCCTGCGGATTGTCCTTAAAACCCTTAAGGGTGCCATCGTAGTCCAAAAAGATGGCCCGCTTCTTCGCCTTCTTATATCGGCCAACCAGCTCCTCGCTGATTTTATCGGTGATTTTCTTCGCCAAAAAGTCCTTCTGCAAACGATTTACCCGCTGCAAGGCCCCTACAAAATCCTTGGCCCATTTGAACACATCGTAGCGCTTCAGACGCTTTTGCATGGCAGTCATCCGCTTCACCTGTTCCTCGCCCGGCATTTCAAGCGCCTGCAGAATGGCCCGCTCCGTTTCGTTCTCATCGTTGGGATTAATCACCACAGCTTCTCCCATCTCCTTAACCACACCCGCCATTTCGCTCAACACCATAACACCCGTCTGATTAATGCGCGAGGCCACATATTCCTTCGCCACCAGATTCATTCCATCTCTAACCGGTGTAATCAAAGCCACGTCGGACATGCTGTACATCTCCACCAAGTTTTGGAAAGGCATGGAGCGGTAAAAATACCATACCGGGGTATAATTGATGTTGCCGTACAAACCATTGATGCTGCCCACGAGCTCATCCACCTCACTCTTCAGCCGCTGATAGTGAATCACATTATTGCGCGAAGGTACAGCCAACATAATCAAACTCACCTTGCCATGGTACTCGGGGTGTCGCTCCAAAAACTTATTAAAAGCCCGCAAGCGATGCGGAATGCCCTTAGAATAATCCAGACGATCGATCGAAAGAATCAGCTTCCGGTCCGGATCCATTAAAAAGTACTTTTCCAACTCACGATGCACCTCCGAACGGTCCTTCAAAGGCGTTTGATGAATACGACTGGCCGCCTCGGCAAACTTATCGTAATCAATCCCCATCGGGAAAGCATCCGCCAGAATAATCCGGTCGTCGATATGAATTTGATTGAAATTGATCTCATAACCAAAAAGACGGCGCACACTGCTCAAAAAGTGTCGCTCGTAATCGTAAGTATGGAAACCAATCAAGTCGGCACCCAACAAGCCCTTCAGCAGCTCCTTACGCCAGGGCAGAATGCGAAAGACCTCATAAGACGGAAAAGGAATGTGCAAAAAGTAGCCGATGGTGATGTCGGGCCGTTCCCGCTTAATCATCTCGGGGACGAGCATCAACTGATAATCGTGCACCCAAACATAATCGCCCTCACCCAGCACCTCCAGGGTTTTATCGGCAAATTTCCGGTTCACAGCCACATAGGCCTCCCAAAACTCGGAATGAAAATCAACATATTGTGGGAAATAATGAAAAAGCGGCCAAATGGTGTTGTTGCAAAACCCCTCGTAAAATTCCTCCACCTCATGCGCCGTTAGGTGCACCGACTCACAACCTTCCTTAGCCAGCAAAGCCTCCACCTGCTTAAGCTCAATGGGCGATTTGGTGTCCGAAGCAATGCCCGGCCAACCAATCCACTTTCCGTTAAAATCCTTATAAACCGAATTCATCCCCGTAGCCAATCCACCCACACTGGGTTCCAGCCCGGGTTTATCTTCGTCATAAGTAATACTAAAAGGCAGTCGGTTGGATACAATATGTAGTTTCTTCATAAAACAGTAGAATTTTTGGGTTGGCAAAAAATCAAGAACGATTCTAAACAAATATAGGCAAAAGAAAGAACTTTTCCCAGCAGGACGAGCGAAATCGGAAGGCCTCCGGCTTTCTTTTCTGAATCCTTTTTAGCTTCTTTACGTTACCTTTTAAAGCAAAAATCATAAACAGCGTATGAAGAAACAATGTGAACGCAGTCTGAACTACGGCATCATCGGGAATTGTCGCAGCGGTGCCCTGGTGTCGGACAAAGGAGCCATCGAGTGGTTGTGCCTGCCCAAATTCGATTCATCTTCAGTATTTGGCAAACTGCTCGACGAAGAGAAGGGAGGCAGTTTTGAAATTCTGCCGGAGACGGAGGCTCAAATATCCCAGAAATACGATTGGAACACCAACATACTCATCACCCGCTTTACCTGTACCGACGGCATCTTTGAAGTACACGACTTTATGCCGCGCTACAAACTCGACAACGGCAATTACTACATGCCCCCCGATGTCATTCGTTACTTCAAGCACATTGAGGGAGCCCCTACTTTTCGCATAACCTACGATCCCAGACTCGAATACAGCAAACACCCCACACAAATAGACATATACAAAAGTTTTGTAAAAGCCCAAACCGCCAAGGGCAATTACGACTCCATGTACCTGTATTCGAGCATGAACATCTCCAACGTAGTTTGCCGGCAACTGCTCACCCTCACCAAAGACGAGTTTGTACTTCTGAGTTACAACCAAAAACTGCTGAAACAAACTGTCGAACGCTCGTACACCAAACTCTCACGCACCAAAGCCTACTGGCTCACCTGGGCCGAGCGCACCACCCGTTTTGGAAAATACAACGACGCCATTGCACGCAGCGCCCTGGTATTAAAGCTCCTCAGCTACCAAAAAAGCGGCGCCATACTGGCTGCCCTCACCACCTCCCTGCCCGAGACGGTAGGAGAAGTGCGCAACTGGGACTACCGTTTCTGCTGGATACGCGATGCCTCCATGGTCATCAAAGTCATGACCAGTCTCGACCACTACAACCTGGCCAACGACTACCTGCGCTTCATCACCGATTTATTGCCAGAGAAAGACGAGCGCATCCAAATCATGTACGGCATCAACGGGGAGAAAAAACTGACCGAAGAAACACTCGACCACCTGTCGGGCTACTGCCATTCAGCCCCTGTACGCACCGGCAACGCCGCCTACAAACAAAAACAGAACGACATCTACGGCATCCTGATGGATGTCATTTACCAACACTTCCAGCTGTTCTCGGTCACCCTCGAACACAGTGAGGAACTTTGGACCATTACCCGCAACATGGTAAGGGCCGTAGAACGCAACTGGAAGCGGCCCGATAAAGGCATCTGGGAAATGCGGCAAAACGACCGTCACTTCACCTTCAGCAAAGTGCTTTGCTGGGTAGCCGTAGATCGTGCCATAAAAATTGCGTCCCTTCTGCAACAACGCGACCAGGCCGAAGCATGGATGCCGCTGCGGGAGAAAATAAAACAAGACATCCTCACCAAGGCCTGGAACGAAGAAAAACAAGCCTTTACCCAGGCCTACGGAGTAGCTGACCTGGATGCTTCGGTACTGCAAATGGAATTTTACGGCTTCATTGCCGGCAAGGATCCCCAATTTGTCAGCACCGTAAAAGCCATACAAAAGGAGCTCGGCCATAAAGACCTCATGTTCCGCTACCGCAACAAGGACGACTTTGGCGAACCCTCTTCGGCCTTCACCATCTGCTCCTTTTGGCTCGTCAGAGCCCTCTACATGATTGGAGAGGAAGAAGAAGCCCGGAAAAAATTCGACCAGCTTCTGAGCTATTCCAACCACCTGGGACTATTCAGTGAGGACCTCGATTTTGAGACGAAACGCCTCTTGGGGAATTTCCCACAGGCCTACTCCCACCTGGCCCTCATCGACACCGCCATGCTTCTGGCCGGCGGCAAACTCAGCAAGGAAGAACTCCTGCTCCAAATCATTCACTAAAGGGCTGTGCAATAGACAATGTTTTACAAACAAAACCCCGGATTTACCGGGGTTTTGTTTGTAACGATCTTTTTCAAAAGTGCCTTCCTCCAAACAACTGATCATAAACCTTGAACCCTTAACATCGCTATGGGATTTGGCAGGCATATTGGTCTCCAACTATAAAGCAGGACTCAAGTAGATCAAGCACCATTTCAATTACATAATTTAGAAATTTCATTTTAGTTTACTAAATTAGCTTCACAGTTAAAAAAAGATACGTAATTTGCATATTATGAATGAAAGAAAGCAAATTAACAGGTTGAAAATTGTTCTTGCTGAGCAGAATAAAACCAATAAATGGTTGGCTGAACAGTTAGGGAAAAGTTTAACCACAGTTTCAAGATGGTGTACCAATGAATCGCAACCCGGTATTGAAACCATGATTGAAATAGCAGCGCAACTTAATGTTGATGTCAGGGAGCTCATTGTATCAACCAAACTTGAAAAATCCTAAGGAATATATCCCGGTTTTAAACCTGAACAATTATGATTGAATATATAGAAATAAAAGGTTTTAAATCAATAAAGCACTTAGAGTTGGAACTTAAACCAATCAATGTGTTTATTGGAAGCAATGGTGCTGGAAAAAGTAATTTTATTTCGTTTTTCAAGTTACTCCACGCCATTTTTAATCAACAATTGCAACGATATGTGATTGAAGAAAAAGCAGACAACATCCTCCACTTTGGCCGGAAAATAACGGAAACCGTGTTTGGCGAAATGATTTTTTCCGAAGATGCGCAAAACAATAATGCCTATCGATTTAACCTGGCTCAAACTAAAGATGGTGGCTTATTTATTGCACAGGAAGCATCTGGTTATAATGTAATAAGGAATGATAATACAAAAGGATATTATGGAACTTCAAATATTCAAGAATCGAATATTCCAAGTTCGGATTCTTTTCGAAACAACTATCTGAAGAAGTATTTATCCAATATTCAAATTTATCATTTCCATGACACTTCAGCAACTTCAATGCTTCGGCGTGAATGTGATATCAATGACAACGATTCTCTTAAAACCGATGGACGAAATCTTCCGGCATTTCTATACTACTTGCAAGAAGAGCATCCCAAATCATTTTCTCGACTTGAGAAAACGATAAAATCAATTGCGCCCTATATCGACAAATTGATTCTGCAACCTAAAAAACTGAATAAAACCGAAATAGAATTGCGTTGGATTGAGAAGGGCGACCCTAACTCAAATTTCAATGCCTATCAGTTTTCTGATGGCACATTGCGTTTTATTGCTCTAGCTACGGTATTAATGCAACCAAAGCCTCCTGCCGTAATAGTTATTGATGAACCGGAATTAGGGCTTCACCCACAAGCAATACAAAAATTGGCAGGTTTAATAAAACTGGCGTCAAATAAAACACAACTAATTATTTCAACCCAGTCGGTTAACCTTGTTGATTGTTTTGAAACAAATGACATTGTTACCGTTGACCGCAGCACCATAGAAAACCAATCCATATTCAAACGCTTAGATGAAGGCAAGTTAAAAGGTTGGCTCGAAGAACACACCCTTGGCGAATTATGGGAACGAAATATTATTAACTCGGCTCAACCTTTTTCAAAATGAAGAGAATTATAATTATTGGTGATTACAGCAAGGTGGTATATGGGTCGCTATTGGCACAGGAAATCGGTCTGGATAAAATTCGGGAAAGGTGTCCACGCTTTAACAATTGGATTGAACGGTTGTTAGCCATTGAATAACAATGACAAACGCACAGAAAAAGAATTAATCTTTACTGCAGCAACATCCAGTCGCCAAGCATTTCGTATTCCCGCGGATTGTCGTTGATCCACAGCATACTCAGATCGGGGTAACGACTGTAGGCAATGTGGTGGGCCAGAGCCTCGGCAAATTCGAGATGATGAATCTGCTTAAAAAAGTCGCTGTAAAACACCCAGAGGGCATCCTCGGAGTTCACTTCGACCTGCGACATGTGTGCCATCAAAGCCATGGTTTGTGCCACAAACCAATCGCCTTTCTCATCCCGTGTGCCCGAAAAAGCTTGGGGCAGAAAGTCCGACTTAAAACCACTGCTGGCTCGTGAGAACTTAGAAATGCTTTCCTGGTTGGCCGACCAGCTGTCGTACAGCCTTTCCAGGGCGGCTACCAAATCGGCACTGTGCGCCTCATCATGAAACATGGTCAGGTAATACAACATGGGCAAGGCTGCCTTCAGATTCTCGCCCCTGCGGTACATCTGCTCACCCAGCAAAAGATGGGCTTCACCAAAAGCCGGATAAGCATAGATGGCCCGTAAGAGATAGCGCTGCCCGTTTTCGGGATCAAAAGGTATGGCAAAACGACCGGCATGGTACAAGAGTCGGTAATCACCCGGAAAGGCTTCCAGGCCCTGCTCCAGCCAACGGTCGCGTTGACTCACATTGCCCAACTCAGCGTGGGCCAGCGTACCCGCCACCCAGGCATCGGGCGAAGGACGCTGTTGGTCCTTGCGCGCATCCACCGCCTTCTCCAGGGCCCGCTGGGCATCGCCCTGCTCCAGATACAACAAGGCCTGGGCACCCAGAACCTCGCCATCGCTTACGCCCAGCAAGACCGCCTGATCGAGCAATACCATCGCCGAATCCATCACCCCGCGACCCATTAAGCGAAGGCCCTCGTCCTTCATCTCCTGACCTTTCGACTGGCCCCAAAGTGCGGGAAGCGCCAGCAGCGCCAACATAACAACCGTCCAAAACCTTAAATTCCTCATTGCTTAATTGTATTTCCCTATTATTCAACCGGAAGGCAGACAACCTGTCGCAGCCTCCATTCAAAACCTCTTTTGCAGGACTGTCCTACCGGTCTCCTTTCTTTACATTTATTGTGCCACCCTTGCTGAACCCGGCAAATTCAGGTGCATAAAAACACTGCACACGTGCCGGTCCCTCACTGGCCCGCCCCTGCATGGCGGCATTCAGCTCAAAGGTGAGACTGAAACGGCCGCGGGGCAAATGGTCAATAAAGACATCGGCTCCGGCATCGGTCAGCGACAAATAATAACCCAGACCCTGCGCATAACGGTAACCCGAAAGAGGATTGGCCGGCTCCAGCAGACTGGCCCGGGGCAGGTGCAAGTGCACAAATTCAAGGGCTTGGGGACTTTCCACCACGACCCGAACCATGAGCCGATCGCCCGGTGTTATCTCAAGACTGTCGCCTACCGGCAGCCACTGCTCCCGGGTGCCGACCAGTACCCGCCTAAGGACTTGGCGCTCAACGGTCAAAAAGCCACCGGCTTCCACGAGGGAATCGGCCGCAAAACGACTTACCATCAGGGATGCGTAAGAGGGGGAGTCGGAGGTTTTGTCGAGACGGATGCGACCGTATTCGGGTGTTACGGCAGGGCCATGAAGGGAGAGACTGCGAAAGCCGCTGCCCGGTGCCTCGGTCCCGAAGCGCAAGTCCTGCTCCCCCACCCGCAACACATCTTTGTTGTGGGAGGTAAAAAGCGGTCGTTCAGAACTGGCCAGGGCATACACGGCCGCTACGGTGGCCCGCGTACTGCCCCAATGTTGCGTACGTTTTTGCTGAATCAGCCAATTTTCCATACCGGCCAGGACTTCGGCGGGAGCCCTTACTTCACGCAGGGCTTCGAGCGCCGCCACCTGGGTCTCCACCGGTGCCTGATACCAATAGGGCCCTGCTGGAAATTTGTAGTAGTAGGTGCCCTCACCCACCAACAAATGCTCCTGTAGTGCTGCCTGCTGGCGTTCGACTGCTGCACTGCGCCCAAAACGGTGCATGACTTGCAAGGAGCGGGCCAGGAGCGCCATGTTCTCCCTGGGCGGATACGCTTCCAGGCGATCGACCCAGTACAAGAGGGTACTGTCGCCACGCAGCTCCTCCACCCCACTCAAAGCGTGGACTTGTCGAACCACCTGGGGAGCAAGAAAGAAGTCCCCCTCCTCGTCCCAATCAGCACCCTGCTTCAGGGCCGCCTCCGCCCTTCGTTTATGATCGGCCAATTCGCTCAGCAACCATTGCCGGGCCCGGTCGACCAGCTCCCGGGCCTCCCCTGCATCTGCACCCATGCGCTCTAAGTAAGCAAAGCCCTCCACTATTTGTGAGGTAATTCCGGCAGAGGCCGACATCCCCTGAAACCAGGGCCAGGCCCCACTCGAAAGTTGCAAGGTCTCCAGGCGCTGAAGCGCCTCGTAGCGCTCCCTGTCGAGCGCCCCTTCGCTTACCAAAGCCGCCAGACGACGACGCCTTTCCGCATCACTTTCCGCCTCCCGCAACCAGGGCGTGGCCGTCAGCAAGGCCATTTTGAGCTCCGGCTGTCGCTCCAAAGCAGTCTCCCACACCGAATGCTCTTCGGGGGGGAGACTCGCCCAGGCCTTGAGCACGCGCTCAATTTGGGGATGCTGCTTAAAAATCTGACGGGCCACGCTTGCAGCAAAAAAGCGGTTAAAAGCCTGATCGGCATTGTCATAAGCCTGCTCCTGCAACCAGGGCAGGGCACCCAACACCTCCCAGGCCGCATTCTCGGTATAGGTCAGCGTAAAGCGTTCAAAGCGCTGGCCGGCTCCCTCCAGCAAGATCGGCAATTCCAAATCGTAATGACCCGCCTTATTGAAAAAGAAGGGACGGGTATCCGTAAGGAGTGTGCGGGCGGGGAGGACCGCCACCACTTGCTGTTCGCCATCGTGCAACTGTCCCGAAGTCGCCGACAACACCAGCTCCAGTCCCCTTAGTCCCTCAGGCACCTTCACACGCCAATCTACCAAAACCGCCTCTCCCGCTTCGGCCTCCCAGCTCAGGGCATCCAGTCCGGGCATGGGAAGGGTCTGACCACTCAGGGCATCGCGGACCGTGATATGTGCCATGCCGCCCAATTGGTGACGGCTGTTGTTGAGAATTCGGGCAGTAAAATAAAGCTCATCGCCCTCTCGCAAGATTCGGGGCCATTGCGGCAGCACCATCAAATCCTTACGCGTTACCCGCAGGGCCTCCATTCCGACCGAGCGACCGTCCCTGGTATGGGCCAAGGCCAGGAAGCGCCAGCCGGTGAGCGCTTCGGGAAGGGTAAAATCAAAAACAGCCTCCCCCTTTTCATCGGTTTCGAGGTGCGGAAGAAAAAAGGCGGTCTCCCTCAGATTGCTGCGAATGGGAGTTGCTGTTCCGGGGGGCGGAGGGGGCGCTTGAGGCGCCACCTCTTCTTGTCGCGTTATGGGAATCATTTCTTCTTCCACAGCGCCCGACATCGCCCTGTCTTCTGCAAAAGCGACCTCATCATCTGCCATGTTTAGTACAGCAGCGCTGCGGGCCGACTTCAACAGGGGACCGCGACCAAAGGTGAAATCCTTGGTGTGGGTCCACATAAAGGCCGGATAGGGCTGCTCAAAAGCCAGCTGCCTGTAGGGCAAGGAGCGACCGCCGGAATAAGCAAAGAACCCGGCATGGCTGTCCCAGCGCAAAAAGGGCTGATAAGGCGGCGGAAAATTGAGGACGGGCAGGCTGTGCCCGCGATAAGCGTCCAGGGCAATATCGTACAGCAGAGCGGTGACTTCGGCCGATACGGGCTGCCCCTGGGCATCGCGCAATTTTACTTGCCAGGTTTGGGGACTTCCCGGCAAGAGGGGGTCTTCCGGGGCTGTGAGACTCAACTCGAGCTGTTCGGAGACCGCCTCGACCTCCAGGGAAAGCTGCTGGGAGGCGATGCGATTGTGGTGGGGCAAAAGGACCTGTACGCTGAGGCTGCCGGTGCGACCGGCAGGGAGGGGAAGACGAAGGTTTTCCCACTTTCCGTTTAAGGCCAGCGGCTTGTTGTAGAGTATTTCCCCAGCGAGCTGCACCAGCACCTGGGCCTGAACGCCGGGATAAACCGAAGCAAGGCGTAAGTGCAGCTCTTGACCCGGTAAAAGTTGGTCGTCGCCCACATGCACCAGTGAGAGGACTTCAGATAATTTATAGCGGTTCGACTTGGGATGCAGCACCGTAAAGCGGTCTTCGACCCGCAAGGTATCGCCCCAGGCATCCACCCAGCTGGCCGTAAAACGATAATAACCCTCTCCGAGTGCTTTGTCCAGGTTCAACTCTTGCATCCACCGCCCCTTCACCTCCATACTGCCCCGACTTACCCTGTCCAGCACCACTTCGCGCGGCAGCGGCTCAGGCAAGTCGTACAAAAAGGTATCGGCTTCGACCCGATAATCCGGTGCAGCCACCTTCAAGGCCTCAATACTGTAAGCCACACGCCCCTCCAGGTCCTGCCCCGACAGGTTCTGTAAGTCCACCCGCAGCGGCAACTTTTTCAGGTCCTCCGCCACAAAGCGGTCCTGCAGTTGCAGAGAGAGACGGCCGCCCTTTTGGCCCAACTCAAAAGAACCGCTGCTGCTGTGGGTTTCTCCGCCGGGTGCCGTAACATCGGCTTCTACAAGAAAAACGCTTCCGAAGCCAAAGGACTGAGTCGCCTCCTCTGCAGAAGTCTCCACACTTATTTCCAGCTGTCCCTCGGCATCGGTAAGTCCTTTACCGGCAGCAAGCGGCTGCTGCGCCCGCGGCAGCCGCCAATAGTGTTGTCCCCTTTGTACCCGCCAGGCCACCTCAGCCCCGGCCAGGGGCAAGCCATTCAAGAGCTCGGCACGCAGGGTCAGGCGAACGCGCTGACCCAATCGCGCCTGGCCCTCCAAAGGCAAAACTTTTACCTGAAAGCGGGGACGCTTAACGGCCTCCACCAAAACGGAAGTCGCGCCCCTGCTTGTCCGCAACATAAAATCTCCATTCAGCTCGCCCTGCGGGAGGACAAAGCTCCCGGAAGCGGAGCCGTAGGTGTTGGTGCTAAGACTGTGGCGACTCAGTTCGCGGTGGTTTACATCGTAGAGCACAACTTCCCGACGCTCATCCGCAAGGACCCGGGAAAGACCCAGGGTATCCCGCTCCATGGCAATGATTTTGTAATGCACCCTTTGCCCGGGACGGTACACCGCCCGGTCGGTCAGCACAAAATCGCGCTGCGCCACCCTTAATGGCTGTTTATAGGACCCGGAAATCCACAATGGACGGGTAAAAAAGCGGTCCGCCCCCTTCTCTAAAAAGAAACGCATTTGTCGGCCTCCAGTACCCTTCAAAGGCAGCACCACATCTCCGGCGGAAGAAGTCTCCACGACCAAAGGCCCGGCGCCCATCTTTGTCTCGTAGGCGCCCACCTTTACGGGACCCAGGCCAGCACCTGAAAGGCGATCGCGCAACGCCAGCAATAGACTGTCGCCATAAGTCATCTGCAACACCGTCATGTCGCTCACCTGAATCAGGGCATAACGAAAAAGCTCAGACGCCCCGGGGCCCTGTGCAGAAAAAAGACTGTCGGACACCACCAGGGCATAAAGGCCATAAGGCAAAGTCTCCCCCAGGCGCAAGGCTGCCTTGTGCTGCTTAAAATCATCGTAATGCGGCAAGTCTATGGTTTGTTTCAGCTTCGGAGTCCCGCCTTCCAACTGCCGCAGCAGCCAGGCCTCGCCAGGCTCCCGAAAATCCGCTATATCGGGCTGCTCCAGCGCGTAAAGCGCCACATGGAGACTGTCCACATTCACATAAGATACCTGGTAGTCCAAGGGCTGTCCCCAAGGCAGCACTCCCGGTGTTTCCAACTCCAGTCCCCCTTGCTCCAACACGGTTTGGAGACTGTGCGCCAAACGCGCCGCCTCGGTTTCGGGGAAATCCTCCTGAATTTGGAGTGCCAGAGCAAGGGCCTCGCCCAACCAGTTGCGTTGGTCCTCCTCGCTTTGATAGGCACGCGTCTGATAAAACAAGGCCCGATGAAAAAGCACCCGGGCCTGGGCGGGACTCCCAGCCACTTCGTCGCCCAGTTGAAGGAGACCTTGCTCATAAAGCGCCTCCCCCTTGTCCCCCTGGTACAAGGGATACAACAATTCCAAACGCAGCAGGTCCACATCGCACCACAACTCGGTGCTCGCCTCGTGCTGCCTGTACTGCAACCACTCCTGCAACAAAGTCAGGGCCTCTGCCTGCAGACTCAGCGAATCGCCCTCCGCCAAGTCCATGGCCAGGAAACGCTCCCGGTCTTGCAACAAGGCCTCCTGGGTCCAGTCCACCCCCTCCGCGCCGGGCAGCTCATACAGCTGCTCGCCCAAAAAGACCCTCAGCGTGCGTTCCACCAACAGGTCGTAGAGACTGGGCCGCAAGTACAGCTTTTCCTCTCCCTCCAACAACAGCGGCCGGTAGTTCTCAGAAGGCTCTGAAGCCAGCACCGCCTTATCGCTTAGCGACAAGCGGTAATGCTGCCGGGCCTTTCCAGCCAGTTCCTGCGCCGTCCAATCGCTCCATCGCGAGCTGCCGCTCACAGCCGCCCCTTCTTCCAACAAGCGCCACCTGTTTTGCTGATAATACGTCCGGTACAAATCGCCCAGAATGCTGTGCGTCAACTGTCGTGCCGGCACCCAAAGCGCTTCCAACTCCGCTTCCAGCTCCCTGATGTTGCGTTCTGTGGCATCGTCGAACAGCTGCTCGTTCATTCGAATGCGGTACAAAAGACCCTTGATGTAGTCGTTGGTGCTTTGCGCTTGGCGACTTTGTAAAAGAATGGTGTCGGCCACAGCAAGGCCGGAACGGGGCAAGGCCAGTTGCTCCAGCGAATCGGCCCGCTGCCAAAGCACTTCAAAATCGGTAAAGGCAGGGCTGGTCATGCGTTGACTCTGACAGCCGGCCAACAAAACCAACCAAAGGATAAGGATGTAAATATTGCGAGGCATAGCAAAAAGTATGACGTAAATAAAGCAGGCATCAAATTACAAACAATCCCCAACAATTGTACCGCAAATCGTCTTAAGAGATTGGTGGGGCAACAAAAATCCCTTATTTTTGACCAGATAACACGAATTACTAAAAAAGTATTACTATGAGTGTGGTCCGCTTTGGCGTTTCGCTGGAAAAAGAAAGGGCGTGCAACACGGCAAGCTGACCATGAGCAGACCCCTTCCCCATGAAACAACAAAGCCCTGAGCCATGAAAAGCTGCACCATGCCAACAAAACGTACCCACTTGCTCCCCCTGCTTATACTGCTTCTGCTGAGCCTTGGCTTCGCCTGCACAAGCCGCCCTTCCGCCGGAGCGGAACAAGGCGACTACCGGGTGGTGCGCGACATGCTCGACCGGGAGGTGAAAGTACCCCAGCACAGCGCGCGCATTGTGGGATTGGGTGCCGGAGCGGTACGCCTGCTGGTGTACCTGGAGGCGAGCGAGCGACTGAGCGGGGTGGAAGAAATGGAACGACGACCCGGACGTCCCTACTGGCATGCGCAAGAGCACTTGCGGGCACTCCCGCAAGTGGGACCCTCCCACGGCGGTGATCCCGAGCTTTTGGCACACAACGCCCCCGATCTGCTGGTCTTCAGCAACGCTTCCCGACAGGAGGCCGAGCGCTTGCAAGCACTCACCAAAATCCCCGTCCTGGCCCTTACACCCGGCAATCTGTTGCAAGGCCGAGAGCAGTTTAACCAAGCTGTCACGCTCTTGGCCGATGTACTGGGCAAACAGGAACGGGGCGACCGACTCCTGAGCTTCATCGACCAACAAATCGGGGAACTGCAAGCACTGGTCGACAAGCAGACTCCCACACAAGGCCCCTCGGTCTACCTCGGTGGCGTCAGCTTCAGCGGGGCAAGAGGTCTCTCCTCCACCCTGCCGGAGTACGAGGCTTTCACCTGGCTGGGACTGCAACAACCGGCGACCGCGCTGGTACAAAACAAAGCAACTCGCAGCAACCGTGCCCTAAGCATCGATCCGGAGCAGCTCCTGGTCTGGCAACCCGACTACCTTTTTATAGATGCAGCGGGGCTGCATCTTTCGCAGGAGGACCTGCGTCCGGAGGCCCCGCTGCCACAACTGCTATCGGCCTTTGCTAAAGACCGCGTACATACCTTCATGCCCCATAATTTTTACGCCACCAATTACGAAAACCTGCTGATCAACGCCTGGTTTACCGCCTCGGTGGTTTTTCCTGAAAGACTTTCGCAGGGCGACTTTGAACAGCGCAGGGCAGAAATCTATCGTTTCTTTTTGGGTACGGATGTTTCGGAGGACCTCCTGCAAATTTATCCCGCCTGGCAAAAACTGAAGCACTGATGCAAAAACCCCGGCAACAAAAACGAAAACAGCACCTGCTGTTGCTCCTTATGCTGGTCCTCCTCCTGCTGCTGATACTACCGGCTCTGGCGCTGGGCAGCTCGGATTTGGGACTGCGTGAAATTGCGGACGCCCTTATTAAAGGAGACGACGCCGGGGTGCAACAAATTGTGCTGGGCATTCGCCTGCCCCGGGTACTGGCTGCCCTCATGGCCGGGGCAGCACTCTCCATTTCCGGGGCTGTTATACAAACGGTCATCCGCAATCCTTTGGGTTCGCCCTATACTTTGGGACTGAGTGCGGCTTCGATGTTTGGTGCGGCCTTGGCCATTGTAATGCTGGGGCATTGGGCCCGACAAGCGCAATTGGGCATGCTGGCCAACAATCCCTGGCTCATCAGCGCCTCGGCCTTTCTCTTTGGCCTGCTCTGCGCCCTTTTTATTACAGGCATCGCCCGCTGGCGGGGCGCTTCACCCGAAACACTGATTATGGCCGGCATCATCATCTCCGCCCTTTTCGGCTCAGCCACCTCCCTGCTCCAATACCTGTCCGACGATGTAGAACTGGCGGCCATCGTCTCCTGGATGTTTGGCGACCTGGGAAAAGCCACGCCCCAAAATGTTCGCATTATGGCCCTGGCCCTGCTGCCCGCCCTCCTGTGGTTTCTGGCCAACACCTTTTCCCTATCCACCCTGCATGCCGGCGACGAGGTTGCCGCCAGTCTGGGTATCCGTGTCAACCGCCTGCGCATGCTCAGCGTCGTGGTGGCCTCCCTCATTACCGCGGTCACCGTAGCCTTCTTTGGGGTAATTGCCTTTGTGGGACTCATTATTCCGCACATCACAAGGCGCTTGCTGGGTTTTGGCGAAGGGGTGGTACTGACCGGCTCGGCCCTTCTGGGCGCATTGTTTCTTCTGGCCAGCGACTTGCTGGCCCGTACCCTGGTGGCACCGGTGGTGCTGCCCGTAGGCATCATCACCTCCTTTGTGGGCGCCCCCTTCTTTCTCTACCTTTTATTTCACCGTCTTCCCAAACGTCCCTGATATGTCCGCCATCACCTTCCAAAATCTCTCCTTTGGCTATCGCCGTCACCACAAAGTGCTCCGCCAGCTCAATGGCGAAGTGCCTGCGCAAAAACTCACCGCCATTCTGGGTCCCAATGGTTGCGGCAAAAGTACCCTGGTCAAATGTCTGATGCGCCTGCACCAGCCGCAGCAGGGGGAAATAAAGTTGATGGACCGGGCGCTGGGGGACTATGCGCACAAGGAACTGGCGCGCACCCTGGCCTATGTGGCCCAATCGTCGCAAGCCATCTTTCCCATGGATGTGTATAGCACGGTAATGCTCGGACGCAAACCCCATGTGAGTTGGCGGCCGGGAAGGGCGGACCATCAAAAGGTGCGTGCTGCCATAGCGGATATGGGACTGACGGACAAAATGCTGACGCTGCTGGAAGA
Source organism: Geofilum rhodophaeum (assembly GCF_002210225.1). GTDB lineage: Bacteria > Bacteroidota > Bacteroidia > Bacteroidales > Marinilabiliaceae > Geofilum > Geofilum rhodophaeum. The sequence goes on along the minus strand of NZ_MWUJ01000010.1, from coordinate 4,946 downwards.
GTTGAGTGGCGGTGAGCAGCAAAGAGTACAAGTGGCCCGGGCCCTGGCGCAGGAACCCGCCGTATTGCTGCTCGACGAGCCCACCGCCAATCTCGATTTAAAATACCAAAAGGAAGTCATGCAACTGCTGCGCCGGGTAGTAGAACAGGGCATCACCGTGGCTGCAGTGCTGCACGATGTAAACCTGGCCCTGCGCTATGCCGATCATTTTATACTGATGAAGCAAGGAGAGATTTTGGCCCAGGGCGGCCCGGCTGTTTTAACAGAAAAAAATCTGGCCCTGCTCTACGAAACGCCCTTAACCTGCCTCACCAAAGACGGAAACACCTGGTTTCAAGCCTGGGGAACGGGCTGACCCGTAGCGGCGGAGAAATCAAGCAGGAGCTTACGCAGGCGTCGGTTCCGCTGCAAAAGCCCGGTAATTTTCCCGACCACTCCCGCCACAATCACCCCGCCTGCAAAGAGGCCCAGCGACCAGTAACGACCCAAATCCGTAAAATTAGCAAGATAAATGAAAGCCAGAATGAGCCCGGGAAGGGCATACAGAATAAAGGAGCGACCCGAAGCGCAACCGCATTCGTTCAACAAATCATTGAAACGGGTTTCCCATTGCCGGTTGACCTCATCACGCAATTCAGGGATGTTGAAAACGACCGAGTCTGGCCGTTTTTCAACGACCAAAGGCAAATCCTCTACAGAAGTAACCTCCATAATCACAGCACTTAAGAAATAACAACAGTCGAAGATAATAAAAACAATTGAATATGAACCCTTCTTTTACACCCATTGGTCACGTCAGAAATTCCATTCGCGAGCCCCGCGAGGGTTTCAGCAAAAAAAACGAAACCAGCATTTTAGACTTGCTGCCACAATTCGCTGAAGGCCTGTATCGTCTCGACGATTCGAGCTACATCGATGTGCTGTTTTACTTCGACCGGTCGGACAGCTACCAACTGCAGGGTCCCATCTTCACCGGAGAGGTAAAGGGCGTATTTGCCTCACGCAGTCCCCGTCGCCCCAACGGCATTGGGGTGACCACTGTAAGACTGCAGAAAGTAGAAAGAAATAAGGTTTGGGTAAGCGGACTGGATGCGATGGACGGCACTCCAATTTTGGACATCAAACCAGGAAGTATGCCCCCTACAACGGAAACAGCAGAGGCCGAGACTTTGCGCCGCGAACGGCTGCGCAACAACCCCCGCTTTGATGTAATCCGGGCCATAAAGAGCGAAGACCTCGAGGAACTCCTGCTGGGGGCGGGACAAATGCACGGACATTTTTGTCCCGGTTTGGCCCTTGGGGTAAAAGCAACTGCCTACGCCATGAATGCCCTCAGCGGCATGAGCGACAACATGGAAGATTTGCGCGCCATTTTAGAAACAAAATCCTGCTTTGCAGATGGACTACAGTATGTAAGCGGCTGCACCCTGGGCAACCAGGCCCTGCGCTTGAAGGACCTGGAGCAAACCGCTTTTACCCTGACCCGGAAGAATGGGAAGGGGCTGAGGGTGGCCGCCCGGCAGGAAGCCAGGCAGCTTATCCAGGAGAGCTTCCCGCAATTCAACGCGCTTTTTCAACAGGTGGTGATTCAGCAAAGCCAGTCGCCCCAACTGAAGGAAGATTTTAGAAAAGCGACGCGCGACAGGGCCTTTGCTGTGCTGCAGCTGCCCTTCGATCAGCTCTTTACGATGGAGGAAGTGGCAGACTAAAGCTGAAGGTGCTGCCCTTCCCCTCCTCACTTTCGACCCAAATCCGGCCGCCATGCTTCTCCACCAATTCCTTGCACAGGGGGAGTCCCAGGCCGGTGCCCTTTTCATTATCGGTGCCGAGTGTGGAAGTCTTTTCCCCGGTTTCGAACAATTGCAAACGCCGGTCCTCCTCAATCCCCACCCCATTGTCCGACACCGCCACCACCACCTCCTGCTCCTGCGAAAAGGCCTCGATCTGAACAAAACCATCGCGACGGGTAAATTTGATGGCGTTGGAAATAAGGTTACGCAAAATCGTCGCCAACATGTCCTGATCGGCCCAAACACGGAATTGTCCCACCTGAACACGAATGCGGATGCCCTTCACAACGGCCTGAGCCTCCAATGGACTCAGCACCTCCTGAATCACAGCCTCCAAGACCTGGGGCCCGGGCCGATGGGGCAGACGCCCGGTCTGCATGCGCGACCATTCCAACAAATTCAAAAGCAGGGCGTAGGCGCTCTCTGCACCCTCGTTGATCATTTTGGCATAGCGGGCCACCTTTTCAGGGTCCCGCTGCTTTTCTTCATCCAATAAGAGTTCGCTCAAACCAATTAGGGCATTAAAAGGAGCCTTTAAATCGTGGGCCACAATCGACATCAACTTGTCCCGTTCGGCCAAAGCCAGCTTCAATTGCTGGCCCTGTTCATAAAGGGCTGCTTCCTGCTCCTTTTGGCGGGTCACATCGAATACAATGCCTGCCAAAAAAAGCGGCTTACCGTCAGCTGCACGCCGGGTCACCTTCCCCCGGTCGTAGAACCACTTCCATCTACCCTCCTTCGTGCGAATTCGGTACTCCACTTCATAGACCCCGGTCAGTCCCATCATATGATCACGCATATTCTGCATCACCCCCTCATAATCATCGGGATGCAACTTATCGGTAAAAAACTGGTAATCGATCTTCTCTGGCAACTCCTCCTTCGTATAGCCCAGGGCCAGTGCCTTCAGCTTATTGAAGCGCACCTCATTGTTCTTTACGTCCCAATACCAGTGTCCCAAATTGCCCGTCCACGAAAAGTTGATCTGCTCCTCATTCTCCAGAAAAAAATGCTCCAGCATCGACCGCGTATGCTGCAACTCCTCCAACAACTCCTCCCGGGTGCGAACGGCATCTTCGGGACGCGCAAGTCCCCCGGGTAGGGCCGCGACTGCAGAAAACTGTTCGCCCAGCAGCTGGGCAACCGCCCGTTGTAAAAAGTCGCGCTTAAAAAAGTCCGGATCCACCACCCTTCCGTTCCACACTACCACATCCAAATCGATTACACGCGGCCCGAAACGCGCCACCGTACGATCGCGCCCCATCTCGTCCTCCAGCTGCTTCAGCCAGGGCTCCAGCTCGCTTAAATTCATGTCGGTCCTCAGCAGCACCGCCCCATTCAGAAAATCAGCCTGCTCCTTAATACCGATGGGCGCCGTACGCTCCAGGGCAGAGACCGCCAACACCTCAAACTGCTTTCGCAGAAACACCAAGGCCTGTTCCACATTCTGCTCGGGCGCTATGTTCGACCCCATCCCAACCACGACCTCATTCCATGCCATAGCTTTTCTTTTTAGTCATGTAAAACGACACACTACGAGCAAAGCGTAAGGCGTGGGGCTTGTCCACCTCCACCTCTACCTCTTCCACCCGTTCCTTAGTCAGCAGAAAATCGGCCACATCGGCTGCAAGCTTTTCCAAAAGTTGAAAACGCCTCCCCTCCACCAGGGCAATCACCTCCTTGCATAAAGACCGGTAATCGAGCGCCTCTGCGGGTGCATCGCTCCGTTCCTCTCCCTGCAGGCGATAATGAATGTGCAAATTCAAAAGCACATCCTGTTTCTTACCCACTTCATGGGGATTAAAGCCCACCTCGGTGCGCAAAAGCAAATCTTTAATGCAAATACGAGCCATATTATCCTATTAAATGTGCGCCCGAATCACAGAACACAATCTGACCGGTTACCGCACGGTTAGTCACCAAAAACCAAACTGCATCCAGCAGTTCATCCAGCGCCACGGGGCGCTGCAAAGGCGCAGCCTCCGCCACTTTCTGCAAATAAGCTGCATCCTTGCCCGGAGGCGGCAGTACCGGTCCCGGGGCCACCCCATTCACCCGCCAGGCGGGTGCCCATTCCAATGCGGCCATCCGGGTCAGTTCGGCCAGGGCCTTCTTCGACAGCGAATAGGCGGCATGCGAGCTTTGTGCATTGGTGATGCGCGTATCCAGAATATTCAGCATACTGCCCCCGCTGCCCCGCTTATGCAATTCCTGCATCAGGACAAAAGGCGCCTCAAAGTTCACCTGAAACTGCCTGCGCCACAAGTCCTGGTCCGTTTCTGCCAGCGAAGCGGGTTCAAAGACCGAAGCCGAATTCACCAGCACCTCAGGAAAAGGCAGCTCTCCGGGCCATTGGTCCCAAAACCGGGCCACCGCTTCGGGGTCGGACAAATCGCAAGCAAGAAGCGGAAAATGCCGATGGGGAAAACGCTGCTGCAGTCTTCGGGCCAAATCCTCAGCCTCTTTTACACTGCGGTTATAGTGCAGACCCACCTCCCAGTCCCTGTCGGCAAAAAATTCGGCCAGGGCCTTGCCCACGCGCTTTGCGGCTCCTGTAATAACGATTGCTTGCATAGGTCCCTTCTTAAAATTTTCAGGAATAAATAAGTTCCACCATTTTCTCCAGTCCCTTGCGGTCCTCCTCATCGAAGCGATCAAAGTCGCGACTGTCCACATCCAACACCGCCACAATTTCCCCGGCACCATTACGTACGGGCACCACAATCTCTGAATTGCTTTGCGAAGAACAGGCAATGTGTCCCGGAAACTGATGCACATCGGCCACGACGACACTTTCGCCACGATTCACCGCTGCCCAACATACACCAACATCCTTTTTTAAATTTAAACAGGCCACCGGTCCCTGGTAAGGACCCACCACCAAAGCGCCCTGCTCCAACAAATAAAAGCCGGTCCAAAAGAACCCGCTTTGTTTGTGGTGCAACAAGGCAGTCAGGGTAGCCATACGCGATACCGGATGTGTCGTTGCCTTTATCAAGGTTTCGGCCTGGGCGTAGATACGCGCATAACGGCCGGCTTTCTTCTCCTTTGTCATAATAGGTAAGATACAATTTTTATAAATGCGAGCACAAATATAAACACAAAAAAGAAGGGGCCTCGCGGCCCCTCCTCACTCATCTACTAAGCCAGCGTGCA
>NZ_MWUJ01000001.1 GCF_002210225.1 Geofilum rhodophaeum | reverse complement strand
AAAATATAAGCAACTACCGCCTTGATCACATAAGCAGCAACGGTACAAGTACTTACAAGCATAAACCTGACGGCTATGGGTTTCAACCCCGGGTGGCTTTGCGCGCGGGCCGGTTTCCCAATCAGTGCCTATTGTATATTTATAATTAATTTGTATTTAATTGATTTATACTATATTTGTAAAGGGTTTTGGAGTTTCAAAAATCTCGCTATTTGTAACAATTTGTATCTATATTGGGTATTATATGAAACAATAGTGTAACCAAATAGTAATAAAACAAAACAAAATATTGGAATTAATAGAATAGGAATCCATGAAAAAATATCACCGTTTTAAGCTTAGAGCTGATCGAGCAGATGAGAATGGAGCATGTCCTATAATAATGGTCATCACCAAAAACAGAAAAAGGCAGTTTATTTCATTAAAATTCTCGGTTCTTCCCGAATATTGGGATAACGAAAGCGAACGTCTGGTTATTTTGGATAACAGTGCCGATAAAAAAGAAAAAGCTGAGAATCAAAAGCGTAAAGAGTATAATGCCACAATAGATGATTATGCAAACCGGGCATTGGCAATAGAATTTGAATACGAAAGAGAAAACAATACCCATTGGACACCTGGGCAATACAAGGAGAAACTTAAAACCCAATCGGTAAAAAGTAAGGTTGAACCTTTTCTAAAAGAACATATTCAGATATTGAAAGAAACCCACCGACCAGGAACAGCAAGTACTTTTTATGTCTTGTACCGGAAACTATTAAGCTTTGACCCTGATTTTTTCAGCCTTAGCTTTAATGCCATTACAATTACATATATCAATCGCTTTAACGAAAGTATGGAAAAGGAAGGCGTATCATCCAACACTAGGGAATGTCATATAAAAAAGCTTCGGGCAATTTATAACATAGCAATAAAGAACGGACAGGCCAATAAAGAGAATTATCCTTTCGGAATGGGTGGTTTTCAAGTGTATGCACTACATCGAGAAACAGAAAAGAGGTATCTACCAACTGAGTACCTTGAAAAGCTGAAGAATCAAAAGTCTGAGAACCCACACAATGAATATTCCCGGCAGTTGTTCCTGTTCTCATATTACTGCTATGGTATTTCATTTAAAGACATGGCGGTATTAAGAAAAAGTAATATTGTAAAGTATAATTCTGGAGAATATATTGTTTACAAACGCCTGAAAACTCAGGACAAGAAAAGCTATCCCATAAGCATTAAGATTACGGATAATATCAGGCAAACCTTAAAAGCTCTTAGCAAGCATAAAAAACCAATAAACGATTTTCTTTTACCTATTGTAACTATGCCAAAAGACAACTTTTCAAGCCTTTCAATGCATATTGGGATAATACTTCGTTCTCATAATAAATACTTGCAACGCCTGGCTGATGAGTTTGAAATAAAAATGAAATTGACCAGTTATGTATCAAGGCATACCGCAGCAATGCAACTGCAAGGACATCAAATACCCGAACATGTGATATCCCAAATGTTAGGACATAAAAAACTGGAAACTACAAAAATTTACCTCGACAGCCTTGATACAAGTGTTATTGACGAAGCGGTAAAGGTTTTGTAAAGTATTAAACGAATAATCAATCAAAAATATGAGTAAAAGATACCATAGGTTCAAATTACGTAACGATAGAGAGCTTCAAAATGGAGAGTATGCCATTATAATGGTTATTACCAAATATGGCAAACGACAGTTTATCTCATTGAATATTTCAAGCACAGAAGAGTTCTGGGACGAACAACAAGAACGCCTTGTCGTATTTAAAGGTTTACGGACAGCTCAAAAACGTGAGGAAAACGAAAAACGCATGAAAGCGAATGCCCTGCTAGCACGGTATAACCAAAGGGCATTGGATATAAGCTACGAATATGAGAAGGAACATATTGACTGGACGCTCAAACAGTTCAAAGACAGCTTTATGAACCGTATCGTACAGGGCAAAGTAAAACCTTTCCTTGAAGATTTTATAACGACAATGCTTGATACACGACATATTGGGACTGCAAAAAACTATAAAAAGACTTTGCGTGTCTGGGAGCAATTTGACAAGAAACTGCATGAAAGGTTATTTGTAGAAGTAGATTTGGCTTATGTGAATGATTTTAATAATTGGCTCATAAAAAGAGGATGTTCGGGCAATACCCGTTTTGGTTACTTGAAATCTGTAAAAGCATTATTTGTAAGGGCAATACGTGAAGAAGTAGCAAGCAAAACTAATTTTCCTTTTGAAAGTCACCTGTTTAATGTATCAGAACTCAAAGAAGAAACCATCAAGCGTTATCTACCAACTGAATATTTGAAAAAGTTGAAAGATACCCCTTCTAAAGTTCCACAGCAGGAATTTGCAAGGCAGCTCTTCCTGTTCTCGTATTACACTTATGGGATGTCGTATATTGATTTAGCCAATTTAAAGCAGGCCAATGTAGTTTGCATGGAGAAAGGGAACTATATTGTTTATCGCCGTCAGAAAACAAGAAACACAAGAAATTCAAAACCAATAAGCATTCGTATTACTCCTGAAATTGAACAGGCAATACAAGCAATGGTTCAATACCGTGAGCCTATTGGAGATTATCTGCTTCCTGTTATTACCAAAGAAAAAGATACACCTATTGAACATTACAATCATATTGAATCTTTGCGCCAATGGTATAACGACTACCTTAAAAAGCTTTCAACTGAACTCGAGTTTGATTTTCATCTTACCGGTTATGTATCAAGACACACAATGGCAATGCAGTTACAAGAAAATGAAATATCCGAAAGTATTATTTCTCAAGTTATGGGGCATAAAAAACTGGAAACCACCAAGATATATCTTGATAGTTTAAAAACAGATGTAATAGACAAAGCAGCAGAAGTATTATAAATTTAGAAGGATGACAGAAAGAGCAGTGTACCACAAATCAGACGGGTTTAGACCCAAAACATTTATAAACATATCAGAAGAGGAACAATTCGATATGTTGTATGACAATGGAATGTTGGAAACTACGGTCGTAGATAAAGAAATGGAACAAATATGGCAGGATATCTTTTTCAAGATTAACGATAGTTTTAGCAATGAAGATTTTGGTTACACAATATGTAACCTTTCGAAAGATGAAGCAGCAAAGGAGCTTGACAAAACAATGAAGTGTGTAGGCAATACCATCCTGTTTTCCCTTTTCAATATTAATTCGGAAGATTGGTTACACCGGATAACTGAATATATGGTTTATATAGAGCGGAGCATTGCATCCATTCCCGGAACCGCAATTTATTGGATGATTTTAGAAGGATTTTTCGAAGAAGATGGTGTAACCAGGGTAAAAAGTCAACAACTGTATCAATTTATAAAGAAAAAAAGCGATATTATTTACGGTCATAGATACATTAGTGAATTACAAACTTTTAGCGAATTGTTCCCTTTTAAACCCTTGAGCATTGATAAATATCATATCCCGGATATCATTTCATTATTAGAACTATATCCCGAAGGCAAACTGAACAGATTTGTATCGGAGCAATTCTCTAAATTACCCAAAACACTTTCAAGAGAAAAAATTATAGAACTTTTGCATAAGCATATAAAAACTGCCCTGAATGGCTTTAACACAGAGGAGCTTTGGAAAAATGGAGATGTTGATGCCATAAAGGAATTCTTAATTGAAAGTACTATCCTTGAAAACAAAATAGCAAGTCACGAAATATTAAAATCCGTCAAAGCGGAATATACCACAACCATAAAACAATGGCTTAGCTTTCAGACAAAAACGATAAACCAACTAAACGACATTGAGCAACTAAAAATTAATACGCCTGAAAATACAAGTAAATCTACCATAGAGCCTAAAGTGACCAAACATCATGCTAAATACTACGCCTTATATTATCGTATTCTGACAAAAATAGGAAAAACAGAAGCCTTTTTAAGGGACGAAAACGACAAATTCCCCAAGGCTCAAATCATGGCATTTGCCGATAATCGCTTTCCGGGCATTAGTTCGCAGCAGTTTTACAGCCATTATCGTGACTTAGAGAATATGAATAATAAAACAATAATTGCCCGAAGCTATCCTAAGCTAAAAGAAATTGTGGCAGAAATATCCGGCAATGATGCCGATGTGCTACATTATTTAAAGGCATTTCCCGTATAGGCTATCTGAGCTAAATTTTTTTTTATTCATTTTTAGTTAGTTACGCACAGATAGCCTATCTAATAATTATCCCGGCTTTTCACATCTAATATTTGCATTGATTAATCGAACAAAATTAAATGCAAACGGACAATCCACAGGCATTGTCAAAATATTCAGATGTATGAAACTAATAGTAATAGAACAATCAGAATTATCGGATATTATCGAAAATACTGTTCGTAGGGTAATATCCGCCACAAGTTCCAAGCCAATTGTAAAACCCAAAAGTGACACCCTCTCCATTGACGATCTTGTTGATTTAACAGGCTACAAGAAGAATACGCTTTACAGATTGGTTCATGACCGAAAGATACCCTACCGTAAACCTTTACACGGTGGTCGAAAGCTAGTATTCCTGCGCTCCGAAATCGAGGAATGGCTAAAAGGTCGCAAACCTCAAAGTACCGCTGAGTTCATCGACCAAATGGAAGAAGAACTCCTTCAAAGGCATAAAAGGAAGTAGCACACCTCTTTAATGATTCCCTACGGCTTTAATTAGCATTAATACAAATATTTAAACATTTAAATTATTTACAAGATGAAACAAAGAACATTTAATGTTCCGGTAGATTCAACAGTTGAATTTGCGGAACTGTTAGACGAGTATGGACTTGAAGGAATAATCATTGGAAAAAATGATGATGATGAACTTCTTGTTAAAGTAGAATATGAACCAGAAGAAGACAGCCAAGCAATTCTTGAAATTATTGAACATATCGAGAATCTTGACGGCGAATACTCTGAAGAAGATGATGAGTAGATATTTATTGACTATGGGTAAGTGAATTTTTACCCATAGTTACTGCCAAATATCTATCGAGTGCCTTTGTTATTGTCACCATTTATAGATAATACGCAGGTAGTTCGTTGAAATAGATATCACAAAACAGTTTTAATAAGATAATAGGTGAGCAATAGATATTGAGTTAACTGGTAATAGCTAAAACATTGTCCAAAGTACCTGTTAAGTAAGTCGGAATTGCTCAAAGTAGGTATTTGTTGCTGGCAAGTAACGCTTCATACGATTTAGTTTATGAAAGCAGCTACCCAATAGCTTTTTGTACCACCAACATAGGTCTCACATTAAATAAAATAGAATAATGAAGGAAAAACATAGCAAAATAGAGGATATTATATATCGTTCTTTACAAGAAAACCCATCATATGCTTACGAAATTATTGTCGAAGGCAGCAATCAACGTGTTTTGGTAGTACCTCGCACCAACAATATCGAAGCATTCAGTGATAATATTGAAACTGCTAATACGGTGGCAATACAGATAAGCGGAGTTTTAAAAGTATATGTTTATCGGGGCAGAAGCCCAAAAGCCGGATTAATTTCAGATTATAAAATTCCCATAGATGACCGCAGAATACAGAGCGAATCTTCAGCAAGTCAGTCACAAATAGAGCAAGCCGTAGATATTGCCATAAAAAAGTATCAAACGGGTAATAATGTAGGCAATTTAGGAAGCCTGGAAACCATTAATATGCTCTTTGGAGCGCTAACTGGCAGTAATACCAATGACGAGAAACAAGGAAGCGCCTTAAATGGATTGGCAGGACTATTGGGAGCAGTAAATAACTCTCGCCACGAAAATACCTTGATGCAGTTTGAGCGAAAATTGAGCGACTACAAACAAGAAACTCATATTAACTCACTTCAAAAACAGTTAGAGAATCTGACTACTGAACGAGATGTGCTAAATCAGCAAAATCAGGAGCTGATAAAGGCAAATAGCAATTATAAATCAGATGTATCCGACCTTGAAAATAGACTTGCAGGATATTCAAATACTGAAATTCTAAAACGTGTGGCTACAGGCGTTATATCTGGCATTGGTAGTAAGTTGCTTGCCGGAAGTCCCAAAGCAGCAGAACTTCTTGGCTTAACCAAGCAGGAACTACAAGGAGCTCTAGGTTTTGTTGAAGAGGATGTGTTGACAGGTCACAGTGTTGCTCCAGATGCTGATGTTGATGTCGAAGAACTTTCTCAACCAAAAACAGAGCAGCAGAAACAACTATACAAAGCTATTCATGATACAGCTAATGCCCTAAAGGGTGGAGATATGAATTTTGCTTACTATATGATAACCATTATCGGGAACTGTATGGATAGCCAGGAACTAACTACAAGTATGGTTAATCACCTTGAAAATGAAAAGCAAAGACTGAACTTAGAGAAGGAAGTTGAGAACACAGCAGAAGAGAAATAATGGCTTGAATAGTCATTTTACGGTACAATGAACAGAACTAATGCAGACAATCGAAAAAGTAAAGCAAATTGATATAAAAGCCCTTATTGAAAAGGAAACAGGTTCGTGTTTTAACAAAACCAATCAACTTGAAAAATGCCCATTTTGCGGTAGTGGAAAAGGCACGAACCAATCCCCGGCTTTCAGTATTAAGGCAAAGGATAATTTCTTTAAATGCTTCTCTTGTGGCGCAGGAGGTAGTACCATTGACTTTGTGATTTCTCTAAATTCAGGATGGAACGAACATAAAGCAATCAAATATTTACAGGAAGAATACCTCGGTATTCGGGAGGTTTTCCAACCCCCACTTCACAATATTACCAGTACATTCGATAAAATGCTTTATGCTATAAAAACCAATCCTATTAAAAAGGCAAGTGATTATCTAAAGTCTCGTGAAATTGATGCGGAATCTTTACCTCATGGGTCATACTGGTACGACTCTCATTCCAATGCCATTGTTTTTACCGATTCAGATAACAGACTCATCAACCGTAGGATGATTAAGCCCGAAAAAGGTAAGCCTAAAGCTAAGAACAATGGAACATTGAACGAGAGTATTTATGACAAAATGTTCTTTCCTGACTTTGATGTGGTATTTATTCAAGAAGGGGTTATTAATGCATTGTCGATGGTAGGCTGTTCATCTATAGCCCTGTTCTCAACCGAAAATAAAATAAAGAATCCCAAGGTATTGCAAAAGTATGTCCAGGGTAAACGGGTCATATTGGCAATGGATAATGATGATGCAGGGAATAAATGCGCAGCATATTACAAAGACTTTATTCTTTCTAACCGATTTAACATTCAATCCCTACGTAGGTTAGTTTTGACCGCTAAAAAGGATGCTAATGATTTGTTACGAGAAAAGACATTAATTAGTTTTCTTCAGAATACGGATAATTACCAATTGCTTTGGGAGGATATTGTTACCAAACCCATTCCCATAAACAGTAAGGATAAGCAAGCTGATAACGAAGAATACTATTTCTTTATTCAAGATGGTTGTTATCACATGAAAGAAACCATTAAAGGAAAACCCATCATAAAGAAGCTCTCTAACTTCTTGATGGATTCGGTATATCATTTAATGGATGGTACAAAAGAAAGTAGGCGTTTGGTAAAATTCCAACGTAATACTGGGGAAATTACTGTCAATGAAATAATGAGTTCTGAATTGAACCTTGACAGGTTTAAAAAGGTCATTCGTAGTATATCCAGTAGAGGGCTAACTTTCTTTGGCAACACCCAACAATTAGACCATATTTTAACCTACATGTACGACCGTGAAAAGAATGCAATAGCAATTAATCAATTGGGTTATCAGCATGAATATAATGCTTACTGCTTTGCAGATGCTGTAATAACGCAAGATAACACCTTGGTATACCCTGATAAATTGGGCATTGTTTCTTATAATGGCGTATCGTTATATCTTCCCCCATTTGCCTACACCAACCTTAGCGACAAAAGTTATTCAAGTCAGCGAAAATTTACCTATAAGGCAGGAAATATAAATTTCAATGCTTGGTCAGATTTGATATACAAAGCCTATGGCATTAATGGAGCGATTGGTATTTCCTTTGTCATTCTTGCCTTATATCGCGATTATATACTGGAACTAACAGGTTTCTTTCCCTTTTTATTTCTCTTTGGGGACCAGGGAGCAGGAAAATCAAATTTCGTAAACTTTTTTCTGTACTTGTTTGGAGAACCCAATCATGGAATATCATTGCTAAATTCAACCGATAAAGGTTTCTCTCGCTCATTAACGCAACGTAGCAATGCTTTGTATTATTTGAAAGAGTACACCAATGCTATTGATAAGAAAACCGTTGATGTGTTCAAGACTGGTTACGATGGAGAACTGTACACGATGGCGCAAAAGAGCAACGATAACAAAACCACTACCCTTGAAATAAGCTCTGCCTGTATGGTGGATGGCAACGAACTACCAACATCCGAAGCTGCTTTATTTGCTCGAATGATTGTGTTACATTTTGAGGACAATAAGTTCTCCGAGGAATCTACCGAAGCCTATAAAACCCTGCTTAAAGAAAAAGAGCAAGGATTTTGCAATGTTACACGTGAACTCCTAAAGCACAGAAGCCTGATAGAGACGACATTCAAAAAAGAGTTTAATGGAATCTTTCAAGATATTAAAACCCAATTGGCAATGGAAATACAGTTAGCAGACCGTCAAATAAGACACATTGCGTTGTTATTAGCTCCGGTTAAACTACTTCAAAACAAATTTACTTTTCCTTTCGATTTTGATACATACAAAGAGTCCGTTATTGAGAATATGAAGAAACAAGATGAAATGGCAAGCGACCTCAAAGATGTTTCTATCTTTTGGAGTGCCATTGCTTATAAAATAGCTGACCCATATTCCGGCATTCGTGAAGGTTCGCACTATATAAAAGACCCTATAAAGAAAATTCTCTACATTAAATTCAAGCTTCTTTACCCCTGCTATGCAGATTATGTGAACAAAAATAAACTGCATTTTCTTGAGATGAACTCCTTACGTGAGCTGTTAACCGCTAAAGGAAATAAGTCGTTTATAACCAACACTTCACAGAAAAGTCGCAATGTAAAAAGCTATACCCACAAAACGCTTGGTTCGTGCTATATGTTTAACTACGAGGATGCGGAAGAAGCTAACGGAATTGTTATTGATGGTGTTGAGTTGGCTATCTAATTTTAGGTAGTCTATTTGCTTTTATAGGGATGCTTAGGTATCCTTTTTTTATGCCAAAAATTTCAACTAAAGATTAATTGATGATTCTATAGTAAACTAAGTAAACTTTGTAAACCTTTACTTTTATTTTATTGATTATAAGTGTATTATTAGTTTACTTCATGTTTACTTGGTTTACTTTACCCTGATAATCCCTTATTTTCTAACTGAAATTTCATGATGTAAACTGGTTTACTTTTAAATGATAATAAAGTAAACCTATATAGTTCTGTTATTCATATCATTAGATGACATGGTTTACAAAGTTTACAAAGTTTGCACTGGTTTTAAGTGTTTATGCAAAGGGTTACTCTGTTTCTATCTAATTAGCTCTAAACAAATGCTACATATTTTGCGCTTAATGATTTTAATTAGCGACTTCAAGTTCGTTTTTTGAAGCATACGTAAATTATAAAATCTTTAATAATTCCTCATTTATCCATATATTGTTGCTGTTGAATTATTAATACCTTATTTGGATCATCAACTTGCATATAGCCATAATCGTAACAGAAATAATAAAGATTTCCACCATTACTTTTCCAAGAATGAGTTAGGTATTTAAAATCCATTCCTAGTTTTTTAAGAAAATTCTTACTTACCGTTGCCTTACCAAGCGGACATGCTGTACGAAGTGCTGAACGGTTTTTTCTTATTTGTTGATTAATTCCCCGAATGTATGCTTCATCGGAATTTGGTTTGCGATTATGGTAAAGACTTTTGCAGTGCGGTGTGCAAAATTGTTTATCGCTTCTACCCTTTAGTTCAGTTTCACAGAATAAACAGTAGGAGGGTTGTGTAATCATAGCTGTTAATTTATATTTTCATCTAAATATAGTGTCTTTTTTTAATTATCCGTTTGATTAAACGTTTATATACGTAAGTATACGTTTAATAAACTTTTAAGTTCTGGAAATTGATTTTATTTGTTACAGACGTTAATTTATATGTTTATGGAATCAAAACCAGTTATCTATTTAAACCACTGGGATTATAATCAGCATGAATTGGTTAAGCTTTATATTAAGGATTGCCCCAGTGACCTTACCGGTAGTTTTAGTAATTGTGCTTTTATAAGATATAGCAAACAATATAAGTGCTATTATTTCATTAAAAGCAAAGGAAACCTTGAACTATTTTTTAGTTCTTTTTCCGGTATCTTTGAGATTAATGATTGGTATCTTACTAAAAAAGAAAAGCCTTTTGCTATTGAATCAGCAAAAGCTACAGAAGGAAGATATATTGAGCAGTTGAAGTTATGCAGAGTAAAGAATAAATTTCAAGTGTGGTTACTTCCTATAAATGATAAAGAATACCCCAGTCATATATTAATTAGGTTTAAACACAATAAAAATATTTATGGAATATTGAAAGACATGCAGATTGCCATATGGTCATCAAAGTATAGGTCATTTCTAATAGAAAGGATTGTTGAAAATATAAATTTGGTATTGAGACAATTGCGTTCGGTCTCAAGAATTTCTATTTCAAAAGAACTTGAAATAAATAATGCAGAAACCATACAATTGTTACTTGAACAATCATATGATCCTGATAAGTTTAAGCCTTGTCCTGCAATATATATTAATAAGCTTGTTGCCTTGAATTATAGTAAGAGTACTATAGCAAATTACCACAAGTACTTTTCTGAATTTGTTAATTTTTTTAGAAGTAATGATATTGATAGTTTTGAGAAAGGTGATATTGAGTCATATATTAAATTGGTTAGGAATTCAAAAGACGTTTCAACCCAGTATACACATATGTTAATAAATGCCATAAAATTTTATTACGAAAAAGTATTGGGCAGACAAAAGGAACGTTATGAAATTACTCGTCCCCAAAAAGAATTCAAATTGCCCAACGTAATGAGCGAAAAAGAGGTACAACAATTATTGAAGAGTAATGAGAATCTGAAGCATAAATGTATTTTATTACTTATATATTCTGCGGGGCTTCGCAGAAGTGAGGTGTTAGATATTAAAATTAGTGATTTAAACAAAGACCGGAATATGCTTTTTATAAGGGGAGCTAAAGGCAGAAAAGATCGTTATACTATTTTTTCAGATAAAATAAGGGATAAACTAAGACAATATTACTTGGAGTATAAACCAAAAAAATGGTTGTTTGAGGGGCAATATGGTGAGCGTTACTCAGTTGGTAGCATACAAAAGATTTTTGATAAAGCTAAACATAAAGCTGGTATACAAAGGAGAGTGACTACACATTGCTTACGCCATTCATTTGCTTCACATTTAATTGAAAATGGGGTAGATATAAAGATTATTCAGGAACTAATGGGACACAATTCAATAAAAACTACAGAAATATATTCACATGTAGTAATGAAAAAGCTTGAAAATATTAAAAGCCCTATAGATAATTTAGATATATAAAATGATTCTTTTATATTTGTTAAACGTAAAAAATCTATTATGATAAGCTGTTTTTATAAACGAATTTTGAAAGTACTGACTACTAGCTTTTTAAGTAACTTTAAAGAATTAAACAAACGTATTACATATGAGAAATAGAAACCATAATCAAGATAAAAAAGTGGTTATGGTCTCTATAACTAAGTTGTGCTTAATGCTAAAAAACAGAAAACTTGGATGATTTTCAAAAACAGATAGAGCGAATGTTGGCACCTTATCGGGCAATTCAACGGATTACCGAACCAATGAGGTTAATGCAGCAGAATTTGCAAAAAGCAATGACTCCTATAATTGAGTTTCAAAAAACCTTTGAACATATTGAAAAGATTTATGCTTCAATTCACAAGTTTGAAAATCCTCTTTTAGAAAAGCTTGAGATCTTTCACCGAATTGGAGAGAGCTTAAAATCGTATGCTGAAAATACACCAGAATATTTATTGCTAATTGCTCAAAATGGTTGGTTTATAGAATTAGATAGTAGATTAAATTTCCCATCAGAGGTTGCATTTGAAATTATTAATGAGAATGTTGACAATGCGAATGACTTAATGATTAACTATTATTCTGAGAATATAGATAGAATATTTGATGAATTGAAACAAAGGCATCCCGATAGAATTGAAATATTGAATCAAATTCAATTATCATACAGAGATGAGAATTATTTGGTAATGATTCCCTGTGTTTTAGCGCAAGTTGATGGTATTTGTTTTGATTTCACTAGAAAGAAATTCTTTATAAAAGAAAAAGACAACAAGTATTTGCCTGAAATTTCCTCTGAACTAGAAAAATCGGCTGGTAATTTTTTAAGTATCTATTTATCCCCATTACAGAATCAGACACCGATAATGGTTCGGGAGAATGACAAATATAAGTTTCCATGTAAACTAAATCGTCATGAAATCTTACACGGTGTAAGCATTGATTATGGTTCGCTAATAAATAGTTTAAAAGTGATTTCACTGCTAAAATATATTTCGGACTTATTAACTGAATTAGATAAAAATCACTAAGCACAACATCGCATATACCTAATGGCGGTTTTACTGCACTTTGCAAGGCTTTTCGCCCGCTCAAACTTATCCACGGTTTGACAGTTGAATCGTCCGCAATCCGCCACTAGGCATATGCGTAACGTTAGCATGCATTATATGGATTCTGTGCAATTCGAACAGAATTCGTTTAATAGTTAGAAAAACAGAAAAATCAAATATAAAACTAAACTGACTTTAAACGATGATTGAATCAACCTTAACCTTAGACTTCCATCAGAGAAGATTATTAACTTCAAGCTCAAAAACATATTATTACATCGCTGGATTTATTGAGATTGCGATTGGTGTATTTGGACTGATAAAATCAGTAGATGATTTGCAGGCTCTCTTTTTTATTCTTCTAATTGGAGGAATCACGAGTATTTCATTGGCATTAAATGGAAAATCATTGATTAAGGAAAGGAATTTCATTTCAATTGACTCAGACATAATCGAATTTAAAAACTCGTTTAAGAGACCTAGGAAATTGCAATTGACCAACTTGCTAGATGTCAGAAATCATTCAAAAAAGATTGAGTTTGTAACGACTGACCAACACGTGAAAACATACGATTTTTCAATTTTTTCTGACGGAGAAATACAGCAACTTCTTGACAGAATAGAGAAGATAAAATCAAGGATAAATGAATAACGCATGCTAACATTATGTATAAAATATTGGGGGTTTAGTAGTTGCGTGATTCTTTCTGCCCCGCATTAAATTATGTAACGGCAGACAGTGACGTCGCCCGCAATCCCCCAACAATTTCATACATGTGCTCGTTGTGCGTCAGCTAAAAAGAAGACACCCACGATGGAAATACTCCCTGACAAAAAAGAATTGATTATGAAGGGTGGAACTTTTCAGGAACAACTTTCAGCATTTCAATAAAACATTCTTCCCATTGACTTGGAAATAGATTCACGATTTTTAAGTTCAAATTAATTCCAAATTTTTCGGAAATCTCATTAACCTGACTTTTTCTGAATATTAATTTTAAAGCCGTTCTGACAGATAAATTAGGTTTTTGTAACAGAAAGGATAGGAAATTTAAATATTTGACTTTCTGATTAAAATCAATATGTAAAGGTTTTCGTTCAATTTTAAGAAAAGCAGACTTAACAGTTGGAGGAGGTATAAAACTATTAGGATTTATTTCGTAAACTATCTTCAAACTATAAAATGTATGATATAGGATAGTGTAAGGATTGAAGATTTTGTCTGCAAATAACTTTTTAGCAGGTTCTAATTGCAGGAAAATTGAACCGCCCTGAAAATTTTCCATATTTTCAAACATCAATATTTTTAAAATTTCTGATGTTATACCAAATGGTATATTAGAAACAACCTTAAACGAAAAATTAGGAATTTTATAATTTCTGAAATCACATCCAAAAACTTGAATGTTTTGAGTTTGTTTAAACTTGTGTTTTAGATATGTTATTAACTCAAAATCATTCTCAATCGCAATGACTAATTTTGCCTTTTGTAGTAGATGTACAGTTAGAAATCCTTTTCCTGCACCAATATCTAAGACCGTATCGTTTTGATTAATTCTTGATTGTTTTATTGCATCTTCAATTAGCACTTTGTCAATTGTAAAGTGCTGACCCGTAAATCTTACAGGTAATTTATTTTTATTCATTATGACTTCTTACAGGTGAATACTTGAATTCAAATCACAGCGAAGTGAAAGACAGTATTACCTGACAGCGCAACTATGACAAAGCAATGCATTCATTAAAAATGACGACACACTAAGGCATAGACTGTTTGTCTTACCAAAAAGATTATAGGAATTTTATTTGGGACTGTCTATCACTTAGATAGTCGTCCAAGGTCTGCTGTAATACATAATGAAAAAAAAATTAAATAATTGAATGCAAAATTAGTAACTTTGTTTTAATTTGCAAAAAAAAATGAAAAAAATAAAAGCCGTACGCACAACAGGCGGTATATTTTATTGCCGAGATAGTGCGGGTTTCAGCGTTTCTACATCTAATAAACTTTCGTGTAACTTGACAGGACAGTGCTTCGAAATCGGCAACAAAAACATACCGCCAATCCGTTGGCGTTCATTGTGAGACGCAGTATTACGAAACAGAATCCTAAAAAGAAAAAATAAATGAGCGTATCAAATTGGTTTGAAACTTTTAATCAAAATCTGCGAATGTCCAAGGAGACTACAGACAATATTTCATATCGCTATAAAAGAATAACCAAACAATTAAATAAAGATTACTACAGTTCTGAATCAGACATTTATCATAGTTTATATGTAGGTTCTTATGGTCGAGGGACTGATATAGTTGTAAGTGATATTGATATGATATTTCAACTACCATACTCAGAGTATGTAAAATATAATTCCTATTCTGGAAATGGACAATCTGCATTACTTCAAGCTGTAAAGAAATCCATTGAAAAAACTTACAAATCTCATATGAAAGCTGATGGACAAGTAATTGTTATAAGTTTTACCGATGGAATTGTTTATGAATTAGTTCCAGCATTTATAAACAAAGATGATTCATATACATTTGCGGACACAAATAATGGTGGGAGTTGGAAAACAACTAATCCCAAACCAGAAATTGCAGAAATGACTTCCAAAAATAAACTATGGAACAAAAACCTAAAAAGGTTATGCCGAATGGCAAGAGCGTGGAAATATAAGTGGGACGTACCTATGGGTGGTCTTTTGATTGATACATTAGCCTATAACTTTATGGCTAATTGTGAATATAAAGACAAATCCTATCTTTATTATGATTTTATTAGTCGTGATTTTTTTAAGTATTTATCCGAACAAAACAAAGAGCAAAGTTATTGGCTAAGTCCTGGAGCTCGGCAGTATGTATGGAGGAAAGGTACATTTGAGTATAAAGCAAAACAATGTTATAACTTAGCACTTGAAGCAATAGAAAAAGAAAAGGATTATCCTAATACAGCTAAATCTAAATGGAGAGAAATTTATGGAACAAAATTCCCCAGTTGATAAATCGTCAGAAATGGAAGTTCTCGAATCACAAATAAGAGAATGTTTTGGCAGAGTAGTTTATTCTCATAAAACCCAAGAGAAATGTGCGGACATTGTACTGTCTTTACATAAAAGACTTAAACTAATGCTGATTATTATTTCTGCTATAGTGACTACTAGTCTTTTGATTAAGTTATTTGGAGACCAAGGATGGGCTTTATTGGTTGGAGTTATTCTTTCAACAATCCTGTTTGGTCTTAATACATATATGAAAGATTACGATTTAGGTGAAATATCCCAGAAACATATAAATGCAGCTAATGAATTATGGGATATAAGGGAGACTTATCTATCATTATTGACTGATATAAAAGCAAATCAACTCTCAATTAATCAAATAATAAATCAACGAGATGATTTACAAAAACGACTTCACAATATTTATAGTGGTTCACCAAGGACTAACTATAAGGCATATAAAGAAGCTAGTAAAGCATTACAAGTAAATGAGGAATTGACATTCTCAGATAAAGAGATAGACGTTTTTTTACCTAAAGAATTAAGGAGGACTGAATAAAACAACGAAACGCCAACACGCGGTATAAAACATTGGGGTTTAATTGGTTATGCGAGCGTTCTACCCCGCATCAAGTTCGGTGTAACTGGACAGGGAAGTAGCCCGCAATCCCCAACGTTTCATACCGCTGCCCGTTGTATGCAAGTGTAAAACCGATACGATACATTAATACAATAAAAAAGATTGAAATAATTACAAAAAACGGATTGATTGGATTGGTGCTCCGTTGACAGGGCGGTGCAGTTTGAGGGGAATTTATTTTGTTTATTTCTCCCCCCACACAAAGAAAAAGGAAACCCCGCCCACAAAACAACACATTTGCAAACCGTAGCAAGCCAGCTCTGCAAACCAAAGTTTACAAAAGAGTTGTTTTTTTGCCAACGCACCGCTGCTAATTTGATAGCAATTCTTCTTTTTTATGATTATCCGGTTTTAAAATAAATTTCTCATCTATTGTTACTTTTAGATTAATTATATCTTTATGTAAAATTCAAATGTTTTGTTAGATGCTTTCTTACCATCAAATCCCACGATAAACTTGGAAAAAAGCGTTGCAATATTGCAACACAACCAACATATTACCCTATCGGATAATTTGTTGTGATTTTTCAATGTATTATTGGTGTTAAAAGTAAAACGACCATTGGGTCGGTTCTTCTTTAACGCCTTTTTATACAGATTACCAATCAATGCGCCTTAAAAGCAAGGCGCTTTGATTATGTATCGGCATTAACCACTGTAGTTATCAAAGATGGCTTTCAGCGCATTTTGATATACGATTGGTATTATTTCTTTATCAGCATATCGCGCATAATCTTTTCTTGTTTTCTGTTAACCTATTCTGTTTGGATTGTTTCATTTTATCACCATGTTCTTCAATATCAAATGTCTTTCCAGTAAATGCTTCATAAGGGGTCAATCCTTTCAAAGAGTTATGGGGTCTTTGATCGTTGTAGTCTGGGATTATCCAATCCAGGGCATTACGTAACGCACCAATATCCTGATATTGACATTTAAACAGATACCTGTATTTCAATATTTTGTTCTGTGCCTCTATCAGTGAGTTGGAGAAAGGGATATCCTTTAGGGCAATGAGCTTCTGAATGTTTATTTCACTTGAATTGAGATATACGTCCATTTTGTGGTTGTTATTTTCCGGTCCTCCGTCAACAATCAACTGCACGTCTTTGTTTTGATTAATATGTTGCTGATACCCGTCCATAATGGTTTGTACCCTTATCTCTCCCGACACCACAGGTTCAACCCTCCAGTTGATGATATACTTTGAGAAGTTGTCCATTAATAGGTACACATAGCTTTTTAGGCCATCCAAGCTTTTTACAACAGTAATATCCGCATGCCATATCTGGTTGGGTTCAGTGGCCACAATCCCCGTAGGATAACGTTTTCTCTTTCTTATTCGGGTTCTATTTAGTCCTAATATATGAATGTATTTATACCATGTGGCCAGGGATATGTGCAATAAATTTTCTCTTGTTGCGTACCAAGCAAGGGAGCAGATAGGCCAATATTTAAACTGTTCCGATGAGACAAGCTCTTTTATAACCGAAACCTCATTTATTGTCAATTGAAGCGGATATACCCTTTTGCAAAGCTTTAAAGGCGATGCTTCACATTTGTATAGAACCTTGTTCTTCCAATAATAAAAAACGGATACCGGAATTTTTAATAATCGCAACACCAACCCTGTATCTATTTTCTTATGATATCTGTGTATTGCATGTACCAAACCTTCTTTGTTATTTTGGAGCAATTGGTAAAATGACTTTGAACCGGAAATAACAGATACCAGTGACAAGACAACTTTCATATATGTTTTCATCATCACTTGCGCCTCTTTTCTGCTAATGAAACTTTCAAGAACCTCAACTTCCTGCAGTTCACTTCCAAAATATTTACTATCAGATTCATTTTTCCATCGCCAGATGGTCGAACGATCTATTGCCGAGTAATAGCTATCAGGTAGAGTATTCCTCTTTGCAAGCAATTTTATGGAAGTATGGTAGGAGGTGTATTTTTTCATAAAGCAGGTGTGTGTTTATTTGTATTGCCAAATCAAAATGTACAAAGGTGGATTTATCGATAAATTTGATGAAAATTGTTTAACACTCCAACAATTCTAAATATTTAATCTATTAGGGGTTTAATTCCCCGAGGCTTGCCCCGAGGTAGTTCACAACTTTTCATTTCATGTGAGCCATTATTTCATCATTTTCACTTCTGAAAAAGCTAATAATTTTTACCTTTACAGAGCTAATTACAAACGGGTATAACAATATGAATTGTGCCTAAAGAATCACGTATAATACTTAAAACAAGCCTCTTACAGAGGCTTTTCGTGTTTATATACCCTTCGTGTTTTTTGATTTATTATCATTTGCTTTGGTTTATTAGTAGTAAAAGCACAATACCCCAATTGTATTCTCAAAAAACACTTCTTCATTTAAAAATTTATCAATTTCTGGTAAAAAGTATAACGCTATGATAATTCCAAGAACAATATTAAAGCAAGATTTAGTAAAGAAGCTTTATCCCAATAGTATTTCAATTAAGTCGGCCATGCAGCAACTCAGGCGTGAAATTGATATTTGCCCTGCCTTAAAAGAAAAAATTGCACATGCAGGGCGCACTAGATACCACTATTACAACAAGCAGCAGCTTCTTTTAATACTTGAACATTTTAGTATATCATTTGAAGAATTTGAAAAGCTATGATTTATTTTAAAGATATCACCAATATAGAGCAAGCCAAATTGCACTACCGCAAATTAGCAAAGCAACTGCATCCTGATACGGGGGGAACTTCCCAGGAGTTTCAAAAAATGCAGGATGAGTATAAAACTACTATAGAAGCAATACAGAAATATAGTAATCTCGTTAATTATCATTCACACCCATCGCCTGAAAAAGAGTTCTTAGGTCAATTAGGAAAGTTGGCACAGCTACTAATAAAAAAGCAAGTGCCACAAGAATACTTACGACAGAAGATAAAAACAACTAATTCAAATTTGAATAAGGATTTATTAGAGGGTGTCGTTAATTTTTTGGATGGGTTGTAGGATTAGTAGAATGGTTAAATTTGTCTGTTTTAATAATATGAATTAATTTACACTTATCGACTTACATTTGCTTCAAAGTAAAAAGATTTCTATAAACAAAAGTAACATATATGTAACCAGTGTTATTACGTCAATTAATTATTGAGTTTGTATGATTCTGAAATACAGTCATATAGTAAATTTTACAAGCTTCACACAATAGTCACCCAATCATAACCCAGGGTTTCAACCCTGGGACGTTTTCAGCACCTGTGGGCAAGGCGCAGCCCTGCCCACAGGTGCTGAACGTAAAAAAAAGGGGTGCCGGATGAGGTTTAAGTGAGGTGCTGTGTGCCGGTCAACTGAGGTCTGTACTTTATCTTTGGGAGCTGTAGATGGTATTTTTTCACACCTATAAAACAGCTTGAAGATGAAGAAATTTTGGATTTTTGGTGGATTGGCGGCAACTCTGTTGTTGTCGGCTTGTTCGGGGCCCCGGGAGCGCGGGGCGACCGACGGGGTGGAGCGTATTCCGGAGGTGGAGGCCCTGCTTGCGCAAATGACTGTGGAGGAGAAGGTGGGACAGATGGCGCAGTTGACGCTGGATGTGCTCACTGTTGGAGAAAATGAATTTGTGACCGAGGAGCCCCTGCGGCTCGATTCGGCCATGGTAAGGAAGGCTTTGGTCGACTATGGGGTAGGTTCCATCTTAAATACAGCCAGCAATAAGGCGCGTACGGTGGAGAAATGGCACGAGGTGATCTCGGAGCTGCAGCGTGTGGCTGCGGAGGAAACGCGTTTGGGCATTCCGGTCTTGTACGGGGTGGATGCCATTCACGGGACGACTTATACGGTAGGGGCGACTTTCTTTCCGCAGCAAATTGGGCAGGCGGCGACCTGGAATCGGGAGCTGGTGCGCAAGGGCGGTGAAATTACCGCCTATGAAACCCGTGCTTCGGGTATTCCCTGGAATTTTTCACCGGTGCTGGATATGGGACGCGATCCTCGTTTTGCAAGGATGTGGGAGACTTTTGGGGAGGACGTACACCTGGTTAGCGAATTGGGCGTGGAGTTGGTGAAGGGCTATGAGGGAGAAAACAACGAGGTGAGCAATCCCTTTCACGTGGCTTCCTGCCTGAAGCATTATTTGGGCTATGGCACCCCTTGGTCGGGCAAGGACCGTACGCCGGCACACCTGTCCAACACGGAACTTCGTGAGCGTCACCTGCCTGCTTTTGAGGCGGCCATTGAAGCAGGGGCACATACGGTTATGGTGAATTCGGGCCTCATCAACGGGGTACCCGTACATGCCAGTCACCGCTTACTGACCGGCTTGTTGAAGGAGGAGTTGGGTTTTCAGGGTTTGGTGGTGACCGACTGGGCAGACATCAACAATTTGCATTCGCGCGATAGGGTGGCGGTGAACCATAAGGAGGCGGTAAAGCTGGCCATCAATGCGGGCATCGATATGTCGATGATTCCTTACAGTCTCGATTTTTGCGACGACCTGGTGGCTTTGGTCAATGAAGGAGAGGTGGCTATGGCGCGCATCGACGATGCGGTGCGCCGAATCCTGAACACCAAGCACAAGTTGGGTTTGTTTGAGCGTCCGGTAACGCACTATGAAGATTATCCGCTTTTTGGGAGTGCCGAGTTTGAGGCGGCTGCTTATCAAGCGGCCCAGGAGTCGATGACCCTGTTGAAGAACGAAGACAATATTTTGCCCTTGCCTACGGATGCCCGCATTTTGGTGGCGGGGCCCAATGCCCACACCATGCGTGCCCTCAACGGGGGCTGGTCCTACACCTGGCAAGGGCGCGACAATGAGGCGTTTACCGGGGATTATGCCACCATTCTGGACGCCATTCGCGCCAAGGTAGGTGCCCATCGTGTGGAATTTGTAGAAGGGGTGCGTTACGTGAATGAGGCCAGCTATTGGGTGGAAGAAGAAGTGGATGTGGCTGCTGCGGTACGGGCGGCTGCCCGTGTCGACTACATTGTGTTGGCGCTGGGTGAAAATTCCTATACCGAAAAGCCGGGCGATTTGCACGACTTGACGCTTTCGGAGCAGCAATTGCGTCTGGCAGAGGCCTTGGCTGCAACGGGCAAGCCGGTGATTCTGGTGCTGAACCAGGGGCGCCCCCGCATCATTCGTCGTATTGAGCCGCTGATGAAGGGTGTGCTTCAGGCTTATTTGCCGGGTAATTTTGGGGGACTGGCCGTGGCCGATGTGTTGTTTGGCAGCATCAATCCGAGTGGTAAGCTGCCCTTTACCTATCCGATGTACACCAATTCTTTAGTGACTTATGACCATAAGCCTTCGGAGCATCAGGCGAAGATGGCCGGGGCCTACGATTACGAGTCGGATTTTGCTGTGCAGTATCCCTTTGGTTTTGGCTTGAGTTATACCGAGTTTACTTACAGTGATTTGAGCCTGAGCAGCGAAGAACTGACTGCTGATGGGGAGCTGGAGGTGCAAGTCACCCTGAGCAATACCGGGGGGCGAGCCGGTAAGGAGGTTGTGCAGTTGTACACCTCGGATTTATTTGCTTCGCTTACGCCGGATGTGCGTCGCCTGCGGGCTTTTGACAAGATAGCGCTGGAGCCCGGAGAAGCTGAAACCGTGCGTTTCGTGCTGCGGTCTGCCGACCTGTCCTTCATCAACGCGGAGGGACAGCGGGTGACTGAGCCGGGTGATTTTGAGCTGGAGCTTGGTGGATTGACTGCCGGTTTTCGTTACGTGGAGTAGTGTACAGCTTAGAGGAGACAGGGGAAAGGGGGCTTAGGCCCCCTTTTTTGGTGCGTGTGGTTGGTAGGTTTCGACCCCGGGTGGCCTTGTGTGCGGGCCATGTTTTATGTTTATTGTTATATTTTTCATATTTTTAGCCACCTTTGCTTACTTGTTTTTATTCCAGACACGATGAAATACGTCAGGTTGTTATTTGTGGGACTGAGTTTATGGCTCTGTTTTCCAATTTTGTCGATGGGGGGACAGTCGTCCATTGATGAGCTTTCGCTGTGTGAGGATCTGATTATTGAGGCCTTGGAGGTAAACCCGGAGGAGGCGGATCGGTTGATTGCTTCGTTGTACGAATTGGCTGCCTACGATTCGGTTTTTCTGAGTGGGATGGTGGCCTACTACGAGGGCGAATTGGCTTATGTAGAAAGTCGATGGAAGGATGCAGCGCAGGCCTATGAGTCGGCCGCAGAAGTTTTTGAGAAAATTAAGGATGGGACAAGAGCGGCAGCTTCGTTTAATAATATGGGTCTGGTGCATTCTTATATGGGCAACTACGATCGTGCGCTGTGGGCTTATGAACAGTCGCTGAAGGTCGAGTTGGAGTTGGATAACCGACCGGGAATTGCTGAGTGTTATCAGAATATGGCGATTGTTTTTGCTGCTGGTGAGCAGAGCGACAAGGCGCTGCGTTTCTACGACAAGGCTCTGGAGGTGTATGAGGAACAGGATATGCAGGAGTCGGCCGCAGCCATATATAACAATAAGGCCGTATTGTTTGCCGGTCAGGGTGATTTTGAATCTGCGGAGACCAATTACCGTTTAGCTTTGGCCATATACGGGCGTTTGCGTGCATCGGTTTTGGAAGCGCGTGTTTTAAGTAATTTGGGAGCGCTTAGTCTTCGCCAGGGAAAGTACGATGGGGTAGGTTCGCTTTTGGAGCGTGCGCTTTTTCTGTTTAAGGCCGAAGGCGATCGCATTGGGGAAGTTAAGGTATATGGGATGTTGGGCGATTTGTACAATGGACGTAAGGATTACATGCAGGCGGTTTTTTTGTATCAGATGGCTATAAAACAGGCCGGAACATTGGAGATGAAGGACGTAGAGGCGGAGAATCAGTTTTCGTTGTACAATACCTACAAGGCGGCGGCTATGCCTGCAGAAGCGTTGAAGGCTTACGAGGATTATGTGGCAATGCGGGATCGTATGATTCGTGACAATCCTGAGTTTACAAAGGGGCTTATCAGCAAGGAGTTGGAACAGGAAATTGCGGAGCGGGACTTGCTTTTATTTAAGGCGCGAACCCGTACTGTTTGGTTTGCAGTGGGATTGGGGCTTATGGTACTGGTGTCTTCGGGGGCTTTTTGGATGTTGAGAAAGCGTAAGCGGCGTATGGAGGCGCACCGGGAAATGGCTAAAAACCGAAAGGTGCGTATGCGTGAAAGGTTAAAACCTGGTTATGTGTTGACCTTGTTGCAAACGCTGAGGGACTGTCTTGATCGCGGGGATGTGGATTGTGCGCGACAGCGATTGGATGGGGTGGCGCTTCTGATGCAAAACATCCTGGAGAATTCTTGCGAGTCGCTGATTTCGGTGCGTGCAGAAATGGAATATGTTGAGCGCTATTTGTTGGTGCAAAAACAACAACTGGACATCGACCTGGATTTTAGAATTGAGACCAATCTGCAGCAGCAGGCCGAACACATTATGGTGCCGGCTATGTTTACCCAGCCTTTTATTGAGCAGACTTTTCAGGGAGTTGGAGCAGGGGACCGGGTGGTGGTTAATATTGCCTTTGTTAAGCGCAATCAGTTGTTGGAGGTGGTCATTGAGAACAATCTGCCTTTGCCTAAGCCGGAGGAGCGTCGCCGAATGGAGACGAGCTTTAGGGCTTTGGGAGCGTCTGTCGCTCAGGAACAATCCCTTAGCGGAAACGCCTTGTTGTTTCATCCCGAAGAATGGGGTGGGGTGCAGTCCGAAACTTTTGACCCACAGGCAGAGGTCGGAAATCGCCTTCGTTTTAACTTGCCCTTGATGAGGAACTAGTCTTTGCAGTTATTTTCTTCCAAAATCTGCGGGGATTTCTCCCCAGTTTTCGGTATCCCATTTAAGCAAAGGCGTGGTGTAGCTGTTGTTTTGCAACCATTTTTCGGCGCGCTCTATGAGGGCAAACAGGGGCTCTGTTTGTACGGAGCGAATCAGTTTGCTGCCGCATTTTTTCTTTTTGATCCAGCTGAGTGCTGTTTTGGAGTCGGTGTACAGCGGCAACTTGCTTTTGCGCCGTTGCAGCTCGGCCAAGCCGTGTACAATTGCCAGAAATTCTCCAATGTTGTTGGTCCCCAGCGGAAAGGCCTGATGAAACCATTGCTCGCCGGTGGAGGTGTGCACCCCGCGGTATTCCATTACGCCGGGATTGCCGCTGCAGGCTGCATCGACTGCGAGACTGTCGGAAATGGGAATGGCCCCGTTGGCTGAGGCTGTTTTTGGGCTGCGGGTCTTTGGGCTGCTTTTGCGGTCAACCGGTGCGGGTGCCCCGGCGGCGTAGGCCGCCCGGGCTTCGTCGAGGGTCTTGAACTTTTTGAAGGTGGACTTTTCCTGGCCGTGTACCTGGGCCTTACATTCTTCCCAGGTTTCGTAGATGCCGGGTTGGCGGCCCGACCAGACAACATAATAGGCTTTTTTCATGTTTGTTGGTTTATCCCAGGTCCTTGACTTTGCTCATGAAATCGACAAGCAGGGTGGCGATGTTCGACATAAACAGGCGGATGGCCATGGCCATTAGGATGATGCCGAAAAACTTCTTGAGTACGTAAATGCCGCCTGAGCCAATGATGCGCTCGATGCGATTGGTGTTGTGGAGGACGAAGAAAACGACGAGAATGTTGGCAAAGAGAGCGGCGATGATGTTGAACAGGGCAAATTCTGCACGCAGGGCCAGCAGGGTGGTGAAGGAGCCGGCTCCGGCGATGAGGGGGAAGGCGATGGGGACGATGGAGGCGCCTGCCGGGGAGTCGTGCCGGAAAAGGGTGATGCCGAGGATCATTTCCATAGCCATGAGCATGAGCACGAAGGAGCCTGCAATGGCAAAGGAGGAGAGGTCAACGCCAAAGAGGCCCAGCAGGGCTTCTCCTACAAAAAGGAAGAGCAGCAAGATGCCGAAAGAAATGGAGGCGGCATGAAATGCGTTGATGCGTCCGCCTTTGTTGCGGATGTCGATAACGATGGGTATGGAGCCGAGGATGTCGATGACGGCAAAGAGTACGATAAAGGCGGAGAAGAACTCCAGAAGATCAAAGCTGTTCATAGGGGATGTTTTTGGCAAAAGTAGTCATTTTCCGGCGTGTGAATTGTAACTTTGCGGGAGCATATTATAAATCCATTTTATTTAAGATGCGAAAGCTCCTGTTTTTTGTGGTTTTGGGACTGTTGCCGCAGATTGTATTGGCGCAGGGCTCCTGGTCGCACCACCTGAGGGTGGATGCTGCCGCTGTTGGTGCTGTGGGCGACCAGCTGCCTTTTTGGCTGCATTCGGGCCGTGAAGGTCGTTGGGATTTTGCTGAGGAGCAGCAGTTGCTGGCAGGCGTAGGCGGGGGACTTCAATGGACGCCCGGGGAGCATTGGCGGCTGGCTGTAGCGGGCGAGGGGCGCTATGGCGGTGCCGAAGGAGGGGCTTATCTGCATGCGCTGTCCTTTCAGGCAGATGCCTATTTTTTGTCGCTGCGGGTAGGCAGGCATGTCTTTGACCCGATTTTTGAGGCGGGCTACAAGGGCCATGGTGCCTATTTGTACGGCAATAATGCACGGCCGGCCGACCGCTTAACAGTGGGTTTGCCTGCTTATACGGCATTGCCGGGTTTTTTGAGTCGCTGGGAAGTAAAGGGCGAATTGAGTCACGCCTTGCTGGATGACGGTCCCGCCGACAAATACCACCGGGAGGTTTTGTTGCACGAGAAATATGCCTATCTGCGTTACAACGGGGGGACCTGGAAACCTTTTGTGGGTTTGAACCATTCGGTGTTGATGGGGGGGTATAGGACCAATGGGGAAAAAATTCCCCTCGATTATTGGCGGTCGATACTCGGACGCAGTTCGGAAAAGATTGGTGGCGGCGACGCCACCAATGCAGGTGGCGCACACATGGGTTTGTTCGATTTCGGTTTGTATCTTCACAGCACCTCCGGGACTTATCGCTTTTATTATCAGGCCCCTTTTGCCGATGGTTCGGGCATGCGGCTGGGCGTGCGCAACCGGGATCAGATACTGGGCGTACACTGGCAGCCGGCGCGTTTGACCTGGCTCGACAATTTGAGTGTGGAATGGATCAACACGGCCTACCAGTCGGGCAACGGTATGCCCGATGCCAGGGTGACGCTGAATAATGGTGAAACGATCTCTGTCATTGCCTTTCAGCTGGACGACCCGGCCTATAGGGAGAACCTGATGCGGGGACTGGGGGTGCCCAATCCGGAAAGTTATTCGAAAAAGGAGGTGGGGCAGTATCTGGAGGACAATTACAACCACGGCAATCGCTTTGGCGGTCGGGATGGCTATATGAGCAATGGGGTGTATCCTGCGGGATGGACCCATTACGGCAGGGCCATGGGCTCGCCTTTGAATCTGAGCAGGGACCAGGTGGCGCATCTGAATCCTGAGTTGGGAACCAGTAACAGTACGCTGCTGGTGAACGATCGGTTTAAGGCCCTGCATCTGGGGGCCGACGGCCGCCTGGGGACACGTTGGTACTGGGAAGGGATGCTTACGGCAGCTCGACATTATGGTTCTTATTTTCAGCAGTATCCGGAGCGTTATACCTGGGACGAGACCCCTGGTTATTATTTTAAGGGTGGTCGTTCGCAATTTTATTCACGCCTGGGTGCCCGCTGTCGGTCGTCCCGAATCCAAGGCCTTGTATGGAAGTTGGAGGTGGCTGTGGATGCCGGCGCCTTGTCGCGCTCAGCCGGGTGTTTGGGTGGACTTTCTTTTTCATTCTAATTTTCATTAACTTAGATCGGGATACAGCTTTGAACTGTTTTTCGGCATTGGATTTGAAGAGGGTTTCGCTTATCTTCGCCAAGACTTTTAAATCAAACCAGGATGCTTAAGGAAAAAGCACGCGTTATTAATGGCCTTTTGACCCTTGTGGATGTTCTGATTGCCCTTATCAGCTTTAACCTGGCCTTGTATTTTGAATTTGGAAGAATTTCGGTCCTGCATCAAAAGGACAGTGTTATTCTTCAACTCCTGATTCTTATTTTTTGGGCCCTTTTGTCCAACGGGATGGGCACCAACGTGATGTACCGTTCCCGGCCTTTCTCTGTGGTGCTTTTTAATTGTCTTGGGGTCAGTTTCATGGGCACTCTGATGTTGGTGGTGGCCGCCTGGTCATTCAACCTCTTTTATCTGGGCATACGACTCTTTCTTTTGTTTGCCGCTTTAACCCTGGTTTTAACCTTCTGGTACAAAACCTTGGTGTACCATTTTTTGAAGCGGGCCCGCAAAAAAGGGTTTAATTACTTGAATATTTTAATTATTGGGGATAAAACCGCCAATGGTTTTCTTCGACAGCTGCAGCGGCATCCGGAATGGGGTTATCGGGTTTCGGCCATAATAAGTGATGAGGTCTTGAATCAGGATGCTGAAGAAATGGCGCCCTTGTTGCCTGCCGATACGGACGTGGAGCAGCTGTTGCGCGATAAGACCATTGATGAACTTCTGGTTTGTAAGGAGGGTCTGGATCCGAGGGAGTTGGAGAACCTTGTCGAGATCTGTTCGGAGGTTGGCGTGGTCTTTAGAATGTATTCGCCCTTTTTTAATATGCTGGCCAATAAGACTTTCATGCATTATTTTGGTACCACGCCTATGTTGACCATTTCGAGTACGCCTGTGAATTATCTGGAGCTGAAAACGAAGGAGTTGTTCGACCGGCTTTTTGCTGCTGGCGTTTTGGTTTTTCTCTCACCGGTTTTTTTGAGTATTGCCCTGGCGGTTAAACTCGACTCCAAAGGGCCGGTTTTTTTTAGTCAGAAGCGGGTTGGTTTGCGCGGCCGCCGTTTTTTGGTGCATAAGTTCCGTACCATGGTGGTGAATGCAGAGGATTTGAGAAAGGAGCTGATGGACCAGAATGAGATGGATGGTCCGGTTTTTAAAATTACGCACGATCCGCGTGTGACCCGGGTCGGTCGCTTTTTACGAAAAACCAGTCTGGATGAATTGCCCCAGTTTTTTAATGTGCTGATGGGTGAAATGTCGGTGGTGGGCCCGCGTCCCCCCTTGCCCGATGAGGTGCGGGAGTATGAGCGCTGGCAATTGCGGCGCTTGTCCATGAAGCCCGGTATAACTTGTATTTGGCAGGTGTCGGGCCGCAACAACATCCCTTTTGAGGAATGGATGCGTATGGATTTGGAATACATAGACAACTGGTCGCTTAAACTGGATTTTGTTTTGTTTCTGAAAACCATCAGAACGATGGTTCGGGGAGATGGTAAATAGTCTTTGTTGTATGGGATATAGGCAAGTTTTGGGTGTTTTTGTTTCGCGCTTTTTGGGGGTGCTTATTTTGTTAGCTCTTTTGATGGCGTGTGGCAGGCATCGGGTGCCGGGGACTTATCCTAAGCCCGAAGAGATGGCGCTTATTCTGGCGGAACTTCACATGCTTGAAAGTACCCTGGGATTTGCTCCTATGCGGGGGAACGCCCGACTGACTGAAATTCCCGGATCCTATAAGTTTGTTTTGGAAAAACATGGGTTGACGACCCTTGAATTTGATACCATTCGCAAATGGTATGTAGAGCACCCCGAGCTTTATCAGGACGTTTATCGCCTGGTACTGGAGGAACTGAGTCGCATGGAAGCCGATGTGCGGATTTACAACGAGCGGGAAAAGGAACAACAGCGATTGGCTGAGCAGGAGGCTGTTCAGGCTCTGTTGTCTAATCTTTGGCAAGATTCTACACGATTGGTCGTTGCACCTGAAGACAGTGCAGACAGTCGCCTTCCTTTTCGGATTGATGTGGATACCTTGGCTTTGCAGGGGCGCCTGAAGCTGAGTGCCGGATATCGTTTTTTGCACCAGGATGAGAGCCGCGCCCCAAGGATTATGTTGTCGGTTTTTTACAACGACAGTGTGGCCGATACCGTATACCACGTAATTGCGCACTCTTTTCAGGAGCAGATGCAAGAACTTTCGCTGGACTTAAAACGGGACACTTTTCCCAAATATATTGATGGCTTTTTGTTGCTTCAGGACAGTCTTACTGCTTCCTCGGCCCAGATTACTGATTTGCGTTTGCAGGTGTTGACCGATTCGGTGGAGGAGCAAAATGCCAAATTGCCTGCCTTGGAGAAAGCGGATAAGCCTGTTTTGCGTAAGGTCCGTGAGCGTTAGTGGTATGAGGAGACCTCGTTTATTTACTTCGCACTTTGTTTTATTGCCCGATGGTTCTTTAGGCAAATGGCCGGTGGTGGAGCTGGGGGCTGATGGTCGTATTCTGAGTCTGGAGTTGCATCCGGAGGGTTTGCGGGAGCGACCGGGAATGGAACTGCTCGGTGGTTTGCTGTTGCCTGGCTTGTTGGATGTGGCCGGGTCTGCTTCTTTTGTATTTGGGGGGCGGGACTTGAACCGGCATTATGCGGGGGGCACTTACGTGTTGGGCGGTTGTACGGAGGCGGAGAGTATGGGCGCTGTACCCTTGGTGGTGAAGGGGGTGGAGTCTGAGATGCTGCAGGCACCGGTTTTGCGGCGGCGCCAGGAGAATTTTCAGCTGCCCTTGTTGTCGCGTTTGGACGCTTATATGGCTGTGCATCCGGAGGGTGATTGGCTGGGTATTTTGCATGCGGCTACGGCTTTGGCTGCGGAGGCTGCGGGACTGGAACTTGGTCGTGTTGAGGTGGGTGCGTGTCCGGGTTTGTTGCTGTTGAAGGGCCTTGATTTGGGGGGGATGAAGTGGCGGGGTCGTGGTGCCATCTTGCGAGTGAGATAAAATACCTTGTCACTGCAGTCGTTTCACTACAAGCACGGAACTCGGGTGGTCGTGGTGTATTCCTGGGGCTGCCATAAAATTTCTATTCACTTACGGTTCCTTCACTAAAAGCACGGAACTCGCCTTCGGCTCAGACAGCCGTGCTTGTGGCGTTACGGATCCTAGTTCATTACGAAATTTCCTGAAGGCCCCAGGAATACACCACTTCCCTTCCAGAGTCTGGCTTGATGCAGCTGTTCGGCGCTGCTGCCTGTTTCCTGTTCGCTTCAGGCACTCCGCTACAAGCATCGAAACTCACCTTCGGTTCAGACAGCGATGCTTGTTACGCTGCGTTTCTTCGCTCACTTACGGAAACATTCAGAGGCTTGAACAGCTGCATCTGCGCTCTGACGAGTAGCTTTTTGAAGACAGCTGTCTTGCACCACTTCCCTTCCAGAGGCTGGCTTGATGCAGCTGTTCGGCGCTGCTGCCTGTTTCCTGTTCACGTCAGTTTCTTCGCTCACTTACGGAAACATTCAGAGGCTTGAGCAGCTGCATCTGCGCGGAGACGAGTAGTTTTTTGAAGACAGCTGTTCTACACCACTTCCCTTCCGGAGGGAGGGAGTGTGGGTACAGAAAAAGGGCTGCGCCCGGTGGGGTGCAGCCCTTTTAAAGGTGTTGTTTGTTGCCTTGCCGCTTAGCTGCGGATGGCTTTGATGCCGGGGAGCTCCTTGCCTTCGAGGTACTCGAGGAGGGCACCTCCTGCAGTGGAGATGTAGCTTACGCCATCTGCTTTTTTAAATTTGTTGATGCAGGCTACTGAGTCGCCACCACCGATGAGGGAGAAGGCGCCTTTTGAGGTGGCGGTTACAATGGCTTCGGCAACGGCTTCAGAGCCGGCTGCGAACTTGTCCATTTCGAAAACGCCAACGGGACCGTTCCAAAGGATGGTGGCGGAGTTTTCGATAACGTCTTTGAATTCTTTGATGGCATCGGGACCGGCATCCAGACCGAGCCAGCCTTCGGGAATGTCGTTGGCGGGGCAAATCTGGGTGTTGGCATCGTTGCTGAATTTGTCGCCGGCTACGACGTCGCTGCCGATGATGAGCTTAACGCCTTTGGCCTTGGCTTTTTCTTCGAGCTGCTTGGCCAGTTCGAGGTAATCGTCCTCGACCAGTGAGCTGCCGATTTTGCCGCCGCGGGCTTTCAGGAAGGTGAAAGTCATACCGCCACCCAAAATCAGGTTGTCCACTTTGTCGAGCATGTTCTCGATGATGGTGATTTTGGAGCTTACCTTGGCACCACCCATAATGGCGGTGAAGGGACGTTTGGGTTCTTTTACTACTTTATCGAGACTGCTGACTTCGCTTTCGATGAGGAAGCCGAACATTTTGCTGTCCTGACTGAAGTAGTCGGCAATGATCGCGGTGGAGGCGTGGGCGCGGTGAGCGGTGCCAAAGGCGTCGTTCACATACACGTCGGCCAGGTTGGCGAGTTCCTGTGAAAAGGCTTTCTGCTTTTCTTTCATCTCGGCCTTGGCGGCTTTCTTTTCTTCGTCGCTGGCGTCGTCGGCCAATTTGGGTTTGCCTTCTTCCTCGAGGTAGAAGCGGAGGTTCTCCAGCAGGAGGACTTGTCCGGCCTTCAGGGCGTCGGCCTTGGCTTTTACTTCGGCGCCTACGCAGTCGCCTGCGAAAATGACTTCGGTGCCGATGGTCTTGGCCAGGTGGGCTTGAATGTGCTGCAGCGAGAAGTCGGGGTTCTTTTTGCCCTTGGGACGACCCAGGTGCGACATGATGATGGCGGAACCACCGTCTTTCAGAATTTTCTGAATGGTAGGCATGGCGGCACGGATGCGGGTGTCGTCGGTAATTTCAAATTTGTCGTTGAGCGGAACGTTGAAGTCCACCCGTACAATGGCTTTTTTGCCGGCAAAATTGTAGGCTTCGATTTTAGACATATAACTTTAGTTTATAGGATTTTATTTTAGAGCTGTAAAGATACGAATTTTATTTTGTTATCTTTGGTAGGATGCCGTGGGCATTTTAAACAGAAATTATGCAAAAAAAGAAAGATGGAAAACGACCCAAGCGGTCGGAATTGAAGAGTATGATTCAGGATGTTTTTTACAACAATCCTAAGAAGACATATAATTACAAACAGTTGGCTGCTTTGCTCAATGTGGAGAAGAAAAGTGGGCGTCAGATGGTGGAGGTTTTGCTGTTCGAGTTGATGGAGAGCGGCTTTTTGTCTGAGGTGTCGGCCGGGCGCTTCAAGTTGTTGTCGCGCGGCATGCAACTGGTGGGCAAGGTAGATATGACGGCCTCCGGGGCGGCTTATATTGTGCCCGAAGACGGCGGGGAAGATGTGTTTGTGGCGCAGGCCAATTTGAACACGGCCCTCCACGGCGATGTGGTGAAAATTTTGCAGTTTGCGCGCAAGCGCCGCAGGCAGATGGAAGGGGAGGTGATTGAAATCATCAAGCGCAAGCGCGAGCTCTTTGTGGGCACGCTGGAGGTGAGCCAGAATTTCGCTTTTCTGGTGGCCGATTCGCGGGTGATCAATAAGGATATTTTTATACCCAAGGATAAGCTCAAAGGAGCGGTAAACGGTCAAAAGGCGGTGGCTAAGATTGTGGAATGGCCGGCTAAGTCCAAAAATCCTGTGGGCGAGATTGTTGACATCCTGGGGGATGCCGGACAGAACAACACGGAGATGCACGCTATTTTGGCAGAGTTTAATCTGCCTTATACCTATCCGGACGAGGTGGTGGCTGCTGCGGAGAAGATTCCGGACGAGATTCCTGCCGAGGAAATCGCGCGCAGGCGCGATTTCAGGGGGGTAACGACCTTTACCATCGACCCTGCCGATGCCAAGGACTTTGACGATGCCTTGTCCATTCAGAAGGTGGGCGAGGATTTGTGGGAGGTGGGTGTACACATTGCGGATGTGACGCACTATGTGCAGCCCGATTCCATTATTGAGGAGGAGGCTTATGAAAGGGCGACTTCGGTGTACCTGGTCGACCGGGTGGTACCGATGTTGCCGGAGCGCTTGAGTAACTTTTTATGCTCCTTGCGACCCAATGAGGACAAGCTGTGCTTTTCGGTGGTGCTGACCCTTACGGGGCAGGGCGAGCTGAAGGATTCGTGGGTGGGGCGGACCGTGATTCATTCGGACCGGCGCTACAGTTACGAGGAGGCGCAGGAGGTGCTCGAGAGTGGAGAAGGCGATTTGGCAGAGGAGTTGTTGCTCATGAACGCGATGGCCAAGGCTTTACGGGAAAAACGTTTTAAGCGCGGAGCCATCAGTTTTGAGCGCATTGAAGTAAAGTTTAATTTGGACGATGCCGGAAATCCGCTGGGTGTGATTTTTAAGGAATCGAAGGACGCCAATAAGCTGATTGAGGAGTTTATGCTCCTGGCCAATAAGCGGGTGGCCGAGTTAATCGGGCAAAACGAGCTGGAAAAGAATAAGAAGGCTGCGGCCAAGACTTTTATTTACCGTATTCACGATGAGCCGGATCCGGATAAGTACGAGACGTTCAGCAATTTTGTCCGTCGCTTTGGCCTGGAAGCCACCCCGCAGGGCAAGGAGCGCCTGAGTCAGGCCCTCAACCGCCTGCTCAAGTCTGTTCAGGGCAAGGCCGAGCAGAACATCATCGAGACGCTGGCGGTGCGTACCATGGCCAAGGCCATTTATTCCACCCACAACATTGGGCATTATGGTCTGGCCTTTCCCTTTTATTCGCACTTTACATCGCCCATTCGTCGCTACCCCGATATGATGGTGCATCGTTTGTTGCAGCGCTATTTGGACGGGGGCAAGTCGGCAGACTCGGATGAGTACGAGGAAAAGTGCGACCACAGTTCAGAGATGGAGCAGCGGGCGGCGGATGCCGAGCGGGCTTCAACGAAATATAAGCAGGTGGAATTTCTGAAGGCCCACGAGGGTGAAGTATTCGAAGGGGTGATCTCGGGCGTTAGTCAGTGGGGCCTGTATGTGGAGTTGGTGGAGAATAAGTGTGAGGGTATGATTCCTATGCGTGAGCTGGACGACGACTTTTACCAGTTTGATGAGGACAATTACTGTCTGATTGGTCGCCGCAGTCGCCGTCGTTTTCAGCTGGGCGATGCGCTCAACATACAGGTGGTACGCGCCAACCTGGAGAAAAGGCAGCTCGATTTCAGACTGGCCGGAGAGGCGGGCGACGACTGGATGAAGTCCGGGTCCGAGTAAGCGGGCCGCATTTTTTTACTTTTCCTATTGGTGAGGTGTGGTATTTTGGGGGCTTCTGTAGGGAGGCTCTCCAAAACATTTTCTATTTTTGTATGTTCTACCCATTAAAATAGCAATTATGAGTCTGGAAAATACCGCACTTACTCCTTCCCAGGATGCCAACCGGAATGCCATTCTGGATGCGTCGCGTGAGCTGTTTGCTCGTTTCGGTTATAAAAAAACGACGATGGAAGACATCGCCATGGCCTTGCGCAAGGGGAAGAGCTCTTTGTACTACTATTTTAAGAACAAGGAGGAGATTTTTCAGGCGGTGATTGAGCTGGAGTCGGAGTTGT
The DNA here is from genome assembly GCF_002210225.1 of Geofilum rhodophaeum. Taxonomy (GTDB): domain Bacteria; phylum Bacteroidota; class Bacteroidia; order Bacteroidales; family Marinilabiliaceae; genus Geofilum; species Geofilum rhodophaeum. The sequence continues at coordinate 616,614 of NZ_MWUJ01000001.1, read as the reverse complement.
TGTACAGCAGACTGAAGGAGCTGGTGGCCGGAAACAGTGCCGCACCCGATAAGTTGCGTGCCTATGTGAAGGTGCGCATGGAGACCATTGGTCAGTTGGAGAACTACCAAAAGGTGTTGAAGGAAGACCTTTATGGCGGCTACGAGTTTTTGGGGTCCTTTAAGCAGAGTGGCGATACCCTGGAGGAGAATTTATTGAAGACCATTCTGGATGAAGGGGTATCTTCGGGGGTGTTTCATGTGAAAAACACCCGTGTGGGTGCCATTGGTATTGTAACGGCTTTGCGTGGACTGGAAATTCCTTTGTTTCGTGGCAGTGCTTCGACGGAGGATTTTGAAGCGCAGCTCGACAATATTCTAAACATCCTGTTCTACGGAGTAATGAAGCGTTAATCTGAATGCACCATGCCGGTTAATATTCCCGATTCGCTCCCGGCCAAGGCCTTGCTGGAAGCGGAAAATGTTTTTGTTATGGGGGAGAGTCGTGCGGTGGCGCAGGACATTCGTCCCTTGCGGATTTTGATTCTGAATTTGATGCCGCTTAAAATTGTAACGGAGTCGCACCTCTTGCGTGTGCTCTCGAACAGTCCCCTGCAGGTAGAAGTGGAGTTGCTGATGACTTCGGGCCACACTCATCGCAATACGCCGCAGGAGCACCTGCTGGCTTTTTACAGGCAGTTTGATGAGGTGCGTCACCGGTATTTCGATGGTATGATTATTACGGGAGCTCCGGTGGAGTTGCTCGATTTTGAGGAGGTGACTTACTGGAAGGAGTTGCAGGAGATTATGGACTGGAGCAAGGAGCATGTGACTTCAACATTTCATATTTGTTGGGGGGCTCAGGCGGGCTTATACCACCATTTTGGTCTGAAAAAATACGAGCTGGGCAAGAAGTTGTTTGGGGTGTATGAGCACGAGGTGCTTTTGCGTACAGAACCTTTGCTTCGGGGCTTCGACGATGTATTTACTGCGCCCCACTCGCGTTACACCGAGGTGCGGGAAGCCGATATTGAAGCCTGTAAAGGAGTAGTGCTCCTGACGCGTTCTGCCGAGGCGGGGCCTTATATCGTGATTTCGGAGGACCGGCGTCAGATTTTTGTGACGGGGCATCCGGAGTACGAGGCCAATACGCTGGGCGAAGAATACTGGCGGGATGTGAATAAGGGGATGGAGATGGCGGTGCCCGATTACTACTATCCCGACAACAATCCGGAGAAGGCTCCCAGGGTGACCTGGCGCAGTCACGCCCACCTCTTGTATTCGAACTGGCTCAATTATTACGTTTATCAATCTACGCCCTACAAACTGGGCGAGCTGGAATAAAAAAAGCAGGCGGGTGCCTGCTTTTTGTCTTTTAGTGCCTGCTGTTGCGAAGGTGCTTGTTCAACGCAGCTTAAAGCGCAGGCTTTTCAGGTGAAATCCATCGGCAAAGACGTCGGCGATGTATTCTCCGCTGAGCAGTTCCCCGGCATCGGCCTCGTAAAAAATGCATACGTCTGTTTCTTCGCCTCCATATTCTATGCTGCGCATGGCCGAGTAGTTGATGTCGGCGTCTTCGTGACGAAACTTGTCGTCCAGGGAGTGCAGCAGCAGCTGTCCGTCGGGTCGCTCAATGCGCAGGTAAAAGTCCTTCATACCCACCGGTGCCGTTACATTTTTAAGTACGGTAAAGCAGACCCTGATTTTGGCAATGCGGTTGCTGCGGTCGGTCTTTCGGCCCGAAGGGTTGAGCCCTTCGGCCATTAGGTTGGTCACATCGAGCCTGCTGGCTATGGTGACTTTTTCTTCGAGGGTGGTTTTGACTTCTTCCAACTCGCGGAAAGAACTTTGTATCTGGGTGTAGCGACGGCGGTGTTCCAGGTTCTCCTGGGTTAATACCTGGTTGCGTTGGTTGAGGGAGTCGATTTGTACAATGTAGGTGCGCAATACGCCCCGAAGGGTGGTCAGTTCTTTCTGAAACTCTCTCATCCGGGCCGTATTGGTGGCTTTAAGGGTCTTGAGTTCCTCTACCAACTGGGCTATGCGTTCCCTTTCCATCTCCAGCATAAGGTTGAGCGTATCGTTATCGCTGTGCAGGGAGTCGTAATTGAAAACCAGATTCTGGTATTCTTCGGTAAGGATGGTTTTTTCTTCGTTCAGGTTTTCTACTATGGTGTTCATTTCGCGGTTCTGCATGTAAAACAGAACGCTGATGGCAATCAGTACAAGGGCAATGATGCCGATGATCAGGTAGAGGCGTTTGTTGTTGCCCGGGTGCTTACTCGTTGTTTCCATCGCAGTTAAGTTATGGTTTGCAGGGCAAAAATAGGTTTTTTTGCATTAAGGGCAAGCCGCGGTATGATTTATGAAAGGCTGTGGGATGGGCTTGGGCCATAAAACGAAGAAAGTTTATAACTTTGTACTACCGGCGCTTAGCTTTTTTTTGGGCAGGGCGGTATTAAAAATATTTTGCATGAGAATAGTTGTTAAGGTGCTTGCTGTCTTGCTGTTGTTGTTGTACTGGTCGGCCTGTGCCAGCACGGGTTACCCTACGGGGGGACCAAAGGATGAGGACCCGCCGGTTATGGTGAAATCTTCGCCACCGGCCAATGCCCTGAACTTTTTGGGTGACCAGATCAGGATAGAATTTGATGAGAACATTCAGCTGACCGATGTTTTTCAAAAACTGATGGTTTCACCGCCGGTGAACACCCAGCCTTCGGCTACCGCCAGAGGAAATGTTTTGCTGGTTCAGTTCGACGAGGAGCTGCAGCAGAACGCTACCTATACCCTCGATTTTGCAGATGCCGTTCGCGACAACAACGAAGGCAATATCCTGGAGAATTTCACTTTTTCCTTTTCAACGGGCGAATACATCGACAGTCTGGCCATTTCGGGGCACTTGTTTGAAGCGGCCGATTTGGCTCCGGTGTCGGAGGCGCTGGTTATGGTATATGCCGATGCGGCCGACAGCCTTTTTCGCAGCAGAGTGCCCCTGCGGGTAACAAGGACTTCCTCCAACGGATTTTTTTCCATTCAAAATCTGGCTCCGGGTAGTTATAAGGTTTACGGCTTGGAAGATTCGGATCGAAATTTTCGTTACGATCAGCCGGGAGAACGCATTGCGTTTTTGTCGGACCTGGTGGTTCCCTCTGTGGGCTTTCACGAGCGCCTGGATTCGATAAGTGCCGACTCGGTGGCTGTGGTGCGCGAGCAGGCTTTTTTGCCGGATAGTTTGCAGTTGTTTATGTTTCAGGAGGACAATGCTCCGCAGTACCTGGTCGATTATAAGCGGGATGAACGGCATAAGCTTGATTTTATCTTCAACAGGCCCCTGGAGGGGCGTCTTGAGGTGGAGGTGCCCGATTACAGTGGAACTGCCCCCTGGGTTTTTGAGCGGAGTTTGCAGAACGACAGCATTACGCTTTGGCTGAGTGATTCTACCCTGATTCGGGGCGATTCCCTTTTTCTGGCCCTCAGTTATCCGGTTCGGGACTCCTTGCAAGAAGTGGTGTTGGAACGCGATACCGTGAATGCTTATTTCTTTGATCGCAGTCCCGCCGAAGAAGAGGGCCGCAGCAGACGCAACCGCAAGGAGGAGGAAGCGCCGGTGGTGGTGCCCGATTTGAAGTTGGATGGACTCAAAAACAGTTTGGAAATCACGGAGACCTTGGCCTTTTCTTTTGCTGCGCCTTTGGAAGCGGTGAGAGAGGAAGGCTTGTGTTTGTTTGAGGTGGTCGACAGTGTGCCCCAGCTGCTGGCTATGACTTTGCAGGGCGATAGTGTGCGCTTGCGACGCTTTACCGTAGATTTTGAGCGTAGGGCGGGCGCATCTTATGTGCTGGAGGTGGACAGTGCAGCTTTTATCAGTATTTACGGTGTGGCCAACAAGCCGCTCAAGCACAGTTTTTCGGTGAAGAGCGAAGACAGTTACGGCATTATGTATTTCGATTTTGAGAAACCGGGCGCGCATTGGTTGTTGCAGGTTCTTGACCGCAAGGAGCAGGTGCTGCGCCAGGCCGCTGTTCCCGCCAATGGTAAAATGGGTTTTCGTTATCTGAAACCCGGGGATTACCTTCTTCGGATTGTGGAGGATGTTAACGGCAATGGACGCTGGGATACGGGGCAACTGGATGTGGGGCTGCAGCCGGAGCGACTTATTTATTATCCCGAAACGGTGTCGATTAGGGCCAACTGGGACCATATGGTGCCCTGGGATCCTGCCGATTTTGATATTTATGGTTTTGTGGAGCGGATGCGCAAGTCCTCCACGGGCAATAGGCAAAGATGAGAAAGGTTAATGCTTATACAAAACGGGTACTGTTGATTTTGGCCGCGCTGTGGGCCTTATCTTCGGCTTCGGCTCAGCAGCCCTGCAAGGTCACCGAAAATACTGTTTTTCAGTCGGGCGAAAGGGTACGTTACCAGGCGGTGTACAACTGGGGTTTTATTTGGTTGAATGCGGGCTTGGTTACTTTTTCGGTGGATGCCACAAAATGGCAGGACCAGGAGGCCCTGCATCTGAAGAGTGTGGGCGTCAGCTTGAAAAGCTACGATCGCCTTTTTACGGTGAGGGACACTTTTGAGACCTGGGTACATCCGCGCACACTGGAGCCTTTTGAATTTCGCCGGGTAACCAACGAGGGCTCCTATAAGTCGTACCATCATTATCTTTTCAACAGTAAAGATCGTCAAATTCGCTCGTCAATAAGTCGTGAAGGGGGACCGGTGGAAAGGGGGCTGATGGACTGGCCGGCGTGTTCCTACGATTTGGTGAGTATGGTCTATCAAGCCCGCAATATCGACTTTTCGCCTTACAACAAGGGAGATAAGATCCCCATAACTTTGATTGTTGACGGGGAAATTCATAATTTGTACATTCGTTATTTGGGTAAGGAGGTGGCGGAGTTGAGAGATGGCCGACGCTTTTCTTGTCTGAAGTTTTCTCCCTTGCTGGTGAAGGGAACCATTTTTGAGGCCGGGGAGGATATGACGGTATGGGTGACCGACGATGCCAATCGGGTGCCCATAATTGTGGAGGCCAAGATATTGATCGGATCGGTAAAGGCCATGTTTATTGAGGCCGAGGGTTTGCGACACCCTGTGAAGGCGCAACTTCCTTAGTTGAGTTGGAAACATTATGAGACGAGATCAGGTATTGCAGCTGGGTATTGGTTTGTACCGCGATTTTTTGGAGAACTATGAGCTTGCGGTGGGGACCGACGAGGCCGAATACATCCATCGCTTTAGGGTGGCGGTTAAAAAGCTGCGTGCGCTTGCGTTTTATTTGACGGCAAACAGGCCTGACGATGCGGTGTTGGTAGAGAGTGGACAGTTGACGGCTTTTATTCAACCCGTATACAAGAGCTCCGGTAAGGTGCGTAATTTACAGGTGCTGTTGGATGTGTTGGGTGGCTTTATTTGGCCGGGACCAGAGGGTTTTCGTCAGCATATATACGAGCAGCTGCACCAGCGAAAGCTGGTGTTTTTGCAGCAGGCCCAATTGGAGGCCCTGCTGTCGCCCAAGGCCTGGTTTGCAGAGCTCGATACTTTGCTCCGCGCGCATCCCGAAACCCTAGAAACAAGTGTTGAGCAAGTGGCCGGGGAATTGGCCGGGGGGGCTTTCTCCTTGCTGCAGACCTCAGGGCCCGGAGAGGAATGGCATGAGGCGCGCAGCTGTTTTAAAAAGGCTGCTCATTTGTTGTTGATGGCCGGGGAGCTGGGATTGGCTTCACCCGGGCAACACCGTTTAATGCCGTTTCGGGAGGCCGAGCAATTGTTGGGTACCTGGCACGACCTTTATATGCTGGGGCGTTTTATGGAGAAGTACCTGGCGCTTGCGGGGGTTCGGGAAAAGGGCTGGGCACAACTGGAGGCGGAATACCTGGAACAATGCCGGCAAACAGAACTTGCGGTTCAGGAGCTGGTCAACCGTTTTTCGCACGCTTAGTTTTCAGCCACCAGGTAGTCGAGGGCCGGTTCCAGCAGGTTTTTAATGGGCTGGGGACTGGCCGTTTCTTTGGGCGATATTTGGGCCAGGTCCTCGGGAGACCATTTTTCCAGGTTTTTTTGACTGATGCAGTGGTGCTGTTGCGATAAGTGGCGGGCCAGGTAGTTTTGTTCGCCCTGTCCCGGCGTGGGTATCAGCAGTGCGCTCTTTTGTAAAAAGTGCAGATCCATAATGGTGCTGTAGCCTGATCGGGCAATGATCAGTCGACTGTTTTTAAGAAAGGGGCTCAGGGCTTTGTCGCCCAAATGAGGCACCCGGGTCAGGGCGCCCTGCTTTTCGCTTGGCTTTTGGTCCACCAACTCCGGTTGTCCACTCAGCAGGAGACTCTTTAGTCCACCAGCTGCCAATTTTTGCTGCAGGATTTTGTCGAGCTGACTCCTTTGGGGCTCGGGGCCCGAGAGCAGGGCTACGCAATCGTAGCGCAGAGGCGGGGTGCTTTGTTCTTTTTGGTACATAAAGCGGGAAAGGGGGCCTATGAAACGGGCATTTGGGGGCAGCGAATAGCGCTGGGTTAAATCACCGGTGAGCGATGCGGTTCCCGGGTAATCTGGGATCCAGCATTCGCTAAAGGGGCGAATCAGCTTCAAAATGAGGCGATGGGCCAGTGGTTCGGCCCAGCGCAGGAGCAGGGGCAGCTTAACCATGAGCTGGTGGGTCAGGATAACACTCTTAATCTCCGGATGACGGGCACCGTAGCGGTTGTCCGACACAATGGCCAACGGCCGGTGTTTGGCTGCCAGGTTTTGGATGATCTTCTTTTCTTTCCGCAGCCAAAACAACCAACGGGGAATTTGAAGGAGCAGCCTTAGCGGCAGCAGCGGTCCGGGTGCGTAACATATCCGTGGACCCGGAAAAGCTTCGAATTCGGCTTGGGGCAAAGCCTGCTTTATCAGACTTTGCAGGGGTTCTTCGGTGGCCACAACAATGCGGTAGCCGGCGCGGCTCAGAAAATGCATCAGGGGCAGGTCGCGCGTGGCGTGCCCCAGGCCCCAATGGAGGGGGCAAAATAAAATGCAGGGTGGGTTTTCCATTTTCAGGTGTTTAAGGTTTTGTTTTGGGTTAAAAAAAAATTAAGCAGTGCTTAGGTGGAGACCTGGGTTTTGATGCCGAGCGCCTTCACCCGGTCGGCTATGGCATGCAGGGTTGAACTGTCGGCTTTTTCAAGGGTAGAAATGGGGGTGTCGCGGGCAATGGTGTAAATCATGACCTCACGTGGGGCTATTTGTTGCAAAAGCTGCAGCCAGGCCTGCACCTCTTCTTCCGTGGTATTGTTGATGCTTTGTCCCTGGTAGTGACCTTTTAAAAAGAGGGTTTGGATGGTTACCCGGCCTTTGAATTTTTGCAGTTGGGTTACGGTGTCGGTTAGACTAAAGCGGCCCTGGGGCTGGTCCAGCAGCTGCACGGTATGCTCCAGGGCAGAGTCCAGTTTCTGTATGTTGTCGTCAACTTTCAGCAGGGCCTCAAAAACGGCGGACTGGTGCAGACGGGTGGCGTTCGAGAGGACGGCGATACGGGCCTGGGGGCAGTAGCGTCCACGCAGTTCGATGGTGTCGTCAATGATGGCTGCAAAGTCGGGATGCAGCGTAGGCTCCCCGTTTCCGGCAAAGGTCAGTACATCGGGGAGTTTGCCGTCCCGCTGCATCTCTTGCAATTGTTTTTCGAGTTGGGTGGCTACCTGCTTGCGTGAGGGCAGTTTCGGACTGGGCGAATCCTTTCCCGGATTGAGTCCGCATTCGCAGTATATGCAGTTGAAAGAGCAGAGTTTACGGTCTTTGGGCAGCAGGTTGATGCCGAGTGAAACACCCAGTCGACGACTGGCAACGGGACCAAAAATGATTTCTCCAAACAGAAAGGTGGACATGCCTGTTTTTGGGGCAAAGTTAAAAGGATTTATTTATCTTTGACAGAATAAAAAACCGAGAGGGCATGCTTTTCAGTGAAATTGCTGGTCAGACAACCATAAAAGAACATTTGCTGCGTACCGTACGGGAAGACAGGGTGGGTCATGCCCAGCTTTTTTCCGGAGGAGAAGGTTCGGGTGCACTTTTGCTGGCTTTGGCCTATGCCCAATACCTGAATTGCACCCAGCCCGGCGAGCACGATGCCTGCGGCCGTTGTCCCTCTTGCTTGAAGGCTGCAAAGCTGGTACATCCCGATATCCATTTCGTATTTCCTGTAGTAAAGTCCACCGGCAAAGCCGTTAGCGACGATCGCATTAAAGAGTGGCGGGAGATGGTGCTGACGCATAAATATTTTGGGGCCGGCGACTGGTTTGCAAAAATTGGAGACGGCCGAAAGTCCGGGATGATTTATGCCGATGAGAGTCCCGAAATACTGCGTAAGCTTTCGATGAAAAATTTTGAGGGCCGCTACAAGGTAATGATCATTTGGCTGCCCGAACGCATGAACCTGACCGGGGCCAATAAGTTGTTGAAGATTTTGGAAGAGCCTCCGGAGGCAACGGTTTTTTTGCTGGTTTCAGAAGCCGCTCAGACCCTCTTGCCTACCATCTTGTCGCGTACCCAGCAATTGCGCATTCCCGGCATAGCTGCCGATGCACTTACGGCGGCTTTGTTGAAAGAGACGGGCTGCGACGAGGGCAGCGCCCGCGTAGCAGCGCGCTTGTCGCGTGGTTCTTATGTGCAGGCTCTGAAACATCTGGAAGCTGCAAACAACTCTTCGGTCTTTTTTGAGGCCTTTGCCCTTTTGATGCGCTCGACCTATTCGCGTAAGATTTTCGACATTATGTCCTGGGTGGAACAAACAGCGCCCTTGTCGCGTGACGAACTGAAAGCTTTTATCGACTATGCCACCGGGATGTTGCGGGAGAGTTATTTGTATAACTTTAAGCAGCCCGAATTGGTTTACCTGACGCCTGCAGAAGAGGATTTTGTTCGTCGTTTTTCGCCCTTTATTACCGAAAACAATGTAGAGCGAATGGCGGCGGCTTTGCAAGAGGCTTATGCCCATATTGAACAAAACGGGAATGCGCGCATTGTACTGTTCGATACGGCCATTAAAATTGTGCCGATGTTTGCAGCCTGATGATGCCAAACCCTTCCCCGGCGGGGAAGCAGACAATATAAACCGCCCCTTTCAAGGGCACTAATACAAAGTAGATGGAACAAGATATAGCTACGCCCACGCACAGCAGTAAGTGCGATTCCTGTGGCGACCGTTGCGGTAAACTGGAGGTTTTTGACTGGCTCAGTGATTTGCCCGACCAAAGTGACGGCAACGACATTGTGGAGATACAGTTTAAAAACACCCGTAAAGGCTTTTACCGGAATACCAGTCAGACCAAATTAAGCAAGGGCGATGTAGTGGCTGTGGAGGCCTCTCCGGGTCACGACATTGGCATTGTTACCCTTACCGGGGAGCTGGTCTTGCTGCAGATGAAAAAGAACAACGTTTCGCCTTCGTCTTATGAATTTAAGCGCGTATACCGCAAGGCCAAGCCGCTCGATCTGGAGAAGTGGGAGGAGGCCAAAGGCTTGGAGCATGAAACCATGCTGGAGTCGCGTCGCATAGCCTGGGATCTGGGATTAAATATGAAGATTGGCGATGTGGAGTACCAGGGGGATCGCACCAAGGCCATCTTTTATTACATTGCCGATGAGCGGGTCGATTTCAGGGCCTTGATCAAAGTTTTGGCCGAGCGCTTTAAGGTGCGCATTGAAATGCGTCAGATAGGGGCGCGTCAGGAGGCCGGACGAATAGGTGGTATTGGTCCCTGTGGCCGTGAGTTGTGCTGTTCTACCTGGATGACCAATTTTAAGTCGGTCACCACCAATGCGGCGCGTTACCAGGAAATATCGCTGAACCCGCAAAAGTTGGCGGGACAGTGTGGCAAGTTGAAATGCTGTCTCAATTATGAGCTGGATGCTTACCTCGATGCTCAAAAAGATTTCCCGAATACAGCCATTCCTTTGGAAACGGAAGATGGTACCTGGTACCACTTTAAGACCGATGTTTTTAAGCGCTTGATGTGGTATTCGGCCGGAAGAGAGAATGCCGGGAATATTGTTACCCTCACGGTGGATCAGGTGAAGGAGGTACAGGCCCAAAACAAGAAGGGGCAGCGGGTGAAAAAGCTCGATGATCAGACAGCTGTGCTGGCCGTGCCTAAGGAAAATGGTTATGAAAATGTGATCGGGGAAGAGAGCATTACCCGTTTCGACGATAAGAATAAAAAGAGCAACCGGAAGAAGCGTAAAAACCGGAAACCCGCTAATCGACCACAAAATCAGAACGAAGCCAACAAACCAGAGGTACAGGAGGAGCGCAAGTCCACCCCCGGGAGACAGGGCAACGCACGGCGCCGGGGTCCCGGCAGGGGCGGCGAACGACGCAGAAGGGAGGACAATGGACCTAAGACGGAATAGTTGGTTTTTGCTTTTGCTGCCTTTGTTTTGGGCAGCCTGCTCACAGGGGGAGCTTGTTCGGGAGGAACAGCACTTTGGAGCGGGGGGCTGGCACCGGGACCAGCCCGCTGTATTTGAGGTGGAGGTGCAGGATACCACACACTTGTTGGACATCGGACTGACGCTGACGCACGGGGAGGACTATCCTTACAGTAATTTGTGGGTTTTTGTTGATGTGGAGCCGGAGAACGGTCCCGCCCTGCGCGATACGCTGGAGTTTTTTCTGTCCGAAACTTCGGGCGAATGGCTGGGCCGGCAGCGGGGTGACCGGGTGGAGGTCTCCGCCTACTACCAGCACGGGGTACGTTTGGCCCGCCCCGGAACCTACCGCTTTAGTTTTCAGCAGGGTATGCGTCGTGAGCTTTTGCCGGAGATGTTTCAAATCGAATTTTGGGTAACAACGATCAATGAATAGGATTTAAAGTGTCGAAGAAAAATAAGTTACAGCGTTTTGCCGAGATGGAGGCCTTCCCTCATGTAATTCAGGCCGATTTTGAGGAGGTGTTTCAGAAGGATTATCGACTGAAGGGGCGGTGGGCCAAGGATTTTTTTGGTAACGATAAACCGTTGGTGCTTGAGCTGGGTTGCGGCAAGGGTGAGTATACTGTGGGATTGGCCCGTCAGTTTCCAGATAAGAATTTCATCGGGATCGATATTAAGGGCGCACGGATGCATAAAGGGGCGGAACAAGCCCTGAAGGAAGGCCTGAAAAACGCCGCCTTTGTTCGAACGCGCATCGAGTTGATTGCTTCTTTTTTTGGAAAGGGGGAGGTGGATGAGCTCTGGCTGACTTTTCCCGATCCACAAATGAACAAGACACGAAAGCGCCTGACATCCTGTCGTTTTCTGCAACTTTATGCCGGATTTCTGAAGCCGGGTGGACTGCTGCACCTGAAAACGGACAGCCGCTTTTTGTACTCCTATACCCGGGAAGTGGCCCGGCACAATAAGCTGACCATTGTGAACGATTACGACGATTTGTACCACAGTGGACTAGAGGATGAGATACTGGGCATTCGTACCTATTATGAGGAGCGATTTATGGCCCACAATCTGCCCATAAAATATTTCAGTTTTTTGCTCGACCACCCCGCTGGACTTCAAGAGCCCGAGGTAGACATTCCGCGCGACAGTTACCACAATGCCGGTCGCAGTGTAAAATTGTACGAGAATGACCAGGAAGCCCCCGCCGACCTCCGCGAATGAGGACAGTCCCTTTTTTGAGCAGGTTTATGACTTGGTACGGCTGATTCCCTATGGCCGGGTGACCAGCTATGGGGCGCTGGCTGCGGCCCTGGGCTCGCCCGGCGCAGCACGGATGGTAGGTTGGGCCCTAAACAAATGTCATACTGTTCACCCTCCTGTACCTGCCCATCGGGTGGTGAACCGCAAAGGCCTGCTCAGTGGAAAGCACTTTTTTCCGGGCGAGGGGATGATGCGCGATCTCCTGATGTCTGAGGGCGTTCGGGTGGAAGACGATAGGATTTGTGACTTTGCCGACTGTTTTTGGGATCCTTCAACAGCTTTGGACCAATTGTAAAAGTGGTACAAATATTTTTTTTACCTTTGTGCTTATCTTTATGAAGTTTAAATAAATACAATCATGAGTTTTTATCCCCAATTGGTGCTGGATGCGCTCAAGCATGTGGTACATCCCGGGAAGGGAAAAGATATTGTTAGTCTGGGTATGGTGGAGGACGACATCCGTATCGACGGGAAGCGCATCAGCTTTTCTTTGTTGTTCGACCGTGCCAACGATCCCATGGTTACTCCGGTTAAAAAAGCCTGTGTGCAGGCTATAGAGACTTACATCGGGGATGGGGTGGAGATCCGCGGAAACATTTTTGTTAAAGTGAAACCCCGGGAGGTGAAGAAAGAAACGCCTTTGTTGGAGGGTGTAAAAAATATCGTTGCCATTGCCTCCGGAAAAGGCGGGGTAGGCAAATCGACTGTTAGCAGCAACCTGGCGGTTGCTTTGGCGCAGCAGGGTTACCGGGTGGGCTTATTGGATACCGATGTTTATGGTCCTTCGGTACCCAAGATGTTTGCCACCGAAGATGCGCGTCCCTATCTGGAGAAAGTGGACGGCAAAGACATGATTTTGCCGGTGGAAAAATACGGGGTGAAATTGCTGAGCATCGGTTATTTTGTGAGTCCCGAAGACGCTGTGGTTTGGCGTGGCGCTATGGCTACCAACGCTTTGAAACAGTTGATTACGGATGCACTTTGGGGGGAGCTGGATTATTTGCTGCTCGATTTGCCTCCGGGTACCAGCGACATTCACCTGACTTTGGTGCAGACCCTGGCGCTGACTGGTGCTGTGGTAGTGAGTACGCCGCAGGATGTGGCCCTGGCCGATGCCCGCAAGGGAATCAGCATGTTTCAGGGCGAACAGATTGCGGTGCCGGTCCTGGGTTTGGTAGAAAATATGGCTTGGTTTACACCCGCAGAGTTGCCGGAGAACAAATATTTCATTTTTGGTGAAGGAGGTTGCAAGCGTCTGGCAGAGCAGCTGAATGTGCCTTTGTTGGGACAAATTCCTATTGTGCAGAGCATTCGTGAAGGTGGTGATGCCGGAACGCCTTCGGCCTTGCAGGAAGATAGTGTAACGGGGCAGGCGTTTAAGGCTCTGGCCGAGGCTGTGGTGGAAGCGGTAGAGAAGCGGAATAGGGAGTTGCCGGAGACTAAGGTGGTGCAAATCACCCGAAAATAATTTAAGCGCAGAGGACGCCAAGAGCTGCGTTACGCTTGCCGGAAAAATGCTCATGTACACAAGTTACACTCCGCTTTTTCCGGCGTCGCAAGCCTTGCTCTTGACGACCTCTCCACATAAATTGCTGAAGTGCTTAGTTTTTCAAGCGCATTTTTCTGAGGCGCGGGGCTGCACGTTTCAAAGAAATCAACGGCAGTTTCCGGGGCTCAGACAGAAAATATTAAATACTGGTTGTATGGATAAACAGGAAGTAGTGGGTTTGATTGAGGCCGCTATTGACGAAATCAGACCTTATTTGCAATCGGATGGCGGCGACATTACCATTGTGGAGGTGACCGACGATCTGGTGGTGAAGGTGCGACTTGAGGGGGCTTGTGATGGCTGTCCCATGAGTATGCAAACGCTAAAGAACGGCGTAGAGATGGTGGTGAAAACCCGGGTTCCGTCTGTTCTGGAAGTGGTGGCCGTTTAGTGTTTTTCTTTCTCTTGGTTTAAAAGGCCGCCAGCAGGAGACCTATGTCCTTGAAGGGGAGATTCAGGTGGTTGCCGACGTAACTGTTGGTGAGGATGCCTTTGTAGATGTAGGTGCCGTGACTCACTCCGGTATCTTCTTTAATGAGTTGGTGGATGCCGCCCGAATCGGCCATGTGCAGCAACATGGGGGTAAAGATGTTGCTGAGCGCGATGGAGGCGGTACGCGCCACGCGGGAGGCAATGTTGGGTACCGAATAGTGCACCACGCCTCTTTCGTTGATGTAGGGCTGATCAGAATGAGCGACAGAGGGTTGTTCAAAACAGCCGCCGTTGCCCACACTTAAATCTACGATTACAGAGCCGTGCTTCATTTTGGCGATTTGGTCGGCGGTGATGAAAAAGCCGGGCTCACTGTCGAAATAGCGGAGACTGGCCACCACGGCATCGGCCGATTTCAGGGCCTTGCTGAGTACGCTGGGGTGGAGGATGGAGGTAAAGAGGCGCTGGCCCACATTGCGCTCCAATTCCTTGAGGTTTTGATAGGAGTTGTCGAAGATTTTGACCTGACAACCGAGTCCCAATGCGGCCCTGGTCGCAAATTCTCCTGCGGTTCCTGCACCAATAACGACGACTTCAGCGGGCGTAACGCCCGTTATGCCGCCCAGCAGTACGCCTTTTCCACCGTGCGCCTTGCTGAGATACTCTGAGGCAATGGTAATGGCGGCATAGCCTTCAATTTCGCTCATGCTTCGGACGACCGGATAGCAGCCGGCTTCGTCTTTTAAAAATTCGTAAGCGATGGCGTTGATGCGTTTGTTGAGCAGTGCATTGATGGATTCCCGCTCTTGTCCCGGCATATATAAAAAGGAGAGCAGAAGTTGGTTGGGACTCATCAGCTCCACTTCGGCAGGGGCCGGCGGGGATATTTTCAGGATGATGTCGCTCTGGTAAACTTCGCGCAGGGAGGGAACAATGGTGGCGCCTGCTTCTGAAAAGTCGCGGTCGAAGTAATTGGCGCGTTCGCCTGCGCCTTTTTCTATGAGGACTTTATGGCCGTTGGCCCGCAAGAGTTCAACGCCTTGTGGGGTTAGGGCGATACGATTTTCGGAGGGGAGGGGGTCTTTGGGAATACCGATGCTGAGCGAGCGCTGTCGCCTGCCGGTTTCCAGTGTTTCTTCACGGGGAATCAACTGGGTGCGTCTGATGGCAAAATACGAGGCCCTTCCTTCCATGGTGTTTGTTCTTCAGGGTAATTTTTCCGAAGGTACAAAAAAAATCAGAACCGAATGCTGCGGCGGCCATCGGCCTCTTCTTCCAAATATACATCGATGCGTTCTTCGGGGAGCTGCTCCCCGGCTTTTTCGGGCCATTCGATGAGGCAGATGTTTCCGCTGTAAAAGTATTCGTCGCCACCGATGTCGAACAACTCTTCGGGACTTTTTAGGCGATAGAGGTCGAAGTGGTAAATGCTTTGGCCGCTGCTGCCCAGGTATTCGTTGACCAGGGCAAAGCTGGGACTGTTGACCGGGTCGCTGACGCCAAGTTGGGCGCAGAGGGCTTTGATGAAGGTGGTTTTGCCCACGCCCATTGCACCCCGGAAGGCGGCTACGGGGGTGCTGCGCAGTTGCTCCACCAGAGCAGCTGCAGCAGGGGCCAGGTCGTGGGGACCGGCAGCTGTAAATTCCATTATGTTGTTTTCTTTTGCCGTAAAATTAAGTTCTGGGTTCCAGAATTGCAAAAGGAATCAGCATCTCCTCCATGGAAATGCCCCCGTGTTGGAAGCTATCCTTGTAGTAGCTTACATAGTAGTTGTAATTGTTGGGGTAGGCAAAGAAATCGTTGCCGGTGGCAAAGATGTAGGAGGTGGACACATTGGGCTTTGGCAAAAAGATGCTTTCGGGCTTGCGCACTTCGTAAACCGAGCGGGCGTCGTAGGCCAGGTTTTTCCCTTGTTTGTAGCGCAGGTTGGTGTTGGTGTTGCGGTCGCCCACCACCTTTATGGCATTTTGCACCCTTATGGTGCCGTGGTCGGTGGTTATCACTACTTTAACCTGGTCGTCGGCCAGTCTCCGGAGCAATTCAAAAAGGGGCGAATGCTGGAACCACGAAAGGGTAAGGGAGCGGTAGGAGGATTCGTCGGAGATGAGCTCCCGGATCATTTTCATTTCGGTACGGGCGTGGGAAAGCATATCTACGAAGTTGACTACGACGACCGACAGGTCGTAATCTTTAAGTTGATGGTAGTTGTCGAGCATTTTTCGACCCGATTCGGTGTCGCCGATTTTTTGATAGTGTACCCGGGTATTGCCTTGCCGGATGCGCTCAAAATAGTCGTTAAGCAGCGCTTCCTCGTGTTGGTTTTTACTGCCTTCGTCGTCTTCTTCTACCCATAAGTCGGGTCGGATTTTGCGAATGTTGTCCGGAAGCAGTCCCGAAAAAATGGCGTTGCGGGCGTATTGGGTAGCGGTGGGCAGGATGCTGAAATAGAGCTCGTCTTCCCGAACGGTGAAGAAGGGGGCCAGTTGTTGGCGAATGAGTTGCCACTGGTCGTACCGAAAGTTGTCGATGACTACCATGACTACCGGCTGTTTTTCCTTGAGCAGGGGCAGGATTTTTCGCTTCATGAGGGTGTGCGACATCATGGGGGCCTCGTCGGACTGCAGCCAGTCGGCATAGTTGTCCTTTATGAAGCGAATGAACTGGTTGTTGGCTTCGGTTTTTTGCATCAGGAGGACTTCGTTCATGGGGCTGTCGGCCTGTTGCAGCTCCAATTCCCAGTACACCAGTTGGCGGTAGACCTCATACCACTCTTGGTAGCTGAGGCGATCGTTGATGCGAAGCCCGATTTCAGCAAAAGCCGATTGGTAATCGGTGGTGGTTTTTTGGCTGATAAGGCTTTGGCTGCCCAGAATTTTTTTGATGGAGGACAGTACCTGTTTGGGGTTGACCGGCTTGATGAGGTAGTCGGCTATTTTGCTGCCGATGGCCTGGTCCATGATGTCTTCTTCTTCGCTTTTGGTGACCATGACTACGGGCAGGGAGGGCCTTTTTTCCTTGATGCGCATCAGGGTTTCCAAGCCGCTGAGTCCCGGCATGTTTTCGTCTAAAAAGACCAGACTGTAGGTTTGGTCGCTGAGCAAGCCCAGTGCATCCTTGCCGTTGGTTGCGGTGTCTACCTGAAAGCCTTTTTCGCGAAGAAAAATGAGGTGTGCTTTGAGGTGTTCTATTTCGTCGTCGACCCAAAGGAGCCGGTGCTTTTGTAGATTTTCCATAGTCTTTTTTTACATGCTTCACCGGTAATTGCAAAGATCACGCCAATTAAGGCTGTGGGCTTTGCAGGTTTTCGAAGCGAAGCTCGATGAGGATGCCTCCCCCTCCGCCCAGGTAGTGCTCGGAAAAGAAATCGCGGTAGTTGCCGAAATCCCCGGTGGTTACCAGGGCATTCAGGTTGTTTTTACTGCCCGCCAGCAGTTGCACTTCGGTGGCGCCATCGACTTGCAGGAGTTTGGTGTTGGAACGCAGGGCATAGTAGTAATCCATCGCTTCGCGCTGGTTGTCGAAAGCGCTTATTACAATGAGGGTCTCCCCGGTGGAGGCCCTGCGTTGTTCCACATTGTAGTCGGCCAGCAGGAAGCGCTGGAAGTTGTAATCGGCCAAATTGAACAAGAGGCGATTGAGGTCGGCCCCCTCATCAATGGTAAAGAATACGAATTGTTCTTCTTCCGGCTGGTGCGCGAACAACTCGCCTTCATCCAGTAGGACTTCTTCGCCTTCCTGGTCCCCCCCGACTAGGGCAAGGCTGTCGCGGGAGGCTGCGGAACGAACACTTCGGACGGGGTGTAAGCCCTGTTCGAGCATGGCCAGCCACTTTTCGGCCACTCCTGCTTCTGTGGTTCCGGGGTGCTGGTACAGCAGGGCAGCCAGACTGCTGCGGAAGGCTTCGTTCTGGCCCTGCTTGCCCAACAGTAGGGCTTCGAGCAGGAGGGCCTTGCGTGTGAGTTCCGATTGATCGCTTTCTGCTAAAACCTGGCGACTGAGACGAAGACTTTCTGAAAGCTCGTTTTGTAAATAGGCGGTATAGGCCTTGTGGTATTTTTCCCCGGTTTCCTGTTGCTTTTTGAGGACTTCTGCGGCATGGTCAGGGTTTTGCAGAAAGGGGGCGTATTTGCCGTCGGGGAAACGCTCCAGCAGGGTGGCTTTGAAGGCTGCGGCCCCTGCGGGCTGTTGAGCCGCACTGTAGGCACGGTGCCCCCAGAAGAGGCTCTGTTCGGCCAGTGCATGGTCGGGATACTCCTTTAAGAGGGTCTGAAAAAGGGCGGCGGCCTCTGCCGGTTTGTTGAAGTAGTCGAGCAGCACCATCGCCGCATCAAAGGCGGCCCGCGCATTTTCATCGCGGCGCTCGGCCTTTGCCGCTTCGCTTAAGGGAAGATCGGCCAGCAGGCTTTCTTTGTCCCTCACCTGGCTTTGCGGTCTGCTGCCCTGGGCAGTACCATCCATCTCATCCAGGCCGGGCAGGCGTTCGCCGGGCGCCCCGGGCATGGCCATGGGCTGTTGCTCGGCGGTTTGTTCGTTGCTTTGGGAACTTTTGTCGGAGCGCCGCCAGTTGTCCTCACTGCTTCTTCGGCCCCATCGGCGTTCAAATTCCATTTTACCCAGACTAACGGTGGCCTGGTTGTAAAAATACCATTGGCCCTGAGTGCCTTGCTGTCCCCCATTTGCTCGTAAGGAGTTGGGCATCGTGGCAGAAAAGAAGGGGTCTGGTCCCCTTCGGCCGCCGGTTTCCAGGGCCAGCTGTTTGTTCAGCTCCTGCTGGCGTTCGTGTTCAATGAGGGCTTCGAGATAGCTGTCCAGTTCGGCCTCGGGCAGACTGGCCAGGTAGAGGAGGCTGTCGTTGTGTGCCACGGTTTCGAGGGCCGTGCTGAGGGGTTGGAGACCGGTATGTCTAAAGCGAATCTTGCTGGTTCGGGGATCGTTTTGTGCCAGCAGATTCAGCGTGCTGTCGTAATAGGCATAGGATCGCGGGTAGTCCTGTTGTTCAAAGAAGAGGGCGGCCATTTTAAGCTGGGTCTCACGCAGCAGGTCGCGGTTTCCGTTGTTGTACCCGGCTGAAAGGCGCAGTTGGATGTGGGTGTTTAGGGTGTCGCTCTGCTGCAGGTGGTTTTCGGCCAGGGCAAAGTGAAGGAGATCCCGGTATTCGCGATTTTTGGCTTCGTTGGCCAGGGTGCTGAGTTCATCCTGGATGCTTGCATAGTCGCCACTTGCTGCTGCCCGGTTAAGCAGCTCGTTGACACGGGCGTGGAGACTGGTTTCGTAGTCGGGATTGGAGCGGACTATCTGACGGAAGGTGGCTGCGGCCAGCTGGTGTTGCCCGGTTTGGGCGTAGACCTGGGCCAGAATATAGTTTCGTCGGGTTTTGTCCCATTTGCCACTGGCTTCGGTAGCGGCGGTCTGTAAAAAAGGCAGGGCACTGTTGTAGTTTTGTCTGCGCAAATGAAAATCGGCCCAGGTGGCCATGTATTCGCCATAGAGGCGGGCGGGAGCTGGACTTAAGGCATCGTAGCGGTCGAGCAGAATGCGGGCATTTTCAAAATCGCCCATTTCAATGCGGGTGCGGGCCATCCAGATGAGGGCTTCGAAGCTGGCGGGCTGACCGGGGAAGTCGCGTAAAATGTAGTCGAAGGCGGTAAGGGCATCCTGGTATTCGTGCTTGTACAAATGGGCCTTACCGGTGAGCAGGTAGGCATCGTCAACATAGCGGTTGAACTCGCGTTGCATGTAGAAATCCTGGCGACTGCTGCCCATGGCCGGCTGGCGTTCGGGCTTTACGGTAATGCTTTTTTCGCGGATGAGTTTGAGTCCTTTTTCTATGGCTCGGTCCATTTCCCCGTCTACCGCACCCTGGGCCCCGGTGTAGGGAAAGAGGGGCAGCATACCGGTAAAATCGCCTGCCTGGGTTTGGGTGAGCTGTTGGTACCCACGCAAAAAACTTTGCTGACCGTTAAACAGGATGTTGTAGCGCGCCGTAAGGTTGTTGTAGGAGCGGGACAGCCAGGTGTTTTTCTGGGTAGAACAGGACACCAGCAAGAGCAGGGCGAGTGCTATGGAGAATCTTCTGATAGGCATTTTAAATGACAAGGTTGTAAGTAATAAACAGGCTTTGTGTTGATTTATTTTGTTCGGGTGTAAATAAAATAAATATCCATTGAAAAGGGGGGGGAAGCGCAAAACATTTTTTAAATTTAACCGGAGTCTGCTTTTGCTTTTGTTCAGAAGTCGGACGCCGGTTTATTTGTGTGGGTCTCCTTTTGTGGCCTTAAAGATAATAAAGACTTGCCGGGATGAAGATTTTTGTGGTTGAAGACGATCGTTTTTATAATGCGATTTTGGTGAAGGCGCTGGAAAAGGAGGCGACGCATACGGTGAAGGGTTTTCTGTCGGGTGCTGCTTTTTTGCAGCAACTCAGGGAGCAACCCGAGGTGGTTACGCTGGATTTGGGCTTGCCCGATATGGCGGGGCACGAATTGCTGGCCCGGATCCGTAAGGAAAGTCCCCATACCGAGGTGGTGGTTATTTCGGGGCAGGACGATTTGAAACTGGCGGTGCATTTGTTGCGTGAAGGGGCTTATGATTATATTGCCAAGGATGAGAATGTGGAGGAGCGCTTGCGACATTGTTTGCAACATATTGCCCGCAAGCTGGCTTTGCAGGAGCGCCTTAATCTTTTGCAGGATGAACTTTCGCAGCGTTATAAGGTTAAAGAGGTGCTGGTGGGGGAGAGTTCGGCTATGAAACGGGTGCGGGGACTCATCGATAAGGCGGTTCGGGTGCCGCGTTTGAATGTTTCGATAACGGGGGCACCCGGAACGGGTAAAGAATTGGTGGCCCGCAGCATTCATGCGGCTTCGGTGCGGTCCGACCGCCCCTTTGTGCGCCTGCGCCTGGCGGCTTTGCCGCAGGCTTTGGCCGAGGCCGAGCTGTTTGGTTATGAGGAGGGCAGTTCGGGGACTTCCAAATGGGGGCAGCCGGGAAAGTTGGAGGAGGCCGACGGAGGAACGCTTTATTTGGAGGATGTGGAATTGCTGAGTGCCGATTTGCAGGTGAAGCTCTTGCATGTGTTGCAGGAGGGCAGTGTACGGCGCAGGGGCAGTGATCTGGAACGGAGGGTGAATGTTCGCATCATCAGTGCCTCGGCGACCGACTTGTCTGAGGCGGTGAAAGCGCGGCGTTTCAGGGATGATCTGTATTTTCTGCTGTTGGGTTTGCCCATTCATTTGCCTGCTTTACAGGAGCGCCAAAAGGATGTGCTTTTGCTGGCGGGGTATTTTTTGCAGTGTTTTTGCAGCGACAATGGCATGGAAGACCGGGTCTTGTCTGATGCGGCCAAACATAAGCTGGTGCGTTATCCCTTTCCCGGGAATGTGCGGGAGTTAAAGGCCGTGACGGAGTTGGCGGCTGTTTTATCGGGTCAGCGTGAAATCGGGGAGGAGCACTTGGTGTTTAATGGTACTGCTCCGGTTTCGGATTTACTGACGGAGGAGTTGACGCTGAAGGAGTATACAGAGAAGATTGTTCGGCATTATTTGAAGAAGTACGGAAATGTGCTGGTGGTGGCTGAAAAGCTGGGGGTGGGCAAGTCGACCGTTTACAACATGATACAGCAATGGAGCAGGGAAGGGGGCGCATAGACAAGCCTGCCCCGGGGGGCAGGCTTGGGGTACTTTGCTTCAGATTTTCTGCTTAATCGATGAGGGCCTTGTAGTCGGCAGCGCTTAGTAAGCCTTCGATTTCAGCTGGATCCTTGATTTCAATTTTAATCATCCAGCCTCCGTCGTAGGGCTCTTTGTTCACCAACTCGGGCTTGGGATCCAGCTCATCGTTTACTTCCACGATTTTGCCGCTCAGGGGCATGTATAAATCAGAAACGGTTTTTACCGCTTCTATGGTCCCGAAAACTTCCTCGCGGGCCAGCTCTTCGTCCTCGCTGTCTATTTCAACAAAAACAATGTCGCCCAATTCGTTCTGTGCAAATTCGGTAATGCCTACTACGGCCATATTGCCTTCTATCCTGACCCACTCATGGTCCTTTGTATACTTCAAGTTTTCAGGTAGATTCATGATGTTTGTTTTTTTTAGTTACACACCAAAATTAAGCATTTTTTGTTATTGCGCCAGTGAAAAGCGGAAATTAACACCGAAGCTGCTGTTGGTGATGGGATAGCTGGTCGAAATGTAGGGCGCACTGATGTCGCGGTCGTAAAACAGCTGCATGTTAAAGCGGTCGCTCAGCACATAGTCGGCCGTAAATTTGAGGGTGGTGATGCGTTGCCCTGCCGTCATCTGATTCATGCCTTCTTCAATACGTCGGATGATGGAGAAGTTGTCGCGTATGGAAATGTCGGCACGCAGGTTAAGGTCCGACGACATTTGGCGCTGTCCGTTGCCCGATCCCAGGATCATATTCATTTTGTCGAAGCGATAACCTAAGCCCACTACCCATTCGCTGTTGTGGTTTTCAATCAACTGGTTGTTGTTCAGGCTCAGGTTGAGGATGCGGCCTTTTTTGTATTCGGCCCGGGTAGAGAGGCTGTTGTTCCAGGTGATGTTGAATTGCAGCAAGGGGGCAAATTGCTCGGAGATGGATACCCCGCTGATTTGGTACTTGGGAACAAAGTTGCCCTGCTCATCGCGTACATAGCTGAAGCCGTCGCGCATGTCCTCCCAATCGAGGTTGGTGAGGTACTGGCCCACGTTGTAGGTTGAGCGGTAGACGTGACTCAAGTCGAAGGAACGAATGTATTTCTGTAGAAATTTGACGCGGGAGAGTCCGTCGTAGGTCACGCGCCAGTTGGGCTGCATGTGCAGGAGGGAGGGCATGGCTTTTAAGAAAATATTGTCGGCACTCTGGCCGGAATAGGCCGCCAGAAAGGCCGGAATCATTACGTCCTGAGCGCTGAGGCTGTAGCCGTCGCGACCGCTCCCCGCGGGCAGGTTTTCATCGGGATAGCCATCGGGATTGTAGGCTTGTCCTTCGGTGGCGGCATAGGGACTGTCGCCATAGATGCCGGTGGGAATGATTTGTCCCCGGCGCTCCTCTGCCAGTCGACGCGCAATGGTTGACCGGTTTTGTAAAAACTGGTCGAAGGCTTCCGATTGGAAGCTGCCTTTCTTGTCCACTTTCTGGAAGGCGGTGGCAATGGCGTTGAAGGTCATCGAGAAACTGCCTTCTTCAGTGGTGTTGTAGGCATCGAAGCCCCCGTTTTGATAGAGGTAGTACTCGTTCATGTTGTTGGCATAGCGCTGATTGGCGTTCAGGTCTATTTTCATACCCGGAAGCGGCTCGAGCATGACCCTTACGGTAAGGTCGCTGGTATGGTTCATGACGTAGGCCGAGTTGAGGGTAGAGTCGGTGGTCAGCCAATTGTTTTCGGCGGCCCGGTAGGCGAAGTCCCTTTCCTGCCAACCCAGCATGAAGGGAAGGCCCGGGGCAGACAGTCCCTGATGGTTTTCGGTGCCCATAAACTTACTGCCCGGCATGTATCCGGGTAAGATGGTTCCGTTGTTTTCGGAATAGGTGAGCGTGATGTTGCGGAGACTGGTCAGCAGGCGCAGACCAAAATCCTTGATCTGTTTGCCGGCATTGGTTTCTTCTGTTTTACGACCGCTGACCATGATGCGGGCATTGCTGATGTCCTCATCGGCCGTAAAGGTGAGGGTGTTGTTGTCGAGCACGTCCTGGCGGCCGCGCACCGGCTGTCCCGACTCGTTAAATACCCGGGCGGTAACGGTGCTGGTGCCCAGTTGGTGCGAAACGGTGAAGGGTTCTCCGGCTGTAAGCTGTTGATTGTGCTGGGTAAAGCGTACGCTCTCACCCTGATTGGTATTGGCTTCCTGGCCTCGGCGTACCGGACGGTTGAGCTCGCGCAAATAGGTCGATTTGTTGTAAAGGGTATTGAAGTTCATTTGCGCGTTGCCCTGGATGTTGTTGGAGTTGCGGACGACGTTGCCCCAATCGTAGTCGAGCCGGGTAACGGGCCCCTGCTGCCAGTTGTACAAGGCGCCGTAATTAAGGGTGGCTGAAGTCCAGTCCATATACGGCAACTTGTTGATGGGCAGGTTGTAGCTGATGTTTATATTGTGTTGGTAATTGGTGGTGCGCCCCATACTCAGGAGGTTGTCCATCACCGAATCTTTCCACTGCTCGTACTCATCGCGATAGCGGTTTTTGTTCACCGGGCCCTCCGGTTCGTCAATGACCGCATTGTTGGTCGACCGAAAATCGAATTTCAGGGAGCGGGTGAGGTTGTAAGTCAGATCGAAATGCCGGTTCCAGTAGAAATCTTTGTCGACGTACACGGGAATGGTGAATTCGGGATTGCTCAGGTTGCGCAACTGTTCTTCGCGGTAACCCCGCATTACTTCCCAACGGTAACCCACCTGAGTAGGAGCCAGATAAAAGTTGAAGTCGCGCAAGAGCTTAAAGGCCTCTCCCTGCAGTGCTTTGAAGGGCTCAATGGCTTTCGGTTGGTGGAGGTAGTTGTAGCCCAGGATGCCCCGATAATTCTTGTCGGTGAGGTACTCCGTTTCGTTGTTGCGCCGGTAGGTTTCGTTGTACGAGTAGGTGGCGCTCAGGTTGGAGGGGGAATAAAAGGGCTGCTGCTCCTCTTGGGGTTGCAGGCGTACGTTGGTGAAGTTAAAGCTTTTGCGTTTGACGTAATCCTGAGCAGTTTGTTTGATGCTGTCGCGCTCCGCTTTGTTGGCGGCATGGTCCAGGGCTATGTCCAGGGGTACATCGGGATCGAGCGGATTGTATTCGGGGGTAGCTACCTGCTCGCTGATGCCTGCATAAAAGGGTATGGAAAGGCGACTGTCGGGACCGAGGAATTTGCCCAGCTCGAGGTTGGTGGCTACATCGTACTGGTAAAAATTCTCCTGGCTGCGTTCGTTTACATTCTGGTCGATGCTTCCGAAGCCCACGGTACTGGCCCTTCCTGCCACCGAAACCGAACCCAGGTCGGCCAGCTTAATGTTCATACGGCTGTTGGCGGCCCAGCCGCCTTGTTCGTTGAAGTCGGTCAATCGCAGCTCGTTGAACCAGACCTCGGTGGTCTTTTCGTCGCGACTGCTGTTGCGCACACCAATCATGATGGTGCGTACATTGGCCAGGTTGGGATTACCCCGCACTTTTACGGTGTTGTTGGGCCTTTCCGGATCTTGGAACTTGTATTCGTTGGCCAACTGCAGGTTCGAATCGGACCTGCGCATGGCGTCGTTTCTTCGGAGTTTAACATCCCTGAAAAGTTCCAGGGGAAGATCCATCTGGTTGTCTTCGGGCCAGACAATTTGACGGTCCGACGGGTTGCTGTCCACGTAATATCCGTGGGGCGTCAGCTTCAGGGGCAACTCGTATTCGTAGTAATTGTTTTGGTAGTCGCTCCCCAGGCGTATGAAGGCGGTCATTTCCCCATCTCTGAGGTCGTAGCCCTCCACGGCTTCGGCGTGGATCTCCATTTTTATGCGCTGGTATTGACGGATGTCGAGCTCGGTGTTTTTATATACCGCACGGGAGTCGCCACTTGCCAGGGCGCCGATTTTGAGTGCCAGGGATTGTTCGTTGAGCTCGCGTACCGAGGGGTTGGCCGGATCGATGACCCGGTCGATGCCCGGAGGCAATATGTAGTTGACGGGATCGCGTCGACCGTTTTCTTCGATGTTGACGGCAGATACTTCAAACTGCGTATCCGGATTGGGGTTTACATTGTTGCGGTCGATGGGATCGTTGAGGTCGCGCTCGTAACGCCGCCATTCGGCACGAATCAAATCCAGCGAGGCAAAGCGCAGCACAACGGTGTCGGCAAAATCGTGCAAAAACATACGCATGAAGCGCACTGAGCGCAGGTCGTCAAGGTTGCCGATTTTATCGTCGGGATCGTTCACCGGAACCTTAAACTGGTACCAGCGCACTTCTTCCGTATTGCCGTTTTCGAGGGTGACCGAGGCGCTTACTACGTCGGTGATGTAATTCTGGCCGATTTCCATTTGGTTGGGCCGCAGGGCAATGCGGTATTGGTAGTAGTTTTCTGCTTCACTCAGGGTGTTGTCCCGGTTGATGTCTTCGCCGTCGGGCAGGTTGGTGGCTGCGGTGCTGAAAGATTCGCCTGAATCTTCGGAGGGACGGGAGTTGCCTTCGGGGTTGTTGAAGTATTTGTAACGTTCGAGGATGCTCATTTCTTGCTGGTCCTGCTCTCGCCCACGGAAATAGCGGAAATCATCGCCGGCAGGGTCTCCTATTATTTTCCGGTAGGCGGCTTCGGACAAGTTGCCCTGGGTGTACAGGTTGTTAATGACCGCCAGGTAGGGATTGCTGCCCTGATTGTAGTAGCGTTGCTCCTTTTCGGAATTCATGCCGTTGAGACCGATATCCTGCATCAAACGTGTTTCAGGGTCGTTGCTGAAGGCATTGACCAGACTCTGTTGTTTGGGGATGTAGCCCCAGGCCGTGGAGTCCACATCGAAGGGTTCTCCCGGTCCGGGCAGACCTTGCTCAAAAAACTTGCGCGAATCGCGCAGAATGTCCTCCGAAATGTCGCCCAGGTTGATGTAAAGGTCCCCACCCTGGTGACTGCCCTCATCGTAAATAAAGGGGTCCATGATCCAGAATTCGATGTGGTCGATGTTGGCCGATTCAAAATCGTTGGTCTCTATGCGCCGCATAATTCCTCCCCACGAAGTCCGTGGTTGGGTCAGGCGACCATGGAAGTCGAGATTGGGGTTAAAGTTGTAGGGGCCGCGCTCCTCGGGGTAGTAGGCCAGGTTGAGGACTGAGATGTTGGTGGGTTCGCCGTAGGCGGGATTGCGGTTGGGAAAGATTTCCCGTTCGTAAACCTCACGCACGTAGTGGTTCGAAAGCTGGTCTTTGTCGCGGCGAATGTGGTCGGGGGTCAGGGTGCTGGTCCGGGTAAAGAGGGGGTCGATGTGGTACCAGGCCAGGCGTGCCCGTTCGTAGCCGTAACGCAGGTCGTTGATGGTTCCTGCCTGAGGAAATTTATCTTCCTGTCCCTGTGGGGTGCTGGCCAGTTGCCAGGCATCCCTTTGTTTCATGCTGAGGGGGATTTTGGTGCCTTCAAAATCATCGATGTAGGCCGTTCCTTCTTTTTCAATAACACTGGGGTGACCCGGTATAAGGTGGGCAAATTCGGCTTCGAAGCTGACCGAGGAGGGTGTTTTGGTCTCCACCAAAGGCAGCTTGTCGATGAGGGTGGTGATGAAGTTCGAGGGCGTGTACCACGAGGTGTTGAGTCCCCATATCGTATTGGCGATGGGCTCATCGCCAAAGCCTACTTTTTGCGTGAGCGGCCGCTCACGCAAATGCATAACGGTGGCGCCCAGGTTAAAGTTTTCACTGAAGCGGTAATCCAAATGCGTACCCAATAAAGTCTTGGTCTGCAAGTTAAAGAGCGATTGGCTTTCGAGGGCCACCTGGATGGGTGTGCCCGATTCCATCAGCCCTTCATTGAGGATGCGGATGCGGCCCGAGGTATAGTCCACCGAGTAATCTACATTTTCGGTGAGGCGCAAGCCGCCCGCAGTCACCACCACCGACCCTCTGGGGATGTTGAAGGCGTTGAGGGAGATTTCGGCTCCTCCGGAAGATTTGTAGGAACCGGTAAGCCGGTATTTGTTCTTTTCTGCCGTCTGGCTGGCTACGGTTAGGGTCGAGTCGTACAGCTCCTTAAAAATGTATTTTTCACGCAGGTTGGCAGCTACATCTTGCAGTTGCGCTTCCATGTAGCGGCCAAAGGGTTCAAGTACCGGGAAAATGATGCGCCCCTGGCCCGGAATGATGGTGTAGCCCGGAACAAAGTCGAAGGTCCCGTCGGGGTAAGGCTCCAACTGCTTGTTGAGTTTGTCGAGACCCAGGAGACTCAGGTAAAGTTGGCCGTTTTGTGTGCCTTCTTCGGTAAACACATTCAGGGGGGTGCCCACCGAGTCGTTCATATACACCACGTTGAGGCGAAAATCGCTGTCGCTCACCTGGTAGGCCCCGATGGAGTAGATGTTTTTCATCATCAACTGCCAGTTTTTCATGCGGGGCGACAGGTTGGTGCCCTTCAGCAGTTTGAGGAGGAGGGTTTGGGGGGCTTCAATGCCGCTGTTGCTGAATTCTCCAACGCGGTAGACTTCGCCGTTGTAGGTGTATTCGTAGGCTACGGCCAGTACTTCGTCGGCGTTGAGCTGACTGTTCAGCGAGATGTAACCGAGTTTGCTGTTGAGGGTGTATTCCGACTGGGGCAGCAGGCGGGCGTTCTCGATGCGTTCATAGTCGCGCGCCGTGGTAAAGGGCGTGTTGTCGGCCGAAGCGATGGCCGACAAGATGGTGGTACTCTGATTGATGTCGCGTATGCCGCTGTATTCGTTGGTCATACGCCGGTAGATGTCGTTGGCGTTGTTGTGCGGATAGCGCACATTGGGCTGACCGTTCCAGGTGTTGGGCTTTTCCATGTTGGGCAGTCCCTCCCCCAGGTCACTAAAGGCAACAATGTTGCGTGCCCGCTCAAAGTCGCCCGAGCGGTTGGTAATCCAGACTTCGACCCGGTTGATGTTGAAGGGCGAATTGACCACGGGCAGGTCGGCCATGGCCCGGTCAAACTGGTCCTTAAAGACGTGCGACAGAAAGAAATGTCGGTTGCGGTCGTACTCGTTGGCCGCCACTTCAAAATCCTGGGTCTGTGCGCCGCCCTGGATGTTCATGACGGAGGTCTCCCCTTTTTGTTGCGAAAAGATGGTTTGCACGTTGAGCTTTCCGAATTGCATTTCGGTCTTTACCCCAAAAAGACTCTGACTGCCTGTGATGAGGGTTCCGGGCAGGGAGAGGCTGACGTTTCCGGCTTCAATGTTTTTGATGATGTCGTCTTCCTTGCCGGTGTATTCCAGACTGATTTGGTTTTCAAAATCGAAGGTGGCTTCGGTATTGTAATTGATGCCCAGTTTTAGACGGTCGCCAATGGTACCCTGGATGTTCATTTGAATGCGCTGGTCAAAATCGAAGGTGGTGGTCTTGCGCATCCGCTCCTGCAGGGTGGGGTTGTCGATTTTGGTGGTGCGGACACCCAGACTGAGTTCGGCGATGCCCTGGGGGCGAATGTTGATGACGTTGCTTCCGAATACGGTCTCGAAGGCTTCTCCGCCTACGCGAAAGCGACCGAACTGGTCGTCCCCGGCTGCTTCCTGATCGCTGGCCTGGGCACTCCAGTAGTTTTGCATGGAGTTGCGCAGTTCGTACTGGTTGTACTCTTCCAGGGTCATGGTGTAGGGCAGGCGAACGGCGATGTTTCCGATTTTTCGGTGTACGGTGACCAGGCCGGTAGCCGGGTCGTATTCGGCCGAGTAGCTGATGTTGTCGGGGTCGGGCAGACTTATTGGGTCCTTATCCTTTTCCAGAACGGGCGGAAGTCCCTGCGTGGGGGGATTGATGCGCTGCGGGTCGGGACTTTCGTCCATCGCCTGTCCTTCGGGACTTTGCCAGATGTTGCTGTGCAGTGTGCCCGGAAGATGGTCGCTGGCTACGGCCATTACGGCCAAAAAGGCTAAAAGCGGAACGAGTAAGCGGTATCTGATCTTTGTCTTCAAAGGAT
Source organism: Geofilum rhodophaeum (assembly GCF_002210225.1). Lineage (GTDB taxonomy): Bacteria > Bacteroidota > Bacteroidia > Bacteroidales > Marinilabiliaceae > Geofilum > Geofilum rhodophaeum. The sequence goes on along the minus strand of NZ_MWUJ01000001.1, from coordinate 587,383 downwards.
AAAGGCTTTAAGGGGCATTGCCGGTAAGGCGCTACATCATTTTCAGTGCCAGTTTAATCACTTGCTCCACACGTGCTCCCGGCTCAGTGGATAGAATTTTGTCCACGGCCTTTTGAGAGGCAGCGCGGGCAAAGCCCAGCATAACTAAAGCAGATAACGCTTCATCTCTTACGGTATTGTCTGCCACGGCAAATAATTTTTGGTCGGCGCCTTCCTTGCCGAGCTTGTCTTTGAGGTCAACGATGACCCGTTGGGCGGTTTTGAGGCCGATGCCTTTAATGCCTTTCAGTTGGGCGGTGTTTTCGCTAAGGATGGCGGCACGGAGCTCGGCCGGAGGCAGGGAGGAGAGCATCATGCGTGCGGTGTTGGCACCAATGCCCGATACGGAGATGAGCTGCTGAAACAGTTCGCGCTCGCCCCGTTCGTGAAAACCATAGAGCAAATGGGCGTCTTCACGAATGTGCTCGTGTACCAGCAGGGTGGTTTCTTTCAGTTCCTTTACCGCTGCATAGGTATTCAGCGAAATGTTGATGAAGTAGCCCAGTCCGTTGTTTTCGAGGACCACGTGGGCGGGACTGCTTTCGACTATTTTTCCGGAGATGTATTCGTACATGTTGCCTGTTTTATTGGTTGTTGCCCCAGCCCCGCGCTTTGAGGTCGATTTCTTCGCCGCTGCGAGCGATCAGTCGGCAGGCCTTTTCGGCTGCGGTGATGTAGCCGATGGGATGCAGTACTTCTTCAAGGGCTTCGCGGTTATTCTCATAAGCTTCGGCCGGCAGGGTCAGCAAAAGCTCGTAGTCTTCCCCGCCGTTGAGTGCCGCAATCAGCGGATTGTAGTTGAGTTCGGCGGCGGCTTTGAGGGTGCTTTGGTGCAGGGGGATTTTTTCTTCATGCAAACGGCAGCCTTTATCGGAGGCTTTGCAAAGCAGGCGGGTTGCGGTGGCCAGTCCTTCGGTTACCACGGTCATGGCGCCCGGTTTTAAGCCCAGTTGTTGCAGCTTCTCCAGAACAGCCGTGCGGGCCATTGGTTTCAGCTGCCTTTGCAATACGTAGTCGTTGTTGCCAAAATCCGGCTGGCTTTCCTGGTTGTTTTTGAGTACGCGCTTTTCGCGTTCCAGCAGGTGCAGGCCCATGAGGGCGCCACCCAGATCGCCACTTACCAGCAAGACTTCGTTTTCCCGGGCGGTGGAGCGCAGAACCTGCTCTCCCGGGGCTGCTTTTCCTGTAGCCTGCAGGGCAATGGTAAAGCCGGTGAGCGAAGGGCCTGGCTTTAGGCCCGCCAATTGCACGCCATAGTGCGTGCAGGCGGCCAAAAGGCCTTCCACAAACTGATCGATCATCTCGAGACTTATTTTTTGACTGATGCCCAGGTTGAGGCTGAGTTGCACCGGGCGGGCATTCATAGCCAGCAGGTCGCTGATGGCTACGGTTACGGCTTTAAAGCCGAGGTGTTGCAGGGGGGTGTAGGTGAGGTCGAAGTGGATGCCTTCGAGCAGCAGGGTGCCGGCTTGCAGAATTTCCGGGTTTTCGGGAAGGGCGGCGGCGTCCTCGCCGCTGCCCGGACGCACGCCATTTTCCTGCGTTTCGGACACTTTTTGGTTAAGGTATTCGATTAGGCCGTAAAGACCCAGGTCGTTCAATGATTTTGCCTGCTCACTCATCTCAAGATCTTTTCTGGTTTGGTAAAAGCGACCAAAGATACAAAAAACGGCGCATCTCCTTATTTGCGGGGGTAAAAGTTTGGAAAATAACTTATTCCTCTTTACATTTGCGCAGATTTCGTACCGGAACAGCTGGGGGACTTTGTGTCCCCTATTTTGTTCCCGGTTTTGTAATTAAGTGGCTGTTTATGATAGGAAGTACACAAATAAGGACCTTGATAGAGGATAAAGTTGCCGGGGACGGCTACTTTGTTGTGGATGTGGAGGTAAAGCCTTCCAACCGCATCGTGGTTTTGCTCGACGGGGATCAGGGTATCCCCATTGTGTATTGTGTGGGTATTTCCCGTATGATTGAGCAGGAGCTTGACCGTGAAACAGAAGATTTTGAACTGGAGGTTTCTTCTCCGGGTATTGGGCAGCCTTTTAAAGTGCACCGCCAGTTTGTGAAGAATGTGGGTCGCACGGTTGAGGTGGTGGCCAAAAGCGGGATGAAGTATCGTGGCGAATTGACCACGGTTACAGAGACCGGTTTTGTGGTGAAGGAGGAAAAAATGGTGAAGCCCGAGGGGAAGAAGAAAAAAGAGTTGCAGGTTTACGAGCACACCTTTAATTTTGAAGACGTTAAATCTGTTAAGGAAGAATTGAAGTTTTAATCCCGCTTATATACCAATAAGGCATGGAACATATAAATTTGATCGATACATTTTCGGAGTTTAAGGAGTTGAAAAACATCGACCGCGTAACTCTGATTCGGGTACTGGAAGACGCTTTCAGAAGTGTGCTGATAAAACTTTTTGGTACCGACGATAATTTTGACGTCATCATTAATACCGATAAGGGCGACTTTGAAATATGGCGCAACCGCGAGGTGGTGGCCGATGGCGAAGTAGAGGATGAGAACTTGCAGATAGCATTGAGTGAGGCTAAAAAGATAGACGAGGATTACGAGCTGGGTGAAGAGGTGACCGATGAGGTGAAATTCCTTGATTTTGGTCGTCGCGCTATTTTGAGTCTCCGTCAGAACCTTTCCGCACGGATTATGGAGTTGCAGAAGGATGCCGTTTTTAACAAATACAAGGAACGCATTGGTGAGATTATTACCGGTGAGGTTTATCAGATTTGGAAGCGGGAGATGCTGGTGCTCGACGATGAGGGCAATGAGTTGATTCTGCCTAAAACGGAGCAGATTCCCGGCGACTTCTTTCGCAAGGGCGACAGCATCCGTGCCGTAGTGGCTAAGGTAGATATTCGCAACAACAATCCTTTTATTGTGTTGTCGCGAACTGCCGAAGTATTTCTGGAGCGTTTGTTTGAGCTGGAAGTTCCGGAGATTAACGACGGACTCATCACCATTAAGAAAATTGTTCGTCAGCCCGGAGAGCGCGCCAAGGTTGCGGTGGAGTCGTACGACGACCGCATCGACCCGGTAGGCGCCTGTGTGGGTATGAAGGGCTCACGCATCCACGGCATTGTGCGCGAATTGCGTAACGAGAATATTGATGTAATAAATTATACGACCAACATTCAGCTGTTTATTCAACGGGCTTTAAATCCCGCGAAGGTCAACAGCATTAAGATCCTTGAAGATTTGGGCCGGGCCCAGGTTTATCTCGATCCTGAAGAAGTATCCAAAGCCATTGGTAAGGGCGGACTCAACATTCGTCTGGCCAGTCAGTTGTGTGGATACGAGCTGGATGTTTATCGTGAAACCGAAGAGGAAGAAGAAGAGGAAGACGTTTCGCTGGACGAGTTTTCAGATGAAATTGATGCCTGGGTACTGGATGCCTTTAAGGCCATTGGTTGCGATACCGCCAAGTCGGTACTCGATTTGCCGATGGAAGATTTGGCTAAGCGCACCGACCTCGAAGAAGAGACCATTCAACACGTCATTTCAATATTGAAATCCGAATTTGAATAATTCCTCTATCTTTGTCGGGTAAACGTTTTACCGATTCCTCATCACATCTTCTGTATTTAATTGAAAGTAGCTTTTATGGCAGTTGGACAAAGACTAAGTAAAGTAGCAAGAGAATGTAACGTTGGTATTTCCACCATCGTCGAATTCCTTCATAAGAAAGGGATTGAGCTCGATATGAACCCCAATACCAAGGTTGACGCAGATACGGTGGAGCTTTTGAAAAAGGAGTTCAGACAAGACCAGAGTGTGAAAAAGGCTTCGGAAGAACTGATTGAGCGCAAGCAAAAGGAAAAGAAGGAAGCGGTATCTATTGAAACAGTCCACAAGCCGGTTGAGGAAGATGTAGAGGACGATAAGGTGTCCATCGACGAAATCATGAATCGTGGTCGCAAAGGCCCCGAATTGAAGGTGGTCGGCAAAGTTGATTTGAACAAACCCAAGCCTGCTGCAGCCCCTGCAAAAGAGGAGAAGAAGGAAGAAAAGCCTGCTGCTGCGGCACCGGCTGAGCCTGTTCCCGCACCTGCTCCTGTAAAGGAGGAAAAGAAGGAAGAAAAGCCGGTTGAAGAGAAAAAACCGGTTGAGGAGAAGAAGCCGGTCGAAGTGAAGAAGCCTGCTGCGCCCAAGGAGCCGGAACATATTTCAATGAAATCCGATAAGCCGGCCGAGGCGCCCAAAGTGGTAGGTAAAATTGATCTTGACGGTCCCGCAAAAGCGGCTCCGAAACCTGCGGCCAAGCCCACACCGGCCGAAGCTGCAGCTGTTGCTAAAAAAGCAGCTCCGGAAGAGAAAAAGGCACCTGTACCGGAAAAGCCGACAAAGACTGAGCCTGCCGCTCCCGCAAAGGAGGAGAAAAAGGAAGATTTCATGCCTACTCAGGTACGAAAGCTCTCCGGGCCTACTGTAGTGGGTAAAATTGATTTGCCGGTGGACTCCCGCAATGGAGGAGGCAGTGCCGAAGATCGCAAATCGCGCCGCAAAAAGCGGAAGCGGATTAAAAAGGATAAGGAAAAAGTAAATATAGCTGCGGTGGGCGATAAGACTGCCGCAGGAGGAGACGCTTCCCGTCCCGCTCGTCCCGGCGACCGCAAGCCCGGTCAGGGTCAGGCTGCCGGAGCCGGAGCCGGCAAGAAAAAGGTTTCAAAGGTGAAAAAGCGTCCCGTAAGGGCCGAGGTCAGCGAGGAGGATGTGGCACGTCAGATTAAAGACACCCTGGCCCGCCTGACCACTAAAGGCAAGTCCAAGACTTCACGTCACCGTCGTGATAAGCGCGACATGGCTTCGCAGCGTCATCAGGCCGAAATGGATCGGATGGACGAGGAGAAGCAAACCATTAAGGTTACGGAGTTTGTTACGGCCAATGAGTTGGCCAATATGATGGACGTGCCGGTAACCCAGATTATTGCCTCCTGTATGAGCCTGGGGCTTTTTGTGTCGATCAACCAGCGTTTGGATGCCGAGACGATTGCCCTGGTGAGTGAGGAGTTTGGTTTTAAAGTGGAGTTTGTCAGTGCCGATGTAATCGACAGCATTGTAGAGGAAGAAGACGATCCGGCCGATTTGGAGGAGCGCCCTGCCATTGTTACGGTTATGGGACACGTTGACCACGGTAAGACTTCCTTGCTTGACTACATTCGTAAGGCCGATGTTACTGCTGGTGAGGCAGGGGGTATTACCCAGCACATTGGTGCCTACAGCGTTAAATTGGAAAGTGGACGACAAATCACCTTTTTGGATACCCCGGGTCACGAGGCCTTTACCGCCATGCGTGCACGTGGCGCCCAGGTCACCGATATTGCCATTATTATAGTAGCGGCCAACGACAATGTGATGCCCCAAACAGTGGAGGCCATCAATCATGCTACCGCTGCCGGTGTGCCCATTGTGTTTGCCATCAATAAAATAGATATGCCCGGCGCCAATCCCGATAAAGTTCGGGAAGAGCTGGCCAATATGAATTACCTGGTAGAAGACTGGGGTGGAAAGTACCAGAGTCAGGAAATCTCCGCGAAGCATGGTACCAACATCAAATCGCTGTTGGAGAAGGTGCTTTTGGAGGCCGATTTGCTCGAATTGAAGGCCAATCCGAATAAACCAGCTGTGGGTAGTGTGATTGAATCCTCACTGGACAAGGGTCGTGGTTACGTGGCCACGATGTTGGTACAGGCCGGAACCTTAAAAGTAGGCGACCTTATTCTCTCGGGAAGCTATTATGGCCACGTTAAGGCCATGTTTAATGAGCGCAATCAAAAGGTCGACTCTGTAGGCCCCTCAGAACCCGTATTGATTCTGGGTCTGAACGGTGCCCCGCAGGCCGGTGAAAAATTCAACGTACTCGAAAGCGAGAAGGAAGTAAAGGATATTGCCAACAAGCGTCAGCAGCTGCAGCGTGAGCAGGGAATGCGTGCTCAAAAGCACATTACCCTCGACGAGATTGGCCGACGAATTGCCATTGGCAATTTCCAGGAGTTGAACCTGATTGTGAAGGGCGACGTGGACGGATCCATCGAGGCCTTGTCCGATTCCTTGATTAAGCTGAGTACCGAAGAAATTCAGGTGAATGTAATTCACAAGGCGGTAGGTGCCATTTCCGAGTCGGACATTATGCTGGCCGCTGCATCCAACGCCATTGTGATTGGTTTCCAGGTGCGCCCGAGTATGGCGGCCCGGAAGATTGCCGAGAAGGAGGAAATCGATATTCGTCTCTACTCCATTATTTACGACGCCATCGAAGAAATCAAGGCCGCTATGGAAGGCATGCTTTCGCCGGAAATTAAGGAACAGATTGTTTCCACCGTGGAAGTGCGCGAAGTCTTCAAGATTACCAAAGTCGGTACCATTGCCGGTTGTATGGTTAAGGAAGGTAAAATCAAGCGAAATTCCAAGATCCGCCTGATACGTGACGGCATTGTTATTTACACCGGTGATTTGGGCTCGCTCAAGCGCTTTAAAGACGATGTGAAAGAAGTGGTTTCGGGCTACGAGTGTGGTTTGAACATCAACAATTTCAACGACATAAAAATAGGCGACATTGTAGAAGCCTACGAAGAAATAGAGGTGAGTCGTACCCTCTAAGCTACTGCCCTTTGGGCTAAGTGAGCGGGCGCTTGAAACATCGGGCGCCCGCTTTTTTTTAAAAACTGCAGGAGTAAGCTTGCAAGTTCGGGAAATTCGCCCTATATTTGCACACGCAAAACGATAGAAGAAAGCTTCTGAAGATATATTGCGGGGTGGAGCAGTTGGTAGCTCGTTGGGCTCATAACCCAAAGGTCATCAGTTCGAGTCTGGTCCCCGCTACTAGGTAGAGCCTCTGTAAACAGTATGTTTACAGAGGCTCTTGCGTTTGTGTGCCTTGGGCCTGCGGGTGGGGGCAGGCCCAAGGCACACAAACGTCCCAGGCCCACAACCCCCAGAGGCCTTGTGCGGAAGCTGGGTTATGATTGGGAGGGATAGGTCAGGCGCGGAGCGCCTGTTCTTGAAAGTGGACTGAAGTCCACGCTTGCGGGGCAACCATGCCCCGTAACTGTGTATGATCAGCTATGACCAGTAGTGTCGAGGCGAAGACAAGACCGGGACTTCAGTCCCGTTTTTTACACGTGCCCTTTAGGGCACACAGCTTTGTCTTAATCATGGCGTAGTATTTTGGTGCGATTGATTTTGGAGTTATATTTGCGGTTCTATAGTTTTGAAAGGGGATGAATATGAGGAGGATGAAGCTGAGGGGATGGATACTTTTCTTTTTTGTGGTGCACGCGGCGTGCATTTCTTATGCACAGTCAAGCAAGCACTACAGCTCGCAATTTTTAGAAGGCAGTGGATCAGAGGCGTCCGCAGTCCTTACTTTTACCGAATTGCCCGAAGCCGAGCTTGTTTTTAACGAGGGTGATGTTATTCCCGATCCATTTGAGGTGAAGGCCGTAACCACCTGTAATGGAGAACTTGAATCAGGTGGAGACAATGAAAATCGCCAACACTATTATGTCGGCAGTTATCAGGAGTTTGTTGCGGCCTTACAATTGGCCCAGGATGGGGATGTCATTAATCTGAGCAATCATGTAGCCATTAAACCCGATGCGTCTTTTCCTAATCATTTGGGTGTTTGGGAGCCTTTTGTGTTGAACAAAGCCATTATCATCGATGGGGGAGCTGATCACAACACGCTTTCTTTTGAACGTGGACTGCCTCTTGAATTGCGGGCGGATATTACGTTTAAAGATATGAATCTGACCATGATTCCTGAAGGGGGTGTTAATGCTTCCTTTATTTATGTTTCGGATTCAAAGGCGATATTTGACAATGTGAGCACAACGGTGGATGTTGGTGTCGCAGGGGTTTCTGATCCCAGGCCAACCCTTGTGGCAGGCACTTATGGCACGCATGATTCTGCGGGGGAGCAGGCGCATATTATCATAAGGAATGCGACTTATGAAAGTACTTTTGCAGCCATTTTGGCTGGCAATCAGAATACAGTAAAAACGACCAATACCCTTATTGATATTGAGTCAGAAGATTTGGTTGTGAAAGAGGGGGTAAAGCTCTGTGGATTGGATGATAGTCCGATGATTGGAGAATCGCTCATAAATACCTCTTCAAAAAGAATTAAGCATTATCAGGGTTTTGAAGGAGGCGGAGCGTCGACCCTGAATTTTGTAGAGGTAAGTGTTATTCCGCAAGTTACTGTTCTGAACATTGATGATGTTCAGCTTAAAGGCCTTGGGACCAGGGTTAGTTTCTTAGACAATAGCGAAGGCCTTAATTCTGTAAGTGTTTCTGAGGGAGCTGAATTAACTGTTGCCGCAAATGCGGACAATAATTTTTCCTTAGCGCTACTTTGTGGTCCCGGTACTCTGGTGATTCCTCAGTATTCGACCCTTATGCTTGGGGCGGTATGCAACAGGCCGGTTGTAAAAGTCAGGGAGTGGCTCTATTTAAAAGAGAACATTTTAGATTTTGTTGTTTTTGGTGACGAGCAGGCAGGCGACATCATTTATCACGTTAATGAGGAGATGTATATTCGTCAGGATGGTCAATTGGAGGTTTATGATAGCCCTTATCAGCCTTTAATTGAATCGTATGATGCCTCGGTTCAATATATGGGCGAGACGGTGGAGCTGCGTGGTAGCGACCAGGTAATAACTCGTCGCTGGCGGGCTTTCGATGCCTGTGGAAATGAGGCCTTTTTTGAGCAGAGCCTGATCATCCTGTCGTCCGTTATAAGCAGTATTGAGGAGGTGGCGGACCTGTCCTTTTTTATATATCCCAATCCTGCTGCAAATGAGTTTGGTTTTAATCGTCCGGAGCTGGTTCAATCGCTGCGTATTTATGATGTTAATGGTCGTTTGCTCAGGAGTTTCCCCAAAAAATCCAGCTACCAAATTGACGGGCTTCCCAGTGGTCTTTATTTCCTTGTTGTGAAACATGCCCACGGCTATTCGCAATTTAAACTCAGAAAGGAATAGCTTTTCTTTAAGTATTTATCTTAGCACAAAAGCCATCAGAGACCAGGGTTTCTGATGGCTTTTGTGATATAGAAAAAGGAGACCTCAGCACTGTTGTTGGGACCTCCTTTTTTGGTCTCTTGACCTGGCTCCCACAAAGGGGGGGGGTAGCGGCCCAGCCGATTACTACCCCTATGGCATGTTGAAGCTATGCTGATTCAGCCATTAGACTAACATAATCGGGAAGTGCAGTGAGCGCGACCCCGAAATGTCGGGCGGCGCAGGCTATACGACATATTTCAGGGCACTGGATCCGAGAATTGGCCGCTGGCTCACCCCCGACCCGAAAGTGTTCCCGTGGCAAAGCCCATACGTTTCGATGGATGGGAATCCCGTGACGCTGATTGACCCGTGGGGTGCGAGCACGGGAGGGGGTGGAGGAGACGATACAATACATAGAAGAAACCAAGCACCTTCACCTGGGAGACTTGCGCCGTCATTTGATGGAGATGGAAGCCGAGCAAAGCTGTTTGAACAACTGTGAAATAGGATTTCAGTGGGCATTCCGCAATTTCGTCACCGATTCCATCCAGCGATTGCGCAAAGAGATTCGACGGGAATATATTCAAAAGTGTTATGGAGAAATCAATGAAAACTTTGATATCTCATACAAACAGCGCAGCTACCATTATACCCTTTACAGCTACGACCATAGTAACCGCCTTGTGGCCACCATACCCCCTGAGGGCATCGACTACATTAATACAGACGATGCCGGAGATATGCAGCGCGTGCCGCTGCATATGCAAGCCGACAGCCATGGCAGCAACAACGGTATGAAATCCCGCTATACGCACAACAGCCTTTTCACCCTAAGCTACGAGTCGCCCGATGAAGGCCGCACGGAATTCTTCTATGACCAGGCCGGCCGCATCCGATTCTCGCGCGATGCCGTTCAAACCGCCAAAGCAGACGCACCCAGTCCGGTGTACGAGCTTAACTACACCCTTTATCACGATGAGACCGGACGCATAACAGAGGTAGGCGTCATGAGTGAACCCAAGGGGTATGTTGAAGAGAAGATAGAAGAGATATGTGACGTAAAGCAATACGATCCCACAAGCGGACAACTCATAGTAGATGCCAGTGGTAATCCCATCTACGGTTGCCGCACCCTCACCAGCTATATACCTCACGGTATATTGGACATCAATACCAGCGACCACCGCTTCCCGGCTAACCACATAGCCGCCCATTACAACAATCTGGAATGGGCCGGAACCCAGGATGCCGTGCGCCGTGAGCAAACCTGGTACGTCTATGACCAGCCCCAGCTTGAACTGGCCGGTTATCAACAAAAGCATACCGATGGCCGTCTGACTAAAATGTACAACAACCATGGAGCTACCTATTTCAGCTACGACGTTCACGGGCGCGTTGTGTGGGCCGTACAGGAGATCAACATTGCTGGACAGGTAAAATACCTTACAGTCGATTATCAGTACAGCGCGCTCACCAGTCGGGTAGAGCAAATCCTTTTCCAGAAAGACACCCCCGGTGAGACCTTTGCGCACCGTTATCTCTACGATGCCGATAACCGCCTGTTGCAGGTTCTGGTAAGTCGAACCCCCGATGATACCGGCAGCTGGACCAAAGTAGCCGGTTATGAGTACTACCTGCACGGCCCCTTAAAGAACACCCAGCTGGGCGATTATATCCAGAAGGTGGACTATGTCTATAACCTCAACGGATGGCTCAAGGCCATTAACAACCCTGCAGGCGGCATTATGTCGGAGGACGATGCAGGCAAAGGCTTTGCTTCAGACGTATTTGCCCAGGCACTTGGCTATTACGAGGGCGACTACAACAGGGCAGGTACCGGGCTGGTGCCAGGAGGCACCAGCACCACGGGGACAAGTGAAGACAATCCCCCAACGCCGCCATCTCGCATTGAGCTAGGTTCAGATGATCAACCTGCAATCCCAAGCCAGGTCCAAGCCCTTTCCGGCGCCGTAAACCTTTATAGCGGAAACATCAGCAGCAGCGTAACCCGCACCGCCTTCAGTCAGGCCGGGGTAAGCAATGGCGGTGATGTAATGGCCCAAACCTACCGCTATGACCTGCTCAACCGCTTTGTAAGCAGCAGAGCCGCCACGGGCGAGAGTCTGGATGCCGTATTGGGCATGAGCGGCAGCGATTATGCCGTAACGGTCGGTTACGATGCCAACAGCAACATCACCGATTTGAATCGTACCATGGCACAAGGCCANCAGTCAGGCCGGGGTAAGCAATGGCGGTGATGTAATGGCCCAAACCTACCGCTATGACCTGCTCAACCGCTTTGTAGGCAGCAGAGCCGCCACCGGCGAAAGTCTGCAAGCCGTATCAGGCATGAGCGGCAGCGACTATGCCGTAACAGTCGCTTACGATGCCAACAGCAACATCACCGCCTTGAGTCGTACCATGGCACAAGGCCTACAGCTCGACCAGATGACCTATAAATATGCCACGCAGGTAAAAGAGGGTCAGGTGTTCAAGCTCAATAACAGCTTGTCNAAGCCAGGTCCAAGCCCTTTCCGGCGCCGTAAACCTTTATAGCGGAAACATCAGCAGCAGCGTAACCCGCACCGCCTTCAGTCAGGCCGGGGTAAGCAATGGCGGTGATGTAATGGCCCAAACCTACCGCTATGACCTGCTCAACCGCTTTGTAGGCAGCAGAGCCGCCACCGGCGAAAGTCTGCAAGCCGTATCAGGCATGAGCGGCAGCGACTATGCCGTAACAGTCGCTTACGATGCCAACAGCAACATCACCGCCTTGAGTCGTACCATGGCACAAGGCCTACAGCTCGACCAGATGACCTATAAATATGCCACGCAGGTAAAAGAGGGTCAGGTGTTCAAGCTCAACAACCGCTTGTTGCACATCAACGATGCCGTGAGCACCCCTGATATAGCCACAGATATGGAAGACCAGGGCAGCTTTAGTCTGACCAACCCTCAGAGCTGGAACTATCAGTACGATGCCAACGGACGCATCATCAGCAACCGCCACGATGGCNATCAGGCATGAGCGGCAGCGACTATGCCGTAACAGTCGCTTACGATGCCAACAGCAACATCACCGCCTTGAGTCGTACCATGGCACAAGGCCTACAGCTCGACCAGATGACCTATAAATATGCCACGCAGGTAAAAGAGGGTCAGGTGTTCAAGCTCAACAACCGCTTGTTGCACATCAACGATGCCGTGAGCACCCCTGATGTAGCCACCGACATGGAAGACCAGGGCAGCTTTAGTTTAACCAACCCTCAGAGCTGGAACTACCAGTACGATGCCAAGGGGCGCGTTATCAGCAACCGCCACGATGGTGTAGCCCTGATAGAGTACAACGCCTACGGCAAAGTAAAACGTGTAGTTCCCACCGACCAGAGTCGCCCAACGCTCGAATACACCTACGATGCTACGCAGCAGCGACTGAGCAAAAAGGTGATAGACGCAGATGGCAGCACAACGGCCACCTACTATGCCTACGATGCCATGGGCGTGCCAATGGCCACCTACACGCATCAGGAGACCGGCCAAGCCAGCACCCTTACCCTGAACGACTTTATGTTGTACGGCAGTGGCCGATTGGGCAGCTACCAGGTCAACGAACCCGCCGGAGGCACCGTCTCCGTGCCCTTATTGGCCGCCAACCTGCGCTTTGAGCTCACCGATCATCTGGGCACAGTACGCGCCGTAGTCACCGGACAAAAAGCTGGCACAGGTAACNCGATGCCATGGGCGTGCCAATGGCCACCTACACGCATCAGGAGACCGGCCAAGCCAGCACCCTTACCCTGAACGACTTTATGTTGTACGGCAGTGGCCGTTTGGGTAGCTACCAGGTAAATGAACCCGCCGGAGGCACCGCCCCCGTGCCCTTATTGGCCGCCAACCTGCGCTTTGAGCTCACCGATCATCTGGGCACAGTACGCGCTGTAGTAACCGGACAAAAAACTGGCACAGGTAATGCAGAAATTGTATCTTTGACCGATTACTACCCCTATGGCATGGATATGCCAGGCCGTAGCTTCCAGTCAGAGGCCTACCGATACGGCTATCAGGGCAGTGAGCGCGACCCCGAAATGTCGGGCGGCGCAGGCTACACCACTTTCTTTAGAGCCCTCGACCCCAGAATAGGCCGTTGGCTCACTNAGCTGGCACAGGTAACGCAGAAATTGTATCTTTGACCGATTACTACCCCTATGGCATGGATATGCCAGGCCGTAGCTTCCAGTCAGAGGCCTACCGATACGGCTATCAGGGCAGTGAGCGCGACCCCGAAATGTCGGGCGGCGCAGGCTACACCACCTACTTTAGAGCCCTCGACCCACGCATTGGCCGCTGGCTCACCCCCGACCCGAAAGTGTTCCCGTGGCAAAGCCCGTACGTTTCGATGGATGGGAATCCGGTGACGTTGATTGACCCGTGGGGAGCAAGTACCGGAGGGGGTGGAAAAGAGAATAGCCATCAGACCAAAGGTGGTAATGGTAATGGGCCAATTCCTTGTCCCGGAGATAAGAGTAGCACTACACCTACTTTAACAGCAGCGGATCTAAGCATCATGGGCATAAGGCAGAATCTGATTCAAGATCTTGCGTCAAAGACTGATGCGATAAGTGTTGTTAACAATTTTTTCCCTGACTTAGTAACCAGTGAACTTCGTATGGCACAAGGGAATTTGGAATACGAAAGCAATGTTAATATGTTAGCAAGATTTGGCAATTGGTTAGATAGTAGTCTTTATGGAAGCGGATCTTATACCGATTGGAATGGTGAATTTTCATTTCAATTTTACAGAAAGGCTGGAGGTGATGGTCAATCCATTCATGTAAAGGGGAATCCCACCTTGTGGGATGTGGATGAACTTCCGTTTACGGGGGGACTAGGCCCTAGAGGGGGGAGAGGGATTGGTTACATTGGGCGCTACAACAAGAATTGGGCAACTGACCTAATAGGCTTGTTGAATCCCAGAGTAAGCATTGGTTCTTTTTCGAGTGGAGATAGATTTATGGATATGGCCATAAAGGCGGTGAAAGGAGAGCGTGAAGCTGAAAATAAACCGGTGATAAAAACCGCCAATGGTGTTACCGAGGTTTGGTATTTGGATAATGAAGTAATGCGTATCTCTACAAGGACTCCCGGAACAAGTAGAGACGTAGAGAAGGATTCCATCGTTTCATATAAAGGAGTTGTGGATTCCCTTTTTACGAAATCTGAGGGGTGGAAAACTAGACTTCATACGAAGAAACCGAATACCGATTATATATGGCAAGAAAATTATGAGGAATAGAAAGACATAGAATGAAAAAGTTTATTTTTTTGGGGTTAATCATGTTTTGTGTTTCATGTTTTCATGTAACCAAGGACGCTGTAACGTACGAATCTGAAGAAGAGGCGGTGTTTAATACGACGATTAATTCATTAAAAGAAATTGCCCAAGTCTCAGAGAATAGGACGACGATTGATTCAATGCAAGAACATTCCGGATTCTCAAAGGTTTTTGGTCAGTTTAATTGGGATGTTCCATTAGATGATTTGAAAAGGGTGATTGCAATTGCCGATTCTTCATTAACGACTCAGCAAATTGATAGTATATGTGTAGAATACTATTATAACTGTAGTAAATCTATTCATGACTTTATAAGCGATGACAATAAAGAGTTAATCGTTTATCGTCTTTCAAGGGAGAATGTTAATAGAGTAGGGTATCCAATATTAATTGGAGACAATAAGGCCGTTACAATTAGTCATTATCTATCATTTTTGCGCGCCCATGTCTTTCAGCAGTATCCCTTTGCTTTGTTCTTCGAAAAGAAGGAATCCTCATGGGAAATTGTAGAACAAAGGATACTCATTTATTGAAGATTGGAACTGCTGTGCTTTATGCTTATTTGACATATTTGGGGCGACTTATATGGCTGGTTGGTTTTGGAAGACAGAAATGGCTGTTGATGTGAAAAGAACGATGTCGAACGGGTCGAAACACATCGAAATGACTGGCGTAGCAAGTTTTATGTGACCCTTAACAACAAATTATAGATACATGAAAAAGTATGTTTTTTTGGTTTTGTTTGCTTGCGTTGTCTCATGTACGAATACTGCCACTGATAAAGTAACAGATGAGGAAATGATATTTAATATGATGCTCGAAACCCTTAAAGATGATGGGGTTTCAAACGTTTTCGGTCATTTCTATTATGGCGTTGATTTGCGAGTGTTGAAAAGAGCTTTTGAATTTGCTGATCCTACCCTGACAACTGATGAAATAGATAGTTTATGTGCAACTTATGATTATAAATGCAGTACCTCTATTCATGACTTGCTTAATGAAAACTTTGAAGATTTGATTGTATATCAGACCCCACAAGAAAACTATTGTGTTCTTGGGTATCCTATTGTTATTAGTGATAATAAAGCTGTAATAATAAGCGAACTCCTCAAGCATATAGAAGACTATTCGTATAAGCAAAATTATCTTGCAATTGTTTTTGAAAAGAAGGACGGCGTGTGGGAGATTTTTGAAATGGGTGTAATTGAAATGGAGGACTGACCTCCACCCAAATGTCGTTATAGCTGTTGTTTGACGGACTAACACCAACCATTAGTGTTTTTCAAAGTTCAAGAGGTTTTGCAATAAGATCCGCATACAATGGTTTTGTGCCAAAGGATGCGTCCTGGTTTTAGCAAGGATGANAAAGTGTTCCCGTGGCAAAGCCCGTATGTTTCGATGGATGGGAATCCGGTGGCGCTGATTGATCCCTTAGGAGATAAATCTGTAGATCAAAAGACAGCAAATTCTGGCGGAGCTGAGAAGGGGGATACCTATAAAGACAATAACGGTCGAGTTTTTCAAAATAGAGGAGAAGGTCTTGGATGGCAGGAGATTACACCGCCTTCTGCTACCGCCAATACTCCTGCGAATAATGGTTTTAGGAATATTGCTGGCCAAACTCAAGACGGAAAAAGCTGGATGCAGATAATTGTTGATTGGATAAGAGATCATGATCCTGTAATTTATGGCTATACAATTATTGATTATAGTGCACAAGCAGAAGAATATAGGAGAAGTTTTAAGGAACATCAAATTTTTTCTTTGCCAGGGGTGCCATACGGTTATCTTGATAAGAGTATAATGTTTAGTTATCCTGGACATGGTAAAATTGGCAGAGGAGTAACATTTAATACTAATATGGCTTCTTCCGCTGATAAAGCAGCGTCAATGATTGATAATGCAATTTCTCGACCAGCAGTAAATGTTGCAACAGATAATGACATTATTATGCAAGTGGAGAATACGAATAAAGAACTCATGAATGAGGGCAAAATTGTTGAGAATAAAAGCAAAGCGGCAAATATTGTTGAGCAGAAGAAAGATGAAATAGATGAAGTGAAGGTTATAAGTAAAAAATCATTTATTGATTCGTCAAATAATATTTATCAAAAAGTCCTATATTCAGATGGAAAAGTCAAGTACTTTTTTGGACATATGTTTTATGGAGGGAAAAGAGAGCTAAAAGAAGATCCTGGAGTGTTTGATGAATAAGAGATAAAATAATATGCATAAATTTAATAAAGTGTTAATTGGAAGTTTAGTCTTGCTTTTTATTAATGTTTCATGTAGTAAGACTAAGAAAGAGTACTTTGATGATGGGTCTCTGAAATATTTATATCATATAAAGGACGATATACCTCATGGAGAATTTAAAAGCTTTTTTGCTTCAGGTGAATTAGAAAGTATCGGTATTCTAAGAAATGGTGTGAAAGTGGGTGAATGGATATGGTACCATGAAAGCGGAAATGTTCAGAATAGAAGCTTTTATAAGGAAGGAAAACTTAATGGTGACTATATAGATTTCTATCCAAATGGAAGTAAGAAATTGGCAGGATTTATGGTGAATAATTTGAGAGATGGTGAATTTAGAGAATATTATAACAACGGTATTGCTAAATCAATCCAGTTCTATAAGGCCGATAAACAAAATGGTTACTACAAATCGTTTTATATTGATGGACAGTTGAAGATGGAGGCATTTATGAAAAATGATAAAACGATATACTATGAAAAGTATAATGAGAAAGGAGGTTTAATTGACACTTATAATAAGGTGACCATTAAAAAGGAAGCTTCTTTCAATAGCGATACCATTAAATTTGAAATAAAAATTTTTGGAGACTTAAAAGAATATGAGTCATGTAATATTTATGTTTATGAGCAAGATATGAGAGATAGGGGAGATTTTAGATCCCTATTAGTTTCAACTAAATTGAATAAAGTTTTTGTTGAACTTGAGAATCCAGCTGGAGAAGAATATAGAAAAGAAGTAATGAATTTTACGAAATTAGATTTGAATAATAATATGGTTTGTTATACGGTGAATAATTCTAGGGAATTTAAGTATCATGGGGAATTAGTCTTGTCTTATAGGAAGAATCGGGATATTATCGATGTTTCATATCCTTTTGTTTTAGAGCATTAATTTACTTATGGCAAACTGATAGAGTGTAAATTACACTCTATCCAAATTAAAAATTATATTAATTTTGGACACTATGACAGAACAGAAATAGGAGAGTTCTGAAGGGGCGATGCGTGACTTAGCATTATTTAAATTGCTAAGAGGAAATCGCGCAGTTCGTTTTCCATCGTAAGCGGTAAATATCGTGAGATATGCCAACACCAAGGCATTCTAAAACAGTGTTTGAATTATCCTTCATCTTAAAGGAGGTTTTCCGTGTCCTTTAGCAAATGATATCATCAACGAGAAACATTAAAGCCACCTATTCGCGGTGGTTTTTATGTTATTACCTAAACGGCAATCCTCAGCGCGTATAAATTACCTAAAACGGCCAAAAGCGGTTTTTCAGAAATTCACTTTCCCATCTAATAAATCCTTCATGCGTTTTTTAGTAAGCATCGAATTAATAATTTTAATCAGGGCGCTTTTTTCATCATCATCCAGCTGATTAATAAGCATGAGTTGCTCGTTCAGTTCATGGTTTTGAAGCTCTACCACGGAGTTTTCATTGTCATTTAAAAGATTGTCGGCACTTACGGCAAAGACCTTCATGCCGACAAAGCCCTGTATGATCAGCAAAAAGCCGATTGTGAGAACCTGCCTGCCCGTATGGCAGCCGCTGGCAAAGACCTGGCCGATTATGCCCAGCGCGAAACCATGGTTATGGAAGTACTGGCCCGCATTTATCCCGGAGGCGATCAAATCGACTATTGTCTGGCGCGCTGCCGCGAGATAATATTAGAAACCAAGCACCTTCATTTAGGTGACCTGCGCCGCNAACTGCTACCACTTACCGATAAAAAACGATACCACCCTGTTTCTGGATTGTAAAGGCGGACACGTTGACTCTGCAGCCCTTTCTAGACAAGGCAATGTACACTACAGCCAACAAAACACTTTTTTTGTAGAAAAGATGATATATGGAGATTTTATAGTGAATCGAAAATATTCCTTTGAAATTGGAGGAAGGACAAAAAATAAAAAGCAAATAGCCAACCTCCATGATGCATTTATTGTAACAGACAATACAGAATTTGGCTTTGGTAACAAAATCCCATTATGGCTTTTGGGATTCCTATATTAGAGCGGTACTAAATTCTGCCTCCTTGTAGCTTGCTTTACCTGGCTCCGACAAAGGGGGTTTCGGTAGCGGGCCAGCCGGTTGCTGCCTGTACTTGTTCGGGCAGGGTGGTGGCGGCCTGGTGTCCTTCAAAGTCGGCCGATATGGCCTGGTCTTTAATCAGGAGGGGGCCGTGGTAGTTGTCGAACAGGAGACTGTTGTCTTCAAAGTAGTGGTAGACGGCCGTGAAGTCGGAGGGTTGCATAAAGCTTCTTTGGCAGTTCTCTTCTGAGGCTGCCGGGGTCCAGAGCAGCAGGGGCGCCTGGTTGCCTTCGCTTTGCTTCACGTACACGTTGTTGTTCATGGCTTTGAGGGTGGGACTGGTCAGGCGATCGCACATTGCGGCGGGTTGCCATACGTGGACCATGGGCCAGTCGTAGTTGCGGGTCTGTATCATCAGGTTGTTGACAAAGACATGGTTTTCGCGGGCATCAACGGCAGGACCGGTTCGTATGTGCCAGCCAAAATGGTCGGTTTCGTCGCCTCTTTCGTTCCGGCCAAAGGCTACGCGACTGTCGATAAAGGTGTTGTTGTATATCTCGGCGTCGTCGCTGTTGAGAATCAGCATGCCCTGGTTGTTGTTGACAAAGGTGTTACCTGCGACCAAAACGCCACTGGAGATTTCAAAGAATAAGCCGTTGCTGCTGGGCCAAACCTGATCTTTGCGGAAGGGGCCCTCGGGACTGCCCACGTTTTCGATGCGGTTGTTGACAAAGACGCCATCTTCGTTGCCCACGTCGAACCATAATCCGTTGGAGTTGGGGTGGTTGGTGATGAGGTTTTCACGGGCCACCACGCGGTGGCTTTGGTTGAAGATTTTTACCGCGGCCGGAAAGAAGCCGGTCCAGTTTTCAATGTTGTTGTGGGCAAAGATGTTGCGTTCGAGCAATACGTCGTTGGAGGCAACTACGTACAAGCCTTCGGTGTTGGTGTCCTCGATGCGACAGTTGCGCATGATCATATCGTTTCCGATGGCAAATATGCCAATACGGAAGCACTTGGTAAAGGAGCAGTTGTCAAAAACGGTGCCCACAACATCGGTTCCATGCTCGTGTTCTGCGGAAATACCCTGGGGATAATAACCGTCGATGTGTACCATGGTGTCGGGGTACTGTTGTATGTCCAGTCCCCGGATGATGGGACCCTTCCCGTCGTTTTGTTTGCCGTGCACTTCAGCAACCGTACGAAAGATGGCTTTACGGAAGGCGGTGATTTCTACCAGTTGGCCGGTGGGATTGTTGCCCAAATAGATGCGGCCGGCTTCGTAATCAACAAAATAGGTGTCGTTGGTGAGTTCGGCAATGCTGCCGACCGACTGCAGGTAGTCGCCGTTGATGAAAATGCCGTCGTTGTTGAAACGGTGCAGCGGGGTGAATTCCAGATTGTGCTCCGGTACCCACCAGGGTTCGGGCTGGCCGGGGAAAAGGTGGGCCCATTGGGTAAACCAAACGTCGTCTTCGTTCTGTTCCCAGTTTTCTGCAACCAGGGTGCCTTTAAGAACGGGTTGTTCATCGCGGTAGGGCTGGATGGTAATGCCCTGGTTAAAGGTGAGATTGCCGGTGCGGTAGGTGCCACCACGAAGTATAATGGCGTCGCCGGTGCTGACGCGGGCTATGGCCGACTCAATGGTGGTGGGCGCTTCAATGGTGGTGCCTTCGGCTGAGGGATCTCCTTCGGGTGCGGCATAATAGATGGCGCCGCTTACTTCGGGCAGTTCGTAGACCATAGGTATGGGGCCGTAAACCAGTTTTTTAACTTCAGAGGCTTCAGGGGCTGTTTGACAGCTGTTGCCGAAGAGGGTCAACATTAGTGTGAGGCACCAAAGCGCCAAAGACTTCAATTTTTTCATTTGGATAGTTGTTGTTTAAACAGTGGTAAAAGCTTAATGAGTAGTAATATATGAATTTTATCGGATGGTTTTGTTTTTTATTAAAATTTCCCCTTCTGGTAAATTTTAATAAATTTGCTGTCACCTTATTATACTACGCGAATGACTGATCAGAAGAAGAAAAAAACGCTGCTGAAGAAGCTCAGAGATAAATATCGCCTGGCCATCTTTAATGAGCAGAGTTATGAGGAGCTGTTTGTGATGCGCCTTTCGCGATTGAATGTGTTTACGGCAGCCGGCACTATTGCGGTATTGTTGGTCGTTTTGGTAACGCTGCTGATCGCCTTTACCGGTTTGCGGGAATACATTCCGGGTTATCCCGATGCTCAGCAGCGCTTGTTGATTGTTCGAAATGCCCAGCGGGTGGATTCGCTGCTGGTGGAGATCAATAAAAGGGATCAGTTTATCAACAGCTTTAAGGCCATATTGCATGGTGAAATGCCCGATGATTCTGCGCCGGACGATGCTGCGCAGCCGGTAACGAACAGTGTTGCGCCTGTCCCTGAATTTTCTCGTTCTGAAGCGGATTCTCTGCTTCGCGCCCAGGTAGAGCGGGAGGAGCGATTTAATCTGTCGGCCAGAGAAAGTCCCCGACGTGCCGTGGCCCTGGAAAGCGCCTTTTTTGTTAGTCCCATTAAGGGCATGGTGGTGAATGGCTTTGGGGAAACCAAGGGGCATTACGGGGTGGATATTGTCTCTGCTCCAGGGGGGCGCGTTGCCGCGGTGATGGACGGCATGGTGGTGTTTACCGGTTGGACGGTGGAAACGGGCTATGTGGTGCAGGTACAACATCCCAACAACCTGATATCTATTTACAAGCACAACGAAATTATATTGAAAGAAGTGGGACAGTCTGTAAAGGCTGGTGAGGCCATTGCCCGGGTGGGCAATTCCGGGGAACTAACCACCGGTCCGCACTTGCATTTCGAGTTGTGGTACAACGGGGTACCTTTAAATCCCACCGACTACATTTCTTTCTGAGTTGGCTGCTTGCTGCTAAACCTGAACAAACTATGTTGAAACGTATTGCCATTTTGGGATCTACGGGTTCCATTGGTACGCAAGCCCTTGAAGTGGTGGATGCGCATCCCGATCGCTTCTCGGTAGAAGTGCTTACGGCCAACAATAATGTGGATTTATTGGCCACCCAGGCTTTAAAGTATCAGCCCAATATGGTGGCTATTGGAAATGAGGCGCTTTATCCACAGCTGAAAAGTCTCCTGGAACCTGAGGGCATTAAGGTCTTTGCCGGTACGGAGGCGATTGCCCAATTGGCGGCGGTATCTACCAACGATATGGTGTTGACCTCGATGGTGGGTTTTGCGGGCTTGTTGCCGACGGTCCGTGCTTTGGAAGCCGGCATTTCCGTTGCTCTGGCCAACAAGGAGACCTTGGTGGTGGCCGGTGAGCTGATTATGGATTTGGCACGGCGTAAGGGGGTGCCCGTATTGCCGGTCGATTCGGAGCATTCTGCCATTTTTCAGTGTTTACAGGGGGAAGCCGAAAACCCGGTGGAAAAAATTTTGTTGACCGCTTCGGGCGGGCCTTTTCGGGGTAAGAATGTGGATTTTTTACGTAAGGTTACGCGCTGTCAGGCGCTGAACCATCCCAACTGGAAGATGGGCGATAAGATCACCATCGATTCGGCTTCGCTGATGAATAAAGGACTGGAGGCTATAGAAGCACGCTGGCTTTTTAATGTGCAGCCCAAGCAGATCGAAATTGTGGTGCATCCGCAATCTATTGTGCACAGTATGGTGCAGTTTTCTGATGGATCCATAAAAGCCCAGATGGGCTTGCCCGATATGCGTCTGCCCATTCAGTATGCCTTGGGCTACCCGGAGCGCTTACCCAATAGTTTTCCCCGCTTCAATTTCATGGATTTTCCGGCGCTGACTTTTGAGCAGGCCGATGTGGCTGTGTTTCGCAACCTGGCTATGGCCTATGAGGCGATGGAAAGAGGGGGCAATGCACCCTGCGTGTTGAATGCGGCCAACGAGGTGGCCGTTGCCGCTTTTTTAAAGGGGAAGGCAGGTTTTGTAGAAATGTCGACGATTATTGAACAAACCCTGGCCCGGGCCAGTTTTAAATCCGATTGCAGTTTTAACGATTATGTTGAGAGCGATCGCGAAGCGCGCGAGCTGGCCACGTCGCTGGTGCGTTAAAAAACACTATCTTTGCAAGCTATTATTAAACACTGGGTTCAATGGATTTTTTTATTAAGGTATTACAGCTTATTCTGAGTCTCTCCATATTGGTGATTTTGCATGAGTTTGGTCACTTTTTCTTTGCTCGTTTGTTTAAAACCAGGGTAGAGAAGTTTTATCTCTTTTTTGACGCGGGTTTTTCGCTGTTTAAATTCAAAAAGGGCGACACGGAGTACGGCCTGGGCTGGCTGCCGCTGGGTGGCTATGTTAAAATTTCGGGAATGATCGACGAGTCGATGGATAAAGAGCAGTTGGCTCAGGAGCCGAAGCCTTACGAGTTTCGGTCAAAACCGGCCTGGCAGCGACTCTTGATTATGGTCGGCGGAGTAGTGGTGAATTTTATTACCGCCATCGTGATTTTTTGGATGATCTTGTTTCGCTGGGGCGATGCCTATATTCCGGCAGAAAACGCACGTTATGGTTTGTACTTTCATCCCGTCGCCCATGAGATTGGATTGCAGGATGGAGATAAAATTTTAGCCATCGACGGCAATCCGGTAGAAGAGATCTCTTCCATTGTGAAAATGATTTTGGTGGAGGAGGGGCACGCCATGCAGGTGCAGCGTGGCGATTCGCTCTTTGTTTTGAATATTCCGGCCGACTTTAATCAACGGATTTTGGCCGAAGAGGTCAGGGTGCTGGCCTCCTACCAGATCCCCACCATTGTGGATTCGGTTCAAGCGGGAAGTGGTGCCGCCAGGGCTGGTTTGCAGCGGGGCGACAGCATTGTGGCGCTCGATACGGCTGCCGTACCTTATTTCCACCAATTTTCAGATTACCTGAGTGAGCTTGCAGGTAAAACCACTCAGGCTACCGTTTACCGAAACGGGGAAGCTTTGACTTTGCCCGTTGAGGTCAACGAAGATGGATTGATGGGGTTTTTCGTAAAGGATCCGGCATCGATTTTGGGCGTACAGGAAGTGCAGTATGGTTTTTGGGAAGCCTTCCCTGCTGGAATAAGCAAGGGCGTTAATGTGCTGAGCGACTATGTTAAGCAGTTGAAATTGGTGTTTAGTCCTGAAGGTGCCAAGCAGCTCGGGGGCTTTGGAACCATCGGGAGCTTGTTCCCATCGGCATGGGACTGGCAGATTTTTTGGCACATGACTGCTTTCTTATCGATAATTTTGGCCTTCATGAATATTTTACCCATTCCGGCTTTGGATGGGGGCCATGTTATGTTTTTACTCTATGAAATTGTGGCCCGGCGCAAGCCCAGCGATAAGTTTATGGAATACGCTCAAATGACCGGTATGATTTTGCTCTTTGGTTTGTTGATTTTTGCCAATGGCAACGATTTGTATCGCTGGCTTTTCAAATAATCTCTGAGGTTTTTTAACTTTGTTCATCCACTAAATACTTGCGTATGATGGCTCAACTAATTTTCCTCGGAATTCCTGGCGGCTGGGAATTGATCATTATTGTTCTTGTCGTAGTCTTGCTTTTTGGGGGGCGGAAAATCCCGGAAATGATGAAAGGTTTGGGACAGGGCCTTAAGGAATTTAAAAAGGCACGCAACGAAGAAGATGAGTCGGATAAATCCCAAGATAAGAAGGCCTGATTGGTGGTTTCGGCTCAAATGTGCTGAATGGGGGCGGCTGTTTGGGCTGGCTCTTTTGCTGCATTTGGGTTTTGGGTCGGACTCAGCTGCGCAGGTGCCGGTTGTCTCCGAGGAGCTGGTGGCCTCCCGCATGGCGCGTTTGGATGCTGCTACCCCCATTTCTTTAATCTACAACGAACAGGTTCAGGCTTACATCGATGTATACACGCGGCAACGCCAGGAGCACCTGGCGGCCATTATTGGTCGGGCCGAATTGTACTTCCCTTTGTTTGAGGAGCAGCTCGACAAAATGGGACTTCCCCTTGAGTTGAAGTATCTGGCTGTAGTGGAGTCGGCCCTGGAACCTAGAGCGCGTTCCTCCTCAGGGGCGGTGGGCCTCTGGCAGTTTTTGTACCAGGCGGGGCGTATGTTCGATTTGGAGGTAACCTCCTACCTCGATGAACGTGCCGATCCGGTTAAATCAACCGAGGCAGCTTGTAGGTACCTTAAGTATCTTTACGATAATTTTCAGGACTGGCATTTGGTCCTGGCCGCCTACAACGGAGGCATTGGGGTGGTCAATGAGGCCATCGTTAAGGCCGGTGGCGAACGCGATTACTGGAAAATCAGGCCCTACTTGTCGGCCGAAACCCGTGGTTATGTGCCTGCTTTTATTGCGGTGAATTATGCCATGAACCATTACCACGATTACGGAATATTGCCTGCGCCGGCACCCTTTCGGTATGAAGATTTGGGCTTTGTTCATTTGGGCGTATCGGTTTCTTTTGAGCAGTTGTCGGCGCTGATTGATGTCGATCTGGAGCTTTTACGCTTGCTTAATCCGGTTTTTTTACGCGATTATATTCCGGTGATTGATGAGCCCGTAGCAATGGCTTTGCCTCGGGAGAAATTGCTTTTGTTTTTTGAGCAGCGACATTTGCTGAAAGAAGAGGCAGCACCTCCGACTGTTGCGCTTCCGCCTATTGGAGAGCGGGAAGGGCGGGATAAGGTGATTCATACGGTACGTCGCGGTGAGTTTTTTCATCGCATTGCCATGAATTATGGCGTGCGTGTAGAAGATGTGCAACATTGGAATCGTTTGTCGTCGCGTCATTTAAAAGTCGGCCAGCAACTGGAAATCTGGAAAAAGCCCGTGGCAGTGCCATTATTTCACGTTGATCGAAGTTGGTTGGAGAACCCTGCAGACGCAAAGGAGGATGATGTCAAAATCGCACAACCCTGAGGTTTGTTCTGCATGGTTTTTGTATCTTGTACGTCTTAATAAATAACCCCAAAGGAAGAAGCTATGAACAGGAATACTGTATTTTCCCTCGTAATGTTATTGCTGGCCCTTTTTAGCGGCTGCAAGAACAGCAGCAATCAGAAACCCAGCATTACCGGGGCCATGGGCGAGGTGCTGGTAATTATGGACGATAAGTGGCGGAATGGTCCCGCCGGCGATGCCTTGCAAACCATTCTGAAACAGCCCATGGAGGGACTTCCACAACCGGAGGCCATATTCAATGTTTCCATTACTCCCCACCGGGCTTTTACCGGTGCCTTGCGTACCCGTCGTAATCTGGTGGTGGTGAATATTGGAGCAGATGTAGAAAAGGAGGGGGTGCGTTTTTTCAGTGAGTCGAGCTGGGCACGCGGACAAGCCATGTTGCACATCGATGCGCAAACGCCTGAGAAATTTATCGAAGTGGTGGAGGAAAATGAGCTGCGCATTGTGGCATTTTTGCTTCGTGCCGAACGACGAAGGAGTCTGGCCTACTACACCCGTTATCCGGAGGCCGAATTGATGGAGAACCTGGAGAAGCAGTGGAATTTCTCGATGGTGGTGCCCAATTCCTTTCAAAAAAACAAGAGTTCGGAGACTTTTACCTGGCTCAGCAGCGAGACCAGTGAGCTGAGTCAGGGCTTAATGATTTACAGCTTTCCCTATATCGGTGAGGGGACTTTTTCGCGGGAGTATCTTTTGAACAAACGGGATTCTGTTTTGCGGCAGAATATGCCGGGTCCCTCAGAGGGTTCGTATATGAGCAGTGAGCACGAATTGCTCATTACTTACAAGAGTTTTACGTTAAATGGCCATTCCACCGTGGAGTTGCGTGGATTGTGGAAGGTGGTTGGCGATTTGATGGGTGGGCCCTTTGTGTTGTTTGCCCATTACGATGCGGCGAACAACCGGGTGGTTGTCACCGATGCCTATGTGTATTACCCGGATGAGCCCAAGAAGCGGAACTATGTCTGGCAGCTGGAATCTCTTTTCCATTCGGTGAAGTTTGCCGATGGGGAGGCAGAAGATGCGCCCAGCGCCGAAGACCTTGCCGAAGTGAGCGAGTAATAAGCGCTGCTTGGGCCAGATGGGGAAGCGTGCACTTGTTTTGAGCAGCTTTTGAAATTTAAGACAATAACTATGTTGGTAAAGATAGAAAAGCAGACTTCGGTCCCCCAGGGCTTTGCTGCCCTCTTCCTTTGTGAGAAGCCGGAAGGGCTGGATGCTTTGACGAAGACGGAGAAGGATTATGTCGTCCGCAAGCTGGAAAAAAACAAGGGGAACGGTCAGGTTATTTTAAAGCAGGCCAATGGCATTAACGGCGTGGCAGTTCCTGATGTTGCCGTTGCTCCTGCAGAGCGCTTGGAAGATTTGCGCCGTTGGGGGGCTGAGCTCGAAGCCGAGCTCAGCGCAGAACATTGTCATCAGGTGGCACTCGTCGGTCAGGTCGGGGATGCGGATGAGCTTCTGGCCTGGGCCGAGGGTTTGGCGTTGACCCGTTATCGCTTTGAGAAGTATAAGACCAAGGCCGAGGCTTTGCCTGTCCTTGAAATTGCGTTGGTGGGACCGGTGAGTGAAGCGCAGGTGGAGCAGTTGAATCAGCTTGTGGAGGCGGTGTTTGTAACCCGCGATTTGGTGAATGAACCGGTTTCTTACCTGACTGCGGTTAAGCTGGGTGAGACCATACAGGATTTGGCACAGCGCTTTGGCTTTTCGGCAGAGGTCTTGAATAAACAGAAAATCGAAGCACTTAAGATGGGGGGTATCCTGGGCGTGAACCGGGGCAGTGTGGACCCACCCACCTTTTCGGTGCTGGAGTGGAAGCCCCAACACGCAGTAAATGAACGCCCCATTGTTCTCGTGGGCAAAGGGGTGGTTTTCGATACGGGCGGCATCAACCTGAAGACCCCTCCGGGGAGCCTCGATACCATGAAGTGCGATATGGGCGGTGCGGCGGCTGTGGTGGGTGCTTTCGTTGCGCTGGCAGCTACAAAGGTGCCTTTGTATGTGGTGGGACTGGTGCCCGCAACGGACAACAGGCCGGGGGGCAATGCGATTGTGCCCGGTGATGTGTTGACCATGCACTCGGGCAGTACGGTCGAAATTATCAATACCGATGCCGAAGGTCGCTTGATTTTGGCCGACGCCTTGTCTTATGCCGGGCGTTACGAGCCCGAGTTGGTGATCGATTTGGCCACCCTTACGGGCAATGCTGTAATGGCCATAGGTTCTCAGGCCTGTGTGGGTATGGGAACCGCATCCGTGGAAGCGCAGAGCGCGCTGGAAGCAGCCGGAGAAGCGGTGTGTGAAAGAGTCGTTTGGTTTCCCTTTTGGAAGGACTACGACGAGGCCATTAAATCCGATGTGGCCGATGTGAAGAACCTGGGCGGCCGCGAAGCCGGAGCCATTACCGCGGGCAAGTTCCTGGCTCATTTTGTTTCCGCGCCCTGGTTGCATCTCGACATTGCGGGACCGGCTTTTTTGGAGCGGAAACACACTTATAGGGGCTTGGGGGGGACAGGCTTTGGCGTGCGCTTGCTGCACCGTTTCCTGAGTGCCCGTGCCCAACAATAACGCAGCGATTAAAAATTAGAATATATGAGTGAACAAAAAATAAAGGTAGGTATTACACAAGGAGACATCAACGGCATAGGCTATGAAGTGATCTTCAAAGCCTTGTCGGATCCCCGGATGCTGGAAATCTGCACCCCGGTGGTTTACGGATCCTCCAAGGTAGCGGCCTATCATCGCAAAGCCTTAAACCTGCCTCCTTTGAGTATGAATAACGTGCGCGACGGAGGAGAGGCACACAGCAAAAGGGTGAACCTGGTGAATTGCACCGACGACAATGCCCGGGTGGAGCTGGGAAAGGCGACAGAGGTAGGTGGACAAGCCGCCTTTCAGTCGCTCGAAATAGCTGTTGAAGATCTTAAAAACGGGGCCATAGATGTGTTGGTTACGGCACCCATCAACAAGAAGGTGATTCAGTCGGCCGAGTTTGCTTTTCCGGGACACACCGAATACCTGGCGAGTGTTTTTGATGGTACGCCCTTGATGTTGATGGTCAGTGATTTGTTGCGGGTAGGAGTGGTTACCGGTCACATTCCGGTAAAAGAGGTGAGTGCCGCCATCAGTAAGGAACTGATCCTGGAAAAGTTGAAAATTCTGAATGCGACTTTAAAGAACGATTTTACCATTCGCCGGCCCCGCATTGCGGTGTTGGGACTCAACCCTCATGCGGGGGACGACGGTCTTTTGGGCAAGGAGGAGCAGGAGGTGATCCAACCGGCCATTACCGAGGCCAAAAAGAATGGTCTGCTCGTTTTTGGTCCCTTCCCGGCCGATGGTTTTTTTGGAACCGATGGCTTTAAAAAGTACGATGCGATTTTGGCGATGTACCACGATCAGGGTCTGGCGCCATTTAAAGCCTTATCGTTTTCTACAGGAGTGAACTTCACAGCCGGTCTGCCGGTGGTGCGCACCTCCCCCGATCACGGTACGGCCTATGAAATCGCCGGTCAGGATCAGGCCGATCCGCAATCCCTGCTCTCGGCCATTTACACCGCCATCGATGTGTACAACAGCCGGAAGATGAATGCCGAATTGCAGGCCCATCCGCTGGACGCCAACGACCCCAACAGTCTTGGTGCCGACGAGTAAGATGATGTATATAAAGGCGACCAAGGATTAATCTGTTGTGATTCTTTTTTTAATGAAAGGTTGATTCAAAATGCTTTTTTTGTCGATGTAGCACAAGCATGGACCTAAAATGTGAATAATTATAATCCCTAATTATGAAGAAACTTGCCTTACTTCTAATCCTGAGTTTTAGTACGATTGTCCTTAAAGGACAGTCTTACACACTTACCGACGATGATGTGGTTGTTGATGAAAATGGTTTCATTCAATCTTGTTCTTACAACTTTGAAATAACAGATATTATTATTCCTGAGGTGTTAGATGGTAAAACTGTTTTGGGAATTTCTTACGCAGAGTTGACTTCAAGTGATGGCGTTTTTAGTGGGAAAAGGATAAGTTCAGTTGAACTTCCAAACACTTTGAAAGAGATTGGCTCGTACGCATTTGACAACAATTTAATATCAAGTGTTTCTATTCCGAATAGTGTCACAACCATTGGAAGCTATGCATTTAGTCGTAACCTCTTAACAGGAATTGCGATTCCCAATAGTATTACAAGCATTGGTATTTCTGTATTTGAAGATAATCGCTTAAAAGAAGTAACCATTCCCGATAATGTGACATATATAGGTTTGCTTGCTTTTGCCGGGAATGATTTGGTTAGTTTGTCAATTGGAAATGGCGTAGATTTTATTGGCACCCGTGCTTTTGAATCTAATAAGATTGAAAGTCTTAATATTCCTGCGGGTGTAAAGCAAATAGAGAGTAGGGCATTTTTTTCGAACAATCTCAAAAGTGTTGTTTTTGAAGAGCCAAGTCAAATCTTCATGCTTCATAGTTATGCTTTTGCCGGAAATGATTTGCTTTCAGGGATAACCCTTCCAACAAACTCTCATCCGGATTTTATAGGGTACAGAAGCAACAAGACTAACTTTTTCGCTGGCGATATAATCACAGACTTAACAAGCTCGTACTATTTGTATTCTTCGCCTTATACGCTCATTGACGATGATGTTAGAGTATCTAATGGAGTTATTAAGTCATGCTCGTATGATTTTAGTAACAAGAGCATAATCATTCCTGAAATTCTTGATGGTCAGGAGGTTGTGGGTATAGATGGCATTTGGTATGACCTTCTGGGAATGACTAAAGGAATATTTCAAGGTAAAGGAATTACTTCTTTGGTTTTACCCGCAACTTTAAAAACAATTGGGGAAAGACAGTTCGCTTCCAATTTCTTATCAGATTTGGTTATACCTAAACAGGTGACATCAATAGGGAGATTTGCATTTGAAAATAATGATTTGGTAAATGTCATAATTCCTGGGAGTGTTGAAGTTGTTGGTTATAAGGCGTTTGATTACAATGATCTATCAAGTGTCGTATTTCAAGAACCAAGTCAACTTCGTTCAGTTGACACTTATGCTTTTGGTTATTATTTAGGTAGCATTATCCTGCCTCTGCATGGTCATCCTGATTTTTCAGCTTTTAAATGCAGTGGAAGAATTGTTTTAGAAGGTGAGAGTATTGCTTATAATGGTGATCGGTTAACCGCGGTGCTGGATAACGCTTATGTATTATCTTATTATCATTGGAGTGCTTCCCCATCAGGGTATTCTACTTCGCGACGTTTTATGGTTCAAGACAGTGTGTTTGTTTTGTCTGATGAAGGCAACACGAGTAAAGCCGATTATCGGTTTATCGGTTGGAATACCAAAAAGGATGGTAGTGGGAGTCTTTACAATGCGGGAAATACCCTAACTATGCCAGCCAGAAATCTTTCACTTTATGCACAATGGATAGCCGATGTTACAGCTACAATTAAAGGGTATTCACCCGATTGTGCGAGTAGAGAGAATGGTTATCTTGAAGTATCCTCAACCGCAACTCAGAATATTGCCTGCTTTATATTTGAAAGGGACGCATCCTATACAATAAAACCTAATAAAACACTTACCATTTCAAATTTAGCGAGTGGTACTTACAATCTGGTCCTTACTCTTGAGGACGATGTGGTCTCTGAGCATACAATTACAATTCCATCTGTAGAACCAATGAGTAGTCGTGTTTTAGTTGATGGTTCAAAAGCCAGATTTTCCATTGAAGGGGGAGTAGCTCCTTACCAGGTATTTATTAATGACATGCATTACATTACTGAAACTGGGTATTTAGAAACGGCAAAACTTAAATCTGGTTCCTATACAGCAACTATTATTGATGCAAATCATTGTTCCGCGGACAATATTCTAACTTTCTCTGTTTCTGGTTTAATTGTTTATCAAAACCCTGTGACCAATGGAATACTTAAAATTGCTTTGCCAGTTGAGATATGGGGAGGAGATTATGGTCTTACGATCTATTCACTTCAAGGGGGAGAGGTTTTTACAAAAACAATTAGCACAGAAGGCGAACTCATTTCAATCGATGTTTCCTCATTAGTTGAAGGCGGCTACTTGTTAAACGTTGTAAACAATGCTGGATTCAATGAGACTGTGAAACTTTTTATTAATCAATAATACTGGAAGAGATGAAGGTCAATATAATATTTATAACAATTCTTGTGTTGAGTGTTGTCACTTTTAGTTGTAAAGATGACAACACTCCTCCTACTGCACCTTCCTATTATTACGGTGACAGTCATGCTTGTGTTGAGCTAATGCCAACACTTATATGGAATCCGTCAACTGATGCTGATAATAACAGCATAGAATATACTTTGATGATGGGAAAAACAGAAGGAACCCTATCTGTGATTGCATCAAAAATATTATTACACTCTTATACATTTAGGACGCCATTAGAAGCTAATACAACTTATTTTTGGCAAGTGATGGCAAGTGATGGAGAAGAAGAGGTGTTTGGAGATATTTGGAATTTCAGTACCGTCATTGACCCTATAGAAATTGTTGGACCCACTGCCGCAAAATTAAATATACCGGAAGTAATGAGTTTTGCATCTGACGGCAATGCTTATTCCGTTTTCTTTTCCTGGACAGCCTCAGAACCTGCTGATAATGTAACTTATACTTTGTGTATTGATCCACTGGGTGACAATCAGGCTAATCCTCATAAAGTTGAGGGCATTGTAAATCCCCAAATACTGATCGACCTCCCAGGTGGTTCGTGGGAGTGGTATGTTGAGGTTGTCGATGACAAAGGAAATGTAACCAAAAGCCACAAGCTGGTACTTGCTTTAGAATAGGTTTTTCGCAAAGCTGGTTTTCTGCTTTCTTTGCCAGCAGGTTGTGAACATAAAAAAGGGAGGTCCACTGTAAGGTTGACCTCCCGCTTTTTTATGATGTAAAGCTTGTTTTATTCTTCCTGTTTGGCGGCCCCGTAGCCCTTGATGATGCCGCGCTGCGAATTTTTGACAAAGAGGATGATTTCATCGCGTTCTTTGGAGGCAGGTAGCTCGGCTTCGATGCGCACCAGGGCATCTGAGTTGTTCATCTTAGATTGGAAGAGCATGCGGTAGCAGTCCTGGATGTCGCGTATTTGTTCGTTGGTGAAGGAGCGACGGCGCAGGCCGATGGAGTTGACACCTACATAGGAAAGGGGATCGCGTCCGGCCTTGACATAGGGCGGAATGTCCTTGCTGACCAGTGAGCCCCCGCTCACCATTACATGCGCCCCGATGTGCACAAACTGGTGAATGGCTGAGAGCCCCCCTACTATGGCAAAGTCGTTTATGACGACCTCCCCGGCCACCTGAACGCTGTTGACCAGAATAACGTTGTTGCCGATGATGCAGTCGTGGGCCACATGCACGTAGGCCATGAGCAGGCAATTGTTGCCTACTACAGTCTTGCCTCGTGCTTTGGTGCCCCGGTTGATGGTGGCAAATTCGCGTACGGTGGTGTTGTCGCCAATTTCTACGGTGGTTTCTTCGCCCACAAATTTTAAGTCCTGCGGTATGGCGCCAATGACTGCGCCGGGGAAGATGTTGCAGTTTTTTCCGATGCGGGTGCCCTCCAGAATGGTGGCGTTGGAGCCGATGCGGGTGCCTTCACCAATCACCACATTTTTATCGATGGTGACAAAGGGGTCGATGACCACATTGGGGGCTATTTTGGCCTCGGGATGGATGTATGCCAGTGGTTGCTTCATTTATTGCTTGTTTTTTGCGATTTGTGCCATAAACTCTCCTTCGGCCACGATGTTGTCGCCAACAAAAGCCATGCCTTTCATATTGGCTACGCCCCGGCGGATCTCGGTCATCATTTCCAGTTTAAAAATGAGGGTGTCGCCCGGAACCACTTTTTTGCGGAACTTGATGTTGTCGAGTTTCAAAAAGTAGGTGCTGTAGGTATGGGGATCTTCGAGTTGACTTAAAACCAGAATGCCGCCTACCTGGGCCATGGCCTCGACCAGCAATACGCCGGGCATTACGGGTTCGTCGGGGAAGTGGCCGGTAAAGAAGGGTTCATTGCCTGTTACGTTTTTTACGCCCACCACCATCTTGTCCTGAATGTCGATGATTTTATCGACCAGCAAGAAGGGGTAGCGGTGGGGCAGCATGCCCTTTATCTGATTGACATCGTAAACGGGCTCCTGGTTGGGATCGTAGGCCGGGGCATCGATTTTGAGCTGGCGCTTGCGAATTTCCTTGCGCAGAATTTTGGTGAATTCTGCGTTGATTTTATGTCCCGGTTTGTTGGCGATGATGCGTCCCTTGATGGGACTGCCACAAAGGGCCAGGTCGCCAATTACATCGAGCAGTTTGTGCCGCGCCGGTTCGTTGGTGAAGTGCAGGTCCAGGTTGTTGAGAATGCCGGTGGGCTTTACTTCTACGGAGGGTTTGTTGAACAGTTTGGCCAGACGGTCGAGTTCCTCCTGCTCTATGGGTTTGTCGATGATGATGATGGCGTTGTCGAGGTCGCCACCCTTTATCAGGTTGTTTTTGAGTAGGGGTTCCAACTCGTGCAAAAACACAAAGGTGCGACACATCGAGATTTCTTCTTCAAAGGCATCGAGGCTTTCGATGGTGGCAAACTGGTTGGCCAAATGCAGGGATTTGTTGAAGGAAATCATGACCTGGGCCGAAAAACAATTGTCGGGCAGGGCAATGATGTAGCTGCCGGTCTCGGGGTCTTCCACCACCATTTTTTCACGGATCTCGAAGTATTCGCGTTCGGCATCCTGTTCTACAATTCCGGCTTCTTTAATGGCAGCCACAAAAAACTTAGAGCTGCCGTCGAGAATGGGCACTTCCGGTCCGTCTACGTCGATGAGACAGTTGTCGACCCCCAAACCGCGCAGGGCAGCCAGGCAGTGTTCTATGGTGCTTACTTTGGCTTCGCCTTCTTGCAGCACGGTGCCGCGTTGGGTGTAGCTTACGTTATCGACCAGGGCTTTGATCAGCGGCTGGCCTTCCATGTCGGTACGTCTGAATTTGTAGCCGTGGCCCGCTTCAGCGGGCTGCAGGTTTAAGGTAACATTTACTCCGGTATGCAAGCCGGGCCCTTTTAGGGTGACCGACTTGGCTATGGTTCTTTGTTTTTCAGCCATGTTTATGGTTGTTGGTTGGATGATTTCTTTTCGAGTTCGTCGATGCGCGTCTTTAATTCGGGCAGCTTGCGGAAAAACACGTAGGCTTTGTTGTATTGCATCGCATCCATGGAGGGAGAGCCCATTTGTACGGTCCCTGCTTTGGTGATGCTTTTGGACACGCCGGTCTGCGCCGCCAGTTTTACACCGTCGGCAATTTTAAGGTGTCCCGCAATGCCTACCTGACCGCCAAACATCACTTGCTTGCCTATTTTGGTGCTTCCGGCGATGCCGGTCTGGGCAGCCAATACGCTGTTTTCTCCTATTTCAACGTTGTGGGCCACCTGTATGAGGTTGTCGAGCTTGGTGCCACGACGGATGATGGTGGCGCCCATGGTGGCCCGGTCGATGGTGGTGTTGGCCCCAATTTCTACCTGATCTTCGAGCACCACAATACCTACCTGTGGTATTTTTTCGAATTGGCCGTTTTCCCCGGGTGCGAAGCCAAAGCCATCGGAGCCGATTACGGCGCCTGAGTGAATCACGCATTTTTGTCCCAGTTTACAGCCCTGGTAAATTTTGGCTCCGGAATAAACAATGCTGTTGTCGCCAATACTTACCCCGTCGCCGATGTAGGCCTGGGGGTAAATTTGTACGTTGTTGCCGATTTTTACGCCCTCGCCGATGTAGGCAAAGGCCCCTACGTAGGCAAAGTCGCCCAATGTGGCCGATTTGGCAATGTAGGAAGGCTGTTCAATCCCGGTCTTTTTGGGTTGGGCTTCCTGATAAAACTGGAGGAGTTTGGCCAGCGCCCGATAGGCATCGGGCACCCGAATGAGGGTGGCGCTGAGCGCTTGCTCCGGCTTAAAGTCGTCGTTGACAATGACTACCGAGGCCTGGGTGGTATAAATGTATTGTTCGTATTTGGGGTTGGAAAGGAAACTCAGCGTTTGGGGCCGGCCCTCTTCTATTTTGGAAACATCGCGCACCAGCGATTTGGGGTCTCCCTCTATTTTCCCTTCGATGAGGGAGGCTATTTGTTCGGCAGTAAACTCCATGAAAAAATTATTTGTGCAAAACTACGAAAATAATGCAGGTAAAAAAAGCAGGGCGCGGGGTGGTGGCGGGGGCTGGTCAGGCGGGACTCCGCAGGGCTTTGGGGCAGCACAAAATTTGCTTGGTTACGGTTTTGGAGAGGACCGACAAGTTGAGCATGTCGGAGGCTTCGGAGATGTCTCTTATTTGGCCGTTGCGGCCCAGGATGTTGATTTTGTCGTCGCGCACACTGTAGGTGTTGTTTTCTACACTGGTGGCAAAGCAAAAGGCGGCGGCTTCTTCGGGGGAGCTCAGCTGGTAATACTCCTGCGTGGCGGCCAACAGTTTGTCGATGCGTTCCGGTGGAAAAGTCTCGTCCTGCACCTCTATGGCCAGAAGCTCCCTGCGTAGGAGTCCCCCAGCCAGGGTCGACAAGACTTTGTCGGGGTGCAGGGTCCAGCTTTTGAGACTGGTCATGATGTCGCTGTCGTCGAGCATGGCAAAGTGATCGAGCACTTCGGGACGATGGCGGAAATCTTCTACTGAGGGCTGGTGGCGCAGGAAAAAGAGCAGGTGGGCCGGTACGGCTCCCAGATCGTTGTCGGCGCTCAGCTGACGGGCTCTTCTGAAGAGGTTGACCAGCATTTTTTCGGCCACCAGGGCGGTTTTGTGCAGGTACACCTGCCAGTACATGAGGCGACGGGCAATCAGGAATTTTTCGATGGAGTAGATGCCTTTGGCCTCCACCACCAGCTGATCGTTGGCTACGCAAAGCATTTTGATGATGCGGTCGGAACTCACCACCCCTTCGGATACCCCGGTAAAAAAGCTGTCGCGCAACAAATAATCGAGGCGGTCCATGTCGAGCTGACTGCTGACCAGTTGATGGAGAAATTTTTTTGGGTAGCGGTTGGTGAAAATATCGATGGCCATTTGCAGGCGACCTCCAAAGTACTGGTTGAGTCTTTCCATAAACAGCAGGGAGATGGTCTCGTGGTGAATGCCCCGCACGAGGGTCGACTCCAATACATGGGAAAAGGGGCCATGGCCCAAATCGTGCATCAATATGGCGGCGTGAACGGCCTCTGCCTCGTCGGGACTGATGTCCTGTCCCTTGGCCCGCAAGGTCTCCACTGCCTGCGTCATCAGGTGCATGCTGCCCAGGGTATGCTGAAAGCGGGTGTGGGTGGCACCCGGGTACACAAGGGGGGTCATGCCCAGTTGCTTGATCCAGCGCAAGCGCTGCAGGTAGGGGTGTTCGATGAGGTCGAAAAGCAGTTCGCCCGGTATGTTGATGAAACCGTGGACCGGATCGTTGATGATTTTCTTTTTATTAATGGTTTTCAAGTCGGCATTTCCTTTAATGAAACCCTAAGCTGTCGCTGCAAAGTTAAGATTTTTTGCGGCTTATAGCCGACATAAATGCAACAGCGTCGGCCTGCTGGCCGACGCTGTTTGAAAAGGGAGCTGGGGGGACTTACTCTTCCAGGTCTTTGTCTGGGCGGGTTTGTCCCTTTACGGCCCCTGCGGTGGTGTAACTGATCAGGTTGTTTTTCATTTCTTCCACGGCACTCGGATGAATGGCCGAAATGGGTTCGTGTCTGCCTTCGAGTCCGGTGATTACCGAAATGTTCTTGGCCGGGAAGTAATCGAGGGTTTCTGCAAAGGGACGAATCAAGCGTTCAAAATTCTCGATCAGGTAAACTTTGTTGCCTGTTTCGGGATTTTGGTTGATGATGTCGATGGTTTCTTTCAGCTCTTCGATTTCTCCTTCGGCTTTACCTAAAAAGGCAAAGGTTTGCTGCCGTGCCTGCAGCACCATGCGCTCTTTTTCGGCCTTGGCGGGAGTCACAATTTCTGCCTCGAATTTGTGGCGAAGCATTTCCAGTTTCTGTTTTTCTGCTTCGATCTCCGAAAGCAGTGCACCTTCCTGGGCCTTCATATCCTGCAACACTTTCTCGATTCCTACTTTTTCGAGCTGCTTTTCCTGCATAATGTTCACCTTGGTCTCGGCCACCAGCTCTTCGTACTGGTTTTCGATGTTGCGAACGGCCACTTCGGCTTTGCGCGCTTCTTCCTGCTCCACCGCATTGGCGCGCGATTCGGCTATGGCCTTACGGGCCTTGGTCTCGGCGTTTACCGTCTGCACTCTTTTCAAAAGCGCAATGTAGAGGTCCGGCTCTTCTACGCCGGAGAGCCGATGGTCGTCCACGTCGGCGATGTTCATGGTGGTGATTTCCAGACCAATGTTTTCGAGATCGCTCTTACATACATTGATCATCTTGGCCACCAGGG
Organism: Geofilum rhodophaeum; assembly: GCF_002210225.1. GTDB lineage: Bacteria > Bacteroidota > Bacteroidia > Bacteroidales > Marinilabiliaceae > Geofilum > Geofilum rhodophaeum. The sequence continues at coordinate 549,318 of NZ_MWUJ01000001.1, read as the reverse complement.
TATCCTTGTCCTGCATCACCTGCACCGGGGTCATGGTGGCGATGGAGTCGCGCAAGTGCCCTTCGATGATGTTGCTGGCAACCGACTTGAGTTCGTCTTCGTGGTTGACCATGTGGAGGATGCGGGTGGCGGCCAAAGCGCGGCCCGCCTGATTAGACGCAATGGCAAAACTTACCGTGGCTTTAACGTTGAGCGGAACTACCCCTTCGGCTATGGCCGAATCTACTACCACCTCGATGGTGTGGGGCGTGAGGTCCATTTTGGCAAAGCGGTGGAGCAAAGGAATGGTGAAAATTCGTCCTCCGCTGATCATCTGAAAACCTTTTTTTCCTCCGGTTCCGGAGATGATGCCCAGTTCGTTACCACCGACTATGCGCATGTTGGAGACCACCTGAACCACCAGGGTCAGGATGATCAAACCTAAAAATACACTTACAAAAACTATCATGGTGTTGTTTTCTTATTGTTGGGTTGCAAAAAATCCTTTCACCGATATGCCGGTGGCTTTCTCAAACTCGCCCAGGAAGCCCACAAAGGACTCGGGGCCCCGGTTCACTGCACTGCTGAATCCCTTGTCCTTATCCATCAACAGATAGGAGTCCACGCCCATGCTGGCGGAGTGCTTTTTAAAGGAATCATACAGGTGCGGGAGTTGCTGCTGCAAAAAGAGTACGGAGCAGCCGGTTTCCTTTGCTTTGGAAATGACTTCCATTTTCTTTTTGAGGATGCTGTTTTTTGCGCTTTCGATGATTTTTACTGCTTCTTTATCGCCCTGACTCAAGATGTCTGCGGCCTGATTCTGTGCTTTTTCCTTAATCAGGATGTCGGTTTCGTTTTTCAACTGTTTCAGGTCGTTGTTCAACGCTTCAATGCGTTGCAGACTTTTGTTGCGGGCAGCTTCAATGTTGTTGTGGGCTTCGGACATTACCTGCAAAATGCTGGCTTCACTTTCCTTTTTGTACATTTCCAGCTTTTCGCGGGCGTCGATGATTTGCTCGTTGGCTTTGGCTTTGGCCAGTTCGATGCGACGTTTGGCGTCGGACTCGGTTTTTTCGGCCAGGGCACGCAGGGCGGCTTCTTCAATTTCAACGTCCTGACGCTTTTCTGCAAGGGTTTTTTGGGCCAGATTGCCGATGTAGTTGGAGCTGTCCCATATTTTTTGCAACGACACAGAAACCACTTTCATGCCGAAGCTGGCCAGGTCGCTGTTGATGTCCATCATTAAGGCGTTGCGGAATTGGGCGCGGTCGCCCTCGGGACCGTCGCCCTCGGGATGGGGATTGGGGTCACCATCGTCCTGATAGCTGTCCTGCATGCCAATAGCTTCCAGCGGGGTGGCCTTGTTGAGGGCGCCCCGGAAGTTGCCGATGAGGGTTTGGCGCACCTGCTCCTGCAGTTCGTTCACGTCTTTTCCCATCAGGCGTTCTACGGCGGAATACAGCATGGAGGGGTTGTCGTCGTCGATGCACACGCAGGCGGTGGCATCGGCGCCAACGGTAATGCCGTTGGCAGAGTTTACGCCATCTACCTGTACGTTGATGGGGAGTACTCTGAGGTCCAGAAAGTCGGCGCTCTGAAAGTAGGGGATGACGCTGCTGCGTCCCCGTTCCACGCTAAAGCCGAAGGTTTTGTTGTTTTCTTTGCGTTTGCGGCCGGTGATGACCAGCAGCTTGTCGGGCGGTGCCACTTTGATGAAGGCCTTTAGGAGGCCCAGGAGGACAAAGAAGGCGGCTACGCCTAAGAGTCCCTCCAGCAGGCCACCAGTGCCTGCGTTGAACAGATCTTCCATAAAATATTAGTTTTGAGTTGGTAATTGAAGTTCGTCTTTTTGTACGTACACCACTTCCTGATCGACGCGCACTACGCGTATGGGATCGCCTTTTTGGAGGGGGGCAGCCCCTTCGGCCAGGCGGGCGTAGCGCTCAATTTGGAGCTTGCCGAAATGGATGCGCACCTTGCCCATTTCCTTTGGGCGCAGGGGCAGCAGGTTCTCTCCACCCTGGTCGAGAAAATCGCGGTCGCTGAAGCTGGAGTCGAGCTGCTTGTTTTGAATGCGCTTAAACAGTTTGAAGATGAGTACGGTAATGCCGCCTACCGGGATGCTCCAGAGGAGGCTGGAGAGGCGACTTTCGCCGGTGAGCAGGGCAAAGCTGCCGATGATGCCGAAGCCGGCACAAAAGTAAATCAGGGTGCGCAGGTAGCCGATGAATTTAAGCACTCTGCTGGTGCGGGGTCGGTGGTAGTCGGTGATGTAAGAGCCTTTGTCGCGGGGACTGTCGCCATCGCTGTCGGGCCCTTCGGCCAAATCGGTGAGCTCCCGCATGCGGGGGGCGTTTTCTTCGCCCTCGTCGCCATCATCTCCGCCATCATCTCCGTCGGCATCTCCACCATCGGTCTGAAACGAGCTGATGGCGTTGGTGAAAAAATCAACGAGAATTACGCCCAGGCCAAATACGCCACTGGCTATGTAAAGGTAAAGGAGTCGGTCCATTTATGTTTTGGGTATAATGGTTTGCGTTTTTATGGGGCTTAAGCATTTTGATCAGGCGCTTTCAGGGCCATCAGTCGTTCCCGAAGCTCTTGCTCAATTTTAAGCAGTTCTGTTTCGGCCTGGCGGCGTTGATTTTTACCGTCTTGCTGTATGGCCAGGGTCTCTTCAATGGTGCTGATGAGGTTTTGGTTGACTTTTTTGAGGGTTTCTACTTCTACAATGCCGCGTTCGTTTTCGCGGGCAGTTTCAATGGAGCTCTGCTTGAGCATCTCTGCATTCTGGCTGAGCAGGTCGTTGGTGGTTTGGGTAACTTCTTTTTGCAGCTGCAAGGCTTTGTTTTGCCGGAAGATGCTGATGGCGATGACGACCTGATTTTTCCAAAGGGGGATGGTGTTGAGCAAACTGCTTTGGATCTTTTCGATCAGCAATTGGTCGTTGTTTTGTATCAGGCGGATCTGTGGTGCGGTTTGCAGTGCGATGGTGCGACTCAGACGCAGGTCGTAGATTTTTTTCTCGAAGCGGTGCACCAGTTGTTTGTAGTCGTGCAGTTGTTGAATTTGTGCGCCATCGCCCGATTGGGCGGCTGCCTCTTCCATCTGGGGCAATTCGCTTTGCCGGATGGCTTGCAATTTGAGTTCTCCGGCGGCGATGTAAACTTCCAGATCGCCCAGATACTCCAGGTTTTTGTCGTACAGGGTATCGAGCATGGCCACGTCTTTCAGCAATTGCATTTTAGCCTTGTCGAGCTGGTCGCTGATGCGGTCGATGTGGGTGCTGATTTTTTCGTAGCGCTGGATGAAGCGTTGCAGCGAGTTGAAGAGTCGACCAATAAGCGGGAGGGATTTGCGACCGAGCTGGTCGGCTTTTAAATCTTTGACTCTTTGGCCCAGATCCATGAGACTTTCCCCTACGTAGCCGGTGTCTTTGGTCCGCACTTTGGTGAGGACCGACTCGGAAAAGGTGGCGATGTTGCTTTGGGCGCCGATGCCGTATTGGAGTACTTGCTGACTGTCGCTGAGGTCGATGCTGGTGGCCAGACTGGTGGCTTTTTCGCGTAAGGCGGCAGGCAATTGGTCAATGTTGACGCGGGCCACTGCCTGTTGGTCTTGCTGGGGTGCTGCGTTACTCATGGTAGTTGGTTTTCTGCTTTAAGGGTTTGCTCAAGAACTTTCATTTCTATGTCGAGATCGACCCACTCATTGCCTAAAAGTTTTTCAAGCTGGCGCTGAAAGGAGGTCGCTACGGTTTGGAGGGTCTGCTGAAGTCTTTGGGTGCGCTCGCTGCTTTGTTGGGGACTGCCTGGGTCGTTTTGTACCCGCAGGTATTTTGCGAGCAGGTTGTGGGTGGCTTCAAGGTAGTAGGTGATGAAGCGACGTACCTCGTTTATTAGGGCAGGCTTTTCGTCGAGTTTCTGCAGGATGCGGCGGGCGGTGGAACAGATTTGTCGCAGCAGTGCTTGTAATTCGAGATTTTGGATGCGTGGAATCTGGTCCTCGAGCTGGTTGAGTTGCAGTCGGGCCTTTTGCAGCAGGTCGTTGGGGGACTTACTTGCGGCGGGATTTTCGTTTGGGGCAGTCTGGCGTTTTTTCAGTAGGTAGTCGACTGCAAAAAAGAGGGCGGTGCCGGCCAGGGCGGAAAAGATGAGCGGAAAGCGCAGTACAAAAAAGAGCAGGCCAAACAACAGGCCGGCCGGAACTAAGGTTTGCCAGTTGCGTTCTTTTTCAGATGGGGGTGTCTCTTTTTCGTGGGGCACGGATAAAAGGGGTGTTAAGCTGAAGTCTAAAGATAAGCATTTTCTGGATTTGAACCTTTTAATCGCTCAGTTTTTTGCCGCAGATGCGGCAAAAATTGGCTTCCGGGGCGTGGCGGGGTTCCCCACAGTGGGCGCATTTCTTGTCCTCGTCGGTGGCTTCGTTAAAGGTGCGCGACATCTCTACCGAGACAATGCCGGTGGGGATGGCCAGGATGCTGTAGCCCAGTATCATAATGAAGGAGGCGATGAATTTGCCCAGATCGGTCAGGGGAACAATGTCGCCATAGCCCACCGTGGTAAGGGTGATTACGGCCCAGTAGATGCTCAAAGGGATGCTGTAGAATCCGTTCTGACCGTGTTCGATGACATACATGAGACTGCCGAGCATGGTCACCAATATGACGATGAATATCATAAATATGAGTATTTTGCGTGCGCTTCGGTGCAGGGCCAGTACCAGCAGGTTGCCGGCGCGCACAAAGTGGTAGAGTTTGAGGATGCGGTAAATGCGCAGGAGGCGCACGGCACGGATGACGATGAGGGCCTGGGCGTCGGGGGCCATCAGCGAAAAATAGGTGGGCAAAATGGCCAGGAGGTCCACGATGCCCAAAAAGCTGAAAATGTATTTGCGGGGTTTGGGGGAGCAGTATATGCGCAAGAGGTATTCGGCGCTAAAGAGCAGGGTCATGAACCATTCGCCGGCTTCGAGCTCGAAGCCGAAGCGGGTGTGGATGCGGGGTACGCTTTCGATCATAACCAGGGCAATGCTGAGTACAATGAGCACCAGCAGTACAATATCGAAGCGCTTGCCGGCAGGGGTGTCGGCTTCAAATATGATGCGGTAGAGTCGTTGCCGCAGGCTTGGTCTTGTTTCCATACACACAAATTTAATAAATTCCCGGTAGTTTGACGGTGGTAGTCAATCGATTGTTAAGGGGTCTTAATTTAAGACATTCTTCTCCCCTTAAGTTTAATTAATCTAAATAGTTTTGTAATTTTGCCCTTCGCCCCTTCCTCTTATTGTCGGATTTTGTTTTTGTGTAATTCAAATCCATATAGACCGCAGTTATAAAACGCTGGTTTTTCTGATAAAAAGGGGGTGAACTCTTTGCAGGGGGGCTTGTTTAAATGAGTAAGAAAGTAACTGATTAAAAATACTATGGCAAGCGAACAGGATAAGTTGTTGGAAGAAGTAACCAATCGCGAATACCAGTACGGTTTTCATTCCGATATTGATATGGACGTGCTTCCCAAGGGATTAAACGAGGAGGTGATTCGGGAAATTTCCAGGCGGAAGCAGGAGCCGGAATTTATGTTGGAATTCCGCCTGGACGCCTATCGCAAGTGGTTGCAAATGGAGTCGCCCGATTGGGCGCATCTGAAAATTCCGAAAATTGATTTTCAGGACATTATTTATTATGCGGCACCTAAAAAGAAGCCGCAGCTGAACAGCATGGATGAGGTGGACCCGGAATTGCGGGCGACCTTTGATAAGCTGGGGATACCGCTCGACGAGCAGAAGATTTTGGCGGGAGTGGCTGTCGATGCCATCATCGACAGCGTTTCGGTAAAAACCACTTTCAGGGAAACTCTGGCCGAAAAGGGCATCATCTTTTGCAGTTTTTCGGAGGCGGCCAGGGAGTATCCCGATTTGGTAAAAAAATACCTGGGTACTGTGGTGCCTTCGGGCGACAATTTCTTTGCTGCACTTAATTCGGCGGTGTTCAGCGACGGATCCTTTGTGTTTATTCCCAAAGGCGTGCGTTGTCCCATGGAGCTGTCCTCCTACTTCCGCATCAATACGATGAATACCGGACAGTTTGAGCGTACGCTTATTGTGGCCGAAGACGACAGCTATGTGAGCTACCTGGAGGGTTGTACTGCGCCCATGCGTGATGAGAATCAGCTGCATGCTGCCGTGGTTGAAATTGTGACCCTCGACCGGGCCGAAGTGAAGTACTCTACCGTACAGAACTGGTACCCGGGCAACAAGGAGGGCAAGGGAGGTATTTACAACTTTGTGACCAAGCGGGGCATCTGTAAGGGCGATTATTCCAAAATATCGTGGACGCAGGTCGAAACCGGTTCGGCCATTACCTGGAAGTACCCGAGTTGCGTGCTCATGGGCAACAATACGGTGGGCGAGTTTTATTCGGTGGCACTGACCAACAATTATCAGCAGGCCGATACAGGAACCAAAATGATTCACCTGGGTAAGAACACCCGCAGTCTGATTGTAAGCAAGGGAATATCGGCCGGTAAGAGTCAGAACTCCTACCGGGGCCTGGTTAAAGTATCGAAGAAGGCCGACAATGCAAGGAATTTCTCGCAATGCGACTCGCTGTTGCTGGGCGATAAGTGTGGGGCACATACCTTCCCCTATCTGGAGATCAACAATCCTTCGGCCAAGGTAGAGCACGAGGCAACGACTTCAAAAATTGGGGAAGACCAGATCTTTTATTGTAACCAGCGGGGCATCGATACCGAAGATGCGGTGGGCCTCATTGTAAACGGTTATGTGAAAGAGGTCATCAATCAATTGCCTATGGAGTTTGCCGTTGAGGCGCAGAAACTGCTTCAGATCAGCCTGGAGGGCAGCGTAGGATAAGTCGTTAAAGCTTGTTGTATAATTAAGAAAAAGTAAAACATACCATCATGTTGAAGATAAGAAATTTACATGCCAAGATTGAAGGCAAAGAAATATTAAGAGGCATTGATCTGGATGTGAAGGCCGGAGAGATTCACGCCATTATGGGGCCCAACGGTTCGGGTAAGAGCACCCTGGCCTCGGTGCTTGCCGGAAACGAGGCTTTTGAAGTTGTCGAAGGCAGCGTGGAGTTTAACGGAAAGGATTTGCTTGATTTGTCTCCCGAAGATCGTGCCCGGGAGGGATTCTTTTTAAGTTTTCAGTACCCGGTGGAGATTCCGGGCGTGAGCATGACCAACTTTATGCGTACGGCCCTTAATGAGCAGAAAAAGTACCGGGGCGAGGCTGCGCTGTCGGCCAGCGATTTTTTGAAGCTGATGCGCGATCGCAAACAACTGGTCGATATTGATTCGGACCTGACCAACCGCTCGGTGAACGAGGGTTTTTCGGGTGGAGAGAAAAAGAAGAATGAAATTTTTCAGATGGCTATGCTGGATCCGAAACTGGCCATTTTGGATGAGACCGACTCGGGACTGGACATTGATGCTTTGCGCATAGTGGCCAACGGGGTTAATAAATTGCGCCGTCCCGATAACGCCACCATCCTGATTACCCACTACCAGCGCTTGCTCGACCACATTGTGCCGGATTTCGTACACGTGTTGTACAAAGGCAAAATTGTAAAGTCGGCCGGCAAAGAACTGGCCTACGAGCTGGAGAAAAACGGGTACGATTGGATTAAACAGGAAATGGAGTAAGTATGCAATTATCGGAACACGACATATCCCTGCAGCGGCTTTTTGCCGAGAACAGGGAGTTGATTGAAAAGGATGCGGCACCGGGGGTGAACGCAGCCAGGGAAGGTGCGATGGAGGCCTTTTCGAAGTTGGGTATTCCTTCTTCGAAGGTAGAGGCCTACAAGTACACCAATCTGCAGGCCTGGTTTAAGGCCGGGTACACGCAGGCTTACGGACTCAACGGGGCGACTTCGGAAGCGCTGAAGCAATTTGAGTGCAATGTGCACGAGCTCGACTCCTACACCTTATTTACGGTCAACGGGAAGTTTGTGGCCGGCAGCAATGTGGAGGCTTTGCCCGACGGGGTGGAGGCCGGCAGTTTTGCCGAACTTTCGAAAAAGTATCCCGAACTGTTGAAGCGCTACTACGGATCGCTGGCCAAGGTGGAGGAAGACGGTTTTGTGGCCCTCAATACCCTTTTTGCTACCGACGGCATTTTTATTTACGTGCCTAAGGGCAAGGTGGTAGAAAAGCCCATTCAGGTGGTGAATGTGTTGACCGGCGAACAGGATTTGATGGTGAACCAGCGCAACCTCATTGTGGTGGAAGAGCAGGCCCAGGCACGCGTCTTGTTTTGCGACCATACCATGTCGATGAGCCGTTTTGTGGTAAATACCGTTACGGAAGGGCATGTGGCTGAGTCGGCCATGCTCGACTTTTACAACCTGCAGAATCAGCATAACGGAACGGTTCAGGTCGGTGCTTACCACTTCGATCAGGCGGCGCGCTCTTTGCTTAACGCCAACTATTTTACTCTGCACACCGGGGTGGCCCGCAACAATATTTTTTCACGCCTGGGTGGACCGCATGCCGAAAACCACATTTCGGGCTTGTATGTGATCGACAAGAACCAGCACGTAGATAATTTCTCGTTCATCAATCATGCGGTGCCCGATTGCGAGAGCAACGAGTTGTTTAAGGGGGTGATGGACGATGCCAGTACCGGAGCTTTTACCGGTCGCATTTTGGTGGCGCCGGATGCTCAGCGGACCAACGCCTATCAGAGCAACAACAACCTCTTGCTGACCGAGAACGCCAAAATGAATACCCGTCCCCAGTTGGAGATTTATGCCGATGATGTGAAGTGCAGTCACGGTGCTACGGTGGGTCAGCTCGATGAGAACGCGATGTTTTACTTGCGGGCCCGTGGCATCAGTAAGGAAGAAGCCAATATTCTGCTGATGTATGCCTTTGCCTACGAGGTGATCGAAAAAATTCAGGTGCCCGCTCTGAAGGAGCAGATTCGGGAATTGGTGGAGAAGCGCTTCCGTGGCGAACTCGACAAATGCGACTCCTGTGTGGTTTGCGGCCAGTTGGGTACCGGTCGCGCAAAAAGCGAATGAAATGAATTTTCCCATTGATGAAATCCGCAAGGATTTTCCCATACTGAGCCGCCCGGTGAACGGGCGGCCTTTGGTGTATTTTGACAACGGTGCTACCGCACAAACGCCGCGCCAGGTGGTGGAGGCGATGGACCGCGTATATTATGAGTACAACAGCAACATACACCGGGGGATACATACGCTCAGCAACCTCAGTACCGAGGCTTTTGAGGCGGCACGCGAAAAGGTGCGCGACTTTATCAACGCGGCGGAGAGTCGTCAAATTATTTTTACCCGGGGCACTACCGAGGCAATCAATTTGGTGGCCCATTCTTTTGGGGCGGCTTTTATGCAGCCGGGCGATGCCCTTGTGGTGAGTGAAATGGAGCACCACTCGAACATTGTGCCCTGGCAGTTGCTGGCTGAGCGGATGCAGTTGGAGCTTAAAGTACTGCCCGTGCTCGACAATGGGGAGCTCGATTTGGCGGCCTTGCCTGCTTTGCTCGATGAGCGTACACGCTTGTTGGCCATTACCCACATCAGCAATGTGTTGGGAACCATCAATCCGGTAAAAGACATTGTGGAGCTGGCGCACAGCAAGGGTGTTAAGGTCTTGATCGACGGGGCCCAGGCCATTCACCACACCCGGGTGGATGTGGCGGCACTTGATTGCGACTTCTACGTTTTCTCGGGCCATAAAATGTACGGTCCCACCGGCACCGGTGTGCTCTACGGCAAAGCCGAATTGCTTGAAGCCATGCCGCCCTGGCAGGGTGGCGGAGAAATGATTCAACAGGTGCGCTTTTCGGGCAGCACCTACAACGAACTGCCCTATAAGTTTGAGGCGGGTACGCCCGACTATGTGGGGGTGGTGGGACTCGGTGCTGCGGTGGATTATTTGCAGCAGCTGGGGATGGTTGCGATAGGGGCCTATGAGAAGGAACTCTTTGCCTATGCGGTGGAGCGACTTGAAGGTCTGGGCGATCTTATTTTTTATGGAACGGCAGCTCAGCGGGGCAGCCTGCTTTCCTTTTTACCTGAAGGCATCCACCCCTTTGATGCGGGCACGCTGCTCGATAAGATGGGGATTGCCGTGCGTACCGGTCACCATTGTGCTCAGCCTTTGATGGATCGCTTTGGGATTCCGGGTACGGTACGGGCTTCGTTTGGACTGTACAACACCAAGTCTGAGGTGGATGCTTTGGCGGAGGGCCTGCTGAAAGTGCGCCAACTTTTTGCGTAGGGATCAAAAAATCGTGAAATTTGGCCTTTACTAAATAAGGGACGATGACTATTGAGGAACGCGAAAAGGAAATTGTTGAAGAGTTTTCGATGCTCAGCGACTGGATGGATCGCTATTCGTTGTTGATTGAGCTGGGTAACGATTTAACCGATTTTGAGGAGGAGCACCGAAGCAACCAAAATTTGATAGAGGGTTGTCAGAGTAAGGTGTGGTTGTACGCTTGGGAAAAAGACGGCCTGATTTATTTCATGGCCGACAGCGACGCCATTATTGTGAAGGGGATTGTCGCCCTTCTGATCAGGGTGCTGAACGGACGAACACCCGACGAGATATTAGAGGCCCCTTTGGCTTTTGTTGATGCCATTGGCCTTAAGGAACACTTGTCGCCCACCCGCTCGAACGGCTTGGTGGCTATGATTAAGCAGATGCGCATGTATGCGCTGGCTTATAAAACCAAGTTGGCCAGGTAGGGGGGCGACCCAAAAAGGAAACTACTATGAGCAACGAATTTTTGAGTAAGGAAACAGACATCATCAATGCCCTAAAAACAGTTTATGATCCGGAGATTCCGGTGAATATCTACGACCTGGGACTGATTTATGAGGTGGATGTGCAGGAGGACGGGAAGGTGCGTATTGTGATGACCCTGACCTCGCCCAATTGCCCGGTTGCAGAATCGCTGCCCGAAGAGGTGCGCGATGTGGTGGCTGGTGTGGAAGGGGTGACCTCGGCAGAGGTGAACATGACCTTTGATCCGCCGTGGGATCGGGATATGTTGTCGGACGAGGCTTTGCTCGAACTGGGTTTGCTCTAAGATGCATTTGGCCGGCGAACATCTGAAAAGGCAGATTCGCGAAGAGGCGCTGCGACTGGGCTTTGCCGATCTGGGCTTTAGTCGCGCCACCCAACTGGAGGGCGATGCGGAGCGCTTGCAGGCATGGCTCGATGCCGGCCATCATGCCGGTATGGGCTATATGGCCAATCACTTTGAAAAGCGAACGAATCCGGCCCGCCTGGTGGAGGGGGCCTTAACGGTGGTTTCGCTGCTCTACAATTACAAGCCGGCCGAGCCCGTCTTGTCGGAGCGTTTCCCCAAAATATCGCGTTATGCTTACGGGCAGGATTACCACGATGTGCTCCGGGCCAAATTGAATGCGCTGTTTGATTTTATCAAGCGGGACCTTTACCCGCAGTTGGAGGGACGGGTGTTTGTGGACTCTGCGCCCTTGCTCGAAAGGAGTCTCGCCGCCCGGGCGGGACTCGGATGGATTGGTAAGAACAGTCTCCTGATTCATCGCAAACTGGGTTCCTATGTGTTTTTGTCGGAGCTGGTGCTGAACCTCGATCTTCCGACAGAGGATGTGCCTGCTTATAACGATCGTTGCGGGGGCTGCACCTTGTGCATCGATGCTTGTCCCACCACCGCCATTCTCTCCGGTCGAACGGTAGATGCCGGCCGCTGTCTTTCTTACCTGACCATTGAAAATAAGGCGGCGGATATTCCTGAAGAATTTGCGGGTAAAACCGAAGGCTGGACCTTCGGCTGCGACATTTGTCAGGAAGTTTGTCCCTGGAACCGCCGCCCCGGCGCCCACGACGAACCGGCTTTTGTGCCTTCTGCCGAGCTGCTGGCTATGGATGTGGACCGCTGGCGCAGTATGGAGCAGGCGGATTTTTCCCGATTGTTTAAGGGTTCGGCGGTAAAAAGAGCCAAATTCAGTGGTTGGCAGCGCAACTTTTCTTTTGCTCAAGTTTCTTGTTTTTAGGGGCCAAGGTGTTTGGCGTATCTGAATTTCTTTTAGATTTGTCCCCTGTTACTACTTACTTTACTGGTGATGGGGAAGATTTATCACACTTTTACTTTGGTGTCGGGCGACGGTATGCCGCTGCATGGGCATTATTGGAAGCCGGAGGGGAAGCCTCGGGCTTGTATTTTGTTGGTGCACGGCATTGGTGAGCATGGTGCCCGTTACAACGATTGGGCCCGTCGCTTTGTTAAGCTGGGCTTTTTTGTCTATGCGCTGGATTATCGTGGACATGGGAAGGCGCATGGCCCACGGGGCTTTGTGCATTCGCTTACGGAGTTGATGGACGATGTGTCGATGCTGGTGCGGCGTTGTGAGCGCAATTTTGAGGATGTGCCCTGGTTCTTATACGGGCACAGCATGGGGGGCAATCTGGTTTTGAATTTCTTGCGTTTTCGTCGGCAGGATTTTGCAGGGGTGGTGGTGACATCTCCCTGGCTGGAGTTGGTACACCCGCCGAAGCCCTGGCTGCAGCGCCTTGGGCGCTGGGCGGATATGTGGTGGCCGGAGTGGACTTTTTCTACGGGCATCCGGTCGGACCAGATGACGAGTTTGCCTGCGGAGCGGGAGGAGTCGGATAAGGATCCTTTGATGCACGGTCGCATCAGTCTCCGCTTATTTAATGAGTTGAACGACAGTGCGCGCTTCTTGATGACGAAGGGTTTGGATTTTCACTTGCCGATGCTTTTACTGCACGGGGAGGCGGATCCGCTGACTTCTTGCGGGGCTACGGAGCGTTTTGCTGCGCGGTATCCGGAGAACTGTAGTTTTAAGGGCTATGAGGGGGCTTTGCATGAGTTGCATCGGGAGCCGGTGGCGGATCTTGTTTTTAGCGACATTGTGGCGTGGATGGAGGAGCGCTTGAAATAAGGGCGCGTTGCGGGAGGTCTGGGTGGCTGCGGCACTGCAGGGTCTGCGCTGCCGTCTGTTTCCGGCGCCTTCGGTGCGTTGGCTAAAAGCCGGGAACTCGCCTTCGGCTCAGACAGCCCGGCTTTTTACGCTGGACTTCCTTCAGGCGCTTTATCGGAAACAGTCGGAGGCTTGCCCCTGCAGTCCCTCTGCCTTGTGCGACCCACCCGGGTTGCTTTCTTTTTTCAAGCTGGTTTATCACCACTGCAGATTTGTCGCGCTGGGCAGAGGTCTTCCGCCACCGGTGTTTTTAAGTGGAAGAGTTTTGGGGGCAGTAGGTCTTGGTGGCTGCGGGACTGCAAGGTCTGCGCTGCCGTCTGTTTCCGGCGCCTTCGGTGCGTTGGCTAAAAGCCGGGAACTCGCCTTCGGCTCAGACAGCCCGGCTTTTTACGCTGCACTTCCTTCAGTCGCTTTATCGGAAACAGTCGGAGGCTTGCCCCTGCAGTCCCTCCTCCTTGTGCGACCCACCCGGGTTGCTTTCTTTTTTCAAGCTGGTTTATCACCACTGCAGATTTGTCGCGCTGGGCAGAGGTCTTCCGCCACCGGGCTTTTTTAGAGAAAGAGTTTGGCGGGAGGTTCTGGTGGCTGCGGGATTGCAAGGTCTGCGCTGCCGTCTGTTTCCGGCGCCTTCGGTGCGCTGGCTAAAAGCCGGGAACTCGCCTTCGTCTCAGACAGCCCGGCTTTTTACGCTGCACTTCCTTCAGGCGCTTTATCGGAAACAGTCGGAGGCTTGCCCCTGCAGTCCCTCCTCCTTGTGCGACCCACCCGGGTTGCTTTCTTTTTTCAAGCTGGTTTATCACCACTGCAGATTTGTCGCGCTGGGCAGAGGTCTTCCGCCACCGGGCTTTTTTAGAGAAAGAGTTTGGCGGGAGGTTCTGGTGGCTGCGGGATTGCAAGGTCTGCGCTGCCGTCTGTTTCCGGCGCCTTCGGTGCGCTGGCTAAAAGCCGGGAACTCGCCTTCGTCTCAGACAGCCCGGCTTTTTACGCTGCACTTCCTTCAGGCGCTTTATCGGAAACAGTCGGAGGCTTGCCCCTGCAGTCCCTCCGCCTTGTGCGACCTCCCGGGTTGCTTTCTTTTTTCAAGTCTTTTTATTGCCACAGCAGATTTGTCGCGCTGGGCAGAGGGCTTCCGCCACCGGTGTTTTTAAGAGGAAGAGTTTTGCGAGTGGGTGCAAAGTGTTATCTTGCGAGGGCACAGAAGTCCCCCTCGCTTTATGAAGAAGGATCCGTTCAGAACATCGATTGTTTGTACTCCCGCTCCCGATGCGGAACGATTGGGGGTGCATTCCGGGGTGCTTTTTATGGGCTCCTGTTTTGCGGGGAATGTGGGGCAGCGGATGGAGGAGGCCTGTTTTAAGGTGCTGGTGAATCCGCACGGAGTGCTTTTTAATCCCTTTTCTGTGGCCGCTGCTTTGGAGGCTTTTCTGGAGAACCGACAGGTGGCTTTGGGCGATTTGGTGGAGCGGGACGGATTGTGGCACAGCTTTCAGCACCACGGCAGTTTCAGCGGTCCCGATGCCGCTAAGGTGGTGCAGGCCATTAATGCAGCTACCCTGAAGGGGCATTCGTTTTTAAAGGAGGCCCATTGTTTGGTGGTGACTTTTGGAACGGCCTGGGTCTACGCTCTTGGCGAGGCGCACCAGGTGGTGGCGAATTGTCACAAGTTTCCGGCCAGGGATTTTCAGCGCTACCGTTTATCGGTACGGGCTGTAGTTGAACGCTGGCAAAGGCTGCTGGTGGCTTTGCGGCAGGAGAATCCTGATTTGCAGGTGATTTTTACGGTGAGTCCCGTCAGGCACTGGAAGGACGGGGCCCACGGCAACCAGCTGTCGAAGGCGGTGCTTCTGCTGGCTGTGGAGGAATTGTTGGAGCAGCATGCAGGTAACGCCTACTTTCCTGCCTACGAGTTGATGATGGACGAACTGCGCGATTACCGTTTTTATGCCGACGATATGTTGCATCCTTCGGCGCAGGCAGTGGATTATATCTGGGACCGTTTTTCCGGGGCCTGGCTCAACGAGGAGGCACTTGCCTTTTATCGGGAGGTACAGCAGCTTTTGACGGAACTGAGGCACCGGCCGCTCCATCCGGGAGCACTTTCTTTTGAGTCTTTTCGAAAAAAAACAGCGAAAAAAATCGCTGATTTGGTCAAACGCTATCCGAATCTTGATTTTAGTTCTTTGGAAGCGCTTGTTAGACAGTAGTCTGGCTCCTGCTTTTTGAGTCAATGTTTAATTTCCGTTAAATTACACGAACGTTTTTATTTCTTCGGTAAGTGCTCTTGATGTTTTGAGTCTTTTTGCCTAATTTGACTCTCAGAACCAAACGTACTTTTCTACCACTGTTTTTGTTGCTTTCTGTTTTAACCTTTTGTCGGCATGCTGTGTGTGCGACCATGGGTTTTTTATCTTTTGTAATTCAGTATTGTATGACTTATCTCAAGCTTGACAAGACCAAGTTGGTGAATTTGGAGTATTCGCTGCATCGCGAGGTGTTGCGCACCAATCGTGCCGGCTCCTATTGCAGCACAACGGTTATTGGCTGCAACACCCGAAAGTACCACGGAATGTTGGTTTGTCCCGTAGCCCATTTTGGGGGAGGGCGCTTTGTTTTGCTTTCGTCGCTCGACTTGTCGCTGGTGCAGCATCAGCAGGTGTTTAATTTGGGCATACATAAGTACCAGGGCAGCCACTACGAACCCAAGGGGCACAAATATCTGGAGAGTTACGATATGGAGGTAACGCCCCGGAGGGTATACCGGGTGGGCGGTATGGTGTTGAGCACGGAAATTCTTTTGGTGGAGGAGGAGGAACAGGTATTGCTGCGGGTGACGCTGGAGGAGGCGCATTCGCCTACGCTCATTCGCTTTAAACCCTTTTTGGCTTTCAGGAGTGTGCATGAGTTGACTCAGCAAAATATGGTGGCCAATACCCGCTACGAGGAAGTGCCCAACGGCATTCGCCTGCAAATGTATGAGGGTTTTCCCCACTTACACTTACAGGTAAGTAAGGCTGGAGAATTTTTGGCCCTGCCCGATTGGTATCGGGGCATGGAGTATTTTAAGGAACAGAACCGGGGCTATCCTTTTAAGGAGGACTTGTTTGCTCCGGGTTATTTTGAAATGGAGATCAAGAAGGGAGAGTCGCTGGTTTTTTCTGCGGGGACTTTTCCGGTGAAGCCTGGGGGGCTCAAAGCGCGTTTTACCAAAGAGGTGAAGAAGCGCATTCCGCGCGATACCATGTTGCACAGCTTGTTGAATGCTGCCGAGCAGTTTATTCAGCGCAGGGAGGGACGCATCAAATTGTTGGCCGGCTACCATTGGTATCGGGAACGTTTGCGCGATACGCTGGTGGCGCTGCCCGGACTGATGGCGTATTCAGGACGTCGGGAAGATTTTTTGGCCATTTTGGACCACGCTGTGGAAGAGGTGCGGCGGATTTATATTGCAGAGAACAATCTGGGCGTGCGTCCCGAGGCCAAGGATGTGGATGTGCCGCTTTGGGTGTTTTACACCATTCAGGAATTGGAGTTGCAGTTCCCGGATTTGGATGTTTGCAGTCGCTATGGGGCAGCCATGGTGGAGATTCTGCAGCATTACATGCGTCTGAAAGATGGTTGTGTCAGAATTGAAGCCTCGGGTTTGCTCTATGCCCGGGTAGAGGGGCGGCCTTTGACTTGGATGGATGCGGTGGTGGATGGGCAGCCGGTGACCTGGCGACCTGGACTGGCTGTGGAGATCAATGCCTTGTGGTACAATGCGCTGCGTTATTATGCTACTTTGTGCAAGCGCCATGGCCGTAAGGAGGAGCGGCAGCAAATTCTGGCCTTGGCCGATCGGGTAGAGGAGTCTTTTATAGCGAATTTTTGGAATGAGGAGGAGGGCTGTTTGTACGATTATGTGGATGGGGAGGAAAAAGACGCTTCCATTCGTCCCAACCAGGTGTTGGCAGTAGCCCTGCGTTTTTCGGCGCTCGACGCCGAAAAAGCGAAGTCGGTGGTGGATGTGTTGAAAAAGGAATTGCTGACTTCACGGGGACTTCGTACTTTATCGCCTTCTGACCCAAGATATTTGGGCGTATTGGAAGGCAATCAGCGGGAGCGGGACCTGGCTCTGCACCAGGGCTCGGTTTATCCCTGGCTGGCGGGCTTTTTTGCTGAGGCTTATTTGAATATCCACAAGAGGGGGGGCTTGCCTTTTATTAAACGCATGGTGGAGGGATTTGAAGAAGAGTTGGGCAATCATTGTTTGAGCACTTTGTCGGAATGTTACAACGGCAATCCGCCT
This sequence comes from Geofilum rhodophaeum, assembly GCF_002210225.1. Classification (GTDB taxonomy): domain Bacteria; phylum Bacteroidota; class Bacteroidia; order Bacteroidales; family Marinilabiliaceae; genus Geofilum; species Geofilum rhodophaeum. The sequence goes on along the minus strand of NZ_MWUJ01000001.1, from coordinate 532,066 downwards.
CATCTGGGCAAGGGGGCAGTGAGCATGGCCTGGAATGTGGCTGCAGTTATCCGGATTATTAAATTGATAGAAAAATACAATTAGGCTATGAGGGTACTTATGTTTGGGTGGGAGTTTCCACCCCATATATCCGGGGGCCTGGGTACTGCCTGCTACGGTTTGACCCGGGGCTTGTCGCAGATCCCCGATGTTCAGGTGCTTTTTGTGGTGCCTAAGGCCTATGGCGACGAGGATCAGTCGGTCATGCGCCTGGTGGGCGCCAATCAAATTCCGGTGAAACACCGTCAGTTGCAGTTGAAGCATTTCAGTCAGACCCTCGATTACATTGAGGTGGGTTCTAAGCTGGTGCCTTATATGGAGCCGGAGGAGTTTTGGGCGCATACGCGCCGTGAAAAGTTGAAGCAACTTGAGTTTTTGAATGTCAACGAGGCAGGTTTGGTGGAGTTTTCCGGCAAGTACGGCGCCAATCTGTTGCAGGAAATCAGAGATTATGCGCTGGTAGCCAATATCATTGCCCAGGATTATGCCTTTGATGTTATCCATGCCCACGACTGGCTGGCCTATCCGGCCGGCATGGCTGCCAAGGAGGCTACGGGTAAGCCCCTGGTGGTTCATGTGCATGCGACCGACTTTGACCGAAGTGGCGGCAGTGTGAATCCGGCTGTTTTCGATATCGAAAAGCGGGGTATGGAGGCAGCCGATATGGTGATTACGGTGAGTAATTTAACCCGGAAGATTGTGATCGAAAAGTACGGCATTCCCGCCGATAAAGTGGTCACCGTTTACAATGCGGTGGAACCGCACGACAACCATGGCGCGGAGCCGGCTCCCAAGGGGGTGAAGGAAAAAATTGTGACTTTTTTGGGGCGCATTACCATGCAAAAGGGGCCGGAATATTTTGTGGAAGCGGCGCACAGAGTGCTGCAGCGGATGGACAATGTGCGTTTTGTGATGGCGGGCAGTGGCGATATGATGGAACCTATGATTCGCAGGGCGGCCCAGCTGAAAATCAGCGACCGGTTCCACTTTACGGGTTTTTTGCGGGGCGATGATGTGTTTGATATGTTGAGCATGAGTGATTTGTATGTGATGCCTTCGGTGTCGGAACCCTTCGGCATCAGTCCCCTCGAAGCCATGCAGAGCAATGTTCCGGTGCTGATTTCCCATCAGTCGGGCGTAGCCGAGATTCTGACCTATGCCATTAAAACCAATTTTTGGGATGTAGATGCCATGGCCGATGCCATTTACGGGGCATTGAATTATCCGGGCATGGCTAAGATGTTTAAGGCTCATGGAAGAGCTGAGGTGGATGCACTGAAATGGGAGAATTCGGCTTTACATGTTAAGGCGGTCTATGAACGGGCCCTGGGCCTGGGCGCTTGAAATCGCGGTGCTTTTATTCAAGGAAGGATTATTCAAAACTAAAATACTGCTTTATGAAGACCATATGTTTCTACTTTCAGGTGCACCAGCCCTTTCGTTTTAGGCGCTACCGCTTCTTCGATATTGGCAACGACCATTATTACTTCGATGATTACACCAACGAGCGCATCATGGCCAAGGTGGCGGAACGTTGCTATCTCCCGGCCAATGCCATGTTGCTGAAGTTGCTTAAGAAGCACAAGGGGAAGTTTAAGGTGGCCTTTTCCATTTCGGGGATGGCTATGGAACAGTTTCGGCTCTATGCGCCAGAAGTGTTGGAGAGTTTTAAGGCCCTGGCGGCTACCGGACAAGTAGAGTTTCTGGCCGAAACCTATGCCCACTCACTGGTGTCGCTGAAAAATCGGGAGGCCTTTGTGGAGCAGGTCGAGAGCCACGCCCGCTTGATGGAGGAAAGTTTTGGGCAACGGCCAACGGTTTTTAGAAATACGGAGTTGATTTATTCCGATCAGCTGGGCGAGATGGTGGCCGATATGGGTTTTAAGGCCATGCTCACCGAAGGGGCCAAGCACATATTGGGCTGGAAGAGTCCCAATTATCTTTATTGCAACAGCATCAATCCCCGCTTAAAGGTTTTGTTGAAGAATTTCAAACTCAGCGATGATTTGGCCTTCCGTTTTGGCAATCGCAATTGGTGCGAGTGGCCCCTGACTGCCCCAAAGTTTGTGGACTGGTTGCGGGCCGGCGATAAACGTGAGGAGGTGGTGAATTTGTTTATGGATTACGAGACTTTTGGGGAGCACCAGGATAAGTCGACCGGTATTTTTGCTTTTATGGAGGCTTTGCCGGCAGAGGTGTTGAAGCACAAAGGCCTGGCCTTTGCCACCCCTTCGGAGCTGGCTGAGGCACTGCAGCCGGTGGCTGCGGTGCATGTGCCCTACCCCATCAGTTGGGCCGATGAGGAAAGGGATGTTACGGCCTGGTTGGGCAATGAAATGCAGCAGGAAGCTTTCGATAAGCTCTATGCCCTTCTGCCAAAAATCAGTCAGTGTAAAGAGGAGCGTCTGCTTAAGGAGTGGAATTACCTGCAGACGAGCGATCATTTTTATTATATGTGTACCAAGTTTTTCTCCGATGGCGATGTGCATGCCTATTTCAATCCCTATGAAACGCCCTATGAGGCCTTCATCAATTATATGAATGTGCTCAGCGATTTCAGCATCCGTTTGAATGCGGCGGTGCCCCGGTCCAATGTCGATCAGGAACTGGCCAACCTGACGGAAGTATTGGCTGACCGGGAGGAGAAAATCAGAAAAATGGAGGATGAAATCAGGAAGTTGCGCAAACGGCGGACTTCGGTAAAGGCAGTGCCTGCCGCCCGAAAAAAGGCAGGACCAACAGCGTAGTTTTAGGATGAATTAATACTTTGGAAAGATGGTAGACAGTTATTTGAAGCCCGACTATGTGTTTGAGGCAAGTTGGGAAGTATGCAATAAAATGGGCGGCATTCACACAGTGCTGGCCTCCAGGGCACATACGCTGGTGCAGCAGTTTCAGGACAAGCTTATTTTTATTGGACCCGATGTTTGGCGTGGCCCCCAACGCAATCCGGAATTTATTCCCGATGAAAAGGCCTATGCCGATTGGCAGGCGGCCCTGCAGTTTGAGGGCATCCGCCTGAAAGTCGGACGCTGGAAGGTGCATGGGAGTCCCCTGGTGTTTTTGGTCGATTTCTCGCCATATATGGCGCAGAAGAACGAAATTCTTTCGTACCTCTGGGAGACTTACAAGGTGGACAGTATTTCGGGGCAGTGGGATTATGTGGAATCCTTGCTTTTTGGCTATGCGGCCGGGGTGGTGGTCGAGAGTTTTTACAAGTTTCACCTGACGGCAGCCGATAAGGTGGTGGCGCACTTTAATGAGTGGATGACGGGCAGCGGCGCGCTGTATTTACGCGATAAGTTGCCGCAGGTCGCCACTTTATTTACCACGCATGCCACTACCGTAGGGCGTTCGCTGGCCGGCAACGGATTTCCGGTTTACGATGAAATGGCCGGCTACGATGCCGATTTGAAGGCGCAGGAATTGGGGGTGGTGGCCAAGCACTCCCTCGAGAAAATGGCGGCGGCCAATGTGGATTGCTTCACTACGGTGTCGGACATTACGGCCAATGAGTGTGCGCATTTTTTGAAACGGAGCGTGGATGTGGTTACGCCCAATGGTTTTGAGAATGATTTTGTGCCGGAGGGCACCAAATACGATGAAAAGCGGAAGGCGGCAAGGGCGCAGTTGCGCAAAGTGGCCTCCTGTGTGCTCGGACACCCGGTGAGCGACGACAGTCTGCTGGTGGCCAGCAGTGGTCGTTATGAATTTCGCAACAAGGGGGCCGATGTCATTCTGGATGCCTTACAGTTGCTGAACAATGGCGAAGATTTGAAGCGGGAGATGATCTTCTTCTTCCTGATACCGGCCAACACTTATGGGCCCCGCAAAGATCTGATGGAGCGATTGACCCAGGGCAATTGTAAGGAGCCTTTGCCCAATCCCTTTTTGACGCATGGACTGAATGATTTGGGCTACGACCCCATCATCAATAAAATTCAGGAGATTCATTTGAACAACGATGAGGCGGAGCGGGTGAAGTTGATATTTGTGCCCAGTTACCTCAATGGCAACGATGGGATTTTTAATCTGCCCTACTACGATCTGCTTATTGGTATGGACCTAACGGTGTTTCCGTCTTATTACGAGCCCTGGGGTTATACGCCTCAGGAGAGCATCGCCTTTGGCATTCCTACCCTGACTTCTTCTTTGGCCGGCTTTGGAATTTGGGCAGCTGAACGCTCTGCTTCGGTTTTTGACGGAGTGGCCGTGGTGCAGCGGAACGACAGCAACCACCGCGAAACGGTGGCCCAAATAGTCGAAATAATTCGCTCTTTTTCAGCGGCCGGAGAAGGGCAGTTGACAGCAGCGCGCGAGAAGTGTCGCACAATGGCCGCTGCACTGGAGTGGGACAATCTGATTAAGTATTATTATCAGGCCTACGACATTGCCCTGAATAAGGTGAACAACCGCCGCGAGGAGTTCAGCGCCCTGCAACAATCGGAACAACGGGTGCGCATGGTGCCAGTAAGCGGTGCTGCACCCCAGTGGAAAAAGCTGGTGGTCAAGTCGAAACTGCCCGAACGTATTGCTGTGCTCAATGAGCTGGCCCGCAACCTTTGGTGGAGTTGGAACTATCAGGCTACGGAGTTGTTCGAGTCGATTGATCCCGAGTTGTGGGGTGAGGTCCATAAGAATCCCGTACAATTGCTCGAGAAAGTCTCCTACGAGGATTTAAGTCGCCTGGCCGGGGATGCCGATTTCACGGAGCGGCTGGATGCCGTATACGCCCTTTATTGCAGATACATGGAACAGCCCATGCTGGAGGGCCCCTCCATTGCATACTTCAGTATGGAGTACGGCCTGAGTGATGTGCTGAAAATTTTCAGTGGGGGACTGGGTATTTTGGCCGGTGATTATCTGAAGGAGGCCAGTGATAAGGGTGTGAACATTATGGCGGTCGGCTTGCTTTATCGTTACGGCTATTTTAAACAAGCACTAACGGTGAATGGCGAACAGACTGCCCGCTATGAGATGCAAGACTTTGCCAGTCTCCCCCTGGAGGAGGTTCGGGGCGCCGACGGCCAGCCCCTTAAGGTGCATATCGATTTGCCGGGCAGGGAGTTGCAGGCGGTGGTTTGGAAGGCACAGGTGGGAAGGATTCCACTTTACCTGATGGATACCGATATTCCGGAGAACAGCGTACAGGACCGCGAAATTACCCACAAATTATACGGGGGCGATTGGGAGAACCGGTTGAAGCAGGAGATTCTGCTGGGTATTGGCGGCATCCGCTTTTTAGAAGAGCTGAATACTCCGATTGATCTTTATCATTGCAACGAGGGACACGCAGCCTTAATAAATGTGGAACGTCTGGTGGATTTGGTGGAAGCAAAATACAGTTTTGCCGAGGCCCTGGAATTGGTCAAGGCTTCCTCCCTGTTTACCACCCACACACCCGTTCCCGCCGGTCACGATAAGTTCGACGAGGACCTGCTGCGGGTTTATTTGCGCCATGTGCCGGAGAAGTTGAACATCAGCTGGGAGGAGTTTATGGACATGGGCAGGGAAGGGACCGAAGTGCACGAGAAGTTCTCCATGAGTGTGCTGGCGGCCAAGACTTCCCAGGAAATGAATGGTGTCAGCTGGTTGCACGGAGAGGTGAGCAAGAAAATGTTCCGTCATCTTTGGAAGGGCTATTTCCCTGAGGAATTGCACATTTCGTATGTTACCAACGGCGTGCATTACGGTACGTGGACCGCAAAGGAATTCAGACAATTGTACGAAAGCACCTTTGGCGACGACTTTTTGAAGGACGTGTCGGACAAGCAGCGTTGGGAAAAAATTTACGACGTGCCTGATGAACGGGTGTGGCAGGCCAGGGTGGCTCTGCGCAAAAGATTGATCGATTACATTCGCTGGCGGATGGGATCGGGGATGGTGGAGCGCCACGAAGACCCGACCCACATCGTGGATGTGTTGGATACCATTCGCGAGGATGCTTTGACCATTGGTTTTGCCCGGCGTTTTGCCACCTATAAGCGGGCCCACCTCTTATTCAATGATGTGGAGCGCCTGTCGCGCATCGTTAACGATCCCAAGCGTCCGGTGCAGTTTATTTTTGCCGGAAAGGCGCACCCGGCCGATGGCGCGGGACAGGGACTCATCAAGCACATTGTGGAGATTTCACGCAGGCCCGAGTTCATAGGGAAAATTATTTTCCTGGAGAACTACGACATGGAACTGGCCAAGCGCCTGGTCAGCGGTGTGGACGTATGGCTCAATACCCCGACCCGGCCCCTGGAGGCTTCCGGCACCAGTGGCGAAAAGGCCGAGCTCAACGGCGTGTTGAATTTTAGTGTGCTGGATGGCTGGTGGTATGAGGGTTACAAGGAGGAGGCCGGTTGGGCCCTGACCGATAAGCGGACCTTCGAGAACCAGGTCTTTCAGGACGACCTGGATGCTACGACCATATACAGCATTCTGGAGAACGAGATCATTCCCCGCTTTTTTGAGAAGAATGAGTTGGGCGTTCCTGCCGGTTGGGTGGCTTACGTCAAAAACTCCATTGCACGCATTGCGCCGGAATTTACCACACGCAGGATGATTAACGATTACGGCGATCGGTTTTACCAACCAATGTTTGAGCGGGTGAAAAACCTGAAGGCAGGAGATTGTCGTTTGGTTCGCGAATTGGCCGGCTGGAAGCGCAGGGTTTATGCCGGTTGGTCGTCGGTGCAGGTGCTTTCCTGCAACATGCCCGATATTGCGCATAAGGAATTGGGCATCGGCGAGCATTATGTGGTGGAAGTCCTGCTTGACTTACAACGTTTGGTAGGCGTGGAGCTGGGATTGGAAATGGTGATTGCAGAACCGGGGGACGATGAGTTTCCACCCATTTTGCACGTGGAGCCCTTCACGGAAGAAAAGCGGGAGGGCAGTCAGGTTCAATACCGACTCGATTACAAACTGAACCTCCCGGGATCCTACAAGTTTGGTATCCGTATGTTTCCCAAACATGAAGCGCTGCCCCACAAGCAAGACTTCGGTTTGGTACGCTGGCTGTAGTCTCTTAGTCGAAGACGCTTTTCAGCGGCAAACGTTTCAACACCATCGCCATGCGTGCCGGAAGGTACAAGGGGAGATGGTGTTGGCTTTTTCCGGAGCCTGAAGGTCGACTGAAATAGGTCATTTTATGGTCCACCCGGTCGAAGCCCCCAAAGCGTGCTTCGTCGGTGGAGAGCAGCAGTTTAAACTTTCCGGCGGGGACAGGCAAGCCATAGTCGGTAAAAGAGGTGGCGGGATTAAAGTTGAATACGAAGAGAAGCGGTCCCCTTTCAAAGGCGAGCACCTGATCGTTGTTTTGGGCCACCAGCAGGCGCGTGTCTTTCAGTGCCGTCAGCTGCCCGTTGCGCGCCAGTTCAATCATGGCCCGGTCGAACAGCCCCAGGTCCCTGAAACGCAGCAGCTCATTGTCGTAGAGCGACCATTGCCGACGGGCGTAGCGGTACGACCATTGGTTGCCCTCGCGGGGAAAGTCGATCCACTCCGGGTGACCAAACTCATTGCCCATGAAGTTGAGGTAGCCGCCCTGGGCCGTGGAGAGGGTCAGCAGCCGTATCATTTTGTGCAGGGCGATGGCCCGGTCGATGATGAGGTTGCTTCGATCTTTGGCCATGAAATCGTACATTTCCTTATCGGCCAACCTGAAAATGATGGTCTTGTCGCCCACCAGCGCCTGGTCGTGCGATTCGGCGTAGGAAATAACCTGCTCCTCGGGCCGGTGCTGCGTTAATTCGTGGAACAACTGTCCCACCTCCCAGTCCTCATCCCGTTTTTCCTTGATGATCTTGATCCAGAAATCGGGAACGCCCATAGATAAACGGAAATCAAAACCCAGTCCGCCCTCTTCTCCCGGCTGGGTGGTGCCGGGCATCCCGCTCATTTCTTCTGCAATGCTGAGGCTGCCTTCCTTGATTTCGTGAATAAGGGCATTGGCCAGGGCCAGGTAGAGCAGGGCATCTTCATCTTCCTGGCCATTGAAATAGTCCTCGTAAGAAACAAAGTCCTTTCCCAGTCCGTGATGCAAGTAGAGCATACTGGTCACACCATCGAAGCGAAAGCCGTCGAAATGAAATTCCTCGATCCAATAGCGGCAGTTTGACAACAGAAAGCGCCGCACTTCTTCCTTCCCATAGTTGAAGCAGCGGGAGTCCCAGGCCGGATGCTGTCCGCGATCTCCCCCATGAAAGTAAAGGTCCTCACTCCCGTCCAGTCTGCTGAGTCCCTCCTCCACATTTTTCACGGAGTGGGAATGCACCAGGTCCATAATGACCCTCAGGCCCATCAGGTGCGCCTGGTTGACCAGGTATTTGAGGTCTTCCGGTGTGCCGAAGCGACTCGAAGGGGCAAAGTAATTAGAGACGTGATAGCCGAAGCTGCCGTAGTAGGGGTGCTCCTGAACCGCCATCAGCTGCAGCACATTGTAACCGGCTGCCTTGATGCGGGGAAGGATTTGGTCGGCAAACTCACGGTAACTGCCCACGCGTTCTTCCTCCAGGGCCATTCCTGTATGGGCTTCATAAATCAGGGGAGCCTCCTGTGTAAATACAACGTTTTGGTCGCTCCACGCAAATGCTTCGGGCTGCCAGACCTGGGCGCTGAAAATAAGTGTTTCAGGGTCTTGTACCGTACGGGTGGCGCAGGCCGGAATGCGCATTCCGGCTCCGCCTTCCCATTCTACCCAAATTTTGTAATGGTCGCCGTGCTTCAAGAGATCAAGCGGAAAGGTCCCTTCCCAGAGTCCCCCCTCCCGCCGTTGCAAACGATAAGCATCGGTGGCTTTCCAGGCGCTGAAGGCGCCTACGAGCCACAAGCCCCTGGCGTGCGGAGCCCATTCGCAAAAGTGCCAGCAGTTGCCTCGCAAATGCAGTCCCTGTTGATGATGTAAGGAGCCGTAGGCCTTCAGGGAGCCCCATTGGTTGCGAATCCATTCTGCTTCATCCTTAAAGCGGAGACGTCTTTTTTCCAGGGCCGGCCTAAAAGCTTGCAGCCATGGATCGTAGTCGATGATTTTCATGGGCAGGTAGTGTTGGTAGGGACTTACTAGAGCAGACCGGCTTGCAAAACCCTTTCGAGATCGGCCGGTGTATCAATGCCGATGCTTTCGTGGCGGGTGGTACGTACACTTATGGTGTACTGGTTCTCCAGCCAGCGCAGTTGTTCCAGCGATTCGGCCGTCTCCAATATGGAGGGTTGTAAGTTGGTGATTTCTCGGAGAATGTCGCTGCGATAGGCATACAAGCCTATGTGCAAAAAATACTTGTGATGCAGGTGCCATTCTTCCTTAGGATAGTGGCGCAGATAGGGGATGGGCGAGCGTGAAAAATACAGCGCCTGGTAGTCGCCGTTGATGACTACTTTGGGCTTGTTGGCGTCCCACAGGTCGTCCGGGGTTTTGAGGGGTTTAACCAGGGTGGCAATTTCTGTCATGGAGCTGTGAAAGCAACAGGCCAGTGTTTCGAGTAATTCCGGTTCGATAAAAGGCTCGTCGCCCTGGATGTTGATGACTACATCGAAGGTCTTTTTGGTTTCAGCCTCAATCAAATCGAGCGCTTCGGCACAGCGGTCGGTCCCGCTTTGGTGGTCGGGACTGGTCATGACCACCTTGCCTCCGAACTGTTTGACAGCAGCGGCAATGCGCTCGTCGTCGGTGGCCACATATACCTCAGAGAGGGCTTTGGAGGCTTGCTCGTAAACCCGTTGAATCATGGGCTTGCCCTTGAGGTCGGCCAGGGGTTTGCCCGGAAACCGCGTGGAACCGTAGCGTGCCGGTATGATGCCTGCAATGGTGTCTTTGTTCATTTTATTGTCTTGAATCGTGGTCTATCTGGATGACCAAGTTACGAAAATTGGGTGGAAATAAGGGAGGGCCGGTGTGTATTTAGCGCTAAAATTGTAACTTTGTCAGTTGACCTGCTATTTTTGCAGGAGTCTCTTGTTTTCAGTGCAGTTTGGCTTATGAAGGATGTTCAGCAAATAAAGCAACGCTTTGGTATTATTGGGTCCTCCTACGGTCTCAATCGGGCCATTGATATTGCCGTGCAGGTGGCCCCCACCGACTTGTCGGTTTTAATCACTGGTGAAAGCGGAACCGGAAAGGAAGTCTTTCCCCAGATTATTCATCAGCACAGTGCCCGTAAGCATGGGCCCTATATTGCTGTAAACTGCGGAGCCATTCCCGAAGGGACCATCGACTCGGAGCTGTTCGGTCACGAAAAGGGTTCTTTTACGGGTGCCTTGAGCGATCGAAAAGGTTATTTTGAGGAGGCCAACGAGGGGACCATCTTCCTGGATGAAATTGGCGAATTGCCCCTGGCCACGCAGGTGCGTTTGCTTAGGGTTTTGGAAACGGGCGAATTTATTCGTGTGGGTTCTTCAAAAATAATTAAGACCAATGTGCGCGTTGTAGCTGCCACCAATGTTCAGCTCGAAAAGGCTATTGAGGACGGTAAGTTTAGAGAGGATTTGTTTTATCGCCTGAATTCGGTGCCCATAAAGATCCCGCCCTTGCGCGAGCGGGTGGAGGACATCAATTTGCTTTTTAGAAAATTTGCGCAGGACTTTGCCGATCGCTATCGTATGCCGGCCATTCGTTTGGACGAAGGGGCGCGTTTGGTTCTGGAAAAATATCGCTGGCCGGGTAATGTGCGACAATTAAAAAACATCACCGAACAGATTTCAGTGCTGCAGGAACAGCGCATTTTGTCGGCTTCGGAACTAGAAGCTTACCTTCCGGCAATGTCGGGTGGTAACCTTCCGGCCCTCGTTCCAGGAAGTGAGCATCGTTCGGACAATGATTTCTCCAATGAGCGGGAAATTTTATACAAGGTGCTGTTTGACATGAAGCGGGACATGAACGATCTGAAGAAGTTGGTCCTGGATATGCTGCAGGATGGTGGGGACTTGAACCTGAAAGGAGAGAATGCTCAAATCATCCGGAATCTGTACAACGGTGAAAGTGAGTTGATTAAACCCTCTGCGGCCCCGGCTCCTATGGCTTATGCCTCAAGGCATGATGAACATGCCATTGAGGATACAGAGGAGTTTGTGGAGGAGTCGCTTTCCCTGGAAGATAAGGAAAAGGAGTTGATAGAGAAGGCTTTGGAGAAGCACGGGGGGCGCAGGAAAAATGCGGCTCAGGAGCTGGGCATTTCGGAGCGAACCTTATACCGTAAGATAAAAGAATATGCAATCAATGGTTAAGACAGCAGTCGGGGCATTGGCCCTACTTTTTTTGCTTACATGGAGCGCCTGTTCTGTGCAGATGACGATGCGTGGCTCCTCGGTTCCGGAGAATGTGGAAACGGCCTCGGTGCAATTGTTTCAAAACCGGGCTCCGCTGATTAATCCCTTGCTCAGTCAGACCTTCACCGAGTCGATGAAGGACCGGATTACCTCCGAATCGCGTCTGATCATTAATGATGAAATGGGGGATGTGGATTTCTCCGGAGAGATTACGGGTTACGATTTGCGTCCCATGGCCATCCAGGCCAATGCGGTGTCGGCCGAAACGCGTATGACGATTACCGTAAGGGTGCGTTTTCGGAATTTTAAAAACCCTCAGCAAAATTGGGAGTCGTCTTTCTCCGCCTTTTCTGATTTTGAGAGCAGTCAGAACATTACCGCTATTGAAGAACAGTTGGTGCGCGATATTGTGGATCAGCTGACCGAAAATATTTTTAACAGAGCTTTTTCAGATTGGTAGTCGATAGGCCGTCCCAACGTTCAAAATTATGCACAAACAGCAAATTGCTCAAGCACTACAAAATCCAAACGGTCTGGACGAACAAAGTCTGGATGGTTTAAAACTCCTTTTGGAAGAGTATCCCTTTTTTCAAGCGGGACGGATGCTGTGGGTTAAAAATTTGCATTTGCTGGGTCACATTCGCTACAACAATGAATTGAAGCTGGCTGCTGCGCATATTGCCGACCGGGCGCAACTTTTTGCTTTGATTCATGCTCCTGTCCGGGAGGAAACAAAGCAAGTGGAGCAGCCAAGGGAGTCACAAACTCCGGCACCACCGGAGTCGCCGATGAAGCCCCAGTCCCTGGAGTCGGAGTCGGCCGATACGGAGTTGGCGCCCCCCGGGGAAAAGAACCCCCAGTCCACCCCCGCTGTGGATGATTACCTGGGTGCCTCCGATGAATTTGAGCTGCCTTCGGGAGGCGTATTGACTTTCGGGGCAGGCGCAGAGAGCGACCCGGACAACATTGTTTTACCGAGTGCTGATTTTCTGGGCTTTGATGAAGGGACTGTGAGCGAGTATCGGCTTGAGGAGGAAGGGAAAGTTCCTGCGGATGAGGCGCGCTCGTTTTCGGACTGGTTGAAGGTGCTTAAACAGCAACCTGTTTTGCAGCGGGAGGCGACAGCTGACGCTCCTCTTCCTGAGCCGGTGCAGAAGAAGCGTTCTTTGATTGATGATTTTTTGGAAGGAGGGCGCAAAAGGCGTCGATTGCCTTCCGGGCCTTCAGCAACAACCGAAAATGTGGATATTTCTGCAGCCAGTTTGCAGGAGCGTGACGATTTGATGACCGAGACGCTTGCGGGTATTTACATTAAGCAGGGGCATTTTTCAAAGGCGATGGATATATTCGATCGTCTGCGTTTGAAATATCCCGAAAAAAGCGTTTACTTTGCGCGTCGAATCAAAGCGTTGGAAGAAGATATTAATAACAGTAATAAGTAAAGATATGTACGAATTTGTTTCCGTTCTGGTAATCTTGGCCAGTATTCTTTTGATATTGATTGTTTTGGTACAGAATTCAAAAGGAGGCGGTTTGGCCTCTAATTTTGCCTCATCCAATCAGGTGATGGGTGTTAGGAAAACCACTGACTTTCTTGAAAAGGCAACATGGACGCTTGCCGGAGCCTTGTTGGTACTTTCTTTTGTGGCCGTAATGGTTATTCCTAAGCACGAGCTGGGTCGCCAGTCGGTTATTGACAGCCAGATGCAAAACATGCAGCCCACTGAGTCTGCCATGCCCGGTTTCCCCATTGGCACCGATGTGGAGGAAGAGGCTGCGCCTGCAGTTTCCGATTCCGGCGCCGTAGCTGAGTAAGGCCCTTTGCTGCCATAGTGGCAGGGAGCGCCCGGGAGACTGGGGCGCCGGCCTGCAGGGAGTGCGTGGAGAGCTCTGGAGCGAGTGAGTGTAGGTCGTGTATAGTCCCAGGACTGAAGTCCTGGGTTATTATTGAGAGAAATAGGTCAGCGCTTTGCGCTGTTCTTTAAAGCGGGTTGAAACCCGCATGGCGACTTGGTCGCCATTTTTTTTGGGTCGAGCCTTATCTGGGGCCTGGGGCCTAGTGTATCTTTGTGTAGTCCCAGGACTGAAGTCCTGGGTTATTATTGAGAGAAATAGGTCAGCGCTTCGCGCTGTTCTTTAAAGCGGGTTGAAACCCGCGTGGCGACTTGGTCGCCATTTTTTTTGGGCGGCGCTGGCTGGCCGGGGACGAGGGGGCTGTAAAAATGGCAGGTGGGTTGGCAGGTTTTGTGCGATTTTGGCTTTGGCATACTTTGTGAAATGGAAGTGGCCGTGATAAGCTTATAATGTTTAACAATTAAATCAATATTAGAAATGTCAACTTTAAAAGGAAAGATTCTTGCCGGTAAGGTTTTGGTTAAACCTCAGGCAGCGGAAGAGAAGACCTCCAGCGGTATCATTATTCCTGATTCTGCCAAGGAGAAGCCTCTGAAAGGTGAGGTGGTTCTGACTGGTGCCGCTAAAAAGGACGAAGCTATGGAGGTGAAGGCCGGAGATGTGGTGTTGTACGGAAAGTATTCCGGTACCGAGTTGAACATTGACGGGGAAGACTATCTGTTGATTTCGCAGAGTGACATTTTGTACATTGCTTAATTAGAACACTTAAATTGAAAGAAAATGGCTAAAGAGATTGTGTTTGATATGGAAGCCCGCGAGCGCCTTAAAGAAGGTATCGACGCGTTGGCCAATGCAGTAAAAGTAACTTTGGGGCCCAAAGGTCGCAATGTTGTAATCGATAAAAAGTTTGGTGCTCCCCACATTACCAAGGACGGCGTAAGCGTTGCTAAGGAAGTGGAGCTGGATGAGCCCATCGCCAATATGGGTGCGCAAATGGTTAAAGAAGTAGCCAGCAAGACCGGTGACGATGCCGGTGATGGTACTACTACCGCTACTGTTTTGGCGCAGTCTATTGTTAATGTTGGTCTTAAGAACGTTACTGCCGGTGCCAATCCCATGGAGTTGAAGAAGGGCATCGATACCGCAGTGGCTAAGGTGGTAGAGAGCATTCGTACCCAGGCGCACGAAATTGGCGACGACAACGAAAAAATTGAACAAATCGCCCGCATATCTGCCAATGGCGATGAGGAAATTGGCCGTTTGATTGCCGAAGCTATGGAGAAAGTGGGTCGTGAAGGCGTCATTACTGTAGAAGAGGCCAAGGGTACCGAGACTACTGTGGAGGTGGTTGAAGGTATGCAGTTCGACCGTGGATACATTTCTCCCTACTTTGTTACCAACACCGAGAAAATGGAAGCCGATCTGGACAATCCTTTTATTCTGATTCACGACAAGAAGATCAGTACCATGAAGGACATTCTTCCTGTGTTGGAGCAAACCGCACAAAGCGGTCGTCCCCTCCTGATTATTGCTGAGGACGTGGACGGTGAGGCTTTGGCTACTTTGGTGGTTAACCGTCTGCGCGGTTCGTTGAAAGTGGCTGCTGTTAAGGCACCTGGTTTTGGCGACCGTCGTAAAGAAATGCTGCAAGACCTGGCGGTGTTGACCGGCGGAACCGTTATTTCTGAAGAAACCGGTTTGAAGTTGGAGAACACTACCATCGAAATGTTGGGTACTGCTGAGAAAATCACCATCGATAAGGAGAATACCACCGTTGTTAATGGCAGTGGGGCGAAAGACGCCATCGATGCCCGTGCAGCGCAGATCAAGGCACAGATTGCCAATACCACTTCTGATTACGATCGCGAGAAACTTCAGGAGCGTCTGGCTAAGTTGGCCGGTGGTGTTGCCGTGCTATACGTAGGTGCAGCTTCCGAAGTTGAAATGAAGGAGAAGAAAGACCGCGTTGACGATGCCTTGAGTGCAACCCGTGCAGCCGTTGAGGAAGGTATTGTTCCCGGTGGTGGTGTGGCTTACATTCGTGCCATTGATGCTTTGGAAAATCTGAAGGGTGAATCCGAAGACGAAACTACCGGTATCGAAATTGTTAAGCGTGCCATTGAAGAGCCCTTGCGTCAGATTGTTTTCAACGCCGGTAAAGAGGGTGCCGTTGTAGTTCAGAAGGTTCGTGAAGGCAAAGACGATTATGGTTACAATGCCCGTGTGGATGCCTACCAGAATTTCTACAAAACCGGAGTAATTGATCCTGCTAAAGTAGCCCGTGTGGCTTTGGAGAATGCGGCTTCTATTGCCGGTATGTTCCTGACTACCGAGTGTGTTTTGGTAGAGAAGAAGGAAGATAATCCTGCTCCTGCTATGCCAGGTGGTATGGGTGGCGGCATGCCCGGAATGATGTAAGAATCATCTTATAATAATCTCAGTAAAAAGGGTCGGCAAGATTGCCGGCCCTTTTTAATTTCCTTCTAATTCAATATCTTTGCAAACCCGCAAGGGGCCAATGTTCTGTAAGTAACGAAACCGATTATGCCGATGAAGAATATCCGGAATTTTTGCATCATAGCGCACATTGATCACGGGAAGAGTACCCTGGCCGATCGTCTGTTGGAATATACCAAGACTGTTACCGATAAGGAACTACAGGCGCAGACGCTCGACAGTATGGATTTGGAGCGGGAGCGAGGAATTACCATAAAGAGTAAGGCCATACAAATGCGGTACGATTATGAGGGCGTGGATTATACCCTGAACCTCATTGATACGCCCGGTCACGTGGATTTTGCCTATGAGGTGTCGCGTTCGATTGCTGCCTGTGAAGGGGCTTTGCTGATTGTGGATGCTACGCAGGGGATTCAGGCGCAGACCATCAGCAATCTTTATCAGGCGGTGGATCATGATTTGACCATAATTCCGGTACTGAATAAAATGGACATGCCCAATGCCATGCCCGAAGAAGTGGAAGATCAAATCATCGATTTGATCGGATGTAAACGCAGCGAGATTCTTCATGCCAGCGGTAAAACAGGGATGGGTATTGAGGAGATATTGCAGGCCATTATAGAGCTGGTGCCTCCTCCGGTAGGCGATCCGGAGGCGCCCCTTCAGGGTCTTATTTTTGATTCTGTTTTCAACTCCTTTCGAGGCATCATTGCCTATTTTAAGATCGTAAACGGGGAGATCCGGAAAGGCGATTACGTGAAGTTTTTTAATACCGAGAAGGAGTATTATGCCGATGAGGTGGGCGTGCTCGGATTGGGTTTGGTGCCACGGGACGTTTTGAAAACAGGAGATGTGGGCTACATTATTTCAGGCATCAAAACGAGCAAAGAGGTGAAGGTGGGCGATACGGTTACTCACGTAAAACGACCTTGTGCCAAAGCTATTTCTGGTTTTGAGGAAGTTAAACCCATGGTTTTTGCAGGGGTTTATCCCATTGACACGGAAGATTATGAAGATCTGAGGTCCGCCATGGAAAAGCTGCAATTGAACGATGCCTCCCTGACCTTTATCCCGGAATCCTCTGCAGCCCTGGGTTTTGGTTTTCGTTGTGGTTTTCTGGGCCTGCTGCATATGGAAATTGTGCAGGAGCGACTCGACAGGGAGTTCAATATGGATGTCATTACCACGGTGCCCAACGTCCCTTATTTGGCCTATACCACCAAGAGTGAGGTGGTGGAGGTCCACAATCCATCTGGTCTCCCTGAGCCTGGTCTGATCGATTATGTGGAGGAGCCTTATATTTCTGCCCAAATCATCACGCATTCGGATTACATTGGGAATTTGATGGCACTTTGCCTGGGTAAGCGCGGTGAGTTGGTGAAACAGCATTATTTAACTACCGACAGGGTGGAATTGGTTTTTAATATGCCGCTGGCCGAAATTGTATTTGATTTCTACGATAAGTTGAAGAGTATTTCTAAGGGTTATGCTTCTTTTGACTACCAAACCACAGGCTTCCGTAAATCCAAGTTGGTAAAGCTGGATGTCTTGTTGAATGGTGAAAATGTAGATGCGCTGAGCACCCTTACTCACGTGGACAATGCTTATGGGATGGGCAAGCGCATGTGTGAAAAATTGAAAGAGTTGATTCCGCGCCAGCAATTCGACGTGGCGATACAGGCCGCTATTGGCGCTAAGATAATTGCCCGGGAGACTGTAAAAGCGCTGCGGAAGGATGTTACTGCCAAGTGTTACGGTGGCGATATCAGTCGTAAGCGTAAATTGTTGGAGAAGCAGAAGAAGGGTAAGAAGCGTATGAAGCAGGTGGGTAATGTGGAAGTGCCACAGAAAGCCTTTCTGGCTGTGCTTAAACTGGATTAACAGATGTAAATCGTGGCTTATGCGTGCTTTTACCGGGGGACTTAAACGCCCCTTGCTTTTTGTTTTTGGTCTTTTTGTTTTCGGGTCCTTGGTGGCGCAGAATAATTTGGCGCAGGATAGTTTTAAATCCTATTCTGAGCTGGGTGCCCGGGGCGGTTATTCTTTGGCATCGTCTTACATTGTGGACCGAAACGCCAGTGAGGATTTCAGCGGCCCATACATTGGCGGTCGTTTTGTGTTTTTTGGAGAAAAGTACCTGGGCTTGATGGCGGAAGTGAATTACAGCCGTCTTCAGCGGAGTGATGCAGAATATGGAAGTCTGGCCTACAGTTATTTTCAGGTGCCTTTTATGACCAAAGTGCGTGTTCCTATAAGGCAGACTGCCGTGGTCTTTAATCTGGGCTCCTATGTGCAATTTGTGAGCGAAAGTTCTGCGCCGGTGGTTAATGAGCGTTCGGCTCTGTTTGGTTTGGCCGGCGGTCTCGAATTTGTTGTTCCCATTGGCACCTGGGATTTGGCCCTGGAGGGCCGTTACGCCAACAATTTGCATTCCAACAGTACACGTATTGATAATTTGTGGACCACCTGGATGGAATTTGGCTTAATTTTCAGCTGGTCGGCCCGGGAAAAGAACTGAAGCTGACGAGGGTGTTGTCCGGATTCGGATAAAGTTTTGTGACATAAAAAAAGAGAGTGCCTGACAGGCCTCTCTTTTTTATGTTATTATGTATTGGACCTTAGCGCCCGGACTTACATAACCAGCTTATAACCTTTGCCGTGTACATTCAGGATTTCAACTGCAGGCTCGTCTTTAAGGTGCTTGCGCAGTTTGGTGATGTAAACGTCCATGCTTCGGGCATTGAAGTAGTTGTCGTCCACCCAAATGGTTTTTAAAGCGAAGTTCCGTTCCAAGACTTTGTTGGCATTGTTGCACAGCAGTTTTAGGAGTTCAGACTCTTTGGTGGTTAGTTTGACCACTTTTTCTCCATCGATCAGCTGCTGCTTTTGGGTGTCGAATTTGTATTTGCCAATCTGAAACACGTCCTGTCCCCCAAGGGTCCCTTTGGTACGGCGCAAAATGGCTTCGATACGGAACAAGAGCTCTTCCATACTGAAAGGCTTGGTCAGGTAATCGTCCGCACCAATTTTAAAACCCTGAAAGATGTCTTCCTTCATCGACTTGGCGGTAAGGAAAATGATGGGTACTTCGGTGTTGACCATGCGAATTTCCTTGGCCAGGGTAAACCCGTCCTTTTTAGGCATCATCACGTCAAAAATACACACGTCGTATTTCTTGCTCATGAAGGCGTCGTAGCCCGCCTCACCGTCGGGCAGGAGATCTGTTTCGTAACCTTTCGCTACCAAATATTCCCGAAGCAACATGCCCAGGTTTTCATCGTCTTCGGTCAGGAGAATCTTATATTCTTTTTCCATTCCTTATTGCTTTTAAGGGGTATAAATATTTCAAATTTAGTTCCTACGTTTAATTCACTTTCTACTTTAATTTCGGCTCCGTGGTCCTCAATGATTTTTTTTACATAAGCCAATCCCAGGCCAAAACCCTTTACGTTGTGGACGTTCCCGGTCGGAACCCGGTAGAATTTTTCGAAGATTCGGGACAGGTTCTCTTTTGAAATTCCCAGACCATTGTCTTCAATATTAATGACCAACCCGGTGGGCCGGTTCCAGGTCTTTACCTGTATGATGGGTTTTCCCCTTCTGTATTTGAGCGCATTAAAAATAACATTTGTAAAATGCACCTCATCAACCTCGGCAAAAGGGCTTTTTGCTTCAATTTTTTCATTCAGTCTTCCGCCTTCATTCTCCACTTTCAGGCGAAAAGTGTTTACAGCGTTTTGTACGAGTTCGTTAAGATCGGTACGTTTGGGCTTCATGGGAGACGTACCTTTGTCAAAGATAGCCATTTGCAGGACTTTTTCAACCAAAAAGCCCAAGCGTTTGCTTTCATCCTGAATTACCCCGGAAATGTGCTGCAGGACAGTCGGTGTTTTACTGATGCTTCCGTCTTTCAGCATTTGAGAGGCCAGCGAAATGGAGGAAATTGGCGTTTTAAACTCGTGCGTCATATTGTTGATGAAATCGTTTTTGATTTCGTCCAGACGTTTCTGGCGTACAATGATGACCATGGTCAATATGGACATGAAAATCATGACCAGGGTAAAAATCACGGTTGGCAATACCATTCCCATCGAATCCATGATAAAGTTGGGTCTTTTGGGAAAGTATACCAAGAGGTAGTTAGGTTTGGGGTGTACGTCGTTGGGGAATAAATGTTTCTGATAACTTACAGAAGATTCTTCCCGATCAAATTTGCTGGTGGCATTGACCAACTCTCCACGGGAATTGTAGATGCCAAATTCGAAGGGAAGTGAAATACCTCTTTCAAAGAAAGCCTGCATCAGCGTAACGTCCATCATTTCGTGGGTAACCCTTTCCTGAATGGGGCGGTCGCTAAAAAATCCTTTCATCAGGCGAGCCTCCTGTTCCGCAATTTTAGAGCGTAATTGCGACTGAAAATTGTTGAGGGCATACGAAAGGGGGTCTGCTTTGCTTTGTGGGTTGTATTCCATGGGCGTCCACTCCTGGTGACTGTAAACCAGGGAATCGCTCTGGTAGAAACGAGTGCTTAAGTGGGTTCCGGTGAGGGAAAAATCCAGGGAAATGTCGTATTTCATTCTGTTTTTGTCCTCCCTGAACTGATTTTTACCCGAAAAATAACGGTTTTCATTGCGCAGCTGGGGTGGGAGACTCATTCCGGGATCCAGGTCGAGCTGGGCACCAAAGTAGGAGGTCTCATTCAGTTCCAGGCGATGTATTACCTGATCAAGGGCTTGCCGCACCAATTGGTCGAAATGATCTTCCTTAATGCTTGTGGCATTTCTGATCCACAGCATTTGAATATAAATCAAACCAATAAGGGTAATGGTGACCACCACTATTAGGAGTTGAATAAACCTTCTGCTCATACCTACAAAAATAACTGCTTAAGTGTTAACCCCTTATTTGTTTAACATTAATTAACTACATTTCTCTGTAAATCAGTGCTTTCTGCGGCATTTCTGATGTGGAGCATGTAATGATTTGTTTTTTATCCCGGTTAAAATAGGGATCTTTCTTCGTAAAACCAAGCAGCGGGAGGGCAGAATAGGGCTCAACTTAAAACTTTACCGGCTTCCTGGCTGACTCGTTCGAGTGCTTCGCAGGCGGCTTTTTGTTGGGCCTCTTTTTTTGTGCTGCCTTTACCTTCGCCCATGGCTTGCTTATTGACATAGGCCTGCGCAATAAAAACAGGCTCACAGCAGTCGAAGTCGGGATATTCTTCCGTCACAAAATGGATGTCGCAGCGTCTTTTTTGTCCCCATTCGATCAGTATCGATTTGAAATTGGAGTCTTTTTTAAATACGTGCTCCAATTGCTGGTTGGGCAGGAATACCCGCTTAAGAATAAATTTGCGGGCTTTTCGGTAGCCGTGGTCGAGGTAAATGGCACCAATAAGGGCTTCGAGACCGTCTCCCGGGATGTGGGTTTGGGCAATATCGCTTAAGGGCTGGGTTTGGATAAGCTGTCCCAGTCCCATTTCCATAGCCAGACGGTTGAGGTGGTTGCGGTTCACGATGCGTGCCCGCATCTTGGTGAGGGCGCCTTCATCCTTTTCGGGAAATCGTTTGTAGAGTTCGTCGGCAACAATGGCACCAAGGATGGCGTCGCCAAGATATTCGAGACGTTCGTTGTTGAGTGGATGCCCCGCTTCGGTTTTTCGCATCAGCGACTTGTGGCACAAAGCCTGCTTATACAAACGGGTATCGCGAGGCTTAAGGCCGGTAATCCTTTCGATCAAACAAAAAAACTCCTTCCCCTCAGGGGGAAGAAGTTTTAATGCTATTAGTAAATGTCTGAACACAGTTTATTCTATAGCTTTAAAGGCCACACTGGCATTGTGTCCGCCAAACCCAAAGGTGTTCGACAGGGCTACCTTAACCTTGCGCTCCTGAGCCTTGTTTAAGGTGAGATTCAACTTGCTGTTGATCTCCGGATCGGGCGTGTTGTGGTTAATGGTAGGAGGAACAATACCGTTATTGATGGCTAGTATTGCTGCAATCGATTCAATGGCTCCGGCCGCTCCAAGGAGGTGTCCGGTCATTGATTTGGTTGCACTGATGTTGAGTTCAAAAGCATGGTCGCCAAATACTTTTTCAATGGCCAGGATCTCAGCAATGTCCCCTCTGGGTGTTGCTGTTCCGTGTACATTGATGTAATCGACGTCCTTCATGTCAATGTTGCCGTCTTTCAAAGTCGCTTGCATTACTTTTGCTGCACCCAGTCCGTCGGGGTGGGGAGCAGTCAGGTGATGGGCGTCGGCGGTCATTCCCGCACCGGCTACTTCACAGTAAATTTTAGCGCCTCTGGCCAAGGCATGTTCGTATTCTTCCAGGATGAGTGCTCCGCCACCTTCTCCTATAACAAAACCATCGCGCTCCTTGTCAAACGGACGGGATGCGCGAGACGGGTCTTCGTTAAAGGTCGACATTGCCTGCATTGAATTAAAACCGCCAACTCCTGCTTCGTTGATGGCGGCTTCGGAACCTCCTGTAATGAATACTTTTGCTTTTCCCATACGAATATGGTTAAAAGCGTCGGCTATGGCATGAGATGAAGATGCGCAAGCGGAAACAGTGGCATAGTTCGGGCCTCTGAAACCATACTTCATAGAGATGTGTCCGGCAGCAATGTCGGATATCATCTTGGGTATGAAGAAGGGGCTAAAACGTGGCGTGCCATTTCCTTCTACATAGGCTTTAACTTCATCCATGAAAGTGATGATCCCACCAATACCGGCTCCCCAGATGACCCCGGCTTCGTCGGGGTCCAGTGTTTCCAGGTTCAATCCGGAATCCTGGATTGCCTGCTCAGCCGCACCCATGGCGTACTGAGCAAACAAGTCCATTTTTCTTACCTCTTTACGATCAAGGTATTCTGTAGGATCAAAATCCTTTACCTCGCAAGCAAATTTAGTCTTGAAATTGGTGGCGTCAAATCGAGTAATGGGTCCGGCTCCGCTTACTCCCTTAATCAGGTTTTCCCAGTAGGTCTCTACCGAGTTTCCCAGAGGAGTAATCGCTCCAAGTCCCGTTACAACTACTCTTTTTAACTCCATAAAAAAGTTTTCAGTGATACTAAGTGATTGTCTTACTTGGCGTTTTCTTCGATGTATGCAATTGCATCACCTACTGTGCCGATGTTTTCAGCCTGATCATCCGGAATAGCGATGTTGAATTCTTTCTCGAATTCCATGATCAGCTCAACAGTGTCAAGAGAGTCAGCACCCAGGTCGTTGGTGAAGCTAGCCTCTGGAGTAACTTCTGATTCGTCAACTCCCAACTTGTCTACAATAATTGCCTTAACTCTTGATGCAATGTCTGACATAGCTTTAAATTTTTAGTTAATAATTCAGTTTTAGTTTTAAAAATAACTGTGCAAAGAAAAAGATTTGCCCAAAATAAATCAAATATTCCTGCAACGAAATTCGTTTGAGGGCCCCTTTTTTTATAATTTTAGGGTTTGGTTTGCGAATTTTGCATTAAGTTAACATTATGAAAATGAGAAATATAATCATATTGGCTTCAGGCTCAGGCAGCAATGCCGAAAACATCATCCGATACTTTGCCGGAAGGGAGGGTGTAAGCGTGAGTCATGTGCTCACCAATCGTTCCGATGCCTATGTGTTGGAGCGGGCTAAGCGCCTGGGTGTTAGTACTAAAGTGTTTGATCGGACCGCCTTTTACGACAACAATGAAGTTCTGTATTTTTTACGGTCTTGTCAACCCGATTTGATTGTTTTGGCTGGTTTTCTTTGGTTGGTGCCTGCTGCGCTGGTGGAGGCTTTTCCACAACGCATCATAAATATACATCCTGCTTTACTACCGGCCTACGGCGGAAAGGGTATGTATGGGGCCAAGGTGCATGAGGCGGTGGTGGCCAATGGAGATGGGGAAACGGGCATTACCATTCACTATGTAAACACCCGTTACGATGAGGGGGCGGTGATTTTCCAGGCCCGTTGCCCTGTTGATCCGGGCGATGATGCCGATCTGGTGGCTCAAAAGGTGCATGCCCTGGAATACGAACACTTTCCGCGTGTTATTGAGGAGGTGCTGCAACAACAGGGGCGTCCATAGCCGGTTTCTCCAAGGGCTTTTGTTGCAGATTTAATAATTCATCCATCAGCGGCGCAATGTATTCCAGGTAAGCGGCCATGTTTTCCTGCGCAATGGGGTCAACCGGCGGGGCTTCAATTTTAAGCGGGTCCACGGCAGAACCGTTGCGATACACCCTGAAATCGAGATGAGGCCCTGTTGACAGCCCGGTGCTGCCCACGTAGCCAATGAGTTGGCTCTGTTGCACAAACTGCCCTTTTCGGATGCCTTTAGCAAAGCCCTGAAGGTGCATGTACACGGTCGTGTAAACGCTGTTGTGGCGAATGCGAATGTAATTGCCGCCTCCCTTGGGATCCCAGCCGCGGTGAGTCACGGTGCCATCGCCTATGGCATAGACCGGGGTGCCGGAAGGTGCTGCATAATCAACGCCATGGTGTGGGCGTCTGATTTTTAATACCGGATGAAAGCGGGAGTGACTGAAGCGTGAACTGATGCGTGAGAATTTCAAGGGGGCTTTCAGGAAGGCTTTTCGCAAACTGTTGCCTTCTTCGTCGAAGAAGCTGAAAGTACTGTCTTCCCGATAACGAAAGGCGTAATAATCGCGTCCCTTATGCTGAAAATGGGCCGCATGGATGGCATCGATTCCGATGCTGGTGCTGTCTACATATTGTTCGTCGTAAATGACCCGGAAATTATCGCCTTTTTCGATTCCGAAAAAGTCGACCGTCCAGGCATAAATTTCCGACAGTTCAATAGCCAGAAGCTGATTCAGGTTGTTGTCGTGCGCGGTATTCCATAAGGAAGATTCGATGATGCCCGAGCCGGCTTTGCGCACCAATTCCAAGGGCTTGCTGTCTACATAGATCTTTTGCAGGGAGTCGCTCAGCTGCATAACCAGGTAGTCGGTATGGTCGATTTCATAGACGAACCACGCCGGTTTGCGCAGGGTATCTTTACTGTAAAATATGGTATAGGGATTTCCGGTACGTATGCGTCGTACGTCAAAAACATCTTTGCTTTTTTCCGCCAAGTGATGAATTATGGGATAATCCACATCCTGGGCCAATAGAATGGCAGCCAGGTTTTGGTTACGTGCTACTTTGTATTGCTCGGTATAAAAAGAATCTTCTACCAGACCATACAACATTCGTGGGGGGGGCGGTTCGGGGAAATCTTCAATAAGCAGGGAATCCTGCACCACCGACACGTCGTTGGCCAGGCGCCATTGATGGATGTATATGGATGCCGGTACGGCCAGAAGAAGGACTACGAGGAGGGCGATCAGTACTTTTTTCATGTTGTAAGCGGGGGATTTTGCCGTTTGAAGGCGTAAATATAAGAAGGTGCCTCCCCTTTTGCAAGTTCTTTCCCTTGCGCCCTTAGTTTTTGATGCTGTCGAAGCCCTGCCCGTAAACGCCCATTACGCTGCCCATGGTAATAAAGGCGTTGGGATCGATTTTTTTAATCAGGCGCAGAATAATTTGCGATTCGCTTTTACGGGCAATGACCATCAATACTTTAACATCCTTGCCTGAGTATCCGCCCTGACCCGGCAACACCGTTAATCCGCGTTTGGCGCCGTGGATGATTTCCTTCTGCAGCTCCTCGTGTTTTTCCGAAAAAATAAAGAACTGAACCGTCTGCTTGGTACCACTTATTATAACATCAATGGTGTAGGAAAATATGGCCATGGTCACGAAACCAAAAATCATGGTTTCTATGGAGCGAAAAATCAGGAAGGAGGAGCCAATAATCACCGCATCAACATACAACAGCACCCGTCCCAGGGTGATGTTGCGGTATTTGTTGATGATGAGGGCGATGATGTCGGAGCCGCCGGTGCTGCCCCCGTTCAGAAAGACAATGCCGCTGCCGGTCCCCGCCAGAATGGCCCCGGTTACCGTGGCCATGAAGCGGTCGCTCACCAGGGGCTCCTTCACGTAATAACTGATGAAAGACAGCAGGGTGGCAAACACGGCTATGGCGTAAATGCTTTTAATGCCAAAGGACGCTCCGATAATGCGCATGGCCAAAATAATGAGGATGACATTCATGCTGAGCGCCATAACCCCAATGTCTAATCCGGTAACAAAGTGCAGGGCGGTTGCAATACCCGTTACGCCTCCGGCCACCACCTCGGAGGGAATGATGAAGCCGGCCCAGCCCAGGGTGCCCACCACCAGTCCTATCGTTATAAACAGATACGATAGGATTTCCTTTTTAATGTTTGTTGTATTCAATGCGTGCTCCGTTTATCCGGCGACCACAATGTTGATTATTTTCCCGGGAACAACAATGACTTTTTTCACCTCCTTGCCCGCGATCCACTTTTGCGCCTGCTCATCGGCCAATACTGCTTTTTCAACTTCGGCAGGCGACAAGTCGGCGGGCAGTTCGAGTTTAAAGCGCATTTTGCCGTTGAAGGAAACCGGATACTGGATGCTGCTTTCCACCAGATGGTCGGCATTGAACGCGGGCCATTGGGTATCGCAGATGCTGCCCTCGTGACCCAGTTTGTGCCACAATTCCTCGCAAACGTGGGGGGCAAAGGGCGCCAGCAGTACCAAAAGAGGCTCCAGAATGGCCCTTTTGTTGCATTTCAGGTCGTTCAGATCGTTAACGCAAATCATGAAGGAGCTTACCGCCGTGTTGAATGAGAAGCGTTCCACATCGTCGGAGGTCTTTTTGATGGTGCGGTGCAGGACCTTCAGTTCCTCGGCCGAAGCTTGTGCGTCGCTGACCACCAGTTGCCCCTCTTTGTCGACAAAGAGGCGCCACACCTTGCGGAGGAATTTGTGCACCCCGTCGATGCCGTTCGTGTCCCAGGGCTTGCTTTGCTCCAATGGGCCCAGAAACATTTCGTAGAGGCGCAGCGTGTCGGCTCCGTACTGCGCCACAATGGTGTCGGGATTCACCACGTTGAACATCGACTTGGACATTTTTTCCACCGCCCAGCCACAAAGGTATTTGCCGTCTTCCAGCACAAATTCGGCGTCCTTGTATTCGGGATTCCAGGCACGGAAGGCCTCAATATCCAGCACGTCGTTGTGCACCATATTCACATCTACGTGAATTTCCATGGTGTTGTACTGCTCTTTGAGGTTCAGCGACACAAAGGTGTTGCTGCCCTTTACCCGGTACACAAAGTTGGAGCGACCCTGAATCATACCCTGGTTCACCAGTTTCTTGAAGGGCTCATCCTTGCACACCTTGCCCAGGTCGAACAAGAACTTGTTCCAGAAGCGGGAATACACCAGGTGCCCCGTGGCGTGCTCGGTTCCACCAATATAGAGGTCCACATCCTGCCAGTAATTGTTGGCTTCGGGACTTACCAATTCCTTGCTGTTTTTGGGGTCCATATAGCGCAGGTAGTAGGCCGAAGAACCCGCAAAGCCCGGCATGGTATTCACTTCAAGCGGGTAGCCCTCTTTGGTGGTCCAGCCTTTGGCACGTGCCAAAGGCGGCTCGCCTTTTTCAGTGGGCAGGTACTTGTCCACTTCCGGCAGCTGCAGCGGCAGCTCGTCCTCACGCAGCATATAAGGCATGCCGTCCTTGTAATACACCGGGAAGGGCTCACCCCAATAGCGTTGGCGACTGAAAATGGCGTCGCGCAAGCGGTAGTTTACTTTAACATTGCCGATGCCGGTCTCCACCAGATGCTGCTTGGTGCGTTCAATGGCCTCAGGCACGCTCAGTCCGTCCAGAAAGCCCGAATTGATCATCGTACCCTCCTTCGAATCTATTGAATCGTCCCAGGTGCTGGTGTCGCCCGGTGCTTCGCCCTTGGGAACCACCACCTGCGGAATGGGCAGGTTAAAGGTGCGTGCAAAGGCAAAGTCGCGACTGTCGTGAGCCGGTACGGCCATGATGGCGCCGGTTCCGTAGCCGGCCAGCACATAGTCGCTCACCCAAACTGGGATTTCCTCCTTGCTCAGGGGATTGATGGCGTAGGCCCCGGTAAATACACCGGTCATTTTCTTGACTTCGGTCTGACGCTCCCGCTCAGTCCGCTTCTTCGTTTTTTCCAGGTAGGCTTCCACTTCGGCCCGGTATTCGGGTTGGGTCAGCTGTTGAACCAGCTCACTTTCGGGCGCCAATACCATAAAAGTAACGCCAAAAACCGTGTCGGCCCGGGTGGTGAAAATCTTCATTTCCACCTCCGAATCCTTCACCGGGAAGTTCATTTCGGCGCCTTCGCTGCGCCCGATCCAGTTGCGCTGTATCTCTTTAAGGGAGTCGCTCCAGTCGATGGTGTCGAGGCCCTTAAGCAGGCGCTCGGCGTAGGCCGAGACGCGCAGCAACCACTGGCGCATGCGTTTTTGTTCTACGGGGTGACCGCCCCGTTCGCTGAAGCCGTCCTTCACTTCATCGTTGGCCAGTACGGTGCCCAGGGCCGGGCACCAGTTGACCATGGTGTCGGCCAGGTAGGCCAGGCGGTAATTCAACAATATTTCCTGTTGTTCTTGGTCCGACTTCTGCTTCCATTCGGCTGCGCTGAAGCTCAGGGCCTCCGTCTCGGCGGCTTCGAGGCCCTCTGTTCCCTGCTTTTCAAAACGGGCCAGCAGTTGCTCAATGGGCAGCGCCTTATCGGCCTGCTTGTCGTAATAGTGGTTGAACATCTGAATAAAAGCCCACTGGGTCCAGTGGTAGTAGTCCGGATCGCAGGTCTTCACCTCCCGGTCCCAGTCGTACGAAAAGCCAATTTTATCGAGCTGCTCGCGGTAGCGGGCAATGTTTTTTTCGGTGGTAATGGCCGGGTGCTGCCCGGTTTGAATGGCGTACTGCTCGGCCGGCAGACCGTAGGCGTCGTAGCCCATGGGGTGGAGCACATTAAAGCCATTCAGACGTTTGTAGCGGCTGTAGATGTCTGAAGCAATGTAGCCCAGGGGGTGACCAACGTGGAGGCCCGCTCCCGAAGGATAGGGGAACATATCGAGCACATAAAATTTGGGCTTGTCGGGGTCGATACTCACCTTGTAGGTTTGGTGGTCGATCCAATATTGCTGCCAGCGCTTCTCAATTTCGTTAAAATTGTATTCCATAACCGCGTATCTAATAGATTGTCTTGTTTCTGTTCAAACTGCGAAATTAAGAAAAGTTTTTGAATGGCGAGGGCTCCACATCGGCTTCCTGATGGGTCCGTCGGTATCGGGGGAAAGGAGGTGGCTGGTGTGGACAGCGGCAATAATTGTGGATGGATTTAGGCGGGAGTTTAAGAAATTTGCTTATTTTCGCAGTCGCAAATTGAACGGTCCCGTAGTTCAATGGATAGAATACTGGATTCCGGTTCCAGCGATATGGGTTCGAGTCCCGTCGGGATCACAATAAAGAGGCTGCCACTTATTGGGCAGCCTCTTTTTTTATCTAATTATTGCTGAGTCACCTGGCTTATTTGGCCGGAGCGATGGTAAAGCCATAACTGTAGGCTTTTTCGGTCAGACGATACTGGGTGTGGGTCCATGCCCCCCAGCTGGTGTCACCCCCTAAGCCCATTTGCTTCAGGTCGATATCTACTGCGGTCAGGTCACGCTCCACCACATCGTTAATGTGGCGCTGAACGGGGCGTTCTCCTTCGGGCAAGCGGCCGTCGGTACGGCGTGGCGATTCAAAATCCTCCAACACATTGTGGTGGGCAGATACTTCGAGCAACTGCTTGCCCTTAAACAACAGCCCTTCGCCGGCAGCATTGGTCACACTCATCCAGCGGACATCCGTTTTGTTGCCGTTTTCCTGCGGGCGCACATAAGCATAGTACTGGTCGGCCACCGACGCGCTGTAACGGTCTACAAAAGCACTGGTTTTGCGGTCCTGGTACGACTCATGGGGACCACGACCCAGCCAGGTCATCTGGTCAAATTCGCGTGGCATAATCAGGGTCATGCCCATGCGGGGGATTTCCGGCAGCTCGTCAGAGGTCATGGCAAAATGGTTGTCCACCTCAATGCTCTGGTCGCCTTTTACCACATAAGTGCTCCGGTAAGTGGCCATGGTTTCGCCTTCCTTATTGGGCAGTTCAAAATCAAATGCGATTTGAACTTGACCCTCAGTCGGGGTGGAAACTTCTGCCTTCACCACCTTTCGGTCGGCACCGGCTTCGCGCCACATGCGTGAGCGTACCGGCATGTCGTTGCCAAAGTCGTTGTCGATGGGAGCGCGCCACAATACGGGTTCGGGTCCGCTCATCAACATTTCCTTCTCGCCCAGTTTGTAGCTGGTCAGTTGTCCCTTTGTTTTGTCGAAGCTGACCGAAAAGCCTTCACCCTGTATGTTGATCATGGCTTCCTGATCATCGATTTGCAAGGCAGGAAGCTGTTCCTGCTTGCCGGGAGCTGCCTGGTAAATGGGCAGTTCAAATTGTTCGGCAGCTAAAACCGTTCCCGCAGGAACCAGGCCGTCGTCTTCTTTCAGACTGGCACTTACGGTAAGGAAGTATTCGGTGCCCGGCACCAGGTCGAAATTCATATCGGCCTGTACCTTTACCTTTTCATCGGGCGCCAGTTGTACCTGGTTAAAAATACCTGAAGCCACCACTTCACCATCGCCCTTTATGTTCCAGTTGAACACAAAGCGGTCGGTAGAAATGAAATCGTATTTGTTTTCAATGCCGATCATTCCTCTTGCCAGGTTTTCGGGATGGAATTTGAGGTACTGGTAAACTTTCTTGACCTCGAGCAGCGCCGGTTTAATGCCCCGATCCGGATCCACCAGTCCGTTGATACAGAAATTGCCGTCGGAGGGTACGGTGTCGGGACCAAAATCGCCGCCGTAGGCCCAAAATGGGCGACCTTCCTCATCTTGGGTAAGCAAACCCTGGTCCACCCAGTCCCAAATGAATCCACCCTGCATCACTTCGTGGGCTTCAATCACATCCCAGTAATCTTGCAGGTTGCCTACGCTGTTGCCCATGGCATGTGCATATTCGCACTGAATCAGGGGTTTGCTTCCGTCTTCGTTGGCGTAGCGAATCATGCGTTCAATACTGGCGTACATGGGGGCGAAAATGTCGGTGTTTCTCCCTCCGTGAGCTTGTTCGTATTGTACGGGCCGACTGTTGTCGGCGGCTTTAAGGTAGTCGTAGGCGGCATCAAAATTGACTCCGTTGCCTGCTTCGTTGCCCAGCGACCAAATGATGATGGAAGGCTGGTTTTTGTCCCGCTCGTACATGTTGCGTACCCTGAATACATGGGCTGCCTTCCAAGTGGAATCTTTTGCCAGGGAGCGTTCGCCATAACCCATTCCGTGGGATTCGATATTGGCCTCATCAATTACGTAAAGGCCGTAACGGTTGCACAGCTCGTAAAACCGTTCGGCTTGCGGATAGTGGGAGGTGCGGACTGCGTTGAGGTTGTGCATTTTCATAATGCGGATGTCCTCCAGCATGGTGGCCTCGTCCATTACGTGACCAGTCACCTCATGATGCTCGTGCAGGTTGGCTCCTTTCAGGTAGATGTATTCTCCGTTAACCAGTAAGGTGTTGCCTTTGATCTCGACGCGGCGGAAGCCGACTTCCTGGCGCAGCACTTCTACCACTTGGTCCTGGTCGTTTTTGAGTGTTATCAGCAGTTCGTAAAGTGCCGGAGTTTCAGCCGACCATCTTTTGACATCGGGGAAGGAGGCGTCGAATGCGACGCTTCCGTTTTCGACCTTTCCGGAGAAACTTTCCAGTGTCTGTGTTCCATCATTCAAGAGGGCTTCCACGCTGCAGCTGCCGGCTTGTTCGCCGCCAACTTCCACTTCCAGGCCGAAGAGGCCGGTGCTGTAATCGTCGTCCAAATTAGAGCTTACACTAAAATCCTTTATGTGGGTGGCATTTCGGGCCTGCAGATACACATCGCGGGTGATACCTCCCAGTCGCCAGAAGTCCTGGTCCTCCAGGTAACTGCCGTCGCTCCATTTGTAAACCTCAACCGCCAGGGTGTTTGTTCCGCTTTTCAGGTAAGGCGTGATGTTGAAAACGGCTGGTGTTTTACTGTCCTGACTGTAGCCCACTTGTTGCTCGTTGACCCATACGTACATGGCTGAGCTGACTGCCCCAAAGTGCAGGTAAATCTCTTTGCCGTCCCAGTTTTCAGGAAGACTAAACTCCCGTTTGTAGGAGCCCACGGGATTGTAATGGTCCTGAATGGTAGGCGGCGTCACCGCATGGGGGTACTGTACGTTGGTATAAATGGGGTAGGTGAAGCCTTCCAATTCGAAGTTGGAGGGGATGGTGATGGAGGGCCATTTGCGGGTGTCAAAGTCGTCCTTGAAAAAATAGAAGGGACGCTCCGAAGGATTGTTTGAATACATAAATTTCCACTCGCCATTTAGACTGTGCATGAAGGAGGAGGCCCAAATGTTGTCGGCATCCACTTCTTCCGGAGTGGCAAAAGGTACAAACCACGCGCGGGGCGCTTCCCGGTTGATTTCGTTTACGGCCGGATTTTCCCAGTCGGCCGGTTGTTTTTCTTCAAAAGGCACTCCTGCGTAATCGTTGTACGACTGGCAACCCCATTGAAGGATGCCGGTCGCCAGCAGAAGTAAAAGCCATGTTTTACGCATAATTTTTGTGTTAATGTTTAGCAAAGCTTAAAAGTACGAATAACTGTTAAAATACCAGGGTTTTGGTATGAAAAACTTCCTTGTTGCGGTTGGTTGTCTTTACCAGGTAAAGCCCTCTGCCGGGCAGGGTATAGGTGCTTTCTGTAGGCCCCTGGTTGTGCGTTTTGCTGAGGACCAATCGTCCAGTAGCATCCCAAATTTCCGTCTTAATGAGGTCGGGCATGTCAATGGTGAGCTGGCCTGGTGCAGGGTTGCTCAGTCTTACTTGGTCTGAAATTGGTTTTGAGGCAAGGGCCGTGGTGGTAGTCCGCGCAAAGGGTGAATCGGAAAGTATTATTTCGTCGAAGTAGTAGCGCGCTGGCAGACTGTTTTTTTCCCCGAACCAGGCTTTGTCCACTATCAGCATGAATTTTTCAAGAGGAAGGTTGTTTTCTTTAAGGTGGTTCAGGTCAATCACCAGATCCTCCCATTCATTTTCATTAAGGTTGTCGCCATCAAAACGCAGTGTTCCCAGATATTGGGAGGCATCCTCATAAGGCCCGTCGGTATTCAGATGTATACTCCAACCGTAATTTTGTTGGGTGCGGTAATGCAGGAGGTGTAGGTAGCGGTTTTCCGCTGTTATTGTAAGGGGAGTGGCCAAACGGAATGCCCAAAAATTGCCCCACCAGTCCACACTGCTTTTGGTTTCGGCCATCAGGCTGTAGGCGCTGGTGTTGATGCCCGCTGCATCGGGGTTAGCGGTCCATGTGGTGTAGGTGTTTTCTGCTTGTTGGATGTACCAGGCCGGTACTTTGTCGGTTTCGGTTTTCGTCCATTCCACAAAATCGTGGTAAACAATAGGCTCGGCGGTTTTTTCGCCCGACAGCAGTACCTGCGTTTGTGGCTGAGGTTCTTCTTGTCCGGTCCCCTCCTCCAAATCGATCACCATGGTGGTAACCGACTGGCCACTGAGGGTGTAGGTCTCACTTCCTGCGAGGGCTGTTTTTATGGTCAAATTGTTGTAGGCATCTGTCACGTAGGGTGTAATCTGTTTGATCCTTTTGCCCTGCGGAAGACCGTACAATTGGTGCTGCACAGCAGCAGCCTGCGTTCCCCAATTTACGTGTACCACCACCAGTTGGGAGTGATCCGGGGCCAAATAGGCTGAGCTCATTACTCCGGATAAATTTTCGGTATTGCCGGTTGCTACCCTTTGGTAGCCGGGGCGAATAAAGCGGCTGAAATTGCCCAGAACCCATAGGTTTTTATTGACTGTAATGGTGCCCCCTTCTTCCAAACTGCCGTAATCGCCACCCGTAGGTTGGAGTCGAATTAGGTAAAACCTGTTTTTTTGGCTCCAGCGTTCTCGTTCCAGGGCAGTCCAGTAATCGTAAATGGATACGCCCGCAATGGCCAGGTCGGCATGAATCATCTTGCCCAGAAAGATGGCATTGCTTAGGTAGTTGTCGTAGTCATTACTCAGCAGGCAATACTCTGTTTGGTACAATTCGATGCCCTTTTCCGCAGCCCTTGCTGCAGCGTTTTTTCTTACCTTGATAATTTCGTCATCCGACGTATCGGTCCAGTAGGCATGCGCAGCAATACCGGGAGACAGCTGTCCAAGGTGTCCCAGATAGAGTGCTGAGGCCGGATCAAAAAAAGAATTGATTTGATTGTCGGTCTGGTTGTATTTGGTATTGTCTTCATACAATACACGATAGCTTTCCGCTTCTGCCAAAAGGATTTGCACATCCAGATTCTGATCCAGTAAGGCTGCATTGAGTTTGGCTGTCAGCTCTTTAATTTCTTCATTGGTCCATGGTGTGCCCTCCTGACCTTCCAGCCAGGGGTATTGAGGTTCGTTAAGGGGACTGATTTGCGAAAACGGCAAACCTTCCTGGTCAAAATGCTTGAGTACTTCAACTAAAAATTGGACATAGTCTTCAAAGTGTTCGGCTTTAAGGTTGGTGCTTCCGCCGTAGTCGTTGCTGTTGGCCCTGCCACTTTTGGTATAAAAGCGGGGAGGACTGTTTACAAAGGCTACCAGGTGCTCCACCCCGTGCTCTTTGGCCTTGTTTAGGAACCATTGTTGACCCGCCTGTTTCGACCAGTCGTAGGTGCCATCTTCATTAAGAAACAGCTCGGCCCGCCTTTCGGGTTGGTCTATGTTGCTGGCATTACCTTGTTCCATACTGCCTCCTCCAATATTGAAGCGCCAGCGCGAGAGCCCTATGCCCAGGGGCTGACCGTTTGGGCTGTTGGCCGTCGAAAATAGTTTTTGAGCCAGGTCTTCTTTAACGGCATTGCTCCAGTATTTACCTACAGGATCTACATTCCAGGCATCGGAAGCACCAATGCCTCTAATTGTTTGATGTTTTTCGGCCACATTGATGTGGATCGTGTTCTGGCCGTTAATGGCTAAAGAGCTTGTGATTAATAAGCTGAGTAGTAGTCTTTTCATGGGAGTACATTTGAAGAGAAGGATTTGGGTGTTTTAAAAAGAAGTTTTAGCGGATCGGCTGTGAGCCGGTCCGCTAAAACTTGTTAGGGAAGTGCTCCACCTTTGAGGTGGAGCACATAAAATTAGTAATTGGGGTTTTGGCTGATCAATTTGTTGCTGCGGTCGATCTCAGATTGTGGAATGGGCCACAACTCATGACGTCCTTCAACAAACTGGATCCCTTTGTCCTGACGTTCCTCCGGATGGATGGTTTCATAGGGATCGGTGCTTTCGTTCATATTGTACTGTACGAAGTAGCCGTTTGGTCCCATGGCTTCAACAATCATTTTTTTGCCACTTGCCGGATGAGTTTGACGACGCAGGTCGAACAAGCGCAGTTCTTCTGAAGCCATTTCCAGTCGACGCTCCTTCCAGATAGCCAACAGCAGGTCGTTGCCCGAAAGATGGTTTTTATCGCCCAGCTCGACTCGCGCCCTTAGGGTAGCGATGTCGGCTTTGGCCTGATCCGGACGATTCAGGAAGTAGGCGGCTTCAGCACGGGTCAGAT
The DNA here is from genome assembly GCF_002210225.1 of Geofilum rhodophaeum. GTDB lineage: Bacteria > Bacteroidota > Bacteroidia > Bacteroidales > Marinilabiliaceae > Geofilum > Geofilum rhodophaeum. The sequence continues at coordinate 496,878 of NZ_MWUJ01000001.1, read as the reverse complement.
ACATTTCTCCCAAGCGCAACAGAATCTTGGGTAAGGGAATGTGGCGATCCTTTGTAGTTAATTCCTGACGCATGGCGATGGGCACATAGTACTTGCGCCAAACACGCCCCGACTTGTTCAAATTGGTGTCAAACTGGTAATTGGGATTGTCGGTTTCGTCGCCATACACTGGCTCGCCTGCCTTAATAATGGTGCTTTTTAGTCTGATCTCATCTCCTTCAGACAGGTAGGCTTGCTCTAAGTGGGAAGAGGGCACACACCAGCCCCAACCATCCATTACCTTGTCGCCTTCCCCTTCGGGCCAGATTTCGCCCCGGGCAGCCATAACCACCGAAAAGCGATTACCTACATTTTGCGACTGGTCGGCACTGGCTTTAATCTCGAAAATGGATTCCACCCCGTTGTGGTTGTACACACTCCAGATGTCCACGAAGTTGGGCTCCAGAATAAAGGGGCCTTCCTCAATAATGGTGTCGGCGTAGGCATAAGCATTGGTGTAATCTTCCATAAACAGGTAGGTGCGTGCCAAAAGTGCTTTAGCGGCCCAACTTGTAACTCTTCCCAACTCGGCATCGGGATAGCTGGGGGGTAAGACTGCAGCAGCATCCTTCAGGTCCTTAACTATTTGTGCATAAACTTCGGCTTTGGGAGCGCGTGTTTTGTTGATGCCGTCGGTCGATTCCGGTTGTGTAATCAACACCACATCCCCGAAGTTTTGCACCAGTTCCCAGTAACTGAAGGCTCTGAAAAACTTAGCTTCAGCAATAAGCCGCGCCTTCAGGTTTTCTGAAATGTTGGCCGAGGGCAGCAGGTTGATGGCAATGTTGGCCGCGCCAATGTTTTCGTACTTAAAGCGATAGTAGTTGGCAAGGGCGCCGGGAGCGCTCGATGCATCCACCCAATAATGCGACATGGCGTAGTGGTCGGCCGGATCCTGGCCCAAATTGCCCATCCAGGCATCGTCGGTGGCCATGATGTTGGTAATGCGTGAAATTTGTTGCCACCATTCGTCCCAAATGGCAAAAGACTTGTAGATGCCGTTGACAAAGGCTTCCGCCTCAGCGTCGGTGGCAAAGTAATTATCGAGGTCCTGTACGCCCCGATTGTCTATTTCGATGAAATCTTCACAGGCAGTGCCGCCTAAAAGCAGCAAGGCCAGCAAAAGATGAGTTATTTTCGTTTTCATTTTCATTGTCATTAAAAGGTTACGTTAATACCAATCAGGTAGGTGGGCAGAATCGGATAATTCCAGCCTGCAAAGCCCATATTGCGAACATTGTCGCCCCCAATCTCCGGCTCTACGCCTGAGAATTTGGTTAGGGTCAGGATGTTTTGGCCCGACACATAAAAGCGGGTGCTCTTGAGACCCAATCGGGAGCTGGCGTCCGAAGGCAGGGTGTAACCCAGCTGAATGTTTTTCAGACGTACAAAAGAACCGTCTTCTACCAGGTAATCGCTGAAGCGGGAGAAGTTTTGGTTCAGATCGGTATGTGAAACTCTGGGAAATTCATTGCTGGTTCCTTCCCCATGCCAGGCCTTGTCGAGCAAGCCCGAAATTACATTGTTGTCCGATCCCTGGGTGTTGTACAAGTCATTGCGCAACCAGTTTACCAGGTCGTTGCCTACGCTGAAGTAAACATTGGCTACCAGATCAAAATCTCTATACCCCAGATTGGCGTTGAATCCGCCGGTAAAATCGGGCCAGGGACTTCCGATTTTGGTCCGGTCGTCACCTGTGATGCTGCCGTCGCCATCCACATCAACAAAACGCAGGTCGCCGGGTTGGGCCTGAGGTTGCAACAGAATCCCATGCTCATTAGCGTGGGCGTTAATGTCAAATTGGTTCTGGAAAAGACCGTCTGTTTTATAACCATAGAAGTAGGCCGGCTCCATACCTTCCTCTATGCGGGTACGTTGCTCGTCGCCGTACACCACCGAAATGGATTCCGGGAGGTCGGTGACTTCAACGCCAACAGAGGTGAGGTTAATCCCCAGGTCGTAACGAAAATCGCCTTTTTGATTGCGATAGTTCAATGCAAGTTCAAAACCCTCTGACTTCATAGAGCCCACATTCGACCAAATGAGTGCGTCATTGGGATAGCCACTATACACCGGATAGGGCAACTGGAAAATCATATCCTTGGTTTTCTTTTGGTAGTACTCAAACGAACCGTAAACGGCATTTGAAAACAAGGTGAAGTCGGTGCCAATATTGATGTCTTCCACCGTTTCCCACTTGATGGCTTCATTCTTCATCGAACTGGGGTAGGTGGTATTTACCAGGTTGCCCTGGCCCTGGCCCAATATGTAGTAATCCTTACCCAAAGAAGAAAGGTAGGCGTCTGAGGGAAGCCCCTGGTTACCCAACTGCCCCCAGCCGGCCCTCAGTTTCCAGTCGTCGATAAAGTACGCGGAAGCTAAAAACGGCTCATCAGAAATTCTCCAGGCTGCCGAAAAGGAGGGGAAGGTAGCCCATTTGTTCTCGGGCAGAAATTTGGAAGAGCCATCCAGACGGTAGGTGGCGGTCAGGTAGTAGCGACTGTTGTAGTTGTAGCTTACTCTTCCCAACAAGGATTGCATGGAGTTGGCCCAGGTGTTGCCTTCCACTTCGGGGTTCACTGTTGCCGCATCGATTTCGCGCAGTACTTCACTGTTGTTGGGAATGCCTTCGCGATTTACATTGAGTATGCGCCCTTGTTCTTTTTCCATTGTGGCGCCGCCCATAAAGGTGGCACTGTGCGCATTGGCTTTGAGGTTGTAGCTCAAAGTGCTGGTCCAGTTCCAATAGGTGTTGAAATCGTGACTACGATAAACCGAATTAATGGTATTGGCCTCATGGGCCCCATCGATTACGAAGTCGGGGACAAAGTCGTCTTCATGGTCAAATTTGAAATCCCCGCTGATTTGCGTGCGGAATTCCAGGTCTTTTATGGGTTTAATGCTGGTCCATGCATTGCTGGACATGGCATAGTAGCCGCCTTCACCAAAGGAGCGGGCATCCCGCGCAATGGGATTCCAGGTATAGGTGTGGTAAGAGCGCTCATAAATACTGAATTCGTTGAGCCCATCCCATTCCTCCTCGGGACGATAGATCGGGGTCAGCGGATCAATCAACAAATAATCCTGGTACCAATTCGGGGTATTGTCCCATTGTTCACGACGGGGGTTCATCATCAAACCGGCCGAAATCCACTCGGCGAATTTCCATTCGGAGTTCAAGCGGGCCGTGAATTTTTGCCAGTTTCCAGAGTTGTAGAAAGATTCCTGGTCGTAGTAGTTGATGCTGAGGGCATAGGTGTTGATTTCATTACCCCCATTCATCTGAAAACTGAAATTGCGTTGGGGGGCGGTCGTGTTTACGCCCTTGCTCCACCAGTCTGTTCCCTTACCCAGGGCGGCTGTGTCGTCAAAAGGGGCATTCAGTCCCGCATTTTGGCGCGACTGGTTCATGATGTCGCCGTACTCAGTACCATCGGCCATATCAAAAGGCTTGTTGAATACCTGCAAGCCATAAGAAAAGTCGACCGAGAAATTGGTCGTGCCTTCAGCCCCTCTTTTGGTTGTAATAAGCACCACCCCGTTCGAGGCGCGACTGCCGTAAATAGCTGCCGCTGAAGCATCTTTCAGGATGTCCATGCTCTCAATTTCGTTGGAATTCAGAAAGTTGAGGTTGTTGCCCATAGGTACCCCATCTACTACATACAAAGGATCGGTATCCAGGTTTAGGCTGGTAAAGCCCCGAATCATAACTTTGGGACTTGCTCCCGGGTGACCGCTTCCGCCGATGACTTGGACCCCAGGCGTTTTACCCTGTAGGGCAGTCACCGGGTTGCCTACCGACATGCTTTTTATTTCCTCGCCCTGTACCGTGGAGATGGCACTGGTAAGGTCGCTTCGTTTGGCTGTACCGTAACCAATGGCCACCACCTCGTTCAGCGAGATGAAAGATTCTTTCATGATGATGTTGAAGTAGCTTTGGCTGCCTACAACAAATTCCTGCGTATCGAAACCGATGAAGCTTACATTGATGACATCTTCAGGTGCGGCCTGAAGATTAAAGTTTCCGTCGATGTCGGTGATGACACCGGTGGTGGTTCCTTTAATGACTACCGAAACACCAATCAAGGCCTCTCCAGTGTCGGTGAGCACCCTGCCTTCGATGGTTTTGTTTTGTGCAAGGGCCCCAAAGGCCAGGGCCAACCAGAAGGTCAGCAGCCAACTTGCTTTCATTATTTTAGTCTTCATATCCTGTTGTTTTCAATTGTTATTCTTCCACTTTTACTGCTTTGGCTCTATTCAGGTGGGAGTCAAAGACTATTTTGTAGCGGGTCCTTACCGGTACGTTCATGGCCACGTTATCTCCTCCGTTGGGCACGGTCCTTTCGGGTTCAACTTTGCGGTCGAAGCGCCAGAAGGGTTCTTTCCACCAGCCCCAAGGGTGTTCGGGGGAGAGAATAAACTCTACATCTCCCTCCATATCAAGGGTGATGTTGAAACGATAGTCGTTTTCAGCATCGCGATTAAGAGGAATGGCGGCACCCGGAGACCAGTTTTGATCGGGGTATTCCGGAAAACCTTTTCCAACCAAACCCAGATGACCCACATAGGTGTTGGTGATGTAATCCTCGTCGTCGGGCAGCTCCATAAGGGGTTCATAGGGCGCATCAGAGGGCACGTAGCTCTCCACCGAGTAGCTTAGATTATCCAGATTCAGCTTAATTTTATAATACCCCTTGTCTTCAAGCACAATGGGCAGCGCGTTGGCCGGATCATTGATCAGTTGACTGGGATTCTCCGGATCCAGACCGTAGCAATGTGGCGCAAAGCTGCTGGTTTGAGGAATAAAGCGTACTTCGGTCCCCGCAGTCTCCGCGTAGTAGCGAGCTTCAAAATTAAAGGGGGCTGTTTTGGTAATCAGCATGGGAACTCCAAATAAATCGGACACCAAATCGGCATCGGTAGCCACATCAGCCAGGTAGAGTTTGTCAAAATCGTACGAAGCCTTGACGGTTCGTCCTGAGGTGATGGTGTTTCCGGCACTATCGGCCACAGTAAGGTTGAAGAAGTACTCCCCCAGTTCAGCCGGCAGTATTACGGTATTGGTGTATTGGTAGCTTGTGCTGCCGCTGCCCATAAAGGAAATACTGTCTCTGAATCCCAGCGTTTCTTCCTCCACCAAAAAATATCCCAACTGGCGATCGTCTGTGATGGTCAGATCGAAATCCACAGGAATTTCCGTGTCGGGCGACTGGGTCAGTCCGTCGACCGGACTCGCAACGGCTATTTGGGGTGCCGTAAAATCGCCATCCATATACACCGAAATGCTCTTGCTTGTTGAGCGGTTACCCATATTATAAATGGTAACTGTCAGCTGATTGTCTTTGTCCTCGGCTTCTTCTGGAATTAAGAATTCATACGATAATTCGTATTCCTTTACCAAGGAGTCGTTGCTTGAAATGCTGATGTCGCGGTTCAGAAACCATTCGTCCATTCTCAGATTGATGGTCTTTATGCCTACCGCGTCGCTCACTAAGCCTTCCACCACAATGGTGCGTTCCTGCCGTGTATGTATTTCTACGGCTTTTAAATCCAAAACCGGGTCACTTTCTGTCACCCAGGTTTTCTCCTCATCGTTGTCGCATCCCCCCAGGGTTATTCCCAGGAGGAGTGCTGTTGCGATGCTCCAATTCAGCATTGTTCGTTTCATAAAACTGTTGTTTGGTTGTGCATTGTTTGTTTATAAATTGGGATCAGTATTGTAACAGGAAGGTTTTTATGCTTTGTGCAGGAACCTCCAGTTGGTTAATGTTTGCAGGCTGGTAAGCCAGGTTGTAGTCCTTTGAAGTGGTGTAGGTTTTGACTTCCGCCAAAAAGTCTGTGCTGCTGTTCAGTTGTAGCGCATGGTTTGTTTCGCTGTAATTTACGGCGACCACTACCACCTCTTTGTTTTGCTCATTTTTATAGGCCGAAATCATCAGGTCGGATGCGGCTTTAAAAGGATCTTCCCTTTTCTCTGTCACGCTTTTGATCCGAACCATTCCGGGCCGAACAAAACGGGAATAATTGCCCAGTCCCCAAAGCAGTTTCGAGTCGTGAAAGTTTCCGTCTGATTTTAAGGCCTCATTTTCGGGATCACTGTGGTCTGTAATGCCGTTGTTGCCCTTATCGAGATAGATTAAGCCATCTTTGTAATCTACTTGCGACAGGGCGGTCCACCATTGCCAGGAAGAAGCTTGAGCCAGCACCAGGTCGAAATGGATGACTCGTGCAACATATAAGGCCGTAGGCATTTCTAAATCACGCCCATGTCCGCCGCCGATATCGTCGTTGTCTTCCAATATGCAAAACTCGCTTTGCCAGAAATCAACAGCCTGCGACGAGTTGGTAATGGTTTTGCCTACAGTCTGGCGACTTTTAATGAGTTTTTCAACCGGCCAGGTGGTAAAATAGCCGTGAGCGGCAAAAACCGGCGCCACCTGGTCCATGTGCCCCAGAAAAAATGGCGCATCTTTTTCCCAGAAGTTTTTGAATTGATTGGAGACTCCGGGATACTTTTCTTCAAACTGATATAAAAAATTGTATTCCGCTGCTTCGGGAACCGTTAGTTTTACCGGCAGTTGTCTTTCCTGTAGTTCTTTATTCAACAAATAGGTCAGTTGATAGAGATTGGCATTGGTTGCGGGCGTTCCTTCCTGCGATGGTTTGCTCCAATCCCATTGCGGTTCGTTGGCAGGACTCAAATAATCGAAGCCCAGGCCGATTTCTTCGAAATGTGTGCAGATTTCGGCCAGGTACCGGGCATACGCTTCCATTTTTTCTGATTGCAGGTTTAATTCGGTGCGGTCGGGTGCCGAGTAAGCCTGGCCATTCAGCGTATAGTACACCGGGGGCGAATTCACAAAAGCCAAACGATGTTCCACGCCATATTGCTTCGCTTTATGGAGAAACCACTGTTGCCCTTTTTGTTTTTCCCAATTGAATGTGCCATCAGGGTTGAGAAACGACTCTGCTTTACGCCAGGGATGGTTGATGTTGCTGTTTGTCCCCTGGTCCATACTGCCGGCTCCCAGATTAAAGCGCCATAAGGACAGGCCTATGCCAAGAGGGTCCCCCTGTTTGTTAAATTCTTTGGAGAAAAGCCATTCTGCCATTTTTTCCTTTTTATCCTGAGGCCATTGGGATCCGACGAACTGCACCCTCCAGGCATCAGAAGCACCAAAGGAATGAATGGTTTGGTATTCTGTATTCAAATCAAGATGCAGCGTTTTGGGGTTTGGTTTGGTGGCGCACGCGCTCACAAGAAGAAGGCTGAAGAGCAGCCAGATTGGTCGTCGCATAGTTTGTTTTTTACGGATTATTGCTGTGTCAAATAACGTTAATTGTAGGCGAGGTGGGTATTGATAATTATTCATTGCTTGTTGAAAATTATTCATACTTTTGTTTTTTGATTTTGTCGCTTTGAGGGTTATTGTGTTGTTTAACAGTGTTTTTTGGTGTGTTATGACAAATCGTTCAGATATTTTTTTTGATTTGATTTTTTTACTGCATTGGATTTGGAAACGCTTGAGGGGTTTTGTTAGCAGTTTTTTACTTTTTCTGGTTGTGTGGGGCAACCCGGCTTTCTCTCTTCAGGCCAATTCGGGTTACGTGGTTGAGCAACTCAACAGCAGCAATGGTTTGCCTTCAGACAACATTAAGGACGTTTTTCAAGACCGGAAGGGATTCATTTGGTTGGCAACAACCGAAGGTTTGATTCGTTTTGATGGCTATGATCTGGAAATATACTCCATAGCAAGTCACTACAATAAAGGCATGATAACCAACATGTTTTTTGAGGTTTCGGAGGACTCTTCGGGTAGGCTTTGGTGTGCCACCGATAGGGGGCTGGCTTGTTTTGATCCCATGGAGGAGCGTTTTGATTTTTTTAACCGGGAAAGTGCCGAACCTTTTCAGTTGTTGGCCGATGTGATCAACTCTGTTCAGGTTGACCGAGAGGGCCTCATTTGGATAGGCACCGCTGGCCATGGTGTTGAGGTCCTGGATCCCGGTCATGGAGTGGTGGAGCGTTACAACGTGGCCAGCAGTGATTCATTGATGAACTCCGACTGGATTACCCGCTTGTATGTTGATTCGGGCAACCGCGTTTGGGTGGGCACATGGAAAGGGGCGCTTTCTTTGATTGATCGGTCTGCCGGGGTTTTCCAGGTTTGGACCAACAAAGAACTGCAGTTGACGGTTCCTCATTTTTCCCCCTTTAGCCTGGTTGAGGAAAGCAGGGATGTGTTTTGGTTGGGTTTGTGGGAAGGTGGATTGGTAAAGTTCAGGCTGGAAGGTGATTCTTTGCGTTTGGACAGGCACTATATGCCGGACTCAGGAAAAGTGCCGGGTGATGTTGTTTACGATTTAAAGTTGGATAAGGGTGGAGACTTATGGATTGGGAGTCCCTTCGGTTTGGGCTTATTGGATGATCCCAATGGTGCCCGGCCGACCTTGCACGTGTTTAAAAGTGACCGGGGTTTTACGCGCCTGGCCGACGATGAGGCCTATGCGCTTTTGGTGGATGCTTCTGGGCTTTTGTGGGTGGGCAGTTCGGGAGGAGGTGTTCATAAGCTCGATAAGAAAATAAGATTATTTACACCTTATCACCTGCCCGATATTTCACCCAATTTTAAAACGCAGTCGGTTACCGCTTTCAGCCGCGATCCCGAGGGACGACTTCTGTTGGGTGTTCGCAGCCTGGGTTTTGGTTCTTATGATTTGTCTTCGCAGCGTTTTGTGCCTTATGGTCAGATGGCGGATTATCGGCATCTTCCTATAGATATCAATACTGTTACTTGCTTCTATTGGGATGCCATGGGCACCCTGTGGTTGGGGACACGCTACATGGGTATTATTCGTTATGACCCGCAAAGTGGGCAATCGGTGGTTGTGAATAAGGATGAAGAGGGTTATGATTTTGCTGCCCGCGAGATATCGGATATTTATGAGGATGGCTTTGGTCATATTTGGGTAGGGACCGAGAATGGACTGTATAAAATTGTTCATTATGATTCCCAAAACTTTTTAGGTTTTAATGTGATGCATTATGAGCATCGGCCCGGGGATAAGCATTCCATCAGCAGCAATCGGATTTCGAAAATTATGCAGGATCGGGAAGGTGTTTTGTGGGTAGCGACTTACGATCATGGACTCAATCGCCTGGTGTCCGATATTCGCAGTCACTTTCCCTTGGTTTTTGAGCGTGTTTCTGCTTTTGAAGGGGAGGCCAATGGCATGATTACCGATAATGTGAACACCATTTTCTCTGATGCCGAGGGGCATTTCTGGATGGGGACTGCCGGCGGTGGGTTGTTCTGGAAACACGCCGATTCTGATTCCTTTAGAAGCTTAGACGGGCGCCTGCCGGGGGCCAATATTTACGACATTCAGCAAGACCGTGAGGGCTTTCTTTGGGTCAGTACCAATAGAGGCCTAACGCGCCTGCAAGTGTCCGGGGTGGATGTTGAGGTCAATAATTTTTTGGAGGATAATGGTTTGCAGGGCAATATTTTTAATAAGGGAGCCGGCTTTAAAGATGAGCATGGAAATCTGCTTTTTGGGGGCAACAATGGCCTTAATTTTTTTGATCCGGAATCAGTCCGTCTGGACGATTATTCCCCTCCGGTGGTAATTACGGAGTTAAAAGTTATGAATGAGGAAGTGGTTCCACTTACCAGCCTGGACGACCCATTGGTCTTGACTCACTTGACCAATAATTTTTCGGTGACTTTTTCGGCACTTTCTTATTCTCAGCCGCAGAACCATATGTTTGCCGTGAAACTGGAAGGTTTGGATACCGAATGGCGGCGAATGGGGGCGGGAGCAAGGACCCTTGATTTTTCCAATCTTAAACCGGGGTCTTATGTCTTAAAGATTAGAGCGGCTAATGGATATGGAGTTTGGAGCCCTCAGGAAGAGGAATTGTTTTTGAAGGTTAAGCCAGCCCCTTATAAAACTGGCCTGGCCTATCTGGGCTACAGTTTGGTTTTGGGTCTGGTGATTTTGTTGTTTTTTAAAATGGAGCAGAACAACCAGAAAGTTAAACAGGCCTTGGCCGTTGAGCATATAGAGCGAGAGAAATCAGATGCCTTGAATCATTTTAAACAGGGCGTTTTTGCCAATGTGGCCCATGAGTTTTTTACGCCATTGAGTATTTTGTCGTGTTTGCTGGAGGATTGGAAGCATGCCCGTTCGGCTCCTAATTCGCGGGATGTAGCTTTGGCTGAGCGCAACATAGTTCGGCTGAATCGCCTGAACAAGCAGTTTTTGTACTTCAGTAAATCGGAGGAGGATACCCTGCCTTTACGTGTGAGCAAGGGGGACTTGAAATCTTTTGTGGAGCAGGTGGGACAAAGCTTTCTCCCCTTGGCAAGAAGAAAAGGAATGATGTTCGACATTTTGTTGGATTTTCCCGAGCAGGAAGTTTGGTTCGATGTAGAGAAATTGGATGTTGTTTTATACAATGTTTTGTCAAATGCGCTCAAATTTACGCCCGAAGGTGGCCAGGTTCAGTTGCGCTTGTGGGGAGAGCGCGAGGAGGGTGCTTTGTGGGCTTGTTTTGAGGTGAGCGACAGCGGGGATGGGATTTCTTCTGAAAGACAAAGGCTGTTGTTCGACCGTCATCATTCGATTAGCGGAGAACAGCAGAATGGGGGTGGTTTTGGAATTGGCCTGGCCCTCTCCAAAGCCATGGCAGAGGCACATAAAGGGCAGATAGAGCTGCATAGTCCCCCCACAGGCGGCACGGAGGTGCGTTTTAGGGTGCCGGTTTCCCGCAGCAGCTTTTCTCCGGCAGAGATGGTCAGGGACTCGGACTCTGCCTGGGAACCCATGCGGGTGCTTTTGCCCGAACGCGTGGAGGAAGAAACCCTCTTGCGAATAAGAAACCTGAGTGCCGGAAGCGAGGATCGTCCTTCTGTTTTATTGGTTGATCAGCATGCCGATTTCAGGAGTATGCTTCGAAGCAACCTGGAACCCTTGTTTCAGGTACTGGAAACCAATAATGGTGTAGCTGCCTACGAACTGATTCAGGGGAGAAGAGTTGATTTGATTGTGTCGGATCTGGTGGTTCCCGGATTGGATGGTCTTACTTTATGTAAGCGCATTAAGTCGGGTGAAAAGACCTCAGACATTCCTTTTATTCTTTTGACTGCCCGCAGCAGCGACAGCGACAAAGCCAGTGGATATCGGGCGGGAGCCGACAGTTATATGGTGAAACCTTTTAATTTGAATACCTTGTTGACCAGGGTGGAGGCGCTTCTGGCCAACAGTCGACGCAAGAAGGAATTGCAGGTTAAACCCAATGGATTGGAGTTGGCGGCTTCGGGGAAAGATGATGAGCTGCTTTCACGGGTACGCGCCTTTATCGAAGAAAACCTGGCCAATTCTGATCTATCGGTTAAGTTGATCGTCAGGAAGTTGGGTATCAGTAATTCTATGTTGTACAGGAAATGCTCTGAAGTGCTCGACATCAATCCGAATACGATGATCCGAAAACTTCGAATGGCCCGTGCTGTGGAGTTGTTAAGCGAAGGAGTAACGACTGTATCTGAAGTCTCCCTGCAATGTGGGTTTAAGGATTTAAGTTATTTTGGAAGCACTTTTAAAAAGGAATTTGGCGTAAGTCCTTCACAGTACAATCAAGCTTCCGGAGGGATCTGATTTAATTAAAGAAATTTTTCTTTTTTAACACAACTTTTGCCGGCATCCGACTGTTTTAAAGGAGTAGTTAGTCCTAACCTGCATTATTCATAAATTATCTCATAACGACAACTTATGAATAAAGCAGGCTAAAACCAGAAATGATGACTTTGAAGCAGAAACCCAGAGTGGTTGTGATCGGCGGCGGTTTTGCCGGCATCCAGTTTGTGCGTCAACTGGATAAAAGAAATTTTGACGTATTGCTCATCGATAAGGTGAACCATCACCAGTTTCAGCCCTTGTTTTATCAGGTGGCCACTTCGCAAATAGAGCCGGCGAGTATTTCCTTTCCCTTGCGCAACATTTTTCACGGCAACATGAGTGTGCAAATTCGTCTGACGGTGGTCGATCGCATCGATACCGAACAGAAAAAGGTACATACGGGTATCGGGTCCTTTGCCTACGACTACCTGGTGATTGCAGCGGGTTGTAAGACCAACTTTTTTGGGAACAACAACATCGCCAAGCATGTCTTCACCCTCAAATCGTCGGTAGATGCCATACACATCCGTAACCATATTTTGATGACCTTTGAGCGCACCATCACCGCTCCGGCCGAGCAAAAAGCCTATTACCAGACCCTGGTGATTGTGGGTGCGGGGCCCACCGGCGTTGAGCTGGCCGGTGCCTTTGCCGAGATTCGTAAAAACGTACTGCCCAAAGATTATCCCCGCATCGATTTTTCCAAATTTACCATTTATCTGGTAGAGGGCAGTGCCCATACGCTCAACAACATGAGCGTGGCCTCCCGGGAGGCCAGTCGCCGCTACCTCGAAAAAATGGGGGTGAAACTGGTGACCTCAACTTTTGTGAAGGATTACGACGGGCGTACGCTGCAACTGAGCAACGGCACCAGTCTTGAGGCCAAGACGGTGATCTGGGCAGCCGGTGTGACCGGCAACCGAATAGCGGGTTTACCCGCTGAGGTGGAGGCCCCGGGCAACCGCATAAAAGTCGATCGCTTTAACCGGGTGGAACAACTCGACAGGGTTTATGCGCTGGGCGATATTGCTTATATGGAAACTCCCAGGTACCCCAAAGGGCATCCCCAGGTGGCCAATGTGGCCATTAATCAGGCAAGGAATTTGGCGCGCAATTTTGCAAGGGTGGAGAAGGGGCAGGCCCAGAAGTCGTACGAGTACCGCGACTTGGGCTCCATGGCCACCATTGGCCGCAACAAGGCGGTGGTTGATTTGCCATTTTTTCGTTTCAAGGGCTGCACCGCCTGGCTGGTGTGGATGTTCTTGCACCTGATGTTGATTTTGAGTGTGCGTAACCGCCTGGTCATCTTCATCAACTGGGCCTGGTTGTACCTGACCAAAAACACTTCGCTGCGTTTGATATTGATGCCGGAGGACAAGTTAAGGGAGGAGAACGCCACCCTGCAACAACAGCATAGTCACGACTAAGACCACCATCACCAGGGTGCTGCGTTGATTGATGGCGCAGGCACGAAGCAAATCTTTTTGCGAAACGGCCCTGGATCGTTTCCCGATCCAGGGTTTTTTATGGACCCGACCGTGGTAGGTGGAGGGCCCTCCAAAGCGTAAGTCCAGGATGCCCGCCAGGGCGGCTTCGGGGTAGCCGGCATTGGGACTGGTGTGGCGGTGTCCGTAGCGAAAGAGGAAGCGCAGGGCGCGGGTCGAGCCGCCAACCACTACCATCAGCAGGGCGGTGAGGCGGGCGGGGACAAAGTTGGCCACATCGTCGAGACGGGCGGCGGCGCGCCCAAAGAGGCGGTAGCGATCGCTTTTGTAGCCCAACATCGAATCGAGGGTGTTCACCATTTTGTAGCTCCACATGAGGGGGAGTCCACCCACCAGGTAGTAAAACAGCGGGGCAATAACGCCATCACTCAGATTTTCGGACAGGGTTTCCAGGGCGGCTGTCCGGATTTGGTTTTCGTCGAGGCGACTTGTGTCTCGACCCACAATCATGGAGAGTTGGCGGCGACCGGCGGGGAGTCCCCCATTGGTTAAGGCTTTGTCCACCGCCTTCACTTCATCGATGAGGTTGCGGTTGGCCAGTCCCCAAAATACGAGCAGACTGGCAGCGGGGTAGTAGAGCCAGGGACTCAGGGCAAGCAGGGCCGTGCAATACTGCAGGGCGATAAAAACGGTCGTTACCAGTACCAGCACCAGAAGCAGACCCTTCAGCAGGCGTTGCGAACCGCGGTTCAGCAGTCTTTCTGCCTTGCCGATGGCATGCCCAAAGCCCTTTACCGGGTGCGGCCAGTGTCGCGGATCGCCCAGCAGCAAGTCGGCCCCATAGCCCACCAACAGCGGCAGCAGCCAGGGCAGTAATTCGCTTATTGTTGCTGATTCAACCAATCCACTATGGCTTTTTGCAGTTGCAGATTGGCGGCGGGCGTCTGCGCCGCCACCCGAAAATGACCCGGTCCCAGTCCCCGGAAATTATCGGCATTTCTGATTAGGAGTCCGTGCTCCGCCACCAAATAGCGCTGTAGGTCCGCCGCCGTGCCCACCCGGGTACGTGTCAGAAAAAAGTTGCAGGCAGAGGGCGTTACCTCCAGCTCCGGCCTTTGGCGCAGGGCTTTTTGCAGCTTCCGGGCTTCGGACAGCGTTGTGTCGATTTGTGGCTTATGGTCGGTCGGATGGGCATGCAGCCAGGTGATGGCCGCCAGGGCCAGACTGTTCACGCTCCAGGGCATGCGCAGGGGCTGCAGCTTTTCCAGCAGCTTTCCCTGAGCCAGCAGATAGCCGGCCCGGAGTCCCGCCAGACCATAGATCTTGGTGAGGGAGCGTACCACCACCATATTGGGGGGCAGGACTTGGGTGGTCAGACCCTCAGCGTCTGAGCAGAGTTCCTGGTAGGCTTCGTCGATCAGGAGGGTGGTCTGCGGCAGGGACTGCGCCAATTTGCGCAGGAAGTGGGGCGACCAGCAGCGACCGTCGGGATTGTTCGGCTGCCCCAGCCATAGGAGGTCCAGTTGCCGGCAGTTCTTTACATTCACCGCTTCTGCCTTTAGGAAACTGATTTGGTGCTGGCAGCAGCGGGCGGCGTCTTCGTATTCGGCAAAGGAGGGAAGCACAATGCCCGAGCGGGCACCACGGAACAGGTGGGCCAGGAGGTAAAAGGCCTCGGTACTGCCGTTGGTCACCAGGACTCCTGCTCCGCTGGCGGCGTGTTGGGTTTGCAGACAGCGGGCGGCACTCGCGGCATCCACCTCGGGGTAGTCGCTCAATGTTTCGAGTCGCCCTTTCAAATGCTCCAGCAAGTCGCCCGGCAGAGCTGCCGGCAGCACATTGGAGCTGAAATCGCAGCTTATTTTTCCCGGAAACGCATTGCGGTTATTGCCGTGGCCCTGCAACATGGTGACTTATTTTTGAAGCAGTTGGTAAATATAGGGCAGGTCGATGTGCCTGCGCAGCAAGTCGGCCAGCTGGTCGAAGCCCTTTTCCTTCAGGGCCGCATAATTGGCCCTGACCCGGATGCCGGGACGCACCATTTGGAGGATTTCCTGAAGGACGGCTTCGTTGTCGAGTATCCCATGGATGTAGGTGCCCCAGCAGCGCGCGTTCAGACGAGCGCCATCTATGCTGCCGTCGTCCAGGCGACAAAGTGCGTCACCGCCGGTGGTCCTGCCCATGTGAATTTCGTAACCGCGACCGCTCACGGTCGGCTGGTCCAGAAAGTGGAACCGGCAGACCTCGGTCTTCTTGTCCGTCCCCAATACCGTTTTTACCGGCAAAATACCCATGCCCCGCACTTCTTTGACCGTACCCTCCACACCCTGCGGATCGGCAATGCTTTGGCCCATCATCTGAAAGCCGCCGCAAATGCCGTAGAGCGGCTTGTTGGACTGGTGGTGCTGTAGAATGGCGGCTTCCATGCCGTTTTGGCGCAGATAAAGCAGGTCGGCGATGGTGCTTTTTGAGCCGGGGAGCAGTACGATGTCTGCGTCCTTTACCGCCTTAGCCTCCCGCAGGTAAAAGACTTGCACTTCCTCCACTTGCTGCAGGGTATCGAAGTCGGTGAAGTTGGACATGTGGGGCAGGGCCACCACACCAACATTAATTTTTCCTTCCTGAGGTTCCTGCTTCATGTGGTCCAGCACCACCGAATCTTCCTGTTCAATAAAAATATCGCGAAAGTAGGGCACTACGCCAATCACGGGCACGCCGGTCAGTTCTTCCAGCATGCTTCGGCCATCTTCGAAAAGTTCGGCATCGCCCCTGAATTTGTTGATGAGGATGCCCTTGATCAAGCGCCGGTACTTGGGTGGCAGCAGTTGAATGGAGCCATACACCGAGCCAAAGACCCCGCCCCGGTCGATGTCGGCCACCAGAATCACCGCCGCATCCACCGCCTCAGCCACCCGCAGGTTGGTGATGTCGCGGTCCCACAAATTCACTTCCGAAATGGATCCGGCGCCTTCAATCAGCAGGGGACTGTAGCGCTCCATCAGTCTGCGGCACGACTGCATGGCCACTTCGAAGAGGGCGTCGCGGTCGCCCCGGTTAAAATATTCCTGCGCGCTTTGGTCCCCGGCCGGCTTGCCCAGGAGTACGAGCTGGCTCACTTTATCGCCGGTGGGTTTGAGGAGGATGGGGTTCATGTGGACGGAGGGACTGATTCCGCAGGCCTCGGCCTGCACCACTTGAGCGCGGCCCATTTCCAGGCCTTCGGGACTGGCTCCGCTGTTGAGCGACATATTTTGGGCCTTGAAGGGGGCCGGTCGGTAGCCTTCCTGCAGCAGCAGTCGACCAAAAGCGGCCGTAAGCACCGATTTGCCCACATCGGAGCCGGTACCGACAAACATCAGGGGACGCAAAGTTTCTTGTTTGGTCATTAAAGGCAGATTTGTGCCAGGTGTCCGTAGGCCACCTGACGGTTGAAATAGTGCTCCGGCGATAAATTTTCGGCCAATCCGTGTACCACGCGGATGGGACCGCCGTGACTCACTACGAGGATTTGCTGACGGGGATGTTTCTTTTTGAGGTCTCTTAAAAAGGCTTCGATGCGGACAATGAGATCCTCGAAAGACTCTCCTCCGGGCGGCGCGCAGCGCAGGTAGTCGTCGAAGAAGGCCTGCGCTTCGGGCTTTTGCTCAATTTCGCTCCAATGCAAGCCCTCCCAGTCGCCAAAATTGAGTTCCATCAGGCGCTCGTCGAAGGCCACCTGCTGGTCGCCGGCAATGGCGCTGGCCAGCAGGGCGCAACGGCTAAGGGGACTGGAATAGATGGCGTGGAATTTCTTCTTCTGCAGGGCCCGGGCCAGCTGGCGGTGCTGCTTTTCGAAATCGTCCGGCAGCGGCGGTTCGCTTTGTCCGTAACAGAGTCCCTCCGGGGCCTGGGTCTGGATGTGACGTAAGAGCGTGAGTTGCATGGCTTAAAAATGGTTGTAATAAATAACTGCGACTACGTACAGGGTGACTTCAACAAGTTGCTGCAGGGCGCCGAGTACATCGCCGCTGTAGCCTCCGGTACGCTTCATGATGTAGTGGCGAAAACGCCAGTAAACGAGCAGGGCTGCGGGCAGCAGCAGGACCGTAAGTTGCAGGGGCAGGAGCAGTAGAAAGGGGAGGGCAGTCAGACTCGCTATCCATAGGGAGGCGGTGTTGACCTCATTGCCAATGGGCTTGGCCTTGCTGAGGGCATCCTCGCGGATGTATGGGGTGGTGCGTACCAGCAGCACCGGAAGGAGGCGACTCAGGGTGTGGCCCGCTATCAGCAGCCCAAAGATTTCGGAAGGGGGGAGGTGCAGCAGGGCGGTGTATTTGGTCGCCAGCATAGCCAGGAGTCCCACCGTTCCATAGGTGCCCAGGCGACTGTCCTTCATGATGTCGAGAATGCGTTCGGTGGTCATACCGCCCCCGTAACCGTCGCAAAAATCAGCGAAACCGTCCTCATGAAAAGCCCCGGTGATGAAAATGGTCGCCAGTATGCTCAACAAGAGGGCCAAAGGCAGGGGCAGCACAAGCAGGGCCAGCCACAATATACCTGCGCCCAGGGCACCGACCAGTGCCCCTACCAGCGGGAAAAAGCGCAGGGCCTTATTCAACAGTCCCGGTGAATAGGGCAGCGAGGCCGGCACGGGAATGCGCGTGAAAAACATCAGTGCGGTGAAAAAGATGTGCATGTCGCTGTTTTGGTTATGGTGTTTTGGAACCTTAAAACTACACAAAATTGAGGACGTTTTTTTAACTCAGCTAAAAACAGCAGACAGACCGAGCGGGGTCGGCTGCCTGCTGTTTTGGTTTTGGGTGGGTAATTTTGTAGGACTGCAGGGTCTATTTACTTGTTGGATACTCCGGCGTCTTCAAAGCTGGCCATTTCGTTGAGGAATTTTACAGCGCTCTGGAGCACGGGCAGGGCAACGGCAACGCCGGTGCCTTCGCCTACACGCATGCCCAGCTGCAGAATGGGACGGGCGCCAAAGTGCTTCAGTAAGAGGCTGTGTCCCTGCTCATCGCTTTGGTGGCAAAAGACGACATTCTCGCTTACTTTCGGGTTGAATTGACAGGCCGTCAGCAGACTGACGGTAGAGATAAAGCCATCGGCCAGGATAACCATGCCTTGCTCACGTGCTTCGAGGTAGGCCCCCACCATCATCGCAATTTCCAGTCCCCCAAAAGTCGCCAGCGTCTCCAGGGGCGTTTGTGGGTCGTATTTTTCTGAAATCTCTTTGAGTACCTGCTGCTTGTAGCTCAGCTGCTCGCCCCGCATGCCGGCACCTGCTCCCGTGCAGGTTTCTATGGGTAGCCCCAAAAAGCGGTGCATCAAAAGCGAAGAGGGCGAGGTGTTGCCGATGCCCATTTCGCCAAAACCAATGGTGTTGCATCCGGCTTCGGCTTCGGCACGCACAAAGGCGCGACCGGCAGCCAGTGCTTTTTCGCACTCGCCGGTGGTCATGGCCGGTTCTTTACGCATGTTGCGCGAGCCGCGCGCAATTTTTGAAGGCACGATGGGACTGTCGGTCGGAAAGTCGTAATCGACGCCGGCGTCGATGACCTTCAGCGCAATGCCGTTTTGTCGACAGAAAACGCTGATGGCTGCGCCTCCGGCTACAAAGTTCATGGCCATTTGCCAGGTAACGTCTTTGGGGTAGGGACTGATTTTTTCGTCGGCCAATCCGTGGTCGGCCGCGAAGACCAGCATGGTGGGTTGGCGCAGTTGGGGCGAGAGGCTGTTTTGGATGCAGCCTACCTTAAAGGCCAAAGCTTCCAGTTCGCCCAAAGCCCCGTGGGGTTTGGTCTTGTTGTCAATTTTGTGTTGCAGCGCTTGTTGTATGTTTTGGGTGGTCATGGGATGGAAATTGATGATTTTGAAAAATTTAGCTTGTAGTGTTTTGCCTGCGTTTATTTAATGATTAAGGGTAGACCGGAAACCATAAGTATTACGCGGTCGGCCCGACGGGCAATGTGCTGGTTCATCCAGCCCTGCAGGTCGGTGAATTTTCGGGAGACTTCGTCCCGGGCATGGATGCCCATGCCCAATTCGTTGCTGACGACAATCAGCTCGTTGTTTTTCTTCAGCAAGAGCTCCCATTCGTTTTTGGCCACTTGCAGGGCAGCTTCCACATCGCAGCTGTTGTCGTGAAAAATATTCGTAAGCCAGAGGGTAATGCAGTCGAGCAGCACGGTGCGTTTTTCCAGGGCGACGCGTCCCAGGTGCTTTTCCTCCTCCACGGTGGTCCATTGTGGACCCCGGTCGCGTTGGTGGCGCTCGATGCGTTGGCTAAAGTCCTCGTCCCAGTGCCGGGCCGTGGCCAGATAAACCGGCTGCTTGCTGCTTGCTTCGGCCAGTTGTTGGGCGTAGGAACTCTTGCCGGAACGTTGTCCCCCGCTGATAAAGGTGACTGCCATAGGTTTGTGGTTTTAAGAAAATCCCGGGTACTGTGCCGTTGCACGGCACCCGGGACTTATCGGACAGATAATCAAATCCTTGGTTGTCTTTGTGTGGCGATGAGCCTTAGTCGAGGAACAAGGTCCAGTAGGGCGAGATGCCTATGTTCAGGTCCTTTTGGTGAGCTCCCTCTGCGTTATAAATACTTACACTGCCCGCTTCGGTTACGTTTCCGGACTGCAGCACATATATATCCTTGTTGAAAGGGTTTATTTCGATGCCGTTTACGCCGTTTAGGTTGTCAATGAATTCTGAGAACTCCCCGGTTTGGGTATCAAAAGCAAAGATGCTGCCTGGCTCTCCCCATACGGCAGCAACCAGGTAAAGGGTGCTGGCGTCGCTGTTGGCCGTTAGTATACTGGCGTAAGTGGTGCTGACTCCCTGGAGCACGTAATTGTCCTCCAGCTCATCGGTTGTGGTGTTGATGTAGGCTAAGCCTGTTTCTGCAGTGGGGTCGTAGCTGGAAAGTGCCAGATATAGATTATCGTCGGCATCGTTTACAAAATAGGCGCTGACAGCAGGCATGTCGATATAATCGATTGCTTCGGAGTTAAGGTCGATCACCGCCACCTGCGGTCTATAGTTGAGCGCCGCATACAATTTGCCGTTGGCAAGGGCCAGTCCTTCCGGTCCCCCTGGCAGGGCAATCTTGTCCTCCACCTTACGGGTTTTGGTATTGTAAATGGCAATGTAGGAGCCAGGCATTTCCTGGAAGTCGGCATCTTTTCCCCAGCACGAAATGTAGAGGTAGTCGCCCTGGCCCACAAAGAAGCGCGGTTTTTCAATCCCCTCACGCACGGCATTGCCGGTGGGTTTGAATTGCAGGTCCACCGATATGAGCTCATCGGCCGAGTTGCCCATTAAGTATATGGTGTCCTTGTAAACGGCGCCGTACTGAATGTTCGATTTGATGGTCATTTGGGGATTTTGCGCCTCAAAATAATTGTTGGTGAGCGCATCCTTTCGAAAATCGTAGCGGGTAATGCTGCTGCCACCCTTGTCGTAGCTGCCAAAATTCAGGAAATAGGCCCCGGATATTTCTTCGTTGATTTCCTGTTTGGGCTGGTCGTTGTTGTCGTCGGAGCAGGCACTCAAGCCCAGAGCGGTCAGGAGGGCCAGGCTCCAAAGCGCTTTGTTGCTCCAATCAAAAAAGCTGTTTTTTGCGTACATGATTGTTGGTATTAATGGTTATTTATTGTTGTATAAATCCAGGCTCAGACTGAGTTTGAAACTGCGGCCCGGCATGGCGTAGTAGGCTTCATTTTGGTAGTCGACGTCGCCAAGGTTGAGCACTTGTGCGCTTAGGCGCAGACTTTGTTGGCGGTAATTGAAACGGTACCAGATCGATAGGTTGGTCAGGAAATGCGCCGGAAGTGAATCGCCCACTTTGTTGTGCAGGCGTTCGCCGGTGTAGCTGGCGTCGGCCGACAGTCCCGCCGCTTTCCACTTTAGGTCGCCGTAAAAATTGCCGCTATGCCTGGGGGCATAAATCAGTTGTTTGTTGTTTTGATCCTTGTCGTGTACCGGATTAAAGGAATAGTTGCCGCCCCACTCTGTTTCGAGCGGACCCAGGTGAAAGAGGCTCTGCAACTGCAGTTCCAATCCCTTACTGACCACCCGGTTGATGTTTCGGGCTTCCCAGTCAATGGAGCCCGGGCTCCATTGAATCCAGTTGTCTACATCCATGTAAAAGAGATTGACCTTGGCCTTAAGGTGGTTGTGCCCCATCTGACGGAGGTAACTGAAACCCGCTTCGGCATTCAATCCATCCTCGGCCTTTAAGTTGGGGTTGCCCTGTGCCCCCCAGTAGCGGTCGTTGAAGGTGGGGATGCGGTAGCTGCGTGAGAGTCCGCCCGTCACCGAAAGCTGTTGCTTTGATGTGCCCGCCGCCTTGTATTCAAGCAGCAAGGCAGGGGTGAAGGGGGCCTTGAAATTGGTCACCAGCATTTGCCGCACGTTTACGGTGGCTTTGAGGTTTTCCACCGGCTCAAAGTAGTACGACAGGTAGAGGTCCAGTTGTTGCTCGTAGTCGATCACGTCTTTGGAATAGGCGTACACCTCCGGTACAATGTACTTGTACAGGACGCCCGCCTTCAACTCCTTGTCGGGCGCCAGCTTGTAGCCGGCAGCGGCCTCCGTGACCAGGCGGTCGGTAACGATCAGCTGATCCTCGTTTTTCTGGTACAACTGCTCATCGTGCACGTAGCCTGCCCCCAGCTTAAAGCTTACCGGATTATTTAGGTTGTCGTAGCCCACCCAGGAGCGGAAGTTTTTGTTGTGCAGTTCGGGGACTGTCGGACTGTTCGATTGCATATTGGGCTGCACCTCGTGCCAGCTGTCCTCATACCAAAAGGTACTTTGAAGGGTTGCGGCAGGGTCAAAGCGATAATTAAGCTGCTGCATCAAGCCCTTGTTCTCGATGGCTGCTCCCTGCTGCTTTTCCCTTACGGGCTGAGGATTGGTGTAATAGTTCTCGTGGTAGGGGTTATTGAAATAGAAATCGTTCTCTTTTTGAAACCAGTAGGCCTTGGTGACCGATTCCCAACTTCCGTTGCCGATATAAATTTTGCTGCCGTAAAATTGTTCGCCAAAGGAACCGGCGGTGCTGCTGAGGTTAATGCGCTGCCCCTTAGTCCACATGCTTTTCTGTTCCAAATAAACGGTGCCCCCAATGGAGCCCGAGCCATTGATGGCCGAAGCACCACCGTATTGCAAATGGATGCCGTCGAAGAGGTAAGTGGGGATGCTGGACGCGTTGGCATGTCCCAGCGTGAGTGAGTTGATGTTGAGTCCCCCCAATCGGATGGCCGTATGATTGGCGGCCGTGCCCCGAAAACGAATGGTGGCCAGTCCCCCCGCGTTGCCCTTAACATAAATGGGCGACAGGCGCATGAGCGCCTGGTCGAGACCGGCCTCGGGCATGTGCTGCAGCTTTTCGCTGCGGATGCGGTCGATTTTGGCCCCCGGCTGAAATCTTTGGTAGTCGCTCACCAGGGTTACGCCCTCGAGGTGAACGGTGTCGATGACCAGCGGTTCCGGATTTCCGGCAAAAATAAGGTCGGCAGTAAGCAGACCGATAAACAGAAACAGATGACGCATTTTACGTTTTCGAATGCGCTCAGGGTGTTGTTTTGTGAAAGATGAAAAATACAGGTTTCACAAGCTTTAGTCCCGAAGCTTTGATTAATACTGAATCCATCTGGCAGGTCTTCTGGCTCGTTCCTGATTTTGACAGCCTTCCCGTCTTGCGACAGTGGCAAAAGTGGTGTCCAAATCATTGATAGAACTTACAGCTGCGGGTACAGCTCCGGAATTTTCCTTACGGAAGCACCGGATTCCCTCTTTATTTTGTGCGGCGAACGCCGTACAAAAACCAAATACGATTGCAAATGTAGGGCTTATTTTCTAAATCGGAAGAATTGGGGAGGGATTTTTAATAACAGTATATTAACAGGCTAATCCATTATTTTATCCAGTTCCTGTTCGATGCGATGAACCAAATAAAAGGGAAGGTTGAGAAGGGTAAACTTTTTTCCGGCTATGGTTATTGCTTCCTGTACGAGGTACGGACCCTGATAAACACGCACGGAAATTTTACCGGGCGACTGATCCATGAATTGATGTAAAGAGCGTAATTTTCCAATAGCCCCCGCCTTTACTTCAACAGGAATAAGTTGCCCCTTATGCTGAATAATGTAATCTATTTCAGCATTGGATCCCTTCTTAGTCCGCACCCAGAAATTTAATGCATTGCTGATGGAAAATTTGGAAGCAAGAAGTTCTTGCCCTGTAATGTGTTCGGCAATAATTCCTCTGTGGGTATCACTTATGATTTCATTAAACACAAGATCACCTACCAGTCCCCGGACATGATTAATGAGCCCGGTATCTAACACATGCAGTCTGGGCTTTCGGGTAAGTGCCGGAGTCGAAGGTATTTCAATTGAGGTGGTGGGATAAACCAATCTGATCAGCATGGTTTTTTCCAGGGCTCGAAAGGCTTCTTTCATTTCCCTGGACCGATAATCAGAGTTGCCAAATTTTTCAAAAGAAATTCTGGTTCCTCCTTCTGCAAAAGCATTGCTAATGACATGCCTGATGTATTGAGCTTGAGATGAAGATGTTGCGTATTTTTCCACATCATCCGAAAATGATTGAATAAGACTATCATATACCGATGCTAGGGAAGAAATATCGACACCGCTGGCATAATGCTTCAGCACCTCCGGCATTCCCCCCAGAGTGGCATACTTTTTAAACAAAGCGATTAGTCTGTTATGCAGAAATGAAGGTACTTCTGCTTTTTCTAATTCGTTAGCCAGAGGCTCCTGATCAGTAGCATATAGAAACTCCTTGAAAGAGCAAGGATGTATGGCCATATATTCCACCCTGCCTACAGGAAAGGATATTTTTCTGTCTAAGATACTTTCTAATAATGAGCCTGCAGTAACAACATACAAATCGCTTGCTTCTTCATAGAAATATCTTAATAGGGCGACTGTTTTCGGAGAATTCTGAATTTCATCGATGAAAATGAGGGTAGACCCTCCATTCCTTTTTTTACCCGCGTAGATAAAAAGGTAGGTGATCAGATCGGAAAACGGGTAAGCTTGCTCAAAGATTTCCCGCTCTTCTGCTTTTTCAAGATTTAGATAAATGTATTGATCAAATTGTTTCGAAAACAGATGGATGGCAGTCGTTTTGCCAACCTGTCTGGCGCCTCTTATAACCAATGGCTTCCGAAATGTTTTATCTTTCCACTTGTTTAACTCAAGTAATATTTCTCGCTTAAACATCGGATGGTTTGTATTAAATTTAGGGTTAAATATACAAAACTTTGTATCAAAGTGAGGGTTGTTTTTGAATTTGTTTGTATCAAAGTGAGGGTTGTTTATTGCACGGTATCTTGAAAGACTTTTAGTTTTTACAACTGACTCTCTGCATTGAAACAACAAAACCGTTGGGTACAAAACCACCGTTTTTTAGTAACAGGATATTCACAGTCCTTGGATGGTATCGCCTTATTCAGACTATGCTTTTTCGCACAGAAACTCATGGGCAGGAACAATCGCTATGGTGCAGCCATTCTTCTTGATCTCGTCCTTGTCTGAAAATGTAACCAAAGTGGCTGTTTTTAAAGAGAAGAAAAACATCGCCTCCATTGCCCCGTTTATTTCACGGTCGAGATTGTCAGGAGTCAGTTCATAGCAAACCTGAATAATATTCAGTGCTTTTCCATGACGCATGACAATAAAGTCGCACTCGGCCCCTCCTTTGTTGTCAAAATAAAATATTTCTTTATGCCTT
This sequence comes from Geofilum rhodophaeum, assembly GCF_002210225.1. Taxonomy (GTDB): domain Bacteria; phylum Bacteroidota; class Bacteroidia; order Bacteroidales; family Marinilabiliaceae; genus Geofilum; species Geofilum rhodophaeum. The sequence goes on along the minus strand of NZ_MWUJ01000001.1, from coordinate 471,964 downwards.
CTTCTTAAGTGGGTGAATATAAGGTTCTCGAACTTCTGTCCCCAATCTTCGCTGCCCTTTAAGGATAAAGATTGAACCAGGCCTGTATCGACGCAGTAAACTTTTTTGGGGTTCACGAGCATGGCTTTCAGCGAGTGGCTATACATTGGCACAAATGAAAACAGGTAACTGTTTTCTAAGTAAGTGAGCCAATTGGTGATTGTGCTTGTGGATGATATGGACAAAGGTTGTCTCATTTTTGAGGCGGAAAACCTGTTTCCTACATTTGTGATCAGGTACAAGGCTAAGTTTTGTAGACTTTTTATCTCCTTAATCCCAAATCGAGCAACAATATCTCTAATCAGAATGTCGTCGAACAAGCTGGATAGTTGGAACAAATCTTCGGTTTTAAGGTACTCTGGAAAACCTCCCTTGTGTAAATAATCTTTTGCCGATTCTTTATCAGGTTGTAAGGCCTTAAAGGTGATGAATTCTTTATACGAGAACGGGAAAAGCTCTTGTGATATGTGCCTTCCTGTTAGTTTTGTGCCCAATTCACTGCTTAAAAGAGACGCGTTAGATCCTGTCACCACTACTTTGTAACCTTCATCAAGTTTCTGTCTGACATATAATTCCCATTTTTCGATTGTTTGTATCTCATCGAAAAACAGCCAATTTGCACCTGTCTTCTGGATGATATTATCCAAGCGAGAAAAGTCATTCATTGAAAAGTTATAGAGAAAGGGGGACTCAAAATTAACATACAGCGACTTATCCTCAGCGGTCTTTTTAATCATTTGATGCATGAGGGTGCTTTTTCCACACCGCCTGATTCCGGTGATGATCAACGCATGTGATGCGATGTTTTTCAAATTTATTTCGATTTGGCGAGCTTGACCAGTCGATATGCCTAGCAATCGTTCTTTTTGCTGTTCAATGACTTGTAATATGTCCTTTTCTAGTATCATGTCGTTTATTGTAATCTGTTGTTTGTAAAAATACACTTTTGTTGTTTGACAAACAACAAAAACGTTTGAGACAAAACATCTTGGTTGTTTTCATACAGAGCGCAATAAGTAAGGCGCTTGTTGGCAAAGGAATTATCAGCTATCTTGGACTGAAATTGAAAAATACGTCTATGTCAAATCTTGCTTTGATTGTTCCTGAGCGTGCTGCCGATATCGGTGGCTTTTTGGTGGGGCGCTTGCTGCCCTTTCGTCAGAAAAGAGCCGTGGGGCCCTTTGTGTTTATCGACCATATGGGGCCTGCAGAAATGGGGCCCGGTGAGAATTTGGATGTCTTGCCGCATCCCCACATAGGCCTCTCTACACTGACCTATTTGTTTGAGGGGGCCGTTTTGCATCGCGACAGCATCGGCAGCGAGGTGGAAATTCGACCGGGGGCGGTGAACTGGATGACGGCCGGGAAGGGGGTGGTACACTCGGAGCGGACACCGGATGCTGTGCGAAATTCGGAGAAGGTATTGCACGGCCTTCAAATCTGGGTTGCTTTGCCCATAGAAGAGGAGGAGATCGAGCCTTCCTTTACCCATGTTGAAGCCGGGGACATCCCTCAACTGGAAAGAGATGGCTTGAAGATTAAATTAATTGCCGGAGAGGCCTTGGGATTGCGGTCTCCCGTTCCTGTTTACAGCCAACTGTACTTTATAGAAATCAAAGCCAGCACCACCCAGACCCTTCATTTGGGTGACGAGCTGTATGGCGACAGTGGCCTGTATATTTTGGATGGGGCTGTCCGTAGTGACGGAAATACTTATGCGCCGAAACAGCTCTTGGTTGCCAGGGACAGTAAGTTATGTAGCTTTGAAATGGAGGCAGGTTCAACGGTTTATGTCTTCGGTGGTGAAGCTTTCCCTGAGGCGCGTTACATCGATTGGAACCTGGTGTCTTCCAGCAAGGAGCGGCTCGCTGAAGCCAGGGAAGACTGGATCAATCAGCGTTTTACGCTGCCTCCCGGTGAAAGCGACTATGTGCCCTATCCCGGTCGGGGTTGAAGATGCTTGGAGTGCGTTTTTCCGGCTTAACTCAGAAACTTACTTTCCATTTTTTTTAAAGTTGCCAGGATAATGCGGCAGTGGAAAGGTTTTACCGGGAGAAAATAAATTCGCCCCATTACATTGTTGAAGTGAACCAGCGTAGTGATGGAGAAGCTTTGTTTATCCTGATCGGTCGGGGTACATAAAAAGGAAACTTTAAAATCCAAATGCTTGTCGTTTTCGCCCAGGACCACTTCGTGCGGTGATCTGGCCAGCATTTTGAAAATGCCCAGTCGGTCGCCGGGTTGGCATTTTTCTATGTCTTGGAGGGTAGGGGCAGCCTGCCGTGTGTCAGATGTTTTTAAGCCGAGGGCACCGGCAACTTTATTCCTTAGGGTCATCAGGCGGTCGGCCCACTTAGGACCACTGGCGAGGAACAGGGCAAGCATTTCGTTCACGCTGCTTGTCTTTTGCGTGTTTAATAGCAGCAGTTGAAAGGTGTCTATGTAATGATGCGGCGTATCCTCTTCTTTCAAAAGAGAATTTTCAGGTAGGGTATGCGTTTTTTGAATCATGGGGCGGGAGTTTTGTAGTGTCAGGTATGCTTCACTTTTTGTTGGCTCCCAGTTGTTCTGCTTTTCGGAGCCACTTTTGACGCTTGTCGTTGCTTGAAGTCTTTACCGGTCCCAGCGTGGTCACTTTGACCGGCTTTACCCCGCAAAATTCCAGGATGCCTTTTTTCATGGCGTTGTGGCCAGGACTTTTATTAACCAAACGGTAGTACCAGGCAGGGGCATCCATAGTAACAATCAAGTGTGCCGTCTTTCCTTTCAGGAGCTTGTCCCACAGCACCGAATTCTCCCGATACTTGAAAGCAAAACCCGGCAGAAATACCCGGTCGATGAAACCTTTCAACAGGGCCGGGAAGGTCGCCCACCAGGTGGGATAAACAAAGACCAGGTGATCGGCCCTGCGAATGGCTTCCTGCGCCCTCAGCAAATCCGGCTCCAACTCGGTCCTTTTTCGGTAACCATGCCGGAGAATCGGGTCGAAGTCCAGCTCGGCCACATGAAGCAAGTCGCAAACCACATCCGTGTTTTGCTCCGCACCTTTTTTATAGCTGAGGGCCAGTTGGGTGCAAAAACTTTCTTTATCGGGATGGCCGTTGATGATGAGTATCTTGTGCATTGGAGTGCTTATGTTTTTGATGTTTTGGCGTTTTATATGGTAGGCTTTTATTCCCTTTCAAACAAGAATTCGGCACCGGCCTGTTTTAAAAGTAGGCGTTGGTTTTCGGGGTCAAACTCCATCACTATGCCCGCCTGTTCAAATTTAAAAATATGTAGGGCAGTAGCCTCCAGCGGAAAGGGGGGCTGGCCCGTAGCCTGGGCAATAAGCCTCTGGCCCTCTCGGCGGATGCTTATTTTTAGGGGGATTTGTGCAGAGGCATAGCTGCCCGGATAAAGGTCCAGATCCACTTCATTTATGGTGTACTTGCTGAAAGTCGGAAGGTCGAAATGCTTGCCGTTGGCGGCGCTCAACAGGGCAATGGAAACATCGTTGTTGTTGATGCGACTGCCATTGGCGCAAAGGGCAAAGGCGGTCTTCGTGTCCGGGAAATAGCCAAAAACGGAGGACCAGCCATCTATGCCTCCGGTATGCCCAAAGCCCCGTTGGTCGTAAAAGGGAAGGCCAAACAGGCCCAGCCCCAGCTGGTCCCGGAGTGCGCACATGGCATCCAGACTTTCCTTTTGCACCAGCTTTCCGCTAAAGAGGGCTTCGGCAAAGCGTAGCAAATCGGTGGGCGTAGAGATGATTCCGCCAGCCCCCAGCGGGATGGATAGGTGGGTGGTGGGACTTTCTTCCCATGTTGTGTTAAAGAGGTAGGAGCGGGAGCCCAGGCTGTCGGCCGAAGCCTCAGGGTCAAAAAAAGTGTTGGCCAGTCCCACCGGCCCCGTAATGTGTTGTGCCAGCAAGTCCCTATAGTTCTGCTGATAAAGCTCTTCCAGGATGAGGGTGAGCAGCACGTAATTGGAGTTGCTGTAGGCCGACCGACTGCCGGGTTCAAAAATGCTTTCCAGGGTGGAGATGTGCTGCAGCATTTCGCTTCGGGTCCGGTTTTGGGTGTGCCACGCAAGGTAGGCGGGATTGTCGGTGAAGTTGGCTATGCCGCTGCGGTGACTGAGCAGGTGACGGATGCTGATGTTTGCGGCGTTTTTTATTTCCGGGTAGAAAGTTGAAAGGGGGGTGTCCAGACTCAGCTTACCTGCTTCAATGGCCTTCATGACAAGAACGGTGGTAAAGGTTTTGCTGATGGAGCCAATTCGGTAACGTGTATTTTCGTCTGCCTTTTGCAGTGGCTCGAGCTGGGCAAAGCCCACCGAGCGGGTGTAAGCGATCTGACCATGCTGCGCCAGGGCCACACTGCCCAGGAAGCGCTCGCTGGAATCCAGAACAGCAAAATAGCGATCCAGTTTTTCTTTGTCCAAGGCTTGCGCGCTGAGGGCCGTGAAACCGGTCAGCAGTGCGACAAGGAGACTTAGGGATGTACGGGTAGGCATGGGAGAACATTTTGTTGGTCCCAATTTACGGAAAATAATCTGCGTAGTAAACCCCAGTCCTGGTTCATTTGCCTAATTTCAAGATTCTTCGTGCACCCTGTACCACCAACAAAAAAACGATGCTGCCTATGATCAGGTCCGGAAGGGCCGACCGGGTCCAGAGTACCAGGAGGGCAGCGGCAATCACGCCCAGGTTGATGATAACATCGTTGGAGGTGAAGATAAGGCTGGCCTTCATATGTGCTTCGTGCTTGTTTTTCGATTTTTGCAGGAGGTAAAGGCAATAGCCGTTGGCCAAAAGAGCCAGGACAGAGACTACAATCATGGTGTTGAAATCAGGCAGTTTTTCCGTCCCCAAAAAGCGGCGAAGGACTTCCAGAAAACCCAGGGTGGCGAGCAGCAACTGGAAGTAGCCGGCCAGCCGGGCTACTTTTTTCTTCCGCAGGAGCGGGCCGCCAACGGCATAAATGCTGATCCCATACACAAAGGCATCGGCCAGCATATCCAGACTGTCGGCTACCAGGCCCATCGACCTGGAAAGCAAGCCGGTGCTTATTTCGATTACAAAAAAGCCGAAATTGATGAGCAATACGGTCCACAACAATCTTTTTTGGTGGCGGTTTTCTGAGAATGCAGTCTGCCGACTGTGCTCGGTCGATAAGCGACGACTGCCGAGTTGCAGACTCTCCAGGGCCGCTTCCAGGGTGGCTTCGGGACCTTCATGATGCACGGTAAGCCGGCGGGCACTCAGGTCAAAATCAAGATGGCGAATACCCGACACCTCTCCCAGCTTCATGCGGATGAGGTTTTCCTCGGAGGGGCAATCCATATGGGTGATTTCAAATAGGCTTTTTTTCATATCTGTGTGGCAAGCTGTTGATGTCATTTCGCGACGCCTATCAGCGCTTGATTTTGCCGTAGCGCGCCTTAATGTCGTTGAGGATGTTTTCGGAGACCAGGAAGACTGCCGGTTTCCCGGAAAGGGGGTTGGTCTGTGTAACCACCACGGTGTTGTAAACCTGCTCAATTCTGTCGTAAGTCAGCACCTCCCGGGGCGTGCCACAGCTGTGGATGTCGCCCTGCTTCATCATCAGTAGGAAGTCGCAGTATTCCGCCGCCAGATTCAAGTCGTGAATGATCATCAGCACCGTCAGTTTGAGTTCCTTATTGAGACGCTGGATGAGGTTGAGCACCTGTACCTGGTGGGTAATGTCGAGGTGCGAAGTGGGCTCGTCGAGCAGCAGGAGCTCCGGCTCCTGCGTAAGGGCCTGGGCAATGGCTGCGAGCTGCTGCTCGCCGCCACTCAGCTGGGAGAGGTATTTCTTGCGATGCTTCCAAATGCCCGTCAGTCGCATATACTTGCGCGCCAGGAGCACGTCTGGTTGGGGCTCAAAAAACTGGAAGGGCGCCCGGTAGGGCAGACGTCCCAGCAGCACATAATCTTCCACACTGATTTCGGCCGCATCCACAAATTGTGAAACCACCGCTATGCGCCGGGCCTTTTGGCGCAGCTTGAGACTTTGCAAATTGCAGTTGTTGAGCCAAACGCTTCCGCTTTTCAGCGGCAACTGTCCCGAAATGCCCTTGAACAGCGTAGTTTTACCTGAGCCGTTGGGCCCAATAATGCCCGCCAGCGCCCCGCGTTTCAGTCCCACCGTTATCGGCTGCAGATTAAAGTCGCTCCCGTAACCGCAGCTCAAATCTTTTATTTGTAGGTAATTACTGGGCATGGCGACGACGGTTTCGGTTTTTGTTGAGTACAATGATGAAGAGGATGCCCCCGGCGATGCCGGTAATCACCCCGATGGGCAGCTCGTTGGGGGCGATGAGGGTGCGGGCCACCACATCGCTCAAGACCAGAAAAATGCCTCCGCCCAAAAAAGAGCCCACCAGTAAAAAGCGGTAATCCGAACCCGCCAGCAGGCGAATCAGATGTGGAATAACCAAGCCCACAAAGCCAATGACTCCGGCCACCGCCACGCAAATGCCTGTGAGCAGTGAGGCAAGTAAAAACAAGAGGCGAATGGTGGTCTTGCTGTTGATGCCCAGGTAGGCCGCCTTTTCCTGCCCCAGCAGCAAGGCGTTCAGGGGGCGTGCAAAAAGGTAGCTCAGCAACAGGCCGCTGAGTGCCGTGTATAAGGTAATCTTGATCAGCAAGGGGTTGGGCTCGTCGAGCGAGCCCATGATCCAAAACACAATGCCGTGGATGTTCTCCGAAGTGGTTACCGCCATCAAAAACATCATGGCCGAAGAAGCCACAAAGCTGATCATCACCCCGATGAGCAGCATTTTGTTCACATCCGTCCCACCCCGTAAAAAGCCCAGTAGTCCCACCAATACAATGACAATAGCCGCCCCGCTGAAACCCGACAGCGGCAGCATAAAGGCCCCCACACTCAGGTGTAGGCCCGTAACAATAATGAGGGCTACGCCCAGGGCGGCGCCCCCTGAAATCCCCAGTGTATAGGGTTCCACCAGCGGGTTGCGGAAGATGCCTTGCAATATGGCGCCCGACAGACTCAGGGAACCGCCCACGGCCAGAGCCAGAACGATGCGGGGCAAACGAATCCGGGTAAGTATGAAATGTTCCATTTGCTCCCCATCCCGCCAAACGGGCAACAAATCACCCAGTCCTATCGCCGCCTCGCCGGTTGTCAGCGAAAGCAGCGCCGCCCCTACAAAAAGAAGGAGCAGCAGCAGGGTGAAAAGCGTCCAGGACAGGTATTTGTTTTTCATGCTTGGGCAACTGTTTTTTAGATGGTAAGGCGTGCTTGTAGGACTTTTGAAATGCAGGCGTTTTTTTTAGGATTAACGGGCCTGCAAAATTTTCTGCATGCTTTGTAAAGTCTTTAGAAAATCCGGAGGGTTGGGTGTGCTGGCCATGTCCGATTCCACAAAAAACACCAGCTCATTTTTAACCGCGCGCAGTTGTGGATAACTTTCCCAGATGGCTTTTTCCTCTTCGCCTACCAGGCCCATATTTACAATGACAATCACTTCGGGGTTTTTCATCAGTACCCACTCACGACTGAGCGTTCCTGCTTTTAATCCCCCCGCCACATTAATGCCCCCCGAAAAGCTGATGTAGTCGTTCATAAAAGTATGGTCGAGCACGGTAAACAATGGGTTGGCCCCAATTTGAAAGAAAAAGGTTTTGGCTGCCTGCCCTTCGTAAGAAGCTTTGATTTGTTCGACTTCCTGTCGGGTATGGGCCACTATGGAATCGGCTGCCGCTTCGCGACCTGTGAGTCGCCCCAACTCTTGAAAATGCAGGCATATTTCTTCAAAATTGCGTGGTGTCTGAAACACCTTGGTGCGAATGCCCGCCCGTTGCAGCAGCGCAATCGTCTCCGGATTGGTAATGCCGGTAGCCAGCACCAGGTCGGGCTTCAGCGTCAGCACTTTTTCAATATTTACGCTGACCGCCGAAGCCACCACTTCCTTGTCGTCGGCATCGGCAATAAAGCAATATGAAGTGCGCCCCACCAGCTGTTCGGCCGCGCCCATATAATAAATGCTCTTGGTCAGCGAAGGCGCCAGGGACACAATGCGGGCAGCCGGTTTTTGCGCGTTCAGGTTAAAGGCCAGCACCGCGAGCAAAAAGGATAGTAAAATCTTCATTTAAAAGCTGTTTTCTGCAACAGGCGTTGCGCTGCAAATTGGGAAACCGCTGCAAATTTACATTTTAATTGCTATTTTAGCACCTCAAACCAAAGTCTTTCTGATCTCATGGATGATCCGAACCCCCTTGGGGAACTCGCTGGTCTTTTGAAAGGAGAAGTGCTCACCGACACCGTTTCGCGTACCCTGTACGCTACCGACGCCTCGGTTTATAAAGAGATTCCGCGGGCCCTTGTGCTCCCCCGCGACGCTACCGATGTCAACATGCTGGTAAAGGCCGCTGCCCGGCATCAACTGCCCCTGATACCAAGGGGGGCGGGTACCTCGTTGGCGGGACAGGTAGTGGGTAAGGGCATAGTGGCCGATGTTTCGGTGCACATGAACAACATCCTCGAAATTAATGCGGCAGAAGGCTGGGCCGAAGTAGAGCCCGGCGTGGTGCTCGACGATTTGAACCGGGCGGCGGGCGCATACGGACTGTTTTTTGCGCCCGAGACCTCTACCTCGAACCGCTGCACTTTGGGCGGGATGGTGGCCAACAACAGTTGCGGGGCCCATTCGATGGTTTACGGCAGCACCCGCGATCACCTGCTCGAAGTCAAAGGCTGCCTGGCCAATGGCGACGAAGTGGTCTTTCGTCCCCTTCAAAAATGGGAGTTCGATAAAAAGTGTCGTCAGGAAGATTTGGAAGGAGAAATTTACCGTCATCTTCGGGAGATTTATACCGATCGTCAATTGCGGAAGCGCTTGCGTAAGGAATTTCCGCATCCCGATATCCGCCGGCGCAATTCGGGTTACGCCCTTGATGCGCTGCTCGACACCCTGCCCTTTAAGGAAGAGGGGGCGCTCTTTAACCTGTCCGCACTCATCGCCGGCTCCGAAGGAACCCTGCTCTTTATCACCGCCATAAAAGTCGCCCTGCAGCCCCTGCCGCCTCCCGTGAAATTGCTTTCCTGCGTACATTTTGCAAGTCTTCAGGAAGCCCTGGAGGCCAACGTGGTAGTGGTTCGGGAGCACCAGGCGGTGGCCGTGGAGCTGATGGATAAAAACGTCCTGGACCTGACCCTCGATAATCCCACCCAGCGGCAGAACCGCTTTTTTGTGGAAGGCGATCCCGCCGCCCTGCTTTTGATCGAGTGGGCGGGCGACAGCGAGGAGGCCGTCCGCGCTCAGGCGCAGGTCCTGGAAAGCGATTTGCGGCAGCGCGGTATGGGCTACACTTATCCCCAAGTGGCTGGAGATGACATCGCCCGGGTTTGGGCCTTGCGTAAAGCCGGTCTGGGTGTTTTGGGCAACATGAAGGGCGACGCCAAACCCGTGTCGCTGATTGAAGATACGGCGGTTCGGGTGGAGGATCTGCCAGCCTACGTGGCCGAACTCGATGCCCTGCTGACAGCTTACGGCAAATCCTGCGTGTACCACGGCCACGCAGGCTCGGGTGAGCTGCACATTCGTCCCGTTTTGAATCTTCGCCAAAGCGAAGATGTGCGTTTGTTTCGACAGATAGCCTTGGATACTGCGCGCCTGGTGAAAAAATACAAGGGCTCACTCAGTGGCGAGCACGGCGATGGCCGCCTTCGCGGCGAATTCATTCCCCTTATGGTGGGGGCCGAAAACTATGCCTTGATGCAGCGCGTGAAGCAGGTCTTTGACCCGCTTGGTATATTAAATCCAGGAAAAATTACCGATACGCCACCGATGGACAGTGGCTTTCGTTATCGACACACCCTGCTTCAAAAAATCAAAAAGCCGGTCTTTAATTGGAGCGGAGAGGGGGGCCTGCTCCCGGCTGTGGAACGTTGCAATGGTTCGGGCGATTGCATACGTGGCGATTTGATGGGCGGAACCATGTGTCCCAGCTACCGCGGCACCCGTGAAGAGAAGCACTCGACACGCGGTCGCGCCAATGTGCTCCGTGCCTTTTTGCAAGGTCAAAACCACGATGCTGCACTTTCGCTCGACGATTTGCGGGAGGTGCTCGACCTCTGCCTCAGTTGCAAGGCCTGTAAATCGGAGTGTCCTTCGGGGGTGGATATGGCGCGACTGAAGGCCGAGTTCATGCAAATGATCAACGACAAAGAGGGCGTAGCCTTTGGCGATCGGCTGATGGCCAACCTGCCTCTGGTCAACCGGATGGTTTTTCCCTTTCGACGACTCATCAATCCATTTTTAAACCGGCCCTGGGTTCGTCAGCGTTTGCAGCGTTTGGCCGGCATCAGTCCCGAACGCAGTCTCCCCGCCTACAGTGCCGAGCGGCTCGACCATTGGATGCACCGCAGGGGGGGACTCATCGACGAGTATCCCAGGGGACGGGTGATGTTGCTGGCCGATGAGTTTACCAATTTTTACGACAGCGACATCGGCATTAAGGCTGTTTTATTGCTCCAAAAGTTGGGCTATGGCGTGGTGCTGGCCCCCTTGAAGGAAAGCGGGCGCAGTCAGCTCAGCAAAGGCTTTGTCCGTCAGGCAGCCGTTATTGCCCGTCACAATATGATGAAGTTGAAGGGGCGGGTGCAAAGTGATTTGCCGCTGGTGGGACTGGAGCCGGCGGCTTTGTTGACTTTCAGGGATGAGTACCCCGACTTATTGCCGCCTGCTTTGCGCGATCAGGCCCTGGAAATGGGGCGGCATGCCTATACCATCGAGGAGTTTTTGCATCACGAAATGCAGGCCGGAAACATCGGTCGGGAAGCCTTTACCAGGGACGAAAGAGAAATTCGGATTCAGGCCCACTGTCACCAAAAGGCCCTTATGAAGCCGGGCGTTCTGACCGCGGTGCTCTCCTTTCCGGAGAATTACAAGGCCAGCGAAATTCAGGCCGGTTGCTGCGGCATGGCCGGTTCCTTTGGCTACGAGGATCGCCACTATCACCTTTCTATGAAAATTGGGGAGTTGCGCCTTTTCCCCGCTGTACGTGCCACCCCTGAGACCACCCTGCTGGCAGCACCCGGTCATTCCTGTCGCCATCAAATTAAAGACGGCACCCAACGCGAGGCGCTGCATCCCGTAGAAATTTTGTACCAGGCCTTGCGCTGAGGCGCTACAACAAACCTTCTGTTCTGAATTGATTTTTTTCCTTAACTTTGTTACAAAAAGCCACAGCTATGCAAACGGTAACCATCGAACTGACCAACAGCGCATCTTTAAAGGCCTTGCAGGATTTGCAAGATAAGCAGTTGATACGCATCGTAGCTGATTCTCCTGCAAACACCTACGCTTTACCTGGGGAGCCGATTAGTGAAGCGGGTTTTATAGAATGGATTGCTTATACTGAAGACTCGCCAACAGTAAGTTTAACCCAAGCCAAACAAAGATGGGCCAGTCAAAAGAAGAAACTCCGGAAATATACCCGCTAAGGATTACTGAAAGCGCCCTTCGAGACCTTGATCATATAAGCGGTTATATAGCATTTGTTAAGCATCAGCCTTTAAATGCAGCCCGTGTAGGCGATAAGTTTTTTGAAGTGTTCGATCGTATAGCTCTTAACCCCAGAGCTTTTAGGGAGTGTGAAGAGTTGCCTACAAAAAGTAAAAAATATCGCAAGGCTGTATGTATGAGTTGGAATGTGGTTTTTAAGATTAACGCCTTAGAGGTGATTGTTTTAGGAATCATCCACGGGAGTCGCAGCCCTTCTAAAACCAGGCGTTTAAGAAGAGTAAAGTGAGCGCTGACTAGGCGCTACAACAAGCGGAAGATGCCGCCGGGGCGACTCTTAACCAGTCCTTTAAACTCAAGGTCGAGCAGGGTGGCGGCCAGTTTGGGAATGGGGATGCCGCTGTTCATGCTGATGAGGTTCAGATTCATTTCTTTTTCGTTTTGCAGCAGATCGAGTACCAGTTTCTCCTGTGGCGTGTCGGGCGCCTTAAAAAGGGAGCCCTGCGTGGGCAGCTCGTTGTTGGTGGCACTTTCCCAGCCGAGGGCGTATTCCAAATCTTCGATGGACTCGATGAGGGCGGCGGTATTGGTCTTTATCAGTCGGTTGCAACCGCCCGAGAGTGGGTCGTTGACCCGGCCCGGAAAGGCCAGTACGTCGCGGTTGTAACTGGCAGCGATGCCCGCCGTAATCAGCGCCCCGCCCTTGTGGGCCGATTCTACCACCACCGTGGCGTCGCACAAACCGGCAACAATGCGGTTGCGTTTGACAAAGTTGGGGCGGTCGGGGTTGGTCCCGGTCAAAAATTCGGTGACAAGAGCTCCCTGGAAGGCAATTTCCCGGGCGGTAGACCGGTGCATGCCCGGGTAGATGCGGTCGAGGCCGTGGGCCAGTACGGCTGCCGTAGGCAGACCGAATTGCAGGGCCGAGCGATGGGCGCAGATGTCGATGCCGTAAGCCAATCCGCTTACAATCAGTGTGCCCGGGTGTCTGCGCGCCAGGGCTTCCACCAGTTTTTCGCAGAGCTCAATGCCGTCGGCCGTTGGTTTGCGGGTGCCTACAATACTCACAATTTTAGGGGCGTCCAGGTCGGCAGGCCCTTCCGTAAAAATTAATAAGGGGGCGTCTTCGCAATAGCTAAGGCGTTCGGGGTAGTCCTCGTCGGTAAAGAAGCGCGCCTTGATTTGGTTTTTGGTGAGGAAGTCGATTTCGCGTTCGGCGGTCTTCAGCAAACTGCTTTTATCGAGCTGGCGCAGGCGTTGGGCAGTAATGCTGCCAATGCCGGGGATTTTGGAGAAATCGCTTTTGGGGTCGAAGATGGCTTCGCAGCTGCCCAGATAGCTGAGCAGGGTACGGGCCAGTTTGGGCCCGATGCCCGGAATGAGACTCAGGGCCAATTGGTGATGCAACATGGGTTAAGGTTTTAATTTTGAAATTGGGTTAAGCGGAAACGGGCGGGGTTTATTTTTCCATTTTCTTAAAAAATCGAATTATTTCTTCTCGTTCGGCAGCGCTCAGGGCTGTGAGTCCCAGTGCCGGGTAACGGGCCACGCCGTGGCCCGTTTCTTCGTAGAGGGACAAGTAGTGAAAAAGTCCCCCCAACTTCGTGCTGACCTCGTGCTTGCGGTAGCGCGAAAAGGGCAGGCGCATGGCTTTGTATTCGCGCCCCATCGGAAAAAGGTTGAAGTATTTGATGGTAAAGGCCTCCTTGTCGCTGCTGATTTCGAGATAGTAAAAGCCGCCCCAGCCAAAAATTAGGGCGATGCCCACAACGGCAGCTGCCAGAATGAGCTGGGTCGCCAGGGGGGTGTTGTCGCGCCACACCAGAGAGGCCACCAGTAAGGCCATGGCAGCGAGCCAGCTGATGGCAAAAACACGAATGTGTCGGGCAGCGGTTTTTTTGTTGTTCATGTCCTACTTTTTTAAGCTGTATAAAATTAAGGAAAAAAGACGAAACCCTTTGTCCCTGCCGCTTGTTTTTAGCACAAAGGGGTCAGCAGAGGGCTGCGCTCTGCCATAAAAAGCTTATTTTTGTCGTGCTTCACCAAAAACGAAACAACATGCGCTCATTAAATACCCGGGAGACCGATGTGTACATGGCCGATGAGCTGGCCGGCGATCTGGCTGCCTTGATGGCGCCCTACCAAAAGGAGAAGATTTTTGTGGTGACCGATGTGCATACGCACCAGTTGTGTTTCCCGGCCATCAGTGCTCTGGAGGGCATTTCAGAGGAGCGTTGCATCGTGGTTGGGGCCGGCGATGGGGCCAAAAACACCGAGAGTCTGATTCAGATTTGGCAGGCCCTGGTCGAAGGCGGAGCCACCCGGCATTCTTTGCTGATTAACCTGGGTGGCGGCATGCCCTGCGATTTGGGCGGCTTTGCTGCCGCCACTTTTAAACGGGGCATCGATTTCATCAACATTCCCACCACCCTGCTGGCTCAGGTAGATGCCTCGGTGGGGGGCAAGACCGGCATCAACTTTATGGGTTATAAGAACGAGATTGGTTCTTTTATGCAGGCCAAGCACGTTCTGGTAGATACGGCTTTGCTGCAGACCCTCGACGGGCCCAACTTATTGTCGGGTTTTGCCGAAATGATTAAACACGCCTACCTTAAAGACGAGGCGCTGCTCGAGCGTACCCTGGCCTTCGATTTTGAGAACTATGATGCCAAAGAACTTTCGGAACTGGTGGCGGCTTCCATTCGACTGAAAGACGAGGTGGTAACGGCCGATCCCCGTGAAAAAGGCATTCGCAAGGCCCTGAATCTTGGGCATACCATCGGGCACGCCTTTGAGAGTCTGGCCCTGAAACGCCGGCAGCCCGTGCTGCACGGTTATGCGGTAGCCTACGGCATGGTGGCCGAGCTCTACCTGGCCCAACAAAAACTGGGATTTCCCGGTGAGCTGGTACAGCAATTGCGCAGCTATGTAGATAAGGTTTACGGTCGCTTTGCTTTCTCGGAGACCGATTTTGATGAACTCTACCAAACCATGACCCACGACAAGAAAAACCAGGCCGGCCGTATGAATTTTACGCTGCTGCGTGCCATCGGCGATATTGCCATCAATACCCATTGCGAGCGGGACGAGGTGCTTGCCGCCTTGCGTGCTTATCTGGCACCCCAGTCCTGATTTTGAAGTATTTCATCCAAAACAAAGTCCATCCAAAACAAAACCTATTCATGTCCATAAGCATTCTGGCTCCCGAAAAGCTGCTGCCGGTCAGTGTTGAACTGCCCACCAGCAAGAGCATCAGTAACCGTTTGCTCATCCTCAACGCCCTCAGTTACAGTGCGCATCCTATAAAGAACTTGTCCGACAGCGACGACACCGACGCCATGCTGCGCGTGTTTTCGTCGAACAGCCGCGATTTTGACATTGGGGCGGCCGGAACCACCATGCGATTTTTAACGGCCTACCTGGCCAAGCAGGTGGGGGAGTGGACCCTGACCGGAAGTACGCGCATGAAGCAGCGGCCCATTCACGTTTTGGTGGATGCCCTCAATAAGTTGGGCGGAAGGGTCGAGTACATCGAGAAAGAAGGTTTTCCACCCCTGCGGATTTTTGGCAGTGCCCTGGTGGGTGGCGATTTGGAATTGCCCGGCGACGTGAGCAGCCAGTACATCTCCGCCCTCTTGATGATTGGTCCCTACATGGAAAAAGGCCTGCGCCTGAAATTGACCGGGAACATTACTTCGCGCCCCTACATTCAGCTCACAATTAAGTTGATGGAGCAGTTTGGCATCAAGTGCAAGTGGAAAGATGCACTGATTGAGGTGCCGGCCGGCGTGTACCAGCCGGTGGCTGCTAAGGTGGAGGGCGACTGGAGTGCCGCTTCTTACTGGTTTGAAGCGGTGGCCCTGGCCGGCGAAGGGGCGCACCTGGTGCTGAAAGGACTCGATCGCTACAGTTGGCAGGGCGACGCCGCCGTGGCCCGCTTGTTTGAGTCGCTGGGCGTGCAGCACAAATTCTCGAACAAGGGTCTGCAGTTGACCAATACCGGAAAGCGGACCGCCGCTTTCCGACACGATTTTACCGAGGAGCCCGATCTGGCCCAGACCTTTGCGGTGACTTGTGCCTTCTTGGACATGCCCTTTACTTTTACCGGTCTGCATACCCTTAAAATAAAGGAGACGGACCGCATTCAGGCGCTGATCAAGGAGCTGGCTAAGTTTGGTTACGTTTTGCACAGCAACGACCGCGACAATCTGGAATGGAAGGGCGAGCGCTGCACGCCTGCTGAGCAGGTAGAGGTTGCCACTTACAAGGACCATCGCATGGCCATGGCCTTTGCGCCAGCGGTCTTGAAGACAGGCTATGCCTTTTCAGTAGCCGATCCGGGTGTCGTCAGCAAGTCCTACCCCCGTTTTTGGGAGGACCTGGCCCAAGCCGGTTTTCGCATTCAGAAATAAAAAAGAGCTGTCCCCAAAGTCGGGGACAGCTCTTTAATTTTATAGGTCCGGCTATCCGTGGCGGACAAGCATTGCTCTTTTAAGGTAAAAAGCTGCGCCAGTCGCTTTGGGGACGGTAATCGTCCACCACCAGGGGCTGGCCACTTTGGTTAAAGCCGGTCAGCATACTTATGATGTCTTCATCCAACACCTGAATGGCCTGCTCAATCAAATCACTTCGGTAACCCTTGTCGCCCAGTTTCAATACCAGGTCGGCCGACACAATGCGGCCCACAACGGCACCCAGTTGTACCAGCTTGCGTTGCAAAAGGGGCAGACTCAAATCAAAGTCGAGGAACTTTTTCAGGCGATCGGCACTGCGTTGGGTCAGCACTTCGGCCTTAAGCGTATCGAAAAGACGCGTGTTGCGTGTCTTTTTCATCGTCTTTACTATGGCCTCAGCAATTTGGGCATATAAAATATCGTTGGAGCCTTCAAAAATCTGGAAGGGCCGACTGTCGGTAATGCCCCTGCCCGCAATGTGGTCGAGTTTGTAGGCCTGTGCACCCACCAACTGGGTGGCCGACTGTGCGGCATCCTGCATCAGGTCGGTCACCACACTTTTCACCGAATTGGCTTCGAGTCCACCCTCACTCAAGTCGTTCTCTATGCCCGCCACTTCGGCGCTGTTGAGACACATGGCAGAGGTAATGGTGTAATAGCTTTGCAGGCGCGACAGGCGGTGTTGTACCTGGTCGTAGCCAATCAAGGGGCGTCCTCCGATTTTGCGATCGCGGGCATGGTCGAGCGACTCGTCGAGCAGGCGGTGAATAAAGCCCATGGCCATCCCCGGGAATTGCATGCGACTGCGGTGCAGCAGGTCGAGCATCATTTTTACCCCGGTAGAGCGGGGTTGCAGGCGGTATTTTTCAGGGATGCTGACGTCAATCTTGTTGCGGCCGTAGGGAATCTGGTAAAGCCCCAGGTTCTCATAAACCTCTTCCACCTCAATTTGCTGACCCGGTTGGTTCACATTGCAAATAAAGAAGTCGATGTCGCGCTTCAGGTCGCCCGAGGGACTCTCTTCCCGTGCCGTCAACAACCAGTATTCGGCCCAGCCGGTAAGTCCCGCCCAATGCTTGGTCCCCTTCAGGTGAAAGTGTTCGTCCTTTTTTACAAAGCGGGTTTGCATATTCAGCGCATCGCTGCCAAAATCCGGTTCCGTAATCATGAGTCCCCCCATGTTCTGCTTTTCCAGAAAATCCCTAAAAACCTTTTGCTTGGCTTCTTCGCCCGCGTATTTGGCTACAGGCTGTAAAAACAGCGCCGAATTGATGCCAAAAGTCAGCGACAAGGCCAGCGATTCGTAGGATGCCGCTGCCAAAAGCGCAATGCTCTCGTCCATTTTGCAGCCCCTTCCGCCGTATTCGGCCGGAATACCGGTCGCCAGCGGTTTCAGGTTCATAATTTCGCGCATCACAAAGGGCGGCATGCCCCGTTTGATGGCCATTTGGTCGATGTTGGCCCGCACATGAAACACCTGTTTCATGCGTTGTTTCAATTGTTCCAGAAACTCGTTAAAGGGAGGGTGTTGTGTTTGTTCGTTGTTCATCTACTTAAATCAATTGGATATATGCAAACAACAGTCCTGCACCGATAAAAGTTTCACCATTCAGAGTTTTATCGTACCTTTGTGCCAAGAAACAATAAATTTTATATGGCAAGATCGCAAGAATCATTTGGTAAAAAGGAACGAGAAAAAAAGAAACAGAAGAAGAAGCTAGAGAAAGAGAAAAAGAAAGAGCACCGCGAAAAGCAGAGTCTCGACGACATGATTGCTTACGTGGATGAGCACGGCAACATTACTTCTACGCCTCCGGATCCGACTAAGAAAAAGGAGGAGGTAAAGCTCGAAGACATTGAAATCAGTGTTTCCCGTAAGGAGGACATGGACCCCGAAGATTTGATTCGCAAAGGGGTGGTGAGCTATTTCAACGAAAACAAAGGCTACGGTTTTATTCGCGACCTGGACACCCAGGAAAGCATTTTTGTGCACCTCAACGGCATGGTTGATCAGGTGCGCGAGCGCGACACCGTTACTTTTGAAACGGAAAAAGGCCCCAAAGGACTCAATGCCATTCAGGTGAAACTGTATGTAAAAGAGAAGCCCAAAGCAGTTTCGGAAGAGAAGCCCAAAGTAGCGCCCGAAGCCGAGGACAAAACGGCTCCTGAGGCCAAGTCTCCTTCCGAGCCGGAAAAACCGGCCGAGGACAAGGAGCAGGCTTCCGAGTAAAAATACTTTCCCATTAAAAGCGCCAATCCCCGTCGGGATTGGCGCTTTACACACAGGAATTGTCGGGAGGATCATACCTTATCCCGGTTTCAAAGATCTCCTTTTATCGTCCATCCTGTGTTAGCTCTGTGTTAAAGCTGGTTTAAGTTTGTGGTAATATGGCTGCGTCCTCTTTTGGATGGCTGCCGTTTTGTCGCATCTGCACCTGGCGTGGCGACAAAAAGTCATATCCACGCATCTATACCTGTCAATATGTCCTGTTTATCAGCTTGGTACAGGCTTTGCTATTTTCTCATCGGAAAACAAAAGAAGGTTTTCCGGCAAAAGAGAAAATTTTAAAGTTTAACCAAAAAAAATAGGAGGATTAAATTATGGCACTTGTAAGATTCAACAACCAGATGCCCGACATCGCCAACATTTTTGACGACTTTTTCGGTGGCGATTTTTTCAACACACCCGCTGCCATGGGGCGTAAGTCTGTGCCCGCAGTAAATGTACGCGAGAGCAAAGACGAGTACGAAATTGAAGTTGCTGCACCCGGTCTTAAAAAAGACGATTTTAAAGTGGAAGTGCACAACAACGTTCTGACCATCGCTTGCGAGCAGGAAGAGAAGAAGGAGGAAAAGGAGCAGGGTTACACCCGTCGTGAATTCTGCTATACCGGTTTCCGACGTTCCTTCGCCATTCCGCGCAACGAGGTAGATGAGTCCAAAATCGATGCCAGCTACCAGGATGGTATCTTGAAAATTACCCTGCACAAGCGCGACGAGGTGAAACCAAAACCCGCACGTATGATTGAAATTAAGTAAGCCGCAGGGGCTGAATTAAAAAGGGGCATGCGCCCCTTTTTTTGTGCTCGTATTAAAACAACCTTCGGCTTTTGCGTTGGTATTTGCCCTGTTGCTGGATGAGGGGGTTGGAGACGTCGGAGCAGGGCACGGCGGGTCGGCGACCGCCCAGGCGGAGATTGGCGCGCTGGTTGAATTCGTAGATGAGAGAGATTTCGTGGGCTCCGGCGCTCTGGGAGGCCAGTCCGCTCAGGGTCAGGTCGTAGCTGTAGCCAATGCGGAAGGGGCCGTACATGTAGCTCATCAACAGAATGAGGGCGTCGTGGTTGATGCGTTGCTCTACTTTTGAGAAGAGGGGGAGGCCACGGTACCAGATGCCGAGTTCCAGGGGGTGATTGAGCCAGTACACGCCGGCGTCGAGTTGCTGGTATTCGTTCTGGTTCTGGTAGCGAAAGCTGGTGGCAAAAGCCCTTTCCATGCCGCCTCTGCGACGGCGCTCGGTCCATATATGGGCCCCGCCAAAAAGCACCCACTTGCGATCGAGTCTCAGGTCCTCGCCCAAAAAGGAATGTTCCGGCTGAGCCAGGTGATCGATGGTGAGTCCCGCCCAAAAATAGGGACTGTAAACCAGGGCCGAGGCAGCAAAATCTACAAATTGGGTTTTTTGGTTTTGCAGGCGGTCCCACGACCCGGAGGCCCCGGAACCAATTTGCTCGTCGCCAAATATCAGTTTGCTGAAGTCGAGGGCGCGACTGCCGTAGGCAAACTGAAGGCCGGGGACCACCTGCCACTCGTCGTTGATGCGCAGGTTGTAAGAGTATTGCAGGGCGGCGTGGGTAAAGGTGAGGGCAGCAGTGCCGGCGCGGTCCTGAATCAATTGCAGGCCCAGTCCGCTGTTAAAGGCCGGGAAAAAATTGTCGAAGCTGACGGCCATGGTTGAGAAGGCGGTGCTGATGCCGGGCCATTGGTTGCGGTAGGTCATGGCCAGGCGCGCCCCGTCGGTGGCTCCGGCCAGGGAGGGACTCAGGTACAGGGGGGCGGCATAAAACTGTGAAAAGTGCAGGTCCTGTGCCTGAACCTGCAGCAGTGTGCTGAGACTCAGACAAAGACCCAGGGTCGTTTTCCATTTTTTCCATCGGCTCATATCAACGCGCTTTCTTCTGTTACTTATCTGATCAGGGTGACGTCGCCTGCACGGGTGTTCATGCGGCCATCGGCGGTTTTGTACTGTACCCGCCAGATGTAGACGCCCTGGGGGGCCAGTCGCTTGTTGTGGTAACCGTCCCAGCCTATCTCTACATCCTTGCTTTCAAAAACCAACTCGCCCCAACGAGTGTAAATCTGCAAGAGGTATTCGCTTACGCCCTTTTGGGTGGAGGGGTAGAATACGGTGTTGCGTGGATCGCCAAACTCATAGCGGCCGCCGGAGGGACCGGAGGGATCCGGAGTAAAGGCATTGGGGAAGGCCAGTTCGCCCCCCACTTCCACCTTCAGCACTTCATTCATCTGGTAGCGGTCCTCACAACCCTCGGCACTGATCGCGGTCAGACCAATGGTGTAGAGGCCGGGTTGGGTGTAGGTGTGACTGGGGGCAAAATCGCGGTAGGTGCTGCCGTCGCCCATGTCCCACAGGTAGTCGCTGGCATTTTCGGAGCGGTTGATGAAGACGGGTCGCTCACCGGGCAGGTAGATGATTTTGGGCACCACGTCGAACAGGGCGGTGGGGTTTTGGTAAACGTGAACCTGCACTTCGCTGGATTGGGAAGTGCCGCCGGGACCGGTGGCGGTGAGTTGTACCTGGTAGGTGCCGGGTGCTTGGTAGGTGTGGGTGGGCGTGGTTTCGTGCGACATGCGGCCGTCGCCAAATTCCCACAAGTAGCTGTCTGCCCCCTGGGTGTTGTTGCTGAAGTTCACCGTGAGTGGCGGGCAGCCTTCGGCGTTTTGTCCGTAGTCAATAAGCGGCGGACTGGGGGGTGGACAGTTTTCTACCTGAATGTTAATGCGGGCGGTGGCGCTGCAGTTGAATACAGAGCTGCCGGTGACTGTGACTTCAAAAGTCTGCGTGCCTTCGCCGTCCCAGGTAAAGAGGTGACTGTTTAAAGCGCTGCCTTCTTCGCTGCTGCCGTCGCCAAAATCCCACATATAGGTGGCGGCTCCGGGCAGGGCTTCAAAGCTCACTTCCAGAGGGGAACAGCCACTTAAGGGAAGGGCGCTGAGTCCCGCCTGATAACCGGGATACACGGTAAGGGGCAGGGTGGTCTGGTCGCTGCAGCCAAAGTCGTTTTCGGTGGTGAGTTGTACCTGGTGGACCGCCACAAAGGAGGCGGTATTGATGAAGGTGTGGGTGGGTGCCGCCTCAGAAACGGCCGCAGAGCCATCGTCGAAGTCCCACCGATAAGTGGTGGCGCCCAGGGAGTTGTTGCTGAAAGTGACCTCCAGGGGGGAGCAGCCGTCGATGGGGGTCGCGCTTGCCCGGGCCAGGGGACGCGGAGCTATATTCAGCGGAAAGCTGAAGCTGTCGTTGCAGCCGTATTGGTTTTCGGCGTGCAGCACTATGGTGTGGCTCAGCAGGTCGTTGCTTAGATTTTCGTAAGTGAACTCCGGATTGGCTTCGGTGGAACTGGCCCCACCGCCCAATTCCCAACGGTAGGTTGCTGCGTTTTGCGACTGGTTGTTGAAGTTTACGGTGTAGGGGGCGCAACTTTGCGGGGGCAGGGGATCGACCAGAGCACGGGCCTGGGGGCGGAAGGTCAGGATCACCTCTGCGCTGCCTTCGCAGCCGGGACCGGCACTTTCGGTCCATTTAAAGGTATAGGCTCCGGGCTCGGCCACCTCCACTTCGGTCAGTGGGGAGTTGCTGTCGTCCAGACTCGCCAGGGCGGGACCGTCAACAACCAGCCACTGTCCCCCGGTCCTGTCGGGATAGGCTTCGAGGGTGGCTTGCAGGCCACATATTTCTTCGGGGTCCATAATGCCGGGGTTGGGGAGACTGCCAAAGGTGATATCCACCTCGTCGCTTGCCCGACAGCCATCGAGGTCCACCGACCAGCTGAAAATGTAGCTGCCCAAATTGGTGACCTGCACCTGGGTAGTGGGGGTGGTACTGCTGCCGAAGGTGGCGGGGGCGGGACCGCTGACTTGCTGCCAGAGGCCATTGATGGGTGGGACGGAGTTGGCCGTGAGGGTATGGGTGTTTGTACACAGTAGGGCATCGTCTCCGGCGCTGACTGTCGGCTGGGGTTTTACCACTACGGTGACTTCTGCTTCGTCGCTGCAGCTCATGTTGTCGGTCACCCGGTAACGGAGATTAAAGGTTCCGGTCTCCGAGGTGTCGAATTCGGGTTGCTCCACATCGGTGGCCGAGAGCTTGTCGCTGTGGGTGCCGCTCCATTCGTGCAAGATGTAGTTGCGGGAGCCGCCGTCCACTATGGGTTGGAGGGTGAGGGGACTGCCCTGGCAGACTTCGAGGGTGGGTGGAATGAAGGTGATGTCAACGGGTTCTACCGCAATGTTGATGTCGAGCTTACGGCGACAACCCTCGTTGTCTTCCACGCTGAAGCGCAGGTCGTAGCTGCCTACTGTGGTGGTTTCGAAGATGGGGTTGGTGACTGATGTGCTGCTGAGGGGACCGGTGTCGCCGCTCCAGCTGTAGCTGTAGGGCGTGGCTCCGCCGCTGATGTTGACTTCGAGTTGTTTGTTGAGGCCGGGGCACAGGTAGATGGGACTGCCGTCGGTCAGACTCAGAGAGGGGGTTTCCAGTACTTCGATGTTGGTGGTGCCGGTGGCGCTGCAGCCGTTGGCATCGGTTACGGCATAGCTGATGAGGTGGGTGCCGGGACCGGCGGTTCCAGGGTGAAACAGTCCGGTAAATTCGTCGATGATGCCACTGCCGCTCCACATGCCGCCCGGGGTAGCGGCATCCAAAAATTGGGCGGTGATGTTGTCGCAGAAGGGGCCCACGGCAGTGATGCTGCCGTCGGGAAGGGCCACAATCAGCGCCATGGCGGTGGTCTCCACGGGCGGGAAATCGCCGTTGATTACATCGGAGGGTGGACCCGGGATGGTGGGGTCGTCGTAGGGGTTGCACTGATTCCAGTTGCGCAGAGTGACTTCAAAGTAATCGCCCAAGGCATAGTAGTCGGGGATGTAAATTTCCATGCTTTCGTTCATGGGCGGTACGGGTCCTTCTACCGGCTGGGGCGTTTTTTCTACGGGAGTGCGGAAGGGGAAGCTGCGGTTGCTGCCGTCCACGGTAGCATCGAGTATGGTGGTGCCGCCGGTACCGTACACCCACTGTATCCAGCGACTGTTGGTGTTTTTACGGTCTTCTTCAATGGGGGGCACGCAGTTCCACTGACTGGCGTCGGTGAAGGTCACGGTGCCGTCGTTGCCCAGACAAATGGGGAAGACTTCCGGGGTGATGGACATTACCCCGCCGTTTTCGTCGTCGGTATCCCAAACGGTGACTTGTTGGGTTTGGATGGAGCTGGTGCACATTTCGCCATCGACCACCAGCATGGTGCGGGTTTCGTAGTTGCACTGGTCGCCCCCCTTGGGATAGGTGTGGGTACCGGTATATTCCCAACGGTCGAGCGCGGCATTAAAAGTGGGATTTACGAGCTCTGGCGGCGTGCCGTCGTCCCAGTCGATATAAAACTGCACATTGGGACCGGTATAGGTCAGTCCCCCATAGGTGATTTCCCAACTGGCTGCGACCGGGGCGCAGGGCTTGTCCTGCACCATATCGTTGCCCTTGGAGAAGTATTCGCAGTTTTGTGCGCTCAGTTGTACCGCCCAAAAAGCGACTGTTAAAACGATCCATGCCTTTTTCATAGCTCATTGCTTTGTGTGCAAAGGTCGACCAGCTTGTTACAGTGGGGTGTGCTGCGGTTTAGTTTTGAGCGGGGTGCAGTGCGCGCCGGGGTAGGCGGAGTATCCGAAAGGATTAGGAGACTTTAAGTTCCTTTATTTTTTGGAGGATGTCAATGCCTGCTTTTGTTTTATTGAAAAGAGGTGCTGAGGGTGCGGCGGTAGAGCAGGGTGAGCAGAAGGCTGCGTCCGCCCATGAACAGCAGCATGGAGAGCCACAGGGCGTGGTTGCCGAGAAGGGGAGTAAGCAGGTAAAAAGGTAGGAAAAAAAGCAGCAGGGCAGCGAGCACTACAGAGTTGCGCATGGCCTTTGAGCCGGTTATGCCGATGTAAATGCCGTCCCAAATGAAGGAGCCAAAACTGATCAGCGGAATAAGTATCACCCACAGGAGGTAGGGGCGACCGGCTTGCCAGACTTCGGCCTGGTTGGTGAAAATTTTCAGGAGGCCTTCTCCGGCCAGTGCATAAAGGGCGGTGAAGACGAAGGCGAAACCCAGTCCCCACTTTAAAAGCAGGCGCGTGGTGTGTTGCAGTTTTTGGCGCTGTCGGGCGCCAAAATATTTGCCTACCAGAGCTTCTCCGGCGTAGGCAAAGCCATCCAGAAAATAGGAAAACAGCATGAGGTATTGCAGAAGGGCACTGTTGATGGCCAGCGTCAGATCGCCCAGTCCCGCCGAGCGCGAGGTGAAAAAAGTAAAGACGATGATGATGAAGAGGGTCCGTACAAAAATGTCGCCGCTGACGTCGGCAAAGTGGCGCATTTTGCTTAAAAGTGGCGCGCTTTGAAGGGTGAAGTGGGGCAGAATCCAGCGGTACTTTCTGAGAAATAGTACGGTGGCCAGCACCAGGCCGCTGTATTGTCCGCAGACCGAGCCCAGGGCCACGCCCCGTATTTGCATATCGAGGTACTCCACAAAAATAAAGCTGCAGAGGATGTTCACTACGTTGACTGTGATGGCAATGGCCATGGGGTAGAGGGCGTTTTGCATCCCCAAAAACCAGCCGTAAATCACCATGAGGAGGATGGCGGCCGGTGCGGCCCAAATGCGGACAAAGAAGTATTCCCGGGCCAGGGTCTTGACTTCGGCACTGCCCTCGAGCAACCAAAAACTGAATTGTGCCAGGGGACCCTGCAACAAAACCAACAAGAGGGAGCCGATCAGTGCCACCAACAAACCCCGCTCCAGCACCAGCGCCATTTCGCTGCGGTCGTTGCGCCCGTAGGTCTGGGCCGCTACGCCACTGATGCTCATGCGCAAAAAGGCGAAGCCCCAGTACACAAAGTTGAAAATGACTCCGCCCAAGGCCACGGCGCCCATAAAGTGCACCGAGCTTTGGTGCCCCATCAGGTACATATCTACCATGCCCAGCATGGGCACAGTGAGGTTGGTCAGGATGTTGGGTACGGCAAGTCGGAGGATGGTTTTGTTCACTTTTTTGGGTGCAAAAGTAATCAAATTTCCGGAGGAGACTTGAACCTTTTGCTTCCTGAGCTGTTTGTTATTTAGAAAAGGTCGCAATAAGGATCTTTCTTTGTACCTTGTTAAAGTTGAACTTAAAAAATAAGAGAAATGGCTTTTGAATTACCTAAACTGGATTATGCGTACAACGCATTAGAACCCAATGTTGATGCAGCAACCATGGAAATCCACCATACCAAACACCACGCTGCTTATACCAATAATTTGAATGCGGCTTTGGAAGGCTCAGCCGATGCCTCCAAGTCCATAGAAGCGCTGATGGCCGATGTGTCTAAGCGCAGTGTTGCAGTACGCAACAATGGTGGTGGTTTTTACAACCACTCTTTGTTTTGGAAAGTAATAGGACCCAATGGCAGCGGCAAGCCTTCCGGAGATTTGCTTCAGGCGATAGAGAAAAATTTTGGTTCATTCGATGCCTTTAAGGAGGAGTTTTCGAAGGCTGCTGCTACCCGTTTTGGTTCAGGCTGGGCCTGGCTGGTAAAGACGGCCGATGGCAAGTTGGTGGTAAGTTCTACCCCCAATCAGGACAATCCTCTGATGGATGTGGCCGATGTAAAAGGCACACCCATTTTGGGTCTTGATGTTTGGGAGCATGCTTATTATTTGAAGTATCAGAACCGTCGTCCCGATTACATTCAGGCTTTCTGGAACGTAGTAAACTGGGATGAGGTGGCTGCCCGCTTCAAAGCCTAAGTCTTTAAAATATGGTTTTATGTGGAAGAAAAGGTGTTCTCGATGAGGGGGCACCTTTTTTTGGGTCTTTTCGGCTGTTCCGTTCAAAGTAAAGCGCCCGAAAGATGTTTTTGCCTTATATTTGTTTTTTCTTTTGGCTTTTAAAGCACAGTATTTATGGAATTTTCTTTGAATAAGGGCAACGGCTATGCCAAAATAGAGTCGTACGACGATGAAACCACCAGCCAATTGGCTAAGGTGTATGAGCGCTCCCTGCGGCTGCTGGGAGAGGATCCGACCCGGGAAGGGCTGGAGAAAACACCCATGCGGGTGGCTAAAGCGATGCAGTTTTTAACGCAGGGCTACAATATGAAGCCTGAGGAGATCATTCGCTCGGCGATGTTTCGTGAGGACTACCAGCAGATGGTGGTGGTCAAGGATATAGAGCTTTATTCGATGTGCGAACACCACATCTTGCCTTTTTTTGGCAAGGCCCATGTGGCATACATTCCCCGACACCACATTACCGGTCTCAGTAAAATTGCCCGTGTGGTAGAGGCCTTTGCGCGGCGCTTGCAGGTGCAGGAGCGGCTCACTACGCAGATCAAGGACTGTATTCAAGATACGCTGAATCCCCTGGGGGTAGCGGTGGTTATTGAGGCCCAGCACATGTGTATGCAAATGCGCGGGGTGCAAAAGCAGCATTCGGTGACCACCACTTCGGATTTTACCGGGGCGTTTTTAAAGAATATTGCAACGCGCGAGGAGTTCTTCAACATTATTGGGTCGCGCCTGCATTAAATCGGCCTTTTACCTAGTACTTTACCAATTAATTTTTCCAGTATGAAAAGATTTTTTGTGATTGCCATTTTGCTGAGTGCTGTGGCCTTGATGCAGGCCCAGGGGAAATTTCAGATGGGCGTAAAAACCGGCTTCAACTCTACCAGCTTCAATACCGAGGCGGGTTACGATTTTGAAAGCGCCAGAGACGATTTTAAAACGGGCTACCTGGTGGGTGCATGGACGCGCATTCACCTGCTGGGCGATTTGTCGCTGCAGCCTGAGCTCTATTACTCTAAGAAGAAAAGCGAGACCGATTTTGATCCTGAGGGCAGTGAGTCGCTTTCTTATTCGAGTTGGGATGTGCCCCTTTTGGTGCACCTGGACGCCATTGATCTGAAATTGGTGAAGATTTATGGGGTGGGCGGACCGGTGGCTTCTTTTCGTTCGAAGGAAGAGGTGAAGCTGGCTGGTGCGGCCTTTACCGACTACGATGGCGACAGTTTTAAAAGCACCAACTGGAATTTCCAGTTGGGTGCCGGTGTTCAGATTGCTCGTTTGAGTCTGGATGCCCGCTACGAGTGGGGACTCAACGACATTTCGCGCAGCAACGAGATGGAGCGGAAAACCAAATCGCTTATTGTTTCCCTGGGTTTCCGTTTGTTTTAGTGGGACAGGGCGCTTTGCCTGCATAATACATCACCGCTTTTCCTTCTCGCCCGTCGAGGTTTAGGATGAGCGGTGATTTTGTTTGTACGTGACGGATGTGCTCCGTTTCGTACTGGCTGTCCAAACCATTGAGCCACTCAATATCTAGTCGCCCGTTGTTGAGGTGGTTGTTGGTATAGATGTAGGCCACCCGCAGTGAGGTGAGGTTCTGGAAAAAGTGGGTGCCCTGACTCGGCTCCACGTTGTAGTTTTCCAGACCCATTTCCACAATGGCTCGTGCGCCGCAAATCTGTCCCCATTTTACGGGTACACCCAGCCAGGGGTCCTGGGAGCCCCAGCGACCGGGGCCAATGAGCAGGTAGGGCCGGTTTTCCTTTTGCAGGCGGTCGTTGATGGCTTCTATTTCGCGGGCAATATCGGTGTTTTTGCCCGGCTTATAGCCTTCGGGTTTGATGTACACTACATCTTTAATCTCCGAAATGGTGCCGTTGCCCAGGGCGTGTTCGCTGAACAGGAAGGCGTCTTTTGAGTCCTCTACCTTGACTGAGGGACCCAAGGAGGTGCGGCTGTCCACTATGGGGCGGATTTGAAGCAGGTAAAAGACCGAGGGGGAACCCTCGGGCGTTTGCAGGTCCACGGCAAACTCGATCTCCACCGGTTGGTTCATTTCTTTCTGACCAATTTTCATGACCTCCTTCATGATCGCGGCAAGCGGAAAGGCTTCGTATTTTAGGATGTTGGCAAAGGTCACCAGGGGATAGCCTTCGGCCATGGTCCCGTCGCGCACCACATGGTTCTGCATGTCCAAAATGGAGCCGATCCAGCGCAGAGAGCCGTCGTCCAGCGCCGTGCGTAAGTCGAGTTTCTGAATGTTGATGCCGTCGTCCACCGAAGGCACAAAGCGGTCGGCATTCAAATCAAGGGCATAGAAGGTTTTCTGGGTCTCTTTAATGGTCATTTCGGGCGACGACAATTGAATGACTTTTTGAGGATACTCGGGCGAAAAGCGCAGACACATGCCCCCTTCCACAATGTATTTGCCCAGACCCAGGGCCACGTTCACCACCCCTTCTTCGGAACGCTCCGGAGGGATGGGGTAGAAGTTGACCGAACGTCCCACGCCCGAAAAGGTAGGGTAGAAACGGTCGTCGTGGGTTTGTCCCACAATTTCCTGCAGAACAATGCCCATGCGCTCTTCGTCGATGAGGTTGAGGGTGCTGGTCATGTAGGCCTTGCTGGCCTTGTAATACACCGAGGCGTAAACGCATTTGATGGCATCGGCCATCTGGGCGGCCATACGTTCGCAGTTGTCGGTGTGGGCCACCATGTAGGTCGAGTAAATGCCTGCAAAAGGCTGGTGGTGACTGTCCTCCAGCATACTCGAAGAGCGAATGGCCACCGGTCGGCGTATCACCCGGGCCAGTTTTAGCAGTTTTTCTTCCACCTCTGGCGGCAGCGACGCGGCTACAAACTGCTCCAGAATGTCTTGATCGGTGGCGTCCGAAAGGCCCAGGGGATAGAGGTTGTTCATATCCATGAAGGACTCGAAAATATCGACCCCTAATACCACGGTGCGTGGAATGGTAATGATGACATCCTCAAAGCTTTTGAAAACCGGATATTTTTTAATTAAGGTGCTCAGGAAGGCCAGGCCCCTGGCCTTGCCGCCAATGGAGCTCTCCCCAATGCGGGAAAAATTCACATACTCATCGTAGCGCTCTGTGTCGAAGGTTGCAATGATGCCCCTTCCTTTATACATGCGAAAGTGGGCAATGATGTGAAAGAGTTCGTGCTTCGTTTTCTCTATTTCGGCATCTTCACTCACCTTGAGTTCCTTTACCACGGTGGCAATGCTGAACAAAGCACGGGCCGTCAACCATTTAGATACGTGATCGCGCTTAAAGTGATAGAGCAGGGAGGCATTGGGTATGGCCAGCAGCTTGTCCTGCAGTTCCTGCAAATCGCTTACCCGCGCCACCTCCTCGTTGGTTTCGGGGTCAATAAAAATAAAATCCCCAAAGGCCAGGTAGTTGTTCAAAAATTCGCGCAATTCCTGCAGCAGTAATTTGGAGTGCTTATAGATGAAGCCCACCCGAATGTCCTTGGCGATGCCGTGAAAGTTTTGGTCGCTCGATTGCAGCAGGAAGGGCATGTAGGGATTGTCCTTCTTGACCCGGCGTGCGAGGCGCACGCCGGCCTGATAGTCCTTTTCGCCCTTGCGGTTAAAGCTGACATCCGAGATGATGCCCAGGATGTTCTTTTGGTATTTGCGGTAAATGCCCAGGGCCTCCTCGTAGGTACGTGCCAAAAGGATTTTCGGTCGGCCGCGCATGCGCATCATTTGCTGGTGCTCGTTGAGGCCTTCGGTCATGAATTTGCGCGACTGCTTAAACAGTATTTTATAAATCAGCGGCAGATAGCTCGAATAGAAGCGCACCGAGTCCTCCACCAGCAAAATGGCCTGTACCCCGATTTCATTTACATCGAAAGGGGCATTCATTTCGTCCTCAATCAGCTTGATGATGGCCAGCAGCAGGTCGGTGTTGCCCAACCAGCAAAACACGTAATCCACCGCACTGGTATCTTCCTGACTCAGTTTCATCGATACTTCACGCGAGAAGGGGGTGAGCACCACAATGGGAACCATTGGATTGCTGTCCTTAATTTTCTTGGAGAGACTAAAAGGGTCCATGCCCCCCACACTCAGCATGGTAATGACCAGGTCAATTTGGTGTTCCTCCATCGCCTTAAAGGCTGCCTCGGCCGAGCTGACCTGGATGAATTGAGGTGGATGACGCAGGTTCAACGAAACGTACTCGTTAAAAATCTGTTCGTCGATGCGCCCGTCCTCTTCCAGCATAAAGGCATCGTAGGAGCTGCAAATCAGCAAAACCTTATGGATGCGCTTCTGCATCAGCTGATCAAAAGCGGTTTCTTCAAAATGGTTCTGCGCGTTGTGGTATATCTGTTCCAGCGTCATGTTTCTCATAGTCCTTTTGGTTGGTGCAAGCGGTGGTGACCGCTGCAGTTTCTGTAAAAATACAATTTTATCTCTTTCTCGGGGACACAAAGCCTCAGCGTTTGAGGAAATGTTCTCTCCGCTTCAGTGGCCCCTCTGTTCTTTTGAGGCATAAAAAGCGTTAAAACGATTCGACTGAAAGAATCAAATCGTATTTTTGTCGAAACAATGAATGAACAGTCATTCATTTATCTCTGTTATGGCCAAACTCATCGACGAAAGTAAACTGCATCGGATAAAGGAAGCAGTCGTGGAACTCACTGTTCAGGAGGGCTATGGAGGCGCCTCCATAGCCGCCATAGCCCGGAAAGCCAATGTGGCGACAGGCTATCTTTACCGTTTTTATGCCGGCAAATATGAGCTGGTTAGTGATTTGCTCGATGAAACGATACGTGGCATCACTGGGCAAATTGAAGAAACCTTGACGCACTGCAGCAGCATTCGGGAGGTGATTGAGCCATTGGTGCAGTATTTTTTCGATTTGGCAGCTGCAGATCCCCATCGAGTACGCTTTGTGTATTCCCTGATCAACGATTATCGTTTCTCCATACAGCCGCAACAGCTGCAGCACATTCAAAGTCTTTGCTCCCGCGTGGCCATGCTGGGCCGGCTGCGTGGCGAGGTTGAAGAGGGTTTTCGCGAGGAAGAGATTTATCTGATGGCCGTTATTTACCCCATCGAATTCATCAACATTCGTTTTAAGCAACTCTTTGTGCAGGAGCCGCTTAAGATGAGCGACCGGCTAAGAGTTGTTGAGCTGATTATGGCGAGTCTCCGTGGTAGCGCAAGTAGTAAGGTTAGTAACGCAAGTATATAGGCTTATGAAATATTTTAAACTTAGTGTGAGAAGCAAATGGATGGGGATGGGGCTTGTCCTTGTGTCCACGATGAGCGGTTTAGCTGCGCAAAAGCAGGCGTCTTTGAGTTTTGAGGAGGCGCTGCAAACCGCACTGCAGAACAATGAGTCGGTACAGCAGGCCGTGCTGCAAAAGCGCCGTGCGGAGACCGAGTGGAAGGCGGTCCGGACCTTGCGCCTGCCCCAGGTCTCTTTGTCCGCCAACTTTGTGGTGTTGTCCGACGACATTACCATTGACATGCATGGCGTAAAGGACGCCATAACCCCCTTGTACAGTGCGTTGTCGCAATATGGACAGTTCAGCGGCGTGCCCAATCCCGACCCCAACACGGCGGCGCAGCTGCCCGTGTTGCCCGACGCCGTTTCGACCCAGGCGGTGCGACAGCAGTTGGCCGAAGGCTTATTGGCCGTAGAAAATGCAGAGTGGGACAAACTCATTCAGAAGTCCCCCTTTGGCACCCTGAGCGCAGGGGCCACCTGGCCCCTTTTTACTGGGGGGCGGATTTCGGCAGCCAACGAGGCCGCCCGTATTCGCATCAACGAAGCCGCTGAAGTGGAAAGGCATATAACGGGGCGACTGATGTCCGAAGTGGCGGAGCGTTATTTTGGTCTTGCCCTCGCCAGAGAAGCAGAGCTGGTACGTGGCGAAGTCCTTGAGGCCATGGCGGCGCATTTGAACGATGCGACTCAGATGTATGAGGAGGGCCTGCTGGCCCGGGCCGAGTGGTTGCATGCCCAGGTGATGCATGCCCAGGCCGATCGGGAGTATAAAAAAGCCAGTCGCCAACGCCGTCTGCTCAACGAAGCATTGGCCAACAGTCTCGCCGACACCGCCGCGGTGGACTACCTGCCGCTTACCCAGCTGTTTTACAGTCCCACCCTCGAGCCCCTAAGCTTTTTCAAGCAACGGGCAGTCGAAGCCAACCCCCAGTTGCGCCAGGTCGAGGCCAAGCAAAACCTTGCAGCCCAAGCCTCCCGGGTCGAGCGCTCGGGCCTTCTGCCCACTGTAGCCGCTTTTGGTAATTACAACCTGGCTTCCTACGACTTGTCGCCCAATATGTCCGATTACATGGTGGGACTTACTTTCAGTTGGAAACTGTTTGGCGGCACATCGGCGCGTCACAAATACCGCTCGGCCCGCTTGCAGGAAGAGCAAGTCTTAAGTGCATTTAGCAAAGCTTCCCGCGACGTGGAGCTGGGTCTGGAAAAAATGTATCAGGAATTACAGATGGCGCTTGAGCAATTGCAGGAACTTGCTGCTGCCGAAGAATTTGCCGCAGAGTACCAAAGGGTGCGGCGCGAAGCCTTTAGCGAGGGCCTTGCTACCAGCACCGAAGTCACCGAGGCCTCCCTGGCCGTATCTAAAGTCCGCATAGAACGACTCCAGGCCATGTACCAGTACGACCTGGCCCTGGCCCGCTTACTCGAGCTGGCCGGAATGCCCGAATATTTTACCCATTACATAACACAGCAATAAACAAATACTGAACCCATGAAGCAGAACCGTAACATCATAGCAGGCGCCCTGATCAGCGCCCTCTTGATTTTTCTTCTTTATACCACCTGGTTGTTGGCCAAACCCGTTCCCCTCGAGGTACAGGGACAGGTGGAAGCCCCTCAGGTGAAAGTCTCCCTCAAGCTGACCGGTCGCATTGACTCCCTTGCGGTGTACCGGGGACAAAGTGTAAGGCAGGGCGACTTTTTATTCTCCGTTGAGAGTCCCGAAGTAGAGGCACGCCTTGGTCAGGCCCAGGCCGCCCGTATGGCCGCCGAAGCCCAGCACCTAAAAGCCTTAAGCGGAGCCCAAAAAGAGGATGTGCAGGCCGCTTACAATACTTATCTGAAGGCTGAAGCCGCCCTCGAATTTGCCGAAAAAAGCAACGAGCGCATTCAAAATTTGTACGAGCGTGGCGTGGTGCCTGCACAGCGCAGGGATGAAATGGAAATGCAATTGACCATTGCCCGGGAAACCGCTGGAGCCGCCCGGGCCATTTGGGAGAAGGCAAAGGGAGGTGCGCGGTCGGAGGACAAAGAGGCGGCTGCGGCGATGGTTCGTAAGGCAGACGCAGTGATTGCCGAAGTAAGCGCCTTCCTGCACGAAACACGCGCTTATGCACCCATTAATGGCGAGGTCGCCAACATTCTCTCAGAAAGGGGAGAGCTGACCCCGGCAGGATTCCCGGTAGTTACGCTGGTGGATTTGAGTCAGGTCTGGGTGGTTTTTAATCTCAGAGAAGATATGCTGGCCGGTTTGCGTAAGGGCGATCGTTTTGAAGCTCGTTTCCCTGCCCTGGGTGGGCAGACAGCAGAATTGGAGGTGAGTTACATCGCTGCCCTTGGTGATTTTGCTACCTGGAACGCCACCAAAACCACCGGCGATTTTGACCGAAAGAGTTTTGAAGTGCATGCCCGACCGGTGGCCCCCATTGAAGGTCTGCGACCCGGCATGAGCGCCTTGGTCAACTGGGACGAAAAATAGAGGAGATGACAGCTAACAAGGAACAAGGCGGTGCGCATCGTCCGCTATTACGTGTGTTGTACAGGGAACTGGACAGGATAGGCCGTCACCGTGTCTACTGGTTCCTCAGCATCCTGGGACCCCTTCTGGCCTTTTTGCTGGTGATGAATATTTTTGCGGCCGGGGTGCCTTCCAATTTGCCGGTAGCTGTGGTCAACCAGGATCAGACCGCCCTGTCGCGGCAGTTGGTGCGTATGCTTGATGCCAGCCGCATTGCCCAAACAGAAAGTAAGTGGAGCGATTTGCACCAGGCCCGGGAAGCCCTGCTTCGGGGCGAAGTTGCCGCCATTTTGTACCTGCCAAAGGGCTTTGAGCAAGCAGTATTGAAGGGAGAGGGAAGCACCCTCGACCTGATGGTCAATAATACCAATGTGCTGAAAGGCGGCCTGTTGCAAAGCGGCATTCACCGGGTGGTCAGTACGCTGTCTACCGGCATTAAACTGCAGGTGGCCACCAAAAAGGGCCTGGCGCCTGAGCTGGCTTATGGTCAGGTTTATGCGGTGGGACTGGATGCGCATGTGCTGTTTAATCCCTATACCAATTACGCCTGGTTTTTGGTGACTGCCCTTCTGCCTTTACTGGTGGTCGTCTTCACCCTTCTCGGGGCCATCTACGCCATTGGTATGGAAATTCGGGAAGGCACAGGCAGGGAATGGCTGTCGGCAGCAGGCGACAGCATGCTGGTGGCCTTAACAGGAAAACTTCTGCCGCATTTTCTTTTGATGTTGATTAATGTGGCGGTCATGCACTTTATTTTGGCCCGCCACCTTGGTTTTCCCTTGCGGGGATATTGGGGGGCCATTATGCTGGCTCAGGTCCTGCTGCTCCTGGCCTATCAAATGGTAGGTGTGCTTTTGGTGGCCCTTACCGCCAATGCCCGCTTATCCCTATCCCTGGGCAGTGCCTACGCCATGCTGGCCTTTACCTATTCGGGTCTTACCTTTCCGGTGATGGGCATGCCTTTGGCGGCCCGGGTACTTGCAGCTCTTTTTCCTTACTACCATTGGATGAAGGTGTTTATTGGTCAGGCCCTCCGTGCGGAGCCCTTGCGAACCACCGTGCTGCCCCTTTCCGGTCTGTTGGTTTTTGTGGGACTGGGCCTGTTGTGTATGCCCCGCCTCAAACGCGTACTGCTGAGCGAGCGCTTTCGGCACCGTTGCTGAAGGTCTCCTTCCAATATTTAAAACTTGCAAGCATGCAATTGATACGATCCCTTAGTGTGGGTTTACAGCTTACCAGCCGTTTTTATCGCGAAGAGTTGTTGGCCATAGTAAAAGACACCGGCGCTTTACTGATTTTGTTTTTGGCGCTGATTATTTATCCCTTGATTTACGGCCTGGCTTATAAGAAGGAGGTCCTACAAGACGTGCCTGTTGCCCTGGTCGATCTCGACGGCACGGCTACCAGTCGACAAGTCGCCCGCATGGTCGATGCCACCGAGGAATTGCAGCTGAGTCGACAGGTCCCCTCGCTGAAAGATGCAGAAGCCCTTTTTTATTCGGGCGAGGTAAATGCCGTGTTGGTGCTCCCTGAAGATTTTGAGCGGGATGTTATGGCCGGCAGACATACCAAGGTGGGCATCTACAGCGATGCCTCGTATTTCTTGCTCTACAAGCAAAGTATGATGGGCGCACTGCAGGCAGTAGGCACCTTCTCAGGCGGGGTGGAGGTCCGGCGGCTGCTGGCTTCCGGTCTCCCCATGGAACAGGCACTCAGGCAACGCGACCCGGTGGCCTTGCGCACCAGCCTTTTGTTTAATCCCTCCGGCGGCTACAACAGCTTTGTGGTACCCGGCTTGTTGCTGGTCATCATTCAGCAAACGCTCCTGATAGGCATTGGTTTGCTGGGCGGTACCGACAGGGAACGCGGTCGCTTCCGTTTTGCCGTACCGGGCGCTTTGCACAAAGGCGGCATTGTTCCGGTGGTGGTGGGTAAGGCGGGCGCTTATTTAAGCATTTACCTGTTTAATCTCGTGATTACGCAGGTATGGGTCTATCATTGGTTTTCGCTGCCCGATAAAACCAGCTGGCTGCCCGCCCTGGCCTTGATGCTGCCCTTTTTACTGGCCGTTATTTTTTTGGGCATGGCCCTTTCAACTTTCTTTGCCCGCCGCGAACACTCCATTTTGTTTGTGGTGTTTTTATCGCCCCTGGTCTTGTTTCTAACCGGACTCTCCTGGCCGGCCTCGGCCATCCCTTCGTGGTTGCAGACCCTGGCCCATGTTTTTCCCTCTACCACCATGGTGCCTGCCTGGCTCAGGGTACGTACCATGGGTGCCGGTATGGAGCACATCGGTCCCGCCCTCAGCTTTTTATTGCTTCAGGCCCTGCTTTACTTTTTATTGACCCTGCTGGCTTACTATCGGGTGGCACGGCGTCAGACCAGGCAGTCTTAAGGTGAAGAACGATACATCGATATGGGGGGAATAATAAAGGGTCTGCCGATATCGGCAGACCCTTTATTATTTATAAGAACAGTTTTATGCTCTAGTTTCTGGTGAAATTATCACCCTGTATGGCAGAATAACTGATTTTCAAAGCTTGAGCTTCTCTCAAGGATTGCTTAATATCGGTTATAATGCCCATCGGACAGTCGTAGTCGGCCTTAATGGAGACCGTCATCAACTGGCGCTCATTCTCTTTCATCGATTCACGCTCTTGAACGATGTAACTCTGAATATCGTCCACTGAGGCAAACTGATCGTTGAGCTGAAGCCGGGGCTCCGTACCAAAACGTCCCTGAAACTGGCGATTGGGCACCCCTACATAGATGTAGGTAACCAGTGACTTCTTCTCCAGTTTGGTCAGTTCGGTGGCCTCCGCGTTGCGTACCTGTACTTTTAAGTCCACTTCCTTCATGGTAGTACTCACCATAAAGAAGAACAAAAGCATAAATACAATATCTGGAAGCGAAGAGGTGTTAATAGCACCCGGTCCTGAAGGTTTCTTTTTTCTGAATTTTGCCATTATCTTCCTCCTCCTACGTTACGTGGTTCAGCTTCGGAAATTTTTTGCGGATAAACCTCACGAACGGCTTTTTGCTCATCGGTACTGAGTTCGCTGTAGCTTTTGTTGAATTGGCTTTTGGCCAGCTGCTCTCTCAATTCACTGTAAGCTCTTTGCAATTCGTTCTGAACCGCCAGGTAAGTCTGGTATTGTGTCCCCCTGTCGTTCTGGAGTGAAATAACTGCTTTGGGCGTGGTGGTGATGGGCCCGATCAATTCAACTTCAATGGTTGTCTTTTCAGGCATAGTCTCCAAATTCATCGGATTTTCGATGAATTCCTTAGCAGCATCTTTCAGTTCCTTCAAGTCCATGGGCTTACCCTCAACCAGCAACTGGTTGTTGGCGTTGATCAACACCTCAAACACGTTCCGCTCCCTAATTGGTGGCGGCGGATCCTCATTTGGTGGAATGGGCGGCGGAAGGGTACGACCCAGTCCCGCATCCGTACTCATGGTGGTGGTCATCAGGAAGAAAATCAGGAGCAGAAAGGCAATATCTGCCAATGATCCTGCATTTACTTCCGGTGTTTCTCTTCTAGCCATAGGTTACTAATGTTTTATCTAGTGGAATTGCGTAAAGCAATCCAAAAGTGTTAACGGAAAATCCTGGACAGCTCGGTGTACAAAATGGCCAGAAATGCTGCGCCAAACAGAAAGTACATCGAATACAGGAAGGTATCCGCCATCAACAGCATGGAAGGCACGTTATCGGGCCCTTCATAACCGGCCAATACCAGTGGCGTGGCGTCGGCCAAGCTGTAGGCAATGAATACCACTACTGCCAGAAACAGAATCGACAAGACGGAACGAACCGCATTTTTCGGGTGCATCACCAGGTTGGCGATTTCTGCCAGGAGGGTAACTGCCGCTGTACCAATTACCAATGCTATTCCCCAGTTCAAAAAGGTCTCGGTGTAGTTGGGGGTCAGGTAAGTGGCTCCCTCAACAATGCCTCCGAAATAGAACAAACCGGCGAAAACAAGGGTCACTGCCAGCAGCAGATACAACACAATGTTTAATATTTTTGATAGTTTGGTCATGATTCAGTCTTATTTTTTAGCGTTGTATTTTACCAGAATATCCAGCAAAGAGATGGAAGCATCTTCCATAGAGTTTACAATGCCATCGATTTTTGATACGATGTAGTTGTAGAACACCTGCAGGATAATGGCAACGATCAAACCGGATACGGTTGTAATCAAGGCGACCTTAATACCGCCGGCTACTGCAGAAGCAGAAATGTCACCCATAGCCTGAATTTGGTCAAAAGCTTCGATCATACCAATTACGGTACCCATAAAACCCAACATAGGCGCAATGGCAATGAAAAGAGAGATCCAGGTAAGTCCTTTTTCCAAAAGACCCATTTGAACCGAACCGTAAGAAACTACAGACTTTTCGATAACCTCGATGCCTTCGTCGTAACGGTCCAGACCCTGGTAGAAAATAGAAGCAACAGGTCCGCGAGTATTACGGCAAACTTCCTTGGCAGCTTCAACGCCACCTTCCTGAAGGGCATCCTCGATGTTCTTGAGCAATTTTTTGGTGTTGGTAGAAGCCAGGTTCAGGTAAATGATCCTTTCGATACAAAGGGCCAGACCAAAAATCAGCGACAATAACACAAAGCTCATAAATATGGCACCACCTTCGATGAATTTGGCCTTAATTTGCTTGTGGATACCTTTTTCTTCTTCTGCCAGGGCTGCTTCGTCCACCTGGCTTTCAGGCTCAACCACATCCTCTACAACAGCTGCATCCTCCTGGGTGGTTACCTCCTCAGTGGCTGCGGCTTGCTCTTCCTGAGCATAAATGGTCGATGCCGCTGAAAAACTAAGCATCCCAAAAACTGCTAAAAACGCAAATAGCTTTTTCATAATCTGTTCTTAATTTGAAATTTGTATTGGTTTGTTAATACTCAATGATTGAATGGTTTGTTCTTGAATTTGCTAAAAACAATAAAGACAAAAATAAATCTATCATTTGCTAAAAACAAATATTTTAGATTACATTTTTTTACGCTTCCCCTGTTTAAAAACACGACCATTGGCGGCTTTAACACTCAAAAGTACTGTGTTTTTCTTTGGCTTAAGCAGGCGCAAAATACAAAAAATATAAGAACGGCAAATCTTTAGTGACTTATTTCACCTTTCAATGATTTGCCCATATTTTCCTTGATTTCGAGGGGGTTGCTGCTGTTGGCCAAAAGGTACATGGCCTTGGTTACTGCGGCCTCTGTAGTCATATCGTGCCCGCTGATAACGCCCAGATTGGAAAGGCGGAGGCCCGTTTCGTAGCGCCACATCTCTACACTGCCCGCCAAACACTGTGTAACATTAACAATTATTAACCCTCTCTTGGTGGCTCCTTCCAGCGCATCGAGGAACCATTTGTGGGTAGGTGCGTTGCCCGAACCGTAGGTTTCGAGCACCACGGCCTTGATGCCCTCGGCTTGCAGTAAGGCATTCAGCACCCAGGGCGTCATGCCAGGGAAGATTTTAATCAGCGCAATGGCCGTATCCATTTTACGACTCACATGAAAATGCCCCTCATCGGTGCCGTAGCGTATGTAAGGGTAGTTGTATTTGATGTGGATGCCCACTTCCGCCAGGGCCGGGTAATTGTCCGACCGGAAAGGATGAAAATGTTCCGCATTGTATTTGGTGGTACGGTTCCCCCTGAAAAGTTTGTCCTGAAAA
Source organism: Geofilum rhodophaeum (assembly GCF_002210225.1). Taxonomy (GTDB): domain Bacteria; phylum Bacteroidota; class Bacteroidia; order Bacteroidales; family Marinilabiliaceae; genus Geofilum; species Geofilum rhodophaeum. The sequence continues at coordinate 432,396 of NZ_MWUJ01000001.1, read as the reverse complement.
TAGATGCAGACCTCCGGCACCAGAGCTTGTCCGTTTTTTTGGGCCGAGGCAATCTGCAAGGCCGTAAGCAGGTTTTCCTTGCCGTCGGTCCGTATGGCCCCCATGGGCAGCTGGCTGCCCGTGAGAATGACTGGTTTGTTGAGGTTGTGCATTAAAAAGCTCAGGGCGCTGGCTGTGTAGGCCATGGTGTCGGTGCCGTGCAGAATGACAAAACCTTCGTAGTTGTGGTAGTTGTCCTCGATAAGCACCGCCAGCTTAATCCAAATGGCCGGGTCCATCATCGAAGAGTCCACCGGGGGCGCAAAGGACAAGTACTCCACCTTAAATTCGAATTTTTTCAGTTCGGGCACCCACAGGTACATCTTATCAAACTCAAAAGGTTTGAGCGAATTGGTATCCGGGTCCTTGACCATGCCAATGGTCCCCCCGGTATATATGATCAGTAACTTCTTTTCCACCTTTTATCTTAATAATGAAATCCTGTTTTTACAGACTAAACAGCTTTTGCGCATTGGCGGTAGTGCTGTTCGTAATGTCCTGTGCCTCCCGTCCGAAAATCTCTGCCAGCTTATCGCGCACCTGCACCAGATAGGCCGGCTCGTTCCGCTTGCCCCGGTAGGGCACCGGCGGCAAATAGGGCGCATCCGTCTCCAGCAAGAGGCGTTCAAAACCCACCTCGGCCAGCACTTCCGGCAAATGCGACTTCTTGTAAGTCACCACCCCGTTGATGCCCAGGTAAAAGCCCGGCAGCTGCAAGATGTGTCGTGCATCTTCCACACTGCCCGTAAAACTGTGAAAAACCCCGGTAAGTCGCGGATCGTAGAGCTTCTCAAAAACCTTGAAAATCTCCGGAAAAGCTTCCCGCACATGCAAGACCACCGGCAGTCCCAGCTCCGCCGCCCAGCGCAGTTGCAGTCCCAGGGCCTCCTCCTGCTCCTTCTGAAAACTTTTGTCCCAGTACAAATCCATGCCAATTTCACCGATGGCCAAAAAGGCTCTCCGCCCCAGCCAGTCCTCCACCACGTCCAATTCCTCCCGGTAGTTCTTCTTAACTGAGGTAGGATGGAGGCCCATCATGGCGTGACAAATATCCGGCCATTGCGCTTCTGTCTGCAACATGGGTCCTATACTCTCTCTGTCGATATTGGGCATAAGTATTTTCGAAAGGCCCGCGTTGCGGGCCCTTTCGATCATCTCAGTTCTGTCCTCGTCAAACTGTTCTGCATAAATATGCGCGTGACTGTCAATCATCTCCTGTTCTTCGTCCTAATTCGTGTAATCTTAATTCGTGTCAATTAGCTGCGCTGATCTTCGATTCGTGCAATTCGTGGACCCCATCATACAACCCCCTGTGCCATCATCGCCTCAGCCACCTTAACAAAGCCACCAATGTTGGCCCCCTTAATGTAGTTTATCTTGCCCGAGGGTTCTTTGCCGTAGCGCGCACAAGTCTGGTGAATGTTGGTCATGATTTGCTGCAGTTTGGCGTCAATCTCTTCCCGCGTCCAATCGATGCGCATGTTGTTCTGACTCATTTCGAGTCCCGATACCGCCACCCCACCGGCATTTACCGCCTTGCCCGGCGCGAAGGTGATTTCAGCCGCAGCCAGGGTGGCCGCTTCGGCGGTGCAGCCCATGTTCGAAGCCTCGGCAATTAACTTACAGCCCTTATCTATCAACATGCGGGCATCGTTTTCGTTCAGTTCATTCTGAATGGCACAGGGAATAGCGATGTCCACTGCCTGCTCCCAGGGCTTCTTGCCCGGGAAAAATTGTGCTCCGAATTTCTCGGCGTAGGGCGCCACCACATCCATATTGGAAGCACGCAGCTCCAGCATGTAGTTGATTTTTGCGCCCGAAATACCTTCCGCATCATAAATATAGCCATCCGGTCCCGAAATCGTCACCACCTTGGCGCCCAGTTCCGTAGCCTTCAAGGCGGCCCCCCAGGCCACATTGCCAAAGCCCGACAGCGCAATGGTTTTTCCCTTCAAGTCGTCCTGCTTCAGCGCCAGCATCTCGCGCACAAAATAGATGGCGCCAAAGCCTGTGGCTTCCGGGCGTACCTGACTGCCCCCATACTCGCGTCCTTTGCCGGTGAAGACTCCGGTAAACTCGTTGCGCAGTTTTTTGTACATCCCAAACATATAACCTATTTCGCGACCGCCCACGCCAATGTCGCCGGCCGGCACGTCGGTGTTGGGACCTATATGGCGGAACAGTTCGGCCATAAAGGCCTGGCAAAAGCGCATGATTTCCATGTCCGACTTGCCCCGTGGATTGAAGTCCGACCCGCCCTTGCCGCCCCCCATGGGCAGGGAGGTCAGACTGTTTTTAAAAGTCTGTTCAAAACCCAGGAACTTCAGTCCGCTCAGATTCACACTCGAGTGAAAGCGAATGCCCCCCTTATAGGGCCCAATGGCCGAGTTGAACTCCACCCGGTAACCCCGGTTCACCTTCACATCGCCCCGGTCGTCCACCCAAGGCACCCGAAACATTACCACCCGCTCGGGTTCCACCATGCGCTCCAGCAGACTGGCTTTCTGCCAGGCCGGATTTTGCTGGTAAAAGTCCCAAATGCTCTCGACCACTTCCTGTACTGCCTGTAAAAACTCGTCTTCACCCGGGTTGTGCTGTCGCACCCCGTCCATAAAGGCCTTCATCTTACTGTCCATATCGCGCTGGTTTAAAATTCATAGTCAAATATAAAAATTATTTCTCCGCCCCTGATAAATTGTTAGCTTTTTTTGGCGACTAGCCCTCATGCATAATTCGCTGTTTGTCAGGATTTTGTGTTATTATCCGGTCTCCGGGCTAGGATTTTTCACCTTTTTTTTGCCTTTGCTGCTTATAATTTGTAATTTCTGAAAGCGTGTTTTTCGCTTTGAAAAGGTGTTTTTGTGTTTTGATTAAAGAAACAAATTTCCTGATAAATACAACTCAGGGATTGACGGGTGTTTGCTTGTTTCGGATCAGTAGTTTTAACGTTTTCTTGTGTTTTTATGCGGTTTTCACTAACTTTTTTTGATAGCTTTGCGTACAAATGTCACGTCTTTATTATATTTAATTTAATTGAGTCGTACCTTAATTACGCTATCTAATACCAGGCATATGGGATCAAGATATTTACTGTGGGGCTTGCTTGTTATCGTTCTATCATTGGGTTTGACCGCCCCGGTTCAGGCAAAGGATTTCTACGTCACTTTTGATGGTGCCTGTGTCGGGGGGGTAGTAAATTCCTCACAGCTTTTCGATACCAGTCCCTCGATTAATAGTGGTCTTCGTGATAAAGGGAGGTGGGTTACCACTGGGGGACTTGTTTTCTCGAACACATCCTATACCGCTGTTATTGGTGGATTTACCGGAGCCGGACCTTATAATGTGGAGTTTCGCCTGCACAACGGCGACCGTTATTTTTATACCATTACTGCCCCGGTTACCGCGTCCTCTTTTTCTTTGGAGTCAGGAGGCAGTACAGCTCCGGTCTTGTTGGGTGGGGGTGCAGATTATCCCGTTGCGCTCAATGTTGACCCAACCGGAGCTACCAGTTATGCCTATTATTATCGTAATGTTGAAACCGGAACCGTAAGTACGCATGCCACCGCATCGGCAAGCCCCAATTGGAGCTTTGATCCAGCTGATGACCAACCCATATATTCGGCTTACTCCGTAGTAACGCATAATGTTGGTGGGCGAACCTGTCGCTCCATGACCAATGCCATCGAGATTTCTAAGAACCTCACTCTACAGGTGCAGGGAGGCGGTTCGGTCTGTCAAGCCACAGGAACCTTTACCTTGGAGGTTTTGCCTTACGACCCCAATTACTATTACGAATGGTCTTTGCCGGGAGGAGGTACTTCAGGGGGGCAATTTTACGGTGTCGATTTAAGCGTTCCAAGTCAACACGGAGATTATGTTGTAAGTGCCTATACCAGTTTTGGAGGGACTCTTGTCGCTACTTCTGATCCCGTAAGCGTAGGTGCCTATGCTCTCAATGCTGCTATAAATCCCGCAGGCATACAGCCTCTTTGTGAGGGGGCAACCCTTGATCTAACCGGGAGCGCCACCCACCCCGATCCCTCTGTGAACCTCGACTATCGTTGGGTACGTAATGGTGTTAATGAAATACTTAACTCCAACGGTTATAATGTCAGCGATACCCGGGTGGTATCGGAGGGTGGTGAGTTTGTTTTTCGGGTGCAGGAGACTTCCAACCCCTTGTGCTACGCCACCTCGCCCCCTACCAATGTGCAATTGACTATTGCTGCCGATCCAATGCCGGTTACTGGTTCTTCTGCCTGTGAAGGGAGCTCCATAAGCAACATTCGCCTGGGCAATTCTCAGGTAGGTGTCACTTATCGCTTAATGTACAACGATGGCTCCGGAGCCATGATGGTTCAGGAGTGGATGAGTACCTTTGATGGGGAGAGCCACACCTTTGATCCCGTTTCAGCCATAGGCTCCTACACGGTAGAAGCCACAGGCTGCTCTGGTGTGGTGCAAATGACCGGTGGCTCCTTTGTCATTAGCGCTTTGCCCAACGAGACTTTGCCATTGGTATTGACTGGGCCGGGTTGCGAGGGAGCTTCCCACACCATTACCGTTCAGGGCAGTGAAGCTGGTGTCAGCTATCAACTTTTCAGGGGAGCTACACCAGCAACTCTGGTCACTCCCAGTACCGGTGGTGATTTGACTTTTTCGGGCGTTACGACTGCAGGAGACTATACGGTTAGGGCTACACGCAACGGTTGTGAAGTAACGCTTGATCAGGGCGTGCGCATTGGTGTTGTGCCGGCTGCTCAGACTTTTTCTCCTTTAACCGCCTGCGCCGGTACACCCTTTACCCTTGCTTTGGCCAATAGTGAAGCGGGTGTGCAGTACACCATATATAATGCTGCCAATGCCTCCTTGTATTCTCAAAACAGTCCTGGTGGTCCCCTTTCGTTTACGGTCAATCAGCCCGTTGGGACTTATACCATAGTGGCGGAAAATGGCGATGGCTGTACCTTTGATATAGGCAGCTTTACGCTGCAGGCGCCTCCCATCACAACTTACACCTTACAAACTGCCGCTACTCCTGCCTGTGCGGTAAACGGGCCACATACCATTAGTCTAAGTAATTCTCAGCCCGGTTTTACCTACCGTTTACTCAGGGGGGCCACCGTGGTGAGTTCTGTTGTAGCCCCTGCTGCAGGGGGAATACTTGATTTGGCCTCAACCTCTGTTGCCGGAACCTACACGGTGGAGGTGAGCAATGGCGGCTGCATGCTGCCCATGCCTACCAGTCTGACCATTGTAGCTCAGCCCAATGATATTCCTGTAGTGGCTGGAGATTATTGCGATGGTGATGATGTGGAAGTTCGTTTGAATACTTCACAGAATGGCGCCATTTATCGTTTGTACCGGGATGGGTTGTTGTACGCTTCTGAAGTAGAGGTTACGGGAACGGGGGGAGCCATAGTATTTGCGGACAAATTCCCTCCAGGGACCTACACTGTTGGCGCTAGTTTCGTGTCCGGAGCCTGTGAAAGGATTATGACCGGACAGGTGGTGGTGAATGCCTTGCCCAATGTGGAGATCAATCCTTTCAGTGACCATTACTGTGCCGACGCCGGCACAGTAACCATTGGCGGTAGGCCCCAGGTCGGCACCAACGACTGGTGGGTAAGCGGCTTTGCCACCAATCCGACCTGGTTCACCGAAACCGGTTCCACAGCTACCATTAATGTGCTTGATTTGTTGGATACGCAGTTGGGTGCTTCCGATAGGGTTGGTCTAACTTTCAATTATCATTACCAGGATCCTGTTACCGGTTGTGAAGCGACCGCCTCGGAGTTAATAACTTTTGTCGATGATCAAAGCGACAACCTGGACTTCGAATATCGTATGGCAGCTACCGATCCCTGGTCTAATTTTGCAGGGGATTTGGTGACCTGCCAAACCGTTACGGACATATTGTTGCAGGCCTTATTCATCGATACCAATGCACCAACCGCCTCAGGCGTTTTTACTACCAATGCACCTGCCGGAAGTATTACCAATAGTGGTACAGGTGACGAAGGTGCGGCTACTTTCCATCCCTCAGTTGCCGGTAACGGACTTTGGGCGGTGACTTATACCTATGTTGATCCGGCCAGTGGCTGCGAAGCCGACATTACTTACAACATTCAGGTGGGCACTACTTTGTCGCTACACGGCCTCAGTGCGCAGTATTGTGCCGACAACAATATGGATCAGGAATGGTACGGACTGGTTACCGGAGGAGAATTGATCGTTGCAAAAGACGGGGGGCCTACCGAATCGATGTGGCTCTTGAATCCTGCTGATCGTTATCTGTTTAATCCACAGGCAAAAGGGGCTGGCGACTATGAAGTAACCTATCGTTTCACCTCCGATCCCGGTGGAGCCAATGAGTGTGTGAATGAAATTACCCAAGAAATAACTGTACGTGCCGAGTTGAACGCTGCCTTCGATACCGATGACAGCAGACGCATTTATTGTTTGACCAACGGTCCGGTTGATTTGTTGCCTGCCCCTGTTTCGGGTTCTTCTTATACCGGCACCGGTGTGGGGATGGGTGTCTTCAATCCTGCCCTGGCAGGTGTCGGTATCCACAGAATCACACGAACTGTACAGGATGGTTTTTGCTCGGCAAGTGAATGGATAGATGTAGAAGTGGTGGCACCCGATGTGCCTGTGGTGCTCGATCAGTATGAGTTTTGTTACAACGAGACGGGTCTTTTCCCCGTGGAAGCCAGTGACATGCCGGTGGTGGGCGGAGTTTACAGTCGAGACCAGGCCGAAAAAAATGTAGACTACACTTTCAGCACCGATGCGGTGAATGCCTTGTTTCGTTTTCAAGCCGATGGAGTTACCCGTGATTACGCTTCAACCTTCACAGTACGTGATGGCGACACGCCCATCTATTTTGATCCCTCCCGGGTGCCGGCCATTGGTGGCAGCGACCTTACCATCAACATTTACCTGGCGTATGATTCTCCGGTGGACGAGGGAGGCTGTGAAGTTTATACGGTACAGCCCATTTTGGTAAAGTCGGTGCAGGCGGTCAATTTCGGTACCACCGAGCCCATGGAGTTTTGTCAGAATACCACCCCTGTTGTTATGGAGGGGCGTTTCAGCGGCAGTGGTGCTGCCGTTGGTTCAGGCTATTTCACTGCCGACTTTCCTATGGACAATGAGGTGGACGGACTGGGTACAGGAAATAATGGTCGCGCTTTGTTCGATCCTTCTTTGGTAACGCCAACCAGTGCTTATCAGATCACGTATAATTATGAGCATCCCAATGGTTGTGTTTCTACGCGGACCAAGAGTTTTGAAATTAAGGCGGCTCCCATCAAACAGCAGGTTACTCCGGTAGCTCCCAATGGCGGGATTTTCTGTCAGGGTTCCGGTGGAGTAACGATTGGACTGCAAGGCACGCAAATTGATGTGCGTTATATTTTGCAGAAAGATGGGGTGGATGTGGATGCTGCCGTTCAGTTTATTGACGGGCAATTGCCGGGCAATACGCCTAGGCCTTTTCCCAATCAGGTTACCGTACCGGGTGTATATACCGTACGTGCCATCATGATTGGCATAGCCGATGGCTGCGATGCCCAAATGGAAGGCAGTGTAATTGTCGATGAAAAAGTGGTGGTGGGCGTGCTGGAAGGTACGTCGCACGAGACCTGTGCCGGAAGTGACGATGGAAGTTTAGAATTTTCGGCCTATGGCGGCGTGACTCCCTATACCTTTACATTGAGTAATGGTGATGTGAGTGCTTCTGGTGTTTTTACCGGACTGGCTGCCGGGACTTATTCCGTAACCATTGAAGATGCAGCTGGTTGTGATGTGGACTTGAATAATATTGTCATCAACCCGGGCAATACCATTGCTGTTTCATCGTCGGAGGTCAAGGATGTGGTTTGTTTCGGCGAGAGCAACGGTACTTTTACGGTGACTGCTACGGGCTTGTCTTCAGGTAATTACGAATTCTTATTGAGTGGCAGTGCCACTTGGGTTTCCAATGGTACGGGCAAGTATGTCTTTTCTAATTTGCCGGCGGGGACTTACGATGTTACCGTGCGAGATGCCGATAATCCCGGTTGTCAGACTGTTATGACGCCTTCCGTAGTGATTGCTCAACCTACTGCAGCCGTTTCCATGGCTGATTTTGACATTACTGATATTACCTGTTCTCTTGCCAATACAGGTGAGATAGAGGTCGAGGCTGCCGGTGGACACACAACAGGAGGCTTTAATTATGTTTTATACAAAGAAGTGTCACCTGGTTTCTGGGTGAATATAGCGGCGAGCCCTGCTTCCGTAGCTTTGGGAACTCCTTATACCTTCCCTACTTTATTTGCCGGCAACTATCGGGTAGTGGCTACTGACTCAGAAGGTTGTTCGGTAACAGAAGAATACACGGTGGACGGTCCTGCCAGTCTGCCCATTATCACTTTAAGTGGTGATGAAATTGTGCATGTTTCTCAGCCGGGCTTATCGGATGGCTCCATTCAGATTGCGATTTCGGGTGGACAAGAGCCTTATAATATAACATGGACAGAGATAGATGCTTTGGGTGGCGCTCCGGTCGGAGCACCTCTGACACCTGGTGTTTATCGTCAGGAATATTTGTCCGCTGGTTTTTACCGGGTTACTGTGCTCGACGACAATGGTTGTAACGATGTGTTGGAAGCTGAGATACTGGATGATGCAGTAAGTGCTTTCGATCTGACTTACACTACCGTTAATCCGGGTCCCTGCTTCGGCAGCACCAATGGTCGCATCAACCTCAGAGCGGTTGGCGGCGTTACGCCTTATTTGTCGCTGACCCTCACCAATACCAGTGGAGTGGTGCAAACACCGCACAGCGCTGGAAACAGTTTTGCGAATTATGAGAACTTACCGGCCGGTAATTATACCGCGACTGTTGTGGATGGTCGTGGCGTTTCTTTGTCGGAGACGATCGAACTGACGCAGCCCTCTGCGCCGGTAGCCGTCAGTCACACCGTCGCCGACGCTACCTGTTTTGGAGATAATGGCAATTTGGTTTTCAGCGCAACAGGAGGTACGCCTTTTAATAATGGAACAGCAGGTGATCCTACCGATGATTATTATAATTTCTCCATTCTTCCTGTCAGCGGCATTGCCATAACAGGGACCATCGAGGTGGGTGAAATCATTGATGTGCAAGCCGACTTGCCGGCGACCGAACAACTGCCTGCCGGAACTTACCAACTGACCGTGACCGATGCCGTGAGCTGCTTTGCTGTGCATAACTTCACAATAAGTCAGCCCGATGCTTTGGCCATCGAAGTGGTTGATCGTCAGCACAATTTGTGTCACGGCGCCAGCAATGGTTCCATTGGCGTTTCGGTGGATGGTCGTCCCGGGGGGACTGCCTTCAATTTTGAGTGGCAGAGTGGTGTATACGATGTGGGTACTTCTACATGGAATTGGACAACCCTTGCAGGGGAAACTTCTGCAAGCATAAGCAATCTGGCCGCCGGAACCTATCGGGTGAAGGCTACTGAAACAGCTGCTTCCTCCTGCGAGTCTGACTTTTCAGGTCCGATAACCATTAGTCAGCCGGCCGTAGCCTTGGCTGTAGTGGCTACACCAAGCGACATTAGCTCCTGTAGCGGAGACGCAAGCGGCAGTGTGAGCTTGTCGGTCACCGGTGGTACGGCGCCCTATACCATTGCGTATGGAACGCAGACCATCAGCTGGAATGGCTTGAACGATTATGTGGTAACTGGTCTTTTGGCAGGCACTTACGACTTCACCATTACCGATGACAATGGTTGTTTTGTGGAAGAGTCGGCCACCATCAATGAGCCTGCTCTTTTCGAGGCTTCTGTTGTAGGTTCTGGCATAACTTGTGAAACGCCCAATACCGGTTGGATTGATTTGAATGTGTCGGGAGGCGTGGATGCCAATGGTGCTGCAGCTGGTGGCTTTGCTTATCAGGTACGGGTTATTCGTCAGGATAATAATCAGGTGTTTCATAATCAGTTGCATAGCGACCCAGCTTTGCCCATTTCAATAGGCGGATTACAGCAGGGGACTTATACCATAATGGTATGGGATGCCAACTCGACGGCCACCGACCGTTGTAGCCATACCTTCGAAGTGGAGCTGCGCAATATGGTCATCAATGCCAATATTGTTCATCCAACTTGTTCGGGCTTGGACAATGGCAGTATAGAAGCCATCGTGACTGGTGGTTCGGGCGATTTTTCTTATGCATGGACGGGTCCGGGTACTTTTACATCTACCCTGCCGTTGATCGACAACCTTGAACCGGGCACTTACCAGCTCACGGTCACGGATAATATTAACGGATGTGTTTCTGCACTGCGTACCTATACTATTGATTACAGCTATACTTTAGCTGTAACGACCATTGATTCAGATGTTTCTTGCTTTGGGGGTAATGATGGCAGCAGTACAGCTGTGCCAACAGGTGGCACAGAACCCTACTTCTATTTGTGGGAAGAGGAAGTCACACCCGGAACTTGGTCGTCATTGACCAATACCGTAACACTGAGTAACAGGACGGCCGGTACTTACCGGGTGACGTTGACCGATGTCAATGGTTGTGAGGAAGTGAGTGCCAATGTGGTGATTGCGGAACCGGCTGATTTCAATGTGGCTTCAATCGCTTACCCTCGCGAAACGGTTTCTTGTAATGGAGGTGCCGACGGTAGTTTTACGGTGAATATGGACCGTGCCGGCAATTTCGAATACAGCATCGATGCCGTTAATTGGCAGATATTACCGACTTTTGATGGTTTGGCTCCGGGCAGTTACCGCATTTCAGTGCGGGATATGGATCAGCCGGTTCCCTATTGCGCCAAGTACGAGGTGGAAACAGCCACCATCCTGGAGGCAGACCCTGTCGTCATTACACTTGACAATCAAATAAATGTCAATTGTTTTGGTGGTGATACCGGGGCTTTGACCGTCAGCGCTTCCGGAGGAACAGGCCCTTTCACTTACCAATGGTTTGCGGTAACTGGCACGGGAAATATTCCGCTGGCTGGCGAAACCAATGCTGCGGTGACAGGCCTGGTAGCCGGAGAGTATTATGTGCAGGTATGGGATAATAATATATGCCTTACCACTTCTGAGGTTTACACGCTTACTCAACCAGCAGATCAACTTGTTGTAAGTGAGTTCAGCAATCAGCCGGTCAGTGCCTACGATGGCAACGATGGCAGCATAACGGTTGCGATAACAGGAGGTACGTCCGGTTATTCCATTGCCTGGACAGGCACAGATTATGAGTTGAATGATGTGACTGCTTCGCTGGCTCAGAATGATGTGACTTTGAACAATCTGAAGGCGGGTGTTTATATTGCCACCGTTACGGACAATGTTGGTTGTACCGATGACGTAAGCATTACCGTTTCTCAACCCGGGGATGCCTTAACACTCAGCGAAATCCTCACCCATCCACAACCCTGTAACGGGGCCACCAATGGTTCTATTGAGTTGACGGCGGCTGGCGGAGTCCAGCCTTATACCTTTACTTTGATCCGCAATCCGGTCACGGATGTGCCTGTCACTTCAGTATCAGGAAATAAAGCGACTTTTGCCAATCTGTCCGCCGGGTTTTACACTGCACGTGTTCAGGACGACAACGGCAATGTTGTAGAGCTGACCAACCTGGAGTTGACCCAGCCTGATCCGGTAGAGATTTACTATTTTGCAGCTGCCAACATCAGTTGTTTTGGTGCCGCTGACGGCAGTATCAACTTCAGCATCAGCGGGGGCACGCCAGATGCTACCAACGGTTACTCCTATATCCTTCGACCAGAAAACGGAACAGATATTATTGGTAATGGTGATGTCAACATCACAGAAACTGGTTTGGTTCCGGATAACTATACGCTCCTTGTTTACGATGCCAGCAATGTCTGCTTCGCCGAGCACAGCTTTACACTTACACAGCCTTCCGAAATTATTCTAACCGAGACCATTACTCCGGTTTCGTGCAATGGCTTGTCGGATGGCAGCATAAGAATTAATGTGTCCGGTGGTATTGGCGGTGGCTATACCTACGAATGGTTTGTCTATAATACAGGTACCTCCCTTTGGGATGCCATCCCGGGAAGCAATACCGCTTGGTTGCAGAATCAGGCAGCCGGTCGTTACTATGTGGAAGTGACCGAATTGGGTGGTGCCACTTGTTCTAAAGAATCGGCAGAGTTTGTGCTTTCTGAGCCCGCTGTGTTGACAGCCACAGCTACACCCTTTGATGTGAATACCTGTCCGGGCGATAATTCCGGAAGAATCACCGTGGTGGTGAGTGGCGGCGTAGCCCCTTACGTGGTTAATTATGGTACCGGCACGCAGTATGGCAATGGTCCCGAATTCTTTATTGAAGGTTTGGTGGCCGATGATTATACCATCGTGGTGACGGACAACAATGGTTCCGGGTGCCAAACTGTGGCTACTGCCACCGTTAGGGAACCGGCCGAGGCGCTCTCAGTAACGACTCCGGTGGTGAGCTACAGTTGTGCCTTACCTCCTCTGCCGCCTGCAGAAACCTATTCTGTCGCCTTTGACATTAATGGAGGTGTGGGCATTACCAATGGTACGGATGATGAATTCTCCTATTTTATTGAGGTCACCAACTTGCTCACTTCAGGCAAGAAAACCAAAACGGTGACTGCCACCATCGATCAACCGGTGACTGTCAACCTTGACGATTTGAATCTGGGCTACGGCTCTTATCGCCTCGTCGTTAGCGATGCACAGGCCGCAGCTTCGGCCTCATGTGCCGCTGTTGAGCACCTTTTCAGCATTTCGGGTATTACGGTTACCGATGTCCTCAGTCCCGTTTCTTGTCCCGGTGCCGCTGATGGTGCCATTGATATCACGGTGACTGGCGGATCCGGCAGTTATACCTACGCCTGGCTCAAGGATGGTGCGCCTATGACGGAAGCCTCTCAGGATCTCAACGGCCTGCCTGATGGCAATTACAACTTAACGATTACGGATGTGGGACAACCCGGCAGATGTCCAATAACCCGCTCTTATACCGTTGCTAACGCTAAAACGCTGGTCGTGGAAGCGAGTGTTACGCCCGTTAAATGTTTTGGTGGCAACGATGGCGCCATTCGCATCACTGGCGTGGCCTCTGCGGCTCCGGGACTGAGTTATTTCTGGAACGGTTCGGCCGTGGCAGGAACCAATGAGCTCACGGGGCTGGCAGCCGGTGATTACTCTGTGGAGATCATCGATGGTGATGGTTGCAGTGTAACGGAGACTTTTACGGTGACGCAGCCAAATGCAGCCTTGTCTGTTGCCTTAACTGCAGCACTTGACTGTGCCAGCGACACCCGCTCTATTACTGCAGTGGAGACCGGTGGTACCGGTCCGTTTACCGCCTCCAGCTTTGCCTGGTCTGGACCGGGCGCTTTCACCCGCAGTGTTGATGGTCGCACCATTTCAAACATTACCGTGGGTGGGGAATACACCGTGCAGGTGACCGATGCTTACGGTTGCAGTGTGGCGGAGTCGATTGTTATCGATGGTGCCATCAGTTTATCGGCAGATGTTACTTCGATTGACTGTAACAGTGGTACTGGAGGCAACATTGTACTGAATGTAGCTGGTGGAAGTGGCGATTACTCCTACGTATGGACTAAAGATGCTTTACCTTTTGCCCAAGCCACTAAAGATATTGTTAATCTGGAAGCGGGCGTTTATGAGGTGACAGTCACCGACAATCAGCAGGATTGTAACCTTACAACTAAGTACAGTGTGTCGCTCAAGGATATTGTAGTCACTCAACCGGCTCCTATACAGATTACGGGAGTGGTTACCAATAATGAATGCTATGGTTCGGCCGAAGGTCGCATCAACATTTCGGTGAGTGGTGGCACAGCACCCTACGATTATATATGGACCACCATGAATGGTTCTGGTCTGACTGCCGGAGTGGGTAATCAGAGTGGCCTGACGGCAGGGACTTATACCCTGCAGGTGCGCGACAGCAAGGGCTGTCTTTCAGCCACCCAGGCGTTTCCCGTTACGGAATTGCCGGAACTGGTCTTTGATTTGGTAGTTTCAGATACCAATTGTGCCAATAACAACAGCATTCAGATTACCAATGCGGATGGTGGCTCAGATAATGCTGCCAACTACCTGTTTGTATGGGATGGACCAGGCGTTGACGCCTCCACCCCTATGTTGCAAACGGATCTGCCGGGTGGCACCTATACCATAACCATGGTGGATATGGGGACTTCGGCCAGGTGTTCATATACTCAGATCGTTGAGTTGACACGGCCGCTAGAGGTTAGCGCAGCTGTGCAGCCTGAAAGCTGTTCGGGTTCTAATAATGGGGTGATTACCTTGGACGTTACAGGTGGTACTGCGCCTTATACCTTCGATTGGGATGTGGCACCGGGCATTGTGGTGAACGACCGTAACCAGGCGGCTTTGCCGGCGGGAACTTACAATGTAACGGTGACCGACAGCAGAGCCGGTGGTGGTTGTCCGATTCCTTTGGAGGTGGTCGTACCTTTGCAATACGATTTGGAATTGCAGGCGGCCATCGACGATGTAGAGTGCTTTGGTGGCAGCAATGGCGCCATTTACGTGACGGTGCTCAACGGTTCGGGCGATTATACTTATCAATGGACCAAAGGGGCTTTCAGCGCGGCGACGGAGGATATTGAGAATTTGGAGGCAGGCGACTATACCCTGCAGGTGACCGACAATGTATTTGGTTGTACGGTGACTGGCGTTTATAACGTAGAACAACCGGCTGCTCCGATGACCATTGCGGTGGTGGCTGTGACCGATAACAACTGTTTTGGTGATACTGATGGTGCCATTGATATTGACGTGACTGGTGGAACAGCGCCCTATACTTATCAGTGGACCGGTCCAGGTAATCTTTTAGCGCCAACCGATCCAGATCAAACGGATTTACCTGGTGGCGACTATTATGTGTCGGTGACTGATGCCAATGGTTGTGAGATTTCTAATTATGGCGCAATCCCTGTGGCTGAGCCGGCAACACCGGTGACCATTTCTTTGGTGGAGGTAACCCCTGTGACGGCCTTGAATACTGGTGATGGAACCATTACGATTCAGCTCAGCGGCGGTAGCGGTTCCTATACATCCGTTATCTGGTTGCATGATGGTGGGGATGATATGTCTGCGTTTGTTGATCAAACTTTTGCGGATGAATTAGCAGGTGGCACCTATACCATCCATGCAGAGGATGCCAATGGCTGTGTCGCAGAGGAATTCGAAGTGTTTGTTTATGAACCTGGTCAGGCGCTTGAATTAGATATTGAAAAGCAATCCAGTGGCCCATGTTATGGCTCAGCCAACGGAAAGATTTTTGTTTCCGTTAAAGGTGGAGAACTGCCTTACCAGTCGCTCACCCTGTCGGACGGTACGGGTACTTTAGAGCAACTGACTGAAGTTAATAGTGCCATTTTCGACAATCTTGCTCCGGGTGATTATACCGTGACGATAATAGATGCTTTTGGTAATAATGTCTCTCAAAATGTACGCATCAATGAGGCGATTGCCCCCTTGGTGGTGACTGCCACGGTTACCACACAGGTGGATTGTTGGGGCGGTGCTACAGGGGTTATAACAGCTCGTGTGACGGGTGGCATACCTAATGCCAGCAACCAGTACCGTTTGTTGTTGTCTGGTGGTCCTGCAGGTACCTCCACAGAAGCGCTTGTATTGGCCAATGCCGATCATACCTTCAACAATTTACCCAAAGGGACTTATACCGTTCGAGTCATAGACGACAGCAATGTGCTGCGTGTGGCACACAATGAGAATGATCTTCAGGACTTATTTGGAAATGATATTTTCAGTCTGACCAACGACTGTTCGGCCACGGTGGAAGATCTTATGGTCCGCCAGCCCGAAGCGGTGGTGCACCTGAGTGTGGAGCCGGGCAGTGAAGAAGTCTGTGCAGGAGTGGCGCCACGCCTGGTGGTCGCCACAAGCGGATGGGATTTTGCAGATGGTGATTTGGCAGTGGATTTGAGCAATGGCGACGACTTTGTGCTGACTGCTGCCTCTCAGGTGCTGACTTTGACTACGCTGCCCGTTAATGCCTTTACGAGCTATACCATCCTTAGCGTGACGAGCTCGGCCGATGTGGCATGCTCCAAAGGCGAGGGTACTGGCCAAGCTACTGTGGTAAGGCATGAGCGTCCTACCGCTTCGCTGTCGGGAACGACCACCGTTTGTGCCGGTGAAACGGCCCGGCTGAATTTGCAATTGACGGGCACGGCGCCCTGGCAGGTGAGCTACAATGATGGTACTTCGACTTATTGGATCAACGACATTGCTACCCCGACTTATCAATTGGAGGTGAGTCCCACAGCCACTACTACTTATACGGTAGAGACTGTTGCCGATGCCAACTGCACGGGAACGGCTAGCGGAACGGCAACCGTTACGGTTCCCGGAGTAAGCACGGTTGAGTTTGTGGGTGACGCCAGTCGCGACATTTGTGCCGGGGAGTCTGAAATCCTTGAGGTGGTTTTTGATCCGGCAAGCAACGGTCCCTGGCAGCTGACTTACAGTGCCCAGCCTTTGGTGGGTGGACTGCCCTCGGGCACTCCGCTTGTTCGTACGGTAACGGTGGATGCTGCGATGTTTAATGCGGCAGGTAATTATGAAATTAGTGTTACTCCTGCGCAGACGGTACGCTATCGTTTGGAGAGTGTGGTGTCTGGGGGCTGTGCCGGTATGGTGGATGGTTTGCCCATCGATGTGCTGGTGGGACAGTTGCCCGCTCAACCCGGGGCCATTGCTGGTCCGGTGGAGGTTTGTCAGGGTGCTGCAGCGACCTTTAGCGTTGCTGCCTTGCCGGGTGTGTCGCACTATGTGTGGACCCTGCCCGGGGGTGTGGAAGTAGAAAGCGGACGGGAATTGACTACCACTTTTGCCGAGGATGCTGAAAGCGGACGTTTGTCGGTCTACGCCGTGAATGCCTGTGGTGATGGTCCTTTGCAGTACATGGATTTGGTGATTAACCCGCTTCCGGATGCATCGGATGCTGAGATTAACGGACCCGAAGATATTTGTCAGGGCTCTAAGGGTGTGGTCTTTACTGTGGATGCCATTCCCCATGCGGAGACTTACAACTGGACCCTTTCTGTGGGGACCATTGTGAGTGGTCAGGGCAGTGCCCAAATAGCCGTGGATTTTGCCGATGAGGTGGACCATTTTAATGGCGTGGTGAGTGTGCAGGCCGAAAACGACTGCGGAATGGCAATCGATTTGGTGAGCAAGGGCTTTAGCGTTCGACCGCTGCCTGTGCCCAATGCGGGTGCAGATCAGTCTTTGTGTGAGGATTTTGTGACGCTCAATGCGACTCCGCTGACTGCTGCTGAGTTGGCAGCAGGTGCTGTGGGCCGTTGGTTGGCGCTTCCTGTAAGTGGTACGGCCGACGCCATTAGTGATGTTACCAATCCCAATGTTAGCGTTACGGGACTGTCGCGCGGCGATGTGAGTTTCCGTTGGGTTGTCACCAGCGCCTATGGCTGCGAGAGTTACGATGAGGTGACGGTGCGCAACAACCAATTGTTGGTGAGTGCCTGGGCCGAAAGCGCTGCGGTTTGTAATGGTACGGCGCAGTTGCGTGGGACCAACCCGGATGTCGGTCTCCCGGTCAGCGGACAATGGTCTGTAGTAGAGCCGGTGAGCTCTGTTGCGGTGTTCGACAATGCGACATCGCCCTCTGCGCAGGTGTCCAATATGTCGCCGGGTAGAAATGTCTTCCTGTGGACCCTCAGCCAAAATGGTTGTGCAAGTTCGGCCGAGGTGGAGATCATGAACAATCAGCCTGCTGAGGCGGTGATTAACGGTCCCGCCGTGGTATCGACCTGTGGAGATCAGGTAACCCTCGAGGCGGAAGCGCTTGGTGTGGATTGGGGGACCGGCAGCTGGTCGGTGATCAGTGGTTATGCACATATTGTTTCGCCCAACAGTGCGAAGACTGTGGTGAAGGATATGAATTTTGGCGATACTGAGTTGCAGTGGACGGTGACCAAGGGGCATTGTCAGAATACTGCCCGGGTGATCATTCGCAACAATAAGGTGTGGGTGGATGCAGGTGACGAACAGGATCTTTGTTCTGCTTCCACTGTGCTGGAGGGCTCACCTGTGCCGGCAGGAGCCAGTGGCTCCTGGCATGTGATCAGCGGAGCCGCCAACTTTGCCAACGGAAGTAATCCCGCGACAGCTGTGTCGGACCTGGGCAGAGGCGAGAATGTTTTGGAGTGGCGAATCAATAAGAATGGCTGTGTCAGCAGCGATCAAGTGAGCATCTGGAACAACGGTGCTACTGCGGCAACTGTTGGTTCGGCACTGACTGTTTGCAATGAGCTGCCTACACTCAGCGGTAATGCGCCGCTGTTGAGTGGGGAAACAGCTTACTGGAGTGTGGTCAGTGGCAGCGGAACCTTTGTGGATGCCAGTCAACACAACACCCAGGTGAGCGACCTGGCTTTTGGTGAGAATGTATTCCGGTGGACCATCAACAACAACGATAAGTGTTCGTCTTCGGCCGACCTTCGGGTGACCAACCTGAAGACTTTTGTGGATGCCGGTAAGGATACGGTCATTTGTGCCAATCCGGTGATTTTGCGTGCCAATCCGGTGCCTGCCGGGATGACGGGTACATGGACCATCGTGCCGGGAGAGGGTGGCGGAACCATTGTGGTGGACGATCCTTCCAGGCCGAACATCATCAGGGTGGGACTCGATCAGGGGCCCAATACGCTGGAGTGGACCATCAACAACAACGGCTGTTATTCGACCGATCGCGTGGTGGTGGTTAATTCGCGTCCCTATCCGGTGGATGGCGGTCCGGCACGCCGGGTGATAACCGGCACGACAGCTTTCATGGAGGCTGAGCCGCCTGGTGCGGGACAAACAGGAACCTGGCTGCTTTTGTCGGGTGGAGCCGACATTGTGGAACCCAATAACCCCATAACCGAGGTGCTGAATTTGCGTCGGGGTGAGAATGTTTTCCGTTGGGTAGTGACCAACGGCTATTGCAGCGACTATGCCGATGTGGTTATTGTGAACGGGGATGTTGTGGATGCCAATGCCGGTCGCAACCAGGTGATTTGTGGCAGCACTACGCGCCTCGAGGCCAATGATCCGGAAGGCGCATTGGGGGCCTGGACCCGGGTTAAGGGGACTGCGGTCTTTCAGAACCCCTACGATCCGCGTACCCAGGTGAGTAATCTGGCGCCGGGTGAGAATATTCTGCGCTGGACCATTTCTTATGGTTCAAGCGGCAGTTCTACCAGCAGTTCCGATGAGGTGGTGATTTATAATAATCAGCCGGCTACCGCCCGTACTATGGACGATGTGGTGCTGTGTGACGATAATCTGACCATAAGGGCCAACGTGCCGGGTATGGTGGGGTCCGAGCCTATGGGCACGCCTTTCTGGGAGATTGTTTCGGGAGCTGGTGATCTGGCTGATCCGACTGCGCCTGAAACTTTGGTGGAGAATTTGGCCAAAGGGGTTAATGTTTTGGTTTATTCCATTACAAAGATCCATGAGACTTCCAATACCACTTGCGTTTCAAGGGATACGCTCGAGGTGATTAACGGACTGCCCACGGAACCTGTGGCGGGTGAAGACCAGACTATTTGTAGCAATGAGTATTTGTTGAATCCGAACATTCCCGAACATGGTGTAGGCACCTGGCGTTCGGGCAGTGTGGGTGGAGCAACTTTCGACGGCAACCGGGTGTACAATCTGGCGCAGGGCGATAATGAGCTGATTTACGAGATCGCTACGGAGTGGTGTTCGCTCGAGGACCGTATTGTGCTGACCAACAACAGGTCGTCGGACAGCTATGCGGGGCGCGGTCGCGATGTGTGTACCGACACTTACACCATGGAGGCGCGTGCTCCTCAGTATGGTATCGGAACCTGGGAAAAGGTGAGCGGTGGCGGAGTGATTGCTCCTGCTGATTTGAATAACCCTGTGGCTCAGGTAAGCGGACTTACCAGTGGATCGAACCGTTTTCGTTGGGTGGTGGACAACAAGGGCTGTACTTCGACTTCCGAAGTGGAAATCCGTTACAACTTTATTGCTGCCGATGCCGGCGATGATTTTGAGATTTGTGAGGACTTTACCTTCCTGAACGGCAGTAATCCTATGGAGGGTACCGGCACCTGGGGCGTGAAGGGTGGTTCCGGTGCGGCGGTGTTTGAGGATATCAACGATCCGCTGACCCGGGTCAGTGGACTCGATCGCGGTCCCAACGTGCTTACCTGGACGGTCAGTAATGTGAATTGTAGCGATGTTTCTGAAGTTACTATCTACAACAACAAGCCGACCATTCCCGATGCGGGTGACGACCAAAGTGGGCTGTGTGAAGCGGAAACCATTTTGCAAGGAAATACGCCTGCTGTCGGTGTTGGCAGGTGGACCGTAGTCAGTGGCAGTGCCACCTTCCATTCGGACAGCTATGCGGTGGCAGAAGAGGACCCCAATGCCAGGGTGAGCGACCTGAGTTTTGGTCCCAATACCCTGCGCTGGACCATCTCCACCGAGGGACAAATGGAAGGTTATGATGGTTGCAGTCTCTACGATGAGGTGGTGCTGACCTTCAATCGGGTGGAAGCCTTTGCAGGCAACGACCGGGCGGCTTGTGCCGACGAAATGGTGCTTTCGGCCAGGAATCCTTCACCGGGTACCGGTATGTGGTCGGTGCCGGGTGGACAGGGCGCCGCGGTGTTTGAAGATCCTACTTCGCCCAATACCAGGGTATATAATTTGGGACGTGGACAAAACACGCTGCGTTGGACCGTATGGCACAATGGCTGCAGTACCTACGACGAGGTGGTGATTGATAACCAGTTGCCGAGTCGCCCCTATGCGGGCAACGATGTGCCCCTGTGTAAAGACAATACGGTGCTGGATGCCACCGCTCCGGAGGGCGGTTCTACCGGTCGCTGGCGGGTAGTTACCGGTTCGGCGGTGTTTGCCGACGAGACCGATCCCAAAACCGCGGTGAGTGGTTTGTCTAAAGGCGACAACATCTTTATATGGACCACTGAGCGCATCGAGGGTTGTGTGCTTGAGGATGAGGTTTTGGTTCAGAATCATGAGCCTTCGGATCCTTATGCGGGGGCCGATTACGAAGAGGTTTGTGCCAATACTTTTACCCTGAAAGCTACGGCTCCTGAATATGGAAGTGGGATTTGGAGCTTCGAAGCGGGTGGTGGCAACTTGTCCGACCCCAACGATCCGGAGGCGCTTATTACCGCCCTGAACCCCGGCCGCAACCTCTTGCGTTGGACGGTGAGTCAGGGACAGTGCAGCAAGTGGGCCGAGGTGGAGATCATCAACAATACGCCCACAAAATCCAATGCCGGTCCCGATATTGAAGATTGCAAGGATACGCAAACCCTGGATGCCAATGTTCCGGTTCATTTCGAGCGTGCATACTGGGAACGCATCAGTGGTTATGGAGAGTTAGACGACCCAAGTGATCCGAAGTCGGTGGTTCGTAATCTGGCCTTCGGGGCCAATGAGTTCCAGTGGGTTATTGAGAACGGAAGTTGTCGCTCCACCGATCGGGTGGTGATTTTCAACCAGATTCCCGACAAGGCTTTTGCCGGGTCCGATCAGCTGGATGTCTGCGATACCTACACGGTGCTCAATGCCAACGATCCTCTAACCGGAGTGGGCAAGTGGAGCGTTTTGAAGGGACGTGGTGAATTTGACGATGCACAGCAGTACAATACCATTGTACGCAATTTGGGCTTTGGCGAAAACATCTTCCTTTGGGAGGTGACTTACGGCACTTGCTCAACACGTGACGAAATGGTGGTAGTGAGTCACAAAACGGAGGCTTATGCCGGAGAAGACCAGGTGGTTTATGAGCCTGAGGTGCTGCTGAATGCCAACAATGCCGGAGAACTCGATGCCCAATGGTTTGTGGAGGGCAACAGTACCGCGGTGCTGAACGACGAGCGTTTCTTCAACACCTCTGTCAGTAACCTGAGTGCCGGCATCAACAGTTTCCGTTGGGAAATAAATGTGAACGGCTGCATCAGTACCGATCGGGTGAGTATTGATTACCGTCCCGTGCCCGATGCCGGTTTTATTGTGGATGTAGAAGAGGGTTGTTATCCTTTGCGGGTACAGTTTACCAATTACTCGGTGGGCGGATCGCAGTACCTTTGGCACTTTGGTGATGGCAGTACTTCGGCCGATCGCAACCCGGTACATGTGTATGAACGTCCCGGTACGTTTACGGTACAGTTGGTTTCCCCCGGACCCGATGGACAGGACGGACTCTACGAGAAGGAAATACAGGTGTTTGATCATCCTGTTGCCGACTTTGCGGTGAATCCGACCATCGTTTATATTCCCGGAGAAAAGGCGCGCTTCTACGACTTGTCGGCCGATGCGGTAAGCTGGTGGTGGGACTTTGGCGACGGGGTGCTTTCTGAGGAACGTAATCCTTCGCACGAGTATCAGGAAGAGGGCGTGTACGATGTGGCCCTGACAGTAGGTAACGTGGAGGGCTGTTTGGATACCCTCATCGTGGAGCAGGCCATTACGGCAGAACCGCAGGGTTTTGTAGTCTTCCCCAATGCTTTCAGACCGCGACCGGGTGGTGCTTCTGCTTCCGGCGTGGATCCTTCGGCCGAATATGTGGTGGTGTTTAAACCGGCCTACCGCGATGTGGATGATTTTACCCTGGAAATTTACAACCGCTGGGGACAAAAAATATTTGAAACAAAAGATATAGATTCCGGATGGGACGGCATGTTTGAGGGGCAAATGGCGCCTCAGGCGGTGTATGTTTACAAAGCAAGCGGAACTTATATCAACGGACGATCGTTTAAGAAGTCGGGCAGCGTACTGCTGGTCCGTTAGAACTCAAAAAAGCTGCTCGCAGCATGTGGATGATGTGGAATAAAATTTTGGATAGAAAGATTTGGAGAAGCCTTGTGGTGCTTCTCCTCCTGCTGCTGGCAGGAGGAGTGCCTGCCAGGGCGCAGGATGCATCCTTTTCGCAGGTATATTCGGCTCCTTTGTATTTGAGCCCCTCCTTTGCCGGTTTTACCAGTGGGGGACGGGTGGCATTGAATTATAGGGATCAATGGCCGGGTATGGGCAATACTTTCAGAACTTATGCCTTTTCGTACGATGAGTATTTGGCTTCGCTCAACAGTGGGGTGGGCTTACTTTTTGTACGCGACGACCAAGGGGGTGGACAGCTGGTCAGTCAGGACCTGGGTTTGGTTTACGCCTATGAATTGTTGTTGACCGAAAAGATTTTTTTTCGTCCCGGTCTGCAATTCAAGTATGCCGAACGTAAAATTGATGCCACGCGTCTTTCACAGGTGGGGCCAGATGGTCAGCTTTTTCCCTGGATCAATGCCGAATTCCCGGTAGATCAATACCGGAAGCTCGATGCCAGTGCATCGGCCATGTTGTATACTTCTGTTTGGTGGGCCGGTTTTACCCTCGACCACCTGGTTAAGAACGATTACGGATTTACCGATGTGGAGAGCAATCAGCCGGTGAAGACCGTGGTTTATGGTGGGGCCAAATGGGTTTATCAGGAAGGGGGGCGTGGACGTGATGAGCAGAGTGCCTCCTTGGCCTTTATGTACCGCCGTCAAGATGCCTTTCAACAACTCGACTTAGGGGTGTATTGGTACACGAATCCGTTGGAGGTGGGACTGTGGTACCGTGGTCTCCCCGGTGTCAGCTCAGAGGGCCTGAACAACAACGATGCGCTTATTTTTAGTCTCGGTGTTAATGTGGGCCCCATGCACCTGGCTTACAGTTACGATTTGACGCTGTCGGGACTGGCCGGTTACAGTGGGGGCAGCAATGAGTTTTCTCTGATTTATCGCTTCAGTCGTGGTCGTTCGTCCACTTCGCCGCGCGGTCCCGTACCCTGTAGTGAGCCGGGGTATGGACTGGGCGACCGGCCAAGTAACTACCGTCCACAACGTCGCTCCCTCTTTTAGCGCAAAAAATACAGATTAAAGTGTTTTTATATCTGGTCGATAAAGCTATATTTGTTGTCGCCAAAAATGTATTCGACTAATTAAATATTATACATCTGATGAAAAACACGTCGTTATTATCAAATCTGGTTTTTGCTGTTTCGGCCTTTTCGCTGGTTGCGCTTTTGGGCGCCTGTAATAATGAAAGTTCTGCCCCTGTTGTTGCCGAGGCTGCTCCTAAGGCCGATAATGGCATTGTTTTCATTAATACCGATTCGCTGATCATCAAATATGAATATGCCCGTCAGCTGAGTGAGGAGCTGATCAAGAAGGAGGAGTCGTCACGTACCGATTTTAATGAACGTGCCCGGGTTTTTCAGCAAGATATGGTAGAATTCCAGCGTAAGGTACAAAACAATGGCTTTCTCTCTTTGGAACGTGCTCAGAGCGAAGAGCGTCGTCTGCGTGAGAAAGAACAGGAATTGCAGGAGCTGAACAGTCGTCTGTCCAATGATTTGATGGTTCACCAGGAGCGCATGAATCAACAGCTGCGCGATACCATTACAGCCTTTCTGGATGGTTACAGTCAGGAAAAGGGTTATCGTTTGGTGTTGAGCAACACCATGGGTGATAATTTGCTTTATGGGGCGCCCGATTTGGACATTACTCAGGAAGTCGTAGATTCCCTCAATAAGCGTTTTGAAGCAGGTCGTTAAGAATTAACTCATATTTGAGATATAGGAGGACCGGTTCAACCGGTCCTTTTGTTTTTTTAGTTGCGGTGGTATGCAGGCACAAAAGATTTTAGGAAAGTATCTGGGGCGTCATCCCTTGTTGACTTCGGCACTCGAA
The DNA here is from genome assembly GCF_002210225.1 of Geofilum rhodophaeum. Classification (GTDB taxonomy): domain Bacteria; phylum Bacteroidota; class Bacteroidia; order Bacteroidales; family Marinilabiliaceae; genus Geofilum; species Geofilum rhodophaeum. The sequence goes on along the minus strand of NZ_MWUJ01000001.1, from coordinate 407,539 downwards.
TGGGATGGAGCTGCCCCATCTGTGGTGGTTGTTATTCCTGCCTATAAAGAGCAGGAATATCTTCAAAATACTTTGTTGTCGCTTTCTTCTGCAGCCGCGCCATCGGGCAGGGTGCTTGTGGTAGTGGTTATTAATACCGGGGAGAAAGACCCTCCAGCGCTGGTTGCGGAGCAAAAGACTTTTGCCGCCCGCTTGCGCAGCGAAATTTCGGTGGCTCTGCCGAATTGGATGAAGCTGGAAGTGCTCGAAGCCTATGGCTTATCCGCTAAGTTTTTTGGTGCGGGTCTGGCCCGAAAAATTGGAATGGATGCAGCCACAGAGCTGTTTTATCGTTTAGAACAACCCGAGGGGATTTTGCTTACCCTGGATGCCGACACATTGGTGCGTGCCAATTATTTTCAGGAAGTGGAGCAATGGTTTGCAGAGGGTAAGCGGCAGGCCGCGAATCTGTTTTTTGAACATCCGCTGGAGGGTGGGGACTTCTCAGAGGAAAGGTACGAGGGGATTACCCGTTACGAACTGCACTTGCGCTACCTCTTGCAGGGACATCGTTATGCCGGTTTTCCCTATGCTTTTCATGCCATGGGATCTGCCATTGCTGTGCGTGCACTGGCCTACGCACGCGCCGGAGGTATGCCTCGGCGCCAGGCCGGAGAAGATTTTTACTTCCTGCAAAAGCTGATTCCTCAGGGCGGATTTGGGGAGATTCAAACCACCAGCGTACAACCTTCTCCCCGTATTTCCGATCGGGTTATTTTTGGCACTGGGGCAGCTATGAACAGTCTTTTGGCCGGAGAGCAGAAGGTGGGGGTGGGACTCACCTACAACTTTCAGGCTTTTGCCGATTTAAAAGTGTTTTTTGAGCTGCGGCAGGAATTGTTTGCCTTGCAAGCCGAAGATTATGAGGCCTGGACTTATAAGTTGAGTGGTCCTTTACGCAGCTTTCTTTTGAATGCGCATTTTTTTGAGGATCTGGAGGTGTTGAAGAAGGATTGTGCCAGTGAACTTACTTTCAGTAAAAGGTTTTTTGAGCTGTTCACAGCCTTTAAGGTCGTCAAATACCTCAACTATGTGCACGAGCATTTTTTTGAACAAGCTCCGGTCTTTGATATGGCCCTGACTCTTTTGGAGCATATGGGCCTGAATTGTGATGCGTGCTGGTTCGAAAAAGAATTGTTGTTGCGCTACCGTGAGCTGGAACAGGAGAAGCCCTGGTTTATTGCCTGAAGCGGAAGGAGAGGTAGAGGTCGAGTACCGCAGCAATAGCGATAAAGAGTACCCAATAACTGCGGTTGTACCAAATGGCTGCAGCAGTCGCAACCAAAGCCAGGGCGCTGATAAGCAGCAGGAGGTGTTGGCGTCTTTGGTCCTCTTTTGCCACCACCAGATTGTAGCTGCGCAGTCCCAGCACCGGAACAAGGCCTGCAGTCAGCAGCCAGAAACCAAGACTCGATTCGTTCAGGTGCAGGAGCAAACCTGCTACAATCAGTAGCATACCTGTATAATTGGCAATGGTGAGTGTGCGTTGCATGTTTTACTCTTCAATGATGATGAAAATTTCTTCGTCGGGTCGCTTCATCAAATATTGCTCGCGGGCAAATTTTTCCAGATTATCCCTGTTGCTTTCCAACTCCTCCATACGCGTACGGTTTTCCAAAATTTCCTTTTGGTAGTGTTCGCGCTGTTTTTCAAGGTCTCTGAGGCGACGGGCTAATGAAAAGCGCTCGACCAGGTTGTTCTGATCGAAAAATCCTACCCAAATAATGAAAATCAGGCCACTGAGCACATACTTGTTGCGAAGCAGTGGTAGAAAGGACAGGATTTTTTCTTTGCGACGATCTTTCATAAACAACTTACTGATGCTTCCCGGGCAAAAGTACGAGTTATATTTTTAATAAGCGCTTTCCTGTCGGAGCGAATTGGTGATTTCGGCCCCGATCAGGCGATGGGTTCGGTCGTGGGCGCCCTTGTAATAAAGCAGGATGAGGTAATCGTTTTCGGTTTCGTAGTGACTGTTTTCCAGGGTAAGCAGACTGCTTTCCCCGCCCTGGTAGTCCCGAACCAGATATTGGTAGTTGTAGTAACCCTGTTTCAACAGCAGCGTTTTTCGATAGGTGTCGGTGTCGGCATCATAGTCCATCAGCGCACTTTTGTCCAGCTGCCAGTTGGTGAGAGCCCCGTTCAGATAGACCTGCTGCGAAAGAAGAGGCTGGGGTGTTTTCAGACTGAAGTGAACAAATACATAGTCGGCTTCGAGCTCGGGCTGGTCATGCTCCTGTACTTCGATGTAATAGCGTCCGTTTAAGTCCTGGCGGTACTGGTACGAGCCCGGATGCCTGGGGTAGTCGGTGGTCAAACGGATATGAAAGAAAGGATCCGCCAATTGAATGTCCTCTACCCGGTCGGAGTAAAAGCGGGTGCTGCGTACGTCGGCATAGCGAAACTCATTGCCTCCCTCCATAACCATGGTCCTGCCGTAATGAAAATCCATACGATCGCCTGTGAAAAATTGAGGGGGCAGGTCCGTGATGGCATTGTCGATGCGACCGTTTTGGATGATGGTGGCGCTTACCTCCTGGTTGGGATTCAAAATCTGAAGGCCGCCGTAGGCGACTTCAAAATTAATTTCCTGATGGGTAGCTCTTACACTCGACTGGGCCGTGTTTTTAATGTTGGGCGTTATTTCTACTGCGCCTTCGTGCACCATAAAATGTTGTACCAAAACCGGCTCGTCTTGCTTGAAATCTTCAAAAACCAGCAGGGCGTAATTGCCGGAACGGGTGACCGACAGGTGCTCATTGGGGATTTTTAGTTGGTAATGGATGTAATCGAAGGTGGTGTTGAAGGAGTACTGATAGTCCTCAATGGGATTCAGCGGATTGCCTTTAATGTAGTCGGTGGGCATGAGGGGTGAGGGCTGCCAGTTGGCATCGCAATGAACCAGGGCATAATGGTAGTTTTTCATGCCGCTGCCGGGTTCGTCAAAGGTTAATAGCAACTGCTGCTGACTGTTTAAGCGAAGAAGCGGGTAAGAAAAGGGCCAGCCTTCGCGGTGAAACTGAACAGTCTTTAGCGAAGGCGACACAAAAGTGTTGAGGGGACCATTGGCCAGCGTCGTGTGAAGTCCTGTAATGTTAAAAATTGCTAAAATCAAGAGCGTCCTGCTGCTTTGCTTTAAAGAATTATTTCTGTAATGGTTCAATTTGAAGCCTTTAGAAAGAATCAGGACTTTTTGGTACATTTTTTTTGCGCTCATAATGAAACGGTTTCTGCCATACAATAATATGGAAAACTTATAATTTTATGTAATTTTGCCTGCAAATTCAAATACAATTCAAGTATGTCTGAGGTGATTAAAATAAAGAAGGGGCTGGATATCCCGTTGGCGGGAAAGGCCGAGAAGGTTTTCGGACAAACCCAATTGCCTGGTCTATTTGCCATTAAGCCTGTGGACTTTCACGGTTTAACCCCCAAAATGGTGGTTAAGGAAGGGGAGCAGGTTCAGATCGGCACGGTTTTGTTTTACGACAAGTATCGTCCGGAGCTGAAGTTTGTTTCACCCGTTAGCGGAACCCTTAAGGCCGTTATTCGAGGGGAACGCCGACGCATTCTGGAAGTGGTACTGGAGAACGACGGGAAGGACGATGCGGTGGATTTTGGAACTGCTGTTCCTGCTCAAATGGACCGGGAGGCTTTGGTTGCCCGTTTGTTGGAGAGCGGCGCCTGGCCCTATTTTCGTCAAAGGCCTTACGATGTGATTGCGAATCCGCAGGAAACACCGAAGGCCATTTTTGTATCTGGCTTTGATTCTGCTCCGCTGGCACCCGATATGGACTTTGTTCTTACGGGAGAGGAAGAGGCGTTTAAAACAGGTGTCGAGGTGCTGAAGAAACTGGCTCCTGAAGTACATATTGGAACCAGCCGAGATTCGGCTTCCAAGCTGTACAATAGTCTTCAAGGGGTACAAGTGCACACTTTTGCCGGTCCCCACCCTGCCGGAAACGTCGGGGTACAAATTCACCATGTAAGTCCCATCAATAAGGGTGAAAAAGTATGGGTGATTCAACCTCAGGAAATTGTATCGGTGGGCAAGTTGTTTACAACCGGCAAACACGATTTCTCCAGAGTATTGGCACTTACCGGTTCGGAAGTGCTTAAGCCCTGCTATTTGCGTTATCGACTGGGCGCCTCGGTAAGTGAGGTTTTGAAGGACAAGCTGGCCGAGGGGCAGTTGCGCATTGTTTCAGGTAATGTTTTGACAGGGAGTCAGGTAGGTCGCGACGGTTATTTGGGTTTTTATCATTCACAGGTAACGGTTATTCCCGAAGGCGACGAACACGAGTTTCTTGGATGGGCACTGCCGGGTTTTGGTAAATTCAGTATGTCGCGTACCTTTTTCAGCTGGCTCAGTAAAAACAAGACTTATAAGCTCGATGCCAATATGCATGGTGGCGAACGTGCCATTGTGGTTTCCGGACAGTACGATAAGGTTTTACCCATGGATATTCTGCCTGAGTTCCTGATCAAGGCTGTACTGGCTGAGGATCTCGACAAGATGGAGCAGTTGGGGATGTACGAAGTGGTGGAAGAGGATCTGGCACTTTGTGAATTCGTGGATACTTCCAAGTTGGAGGTTCAGGCCATCCTTCGCAAAGGAATGGATTTGATGATTAAGGAGCTTGGAGCTTAAACCATTAAAAGACAATCAAAATAATTTCTAATGAAGGCATTAAGAAAATTACTGGATAATATCAAACCCCATGTCTCGAAGGGGGGGAGGTTTGAGATGTTTCATTCTACTTATGATGCATTCGAAACCTTGTTGTTTGTGCCCGATAAGACCAACAAAAACGGGGTGCACGTCCGGGATGCGATCGATATGAAGCGGACCATGATCGTGGTGGTGCTGGCTTTGGTGCCTGCCTTGCTTTTTGGCATTTGGAATACCGGGTATCAGCACTTTCTGGCCCAGGGTATGGAGGCCGGATTTTGGGACATGGTTCTGCACGGTGCTTTACGTGTGGTGCCCATTATTGTGGTTTCCTACGGAACAGGATTGGGTATTGAATTTATTTTTGCGCAAATACGTGGTCACGAAGTCAACGAGGGTTTCCTTGTTTCGGGAATGTTGATTCCGCTGATTTTGCCGGTGGATATTCCCCTGTGGATGGTGGTGGTGGCTACAGCTTTTGCCGTTGTTATAGGGAAGGAAATTTTTGGCGGAAGCGGCATGAATATCTGGAATCCGGCCCTTTTGGCCAGGGCCTTCTTGTTTTTTGCCTATCCGGCTCAAATGTCGGGCGATATCGTGTGGATTTCCGGATTTTCCGGTATGGAAGGCGTTGATGCAGCTACCGGAGCAACCGCTTTGGGAGCAGCCGTTGCCGGCAATTCCGATAAGTTTTCCATCATGGAGAGCTTTCTGGGTGTTATTCCCGGATCCATTGGAGAAACGTCCACGCTGGCCATCCTGCTTGGGGCCCTGGTTCTGATTTATACCGGCATCGGCAGTTGGAAGGTAATGACCTCCGTTTTTGCGGGTGGTCTTTTAATGGGACTCGTCTTTAACTGGCTGGGTGCTGAAAGCAGCAACGGATTGATGCACATCAGTGCCCTGCAGCATCTGACGCTGGGCGGTTTTGCCTTTGGTGCCGTGTTTATGGCTACCGATCCGGTTTCAGCCTCACGTACCGAAGCGGGGAAATGGATTTATGGCTTCCTGATTGGTGTATTTGCTGTGCTCATCAGGGTGTTTAATCCGGCCTATCCCGAAGGGATGATGCTGGCCATTTTGCTGATGAATACCTTTGCCCCCCTGATCGACCATTTTGTGGTGGAGGCCAACATCAAAAGGAGATTAAAACGAGCAGTTGTTAAAGCCTAAGTAAAAGTTGACCAAAATGAATAAACAAGGAAACGCTTATACATTCATCTACGCCGCGGTGATGGTGGTGGTGGTAGCTGCTCTGCTGGCCTTTGTGTCGCAGGCCTTGAAACCACGTCAGGAGCGCAACGAGATGGTAGCAAAAAAAATCGACATCCTTCAGTCCATCAACGTGGCTGCCAGCAGTGCGGATGCCGAACAGAAGTATGCCGATATAATTGGTGAGCACAGTTACATCGTAGATTTTGCCGGAAACAAAGTCGAAGGGGTAGCCTTTGACGTAGATCTTGCGGTAGAACTGCGTAAACCTGCTGAAGACCGCCTGTATCCGGTTTATGAGGCCCATTTAGAGGGTGGCGAAAAGAAATATGTGTTGCAATTGCGTGGTGCCGGACTCTGGGGCCCCATTTGGGGCTATGTGGCGGTTAATAGTGATGGCAGCACCATTTATGGTGCCACCTTTGGTCACAAGGGAGAAACACCTGGTTTGGGTGCAGAAATTGAGAAGCCTGTTTTTCAGGAGCAATTTGTGGGTAAGCAGATTTTTGACCAGGGAACCTTTAAAAGCATCGCCGTGGTTAAGGGTGGTGCCGATGCCGAAGATAAGTTTGAAGTGGATGCGGTTTCTGGTGGTACCATTACCAGTAAGGGACTGGAAAATATGCTCAGCGATTTCTTCAAAGGTTATGAATCATTCTTAAAAAATTTAGAAAGGGCGAGCCATGAGTAACGAGAAGGAACCTTTATTTTCTGCCAAAAACCTGAAGCTTATTACAGGTCCCATTGGCAGCCAAAACCCCATTACCACGCAGGTGTTGGGTATCTGTTCGGCACTGGCGGTAACAGCCAAGTTGGAACCGGCCATTGTGATGTCGATTTCTGTTATTGCGGTACTGGTTTTTGCCAACCTGATTATTTCGTTGATCCGTAACAGCATCCCTTCCAGAATACGAATAATTGTTCAGCTGGTCATTGTGGCCGCGCTGGTTATTCTGGTCGACCAGATTTTGAAAGCCTTTGCCTACGATGTAAGTCGTCAGCTTTCGGTTTTTGTGGGTCTGATTATTACCAACTGTATCATTATGGGGCGTTTGGAGGCTTTTGCTTTGGGCAATAAGCCTTGGCCGTCCGTTCTCGATGCCGTGGGTAACGGAGCCGGTTACGGTCTGATTCTGATTATCGTAGCCTTTTTCCGTGAGCTTTTCGGATCAGGAACCTTGACTTTGCCCGGTTTGGGCGAATTACGGGTGATTCCTCAGGTGTTTTACGACTGGGGTTACGTGAACAACGGCTTTATGATTTTGCCGCCTATGGCGCTTATTGTTGTGGGCATCATTATCTGGGTGCAGCGTTCACGCAACAAAGAATTGATTGAATCCTAATTGTCCAAAACCTGTTTAAGTTATTCGAAATGGAAAATTTACTGAATATATTCGTTAAGTCCATCTTCATCGATAACATGGTCTTTGCCTACTTTCTGGGTATGTGTTCCTACCTGGCGGTATCCAAAACGGTGAAGACTTCGTTCGGACTGGGGGTGGCTGTTGTTTTTGTGTTGGCCATTACCGTTCCGGTGAACTACTTGCTGGAGAACTATGTACTGTCGGCCGGTGCTTTGAGTTGGCTGGGTGAGGATTTCGCTTCGGTGGATCTGAGCTTTTTAAGTTTCATCATGTTTATTGCGGTGATTGCTTCGATGGTACAGCTGGTGGAGATGATTGTAGAGAAGTTTGCTCCGGCGCTTTATTCCTCGCTGGGTATTTTTCTTCCCCTGATTGCGGTAAACTGTGCCATTTTAGGTGGTTCGCTTTTTATGCAGGAACGCGCCTATGCCAATATCGGGGAAGCGACCGTTTTCGGACTCGGTTCAGGGATTGGCTGGTTGTTGGCCATTGTGGGTATTGCTGCCATTCGTGAGAAAATTACCTATTCCAATGTGCCCGCACCTTTGCGTGGACTGGGGATAACCTTTATTGCCACCGGACTCATGGGTATTGCTTTCATGAGCTTTATGGGCATTCAACTGTAATGTGAACTTGATAAAAATAGTATAATGAACTTAATGCTTGCAATTCAAAGCTCGGTCATTGTTTCGGCAGTTGTGGTGTTTTTGCTGGTGGTGTTGCTGCTGGTTGCCGTGCTGCTGTACGCCAAAAAGAAACTGACCCCGTCGGGCGAAGTAACCATCGACATCAACGATGGGGAAAAGCAACTGAAGGTGGAACCGGGTCAATCGCTCCTAACCGCCTTGGGGAGCAATAAAATATTTTTGCCATCGGCTTGTGGTGGTGGTGGTACCTGTGCCATGTGTCGCTGTCAGGTGCACGATGGAGCCGGAACTATTTTGCCCACCGAAACCGGATACTTTACCCGTAAGGAGCAGAACGCCGACTGGCGTTTGGCCTGTCAGGTGAAAGTGCGGGAAGATATGAAAATGGAGATCCCTCAAGAGATTTTGGGTATTAAGAAGTGGGAGTGCACCGTAGTGTCCAACAACAATGTGGCGACTTTCATTAAGGAGTTTGTGGTGAAATTGCCCGAAGGAGAAAATCTGGACTTTAAATCGGGTGGTTACATTCAGATTGATGTGCCCAAGATTGATGTGGACTTTAAGGATATGGACATCGATGAGAAGTTCCGCGACGAGTGGTTGAAATTCAATATGTTTGACCTGCAGATGAAGAATCCGGAGCCTACTTTCCGTGCCTACTCTATGGCCAACCATCCTGCCGAAGGCAACATTGTGATGTTGAACATCCGTATTGCCACGCCGCCCTTTGATCGGGTAAACGGTGGCTTCATGAAAGTGAATCCCGGTATTTGTTCCTCCTTCATCTTCTCCCGCAAACCCGGTGATAAAGTGACCATCTCGGGACCTTATGGCGAATTCTTCCTGAAGGATACCGATCGGGAAATGATGTTTATTGGTGGTGGTGCCGGTATGGCCCCCATGCGCTCGCACTTGTTCCACCTTTTCCACACCCTGAAAAGCGGTCGTAAGGTGACCTTCTGGTACGGGGCCCGCTCTAAGAAGGAGATTTTCTATGAGGAGCATTTCCGTGCTATCGAAAAGGAGTTCCCGAACTTTACCTTCACCATTGCCTTGTCGGAGCCTATGCCGGAGGACAATTGGGAAGGTCCCGTGGGCTTTATTCATCAGGTGATTTACGACAATTATCTGGTGAAGCATGAGGAGCCGGAAGACATTGAATTTTACATCTGCGGACCCCCGATGATGAATGCTGCGGTAACCAAGATGTTGTATGATCTTGGAGTACCCGATGAAATGGTGGCCTTTGACGATTTTGGTTCTTAAGGATACTTTTACCATCAAAAACAGACCACGCAGCTTGCGGGTCTGTTTTTGTTTATAGGCTGCGCTTGTTCATAGGCTGCGCTTGTCTGTCCCGCCTTCTGTAAAGTTGTACTTCAAATGATGAAAACAAACAGTCCGATGAAACGAATTGCAGGTCTTCTGCTGCTGTCAATACTGCTTTTTGCAGCAGCTTGTACGCGTCCCAATGCTTATCAAGTAAATGAAGGATGGATTTTTGGAACCACTTATCGCATCGTGTATGAAGCGGAGGAGGATCAGCATGGCGAAATAAAGGCTTTATTGCAGCTTTTTAACGCCTCTTTGTCCACCTTCGACTCCAGCTCTGTCATCACCCGCTTTAACCGCAGCAATACGGGTGTTAGGGCCGATTCTTTTTTTCGAACGGTCGTTGAAGAAGGCCTGCGTATTTCTGAACAAAGTGAAGGCGCCTTTGATATGACGGTCGCGCCTCTGGTTAATGCCTGGGGATTTGGTTTTGAGAAAAAAGAGCAGATAAGTCCGACCCTTATCGACAGTCTTCGCCGGTATGTGGGCATGCAGTCCCTGGCGTGGCAAGGCGACAGTCTGCTCAAGGGAGATCCCCGCATTATGTTGGATGCCTCTGCCATAGCGAAAGGCTACGGCGTTGATGTGGTCGCTTCTTTTTTGGCGGCCCAGGGCTGTGCCAACTATCTGGTAGAGATTGGTGGGGAGGTGGTCACCGGAGGCCTTAATCCTAAAGGATTGCCTTGGCGCATTGGGGTTGACCGGCCCGCGGAACAAACGGGAAGGGTTACGGGCGATTATCAATTTATTTTGGGGATCAGTAAGCGGGCGCTGGCTACAAGCGGAAATTATCGCAATTATTACGTGGAGGATGGGAAGAAGTATGCGCATACCATTGATCCCCGTACAGGTTATCCGGCCAGTCACTCGCTATTAAGCGCTACCGTACTGGCGCCGACCTGTATGGAGGCGGATGCCTGGGCTACTGCTTTTATGGTGCTGGGCGTGGAAGCTTCTAAGGCTTTGCTTGCGCACTTGCCCGAACTGGATGTTTGTTTTATTTACCACGAAGGGGAAGGCGATGCGGTTTATCTGACGGAAGGTTTTCGCAGCTTGATTGTTGAATAGTTGGAGGACGGTGCTCTCTCTAAAGTATGGAAATAAAAAATGGTTGCTCCGGAAGGGGCAACCATTTTTTTCTGCAGAGGCGGTACTATTCGGTGCCGGAGGCACAGGAGGCAGGCTGTGTACCACAACCACAGCCGGCTTCAGTACTGCCGCCGCTGCAGGTTCGCAGTTGAGCGTCTTTTTTGAAAAAGGACTTTACTGCAAAACCTAAAAACGCCAGACCTACAAAGAGAATAGACAATGCGAGAATAATTAAAAACTGTGTCATCTTGCGTTTTTTACTGAGCAATCAATCATACCTTACACTGCAAATATAGGGCGCTTTTATTTAGGATGCAAACATCCTAAATAAAAAATGCGTGATTTTTTATTTTTTTCCAAGCAGCAGGAGCAGCAGGAAGGTGAGTGCCCCGTTGAGGATGAGTTTTTCGTAGCCCAGGTGAAAGCCGAACCAGTTGTAGGCATTGAAGTCGAGGATGCCTGTCAAAATGGGGGGCAGCAGGGCAGCCAGGGGAACCAGCTTATCGTGTATGCGCAAGCGGGTAAACAAGCCAAAGGCATAAAAGCCGAGCAGGGGGCCGTAGGTGTAACCGGCCAGGGTGTAGATGGTGTCGATGATGCTGTCTTTGTTGAGCCAGCGAAAAACCAGAATGACCAGGGCGGTAAGCAGGCTAAAGCCGATGTGGGTTAAGGTGCGCAGGCGTTTGGCCTTTGTTTCTGGCATTTTGTCGATGCGCAGGATGTCGATCGAAAAGGAGGTGGTGAGCGCCGTTAGGGCCGAATCGGCACTGGAGTAGGCGGCCGCCACCAGGCCAAGAATAAAAAACACCCCTACCGCAGCCGGCAGGTGTCCGCCCAGGGCCAGCAAGGGATAAAGATCGTCGGCCCTTTCGGGCAGGGGCAGTCCCTCATGGGCCACAAAGGTAAAGAGGAGTACACCCAGACTCATGAACAGGAGGTTGACCGGCAAAAAGGCGATGCCGTACCAATACATATTTTTCTGCGACTCCCGCAGGGTTTTGCAGGAGAGGTTTTTTTGCATCATATCCTGATCGAGTCCGGTCATCACAATGGTGATGAAGGCCCCTGCGAAAAATTGCTTGATGAAGTGGTTGGGTGCCTTCCAGTTGTCCCAAACAAAGATGCGCGAAAGTTCGCTGTCGACAATGGTTTGCACCAGGCCCGACGGGGAGAGTTGCAGACTGGTGGCCACGTGGTAAATGGTGATGCCCACCGCGCTGAGCATCAAGAGCGTTTGCAGGGCGTCGGTCCATATAATGGTGCCCACACCGCCCTTAAAAGTGTAAAGCCAAATGAGCAGGATGGCCAGGGTAACGGTTACTACAAAGGGAACCCCCAGGGCATCGAAAATGGCCAGTTGCAGTACGCTGGCCATCAGATAGAGCCGTGCAGCCGAACCCACGGTGCGTGAGGCAATAAAGAGCAGGGCGCCGGATTTGTAGGTGTAAAGGCCAAAGCGATCTTGCAGATAACTGTAAATGGAGGTGAGGTTAAGGCGGTAGTACAGGGGCAGCAGGATGTTGGCAATGACGATGTAGCCCAGTACAAAACCGGCGACCATCTGCAGATAGGTAAATTGCTGGTTTTGTACCCAGCCGGGGACCGAAATAAAGGTGACGCCCGACAAACTGGAGCCGATCATGCCGATGGATACAAGGTACCAGGGCGAACGACGGTTGCCCAGGAAAAAGCTGGCGTTATTGGCCTTGCGTCCAGTGAGCCATGCCACGGCCATCAATATTAGAAAGTAGCCTGCGATGAGGCTCCCGATCAATGCTGGATTCATTTTTTTCGGCTTTTGGGCAAAGAAAAGGTTTTTTTCGCTAAGGGCTTTGATTTTATTACCTTTGTTGCACTTTTGTGTAGGGAACAATTTTTGAAGGAAGATCGATGAGTCAAGTACAGTATCCCTCCGTTTTGTTGGAGAATGCGGTGAATGAGTTTGCCCGTTTGCCGGGAATTGGTCGTAAAACGGCCATGCGACTGGCTTTGTTTGTGCTGCGCGAGAAGCAGGAGGATGTGCAGCGTTTTGCCGCTGCACTAACGACCTTGCGAGAGGAGATTCATTATTGTGAACAGTGCTTCAACCTCAGCGATGCTTCGGTTTGCAGCATTTGTGCCAATGCACGTCGCGATCATACGCTGGTTTGTGTGGTGGAAACAGTAAGGGATGTAATGGCTATAGAAAATACGCAGCAGTACAATGGGGTGTACCATGTGCTGGGCGGTGTGATATCGCCTATGGATGGCATCGGTCCCGACGATTTGACCATACAGCCACTGGTAGATAAGGTCAACTCGGGAGCGGTTAAGGAGGTTGTTTTTGCTTTGAGTGCTACGATGGAAGGGGATACGACCAACTTTTTTATTTACCGTAAAATTGCCGAGGCCCCTGTGAAAGTGACGACCATTGCACGGGGGGTGGCGGTAGGCGACGAGTTGGAGTATGCCGATGAAATTACGCTGGGGCGCTCCCTGGTGAATCGTCAGCCTTTTGATCAGGCGATGTAAGATGTATAAGAGCGATTTATAAAGTGTATATGGATAAAAAAAGTTTGCGCAGTTTACAAATCATTTATTGGGCCATTTTTGTCGGACTGGCAGGCTTTGCCATCGTGGCAGTTGGTTTGGGCCCCGAGTTTGCATCAGGCGGAGTTTTGGACGCCGGTCAGATAGAACTGCTTAAGTCGGTGATCATACTATTGGCCCTGGCGGGAATTCCTTCGGGTTTTGTTTTTCACAACCGCAAGGTGCGGCGGATTCCGCACGAATGGAGCTGGCCTGAAAAAATGAGGGTGTATCGCAACAGCTTCCTGTTTAAGGTGGCGGTATTGGATTCCCTGGGCTTTCTGGCCCTGATCGGCTTTCTTTTGTCTGCCAATACGGCATTTTTGTACATTTGGGCCTTAATATTGGTGGCCTTTTTATTGAATGTGCCGACTTATTCAAAGGTTTTGTTGGAGCTGGATCCGATGTCGGCCTATGAAACGGTCCCCGATGATGGGTCGGCCGACGAGAACATGGACGAGGACATTCAGGAAAAGAAATAGCAGCGCATGACCATAGCAGTTGATTTTGACGGAACCATTGTAGAGCATCGTTATCCGGCCATTGGCAAGGAGAAATTTTTTGCTTTTGAAACCCTGCGGGCCTTGCAGCGCGATGGGCATCGTCTTATTTTATGGACCTACCGCGATGGTGCGCTGCTGGATGAAGCCGTGGCCTACTGCCGCAAGAACGGGGTGGAATTTTATGCCGTGAATGCCAGTTATCCGGACGAGGAGCTGGAATCGGGCCAGAGTCGGAAAATCAATGCCGATTTATTTATAGACGATCGCATTGTTTTTGGCTTTCCGGGCTGGGGAGAAATTTATCAGAGTTTAAATGCCGCGAATGCTTCCCCTTCGTGGTCGGAATACAAAGTACGCTACGACCAGGCTGCCAGCCGCTCTTTTAAGGGTTTGCTGCGGCGTTTGCGCTGGTGGGTTTTGGGCAACGAAGTCCGTTGAAAGTAATGTTTCATTAACCCAATTTTTTCTTCTATGAGAAAGATGAGATTTTTTCTGTTGCTTTTGCTGGGGCTGCCGCTGCTCAGCAGTTGCGGCTACAATCAGATGATTGAACTCCGTGAGGGTGTAGATGCCCAGTGGGCCCAGGTCGAAAATGTTTATCAACGCCGGGCCGATTTAATCCCCAATCTGGTGGCTACCGTTCAGGGCTATGCCAGTCACGAACAAGAAACCCTTCAGGGTGTGATTGAGGCACGCAGTAAGGCCACCGGCATGCAGGTGAATGCTGGTGAGCTGGATGCTGCAGCGCTTCAGAATTTTCAGGAAGCCCAGGGTCAGTTGTCCTCCGCCTTATCGCGCCTGATGGTGGTGGTGGAACGCTATCCCGACTTGAAGGCGAATCAGAATTTCCGGGATTTGCAGGTGCAGCTGGAGGGGACCGAGAACCGAATCGCTACGGAACGTATGCGCTTTAATGAGGTGACGCAGGCCTACAATACTAAGATCAGCCGTTTCCCGCAGAATCTGATGGCCGGGATTTTTGGCTTTGAACGTAAGCCTTATTTTGAGGCGGAACAAGGGGCACGTGAGGTGCCCAAAGTAGAATTTTAGTCTTTTTTTATGGCAGTCGACTTAATTAGCAGTGGGGATAAAAAACGGATAGAACAGGCGATACGCAGCGCTGAGCTAAACACCTCGGGAGAACTAAGGGTGCATATAGAGCGCCGCTGTCCCGAAGAGTTGATGGACCGTGCGGCCTACTTGTTTGAGCAGCTGAAGATGCACAAGACCGCTGCGCGAAACGGGGTGTTGTTTTATCTGGCCTTAGACGATCGTTTGTTTGCTGTTTTGGGCGATGTGGGAATCAATACTCAGGTCGGCGCCGATTTTTGGGAGGGGATTAAAGCGGAGATGCAGGAACTGTTCAGGAAGGGCGATTGGACTGGGGGCCTCGAAAAAGGGATTGAGTTGGCGGGTGAGCAGCTGAAGGATTTGTTCCCCAGGCAGCAGGATGATGAGAACGAACTTTCGGATGAGCTGTCTTTTGGCAGATAAAATGAAAGAAGGAACTATGAGTATTAAGTTTTTGGGCAAGCGAATATGGATTCTGTGGGGATTGGTTCTGGCCTTTTCTTCCTTGGATGCAGAAGAGAAACTACGCCCGGTTTCGGGGCAGTTGGTTCATGATTTTGCGGCTGTGCTCAATGAGCAGGCGCGGCAGGATTTGGAGCAGGTGTTGACAGATTTTGCCCGGGAAAGCAGTACGCAAATCACTCTTGTGACGACAACAGACCTGCAGGGTTATGCCGTGGGCGATTATGCGGTGCGTCTGGCCCACGATTGGGGGGTGGGACAGAGCGAAAAGGACAACGGTATTTTAATTTTGGTGAAGCCGCGCAGAGGAAATGAACGCGGGGAAGCTTTTATCGCTGTTGGTTATGGATTGGAGGCGGTAGTGCCCGATGTTTTGGCGGGACGTATTGTTGATCATGAAATGATTCCCCACTTTAGGGAGGAGGACTATTATTCGGGCTTTCTGGCAGGTGTTGCGGTGCTTATGGAGCTTACCCGTGGTGAGTACACCGCCGATGCGTATATGGGTCGCTCTGCAGGCAGGGAGACCGGCGCGGCGCTTTTTGTGCTCTTCTTCTTCGGGGTCGTATTCTTATCGGTTTTTTCCAAAGCACGTCGCCTGAAGCAATCTTCAATTGGGCACGATTTGCCGTTTTGGGTGCTGCTTTCTATGTTGGGCTCGGGCAGTCGCCGCCACAGCGGACATTGGGGCAATTTCTCTTCCGGCAGCGGATCCTTTGGTGGTTTTGGTGGTGGAGGGGGCTTTGGCGGCTTCGGTGGCGGAGGTTTTGGCGGAGGCGGTGCTGGTGAAAGCTGGTGAAACGTCGTGCAATCTGTAGCCTGGAAAACAAAAAAGCTGCCTCTCTTATAGGGGCAGCTTTCTTGTTTTATTAGGGCAGCTCTTACAACTGGTCGTCGACCAGGATGCGTCCGCAGTACTCACATACGATGATTTTTTTGCGCTGCTGAATGTCGAGCTGACGCTGGGGTGGGATCTTGTTGAAACAACCGCCACAGGCATCGCGGGCAACAGTTACCACAGCCAGTCCATTGCGTGCATTTTTGCGAATGCGTTTGAAGGCAGTAAGCAGGCGGTCGTCGATGCGGTTTTCCACTTCCTGACTCTTGGCCTGCAGGCGGTCTTCTTCAGCCTGGGTTTCAGATACAATTTCTTCCAGCTCGGCTTTTTTGGCGGTAAGGTCACCTCTGCGCTCCTCCAATTGCTTTTTGGAGGCTTCAATCACTTCCGCCTTGTTCTTTAAATCGGCGGTAAACTGATCGATGTGCTTGTTGCAAAGTTGAATCTGCAGGTTCTGGAATTCAATCTCCTTGTTGAGCGAGTCAAATTCGCGGTTGTTGCGGACATTGGACTGTTGCGCTTCGTATTTCTTGATGAGCAGACCGGCCTCCTTGATTTCGTTTTTGCGGCTGAGCATGTCGTCGTTAATCTGCTTGGATTCAGCCTCCAGATTTTGAAGACGGGTCTCCAGTCCTTCGATTTCATCTTCCAGGTCTTGCACTTCCAGGGGGAGTTCGCCCCGCAGGGTACGTATCTTGTCAATTTCGGAAACTACTTTTTGTAGGTCGAAAAGCGCCCGGAGCTTGTCTTCGACAGTGCGCTCTGCAGCATTTGCTTTTGAATCCATTGTTGCCATTCTGCTATAAATATTTAATTGGATTGCTATTCTGTTCGGATAAACGGATTGCAAAATTAGGGAATTTTTTTGTAAGTAACTCAAAAAAAACTTCTTTAACAAAGCGTTCGCTTTCGTAGTGGCCGATGTCGGCGATTACAATTTCCCCTTCTGCGTCAAAAAACTGGTGGTATTTAAAGTCGCCACTCACATAAACATCTGCCTTTTGGGCAATGGCCTTATTCAGCAGGAAGCTGCCGCTTCCGCCACAAACTGCGATGGTCTGCACCTGATCCTTCAGCGCGCGGGTGTGCCGCACGCAGCCGGTGCCACTGACCTGCTTTAGGTGTTCTAAAAAGGAGCGGGTGGACTGGGGTTTGGGCAGTTGACCGATAACCCCAAAGCCGGCCTGGTCCCAGTTGTTGTGTAAAGGGTAAAGATCGTAGGCCGGCTCTTCGTAGGGATGGGCGCTCAGCAGGGCTTCGACGACCTGTTGTTGATGAAAGATCGGCAGGATGGTTTCAATGCGCACTTCTGCTTCGACATGCGTTTGGCCCGGGGTTCCTACAAAGGGGTGGGTGTCGGCATTTCCCCGGAAGGTGCCGGTGCCGGAGAGGTTGAAGCTGCACTGGTCGTAAGCACCGATGTGGCCGGCTCCGGCTTCAAAAAGGGCTTGTCGCAGGTTGTCGGCATGGCTTTCGGGGACAAAGACAACGAGTTTGAGCAGGCTGTTGCTGCGGGGTTCCAGTATGCGCTGATTAATTAGTCCCAGTTTGTCGGCCAAAATGGAACTGACGCCGCCAACAACGCTGTCGATGTTGGTGTGGGCGGCATAGAGGGCCAGATTGTGGCGAATGGCCTGCATTAAAATGCGCTCGGCGGCACTCTTTCCTGTTATTTTTTTAAAGCCGGAAAGGGTCAGCGGATGATGAGCAATAATGAGGTTGCAGTCTTTCTCGAGCGCTTCCTGTATGCAAGCTTCGGTAAAATCAAAAGTGATCAGCACGCCCTTGATTTCCATGTCGGGGTCGCCGGTTTGCAATCCGGAATTGTCGTAGCTTTCCTGCAGCGCCGGTGGGGCCTTTGCCTCAATGGCTGCAGTGAGCGTTTTTAATGGTAAGCTGCGCATTGTAAAGGGATGTTTGTGGTGGGAGTGTTGTTGTTCCCGGGAGCGTTAAAGACCGTCTTTGATCTCAAGGAGGGTGGCACGAATGTCCTGGAGTCGCTTAACAATTTCAAAATTCTCCAGCGTGTCCTCCTTGTTTTCTTTCAGTTTTTTGTCGGCCCCTTTTAAGGTCATGCCTTTTTCTTTCACCAGATGATAAATCAGATGGAAGTTTTCTACATCCTGGGGGGTGAAAAGTCGATTCCCTTTTTTGTTTTTGTGGGGTTTTATGATGTCAAATTCCTTTTCCCAAAATCGAATGAGAGAGGTGTTGACATTAAACATTTTGGCTACTTCTCCGATGGTGTAATAGAGTTTTTCGATTTTCGGCTCTTTATACGGCATGTTACAGCATGTTAAACGATGGCTTGTACAAGATAAGCATTTTTAATCGAAGGTGCGGTTGCTGTTGGAGGAGATGCGTATCATTTCTTCGTACTGCTCGGTAGTCAGATCCTGGAAGAAATAATGGGTGGGATTTACTGCGCGGCCTTTTACCCGTACTTCGTAATGCAGGTGGGGTGCTGTTGATTTGCCGGTGTTGCCTACCCAGCCGATGACATCTCCGCGCTTGACCCGTTGGCCCACTTTAACGTTAAAGTCGTCCATGTGGGCGTAGAGGGTCGAATAACCAAAGCCATGGTCCACTTCGATGTTCTTACCATAGCCGATGGCAGATGTGCGCACCGATTTAACGATGCCGTTGCCGGTGGAGTAGATTTCGGTGCCGGTAGGCGCCGAAAAGTCAATGCCTTCGTGAAATCTTCTGGTCTTATAAATAGGGTCAATGCGCCAGCCCCAACCACTTGCCGTGCGTCGAAGGTCTCTGTTGGACACGGGTTGAATGGCGGGGACACAGCTCAGCATTTCTTCCTTACGGAGCGTCAAGTCAATAACTTCGTCGAAAGATTTCGATTGGACGTAGAGCTGTTTCATTACGCCATCGAGCTTTTTGGCGGTATTGACTACCAGTTTGGCGTTCTCCAGGTCCTCGAGGTAGCGGTAGCGGTTTACTCCTCCAAATCCTGCACGTCGCACCGAATTTGGAATGGAATCGGCCTGGAAAATAACGCGGTATACATCTTCATCACGCTGTTGAATGTCGTCGAGTACCAGAAGTGCCTGATCCAGCTTATTGGCCATAACTTCGTACTGGGAGAGCAAACGGGCGTTTTCTCGCTCCAGTTTGATTTCACGGGGACTGTCAATGAGGTAAACGTAGCCAAAGAAGAATACAAATCCCATAAGGGCGCTGAAAAGCGTGTAGGTAAAGATGCGCTGCAGATAGAATTTCAACCCGGTCTCTATGCGGTCGTAGCTCAAGGTTTCCGGGTTGTACCTGTATTTGACTTTTGACATACTGCGGTTAATTTGCTGCTAAAATATAAATTTTTAACGTCAAGAAGCAAAAATTGATCGATTAATCTATTTTTGCAGCTCAAAGTTTTAAGAATGGCGACCTGTAAATAGTTAATTTGCTTTAGTTTTTGCAATTTTGCAGGCCACAGCAAAAGCTGGTAATTTATACTTAAATATGGTATAAAGGTTACTTCTTTTTTAGCAAAGTAAATTTTTGGACAGATTTTTTATATGACAGCTTCGGAGATTAGAAAAAGTTTTCTGGACTTCTTTGAGTCCAAACAACACCGCATTGTGGCCTCGGCGCCTATGGTGATTAAGGACGATCCTACCCTGATGTTTACCAACGCGGGCATGAATCAGTTTAAGGATATTTTTCTGGGAAATGCCCAGCCTGTGAGTTTGCGGGTGGCCAATTCGCAGAAATGTTTGCGGGTTTCGGGTAAGCACAATGACCTGGAGGAGGTGGGACACGACTCTTACCACCACACCATGTTTGAGATGCTGGGCAACTGGTCGTTCGGCGATTATTTTAAGCAGGACGCCATCAATTGGGCGTGGACTTTTTTGACCGAAGTTTTGAAGATTGATAAAGAGCGTTTGTATGCGTCCATTTTCGAGGGTAGTCCCGAAGAAAATGTGGTGCGCGATACGGAGGCCTACGAGATGTGGCTGCAGCATCTGCCGGCAGAGCGCATCATTAATGGCAACAAAAAAGATAATTTTTGGGAGATGGGCGATACGGGGCCCTGTGGCCCCTGTTCGGAGATTCATGTGGATCTTCGTCCCGATGCGGAAAGAGCCAAGGTGGCCGGTCAGGACCTGGTTAACAAGGATCATCCGGAGGTCATTGAAATTTGGAACCTCGTATTTATTCAGTACAACCGTATGGCCAATGGTTCGCTGGTGGCCCTGCCGCAGCAGCATGTGGACACCGGGATGGGCTTTGAGCGCCTTTGTCGCGTGGTGCAAGGTTGTGCGTCTAATTACGACACGGATGTTTTTCAGCCCATTATTCAGAAAATTGCCGCACTGAGCGGGGTACCTTACGGTGCTTCTGAGGAATCGGATATTGCTATGCGCGTGGTGGCCGATCACTTTCGCACCATTGCCTTTTCTATTTGTGACGGGCAGTTGCCTTCGAACAACAAGGCGGGCTATGTGATACGCCGTATTTTGCGACGGGCCGTACGTTACGCCTATACCTTCCTGAATCAGAAGCAGCCCTTTATGGCACAGCTGCTCGAGGCCATGCAGGTGTCGATGGGCGTCGCCTATCCGGAGCTGGCAGCCAGTGCCGATTTGATTCGTAAAGTGGTGCATGAGGAGGAGGAGTCCTTTCTGCGTACGCTGGCTACCGGCATTCAGCTGCTTGAAAAAATAATTACCGAGACGCGTACCAACAATTACCAAATTGTGGACGGACGGGTGGCTTTTGAACTTTACGATACTTTTGGTTTTCCGCTGGATTTGACCGAACTCATTTTGAAGGAAAACGGCCTGGTTGTCAATCGTAAGGAGTTTGAGGCGGAGATGGCGGCACAGAAGGCCAGGGCGCGTAATGCGGCTGCGGTGGAGACCGACGACTGGGTGGTATTGCAGGACGACGATCACGAGGAGTTTATTGGCTACGATTACCTCGAAGCCGAAGTGCAATTGGTGAAATACCGAAAAGTAAAGACCAAAAATAAGGAACAGTATCAGCTGGTTTTTAATGTGACGCCTTTTTACGCCGAAGGGGGTGGACAGGTTGGCGACAGCGGTTATCTGGAGGCAGACGGGAAGCGTTTCCCCATTGTGGATACCAAGCGGGAAAACAATTTGATTGTTCATTTGGCTCCGAAGCTGCCGGATGACCTTGGGGCAAGTTTTAAGGCGGTGGTCGATGGGGACAAGCGGCGCATGACCGCCAATCACCATACGGCGACCCACCTTTTGCACAAAGCCTTACGTGAAGTTTTGGGCAATCATGTCGAGCAGAAGGGTTCGCTGGTGCATCCCGACTATTTGCGTTTCGATTTTTCTCATTTTCAAAAGGTGAGTGACGAGGAGTTGCGTAAGGTGGAACATTTGGTGAATCGTGCCATTCGCGATAATCTGGTGGTGGATGAGCACCGCGAAGTGCCGCTGAGCAAGGCGAAAGATATGGGTGCCATGATGCTTTTCGGCGAGAAGTACGGCGACGTGGTAAGGGCCATTCGCTTTGGCGAGTCGCTTGAATTGTGTGGGGGGACTCATGTGGCGGCTACGGGACAGATTGGCTCATTCAAGATAATTAGTGAATCATCGGTAGCTGCAGGTATCCGGCGTATTGAGGCTGTGGTGGCCGATAAGGCGGAGGAACTCTTTGATGCTCAGAGCGATTTGTTGAAGGAGTTGGGGCAGTTGTTTAAGAATCAAAGTGATGTGCGCAAGAGCGTGGAAGCTTTACTCAATGAAAATTCTGTGCTGTCGAAGCAATTGGATGGGATGCGTCAGAGTGTCCTGAATATGGAGAAGCGCAGCATTCGCGATGCCGCTCGTGAAATCAACGGGGTGTTGGTGATGCAGGCTTTGGTTAAGCCTGCTTTGGGTGGCCATTTGAAGGATTTGGCCTTTCAGTTGCGGTCGGACAGCGAGCAGGATATGGTCGCGGTGTTGGCTGCGGAGGTAGATGGCAAGGCACAATTGTCGGTGATTGCGTCGGAGTCGCTGACCGAGGCCGGTAAATTGGATGCGGTGCAGATCATACGGGCTGTCTCTTCCGAGATTCAGGGCGGTGGCGGTGGCCAAAAGTTTTTTGCTACTGCCGGTGGCAAGAAGCCTGAGGGCCTTGGTCGCGCCATGGAGAAGGCGGTGGAGCTGGTGAAGGAGGGGTTGGTGGCCAGACAGTAGCTGCTCAGGTCCCAGAGCGTGCTGATATGGAGCCTCCTTCCCCGGCCCCAGCGGCCGTAGGTCGTCAAAGGAGGGGCCAGGGGGTGGTGGATTCGGGGAGGTTGGTGTTGTTTTGCATGACGCTGCGGGCTTTTTCGAGGTAGCTGTCCATGCCGCTTTGGGCGGGGGACAGGTGCTCGGGCAGATCCTCTAGCTGGTACCAGGAGGCCGGAAGTACATAGTAGCGGCGTTTGCCGTTTTCCTGGGGGGTGTGGACCCAGGTCAGGAGGTGCTCTGCGTTTTTAATGCGGGTGCTTCCGTTTTCTTTTATCAGCTCGATACGCACCATGCTGCCGCCGTCGGTGTATTCCTTACGTTGGTTAGAGACGAAGTTGCCCAGAGAATAGACGACCAGACGGTCGCCATTTTCGTCGCGTTGCAGGTGCATGGGCTGCACTACATGGGGATGGGAGCCAATGATGATGTCTGCGCCATGGTCGAACAGCAGTTGGGCGGTGGCCTGTTGGTCGGCATGGGGACTGGTTTGGTATTCATTGCCCCAATGGATGCAGACGATGATTTGATCCACTTTCATTTCGTGGGCCTGAGCCAGGTCTGCCTTTATTTGCTCGGGAACAATGTGGTTCACGATGTTGGGTGGGCGTACCTGGATGCCGTTGGTGCCGTAGGTGTAATTGAGTAAGGCCAGTCGCAGTCCGTTGATTTCGATCAGTCTGGGGTGGTGCAGGGCCCGATCGGTACTGTCGCGAAAGGTGCCGGTGCGTACAAAGTAAAGGCTGTCGAGTACCTGCAGGGTGCGTTGCATTCCGCGCTTGCCCTTGTCGTAAGAGTGATTATTGGCAGTAACCAGGGTGTTAACGCCGCTGGCTTTGAGCGCCTCAGCCAGGGCATCCGGAGAGGTGAAGGCGGGGTAGCCGGCATAGGGTGGTCCCGCCAGGGTGACCTCCAGGTTGCCCACCACGATGTCGGCCGAGCGGAAAGCCGGTTCGATGTATTGGAATACGGGTTCGTAGTCGTAACTGCCGTCGGCTTGCTGGGCGCTTGCAATCTGACCACCGTGGCCCATGATGTCGCCAAAAAACAAGAGGCTGGCTTCCTGGCTGTGGGTGGGTCTGACTGCTGTAAAAAGCAGAAGCAGTAGTGTAAACAAACTTTTCATGAGGCGTTCTTTTATGCGATCTGTCTGATCGTTTGGCTGCAGATCGCGACCAAGATAGCATTTTTTAGGCAAAGGCTGTGCCGTGTTTTTTGTTGTGCCTGTTGGCTGTTTTAATTGTTTTGCGTTTTTTTACCGTCTGTTTTATCTTTAATATGGTACAGGAACTAAATTGTTGCACATGAATATTGAACGGACTTTTGATTTGTTGGAGCATCTTCGACAAAATCATAACCGGGCCGACATACTTGTGGCCAAGCGGGAGGGGCAGTGGATTAAATTTAGTGCGGAAGATTATGGACGGACTTCTCGTCGTTTCAGTTATGGATTGATGTCCCTTGGTTTTGAGAAGGGGGATAAGATTGCGACCATATCGAACAACCGGCCCGAATGGAATATGGCCGATATGGGCATGAGCATGTTGGGAGTGGTTCATGTTCCGGTGTATCCCACCCTTGGAGAGGATGAGTACAAGTACATACTGGAGCATTCCGATGCCAAGATGCTTTTGGTCAACGACCGGCCTACCTGGCAACGGCTTAAGCCGGTGGTGGACGCCGTTGGTTTGAAGCACTTTTATACCTTTAATTATTACGAGGATTTGCCCCACTGGAGTGAGGTGACCAAACTTGGGGAGACTGCCCGGGTAAAGTGTAAGGAGGAGTTGCGCCGAATTAAGGACAGTATTTCGCCCAGTGATTTGGCGTCTATTATTTATACTTCCGGGACGACCGGCATGCCTAAGGGGGTGATGTTGAGTCACAGCAATTTTATGAGTAACATGAAGGCCTGTGCGGCTCTGTTTCCTCTTGATACGGGCGATCGAATCTTGAGCTTTCTGCCCTTGTGTCACGTTTTTGAGCGTATGGTTAACTATTTGTTCCAGTTTAAGGGTTGCAGCATCCATTATGCCGAAAATATTGGAACCATTGCACAAAACATGGTCGAAATCCAGGCCCAGGCCTTTGCTACGGTGCCCCGGGTCATCGAAAGGATTTACGATAAAATTGTGTCGAAGGGCGAAGACCTTTCGGGCCTTAAGCGTTTGATCTTTTTCCAGTCGCTGAAGCTGGGCGAGAAATTCCGGGTTAACGGTAAGCACCATTTTTGGTACGGACTGCGCCTCAGTTTGGCCAGAAAACTGGTGTTTTCGAAATGGCAAAAGGCTTTTGGTGGTCAGCTGAAGTTTGTGGTGTCGGGTGGCGCGGCCCTGCAGCCTCGTTTGAGTCGCCTCTTTTTTGCCGCCGATATTCCCTTGTTGGAGGGTTATGGTTTGACAGAGACTTCGCCGGTGATTGCGGTAAACCATTTGAGTCAACCGGATTGCCTGCACATTGGGTCGGTTGGACCGGTACTCAATAATGTGGCGGTTAAGATCGATGAGGACGGAGAAATTCTGGTCAAAGGGCCCAATGTGATGCAGGGGTACTATAAGGCACAGGATTTAACCGATGAAGTGATCGATGCGGACGGATGGTTTCATACCGGGGACATCGGGACCTTGATAAAGAACCGCTTTCTCAAGATCACCGATCGCAAAAAGGAGATGTTCAAGACCTCAAGTGGCAAGTACATTGCTCCTCAGGCCATTGAAAATATGCTGAAGGAATCCTTCTTTATTGAGCAGGCTATGGTGGTGGGTGAAAATGAGAAGTTTGCAAGTGCCCTTTTGTTGCCCAATTTTGAATACCTGCATGTTTGGGCACACGACAATAGAATTCATTTTAGAGACAATCCGGAGTTGATTACGCTGCCCAAGGTGTTGAAGCAGTTTCAGAAGGAAGTGGATGTGTACAACAAGCAGCTGGGCAAGCACGAGCAGATCAAGCGTTTTCGCTTGGTCTGGGAGGACTGGAATTCGAATACCGGGGAGTTGTCGCCTACCTTGAAATTGCGTCGACGGGTATTGTACAAAAAATATGCACCGGTGCTGCGTGAAATCTATGCTTATCAGGAGGGAGAAGAGAACCGTGGAAAGCACAAGTTCAACGATTAAGGGAGGCTTTTCGTTTTTTTCTCTTTTTTCCTTGGTTTCTAAAAAAATATTTTACCTTTGAAGCATCTAATTATTTTTTTTTATTTCTATTATGAGCAAAGGAATCGTTAAGTTTTTTAATGACACCAAAGGATTCGGTTTCATTAAAGATGAAGAATCAGGAGAAGAGTACTTCGTACATGTAACCGGTCTGGTCGACAAAATCAGAGAGAACGACGAAGTGACCTATGATCTTCAGGAAGGAAGAAAAGGTCTCAACGCCGTTAATGTGAAACTGGCTTAGTTATAATCGATTATAACTTCAGAGAACTTTAGAAAAGGCCGTTTGCGATAAGCAAACGGCCTTTTTGAATTTCAGTGTTTCTGTTTGGGTGCCGAAAGGAATAATGGGTGGCGTGTGTCGCCGGCCCGTTTTTTAGGGCTGGAAGTATAGGTTGTAGGGACGCTCCAGTGCTGCTTCCAGCTCACCCAGTCCTATGTTGCGAGAAAAGCGAAAAGTTTCGCGACCTTCGAAATAGATGAGCAGCGTGGGTACAGCAAATACGGAATGGGCCCCGGCGATTTCGGGGTTCAGTTCGGTGTTGCAGTACAGCTGTTTAATTTTTGGGAAGCTTTGGTGAAGCAGCTCGGCTACTTTGGGTTTGAGCACCTTGCAAACATTGCAGCGCTCGTGTGAAAAGTAAACCAGAACCGCGCTTTCACTGTCCAGTTGCTGCTGGTAGTCTTCCAAACTCGTGATACTTTCCATAGATGCACTCTTTTAAACCTTGTAAATAAGTACGGTGGCGTAGGCCGAAATCCCTTCTCCCTTGCCCACAAAGCCCAGCTTTTCGGTGGTGGTGGCTTTGATGGAAAGCTGGTCCGGATCAATATTCATGACGCGGCAAAGCACCTCCTGCATTTGTGGAATGAAGGGGTTGATTTTGGGTTGTTGGAGACAGATGGTGGCGTCCAGATTACCCACTTCATAACCCTTGCTACGCAGCAACTCTAAGGTTTTCTTCAAGAGTATTTTACTGTCGATGCCCTTGAGCTCTGGAGCGGTGTCGGGAAAATGAAAGCCAATGTCCCTAAGGTTGGCGGCGCCCAAAAGGGCGTCGCACAGGGTGTGAATGAGTACGTCTCCGTCTGAATGACCAACAGAACCCTTACCAAAAGGAATCTCAATGCCGCCAATCCACAATTTGTAGCCGGGGGCCAGTTGGTGTACATCGTAGCCCATGCCTACCCGGAAGTTGGGTGCCTGCATAATGGTTTATCGATTAGATAGTTGATCCAGGTCGATGCCCAGGGAGAAGCGAATGGTATTGGCCAGGGGATTGTCGGCTACCACGGGGATGATGTAAGACGCATCCAGGGTCATCATGTTGAACTTGATGCCTATCCCTGCGGTAAAGTGTTTGCGGTTTCCCTTTAGTTCGTGCTCATGAAAATAACCGGCACGCAGTGCAAACTGGTTGGCGTACCAGTATTCGGCACCTAAGGAGTAGGTAATTTCCTGCAGCTCTTCCTCCATGCCACCGGGGGCATCGCTGAAGGACTGGAACATGGCTTTGGTGACCGACATGTTGTTGTATTTTTGTGCGTAGTCGTTGGCCGTTCCTTCTTCAGGAGAAAAGCCGGGGGTTGGTACCAGCAGCTTATTCAGGTCCAGCGTAAAAACCAATCGGTTGTAGCTGTCGAGTTCGGAGTCGAGGGCTACACCCAGGCGCATGTTGGTGGGAATGAATAGTTTATTGACTTCGTCGTAGGAAATCTTGTTTCCAATGTTGGACACGTTGATGCCGGCAGCCAGTTCTGAGCTTTCGCCCATCAGATTAACCGGGGTCCGGTAGTAAAAGGCCAGATCGGCCGCAAAGGAGTTGCCCGGCTGCATATCTTCTTGCATCGAGTTGAGGTCGGAGCGGATGTAGCGAAAGGCCACGGCGCCGGAGAATTTTTCGGACAGGAGGCGACTGTAGGCTACGTCAAATGCGAATTCATTTGGGTTTACTATGTAGCCCGGATCGTTGATGGAGGTGGTATAAGTAATGTTGCCCAAGGTGAAATACCGCAGCGAGGCACTGAGGGTCTGCATTTCGTCGAGGCGCATGAAGCCGGTCAGGTAGTACATGTTGATGTCGTTAACCAACTTGCGCAGCCAGGGGGTGTAGGACATGGAGGCGCCCATATTGCTGTCGATAAAGGCAAATTTGGCCGGGTTCCAGTGTTGAGAGTTTACATCGGGAGAGGTAGCCACCCCGGCATTACCCATGGCGCCTGCCCTGGAGTCGGGCGCTATGCCGATGAAGGGAACGGCGGTGTTGATGATGTTAACTTGACCGCTTAGATCGGAGTAGTCCTGGCCCAGGGCAGGAGCTACCGAAAGAAGCGTGAGCAGGGCTAAGGCACATAGAGATTTCAGTATTCTTTTCATTGCTGATTTTTTTCGGTTTATTGAAGTGTTATTGTTTTTATTCAAGGACGAACCATTATTTTTTCAAGGTGCTGGGTTTCTTTGCCTGTGTTGCTGCGTATGTGAAAGCGCAGCAGGTAGAGGCCTGGATGCACTATGCCCAATTGTTGCATCGAGAGTGTTTGTGGAGCTATTTGGTTGGCATTGGCGACCAGGTCCATATTCAGTCGGCCCAGCAGTTTTCCATCGGTGGAATGCGCTTCGATGAGCACGCCTAGCGCAGCGTTGGCTTCGTCGGTTTCGAAACCGAAGCGCCCCTCCTGCGAAACGTGCAGCGGATTGGGGTGCCAGTTGAAGTTTCTGATTTTTAACTGACTGGTATTTTCTGCTACAAAAGATAATTCGGCGTTGCTGGAATTGTTGTAATTGTCCCAAACCCGCAGGGAAAGGTGGTTGGTGCCTGGTGGCAGTTCAGGCAAAAGATAAACAATGGTGCCGCTCTGGTAATCGTCGGGACTGGCCTGGAAGTATTCGTTGAGTACAATGGGCTGCTGATTGTTGTTGTTTAAAATTAGTACCAGATCGTGCCCAATGCCGTTGCCGGAAGTGTTGATGCCCGACGCATCCTTAAGGTGGGCATAGAGCACTGGTCGTTTCCCGGTAAGGTCGCCCGCTTTAAAGTTGCTGTGATTCAGGTAGAGCTCAATGTCCGGCCCCTCATTGTCCTCGGGGGCATCCAGGTCAAAACCGCCCACAACAAAATCCTTAAAGGAGCCGAAAGCCTCTCCGCTGTCTTCGGATTGCGCGTAGTAGGTGATTTTTCCGGGTGCAAAATTGTAGCGGATGTCGTAGGGGATGCGGAAGTTGAGCTCGAAGGCTCCGTCTTTTACCGTGGCTTTGCCCCTAAAGAGAATGGCCGTGTATTGACTAAACTGAAAGGGCGTTTGACCCCCGTTTCCCAAAGTAGTAATTTCCTGTGGCTTGTCGTATACGGTAACTTCTACCTCCCCATTGTAGCTGTGCAGGGGCTGCCCCGCTTCATCGGCAATATAACCACTTAGACTGGCTGTTGCCAGCGCTTTGAGCGTATCGGTGCTGACGCCCACATCTTTCTGGTTAATGGTGGCTGTTTTAATGTTTTTGGAAGGGTAAATTAAGCGCAGGGCCGGGTCGCCCAATAATGAGAAATTAAGCTTGTTTACGGTGTTTCCGGCTGCGTTTTTGGTGTTTTTTATGATGTTGCCGAGACTGGGCTTTTGTCCGCCTTCCATCTCATTGAATACATGCGCAACAAAGGCGCTGTTGAGTTGGAAGTTAAGGCTCGAATAAACCATTCGGGTTGTTGTAAGTAAAGCAATGGCGCCGCCATAGGGATTAAGAAAAACCCTTTCCCCTGCCGATACGATGGTCGGATGGTCAAAGCGACTGAACTCACAAGTTGCGGTAACAAACAGCGGCAAGCGCCGGATGTTGGTCCATTCGCTGATGGAGGCGGTGGTGATAACCTGTTCTGCGGTCAGGCCTCTGACGCCGCCATGTCCAACGTAATTAAAGATAAGGGTCCCTTGCTGTATGGTGCGGTTAAGCATGTCCTCGGCATCGGGCGACTTATCGCCCTGGGTACTGCTGGTCTTTGCGTAGTTGTCCAGGTAGATTTTTCGGAGATTGAAGGTGCCGTGGTTTTGTTCCATTCGCTCGGCAAGGATGTCTGCGTCGCGCATGTGAATGTTGTAGTCGCCGTCGTCTGCCATAAAAGTCAGCAGTTGGCGCCAATTGCCCGGATCCTGGTCTTCGAGATAAGCCCGCACCTTATCCACCGCAATTTGAGCATCGTCTTGAGTGCGAACGGGAAAGCGTCCTATGCCAATGTCGAGTTGGTCGAAGCGATCATTATCCCCTTCGTCGGCATCCAGGAAGCCAAAATAGTCGTCGGTTACGTAGCTGTTGGTCTTATGAATGGAGTTTTCGCTCTGGTAGGTAGGGATCAGCGACTTCTTTTCGGGATCAGCAATCCGGTCGGCATAGGATCCGTTTCCAAAAAGCAGCAGGTAGCGGGGGCGAAGGTTTTCGTTTTCTCCGGCTTTTTCGTAGAGCATACGCAAAAAGGAACGTATGGCGGTAGGGTCGGTATGTCCCCAGGAGAATTCATTATATATTTGACCGGGTGCGACAATCAGGATGTTTAAACCTCTGTGTTTTTCATGGAGGGCGGCCAACTCTTCTGCTTGTTCGAAAAATTGTTCCGGCGCAACAATGACATAGTCGGCCTGATTGATGGCATGCAAATTCTGGTTTTTCACACTGCCCAGTCGGCGTGGCTGTGGCAAATCGCCCGAGGGGTTGAAGGCCACCAATTCATGAAGCTCTTCAGTGGCCATGGTGAAGTCGAGGCTTCCCGAATGGTGGTTGAGCGGAATCGCCTTCGGGCTAAGCAGGTCACTGACTTCCCACACTACAGTCTGGCTGTTGGTGTTTTGAAGCACAAAGCGGGTAATGTTGCCACTGCCCCTGGCTTCCTGGTCACGGAACAGCAGGCTGCTGCCTTCCATTTGCAATCGGGCACGGGTGTTGACTCCTACATAGTCGAGCCAGGCTTCGGCATTGGCCGGTGGGTTGCTGAAGCGCACTTTTACCTGGAGGCTTTCTTCGTCTATGGTATTCGTGGTGTGGCCGCTGCTTTCCTGCGCATAAAAACCATCCAGGTCGTTCATGTTAACGGAGGGGACCAAGAGGTTGAGGGCTGGATTGCTCTGATTGTTCAGCGTGAATTGAAGTGCGCTTACACTGCCGGAGCGGGCAGCTGCGGCAGCATAGAGTTTTACAGGCTCTTCTTCTATCCGATGGCTTACCGGAAAGGAAAAGCTGTGCTCGATTACGTGGGTCGAAAAGCTTTCACCAAACCACTTGCGACCGGATCCGATGAGGTTATTGCGTTCGTTTTCGTGAAAGTGGCGCTGGTCGTAGCTGTGACTTTCCCGGTTGGCTGGTGCATTGGTTGGCGCTGCAGTCTGTATCTGCTCAGGAGCGTTGTGGTTGTCCCCCAAAAAGTATACGGCCTGGTTGTCCCAGCTGTGCAGCTGGTGAACAAACATGGCGCGCTGTTCGTCCCACTGCCAGGAGGCCGGTCCGTGCCCATAGAAATATAAGGCGTTGTTGTGGTGCCAAACAGCAACTGCAGGCAGATCGTCGGGACGGTAGCTGCTGTTGGCGGGCGGAACCATTTGTCCCCCAAAACCATAAACCCCTACGTTTTGTGGATTGCTGAATCCCCAGTCCTGCAAGGTCGTGTAGGAGACGCGATAAACGCCGGTTTGGTCCACAGCCACTTTAACCCAGGTGCCTTTTTCCAGAACGGAGTTGTTGGCGTAGCTTTCGCCGGCCTTAAGCGGAAGGCTGACGACAAGGCTGAACAGCAAAATGGAAAGAAGCTTGTGCATATACTGGTTGAAGCTGTGTTTAACTAGATTGCTCTGCAAAAGTAATGTAAAAATCTTATTTAAGAATAAACGGGGAGAAGGGCAAAAAATTGTGAGGGCAAATTCTGTGGTTCGATGTAATAAAAGAGTTTATTCAGCGTTTTGTTTTTGTGTTTCATCAAATTTTATTGGTTACGGAGACGGAGTTGAAAAGTTCGCTGTAAAAAAATGAAGCACTAAGGGTTTTGCTATAACCTTTTTGTATTTTTGCAGTATAAAGCTGCAGGTCGTGTTGTTAAGGACCCGCAGTATTTCGTATATTTGTAACGTTTTTGCACGCAATTCAGAATTCAAGAAGATAAGCTATGAGATTTAAATCCAGTTTGTTATTAGTTGCTTCGGCAGTCGCGGTGGTTATGAGTTCCTGCGGCGGAAGCAGCAAGCAGTCGTCTCCCGTTACCGGTTGGGCCTACAACAATGCCGATAATGGCGGCTTTGAGTATAAGGATCAATACGAGCAGGAGAAAGGACCGGGTTTGGTATTTGTTGAAGGAGGAACCTTCATAATGGGTCAGACCGACGAGGATGTGATGCGCGAGTGGAACAATTCGCCACGACGGGTTACTGTACCTTCGTTTTATATGGACGAGACCGAAGTGCGCAATGTGGATTACCGCGAGTATTTGTACTGGATCAATCGTGTATTTATCGATTTTCCGGAAGTTTACCGCAAGGCCTTACCCGACACTTTGGTTTGGCGTCGTCCGATGGCTTACAACGAACCTTTGGTGGAGAATTATTTGCGTCACCCTGCTTACAGCGACTATCCTGTAGTTGGTGTAAATTGGTTGCAAGCCAATGATTTCTGCTCCTGGCGTACCGACCGTGTCAATGAAATGATTTTGGTTAACGAAGGCATTCTGGAGTTGACCATTCAGCAGTTGGGTGAAGACAATTTTAATACCGAGGCTTATTTGCTGGGTCAGTACGATGGTGTGGAAGGAAAGCGTCCGATGGAGGATCTGCATCCCGATAGAGAGTATCGCAGAGTCAGGGCCGATGACGGCATTCTTTTGCCCCGTTACCGCCTCCCAACTGAGGCCGAATGGGAGTATGCAGCCATGGGTTTGGTGGGCAACTCCTACGATGAGCGTTTGACCAACCGTCGCATTTATCCCTGGGATGGCCATATTCTCCGTAATCCGGATAAGGACGAAAGAGGTCGTATGATGGCCAACTTTGTTCGTGGCTCCGGAGACTATATGGGAATGGCCGGTTCATTAAACGATGGTGGTGATGTTACTGTCCCTGTAAAGTCCTATTATCCCAACGACTACGGCTTGTATTGTATGGCCGGTAATGTGAATGAGTGGGTGGCTGATGTTTATCGTCCGTTGACTTTCCAGGATACGGAAGAATTCAGTCCCTTTAGAGGAAACGTTTTTGAAACCAAGGTGCTGGACGAAGAAGGCATGGTCGTTGATAAGGATGAGTTTGGTCGCATTCGTTACCGTGAAGAGACCGATGAGGACATTCTTAACCGTGCCAATTACCGTACCTCCGACAACCGCAATTTCCGTGATGGCGACCCTATTTCAAACATTTCAGCGGTGACTGGCGATTGGACCGAAGAAGAGGCCAATACCGAATCGATGTATTCGGGTGGCACAGGGCCTATGGGCAGTCTGGTCAGCGACCGTTCACGTGTTTACAAGGGTGGTGGCTGGAGAGACCGCGCCTACTGGTTGAGTCCCGGTACCCGCCGCTTCCTCGATGAGCGGGAGTCGCGTGACGATTTGGGTTTCCGCTGCGCGATGACCCGTGTGGGACGTCCCACTTCTGCAGAATAACAAGATCATCCCTCGATAGCAAGAAAGGCCGGCCATTAGCCGGCCTTTTTGTATCTTTCGAAATAATTTCTAAAGGAGTTTATGCAAGCTGTTTTTGAAGCCTATTTAAGGTGCCGGAAGGTGACTACGGACAGTAGGGCCTGTGGGCCCGGGACGCTGTTTTTTGCCCTAAGGGGTCCCTCTTTCAATGGCAATGATTTTGCCCGGGATGCCCTGGCTCAGGGTTGTGTTTTGGCAGTGGTGGATGCTCCCTCTTTAAAGGGTGTGGATGGCTGTTACTGGGTGCCCGATGTGTTGGAGGCCTTACAGGAACTGGCAACCTGGTATCGGCGACAAAGCGGGGTGCAGGTGGTGGGTATTACCGGTTCCAACGGAAAAACCACCACGAAGGAACTGCTGGCCCAGGTGCTTGCCCGGAAGTACCGGGTGTGGTTTACCCAGGGGAATTTGAACAACCATATTGGGGTGCCGCTAACGCTGCTTGCCATGCCGCCCGATACCGAAGTGGCGGTGGTGGAAATGGGCGCCAATCATGTGGGTGAAATTGCTGCCTTATGTCAGATTGCTCAACCCGATTGCGGACTAATTACCAATGTGGGGAAGGCCCACCTCGAAGGTTTTGGTTCTTTTGAGGGGGTAAAAAAGGCTAAAGGCGAGTTGTATGCTTTTTTGAATGAAGGTTTGCGCACCATTTTCGTGAATGCGGGCAATCCGCATTTGAAAGCCATGCTGGGTGTTCACTACAATAGGGCCTTAAAGTATGGCGAGGGGGAAGACAGTCTCCTGCGTGTTTCGGCTGTTACGGCGGAGCCCTTTTTGCGTTTTTCCTGGCAGATGGAGGGTGCCTGTGGCCTGCAGCGGGTCGAAACCCGACTCAGCGGTCGCTACAATTTGGAAAATGCCCTGGCAGCCATTATGGTGGGACTGCATTTCAAGGTGCCCTTTGAGGACATCAAGATTGCCTTAGAAAGTTATGCGCCGGCCAATCATCGTTCTCAGGTGGTGAACACGGGGCGCAATCAGGTCTTGCTCGACGCCTACAACGCCAACCCTTCGAGTATGGCGGCGGCGCTGGCGCACTTTGCTGGCTTGGACCACCCCCGAAAACAGGTCGTTTTAGGGGGGATGAAGGAACTGGGTCAGGACAGTCTCGCAGAACATTTGAAGCTTCTTGCCCTTTTGCAGGAACTGGCCTTGTCAGCCTGCTGGCTGGTGGGGCTCGAATTTAAGGATTTGCTGCCGGAGGAAGAGGGCTGGTTGTGGTTTGCCGATGCCGCTGCGGTGGCTGCCTACCTGCGCGAGCACCCCGTTAAGGATGCCCTTGTTCTGGTCAAGGGGAGCCGCGCCAATCGCCTGGAAACGCTGATGGGAGGACTGTAGGATTTATTGCTTTAAGCCCCGGGGCTTAAAGTTTAGTTGACTGAATTGCTGTTTTTTGCGCACAAAAAAATCCCAGACGATGGAACCGCGGTACATCTCGGGATGCTTCTTTTTGAGCACCAGGGGCAGCAGCTTTTGTCTCTTGCGGTAAAACAACCAAAAGTCTTTAATAAAGTGACGGTGGGCCCGGGATACTGCTGCGGCATTGGCGCTTTGTCCCTGCCGCAGGAAGTTTAAAAGTGCCAGAAGATCCAAAAAGAAGCGCAATAGAATGAGCAGGTAGGCACGTGCACCACCCTGGTTTTTCAGCAGGAGAAACAGATTGTTGCGAAAATTCAAGTAGGTTTTGCGGGCATTTTGGTAGTCGAGGGTGCCTCCGCCCAGGTGCAGGATGCTGCTGTGGGGCTGGTAGAGTATGCGCCAACCCTGGTTTTTCATACGCCAGCACCAATCGATTTCCTCCATGTGTGCAAAAAAGTCCGGATCGAGGCCCCCCGACTCCAGAAACAGTCGGGTTCGCACCATGAGTGCTGCGCCGCTTCCCCAAAAGAGTTCGCCCTCTTCGTCGTATTGCCCCTTATCGGCTTCGGCCAAATGAAAAATGCGGCCCCTACAAAAAGTATAGCCCAGGTAGTCGATGAAGCCTCCTGCTGCACCCGCATACTCAAAATGGTCGGCTTGGCGCAAGTTCAGAATCTTGGGGACACAGGCGGCTGCATTGGGGTGCTTTTGCATGGTTGCTATAAGAGGCGGCAGCCAGTCGGCCCGTGGCTGGGCATCGGAATTAAAGAGGACGCTGTATTCGGCATTCACCTGTGCGAGCGCCTGATTGTAGCCCTCGGCAAAGCCGAGGTTTTCGCCCAGTGCGATGCAGCGAACAGCCGGGTAGTGTGTTTTGAGCCAGCTTAGCGAGTCGTCCGAAGAGCCGTTGTCGGCCACCACCACTTCTACTCCGGGCAGTTGACAGTGCTTCAATACCTCGGGTAAAAATTGCTCCAGGAGGTGACGGGTATTCCAGTTGAGGAGGACGACGGCAACTTGCATGGTTTATTTTTTCAGGTGTTGGTATTTCCAGCGCTTGTGCGACCAGAGCCAATACTCGGGGTGTTGCTGTATTTGGGCTTCGAGCAGGCGCACGTGCCATTCGGTAATGGCGAATTCGGGGTCGCTGGCTTCGTCGCCCGGATAGGGGACAAAGCGCATGCGGTAGCGGCCCCGTTTTATTTTGTCCATTTGCCAATAGACCACTTTGGCTTTGGCCAGTCGCGCCATTTTTTCCGGTCCCAAAATCACCGGCGTGTCCTGGGTCAGGAAGGTGGTCCAGTAGTGCAGCTCAAATTTGGAGGGACTCTGATCGGAAATCAGACCCAGAATGAAGCGTTGATTCTGGCGTTTAAAACCTACTATTTCGCGGGCTACATTTTTTAAAGGAATGTTGCGACTGCCATAGAGGCTGCGCAAGCGGAGCATAAAACGATCGAAGTAGGGGTTCTTGAGGGGACGGTACACCGAGGTGCCCAGGGCCTGGAGTCCCAGACTGGCGGCGGGTACCCACTCCCAGTTGCCGTAGTGGGCCGAAACGGCTACCACATCGCGGCCCTGTGCCAGTAAATTCTCCATTACTTCGAAGTTTTCGACCTCTACGCGTCGGCGTATTTTTTCGGCCTTGCGGTGTTGCAGTATCAGCGTCTCCACAAAAAGGTCGGCAAAGTGGCGATAAAAACGCCGGCGAATGGTGGCTCGTTCTTTTTGGCTTTTTTCCGGAAAGGCCATCAGCAGATTTTTATCGATGACTTTTTTTCGGTAGCCCAGGGCAGTGACCAGTAGAAAAAACAGATCTGAAAGTCGGTAAAGTACCACCAGTGGTAACCAGCCCAGGAGCCAGAGCAGGGGATAGCCCAAATAGAAGCCCAGGGCGTATTGCTGTTTTTTTTGCATCAGTTTAAGAGTTCTTCGATACGCTGTTGGAGTTCTTTAAAAATCCCGGCGTTGGCGCTGACGATTTCCCGGCCGAACAACCAGTTGTCGCCTCCCGAAAAGTCGCTGACTTGTCCGCCCGCCTCCTTAATAAGCAGGGCGCCTGCTGCCACGTCCCAGGCTTTGAGGTCGTATTCGTAAAAGCCATCGAAGCGTCCGCAGGCCACGTAGGCCAGGTCGGCTGCTGCGGAGCCCAGGCGACGCAGTCCGTGACTGTTTTTCATAAAAAAGTCCAGCGACTGCATAAATTGCTCCATCTTTCCGAAATTGGTGTAAGGGAAGCCGGTGGCGATGAGGCTGTCGGCCACGCGCTGACACTTGCTTACCGCTATAGGTTGCTCGTTGAGCCAGGCCCCTCCGTTTTTCCAGGCGCGGAAGCACTCGTCGAGTCCCGCTTCATACACCACACCCAGCACCACTTCGGGGCCATCCATCAGGGCGAGACTGATGCACCAGGGATAGAGGCCGTGAATGAAGTTGGTGGTGCCGTCAATGGGGTCGATGACCCAGTTGTAGCGCTCTCCGCGTTTGGTGGAGGTGCCTTCTTCAGCGATGAATCCGGCTTCGGGCAGGAGGGTGCTCAGCGCCTTTACCAGCGTGGCTTCGGATTGCTTGTCGAAACGGGTCACAAAATCGTTGCTGCCCTTACTTTCTGCTTCGGGGCGATGCTTTTCGCGTTCTTGTTTGAGTTGACGGCCGGTATCGCGGGCCAGGCGCCCCACTTCGGTGCAAAGGGCAGATAGAGACAATGGCATGGCAGTTGGTTTTGATGCCCAAAGATAGCAAAAAAACGCCGCCGAAACGAGGTTTCGGCGGCGGCTCTATTAGAGCAGATTGGAGGCCAGTTCGGCCAGGTAGCTTCGCTCTCCCTTCACCAGGTTGATGTGGGCAAAGATGTCCTGCCCCCGCATTTTGTCGGTGAGGTAGGCCAAGCCGTTCGACTGCATATCCAGATAGGGCGTGTCGATTTGGTGCACGTCCCCCGTAAACACAATCTTGGTGCCTTCTCCCGCACGGGTAATGATGGTCTTTACTTCATGGGGCGTGAGGTTCTGCGCCTCGTCAACAATAAAAAAGGCGTCGGACAAGCTGCGTCCGCGGATGTAGGCCAGGGGGGTAATAAGCAGTTCGTCCCGCTTTTGCATGTCTTCAATCAGGTTCAGCTCCTTACTTTGGGCAGCAAAGCGGTTTTTAATGACCGAAAGGTTGTCGTACAAGGGCAGCATGTAGGGCCCGATTTTCTCCTTGGCGTCACCCGGTAAAAAGCCGATGTCGCGGTTCGAGAGCGGAACAATGGGGCGGGCCAGTAAAATCTGCTTGTAGAGCTTGGTCTGCTGCAGGGCAGCAGCCAGGGCCAGCAGGGTTTTGCCGGTACCTGCTTTCCCGGAGAGAGACACCAGCTTGATGTCGGGATTCAACAGGGCGTGCAGCGAAAAGGTCTGCTCGGCATTGCGCGGCTCAATGCCAAAGGCCGAATGTTTTTCTACCCGCCGAATCATCTGACTGAAGGGGTCAACCCAGACCAGTACGCTTTGGTTGTTGTTGCGTAAAATAAAGTATTGGTTGGCCGGGGTGAGGGCTTCGTCCATAGGGAAATCTTTGCGGGCAATGGAGCCACTTTGGTAAAGCTGTTCAATCACAGCTGCATCAAAATCGTCGAAAGTCTCCACCCCTTTGTACAAAATCTCGATGTCCTTAACCTTGTCGGTTTCATAGTCCTCCGTCTTTAATCCCAGCGACTTGGCCTTCATCCGCAGGTTGATGTCCTTGGAAATTAGGGCTACCGTACGATCTTTAAATTGTGCGCTCACGTGCAGGGCAATGGCCAGAATGCGGTGGTCGGGGGTGCGCTCGCTGAAGGATTCCTCCATAACCTGGGGAAAGGGTTTGCCGGTAGCGATGAACAGGCGCCCCAGATCCTTGCCCAGGGGCACCCCTTCGCTGAACAGCTGCTCTCCGGCCAGTTTGTCCATCTGGCGCACAAATTCGCGGGCCTGAAAGTTGATCTGCTCGTTGCCCTTTTTGAACTTGTCGAGTTCCTCGAGTACGGTGATGGGCAGCACCACGTCGTTGTCCTGGAAGTTGTAAAGACACTTATGGTCGTGCAACAGCACGTTGGTGTCGAGAATGAAAATCTTGGCTGGGTTCTTCTTCTTGGCTGTCATAAATGTGGATTTTTAGGAGCGGATTTGATTTCCGCTCTTTTTCTTCTTTAAATATACCAATTATCGTACAGATTTCTCACTTTTGCAGCGCGAAGCTTTGAAGAACTGAAATTATGCACAGCTTAACCAATTATACCGAGGCGCTTGACTTTTTGATGACCCGTCTGCCCATGTATCAACGCAGCGGCGCCATGGCCTATAAGAACAACCTGGACAACAGTCTGGCCCTCGATGCCCACATGGGCCATCCTCATCGTAAGTTTAAAATCATCCATGTTGCAGGGACCAATGGCAAAGGTTCTGTGTCGCACATGTTGGCGGCTGTTTTGCAAAAGGCAGGTTGGCGCACCGGCTTGTATACTTCGCCGCATTTGCGCGATTTTCGTGAGCGGATCCGCATTAATGGGTCTTGCATTCCAGAAGCAGAGGTGCTTCGTTTTGTTGTGAGTAACAAGGAGCTGCTCAGTAAACTGGCGCCTTCCTTTTTTGAAATGACGGTGGCAATGGCCTTTGATTATTTTGCCCGGGAGCAGGTGGAGGTGGCCGTAGTGGAGACCGGATTGGGAGGAAGGTTGGACTCGACCAATATTGTACACCCTGTTTTAAGTGTAATTACCAATATTGGGCTGGACCATACGGCTTTGTTGGGAGATACGCTGGAGCAAATTGCTCAGGAAAAAGCCGGCATCATTAAATTGCAGGTCCCTGTAGTGGTGGGACGCAAGCAGGCAGCCACCCGTGGGGTCTTTGAGCAACAAGCGCTGAGCCGGCATGCCCCCCTGATCTGGGCCGAAGATGAAGTGCTGGCCCTGTCGCTGGAGCAGCATTTGCGCTGGCAAAAGGTGCAGGTGACCTGTAAGAGTCAGGCTGGTGAATTTACTTGTCGGCTGCCGCTTCCGGGAGACTATCAATTGGAAAATGTGCAGACCGTAGCAGCTGCTTTGGATGAGTTGCAGCGTTTGGGCTTTGCCCTGAATGAGCAAGTCGTCCGCGAGGGCCTGGAGGAGGTCGCCGCTCTTACCGGATTGATGGGGCGCTGGCAGGTGCTGTCGGAGCAGCCCCTGGTGATTTGCGATACAGGGCACAATGAGGATGGGGTGAAATGGGTGGTTCGGCAGTTGCTGAAGAGTTCCTGCGAAAAGTTGCATATTGTTTGGGGCATGGTGGGCGATAAGGATGTTCGCGGTATTTTGAAACTGTTGCCGCCCCATGCCGTCTATTATTTTACCCAGGCTGCCCTGCCCCGTAGTCTGGATGCCAGGGAGCTTCAGCATCTTGCCCTTTTGCACGGGCTGCAGGGACAGTTTTATCCTACCGTGGCAGAAGCAGCAGCTGCAGCGAAAAAAAATGCCGGAGATAACGATTTGATTTTCATTGGAGGTAGTACTTTTGTGGTGGCTGAGGCACTTTAATTTGGGAAAAATGTTTGGCGATTGCGCAAAACTCTTCTATATTTGCATCGCTTTTAAGGAAAGCAATCAGGGCGCTTAGCTCAGTTGGTTCAGAGCATCTGGTTTACACCCAGAGGGTCAGCGGTTCGAATCCGTTAGCGCCCACCCCGATTAAGAGAAGTCCGTATTTTTGGGCGCTTAGCTCAGTTGGTTCAGAGCATCTGGTTTACACCCAGAGGGTCAGCGGTTCGAATCCGTTAGCGCCCACAAGAAGAAAAGACCACCATGTGTGGTCTTTTTTTTTATGCCCGGCGGCAGGGACTGTTGGAATTGTCAATAAAGAATTGTTTCTTTAATGGATTTTCTTATTACTTTTGTAGATTAAGGTACTGGATTTAAGTTAAACGCTATGGAGGCAGGCAATACCAAGAAAAAAAGTGCGCTGGTGCCGGAACCGGCTTTGCGCCGAATGCCGTGTTATCTGGCTTATCTGAAGCTGGCCCGGCATAAGGGCAGTCAGTATGTAAGCTCTACCTTGATCGCTCGAGACAATGGCGTGGATCCCACGCAGGTCACCAAAGACTTGTCCTACACCGGAATCACCGGAAAAACACGGGTGGGGTATGAGGTAGAGCCGCTTATCGATGCCCTGGAAGATTTTCTTGGTTTCAGGGTCATGGACCAGGCTTTTTTATTTGGTGCCGGGAGTTTGGGCACTGCCCTGCTGCACGATCACGGACTGGTGCAGTATGGACTGAAAATAGTTTCTGCCTTTGATGTGAATCCCCTGGTAATCGGGCACTCTATTGGTGGGGTATCCATAGCGCACGTAGATGAGTTTGTAAAGAAGAGCGATCACGGGATTCGCATCGGCATTTTAACGGTGCCTGCGGCCAATGCGCAGGATGTGGCCAATATGATGATTGCCAACGGCATTAAGGCTATTTGGAATTTCACCCCGGTCCGCATTGCCGTCCCCGAAGGAATTGTAGTGCAAAATACTTCTTTATATGCACATTTGGCCGTTATGTTTAATCGGCTTAACCACAACGACTAAAACGTAAGTACAAAGCGGGTCTCCTGCTCCGGTTCCGAAAAAGCATTGATGCTTCCTCCGTGCAAACGCAAAATTTGACGCGAAAGACTTAGGCCAATGCCGGAACCCTGTGGCTTGGTTGAGAAAAAGGGTATGAAAATCTTGTCGATGACTTCCGGCAGGATACCCGGACCGTTGTCGCTGATCTGTATGGTGATGCGGCCGCGGGCATTGAGGCCCGATTTCAGTTTAATATGGGCATCTGGGCGTCCCTTCAGGGCGTGTATGCTGTTTGTAATCAGGTTGATGAGTACTTGTTCGATGAGTTGCTCGTCGGCCGACAATTCTAAGGAGGCTGGTTCTGACTCGAGGGTGCAAGTGATGTTGGCCGCATCCATTTCGTTGCGGTGCAGTTCGTAAATGTTTTGAAGCAGCCGTTTTACCGGGAAAATGTTGAAGTTGGGTTGCGGAATCCGGGTGAGATTGCGGTAGGTGTCGACAAAATGAATGAGTCCTTCGGTGCGTTTGTGTATGGTCTCCAGCGCCTTGCCTATTTCTTCCAAATCCTCCTTCTCTTCTTTCGGCAGTTGTTTAATTTCTGTTCGGTCGATCAAATCCTGGATCAGATGGCGAACGGTGGAGCTCAGCGAGGAAATGGGGGTGATGGAATTCATGATTTCGTGAGTGAGTACACGAATGAGTTTTTGCCACGACTCCATCTCCTTTTCGTCGAGTTCATGCTGAATATTCTTGATGGAAATCAGCATGATGTTGCGGTTGTGAATCTTGAACTCGGTTCCGTAAATAGACAGTTGCAGCAAATCGTCCTTTTCGCGGATTTGTACCAGGGCATTTTCTCCGTGACGTATGGTCAGGAGTTTTTGCACCAAGTCACTGCTTATACTTTCGAGTTGTTTAATGTTGTTGAGGTTGCGCAGCTGAAAAAGGCGCTTGGTGGCGTTGTTGGTCATTTCAATATGGCCATCGCTCCGATAGGCAATCAGCGCAATGCCGATGTGTTGAATAACGGTTTGCAGGTAATGGTAGCTCTCTTCTTTCTCAGCCCGCACTTTTTTAAAGTCATCAATTACCTCATTAAGTGTGATTTTCAGTTGATTCAGCGACGAGTCGTTGCTTTCAATCTGAAAGGTCCTCGAAAAGTCGGCATAGCGAATGGATTGTAAAAAGCTGTTCAGTAAAAGGTTGGTCTGGTCGATTTGTCGAAAGAGCAAAACCACCTGCAGAAGGGCTAAGATGGCCACCAGCAGGAGCGTAAAAGTTAAAGCCGTTTTCACCGCCAGAAACATAAACAGTCCCAGCGTGAGACTCAGCACAAGGATGCGCAGCAGCAGTTGCAGACGAAAACGGTTAAAGCCCATGTTTTTCAAGTCTTCGGTAGAGGGATGTTCGGGTGAGCCCCAGGTCAGCGGCTGCCTTGGACACATTTCCGGCGTTGTTGCGGAGTACTTTCTCTATAATTCTTTTTTCTACTTCGTCGAGGTTGTAGGTGTCCAGTCCGAACTCTTCTTGCGTGCTGTTGTGGCTGCTCAGTTGAAAATCGGCTTCACTTAAGGTGTCTCCCTCACTCATGATGAGGGTACGTTCAATTACGTGTTGAAATTCGCGCACGTTGCCCGGCCAGGGATAATCACGCAGCTTTTTGATGACGCCGGCACCCAGTCGGTCGACCCGGCGCTTGTATTTTTGTCCGTAAAGCTGCAAAAAGTGATCGGCCAGGAGGGGGATGTCTTCGGGGCGCTCACGCAAGGGCGGAAGATCTATTTCTACCGTGTTGATGCGGTAAAGCAGGTCTTGCCGGAAGCCGCCTTCAGCGGCCAATTGTTTGATGCCCATATTGGTGGCACTGATTAATCGAATATCAATAGGTGTGGGTTTGTTGGCGCCCACCCGTATTACTTCGCGTCGTTCGAGTACGGTCAGCAGCTTGGCCTGCAGCGGCAAGGAAAGATTTCCTATTTCATCTAAAAAAATGCTGCCTCCCTGGGCCAGTTCAAAACGCCCCGGGCGGTCGGCTTTGGCATCGGTAAACGCTCCCTTGGTGTGTCCAAAGAGCTCGCTCTCAAACAGCGACTCGCTCAGGGCCCCCAGATCCACGCTGATGAAACTTTCCTCTTTGCGCAGCGAGTGCCTGTGAAGGGCGCGTGCCACCAGCTCTTTTCCTGTTCCGTTTTCCCCTAAAATGAGTACGTTGGCATCGGTGCCGGCGACTTTACGTATGGTTTTGAATACCTGTTGCATCCCGGGGCTCACGCCGATGAAGTCGGCAAAGGGCTGATCCATC
Source organism: Geofilum rhodophaeum (assembly GCF_002210225.1). GTDB lineage: Bacteria > Bacteroidota > Bacteroidia > Bacteroidales > Marinilabiliaceae > Geofilum > Geofilum rhodophaeum. The sequence goes on along the minus strand of NZ_MWUJ01000001.1, from coordinate 364,505 downwards.
AGCGTATTAATCTCTTTTTGGCGGGCGCGCAGGTGGCTGACTTCCCTGCGGGAGCTTTTCAGCTTCATGGCCGACCAGATGGTAGCCAGCAGCTTTTCATTTTGCCAGGGTTTGATGATGAAGTCGGTAGCCCCGGCTTTGATGGCCCGCACCGATTTTTCAACATCGCCGTAGGCGGTGATGAAGAGCACCACGGCTTCGGGGTCGTTTTCGAGAATTTTTTCGAGCCAGAAGAAACCTTCCTTGCCGCTGATGGCGTCCTTGTTGAAATTCATGTCGAGCAGAATTACATCGAAGCTCTCCTCGGCCATGTGTCGCGGAATGTTTTCGGGGTTGGTTTCGGTGCGGATGACTTCAAAATGCGGCTTTAACAGCATTTTCAGTGCAAACAGGATGTCTGCGTTGTCGTCGACTGCGAGTATGCGTCCGTTTTTTTCAGCCATGTTTAAGTTTCTAGGGGTGCCAATGCCCAAATCTACAAAATAATTGTACATTCAAAAAGCTTTGCGGGCTGGCATGATTTCTGTCATTCCAAATGCAGAAAACAGACCAAAAGCAGAGGATGCCGGAGGATTTTCCTGTAGGGGTGAGTTAGTTGTCTTGCTTACAGATTTTTGTGTGGTGTTTGTGTGAACCCGCAAGTCGTTGTAAGCAAGAAATTGCTGTCCGATATCGGACGGTGGGTGTACGTTTTAGAACAACTGTATATGATTCATACCAGAGATTTGGTGAAGGGCTACCGGGGTCAGGAGGTGGCTACCCCCGTGCTTATCAATGTTAATATTGATGTGGGCGATGGCGAGTTTGTTGCCGTTGCCGGGCCCTCGGGAAGCGGCAAGTCTACCCTGTTCAACATCCTGGGTTTGTTGGAAGCACCCGATGCGGGCAGCGTTGTTTTTAGGGGAAGGGACGTAGGCGGACTGGGAGAGTCGGAGCGCCTGGCGCTGCGTCGGGGGCACATTGCTTATGTGTTTCGTCAGTTCAATCTGGTGGACGAGCTCAGTGTGGCCGAAAACGTAGAGCTGCCACTCTTATATTTGAAGATGAAACGTGCCGAAAGGCGCGAGCGCCTGGAGGAAGCGCTGGGTCGTTTCGGACTGGGGCATATAAGCAGGCGCTTTCCCCGCCAGTTGAGTGGTTTGCAACAACAGATGACTGCGCTTGCGCGGGCCACCGTTTTTCAGCCCAAGCTCTTATTGGCGGATGAACCAACCGGTAATCTTAATTCAGCCGGAGGTTCTGCCGTAATGGAGGCGCTCTCGGCCATTAATGAAGCCGGAACCACCCTGGTCTTGTTCACCAATTCAATGCAGGAGGCGCAAAAGGCACGCCGCATCATTCAACTCTTTGACGGACATGTAGTCACCGACCATGCGCATACTTAATTTCATAAAGACTTTTTTCAGAAACATTCTGCTTCACAGTGGTTTCTCCTTGTTGACCCTGTTTGGTTTGTCGATTGGTATTGCCATGAGTCTGCTGGTGCTCATTTATGTGTATTATGAGTCGAATTATGACCGGCACTGGTCCGATACCGAACAGATTTATCGTCTTTACAGTTATGGGGAAATCAGTGGCGAAGCCATCAGGAGTGCGGTAACCCCTCAGCCACTGGCTTCAGTGGCAGCCGGCAGCGAAGGGGTAGAGGCTGCGGCACGACTGGTTCCTGGTGCCCGAAAGCTGGTGGCGGGATCCTTTAATCGCTCCCTGGAGTCGGGCTTTTTTTATGCGGATCCCGAGTTTTTTGAGATTTTTGATCTGACTTTTTTAGAGGGGGACCCCCATTCTGCCTTGCGGGACAGTGCGGCAGTGGTTTTGACGCGTACTACTGCGCTTCGGCTGTTTGGTGAGGAAAAGGTCAAAGGAGCCTTGCTTACGGTTGAAGACAGCAGTGTTTTTAGGGTGAGCGCTGTGGTTGAGGACATTCCGGCCAACAGTCATTTTTCGTTCGACTTTTTGGCTTCCTGGCCCGAAGTGGAAGCCCGTTTGCGTAAGCATCCGGGCGACGAAAGGGCGGGTATGATCGACAACTGGCTGCATTTGAATTCTTACACCTACGTAAAAGTTAATGCCCGTGCCGATGTTGCAAAGCTGGGAAGAGCCGTGGCTGAGCGGACCTCTCACGAAGTGGAAGAGCAGGTTGCTGCATCCTTTAGTGGCCGGGGAGAGGAGGAGGGGCGCATTGCCATTGATTTTGGTTTACAGCCGGTGAGTGCTGTCCACTTGCACTCCCAGCTCGACAACGAGCCCAAGGACAGAGCCAGTGCGCTTTATTTATACATTTTCACGGCCATTGCCATTTTTATATTATTGGTGACCGCAGTTAATTTTATGAATTTGACCACCGCCAAGGCAGCGCGACGTTACAAGGAGGTGGCGGTGCGAAAGTATTTTGGTGCCGGACGGCGGATGCTGATTCTGCAATTTCTGACCGAAGCGGTGGCCTTTTCGTTTTTGGCCCTTTTTCTGGCCCTTGTGTTGGTAGAGTGGTTGTTGCCGGTCTTCAATGCCATGTTTCAAATAAGGATGAGTGTGTCGGGTTTTATACGAGAGCCCGATACCATTTGGATTTTGGTGTTGACCATGTCTTTAGGCGTTTTGTCGGGCAGTTATCCGGCCTTGTTTTTTAGTGGACTTAAACCCTGGTCGGCCCTTACTGGCAGCATGCGGGTGAGCCGACTGGGTTTGGTTTTACGGGGATTGCTCATTTCTTTTCAAACCTCCCTTGCTTTAGTCCTGCTGGTCCTTACCCTGGGTATGGCCTGGCAATTGCATCATTTGCAGGGCACCTTCCACGGTTTTCAGGAGGACCATGCTTTGGTTGTAGAATGGGGAGGCACCGATGCGCAAGGCTTGCTTGATTTAAAAGAAGGCTTGCTTCAGCGGTCTGAAGTCGCTAAGGTGGGCCTGGCCGAGTTTGTACCGGGCGACGATCCGACTGTGGTGTCGTTCAGATGGGAAGGAGACAGTGCACGTGTTTTACTCTTGGCCTTGAACTATGTGGACGAAGGTTTTTTTGAGGCGCTGGGCGCTGAGCTGGTTGCAGGAAGGTGGTCGAGGCTAAGCCGGGATTCTTCGGAAACAGCCGAGGTTGTCGTTTCTGCCTCTGCGCTGCGTCTGCTGGGGCAATCGGGTGATCAACAGCAATTTTTGGAGATGATTGGCGGGCGCAGTTCGGCACGGGATTATCGTTTTAAAATAGTTGGCGTGGTGGCCGATATTTCCTTTGCAGGCATTAAGGAGGAGCCACGCCCCATGGTTTTTGTCCTTGATCGGGAAGCTGCCCGGTCGGAACACCTGGTCATTCGCCTGAACAATTCCCCCGAGGGGGATGCTGTAGTGCAGGAAGTGTGGCGGGAGCTGGCCCCCGGACGTGCTATGCATTACAGCAGCCTGGAGGAAGTAAAGGCGGGTTTTTACAGCGAAGAACAGCGCTTTGCCCGTATTGCTGTTGTGTTTGCGTTATTGGCGCTGGTATTGCTGCTTTTTGGACTTATTGGGATGAGTGCCTTTCTGTTGCAATACCATCAAAAGCAGTTGTTTATTCGCAAGGTGCTTTCTGCCGGATTTAAGGACTTGCTTGCTTACAGTTTGCGGGACTATTGGTGGTTTTTGGGTGGTGGCATGGCTGTAGGTCTTCCTGCAGCAGCTTTTGTGCTCCAGTTTTGGTTGGCTGGTTTTTCCAGAATCTTTACCTTACCTTATTACGCCTATGTTTTTCCCATTTTTCTGATGCTTGTACTGGCCTTTGTTGTGGCCTGGATTACAGGGGGCAGAGAAATTCGCAAGGTCGTGGATTCTTAGCGCTTGTCCGCTAGGTTTTAGAAAAAAAATGATATATTTGCGCGTTTGTAAAAAGCACTGAAAAAAGATTTTGAATAGATAAAAAGATTAATCAAATGCAAAACAAAGGAGCGATCAGACTATTTGCCATTCTCTTGGCATTAGTGAGTTTGTACCAGCTGGTTTTCACCTTTCAGACCCGAAAGGTAGAAAATCGTGCAGCTGAATATGCGCAAATGCGGGCCGGGACCGAAGCAAGTCCCGAACAACTGCGTGCTTTCGAAGTACATTACCTGGATTCTATGGCCTATGAACCGGTCTACAATTTCTTTGGTTTACGTAAGTACACCTATATGGATTGTAAGAACCGGGAGATCAATTTTGGTCTGGACTTGAAAGGAGGTATGAACCTGATCCTCGAGGTAAAGGTTTCCGATATTTTGCAGGCTCTTTCCAATTACAACCAGGATGCTTCATTCCTGGCAGCAATTGAATTGGCTGAAGAGCGGGAGAAGACTTCTACCCGTGATTTTGTTTCGCTTTTTGGAGATGCATTTGCTGAGGTTGCCCCCAATGGCAGTTTGGCTGCCATTTTTACTACCGCCGAACTGCGTGAAAAGGTCAGTTACGATATGAACAATGAGGAGGTTTTGTCGGTGTTGCGAGAGGAATCTCTTTCGGCCATCAACAATGCCTTCAACATCATTCGGACCCGTATCGACCGCTTTGGTGTGGTTCAGCCCAACGTACAGCGCCTGCAGAAAGACGGTCAGGTTTTGATTGAGTTGCCCGGTGTTACCGAACCGGATCGCGTACGTAACCTCTTGAGAGGTTCTGCCAGTCTGGAGTTTTGGGAGACTTACGATGTTGAAGACGTGTTCAACTATTTGGTTCAGGCCGATCGTGTAGTGGCTCGTATGGAAGAAGGAGGAAGTGCTGTTGCTGCCGAGGCTCAGGAGGCTGAATCGGAGGAAGTTACAGCTGCTGAAGATATAGATGATTTACTGGGTGAGCTGGAAGGAGACAGTGCTCAGGTCGAAGAGGCCGAAGTTCGTTCTTTGTTTACTTTGCTGCAGCCCAGCGGACAGGGTGCAGGTCCCCTGGTAGGGATTGCTGCCGGACGTAATATGGCACAGATCGACACCTGGTTGCAAAATGAACAGGTGCGCAGTACCCTGCCCCGCGACTTGCGTCTGATGTGGACGGCCAAGCCGATGACCGATAGAGAAAAGGAAATGTATGGACTGACTGATACCCGCGAGAGTTATTATCAGCTCATCGCCATCCGTTCAACCAGTCACGATGGTCGTGCCCCCCTGGAGGGAGATGCCATTTCAAGTGCCAGTGAGCGTGTGAGTCCCACCGGATCCTTTGAAATTGAAATGTCGATGAACAGCGAGGGCGCTAAAACCTGGGCCCGTTTGACCAAGGCCAACGTGGGTAAGTCCATCGCTGTAGTATTGGATGGCTATGTGTACAGTTTCCCAACCGTACAAAATGAAATTCGGGGAGGACAAAGTTCCATTACCGGTAATTTCTCGCCCGAGGAAGCGAAGGATCTTGCCACCATTCTGAATTCTGGTAAACTTCCGGCCCCTGCCCGAATCATTGAAGATACCGTGGTGGGTCCCTCTTTGGGTCAGGAAGCGGTGGATTCCGGTTTGAGTTCCTTTATCTGGGCCTTTGTAGTGGTCTTGCTTTACATGATCCTTTATTATGGATTTAAAGCTGGTTTGGTAGCCGACTTCGCGCTGATCGCCAATATGTTTTTCATCATGGGTGTGCTGGCGGCCTTTAACGCCGTGCTTACGCTTCCTGGTATTGCTGGTATTGTGTTGACCATCGGTATGTCGGTAGATGCCAACGTGCTTATTTATGAGCGCATCCGGGAGGAGCTGCGTTCGGGTAAGGGCCTTCGTCTGGCTGTCAGCGATGGCTACAAGAATGCTTTTTCTGCCATCATCGATGCCAACGTGACCACCTTCCTGACCGGTTTGATTCTTTTCCTTTTTGGAACCGGCCCCATCAAAGGTTTTGCAACAACCCTGATGATTGGTATTGCCACGTCTTTCTTCTCCGCCATCTTCATTACTCGTTTGGTGTATGAGTGGTTGCTGAATTCAAAAATGGACATCACCTTCTCCTCTAAGTGGACCGAGAATTTGTTTGCCAACTTAAAGATTGCCTTCCTGGAGAAAAGGAAAGTGTTCTTTGCGATTTCTTTGGCCTTTATTGTTCTTTCTGTAGGCTCCCTGGCTACACGTGGTCTCAAGCAGGGCATCGATTTTACCGGAGGTCGTACCTATGTGGTACGTTTTGACGAAGCGGTAGATGCAAGTGAAGTCTTTGCTTCCATGTCCGATGCTTTTGAAGGCGCCAATACGGAGGTAAAAACTTTCGGCACAGCGAATCAGATTCGGATTGCCACCAACTTTTTGGTCGACAATACCGAGGATGGCGCCGATGCTCAGGTGCAGGACGCGCTGTTTTCTGGTATTGAACCTTTTCTTCCTGCAGGAACTACTGTAGATGAGTTCAATACCGATCACCTGATGAGTTCGCAGAAGGTAGGACCTACTGTAGCTACCGATATTAGAAATCGTGCAGGATACGCCATTTTCTTTTCACTGGTGGTCATCTTCCTGTATATTTTGCTCCGTTTCCGTCAGTGGCAGTTGGGCCTGGGTGCCATAGCTGCTGTGGCCCACGACGTTTTGGTGGTGCTGGGTATTTTCTCCCTGCTCTACAGCTTCATGCCCTTTGCCATGGAAATTGATCAGGCCTTTATAGCGGCCATTCTTACGGTGATTGGCTACTCCATCAACGACACCGTGGTGGTGTTCGACCGTATCCGCGAATACCGCGCTTTGTATCCCAAGCGGAAAACCCTGGAGGTGTTTAACCTGGCCATCAACTCCACCATCAGTCGTACCATCAATACCTCTATGACTACCCTGGTGGTACTCTTGGTTATCTTTATTTTCGGTAGCGAGGTGATTCGTGGCTTTGTGTTTGCTTTGATTGTGGGTGTATTTGTAGGTACTTACTCCTCCATCTTCATTGCTTCCCCCATTGCCTTTAATTTTATGAAGAAAAAAATCAGCAAGGAAGCCGTTTAATAAGGTACATCCTGAGGAATAATTTTTCGGGGGCTGTCTGCAGATGCAGGCGGCCCCCGACTTTTTACAGATGTTTGTACGAGGGCCGCCTTGCTCTTTGTGGATGAAAAGCAGCCTAATTCGCTCAGCCTTTCTTATCTTTGTCTCTGTAAAGGGGTATGGGTGATTGTTCAAGGCAAGCGCCTTTGGTTTTGATGTTGTTTGCGTATTCTTACAAATTGCTTGTATGACGCTGTTTTTGTTTGGCATATCAATGGGCGAAGTCGTCCTGATTTTTTTGGTGATTTTGATGCTGTTTGGCTCCAAAAATCTGCCTGAGCTCGCGCGTGGTTTGGGCAAGGGGGTAAACAGTTTCAGGCGTGCTGCCGATGAGATAAAGCAAGAATTGTCTGAAGGGATAAGAGAGGTGAAGCACGAAGCGGAGGGGGCTTTTTCGGAGGACGATGCCCCGCTTGAACCCATTGACGATGCGTCCGTTGCAGATGTTTATGGATTAGATGGGGCGGAGGAGGACGGAAGAGAAGACAGAACGGAAGACGGCGATCGGGATTTGTCTTCCCCTGGTAATACGAACTGAAAATATTTTTTTTATGGCCTTTGTTTGGCTTGTTCTGGGATTGGTTTTGTTGTTTTTGAGTGGCGACTGGCTCATAAAGGGCAGTGTGGCGCTCTCTCGTCGGTTTAGGGTCAGCACCCTGGTTATTGGTCTTACCGTGGTGGCCTTTGGGACTTCGGCACCGGAGCTTTTTGTCAGTGTTAAGGCGGCCTGGGATGGGGTGCCAGATTTGGCGGTAGGCAATGTGGTGGGCTCCAACATTGCCAACATTGGCCTCATTCTGGGGTTGGTAGCCATGGTGGTACCTATTGTTTCTCAAAATAGGGGCATTCTTTTTGATTGGGTCGTAATGGTGTTGGCCACCTTGTTGCTGATGTACTTTGCCTACAATGGGACCATTGGATTTTGGGAGGGTTTGACTTTTGTGCTGACTCTGGTGCTGTATGTTTTGTGGTCGGTTTGGCAGGCGCGCCGCAAGTCCGCCCAACAGGGGGAGACTTTTTTGGCCCCCGGTCTTTTGTTGTGGCAGGCGCTCAGCCTCATTGTGTTGTCGGTGGCTGGCCTGTATGTTGGTGCCGAATGGTTGGTGAAAGGGGCCAAATCCCTGGCCTTGAGCTGGGGGGTGAGCGACCGGGTTATTGGGATTTCTGTGGTGGCCTTTGGGACCAGTGTGCCTGAGCTGGCTACTTCCTTAATCGCCGTATTTCGTAAAGAGAACGATATTTCTGTGGGCAATATTATTGGGTCCAACCTCTTTAATATTTTGGCGGTATTGGGCGTTACCTCCCTGATCAGTCCCCTGCGTATTAACGACAACGCCATGTTGTCGGTCGACTTGCTCATCAGTATTTTATTTGCCGTGGTGTTGCTGGTCTTTATGTTGCCCCTTAAGTCGGGCTGCGTGCGGCGTTGGAAGGGCGCCCTCTTGTTTCTGGGCTATGTGTTGTATATGTATGTGTTGTACACCTAGGCTATTCAGCATTCGTAAGACGGAATATTATGGTTGAAGGAAAAAGTATTCATAAATCTTTTGGTCCCGTAAATGTGCTAAGGGGGATTGATGTAAGTATCGGTGCATCTGAAATTGTTTCTATTTTGGGTGCCAGTGGAGCCGGTAAAACGACCCTTTTGCAAATTCTGGGTTCGCTGGATCATGCCGATCAGGGCGAGGTGTACATCAACGGCACCGGCATTCATCAACTTTCAGAAAAGCAGTTGGCCCGTTTTCGCAATCAGCACATCGGATTTGTCTTTCAGTTTCATCAATTATTGCCTGAGTTTTCGGCACTGGAGAATTGTATGTTGCCGGCACTTATTGGTGGAGAAATGCGTAAGGAGGCGGAGCAAAAGGCCGAAAAGCTGTTGGGCTTTTTGGGCTTGTCGCACCGTTTGGAGCACAAACCGGCCGCGCTCAGTGGCGGGGAGAAGCAAAGGGTGGCCGTGGCCAGGGCCCTCATTAACGATCCCCTGGTGGTTTTTGCCGATGAGCCTTCAGGTAATCTGGACTCGCGCAATCAGGAAGAGCTGATGGGCTTGTTTGTATCCTTAAGAGATCAGTTTCGGCAGACTTTCGTCATTGTTACGCACGATGAACATTTGGCGGCGAAGAGCGATCGAACTATTTTTATGCGCGACGGATTGATTATGGACCAAAACCTTTAATCTTGGATCTTTCGGAACTCCAGTTGTTTTTAGAAACGAAGGCGGCTTTCTACAACCAGTCGTGGTTTGTAGAAAGTGATCCCATTGTGGTACCCCATGCTTTTACGAAGAAGGAGGACGTGGAAATAGCGGCTTTTTTGACGGCTACAATGGCTTGGGGGCAGCGCAAGATGATTGTGGCTAAGGCCCGTCAGTTGATGGCGTGGATGGACGATGCGCCGCACGATTTTGTGACTTTGGCCGGCGATCGGGAGCTGCAGCGTTTGTCGCAGTTTGTGTACCGGACTTTCAATGGAGTCGATTGTCAGTACTTTGTGGCTGCCCTGGGGGAGTTGTATCGCAAGGGGGGCGGATTGGAGGGTGTTTTTACCCAGGGCTATCGTAAGGGTGGTTCGGTATGGTCGTCACTGACCTGGTTCAGGGAGCAGTTTATGGCTTTTGAACCGATGGCGCGCACGGGCAAGCATGTGGCCAATGTTCTTAAAGGATCGTCGGCCAAACGTTTGAACATGTTTTTGCGGTGGATGGTGCGTACGGAGGGGCCGGTTGATTTTGGGCTGTGGAAAGGGATTCCGCCTGCAGCTTTGCAAATTCCTTTGGATGTGCATGTGGGCAGGGTGGCCCGCGAGTTGGGCTTGTTGCAACGCAAACAGGACGATCGCAAGGCGGTGGAAGAGTTGACCGCAGTGCTTAAGACCTTCCGTCCCCACGATCCCGTATTCTACGATTATGCGCTTTTCGGTTTGGGTGTTTTTGAAAAGCGCAGCTGACTATGGCCAATAATTATTTTCAGTTTAAGCAATTTAGAATTATTCAGGAGGGCGCCGCCATGAAGGTGGGGACCGACGGGGTGCTGTTGGGTGCCTGGACGCCCTTAAAGGGTGCGGTGCGGGTGCTGGATGTGGGCACCGGAACCGGCTTGTTGGCTTTGATCTTGGCACAACGGGAGGGGGGACTTAAAATTACGGCCCTGGAATTGGATCCGTCTGCTGTCGTGCAGGCACGCACCAATGTGGCGGCTTCTCCCTGGAGCGACCGTATTGCTGTGGTGGAAGCCGATTTCAGGTCTTTTGCCCGGGAGACCACAGAACGCTTTGATTTGTTGATTTGCAATCCGCCCTATTTTCAATCCGGTCCTACAGCGGCTTGTGCTGCACGCGCCCTGGCCCGACACGCCCACGAGTTGAGCCCTTTGGATTTGCTGGACGGGGCTGCAAGGGTTTTGGCGCCCGGTGGGGCTTTGGCACTTGTCCTCCCTGCCCTGCAATGGCCCGATTTTGAGCGGGCTGCGCTTCAAAGGGGCTGGGTTTTAAAGCAACAGTTGGTGGTGCATCCCACACCACATAAAAAAGCCACCCGCATCCTCGGCTGCTGGGGCCGGGAAGCGGGTGCTTTTCTCTCTGAAGATCTGGTGCTGGAATCCGGCGGTCGCCATGTTTACTCTCCCGAGTACCTGGCTTTAACGCGCGAGTTCTACCTTTTTGCCTGAGCGCGCCCTAATCCAGAATCCGGTTGAGAATAATGTGCAGGGCCAAACCGCCCACCAGTAAAAGAGTGGCGGCAATGAGCAGGGCATTTCCGGTAGGATTTTGAATGCTGTACCAGCCTAAAACCCCTACACCAATTAAAATCAACAACACACCAAGGTATTTGATAAAATCGTTCATGACAATGGTTTTTTAAGGTTTAGCTTAAAGTTACAAAGCCCGGATGATTTTTCAAACTCTTATCTGGAAAATGTATCTTTGTGGAGATAAGCGAACAGGAACAGCCTTTATTTTCAATATATGAGTAGTGCCGCCAAAGTAGTACAGACCCCTTTAATGAAACAGTATTATGGAATTAAGAACAAATATCCCGATGCCATTTTGTTGTTTCGGGTGGGCGATTTCTATGAGACTTTTTCGGACGATGCGGTAAAGGTTTCCGGCATCCTCGGCATTACCCTTACCAAGCGGGCCAATGGCGCTGCACAGTCGGTGGAGCTGGCCGGTTTCCCGCACCACGCGCTGGATACTTATTTGCCTAAGTTGGTTCGGGCCGGAGAGCGGGTGGCGGTGTGCGATCAGCTGGAAGATCCTAAAACCACTAAGAACATTGTTAAGCGAGGGGTTACCGAGCTGGTTACCCCGGGGGTTTCGATCAACGACAATATTCTGGAGCATAGGGAGAATAATTTTCTGGCTGCCGTGCATCTCGATGGGAAAAGGGGAGGCGTGGCCTTTCTGGATTTATCTACCGGGGAGTTTATGACCGCGGAGGGGCCTTTCGATTATTTGGAAAAACTGGTGTCGGGTTTCAAGCCCAAGGAAGTTTTGTTTGAGAAGACGCAGCGCAAGCTTTTTGAGGAGGTTTTTGGTACGCGTTGGTACAACTATCCTCTGGAGGACTGGATTTTTACCCCGGAGTCGGCCCGGGACCGTTTGCTGAAGCATTTTGAAACCCGTTCTTTGAAGGGTTTTGGGGTGCAGAATTTGCATCTGGGTATTGTGGCAGCGGGTGCTGTCTTGCAGTATTTGGATCTGACCGAACACCGTCAGGTGACCCACATTACGGCTTTATCGCGCATAGAGGAAGAAAAGTACGTATGGCTCGATCGCTTTACCATGCGCAATCTGGAGCTTTTTCAAGCTTTGAATGAGGGGGGCTGTTCCTTTATTGATGTGGTGGACCATACGCTGACCCCTATGGGGAGTCGGATGCTGAAGCGCTGGGTGGCGCTTCCGCTGAAGGATGTGGATGCCATTGCGGAACGTCAGGCGGTGGTGGAGTCCTTTTTCCGGGAGCCGGAGTTGAAGGATGAGCTGGCTGTGGAGCTAAAGCCTGTGGGGGATTTGGAACGCCTGGTGTCCAAGGTGGCTGCCGGTCGCCTTTCGCCGCGCGAAATGCGGCAATTGGGCCGGGCCCTGCAACACCTGGTTCCCATTAAAGCGGCCTGCGAGGGCGCGGCCGATTCGGCTTTGCAGGTTTTGGGGCGAGACCTCGATGCCTGTCGGGAGATGGCCGAACGCATCCATCGGGAGCTGGAAAACGATCCGCCGGCCTTGCTGAACAGGGGGGGCGTTATTCGTTCCGGAGTTTCTGCGGAGCTCGATGAGCTGCGCAGCATTGCTTACTCGGGGAAGGATTATTTGGCTGAGCTTCAGAAGCGGGAAGGGGAGCGTACGGGGATTTCCTCCCTAAAGATTGCTTTCAACAATGTTTTTGGTTACTACATAGAGGTACGCAATACGCATAAGGACAAGGTGCCGGAGACCTGGATCCGTAAGCAGACCCTGGTCAATGCCGAGCGCTACATTACCGAGGAGCTTAAGGAGTATGAGCATAAGATTTTGGGGGCTGAGGAGAAGATTCTGAGTCTTGAAACCGCCTTATACAACGACTTGTTGGCAGCGGTGACGGAGTACATCCCTGCCATTCAGAAAAATGCCGCGTTTTTGGCGCGTCTGGATTGCTTGCTGGGTTTTGCTGTGCTGGCACAGCAAAACAATTATGTGCGCCCGGTGGTCGACGACAGTCTGGTGGTGGACATCAAGGCGGGGCGTCATCCGGTTATAGAGCGTCAATTGCCTCCCGGCGAATCCTACATTCCCAACGATGTTTTCTTAGATAATGAGCAGCAGCAAATCATCATCATTACCGGTCCCAACATGGCCGGTAAGAGTGCCCTGCTGCGGCAAACGGCGCTGATTGTGCTGCTGGCACAAATCGGAAGTTTTGTGCCGGCCGAAAGTGCGCGCATCGGCATGGTGGATAAGATCTTTACGCGGGTGGGGGCCTCGGACAATATCTCGCAGGGGGAATCGACCTTTATGGTGGAAATGAACGAAGCGGCGAGCATCCTGAACAATATTTCGAAGCGAAGTCTGGTCTTGTTCGACGAGCTGGGCCGGGGCACGAGTACCTACGACGGCATTTCCATTGCCTGGAGTATTGTGGAATACATCCACGAACATCCGCAGGGTGCCGCCAAAACCCTGTTTGCTACCCACTACCACGAACTCAATGAGATGGCCAAATCCTTCAAGCGCTGCAAAAACTTCAATGTATCGGTCCGGGAGGTCGACAATAAGGTGATTTTCCTGCGCAAACTGGTGGCCGGGGGCAGCAACCACAGTTTTGGTATTCATGTGGCCCGCATGGCCGGAATGCCGCGCAGTGTGGTTAAAAGAGCCGATGCCATTCTTAAAGAGCTGGAAGATACCCACCGCAAGGGGCAGTTGTCGAAACCCGTTGGAGAGCTGGCGGGGCACCGGGAGGGTTTGCAGTTGAGTTTTTTTCAGCTGGACGATCCGGTGCTGAAGCAGATTCGTGACAGCATTGCAGCGCTCGACATCAACAATCTGACCCCCATGGAAGCACTGAATCAGTTGAATGAGATCAAAAAGATAGCGGGGCTTTAAGCGGCCTTGTGGGGCTAAGGGTTTGACTCTGCCTTATTTAGTCGCAGGCCCTGTTGTTGCTGCATTTTTTCATGAATTTTTTTGCGTCGGAGTGTTGGTGTAAATGAAAAAAGGCTTTATATTTGCACACGTAATCGAAAGACATAATGCGAAAATAGCTCAGTTGGTAGAGCACGACCTTGCCAAGGTCGGGGTCGCGGGTTCGAGTCCCGTTTTTCGCTCTAAAAGGATGAAACGAGAGGCCCTGGAAAAAGGAAATCTCGTTTTTCTGTCTTAATTGCAATGGTCTGCCCGGATGGTGGAATTGGTAGACACGCAGGACTTAAAATCCTGTGGCCATTGCGGCCGTGCGGGTTCAATTCCCGCTCCGGGTACCGAGCGTCCCTGTAAACTTTGGTTTGCAGGGACGCTTTTTTGTTAATGAGTTTTTGTAAGGGAAATGGATCATAACAAGAGTCTTCTAAATGTAATTATTTATCGTGCCATTGTATTATGGGCTCATTCGTTTTAGGCCTGTTCTTAATATGGAATCATTCTACTTGGCCTGCTCTGTGTTTTTTCGCAATTTTCGAGGTTTAAATATGTTTTACTTAACCAATACTCAATGAAGAATTTTTACAATTTGAGCGCTTTGGCTGCCCCTGTAAAAAAAGGGGGAGCAATCTTGTTTATGCTGGGATTAGCACTTACCGCAAAAGCTCAGTATACCTTAACCGAAGCCGACGTAGAGCTGGATGAAGATGGCTACATCACCAGCTGCTCCTACGATTTTACTGAGAAGGAGTTGATTATTCCCGCCACCATTGGAGAACAGGCAGTTCTTGGTATCGCGGATAGTTTCGGTGCATGGGGGGCTATTTTTGCCGATAAAGGACTCACTTCAATCACCCTTCCGGAGGGGATGGTGCACTTGGGGGATTATGCTTTTTACAAAAATGCCCTAACCAGTCTGGTGGTGCCCGAGGGGGTTACTTACATTGGAAAGTCTGCTTTTCAAAGTAACAGCATTGTCGATTTGGAGTTGCCCTCCACCTTGAAAGTTATTGAGAGCACTGCCTTTTATTTTTGTGATGTAGCTTCCCTGGAGTTGCCAGAAGGTCTTGAGCAAATTAAATCCAACGCTTTTGGTGCTAACGAGTTTACTGCGCTTATTCTTCCTGCTTCTCTGAAACTGATTGAAGCCAATGCGCTTGGCAGTGGAATTGACAAATTGGTTTTGCCCGAATCGTTAACCGGTGCATACAGTCAATGGGCTAATTCTAAAGGAGGCTTGTTTGCTGCCGGTGAAGAGATTGACTACGATTCTTCGGCAGACTATTGGCCCATTCTTACTTATACATTAACAGATGATGATGTAACGGTAGAAGAGGGCGTAATCACTGCTTGCAGTGCCGATTTGGAGGGTTTTGTAGTGACTATCCCCAATGTGCTTGAGGAGCAGTCCATAAGCGGAATTTCTGGTGGGACATTTGTTGACGGAGTGCGAATCGGTCCTTTTGTTGACAAAGGAATTAAAGGTGTGGTACTGCCTGCAGGACTTAAACGGATAGAGGATTACACATTCTTTTCCAATACGCTGTCTGAGGTGGTGATTCCCTCGGGAGTGGAGTTTATAGGGCAGGCTGCCTTTGCTAAGAATCAGTTGACGGAGGTACAGTTTCAAGGAGAATCTCAATTATTGTTCATTACCTGGAGTGCTTTTAACGATAATTACGGTCTTTCTCTTAGTTTTCCGGAGGTTTCCAGGGATGGTTTTGCCGGTTGGCAGGACAGTAATGGAGTTCTGTATCAGGCTGGCGATGAGCTGGTGGATAAGCAGTTGAATTATGCGGCTAAGGTGCCTTATGTTATTACAGACGAGGATGTTGTGGTTGAAAATGGTTTCATTCAAAGCACCTCGTACAACAGCAATTACAAGTTTATCATCATTCCTGATGAGCTGGATGGCCAAGCTGTAAAGGGGATTAAAGCCCTTACTGAGAACGGCATTTTCTCGCATAAAGGGATGTATGAATTGACTCTGCCTACAACTCTGGAAGAGCTTTGTTTTGCAGCCTTCGCCTGGAACAATCTGTCAGAGATCGATTTGTCGCGTTGTGTTAATTTGAGTAGTATTGATGAGTATGCCTTTTATAGAAACAAACTGAATAGTTTGGTGGTGCCTGCAACCGTTGCCGAAATTGGCAGTGAGGCTTTTGCAAGCAACAGGTTGACGGAAGTTGGTTTTGAGGAGCCGGCACAGGTGGCTTTGATGGGGGCCTCTGCATTTAATGCCAACAGCGAAGATCTGGAACTGGTATTCCCTACCCCTGTGAAAGAGGGCTTTGAGTTTAAATATTGGATCAATTGGAGCGATGAGACTTTTGAGGGAGGGGCACTTGTTCCTGATTTAAAGCGCGAATATGAAGCTGTGTTTTCAAAAATTCCGACCTCCCTTGATGAGCACATGGCGGATGCCCTTGAGTGGACACTTGTGGGGAATCAATTGGCGATAGAAAGTCCGGAGTCTTTGGTTCTTAAGCTGTACAATATGAGCGGTCAGTTGGTTTATGAGTCCGCAGTCCCTTCTGGTGCACAGACGATTGATCTCGATTTTGTTGCTGCTGGCACATTTGTTTTGAAAGCCAAAGGAGAAAATGGCTGGATGAGAACGAAGAAGATAATAATGCAGTAGGGCTGGTTTGCCTTAAAACTTGTGTATCTAAAAGAACAGAAGGAGGATGGGAAACCATCCTCCTTTTTTGGAGTCAACTGGCTTGTGCTTCTGAAATTGTGCGACTTAAGAAAAATAGCTATTTTTGGACTTTAATTTGAGCGAAGGAATGCGTAAAAACTCCCCAAAGAAACAAGTGCCTGCCTCCAGACAAAGAGATGCCGCTTTGCGGCGACACCACAAGGTGACGGTGTTGCTTAACGATAAGGAGCTGGAGGCTATTGAGGTATATTGCAAAAAATACCGACAGAAAAGCAAGTCCACTTTTTTGCGGGAGGCTGCTTTGCGGTCGGTTATGACCCGCTTTCTGGAGGATTATCCCACCCTCTTTGAAAAACGGGAGCTCGATAATTTGGTGGTGACTGCAGGCAGCACCGGAACCGACGACTAGGTCGGGAGTTGATCTTTTATGGCCTGCACCCAGCTTTTTAAACGGAAATCGCTCAAATCCGGCTCATTGTCCTCGTCGAGAGCCAGACCCACCAGTTGTCCATCCACTACTGCTTTGGAGGTGGTGAAGTCGTAATCATCTACCGGCCAGGCGCCTACAAAATGCACGTCCTTGTTTTCCAACAATTCGTAGATTTTCCCCATGCCGTCGCAAAACGAATCGGGATAATTTTGCTGATCGCCTAAGCCGAAAAGGGCAACGGTCTTGCCCTTTAAATCTTCGAGCAATAAGAGGTCCATAAAGGTTTCAAACTCATCTTGCAGCAGACCGACCCCCCAGGTAGAGGTCCCTAAAATAAGTGCCTTGTAGTTCTGTAATTCCGAAGGCTGTACTTCGGAGGCTTCCCTAAGGGCAGCGCCGGGAAGCAGCAGTTGCAGTTTTTCTGCTACAAACTGGGTGTTGCCCAGTGAGGATCCGTATATGATGAGGATGCTTTGGTACATGTTGTCTTTGTTTATTTAGGCAAACAGTTGGCGGGGCAAAGTGTTTACTTTGCCTGCTTTTTACGGATGAGCAGCAGCCCGTCGCGCAGCGGCAGAATGGTTTTTTCCACCCGCTCATCGTCGCGCACCCGGTCGTTGAAATCCATGATCCCCTTGGTGTAGGCATCATCGGGCATGCCCGGTCGGGCCACTTTCCCGTCCCACAGTATGTTGTCGGCCAACAGGTAGCCGCCCGGTTTTATTTTGGGAAATACTGCTTCGTAGTAAGCGGGGTACTGCCGCTTGTCGCCGTCCATAAACACCAGGTCGAAGGGACCGGGCAAGGTGGGGATGATGTCGAGGGCATTGCCCAGGTGCAGGGTAATCTGGTGTTGGAGTCCCGCCTTGGCGATGAAACGTCGGATGAGACTTTCGAGCTCGTCGTTGATTTCTATGGTGTGGATGTGTCCGTACTGGTCCATTCCCCGGGCCATGCTGATGGCCGAATAGCCGGTAAAGGTGCCGATTTCCAGAATGTCGGCCGGTTGAATCATGCGGCAAAGCATTTTGAGCACGCTGCCCTGCAGATGGCCGGAAAGCATACGGGACCGGAGCACATGCAGGTGGGTGTAGCGGTCGAGTTCGCGCAGCACTTCATCCTCCGGGTCGATGTGATCGAGCAGATATTTTTCCAAATCCAGATCCATCAGCTTTGGCGGTATATGAGGTAGGACAATTGAGCGGGGTCAAAAACCTCGTTGGCTATCTCAAGCAAGTCGCTGGCCTGAATGGCATCGATCTTGGACCAGGTCTCTTCCCGGGAATCGACTTTGTTGTAAAGCATGTAGCTCTTGCCGATAGAAAGCATGAGGTTTTCGCGGTTTTCGTTGGCAATGGTTATTTGTCCCTTCAGTTGGCGAATGGCGTTGTGCAGTTGCAGTTTGCCCAAACGGGCCTCGCGCAGCCGGCGCAGCTCCCGGTGTACCACCTTGAGGCTGCGGTTGAGGTTTTCTTCGTCGGTGCCAAAATAGATGCAGAACACGCCGGTGCCGTAGTAGGGGGTGTAGATGGATTCGATGTTGTAGGCAATGCCGTTTTTTTCGCGCAGGGCCATGTTGAGGCGACTGTTCATGCCGGGTCCGCCAATGAGGTTGCTGAGCAAGAGCAAGCCCAGGCGTTGGGGACTGTCGAGGTCGTAAGCGATGTTGCCCAAAACAGTGTGGCTCTGGAAGGTGTCCATTACCTTGTCGATGCTTTGGGGGCGATAGTGGAGACTGGCGGGACGTTTTTTCTGACGCAGATTGGCGGGCAAAGGTTCAAAATACTTGGCCGCCAGTCGCAGCACCTTGTTTTTGTCCATTTGTCCCACCACACAAATTACCATCTGGTCGGTGTGGTAATTGTTGCGCATGAATTTTTGGATGTCGCTCTGCCCAAAGCCGGCCAGGCGTTCCGGAGTGCCCAGAATGTTTCGGCCCATAGGGTCGCCGGCGAAAACCAATTCCTCAAAATCATCGATAATCAACTCCGAAGGGTTGTCTTTGTAGGAATTGATTTCGTCAATGATGACTTCCTTTTCCTTTTCCAGTTCGCGTTCGGGAAAGGTGGAGTGAAAGGTAATGTCGTGCAACAATTCAAGGGCCCTTTCGAAGTCCTGACTCAGGTAAGAAGCGTAGACGCAAGTCTCTTCCTTAGTGGTATAGGCGTTGAGCTCGCCGCCCACATCGTCGATGCGACTCAGAATGTGGTAGGTTTTTCTTTTTCGGGTGCCTTTAAAAATGACGTGCTCAATAAAGTGGGCCATGCCGTGCTCGTGCTCTTCTTCGTCGCGCGATCCGGTGTTGATGAGGATGCCGCAATGCCCTACGGGCGAATCCAGGGGATGATGAATCAGCCGGATGCCATTAGAGAAAGTATGTGTGTTTATTTCCATGTGTTGCGCTTCGGTATAGGTTGCAAAAGTATAAAACAAAAGGGAATAAACGAATCGCAGGCCGGCACAGCTGTCACCAGCTGGCGAAACTTGCTGTTTTTTTTTGAAGCGCGCTAAGCGCTTGACTTTTTGATGCCTAAGGAGTCTGTGTGGAAGCGGCCTGGGGCGGCCTGGGAATATTTTTGACTTCGGCATTTTGAGGAACAAAATCTTTACGTATATTTGCACCGCGTTTTCGCAAGGTACCATAGCTCAGTTGGTAGAGCAACGGACTGAAAATCCGTGTGTCCCTGGTTCGATTCCAGGTGGTACCACCAGTCGCTCACGAGGGGACTGTTTTTGTTGACGATATTTTGAAAGGGTATGGTCGGCAAGGATTTTAAGGGTTAAATGATTGCGGAGGTTTGTTATTTTTGCTCCCTTATTATAAAAATAACCTCTGGTACCATAGCTCAGTTGGTAGAGCAACGGACTGAAAATCCGTGTGTCCCTGGTTCGATTCCAGGTGGTACCACAAAAAAAAGCCGGCCGTGAGCCGGCTTTTTTGTTTTTGACCGGTTTAGATGTATTAACACTTGAGTGCTTTGATATTGAGCAATTTTCGGTATTTTTGCAGAGTTGCGCTCAGCTTAAGGGTTGAACTTTGCACCGACAGGCATGTTTAATAATTGAAAATCTACATACACTTTACTTTATGAGCAAAAAGACGTTATTGGTAATATTGGACGGCTGGGGCTACGGTGCCAAAAATGAGGCCGACCTGGTTTACAAGGGCGACACCCCTTACTTCGACAGTCTGGTAGCCAAATACCCCAACGCTCAGTTGCAGGCATCCGGCGAAAATGTGGGCCTGCCCGACGGCCAAATGGGTAACTCGGAAGTGGGGCACCTGAATATTGGTGCCGGACGCGTGGTTTATCAGGATTTGGTGAAGATTAATCTGGCCATCCGCGACAATTCCATCGCTCAGAACCCTGAGCTGGTAAAGGCTTTGGCCTATGCCAAAGAGCAGGGTAAGCAGGTGCATTTCCTGGGCCTGGTTTCCAAGGGTGGTGTGCACAGCAGTCAGGACCATTTGTATAAGCTGACCGACCTGGCTACCGAAGCCGGTATTGCTAATGTTTTTGTGCATGCCTTTATGGATGGTCGCGATACCGATCCTAAGAGCGGCAAGGGCTACATGAGCGAGCTGCTCGAGCATATCAAGGGCAACAATGCCGAGGTAGCTTCGGTTATCGGACGTTATTATGCCATGGACCGCGACAAGCGCTGGGAGCGCATTAAGCTGGCCTACGATTTGATGGTAAAGGGTGAAGGGGAAGCTGCGCAGGATATGGTGGCTGCCATTCAAGCCTCGTACGATCAGGATGTGACCGATGAGTTTATTAAGCCCATTGTTCGTGTGGATGCCCAGGGCAAGCCTCTTGGCACCATTCAGGAAGGCGATGTGATCATTTTCTTCAACTTCCGCAACGACCGGGCCCGTGAAATTACCGTAGTATTGACCCAGGAGGATATGCCTGAGCACGGCATGAAGACGCTGCCCTTGTATTACTGCACCATGACGCCTTACGATGCTACTTTTAAAGGGATGCATGTGTTGTTCGATAAGGACAATGTAAACAACACCCTTGGCGAAGTGGTGGCTGCAAAAGGTTTGAAGCAGCTGCGTATGGCTGAAACAGAGAAGTATGCCCACGTGACCTTTTTCTTTTCGGGTGGACGTGAAGCGGTTTTTGCCGGTGAGGAGCGCATTTTGGTAAATTCGCCCAAGGTAGCGACTTACGACTTGCAGCCCGAAATGAGCGCCTATGAGGTGAAGGATAAGATGGTGGCAGAGTTGAAGAAGCAGAAATTCGATTTTATTGCCCTGAATTTTGCCAATGGCGATATGGTGGGACATACCGGCGATGCACAGGCTATTTTGAAGGCTGTAAAAGCGGTAGATGAATGTCTCAAAGAGGTGGTGGAAACGGCGCGTGAGAACGGCTACGAAGCCATCATCATTGCCGACCACGGCAATGCCGACAATGCGATGAATGCCGATGGTTCGCCCAATACGGCGCATTCTTTGAATCCGGTGCCTTTTATTTGGGTGACCGAGCGTAAGGGGGAGGTGCAGGATGGTATTTTGGCCGATGTGGCGCCTTCTGTTTTAACGCTTATGGGTGTGGAGCAGCCTGAGGAAATGACAGGAAAGAGTCTGATTAAGCTGGCTTAATCAGAAAAATGAGATAAATTTGTGCAGCAATTCCGAACTTGGAGTTGCTGCATTTTTTTTGAAGTAAGATGGTTCAGATAGACGATAAGTTGATCAGCCTGGATGTTTTTGAGCGACACTTTATTTGTGATCTGCCCAAATGCATGGGGGCTTGTTGTGTGGAAGGTGAATCGGGTGCACCTTTGGAGGAGGAAGAAACCCGGATTCTGGAAGAAATTTTTCCGGTGATTAAGCCCATGCTGGGACCGGCTGCGCTTAAGGAAATTGAGCGGGTGGGTACCTGGGAGGTAGATGGCGACGGCGACAAGGTGACGCCGATCATCAATGGCAGAGAATGTGTGTATGCCTACTACGACGAAAAGGGGGTGTGCAAGTGCAGCATTGAGAAGGCCTATAATGAGGGTTTGATTTCGTTTAAGAAGCCGGTGTCGTGCCACTTGTATCCCATCAGGGTAACCAAGTACAGCGACTTTGAGGCACTGAACTACCACCAGTGGCCCATTTGCGGACCTGCCCGCGTGCTGGGGGCTGAGAAGGGCCTGCCCATTTATCGTTTTTTGAAGGAGGCGCTGGTTCGAAAGTACGGACAGGCTTTTTACGATGAAATGGAGGAAGCCGACAAGTTGTTGCGGGAAGGGGAGAAAGGGGAGGAGTGATTTTTTTCGCCTGGAATGCAGTGAGATGTTATGATGCAAAAGGATTTATAATAAATTTGTAGCCCAAATTAAAATAGCAGAACATGGGACGCGCGTTTGAATACAGAAAAGCCCGTAAGCTGAAGCGCTGGGGCAATATGGCCAAGACTTTCACCAAAATTGGCCGAGAAATAGCTATTGCAGTGAAGAGCAGTGGCCCCGATCCGGTGGCCAACCCCCGTCTGAGGGTATTGATGCAGAATGCCAAGGCGGCCAATATGCCTAAGGAGAACGTCGAGCGGGCGATTAAAAAGGCGACTTCGAAGGACCAGGAGGACTACAAGGAAGTGGTGTACGAAGGCTATGGTCCTTATGGTATTGCTGTAATTGTAGAAACGGCCACCGATAACCCAACCCGTACTGTGGCCAATGTGCGCAGTTATTTTAATAAGAACAATGGTTCTTTGGGGACCTCGGGCAGTGTGGATTATATGTTCGACCACAAGTGCAGCTTTAAAGTGGTGACCAAGGAAGGGCTGGACCCCGAAGAGTTGGAGCTGGAGTTGATTGATTATGGGGTGCAGGAGGTTTTTGTAGAGGACGATAATACTATGATTTACGGGGAGTTTGAAGGCTTCGGACCCATTCAGAAATATCTTGAGGAGAATGAGTTTGAGATTCTGAACGCTGAGTTTGAGCGTATCCCGCACGATACCAAAACACTTACTGAGGAGCAGCAGGCAGACATCGAAAAGCTTTTGGCCAAGTTTGAGGACGATGAGGATGTGACCAACGTCTTCCACAACATGGCGTAGGGGGCCAGGACGTCTCGGGAAAAACAATCAAAAAAAAGACACCGTCTTTTTTTTGATTGTTTTTTTTATGTTTGGTATCTTGTAGTCTTGTAAAATCAGCTAATACAGAGGTAATGGAGCAAGTATTGCGTGGAGGCCTGCGAGCAGGTGGCTTGGTAGTGGGGCTGTTTTTAATCCTGTCTTCTTGTGGAAGTCGCAAGCAATCAATGCCTTCGGTAGAGGAGCAGGTGTTTGAGGCTTATGAACAATATGTGCTGTTACTCGACAATGGTATTACGGCTATGATGGTGTTGGAACTCGATGGGGAGCAGGTGAGTGGCGCCATCACGCGGCCCACCGATGCCGATTTGGAGGCGTTTTTTGTGCACTTTACCGAAAATCCGCTTTGTCAGGACACAGACAGCCGGGAGGCTGTGGTGGCTTGTCTGGTTGGCATTCTGAAGGACAAGGGTTGTGTGCGCTTGGCTACCTGTAACGATTGTGTGTATGGTTGTGAAGAGTGAATTTTTTATGCTGAGACTATGGAGAATTTGAAGACTTATATTGAAGCGAACAAACAGCGCTTCCTGGATGAATTATTTGAGTTGATCCGCATACCTTCGATCAGCTCGGAAAGCCAACATAAGCCCGATATGTACCGGGCTGCAGAATGGTGGAAGGAGAAGTTGTTGCAAGCCGGAGCCGATCGGGCAGAAGTTATGGAGACGGCTGGAAATCCGGTGACTTATGGGGAAAAACTGCTGGATCCTTCTTTGCCTACGGTGCTGGTTTACGGGCACATGGATGTGATGCCGGTAGATCCCGTAAACCTTTGGCACAGCGATCCTTTTGAGCCGGAAATTCGTGATGGGAAAATCTTTGCCCGGGGGGCCGACGACGACAAGGGTCAGTCTTTTATGCACGCTAAGGCCTTCGAATACCTGGTAAAGAACGATTTGTTAAAATGTAACGTCAAGTTCTTAATTGAGGGGGAGGAAGAAATTGGTTCTCCCAGTCTCCCGGCCTTTTGTGCGGCCAACAAGGAGCTGCTTAAGGCCGATGTGATCCTGGTTTCAGACACCTCCATCATAGCAAGGGATATTCCTTCCATTACTACGGGTCTGCGTGGACTGGCTTATTGGGAGGTGGAGGTCAGCGGTCCCAACCGGGATTTGCACAGCGGGCTCTTCGGTGGTGCCGTGGCCAATCCCATTAATGTGTTGAGTAAGTTGCTGGCCGGCATGACCGATGCGCAGGGACACATCACCATTCCCGGCTTTTACGACGATGTGGTGGAGGTGAGCGCTGAGGAACGTGCCTTGATGGCCAAGGCGCCTTTCAACGAGTCGGCCTACAAGTCGGCCATTGGCGTGAAGGAGCTGGCTGGAGAAGCGGGCTTCAGCACCAACGAGCGCACGGGCATTCGTCCCTCATTCGACATTTGCGGCATTTGGGGTGGCTATACCGGTGAAGGGGCCAAAACGGTGCTGCCTTCAAAGGCTTTTGCCAAGGTGTCGACCCGTTTGGTGCCGAACCAGGACCACGAAAAAATTGCGCTTTTGTTTAAGGAGCACCTGGAGCAGCTGGCGCCTGCCTCGGTGCAAGTGAAAGTCACGCCACTTCACGGCGGTCAGGGCTATGTTTGTCCCATCGATATTCCGGCCTACAAGGCAGCTGAGCAGGCTTATGAAAAAGTTTACGGCAAGCAGCCGGTTCCGGTACGCAGCGGAGGCAGCATTCCCATCATTTCCAGCTTCGAAGATATTTTGGGTATCAAGTCCGTGCTGATGGGCTTTGGTCTGGAGGCCGATGCCATCCACAGTCCCAACGAAAACTTCCCCCTGGAGCAGTTTTTTAATGGGATAGAGACCATCGCTTTGTTTTATGATTATTTTGGAAGTGCAAAATCTTAATTGAATAAGTGCTTTGCCCAGTGCGGATATTTATTGTGTTGAAAAGAGGGGCCTGTGCCCCTCTTTTTTTACATACGGTCTCTTTTCTTCAAAATGGCGTTTCAAAAGGACAGGTCTTTGGCCGAAGACTTGAGGTATTTGATGGATGGGGCTGGGGGTCTGGGACTTTTTTGCTATTTTTCGGCTCTTTTAGGAGTTTGTATAAAAAAGTCTGTTGATGAGAAGGAGTGTACTGTTCGTAAGCCTGTTTTTTTTCTTCCTGATGCAGTTCAGCGCGCTGAGCAGTCAGATTAATGAGGCATTTTATGATGTCATAAGGAGCTCATCCACCGACTCTGTTCGTTCGCTGGCAGCAGAACTGGAGTCTCTGGAGTCCCCCTCTTCTCAAGACCAGGTGTATTTGGGCGCGCTATACATTCGTCTGGCTGATTTTCAAAAAGTGCCTGCTCAAAAGTTGGCTTCTTTTAAACAGGGTCGTGAGCTCTTGGAGCAGGAAATTGAAAAGTGGCCCAAGGAGGTGGAGTTTCGCTTTGTCCGAATGATTATACAGGAGCAGGCCCCTGCATTTTTAAACTATAGCGGGGAGCTGGAAGTGGATAAAGGCATGGTGTTGGAGGCATTGGATGTGATGGAGCCGGAATTAAAGAAGGAAGTTGAGTTGTACCTGCAACGGCACTAAGTTGCGCTAGTAGATAAGTAATGAGAATATTGGTTTTGTATTTTACTCAGTCCGGACAGTTGCGGGAGATTCTCCAAAGCTTTATGCAACCGCTGTCGGATTATCAGGTTGATTTTAAGGAAGTGAAACCCCTTAAAGCCTTCCCTTTCCCCTGGACTTCTGACGAGTTTTTCGATGCCATGCCCGACTCCGTTTTGGAGAAGGGAGCACCTTTGGCCCCGCTTGATGAGGTGGAAGGTCCTTATGATTTGATTGTAGTGGGACACCAGCCTTGGTTTCTCTCGCCGGCCATACCGGTTACCGCACTTTTGCAATCGCCGGATTTTAAGCGTTTGGCTAAAGGTAAGCCGGTGCTTACCCTTATCGGTTCGCGCAATATGTGGATCAACGCCCAGAGCAGTGTCACCCGGATGATTGAGGCTGCTGGTGGGCGGGTCGTGGGCAATGTGCCCTTGGTCGACAAGACCAATAATCTCATCAGTGCGGTGACTATTTTGTATTGGATGGTTACCGGGAAAAAGGATAAAATGTGGGGCATTTTTCCACCTCCAGGTGTAGCGCCGAAAGATATTGAAGGCACCGCGGACTTTGGTCGCCTGCTGAAAAGCTGTTTGGAAGAGCAGCGTTTGGAAGAGGTGCAGGCCGACTTTGTGGCCACCGGGCGCCTTAGGTTATCGCCCAACATCCTTTTTATAGAAAAGCGTGGTAAGATGATGTTTCGGATCTGGGCCGGTCTGCTGGCTGGGCTTGCCCCGGGCAGCCGGAAAAGAAGGCTGGGCATTACAGCCTTTAAATATTATTTGTTTTTTGCTTTGTTTCTGGTAGCGCCCATTGTGCTGCTGGTTTATAATGTGCTTTTTCTGCCCTTTCTGTTCCCGCGTTTTAAAAAGAAGCGGCAGCAGCTTTTGATGAATGATTTTAGTAATCTGTAACAGCTTGTTTTACCTGAACTAATTATGGCCGACGTATACATCAATTCCGTTTCTGCATTTTTACCCAATGAGCCGGTAAGCAATGAGGAAATGGAAAGCTACCTGGGGTTTATTGGAGGAGCGAAATCAAAATCGAAGCGGGTAGTGCTTCGAAGTAATAAAATTGAGCAACGTTATTATGCCTTGGATAAAGAGGGGCGGCCTACGCATTCTAATGCTGAGATGGTTGCTGAGGCCGTACGAAGACTATTCGTTGATCCCCGGGAGATGGAAGACGTAGAGCTGTTGGCCTGCGGAACTACCAGTCCCGATGCCCTGCTGCCCTCCCACGCAGTATTGGTGCACGGATTGTTGCCTGAGTTCGCGGGAGTAGAGGTTATATCCAACGCAGGGGCCTGCTGCTCGGGGATGCAATCTTTCAAACACGCCTACCTGTCGGTAAAAGCCGAAGATAAAAGCAAGGCGGTATGCACGGGTTCGGAACGGATGTCGTCACATATGCGGGCTACTTTTTTTGAAGAAGAAATTAAATATCTTGAGCGGATTGAAGCCAATCCTTATGTGGCTTTTGAAAAAGACTTTTTGCGGTGGATGCTTTCTGATGGCGCAGGTGCCTTTCTTGTTGAAGCTGAGAAAAAAGGAGACGGTCCCTCGTTGAAGGTTGAGTGGATTGAAATGTGCTCCTTTGCCAATGAATTGGAGACCTGCATGTATATGGGGGCGGAAAAGGATGAAAGCGGTAAGCTGATTGGCTATCAGGATATGTCCATCCAGGAAGTGGTTCAGAATTCGGTGCTGAGTATCAAGCAAGATGTTAAGCTCTTGAGTGAGAATATTGTGTCGAAGGGTTTTGCTTTCTTAAAGCAGCTGTTGGAGAAGAAGAACATCGATGTCAGCAAGGTAGATTATTTTCTGCCGCACATGTCGAGCCACTTTTTTCAAGATAAGATTTATGCTTTTTTAAAGGACAACGACATTGAAATTCCTTACGATAAGTGGTTTGTGAATTTAAAGACCAAGGGGAATATTGGTGCAGGGTCTATTTATGTAATGTTGGAGGAGCTTTTGCACAGTGGTCGCCTTAAGGAGGGACAGCAAATATTGTTGGCTGTTCCTGAAAGTGCTCGCTTCTCTTATGCCTTTTGTTTGTTAACCGTTCATTATTGATTGTACAGACAATGAAGAAGGAAGAGGTGCCACAGGATGCCAGTGCCCTGCAAGGCTATACCCGGGAGCTTTGTTACGTGAAAGATGAGGACGGGAAGTTTGTGACCAGTCTGAGTTCGGGTTGGGAGGTGAAGGCGCAGGCGCTGGAGCATGCCTGGGACGAGGTGGAAGAGCAATTGGAGGAAGCCCGTACCCTGGTCAGGGTCGGGAAAAGAAGTCCTTTGTATTTCTTCATGAAAAAGAATTTGATGAATCTTTCGATATTGAGCAATTATTCTGGGTTTGGGCGCATCCTGGTTTGGTTCCATCTCCGGCCTTTGGGTTATCGGTTTTTGGGCGCAAAAGGATGGGCACGTTACGCTGAGGCCTTTAATTGCAGTGTGGAGGACCTAAAGAACCATAAGTTATAATGCAACAACAAGCGGAACACATTCAGTCGGCCCACTGTGAAAACGGGGTGGTGGTTAATCTGTTGAGGGACCACGGCCTGGCGTTTATGAACGAACCCCTCGCTTTTGGTATCGGCTCGGGACTGTTTTACATTCACCTTCCCGTTTTAAAGCTGAACAATGGTCCCGCCATCACTTTTAGAACCATGCCCGGAGCAATATTTAAGCGAAGCTGTCGCTTGTTGGACGTGGATTACGTATCCCGGCGTTTTTCCCAGCCTGCTGCTGCCGAAGCTTATTTGGATAAGTTGCTGGAGCAGGGACGCAGGGTCGGCTGTCAGGTAGGGGTGTTCAATCTCTCGTACCTTCCTGTGGAATATCGCTTTCACTTCAATGCGCACAATATTGTGGTATTGGGAAAAGAGCAAGGGGTTTATCGCATCAGCGATACCGTGATGGAAGCCCCGGTGACCCTTTCGGCTCCGGAGCTCCTGAAAGCGCGCTATGCCCAGGGCTTGTATGCACCCAAAGGGCATGTTTATTATGTCGACGCTGCCAGTCGACGGGAGAAGACCGATGAGGCCTTGCTTCAGAAGGCCGTCCAAAGGGGCATCAAACGAAATGTACGAGACATGCTGTACATCCCCGGAGCCTTTGCCGGAGTGAGTGGCATAAAATATACCGGAAAGAAAATTGAAAAGTGGCGGGAGCAATTGGGCCTGAAGAAAGCGGGGCGTTACCTGGGGCATATTGTTCGCATGCAGGAAGAAATTGGGACCGGAGGAGGAGGCTTTCGCTTTTTGTATGCGGCTTTTTTGGAGCAGGCTGCGGATTTGTTACAGAGTGAAAAGTTGAGCCTGGCCTCTGATGATTTTACCCGTGCGGGTGATTTGTGGCGGCAGTCGGCCGTTTTAATGGCAGGGGTTTTTAAGGGACGGCATACCGGGCAGGAGCGCTTTAATGAGATTGCTGCTTTATTTTATGAGATTTCCGACATAGAAAAACAAGGTTTTCAACGCCTGGCAAAGGTCAAATGGAAGGAGGGTAAATAATGTCAACCTTGATTTCCATAGAAGGACTCGGCAAGCTTTACCCCAAAGCCGGGGAGCCCAGCTTAAAGGAGGTGTCTTTTAACATTCATCAGGGCGAGCGCTTCGGTATTTTTGGTCCCAACGGGGCAGGCAAAACCACCCTGATTTCGATACTCTGTCAGATCATACCGGCTACCGAAGGTCAGGTTCGGTATTTTATAAAAGACCGGGAGGTCAGCTTTTCAGACATTAAGCAACACATCGGTTTTGTACCACAGGATCTGGCACTCTATGAGGGACTTACCGCCTTCCAAAATGTGGAGTATTTCGGTGCCTTGTTTAATATGTCGGCTTTTCAGGTTCGGGAGCGCGCGGCGCACTTGTTTGGTTTACTGGGACTTTCTCAGGTGGCCAATAAGCCGGTGAAGACTTTTTCCGGAGGGATGAAAAGAAGGCTCAACCTGATAGTGGGGGTTATGCATGAACCTGGCATTCTGTTTCTGGATGAACCAACTGTGGGTGTGGATATTCAAAGTAGGACAGCCATTTTGGAATTTTTAAACACGCTTAATGAGTCGGGGACGTCTATCGTGTACACTTCGCATCATTTGGATGAAGCTGAGCGCTTTTGTGATCGAATTGCCGTGATAGACCGAGGGAGGGTTATCGCGCTGGATGAAATTGGTCCCTTGCTCCGCGAACACGCGGCAGCTGATCTTACGCACTTGTTGATCAAACTTACGGGAAAGGAGTTTCGCGATCATGTATAAGAGTTTTATTTCCATAAAGAAGGAATTGCTGCTGTTGGTGAACGATAAAACCGGGTTGGCCTTGATGTTTGCAATGCCTCTGTTGTTGGTCTTGATCATTACCATTATCCAGGACAGTGCCTTTAAAGTGGTTAATGAGAATAAGATCTCGATGTTGGTGGTCAATAAGGACGAGGGAGCAGAAGGGGCAACACTGGTAGAGCTGTTGGCGGCTTCCGGGATGTTTGACCTTCGTTTGGAAGAGGACTGCAGTTTTGCTGATTTTCAGGAAAGTGTGGCTTCCGGGAAGACGCTGACCGGCTTGTATTTGCGCGAGGATTTCTCGAGTCGCTTTGGGGAGCATGCGGCGGGACTGAGTGCCATGATTATGGGAGAAGCCGGGTTTTCAGAAACCCTGGCTGTGGGGGAAAGCGAAGCTCCTTCGGTTTACTTTATGAACGACCCGGTGCTGCAGGACAATTACGTGCTTTCTGTGGTCAACATGCTCAACACGCATTTGAATGTAATGGAAGTATCGCGTATGCTCGAAAGTTTGTATGCCGAAATGGGTTTTGAGGAATTGCCGGCTTCGGTAAAAGAAGCCTTGGGCAGTAATCGTATTAAAATTGAGCGGGTTCTGCCCAAGGATCAGCATTTGATTCCCAACAGCACCCAACACAATGTTCCTGCCTGGACCATCTTTGCCATGTTCTTCATGGTGATTTCCCTGGGCTCAAATTTGGTGCTCGAAAAAGCTACCGGCAGTTTTCTGCGCCTGAAATCCATGCCTTCCAGTTTTTGGTGGGTTATGCTGAGCAAACAGTTTGTATACATGGGCGTGGGTTTATTGCAGGTGGTATTTGTTTTTGGGGTGGCTATGCTGTTGTTCCCCTTTCTTAACCTACCTCCATTGCTTCTGCCCAACAACGTTCCCGGAATTTTAGCTGTGGTTTTGGTGAGTGTGTTTTCGGCAGTCAGTTATGCCCTAATGTTGGGGGCTTTGTCGCGTACGCAAGAGCAGTCGAATGGTTTTGGTGCCATCTCCATTATTATTTTTGCAGCCATCGGTGGGGTATGGGTGCCCACTTTTGTAATGCCCGAATACATGAAGATGATCAGTATGATATCCCCCCTGAATTGGTCTTTGGAGGCATTTTACGCCCTTTTTCTAAGAGGGGGAGAGTGGTCTGAATTGTGGCTGCCGCTCGGTATTCTGCTCGTTTTTTCCTTTATTTGTCAGCTTATCACTTTTTTGCACTTACATAGAAACAGATTAATATAAACCTACTCTAATGAATAAAGAAGCACTTAAAAGCGAATTGAAAGTTCATTTGGTGAAGTATTTGAACATTTTGGATTATACGCCCGAGGACATCACCGACGATATGCCTTTGTTTGGGGATGGGTTGGCCCTGGACTCGATCGACTCTTTGGAGCTGATTGTTATGTTGGAGCGGGAGTACGGCATTAAGATAACGAATCCTGCCGATGGACGAAAAATACTGTCGAGCATAGAGGCTATGGCAACATACATTATGGAGGTGAAAAAATAGGAGTTTAGAAGGATGCCTACCGATGTAGTTGTTACTGGAATGGGTTGTGTGAGTCCGCTGGGCTTAACCGTTGAGGCCAATCGTCAGGCGCTGTGGCAGGGGAGGGATGCTTTGAATAAGGCCCGCCGTTTTAAGTCGCGCTATGCTTCCCTCCTTTATTTTGGAGAGGTTGACCAGGACGATGAGGTTTTGCTCGACAGGGCCGGACTTTCAGCCTCAGAGGGCCATACCAGAACCGATGCCCTGGCTGTGCTTGCTTTTGCCCAGGCCGTTGCCGATGCCCGTTTGTCGCCAGCTGAGCTGGCCGACAGCAGTACGGCTTTAATTTCAGCGAGTACGGTAGGTGGCATGTGTATGACCAACCAGCTGTATAAGGATTCCAATCTGCAGTCGGATACCCAGGCTTTTCTGGAGTCGTACAGTGCATCGGCACATGCCATGCAGTTGGTTAAAAGGTATGGAATCAAGGGACTGGTGGATGTCATTAATACCGCTTGTTCCTCCTCCGCCAATGCTATAATGAACGGTGTTCGTTTGATCAGGACAGGGAGAGCGCGTCGTGTGATTGTGGGCGGAGTGGACAGTCTCTCGAAGTACACAGTGAATGGTTTTAATTCGCTTCAAATTCTCTCTGAAGAAAAATGTCGCCCCTTTGATGCCCAACGTAAAGGGCTTAATCTCGGAGAAGGGGCCGGATTTTTGGTGCTGGAGTTGGCCGAACTGGCCGGCTCCCGACCAGTTTACGCCAAACTAGCAGGCTGGGGCAATGCCAATGATGCCTTTCATACTTCTTCCATGTCGGATCAGGCCACGGGTGTTTTGCGCGCCATGCAGATGGCGGTTGAAGAAGCAGGCTTAATTCCGGCTCAAATCGACTACATCAATGCCCATGGTACAGGCACCCTAAACAACGACCAGGTGGAACTGACGGGGTTTGCTTCTTTTTTCGAAAAAGTACCTCCCTTTGCCTCAACAAAAAGCTATGTGGGGCACACGCTTGGTGCAGCCGGCGCGCTGGAAGCCATCTATTCAATTTTGGCCCTGATGCATGGCGAAATGTATGGTAGTCTGAATTTTGAAACCCCGATTGATGGATTGGGTTTACATCCGCTTGCATCCAGTAGGCAAGCCTCTTTGCAATATGTTATGTCCAATTCATATGGTTTCAGTGGCAACTGTACTTCTTTAATTTTTGAAAAGGCTTGAAATGTATATTTACGACGCGTTGGTTATTTCGCCGCAAGCTACTTTTTCTGAACCCGAATGGATGCAGCAGTTAAGGGTTCTGGAGGGCTTAAAGTATCAGGCCTTGGAACCGGACTATTCGGGAAGTATTAAACCTGCACAGCTGCGAAGAATGGGCAAGGCCTTACGGATGGGCGTGGGTTGTGGAGCCGTGCTGCTCGAAAATCATGGCCCCGTAGATGGGATTTTAATAGGAACTTCTGAAGGTGGTTTGGAGGGTTGCATTCAGTTCTTGAATCAGATTGTTGACTATGACGAAGGAACGCTTACCCCAACCAATTTTATTCAAAGCACTCCCAACGCGCTGGCGGGACAGCTGGCTCTGATGAGTGGATGTACCGCTTACAACGTCACGCATGTGAACCGGGGCCTTTCTTTTGAGAATGCGCTGATTGATGCGCTGATGCTTTTTGAGGAAGGGAAAGCGGGGCGGCTGTTGGTGGGTAGTGTAGAAGAAATATCTGCATACAATTTTAACATAGAATGGGCCGCCGGGAACTACAAGGAGGAAGTCCTTTCCAATGGCGAGTTGTTGAATTCCGGCACCAGAGGAACAGTCGCCGGAGAGGGGGCAGCCCTCTTTATCCTTGATGCGGAGGCGCATCCGGGCGCTGTCAGGGTGGCCGATGTGCTTACGCGGACCGCTCCCGAAGCCGGTGAAATGCAGCACTTGTGCGAGCAACTTTTGCGTAGGAACGGTTTGGAGGCCGGAGAGGTGGATGCGGTGCTGCTCGGTGTCAACGGCGACGCAGAAGGTGATGCTGGTTATTATCAGGTTGCAGAGGCTTGTTTTTCGCATTCGGCCTGGTGGGCTTTTAAACCTTGGGTGGGCGAGTATCCTACTGCAACGGGCTTTGCGCTGAAGATGGCCTTTGATGCGCTGCAGGGCAAGGAAGTTCCTGATGAAATGGTGCTCCGGAAGGGACAAGGACTGGCTCAAACGGTATTGATTTACAATCATTATAAAAACTTCCAACACAGCCTGATTCTTTTGAAAAGAGAGGGGGCCGTTAACGAGTCTTCCCCCTGACAGGCCTGCTTTTTTTGACTTGTTTACACTGAATTTTTACCCACTTTTTATTTATACTGATGAGAACAATTAGTTCATTTGATGACCTGAGTATTGAAGATGTTGAGGCCGTGGTTTTGCACAAGGAGCCAATTGAGTTGGACCCCAAAACCCTTGCCCATGTGGAAGCATCCTATGATTTTTTAAGAAAGTTTGCCAAGGATAAGATCATTTACGGGGTTAATACGGGCTTTGGCCCCATGGCCCAATATAAAGTGCAGGATGAGGATCAAATTAGTCTGCAGTACAACCTGATTCGAAGTCACGCAGCCGGAGCCGGGGAAAAGCTCGACGACCAAAGTGTGCGTGCCTCGATGTTGGTTCGTTTGTGTGCCATATCCAAGGGGCGCTCAGGCATCCACCCATCTACCATCCTTTTGTTGAAGGATATGATTAACAAGGAGGTATATCCCTTTATCCCCCGCCATGGCGGCGTTGGCGCCAGCGGCGATTTGGTGCAATTGTCGCATTTGGCCCTGGCGCTTTTGGGAGAAGGTCTGGTGTCTTACAAGGGAGCGCTAAGAAAAACTGCTGAAGTCTTTGCCGAACTGGGGTTGGAGCCCATACAGGTCAAAACACGGGAGGGCCTGTCTCTGATTAACGGGACTTCGGTGATGACCGGCATTGGCTCTATCAATGTGCTGAAGTCGCGTCAGCTTTTCGATTGGACGCTCTGTTCTTCGGCTATGATGAATGAGATTGTGGGCTCATTTGACGATTATTTCTCTCGGGAGTTGAACGGGGTTAAGCGGCATAAGGGACAGTTGGCGGTGGCCGATAAGTTGACCGATATTTTGCGTTCGAGTAAAATGATCTCACGCCGGGAGGAGCACTTTTACAAAGATGAGCAGGATGCCAAGGTGGTTGAGTTCGACCGTAAGGTTCAGGAGTATTATTCACTGCGTTGTGTTACCCAGGTGCTGGGTCCCATTTTTGATACCATCGAGAATGCCAAGGAGGTGGTGGAGAACGAAGTTAATTCGGTCAGCGACAACCCCATCATCGATCACGAACGGGAGAACGTTTACCACGGAGGTAATTTCCATGGCGATTACATTTCCCTGGAAATGGATAAATTGAAGTTGGCTGTTACAAAAATGTCGATGCTGTCGGAACGGCAGTTGGCTTATTTGTTTAATCCCAAATTGAACAATATCCTGCCTCCTTTTGTGAATTTTGGCACGCTGGGTTTGAATCTGGGTATGCAGGGGGTTCAGTTTACGGCGACATCAACCGTTGCCGAAAATCAGATGCTTTCTAACTCGATGTATGTACACAGTATCACCACGAATAATGACAATCAGGACATTGTGAGTATGGGAACCAACTCGGCATTGATGACTGCTACGGTGGTGGAGAATGCCTATCAGGTTCAGGCCATTCATATGATCGCTCTGATACAGGCCATTGATTATTTGAAAATTCAGGATCGGCTTTCGCGCAGCACGGCAGAGGTGTTTCAAAAAATTAGGACCTTAGTCCCTTTGTTTGTGGAGGATACACCCAAATATGAGGAAATTGCCCGTGTGCGTGATTTTCTGTACAACAATAAGTTTTCATTTTAATAAGTAGCAATACCGGAAAGACCCAAATGATGGAGCAGATTGCATTGATTACAGGCGCCTCAAGAGGCATAGGAAGAGCCGTCAGCATAAAATTGGCTGCCGAAGGCTATCATGTGTTGATGAACTACCGAAGTAATCAGCAGGAGGCGGAGGCTGCCCTGAAGGAGATTGAGCAGGCCGGAGGGAGTGGAGAGTTACTCTGCTTTGATGTGGGGTCGGCAGCAGAGGTGGAGCGTGTGTTGGGCGGATGGTTACAAGCGCATCCCGAGCGTCCCATTGATGTGCTGGTAAACAATGCCGGCATTACCAAGGACAATTTAATGGTCTTTATGCCGGTTGAAGATTGGGCTTCGGTTTTGAATACCAATTTAAACAGCTTCTTTTTTGTGACCCGAATGCTTCTGCAGACCATGTTGCTGCGGCGCCAGGGGCGCATCATCAACATGGTGTCCTTATCGGGTCAAAAAGGACAGTCGGGTCAGGTGAATTATGCCGCTACCAAAGGCGGGGTGATTGCTGCCACCAAGTCGCTGGCGATGGAGGTGGGGAAGAAAAATGTTCGGGTGAATGCTGTGGCTCCGGGTTTTATAAAAACGGAGATGACGGAGCATTTTGATGAGGCCGGCATGAAGCGCATGGTTCCGCTCAATCGTTTCGGAAGACCGGAAGAAGTGGCTGAAGTGGTGGCCTTTTTGGCCTCCGAAAAGTCGTCCTACATCACCGGAGAGGTAATATCGGTCAATGGCGGGCTTTATAGTTAGGATTTTACTTGATTTCTTCCGGTGTTTTTTGGAAATTGGGGGATGTTGTTTTTTAAAATGCGCCCTATGAAGAAGTGTCTTTTTTTGATTTTTGTGCTTGCCCTGGGTTCAGGCCTGGCGGCTCAGAAGCAGCTTTCCGATGTTTTTGAGAAGGGGGATGTGGTTTGGTTTGGCCTCGACTTCTCGCAGGCTAAATTTGTGCAGATCCTTAATGAGCAAGGCAGCGAAACCGAAATTGTTGAGAAGTGGATTCCTGCCTGGAACAATCTGATGGTAAGTGAGCCGGGGAAGTATGACTTCGCCAAAACCTTTAAGAAGGAGCAGGTTATTTATGCGATTGAAACCGCTGCCCGGGTCAACGAGCAGATGGTCCCGGAAGGTTTGTTGGTCTCTTCTTGTCCCGATATGGAAGCCCCGGAGGCCTTGGTGGCAGACCTGATTAAAGCTTACGATACGGGAAGCGTGACGGAGGGGCTTGGACTCGTTTTTGTTGTGACCTGTTTCAACAAGGGCACTGTGCAGGGAAGTATGTACATCACCTTCTTTGACATTGCCAGTAGGGAAGTGCTTTTGTGTGAGAAGATGACGGGACGTGCCGCCGGTTTTGGAATTCGAAACTATTGGGCCGGGAGTATTTATGATGTGTTGAAGCAGATTCAGAAAAAGGATTTTAAGCGTTGGCGTTCCAAGTATCTTTCCAAGTAACTTACAACAAAAAATCATTAAGCCATGAAGAAGATTTTTGTCGCATTATTATTGGTGGTTCCCCTTTTCGCATGGGCACATCCTCCCAAGCAGGTAGATTTGAAATACGATTCGGAAAGCCGGGAGTTGGTGGTCGAGGCTGTGCATCCGGTAGGTGATGTTAAGAGTCACTACATTAAGCAGGTGGATATTTCACTGAATGGAAAAAAGGTGAAGACCATTAAAGCGGAGGAGCAATGTTCGGAGGAGAAGGCTCGCTTTGTGTATGAGATTGGTGCATTGAAGTCGGGCGATAAAGTAAAGGTCAGGGCCAGGTGCAATAAACCCGGACGAAGAACAGTTACCCTGATTATTGAGTAGTTTTGGTGTGCGGTTGCTGAGTAAGACCATTCTGCCTTTCGTTTTGTTGTTGTTGGCTTCGCCCTTCCTGGCTCAGCAAAAGGGTATTGAAGGAAGGGTGCTTGATGCCTCAACGCTGGAGCCGATAGCCTTCGCCAATGTGTCCCTACCCGGGCACACAATTGGGACCACAACGGATTTAGAAGGTTTTTTTCGACTCAACATCGCAGTCGATGCCGATAGTTTGGCAGTCAGTAGTCTCGGCTATCAAAGTCAAAGCAAAGCTTTGGCCAGGGGGGTGTTTCAAGCGCTTCAGTTTAATCTCCAGCCCTTATCTCTGGCTCTTTCGGAGGTGCGCATAACACCGGGAGAGAATCCCGCTCATGCCATTTTGCGCAAGGTGTGGGCCAACAAGGCCCAAAACAATCCCGATCGCCTGCCCCAGTTTTCCGTGGATGCCTACAGCAAAACAAAGGTATTCCTGCGGTCGATGGGAAGGGATGACGCCGAAGGGGGGGCTGGTAATCAAGCCTTTCGTCGTTTTGGCCTCCAGGCAGATTCGGCGTCGGTGTCTCTTTTGCCGGTGTTTATGAGCGAAACGCTGGTTACAGAAAACTTTCTAAGGAGCCCGCAGCGTTCGAAGACGGAGCTCAAGGCCACGCAAACGCGAAGTCTCGCTGATGAAGATGCCGATGTTGTGACCCAGCTCATTCAAAAAAGCAGCAATTTTAATTTCTACAACAACCACGTTCGTATTTTCGACCGAAACTTTGTGTCACCGCTCTCTACTTCGGGACTGTTTTACTATAAATATTACCTGGTCGACTCCCTTTATCTCGACGGACATTATGCTTACGAATTGCGGGTGGTTCCGCGCCGGGCGGGTGATCTTGTTTTCAGCGGTACGGTTTGGGTCAACGACTCGACCTTTGCTCTTAAGCGCTTGTCGCTCGAATTGGGGAAAGAGGCGAACCTTAATTTTGTAGATCGCATTCGCCTTCAGCAGGATTTTAAGCCGGTTGAAGGAGGCGTGTGGTATCCTTCCGGTACCAGGGTTTTGGCAGATGCCGTCAACATCTTTGTCC
Organism: Geofilum rhodophaeum; assembly: GCF_002210225.1. Lineage (GTDB taxonomy): Bacteria > Bacteroidota > Bacteroidia > Bacteroidales > Marinilabiliaceae > Geofilum > Geofilum rhodophaeum. The sequence goes on along the minus strand of NZ_MWUJ01000001.1, from coordinate 326,631 downwards.
ATACCGGGATAGTCTACAATAATTTCAACATAAGTCATCATGAAGTCGGATTCTTCGATCGTTCGCTGAGTCTGCCAAAAGAAGAGCGTGAAGGAGACCTGGGCGATTGGGACCAGCTGCGTCCGGTGCCCCTGGATACCATGGATCTTGCGGTGCTGGAGCGCATCGATGGGATGCGGGATGTAGGGCGTATTCGTTTTTTAGCCGGCTTGGTCAATATGTCGGTCAAGGGCTATTACAATCTGGGCGCCTGGGAACTGGGCCCTTATTTGCTGTTTTATAATTTTAACGAGGTAGAGGGACATCGATTTCGTTTGGGCTTTAAGTCCAACCAGAACTGGAGCAGGGACTGGATGGTGCAGGGGCACTTGGCTTACGGGACCTACGACAGGGATTTTAAGTACGGTCTTAAATTGGAGCGTTTTCTCCATCGGGAGTCGTGGACCAGGGCGGGGCTGCAACTGATGCACGATGTGGAGCGTCTGGGGGCTGAGGACGATTTTCTTTCGGAGGGACTGTACAGTTCCTTTGCCCATTCTTTTGGGGGGACCAATCGCCTGAGCAGGGTGAAGTTGGGTCGATTGTGGCTCGAGAGAGATCTTTTCAGGGGCTTTACGCAGCAGCTTTCGCTTAAGCTTAAGCACCACCAACCCATTGGCTCCGATTTTAATTTTGCTTATTATGCCGACGATGCCCGCAGTCAAATCCAGTCTGCCATGCAGCTCGCCGAGTTGGGCCTCGGCTGGCGCTATCGGCCGGGTGCCACTTTTTTTACCGACAAGAATGTGCGCCTTCCGGTTGCTTTTAACAATTTGCCGACTTTGCGAGGTGCTTACGATTTGGGATTGGAGGGATGGACCGGGGGAGCTTTTCGTTACCACCGATGGTCGCTGGGTGTAGAGCAGCAAATCTTGTTGGGAAGCCTGGGCAGTTTGTCCTACGACCTGGGTTTCACCAAGATTCACGGGCGACTTCCCTGGCCCCTGTTGACGGTGTTGCCTGCAAATGAATCTGTTTTCAGGACCGAGAAGACCTTTAATATGATGCGCTATGGAGAGTTTGTGGCCGACGAGTCGGCCACCCTCTTTCTGACCTTCCGTCAGGATGGTTTCTTTTTGGATAAAGTGCCATTGGTCAGGCGTTTGCATTTGCGAACGGTGGCTACGCTAAGCCTTGCAGCAGGGCGCCTCGCGAACGAAAGTAATGGGTTTTACGATGAGCAAACTCATCCCGAAGGTTTGTTGCCTGCTTTTAATGCTGAGGGAACAGCTTACAGTCGTTTTCAGGTTTTGGATTGGGAACACCCCTATTTGGAGCTGTCTTACGGAATCGAAAACATCCTTCAGCTTTTCCGGGTGGAGGCCTTTCATCGTTTGTCTCATTTGGATGCCAATGAAACCGGGTCTTTACCCGCATCCTTTGGGCTCAAAGTGGGGGCGGTCTTTCGCTTTTAAATCGTTTGTATTATTGGTTTTTATTAGTAGTTTTGTCTGCCTTTCGGCCTCGTTTTTATTGGGAGTGAGACAGGAAGGCCCCCTGATGAAAAACTTGAAAACCCTAAAAATTCAGAGTGAGAAGAGTTGTTATTTCTGGTGCTGGAATTTATTCCACAATCGGACTGGACCTGAACAGTGTTGCAGATTCTTTGTACAGTGGGAGATCTGGGATTGGTATTGATGAGCGGCGCAAAGAATTTGGTTTTCGCTCAGCGCTAAGCGGGATGCTTGATAGGCCAAATTTAAAAGGCTTGCTTTCCAGGAGGGAGCGGGTAGGCCTGCCTGTTCAGGGCGAATATGCTTATATGGCTACGATGGAGGCGCTCGGAAATGCCAAAATTGATCTGGATTTTCTGAAAAGTCATGAAGTCGGGATCCTATATGGAAACGACAGCTCCTCCATTCCTGTAATAGAAGCCATTGATGTCATGCGTGATAAGCGCGACACTTCGCTGATTGGTTCGGGCTCTATTTTCCAGTCGATGAATTCTACAGTAAGTATGAATTTGTCGGTCATCCTTAAACTTCGCGGTATAAATTTAACCATTAGTGGGGCCTGCGCCAGCAGTTCGCACGCTATTGGTCTTGCCCATTTGTTGATATCCGGAGGGTTTCAGGACATTATTATTTGTGGCGGGGCCCAGGAGATCAATGCCGAATCGATGGGCAGTTTCGACGGACTGGGTGCCTTTTCTATTCGCCAGGATGAACCTGCCGCAGCCTCCAGACCTTTTGACAGGGAACGCGACGGTTTGGTTCCCAGTGGTGGTGCGGCCACAGTGGTTGTGGAAAGTCTCGAGTCGGCCCTGAAACGGGGAGCGCCAATATTAGGGGAGATTAAAGGCTACGGTTTTTCTTCCAACGGAGAACACATTTCAGTTCCCAATGTGGAGGGGCCTAAGGCCTCCCTGGTTAAGGCATTGAAGGCCGCAGGAATGCAGGCTTCCGATATTGATTATGTGAATGCCCACGCAACCTCTACTCCGGTGGGTGATTTGAACGAGGGGAAGGCTCTTTTGGAGGTGTTTGGTGCCTGTAATACCCCCGTCAGTTCGACCAAAGGGATGACTGGCCATGAAATGTGGATGGGGGGCGCCAGTGAAATTATTTATTCTTTGTTGATGATGGAGCGCGGTTTTGTTGCACCCAACCTGAATTTTTCTGCTCCCGATGAGGCCCTTGCTCAACTTAATGTGGTTCCCGAAACCCTTGAAATGGAGTTGAATACCGTTCTGTCCAATTCCTTTGGTTTTGGCGGCACCAATTCCACCTTAATAGTATCAAAATTTCGAAAATAGAAGTATATGCAGAGAGCGGAGATTGTAAGAATAATCAATCAGTTTTTGGCTGAGGAGTTTGAGATTTCGGAAAGTGCTTTGGTTCCGCAGGCCTTGTTGATTCAGGATTTGGGGATTGAAAGTCTCGATTTTGTAGATATTGTGGTAATTATTGAGCAGGAGTTTGGATTCAAGGCCACGCGGGAAGATATGCTCAATGTGAAGACCCTGGACGATATGTATGATTTTATCGCATCCAGGGTGTAAACCAGTATTTTGATACGCCGGCATGACTAAATGGTCTGGAAAAACACGAGGAGGAACCTTTGGCTATAAGTTCTTTATCCTATTGATCCAATACAGTCACCGGAAGGTGGTCTATGGCTTTTTACGGCTGGTGGCCCTTTATTATTTTTTCTTTGCCCGTAATCCATCCATTGTTTATTACTTCAAGCGTATTCAAAACCAAAGGACCTGGAAGCTTCAGCGGAGTGTTTTTCGTAATTATGTGCTTTTGGGCCAGGTGCTTATTGATAAGATTGCTTTTTTGGTGAAGCCCCAACCTGGTTTTACTTTTGATTTTGATGGGGAGGAGCACCTGAGGACCATGGTGGCCGGTGGAAAGGGTGGTTTGCTGATAGGTGCACATATGGGCAATTGGGAGGTGGCCGGCAACTTACTGGACCGTTTGCAAACCAAGGTCAATGTACTCATGTTGGATGCGGAACACGAAAGAATAAAAGCTCTACTGGCAGCTCACCATGTGGTAAGGAACTTTCAGGTTATACCCATCAGTTCTGACTTCTCTCATCTGGAGGCCATTAAAGCTGCTCTGGGGCGCAATGAACTGGTGGTCATGCACGGCGATCGTTTTGTGGAGGGAAATGGGGTGGTTGGTCTGCCTTTTTTAGGTAAGGAAGCCCGTTTTCCGGTAGGTCCCTTATATATGGCCAGTAAATTTAAGGTGCCGGTATCCTTTGTCTTTACGATGAAGGAAGGTTCCACGCATTATCATTTTTATGCCTCGAGCCCCAGGACTTTTGCCTATCCGGCACGTGTTAAAACAAGGCAGATTGAACTGGCTGCCATGGTTCGGACCTATGTCGATGAACTGGAGCGCATGGTGCGGAAGTATCCGGACCAATGGTTCAACTATTTTCCCTTTTGGGAAGAGGAGGAAAACCTGTGATAAACTTAACTTGAAAATATAATTATGGAATGGACCTACGGATCGGACGATAAGACGGCCTTGCAAGCCAAGTACGATGCCCAAAAGATAGCTTTTGGGCCCATTATGTTTCAGGCGGCCAAGGCTTTGCGCGACTTGGGGATACTGGAGCTCATCAAAAGCAAACGCAAGCAGGGCATCCGGATAGCCGATGTGGCTAAAGAACTGAATTTGTCGGTGTATGGCGTAAAAGTGCTCCTGGAAGCGGGTTTAAGTCTCGAGCTGGTTAAAGTAGAAGAAGGCCTTTTCCAGATAACCAAAACCGGATGGCACATTCTTTCCGATGAACTGACACGGGTCAATATGGATTTTACCCACGATGTTAACTATTTGGGTATGTTTAGTTTGGAGGACTCCATTAAGGAGGGCAAGCCTACCGGTTTAAAGGTGTTTGGTGATTGGGATACGGTTTATGAGGCGCTTTCGGAACTGCCCGAAAAGGCGCAGGAAAGCTGGTTTGCCTTTGATCATTTCTATTCTGACTATGCCTTTCCCGAGGTGCTGCCCCTGGTGCTTACCGAAGGGGTGAAGAAGGTGTTGGATGTGGGCGGCAATACCGGTAAGTTTTCCATACGTTGTGCCGAATTTAAGTCCGATGTGGAGGTGCAGATTCTTGATTTGCCGGGTCAGTTGAAAAAGGCTTATGAGAACATAGCGCAGCATGGTTTTCAGGACAGGATCACAGGCGTGCCCCTCAATTTGCTGGATCATTCCATTCCCTTTCCGAAAGGGGCCGATGTCATTTGGATGAGTCAGTTTCTGGATTGTTTTTCGCAGGAAGATGTGCTGGCCTTACTCCGGAGAGCTGCGGCAGCTTTGGATGCGAAGGGTTCCTTGTTCATTATGGAAACCTACTGGGACAAGCAAAAGTTTGAGGCCTCGACCTACAGTTTGCATGCCACCTCGCTCTATTTTACCAATATTGCCAACGGTTGCAGCCAAATGTACCATTCGGACGACATGCTCGCCTTAATTGACAAGGCGGGATTGGAAGTGGTGAATAGTTTTGAGGATGTAGGGGTTAGTCACACACTTTTCCAATGTAAGCTGAAGGCTTAAGGGGACAAAACAACGATAGCATGAAAGCGCAAGCCCCAGATATAAAGACCCTGATTCCACAAGCCGATCCTTTTGTGATGGTTGGCGAGGTGGTGGAAGTAGCAGGAAAAGGCATTGTCACCTCCACCCTTATCGGGGCCGATAACCTCTTGGTACACGGGGACCGTTTTACGGCCTATGGTCTGTTGGAGAATATTGCACAAAGTGCAGCGGCATTAAGTGGTCATGAGGCCATGAGCAGACAGGAGCCTGTAAGGCGTGGATTTATTGGCGCGGTTAAAAACTTTAAGGTCGGGACCCTGCCCTTGGTAGGTTCACGCATTGAAACCCATGTGGCAGTGGTCGACAAGGTGTTTAATGTGGACATCATTCGGGGGGAGATCGTTCAAAATGGCCAGACGCTCGCCGAGTGTGAAATGAAAATATTTCTGGAGGAAGTTTAAAATGGAGAATAGCCCCCTGGTAAACAGAACGACAATAAGGGTTCGCTTTAGCGAGGTGGATGCTATGGCCATTGTATGGCACGGCAATTACGTGAAGTACCTGGAGGATGGCAGGGAGGCTTTTGGCCTGGAGCATGGGGTAGGATACAACGAGATTTACGCCATGGGATATACAACGCCCATTGTTAAAATGGAGTTGAGTTATCTTCGGCCGGTTAAGTATGGAGAGGAGGTGGAAATTGAGACCCGCTTTGTGAATAGCGAGGCCGCTAAGCTCATTTTTGATTATCGGATTTATAGAAAGTCGGACCAGGAAGTGGTGCTCAAGGCGCGCACGGTTCAGGTTTTTCTTGACCTGGACGGCAATATGGAATTAAACATTCCGGCTTTTTTCCAGCAATGGAAGGAAAGCAAGGGATTGGTTTAAAATAGAAAAGGAAAACATGGCAGTTTATGTGGAAAGCGGAAGCATTGTCTCAGCACTGGGGTTTTCGGTAGAGGAAGTCTTTACCCGGGTTTGGCAAGGCCAATCGGGCCTGGCCTGTGATGTGGAGGGCCCTTACTCAGCAGAACCCGTAATGCTTTCAAAGGTCGATGCCAACAGGTTGGAGGAGGCGACAGAAAAGGTGGCTCCGGCCTTTGTGGGTAGTCGTTTTGAAAAGATGCTCCTGGTGGCTTTGCAGCAGGCGCTGCAAAACAGTGCCGTTCGTCTGAGCGATCCGGCGACCCTGCTTATTTTTTCCAGCACCAAGGGGAATATTGATTTGCTGGACGCAAGCGACCCTGCTTCTCTTGAACTGAATCTTTGGCATTCGGCCCGTCTGGTGGCCAATCATTTTAATGCCGCAAATGCCCCGTTAATTATTTCTAACGCCTGTATTTCGGGTGTTGCTGCCATGGTGGCCGCACAGCGGATGCTGCTCAGCGGTGCCTACCGGCATGCTGTTGTGGTGGGGGCCGATGTGCTTTCGCGCTTCATCGTTTCCGGCTTTCAGTCCTTCAAGTCGCTGAGTCCCGAACGATGCAGGCCCTTTGATGCCCGACGCGACGGGCTTAATTTGGGAGAGGCTGCAGCCGCAATGGTTTTGAGTGTGGATAAGCCCAAAGGGCAAAAGGAAGGGATCTGTTTGTTGGGTGGTGCCATGCACAACGATGCCAACCACATTTCTGGTCCCTCCCGAACAGGCGAAGGCTTGTTGGCGGCCATTCGCAATACGGTAGGGTTAGAGACAGTCGATTTTATTTCGGCCCATGGAACAGCTACCCCTTACAACGACAATATGGAGGCGGTGGCCATCTCACGGGCCGGATTGGCTCATGTACCGGTCAACAGCCTTAAAAGTTTTTTCGGCCACACCCTGGGTGCTGCTGGCTTAATTGAAAGTATGGTTTCTCTGGAGGCCTTGAAGCGCAATGTGGTGGTGGGGACACTTGGTTATGAGCAACACGGGGTGTCGGAGGCGATCAATGTGGCTGCGGTCAATTTTGAGCGGCCCTTGCAAACGGTTTTAAAGCTGGCTTCGGGTTTCGGAGGCAGCAATGCCGCGGTGTTATTTAAAAAGGAGAGCTTGTGAAAACATTAAGGAAAGTGCATACGGCCAAGGAAACTGTATCGGTCGACGGGAACGTGGTATTCCGTTATGAAGGCGAGGACGGTTTTGCCGGTTTTGCCCGGGCGCTGTATCGCGACAGAGCAATGGCCTATCCCAAGTTTTACAAGATGTCGGATATGTGTAAGTTGGGATTTTTAACGGCCGAAGTCTTGCTTCAAGACCATAAGCTGCCCGCAGACCCTGGTCGCACCGCCATTGTGCTGGCTTGCCGTTCGGCTTCTCTTCAGGCCGACAGCCTTTATCAGGAAAGTATGGCCGAAATTCCCAGTCCCGCTCTTTTTGTGTACACCCTTCCCAATATTGTAACCGGCGAATTGTGCATTCGACACAAAATTCAGGGGGAAGAATTGATGTGGATTCAGGAAGATTACAATGAGCCCTTCCTGCGCTCGTATGCCGATTTGTTGTTGCAGGGAGGCACGGTAGATTGTTGTTTGTGTGGCTGGATCGATTTTGCGCCAGATGGCGAATATTTGGCCAGTTTGAATTTGTTGGAGCGAGAAGTTTTATAACCGTTAATAATTATGCTATGAATAAAGAACTACAGGAAAAATTGAAAGTGCAGTTGATTGAGCAACTGAACCTGGAGGATGTGGAACCCGACGACATCGACAGCGCTGCACCCCTTTTTGGGGATGGACTGGGACTGGATTCCATTGATGCATTGGAAATCATTGTTTTGTTGGAAAAAGAATACGGTATTAAGATCGCCGATCCGGCCAAGGGCAAGGATGCGATGCAATCCATTGCTGCCTTGGCAGATTTTATCGAGGCAAACACCCATTAGCAGAAAAAGGTTTATGGCGCAGCAGATTGTGGTAAGCGGACTCGGGATTATCTCGGCCATCGGGAACTCGGTTGCCGAAAACCTGGCCGCCCTCAAAGCCGGGCGATCGGGTATAGGACCAGCGGAACACCTGGCCAGTCGTCGTAAAAGCGACTTTATGCTGGGAGAGGTGAAACTGAGCAATGCGGATTTGATGAAAATGCTGGAGGTGGACCCTGAGGAGGCCTCTAAACACAGTCGCACCAGTCTGTTGGCGCTGGCAGCCGCAGGAGAAGCCTGCAGGGATGCCGGTCTGGATCTGTGGGACGGTGATCGAGGTCGCCTGGCATTGGTGTCGGCAACCACGGTGGGCGGAATGGATAAAACCGAGCGCGGTTTTGCCCGGCGTGATCAGGATGCCTCCTTTATTCACACGCATCCCAGTGGCGACGCCACCAATTTGGTCGCCGCCTATCTGCAATTGCTGGGTTACCGCACCACTTTGTCTACAGCCTGCTCCTCGGCCGCCAATGCGCTGATGCATGGCTTTCGTTTAATACAAAACGGGCTGGCCGATAAGGTGGTAGCCGGTGGAGTGGATGCTCTTTCCGTTTTTACCCTCAATGGTTTTAATGCCTTGATGATACTCGATCAGGAATGGTGTCGACCCTTTGACGAGCATCGCAAAGGACTCAATCTTGGTGAAGGGGCCGGTTTTCTGGTGCTGGAATCGGCCGAGTCGGCGGCAGAACGCAAGGCCAAAGTTTATGGGCGCCTGAGCGGCTTTGCCAACAGCAACGACGCTTTTCATCAGACCGCCTCCTCGCCCGAGGGTGATGGGGCCACAGCCGCTATGGAAGCGGCCTTGCGTAAAGCAGGTTTGCAGGCCGGCGACATCGACTACATCAATGCCCACGGCACAGGCACAGCCAACAACGACTTGTCCGAAGGCAAGGCCTTGAAGCGGGTTTTTGGGGCGCAAGTCCCGCCCTTTGCTTCCACCAAAGCTTATACCGGACACACCCTTGGTGCAGCTGCAGGCATTGAGGCGGTATGCTCTGTTTTGGCGCTGGAGCAGGGCCTCTTGTTTCCCGGACTCAATTTTAAGACGCCCATACCAGATTTGGACTTGCAGCCGCTTACCGAGCTGAAAGCCTCCCCTGGCATACAGCACGTTTTGTCTAATTCCTTCGGATTTGGCGGCAATTGTTCCACCCTCATCTTCTCCAAATAAGCTATGCAGATATTCATTCAATCATCGGAAGCCATCAGCTGTCGCGAGACCTTTAATCAAAAGGGCTTTTGGGAGGGCACACTCCGCGATGAAGGAGATGCTGTTCGCCCCATGCTCCATCCGGATTACAAACAGTACATTAAGGGACCTTCGCTGCGGCGCCTGAGTATGGTGTTGCGTGCCGGGGTAGCCTCCGCTGCTTCCTGCTTGCAGCGTGGCGGGGTGGATCGACCGGACGCCATAGTGGTGGGTACAGGCTGGGGCTGTCTGGAAGATACCACCCGTTTTTTGAGTCAGTTGGTGGAAAATGAGGAGAGTTTATTGAATCCGACCCCTTTTATACAATCGACCCACAATACCATAGCGGGACAAATTGCCTTGTTGTTGTCCTGCAAGGGGTACAACATGACTTTTACCCAAAAGGCCTTGTCCTTTGAGACGGCCTTGCTCGACGCGTGGATGTTGATGAAGGAGCAGGAAGTCCGTCAGGTGCTGGTGGGCGGGGTGGATGAGTTCAACGACGAAACCAGGGCCCTGATGCAGCAGGAAGGCTGCTTGTCAGACCGCTTCTTTTATGGAGAGGGGGCCACCTTTTTTCTGCTGGATACGCAGGCGCAAGACGCAGCGGTGGAGCTGGCCGGGATGAGATTGGTTTTTGACCAGGAGGAGGCCGCTGCATTGGCGCAGAACCTGCAAGATTTTTTAGAAGAGCAGCAAGTGGCACCCGGGGCTATTGATGTATTGGTCTCCGGGGAAAGGGGAAGTGCCCCTGCTCAGGGCGTTTATAAAGAAGTGGAAGCCATGTTGCCGCAGGCCTTGGTCTTGCGCTACAAGCAATGGACCGGGGAGGCACAAACCGCCGCTGCGCAGGGATTGTTTTTCGCAGAGCGGGCGTTGAAATCACAGGGGGTGCCGGCCGGTGATGGGCTGTCGTCGGTGGCCGACAAGCAGCTGCATTACGCATTAGTACTTAATCATACACAAAAGGAGGGCACATCGTTTGTTCTGTTGCATAAGTCATAAAGGGTTGTGGTGGCTTCTTGGCTTCCTGGCTGTGGGTTTGTTCCTGGTTTTTTGGCCCTGGTCCGCAGTTCTGCAGCCGGTGCTCAGTTGGGTACTGGGCTTGGCCTTTGTGACTTTTACCCTGTGGGCTTCGGCCGATATTTGTTCGGGCATTTACGTAAAGGCTCATTGCAGCAACTCCAGGCAAACAGGTGCTGTGGCCCTGACCTTTGACGATGGTCCCTGTGCACAAAGTGAGGAGGTGCTGGACCTTCTGAAAGACTATGGCGCAAAGGCTACTTTTTTTGTGGTGGGCAGTCGCATGGAAGGCCAGTACAAGTTGCTTTTGCGCTTGTTGGCAGAGGGGCACCAATTGGGGAATCACACTTGGGCGCACCGTTCGTGGTTTCCCTTGTTGCGACCAGCACAGATGAGGAAAGAAATCATGCAGACCCAGACCGAGATCGAAAGGGTAAGTGGTCGGACCTGTCGTTTTTTCAGACCTCCTTTTGGAGTGACCAATCCTCTTTTGGCTAAGGCCTTAAAAGGCAGTGGTATGGATGTTGCAGGATGGTCGGTACGTTCATTCGACACCCGAGGAGAAGCTCCTGAGGTCGTTTTTAAACGGATTACCCGTCGCCTCAAAGGAGGCGATGTGGTTTTGTTGCACGACACCTCAGTGCCAGTGGTGCCGGTGCTTAAGCTTTTATTGCCCTGGTTGGCACAACATAATTTACAGTCATTAACCCTTGATGCCTTTTGGGCTGAGGGTGCTAAAAAACAGCCAATATGAAGTGTTTGCTCTGTCTTGTTTTCGTCTTTTCTCTGGCAATAGGCCGGGTGGCGGCTCAGCCAGCCGGCTATACGCTGGTGGAGGATGCCTCTGCTCTGGAGCAGGAATTTCGTGGAAGTGCCGCCACGGTTCGATCCATCAGCAGTTCTTTTGTTCAGGAAAAAAAGTTGGCCTATCTCGATGAAGTGGTTGAGAGCAAGGGGGCTTTTTGGTACCGCGACGACAATAGTCTGCGTTGGGCTTACGACAGTCCTTTTCATTACCTTATTGTGATCAAAGACGGCCGGTTCTTCATCAAGGATCAGGGAGAGGTCAAGGTGTTCGACGTGAAATCCAATCCTGCCTTTAAGCTTTTAAACGATTTGATCATCAGCATAGCTAAAGGCAGTGTTATGGGTGATCAGCGTTTTGATCTCCAGGTTTATGAAGGCGCCCGGGATTATTTGCTGGTGATGCAGCCCCGAGATGCGCAATTGAAACAGTTTATTCAGCAAAGCGAGGTGTATTTGGATAAGGAAAGCCTCTTGGCCCTAAAGGTCATTATTAGGGAAAGCGAAACGGATTTTACCCAGATTTCATTTGTAAACCGAAAAATGAATGAGCCGATTGAGGATGCTGTTTTTGATGTTCGCTAGTGCCTGTTGGCTCAGCTTGCATGCCGGTCCCCCCGACAGCCTCAGTGCCGGTCCGTCCGGTGTTTTGGGCGCGGCTTACGATTCCTATTTGTATCAGGCGCGCATAGGCTTTAAAGCGCATCGCTTTTCGGGCTTGATACTGATTAAGCGCTTGCCTTCCGACGGGTCTATTCATACTGTATTTATGTCGGAGTTTGGTTTAACCCTGCTCGATGTCCGTTACCGGGATGATGAGTTTACAGTCGTTTCCGGGAAGGATTTTCTTCAGGATCCACGCTTGTTAAAAGTTCTTTTTAATGATTTCAGGCTCTTGTTGCAGGATTTTTCTCAGGTCCCCGGCCTCGATTCGCAGCAATGGGTGTTGGGTGAAAAATTAAAGTTCAGGCACCATGGGGGCACTTTCGTTTATCGCTTTCAACAGGGTTTTGAGGTGAAGGAGGCGGTGTGGCGACGCGGTTTGTTTCCGCACGTACGAATGAAGCTGGAGCGGAATGAGGCACAACAGGTCCAAAACATTCATTTCGGGCACAGGGGCCTGCCTTTGCGTGTTGAAATGAACTTGGTTAAATATAAGGGATTATGACGACGAAGAATTTGTATTCGTACGAACTCACCGCAGTGGGGGAGACGCACTTAGAGGCGAAGGTGGTCTTTAACGCCACACACCCCTTATATAGGGGACATTTTCCGCAGGCACCTGTTACGCCCGGGGTTTGCCAGATGCTTCTGGTAGCCGACTTATTGTCCGAAGTATTGCAGCGACCGGTGGAACTGGAGCATGCGCGCGATGTCAAATTTTTATCCATGCACAATCCAGAGGAGGATAAGGTGCTGGTGGTTAAGATAAAGTTTGGAAAACAGGAAGGTGAAGTCCTTGCAGTAAATGCCGAAATATTGGTTGAACAACGAAAAGTGCTGAAGCTCAATGGAAGTTACCGAATCAACTAGGTCTCTGGCCAACTTGTTTGTGCAACACCAATGTTGTGTATTGATTCCTACCTACAACAACGCTCAGTTTTTGGGGGCTGTTTTGCAGGATGTGGGCCGCTATTGCAACGACATTGTAGTGGTTAACGACGGCAGTACCGATGCTACCCTGTCGGTTTTGGCGCAATTCCCCGGGGTGCAGGTGCTCAGTTATCCCAAAAATCGGGGTAAGGGGCATGCCTTGAAGAGCGGTTTTCGCTTTGCCTGGCAAAAGGGCTACCGCTACGCCATCAGCATTGATTCAGATGGCCAGCATTATGCCAAGGATCTGGCGGTGTTTCTGGAGATGTTGGAGCAACATCCCAACGCCCTCATTGTGGGTGCGCGCAACCTCAACCAGGAGAATATGAACAAGCAGAGCTCTTTTGCCAATAAATTCTCCAATTTTTGGTTTAAGGTAGAAACCGGTCTTGACCTGCCCGATACGCAGTCGGGCTACCGTCTTTACCCACTGGAGGCCTTGCACAAAACTTCTTTTTTTACCAGTCGCTATGAGTTTGAAATAGAAGTAATGGTGCGCAGTGCCTGGAAGGGGGTGGAGTTATTGGCCGCCCCAATTGATGTCTTCTATCCGGTGGCAGAGGAGCGTGTTTCTCACTTCAGGCCTTTTAAGGATTTTTTCAGAATCAGTGTTTTGAATACCGTATTGGTGCTGATGGCCTTCTTTTACCATCATCCGCGTCGGGTATTTAATGTTTACCGGAAAAAGAATTTGCGGGATCTTTGGCGGGAGCTGCGACAATCGCTGTCTCAGCTGTCCCCCAAAAAAACAGCCCTGTCTGTAGGCTTTGGTGTTTTTATGGGCATCTTCCCCATTTGGGGCTATCAGTTGCTGGTTGGTTTTGTTTTGGCACATTGGTTTTCTTTGCACAAGGGGCTTTTCTTTGTAGCTGCCAACATCAGTATTCCCCCCATGATTCCCCTTATTTTGTATTTGAGTTATGTAACGGGCAGTTATATGCTCGGTGCTGGTTCCTGGCAAGTTAATTTTGATTTGTCTCTGGCTGCCATTGGTGATAACCTGCTGCAGTACTTAGTTGGTGCCGTTGGGTTTTCCGTGCTGGCCGGAACTGCAGCCGCTTTTTTTTCCTATTTGTTGCTCATTTTAAGAAAGTCTAAGTAAATGGGAGCCTTGTTTGTTCGCTTATATACCTTTCTTTCCGGACGTCTGCGTTTTTTTGTGGGGGGACTGTTTTTGCTGGTGGTGTTTTCGCTCGTTTTGCTGCTTCGGGTGGGGTTTAAAGAAGATGCCAGTTCCATTATTCCTCGCGATGAGCGGATTAATGCCATCAGCGATGTTTTTAACAGTTCGGAGTTGGCCGATCGGATTGTGGTAACTTTTTCGCTGTGCGATTCGGCCAAGACAGATCCTTTAAAGTTGCTCGAAGCCGGACGGGCCTTTTCTGATTCCCTGTCGCACTTTCAAGGGCTGATTGAGGGGGTGGAGTTTGCGGCGGACCAGCAACAAGCCCTGGCGGTATTTGATGTAGTACAGGCGCATTTGCCTTTTTATTTGTCCGACAAAGATTATGTGTATCTGGAGGGCTTGTTGAACGACTCCAGTATTATGGCCCGGGTAGAGGCCGGTTATCGAAGCCTGATTTCACCGGCTGGTTTTGCTACCGGACGTTTCTTCTTTAAGGATCCTCTGGGGATAGTGGCTCAACAGGTAAAGCAACTTTCTGCTTTTAATGTGGATGAGAATTTTGAAATCTACAACGGGCACATCTTTACCCGTGATCACCGAAATCTGCTGCTCTTTATAGATCCGGCTTATCCCGCCTCCAATACGCGCGAAAATGCGACTTTGGTACAGGGGCTCCTGGACTTGGGTGAGCTGGTCGATGGGCAATTTGAGCCGGTGGGGGTTCAGGTTTATGGAGGTACGGTGGTGGCTGTGGAAAATGCCCGGCAAGTGAAGACCGATATTGTTGTTACAGTAGGCATTTCCCTGGTCTTTTTAACCTTACTGTTTTGGTTTTATTTTCGTCAGCTGCGGGTTTTACTCTTTTTATTTGTGCCCGTTGTTATTGGGGCTGTAGGAGGCTTACTTTTCTTATCGCTGCTGCGTGGTGAGGTTTCTGTGATTTCGTTGGGCGTCGGGGCCATTTTGTTGGGCATCTCGGTCGATTACGCCTTGCATGTTTTTACCCATTTTAAGGAGGCCGGGTCGATTAAGGAGACCTTGGGAAAGGTCGCAGCTCCAGTGGTTATCAGCAGTATAACGACGGCTTCGGCCTTGCTTTGTATCTCTGTTCTTAAGGCAGAGGCTCTGGAGCAGTTGAGTCTTTTCGCCACCTTTGGTATTTTGTTCTCGGCAGCAGCCGCTTTAATTGTTCTTCCGCAGCTGGCACGCTTTCTTAAGCCAAAGCAAAAAACGCCCAAGACTTCCTTTTTCAGTTGGGTTGCCGCCTATCCTTTTCATACTCGGCCTTACTTGGTTTTCGGAGTCTTGATTTTCAGTGTTTTTCTGGCGGTTTTTGTCCCCCGGCTCCGTTTCAATGGCGATATTGCTGCCCTTAATTATCAATCGGATGAGGTGGGGCGTGCCGAACAGGCCTTAAAACGCATCAGTGCTCAGGCCAACAGCAATGTGTTTGCTTTTTCTGATGGTCAAAGCCTGAATGAAGCACTGGAGCATGCAGGTAAGCGGGCCGCTTTTTTTGAGGCTTTACAAACCGAAGGCAGCGCTACGGCATTGGTGTCGGTAGCGGGCCTGGTTCCCGATACGGCCACTCAACTTCAAAAATTGGCGCAATGGCGGTCTTTTTGGACCCCGTTGCGACAGCAGCAGTTGACAACATCTTTGGCTGAGGCTGCCCGGCACTATAAGATTAAGTCCGAAGCCTTTACTGCTTTTACCGACCTGGTGGCACGGGACATCCAAACGCAGCGACCCGAAGTTCTTCAGGAAGCCTTTGGCGAGTTAACCGGTAACTACATAACCCGCTCGGGCGAAACCTATTATGTGGCTACCGTATTAAAAGCGGCGGAAGGGGAAAAGCATGCGTTGCTCGAGCGGTTGGCAGCAGAACCTGATCTGGTAATTTACGATCAGCAGTTGTTCATCAATAGGCTGCTCGACATACTAAAAGAAGATTTTAACAAGCTGTCCCTGCTCTCCATGGGCGTGGTTTTTTTGGTTTTGTTGTTTTATTTCGGCCGCATTGAATTGGCGCTGGTCACTTTTATTCCAATTTTGTTGAGTTGGTTATGGACCTTGGGGTGGATGGGACTTCTGGGTTTGTCTTTCAATATTTTCAATGTGATCATTTCCAGTTTTATTTTTGGATTGGGCCTGGACTACAGCATATTTTTGGTCAGTGGACTGGCCGATGATTACAAGTATGGCGCCGTCCCTCTTGTTCGATTCAAATTGTCGGTATTAATGTCGGCACTCACCACTTTGGGTGGTTTTGGCGTGTTGGTCTTTGCCCAGCACCCGGCCATTCGGTCTATAGCCTTGGTGTCGATCATCGGAATTGGTTCGGCCCTGGTGATTACCTTTGTGTTAACGCCTTTTCTATTTAACTGGCTGATTGCCAAAAAAGGAATAAAGCGAAAGCAGCCGGTGGTGTTGCGGCATCTGCTCTTTTCTCTTTTGGTTTTTGTGGTGTTTTTATTGGGCGCCCTGATCATGACCTCTCTGCTGCCTTTTCTTGTGTTGCTTCCCCTAAGTCGGAGTCGTAAAAAGTACATTATGGCCTGGCTGATCAGTCGGTTCTCAAGGGCTATTGTAACCTTGGTTTTTCCCATCAAAAAGCGCTACCTGGGTTTTGAAAAGCTGGATTTTTCAAAACCGTCGGTGCTCATCAGCAACCACCAGTCGCACCTCGACTTGGTTTTGCTTTTAATGTTGCATCCTAAGATCATTGTTTTCACCAATGAATGGGTTTACAATAATGTGTTTTACGGCGCTTTGATTCGTTTTGCCGATTATTTTCCCGCCTATCGGGGCCTGGAGGCGGGTTTTGGCCGCCTTCAGCAAAAGGTCCGAGAGGGCTATTCGGTGTTGATTTTTCCAGAGGGGCATCGTAGCCCCGATGGCCGGATTCAACGCTTTCACCAAGGTGCTTTTCGGGTAGCCGATGAGCTGGGACTAGAAATTCAGCCTTTGGTATTGCACGGGGCTTACGATTGTTTGCCCAAAACAGAGTTCCTGCTCCGTCCGGGTACCATCACACTGCAGGTGCTGGATCGGATACGGCCCGAACCCGAGCTAACCTCTGCCGGTGTTACCTACAAAAAGCAGTCTCGCAAGGTTTGCGCACAGTATCGCGACACCTTGGCTGAGCTGGAGCAAGCCTGGGCCAGTCCGTCCTATTTTAGAAACTTATTGTTGAATCAGTATTTATACAAAGGGCCTGTTTTAGAGTGGTATGCCCGAATTAAAATCGGGCTCGAAAAGGATTACGCCTATTACGACCAGTTGCTGCCAAAAGAGGGAAAGATTGTGGATGTGGGGTGTGGTTATGGTTTCCTTTGTCAGCTTTTGCGCCTGCGCTCGAAGGAAAGAGAAGTGCTGGGTTTGGATTACGATGAAGAAAAGATTGCAGTTGCTCAAAATTTGGGATTAAGAGATGAGGGCCTTCAGTATAGGGCAGTTGATGTCTCGAAAGCTCCGCTCCCTTCAGCCAAAGCCTATGTTTTCAACGACGTGTTGCACTACCTTCCGAAGGAACGGCAATTGGACTTGATTGAGGAGGCCCTGAATGCGATTCCTGATGGCGGCCTGGTGGTGGTGCGTGATGCAGATACAGATATGAAGCGGCGCACGCTGATGACCCGATGGACGGAGTTTCAGTCGACACGCTTGTTTCGCTTTAACCGAACCGAAAACGAGTTGTCGTATTTGTCGGGCCGCGATATTATGGCCTTGGCACAAAAACTTGGGGTGTCGTGCACGGCTGTGGATAAGGCTTATTTGGGCACCTCCAATGTGACTTTTGTAATGCGCAGGTGAGCCTGTATAACGAATTGGACGAATGGATAAAACAGCTGACAAGCAATTTGATGTGGTGGTAATAGGCGCTGGTTTTTCGGGCTTGATGTGTGCCGCTTTGTTGGGGAAGCATGGCTTTCGTGTGGGGGTTTTGGAGCAACAAAAACATGTTGGGGGCAATCTTCAAAGCTTCGAGCGCGGCGGCAAGGTGTTTAATACCGGCTTGCATTATGTGGGGGCCTTGGAAAAGGGTCAGGTGCTCCATAAGCTTTTCAAGTACCTGGGTGTTATCGATCGGGTTGATTTTGTTTCCCTCGATCGTGCCTGCTTTGACCGCATCGGTATGGGAAAGGAGTGGTATTGCAGTGTTTCGGGCTTTGAGGGCTTTCAGGCTGAGCTGGAGCGGCGTTTCCCATCGGAGCGGGAGGCTGTTGTGAATTATGTGCGGGAGATCAGGGCGGTTTGGGACAGCAATCCTTTTTTGAACCTGCGTGAGGTAAGCGGAGTGACTGATCAGGCACCAAGTGCCTTTACGGATCGCGGACTGATGGAGGTGCTTGACGGACTTACCCAGAATGAGGAATTGAAGGCAGTCTGGCTTTCGAACAACGGTTTATACGCCGGAGATCCTCGGCGAACCCCCTTTTACGTCCATGCTTTAATATCTTGTGTTTTTATTCAGAGTGCCTGGCAGATACGTGGCGGCAGCATTAAGCTGGCCAACGCACTGGTGCAAATTATAGAGGAGCAGCAGGGGACTGTAGTCACCAATTGTAAGGTGGCGCATATTAAAATGGAGGACGGCAGGGCGCGTTATGCACAAACTTCGGAGGGTCAACGTTTTTTTGCAGAAGATTTTATAGCAGCCATTCACCCCTCGGTAGCCCTTGATTTTTTTGAGTCAGGCGTTTTTCGAGCACCTTTTGTGCGTCGCCTCAAGTCGCTTCCCAATACGATAGGCTCCTTTGTCGTCTATGCGAGTCTGAAACCGGGCGAATTCAGGCATCTGAACTCCAATGTCTTTTATTCCCGCACACGGGATGTTTGGGGGGCCGTTTACCAGAAAGAGGACTGGCCCAAGTCCTTGATGATGTATACCACGGAGGATCCTGATTGTCCTGGTTTTGCAGAGAGTGCTACCATCATTTCTTTTATGCATTATGAGGAGGTGGCACAATGGGAAACGCCAGGAAGTGCGTACAATACCAATTCGGAGTATAAGGACTTTAAGCAGAAAAAGGGCGAAGGCCTGCTCGACCTGGCAGCTATGGCTTTCTCTGATTTGCCGGCCGCCATTGACGATTGGTTTGCTTCCAGTCCCCTTACCTACAGATATTTTACCGGCATTCCGGAGGGTTCGATGTACGGTATTGCCAAGGATTATAAGAATGGAATTGGATCCTATATGCCTTCTGTGACCCGGGTCCCCAACTTCTTTTTAAGTGGGCAGAGTATTGGGATACACGGGGTGATGGGGGTGGCTATGAATGCCTTGTTGGCTTGTGCAAACAAGGTAGATGTAAACCTGTTGTTGTCCGAAATAAGAAAGGAAGAATAAGATGAAGAAATGGCCAAAGAGCTTGAAACGCTTACTGCGTGTTTTGGTGGGACTGGTTCTGTCGGTTTTGTTGCTGATGGTGGTTTTTAATCGACTTACAAAGGTGCATCCTCCCCTCATGGGTGAGGAGTGGGCCTTTTCTGGTGATAAAGAAGTGCTTGGTCCGGAAGCCTTTCGCTATGGCGACAGTTGGCTGCAGAAGAACGCCTATGGGATATGGGAGCTTTATGTGGCGGGAGCGCCTTTTGAAATGGGCTATAAGAATGGCTTGCTGACCGACAGTCTTAATGCCTTGCAAGAACAGTACTTTGTGGAGGGCATTCGTGAAATGATTCCCTCTGATGCCTATCTCAATAAATTAAAGTACTTCCTGGCCTGGTACAACCGCAAGCTAGACAGCTACATTCCCCTTGATTTGCAGCAGGAAATCTACGGGGTGTCCCGTTTTGCGTCCGACTCCTTTGATTTTATAGGAGCGGGTTATGAGCGTATGTTGAATTACCATGCCGCACACGATATTGGTCATGCCCTTCAGAATATGAATCTGGTGGCTTGCACAGCCTTTGCTGTTCAGGATGAGGCTTCAGAGGACGGCAGTTTGCTGGTGGGTCGAAATATGGATTTTTCGATGGGCGACGATTTTGCTTCCAATAAGTTGGTGACTTTTTTTGCTCCGGAAACGGGCCATGCTTTTGCATCCATTTCCTGGGCTGGTATGATTGGGGTAATTTCTGGAATGAACAGCGAGGGCCTGGTGGTAACTTTGAATGCGGCCAACTCGGGCATTCCACTGGCTGCACGTAAACCCGTCTCCATTTTGGCCAGGGAGGTCTTGCAGCATGCGGGCACCATAGCCGAAGCCTATGCCCTCATTGAGGAGGCAGAGGTCTTTGTTGCGGAGTCCTTTTTGGTGGTTTCGGCCAGGGACCGCAAGGCAGTGGTCATTGAGAAGTCCATCGACGAAACCGCCTTGTACGAAAGCGGTACCAATCAGCTTGTCTTAACCAATCACTTTCAGAGCGAGGCCTTAAAAGACAATGCCTTGAATTTGGAAGGGATGGCCGATGAGTCCAGTACTTACCGCATGGAGCGGGTTAAGGAGTTGTTGGGCAAAAAGGCCCAACACAGTCCCGCCAGTTTTGCTGCTGTTTTGCGCGACCAGAAAGGGGTGCAGGGACTAAATTTGGGCTGGGGCAACGAAAAGGCAGTCAATCAGCTGATCGCCCATCACTCCGTGATTTTTCAACCCGAAGCCCTAAAAATGTGGGTGGCTGCCAATCCCTACGCACTAGGTGCTTATGTGTGTTACGACTTGGGGGACTTATTCTCCGATCCTGGCGGGTATTTTCAGCGCAGTCCCGAAAAGCTTGAAGTTATGGCTGAGGATCCCTTTTTAGGCAGTGCCGATTTTAAGCGCTTTCAAACTTACAAAGCCCAAACCCGGGATTTTCAAAGGCGCTTGCGCCAGGGAGAGGCAGGACTGCTGACAGAGGACCAGTTGCAGCGCTACAGTCGACTGAACCCGGAAAATTATCACAGTTGGTTTGTGTTGGGAGAACTCTGGCGGGCCCGGGGAAACCATGCCAAGGCACGGGCATGTTACCTCAGGGCGCTTGAAAAAGAGGTCGCCCGGAGGTCCGAACGGGAGCGTATCGAAGCACGTCTTGCAGCGATGGATGATGAAACCAAGTAATGCGATGTATAAAAAACTGAACCCTGATAGGATGAAGCTTAAAGTATTGTTGTTTTTCGTGTTTTTGCTTGTATGGATTCCTCCAGTAGTTGCAGACGACCTTGAATCCTTGCTGCCGGCACCAACAGGTCGCTACAAAATTGCCACCACCAAATTGTTTTTGGTCGATTCTACACGAAAGGAGACTTTTGTGTTGGGCGGCAAACCCAGAGAGTTGTATGTCAAGTTGTGGTATCCTGTTGCCAGCGCTGAGGCTGCGAACTATGATCATTTTTTGGGCGATTTTCCCAGCGAAGTTATTTCCGGAATATTTCATGATGTGGGATTGGATCGGGAGCTGGTAGGTCAGGTGCAAAAAACCATCACCCATTCGTATTCCGGGGCCCACACCCTTTACGCCGAGGAGGCCTTCCCGGTGGTGATTTTTAATCCGGGTTTTTATTTTGGGATGGCCGATTTCTATACCAGTATTGTAGAGAACCTGGCCAGTCATGGTTTTGTGGTTTGTACCCTCAATCACCCCTTTGAGCAACCCTATGTAGAACAAACGATTCGAAAAAGTGCCAGGTTGAAACGAAAAAAGGCGCAATTGGCTTATTTGCAGCTTTTCTTAATTGAAAAGTTTAAGCGTTTTGATTTAGAAACTGAGGAGCAGGTGGAAGCAGCTACCCGCTACAATTTGCGGAAATTAAAGCGTTTTGATCGGGTTATACGGCGCTGGACGCTGGACAATGAAGTGTTGATTGATTATTTAAAGGCGGTGGGAGGCCAGGCGGACGCTCCCGGTATTTTGTCCCAAATAGATCCCCAACGTTTGGGGGTTTTCGGTCATTCCATGGGCGGAGCAGTAGCCGGTCAGGTAAGTCTTCAAAACCCAGATCGAGTAAAGGCCGGGGCCAATTTGGATTGTTTTCAGTTTGGCGATTTGATTGATCATCCTTTGGAGCAGCCGTTTATGTTGATGGAAAGCGAGCATTATCATTTATGGAACCTTGGCAATTCTGTGGTTTACAGTCAAGTTTCGGCGCCCTTCCATAAGCTCACCATCAAGGGGGCACGCCATTTTGCTTTCAGCGATGTTTCTATGCTCGATTTGATTGAGGAGAAGGATAAAAAGAAGATGATTGGGGACATCGACGGAGCAGAGACGCTTCGGCTCATTAATGCCTATCTCGAAGATTTCTTCAGTCACTACCTTAAGGACGGTGCTGCTGTCAGGATTTTTGATAATTTTGAAGATCAACAAATTAAGTATAAAAACATTTTACCCTAATGTGCAAGGAAGTTTCCAGAAGGAGTCGTGCAGAGATCAGTGCCTGGCAGAACGCCCGCATCCCCGAAATTTTAGCTTATGTAATGCAGCATTCCGCCTTTTATCGGGAGCGCTTTTCCGGGATTGATTTGTCCAACATTACTACCGTGGAGGATTTGGCGTACTTGCCCTTTACCACTAAGGAGGATTTGCAGCGTCGAAATTTTGATTTTGTATGTGTGAAGCCGGAGCAGATTGTGGATTACATTACCACATCGGGTACTTTGGGCGATCCGGTGACTTTTGTGGCCACCGATAAGGATCTGGATCGCTTGGCCCTTAACGAATACCTGTCTTTTGTCTGTGCCGATGGACACCCCGAGGATATTTATCAGCTGATGGTCACCCTGGATCGCCGATTTATGGCCGGTCTGGCTTATTTTTTGGGCTTGCGCAAGTTGGGTGCAGGCATTGTGCGTGTTGGACCAGGAAATCCCGAACTGCAATTTGATACCATTAAAAGAACGCAGGCCAATGTGCTGGTAACCATCCCTTCTTTTTTGCTTCGCTTGATTGCTTATGCGGAGGAAAATCAGATTGCTTATAAGGATCTACCGGTAAAGGCTGCGGTTTGCATTGGCGAGCCCATTCGTGATAAGGATTTGAATCTGAACGAGCTGGGTCGACAAATAAAAGAAAAGTGGGATCTGAAGCTTTATTCCACCTATGCTTCCACCGAAATGGGTGCTGCCTTTACCGAGTGTTCGGAAGGAAAGGGCGGGCATTTGATTCCTGAAATGATTGTGGTGGAATTTGTGGATGAGCAAGGCAGGAATGTGGCCAGTGGTGAGCTGGGCGAAGTCACCATTACCAACATTGGTGTGGAGGGGATGCCGCTGATTCGCTTCAAGACCGGGGATATGTGTTACCATTACACCGAGCCCTGCGCCTGCGGTCGTAATTCTCTTCGTGTGGGCCCCATCATTGGTCGAAAAAATCAGATGATCAAGTACAAGGGAACAACCCTGTTTCCTCAGTCGCTTTACGATAACCTGATGGATATTCCAGGGGTTCAGAATTATTTGATTGAAGTGTCGACCAACAGCATCGACACCGACGATATTTGTGTGAAGATTGGTTGTGCCCAGCCCGACGAGCACTTTATTAAGCACATTAAAGATCGGTTTCGTGCGCGCTTGCGGGTGGCCCCAACCATTGAAATACTGGATCCTGCCGAGCTCGAGAAGCTGCGCTTCCCCGGAATGAGCCGCAAGCCAATTACTTTCATCGATAAGCGTAAAAAGCATGGTTCAAATTAGCGAAATGATGGAGACGCTCCGCCCGTATTGTGATGACGAAGTACGTCCGGCTGTTGAGCGTTTGATGAAGCACCCTATGCTTCGCGGGATGTATCGCTATTTGTTTGGCGAAGAGGCTCTTGAGCAGGAGTTGGCTCGCTTTGCGAACATCCGCACTGTAGATGGAATTCAGCGTCAGTTCTCGGCCCGGGTGGTTTCCGAGTTGATTCGGCAGACTTCTGATGGCTTTACTTTCAGTGGTTTGGAGCACCTTCGCCGCGACAAGGCCTATTTGTTCGTTGCCAATCACCGGGATATAGTGCTCGACTCTGCCCTTCTGCAGTGGGTGTTTTCTCGTGAAGGCTATACCACCACACAAATAACCTTTGGCAGTAATCTGATGTCGGGCCAGTTTGTCATCGACCTGGGGAAGCTGAACAAGATGTTCACCTTTTACCGAGGTGGTTCACGCATTCAGCAATACCGAAATGCCGCCTTGCATTCGGCTTACATTAATCAGGTGATTTTAAATCAAAAAGAATCAATCTGGATTGCGCAACGGGATGGAAGGACAAAGGATGGCGACGACATAACTCAAACCGGCTTGTTGAAGATGTTTGCGATGCACCAGGGTGAGGTGGCTCGGGGACTGGAACAACTCAATATTGTTCCGGTAACGGTTTCCTATGAGTTGGAGCCCTGTGCCGGAACAAAAGTTCGGGAAACGTACAACAAGGCGTGTGGCCTGGACTACCAAAAGGCTCCCGGCGAAGATTTTGAGAGTGTAGTTGCCGGACTGATTGGGGCTAAGGGACGTATCCACATGGCCTTTGGTGAGCCCCTGAATAATTTTATAAAAGAAAGCGCTGTAGGAGCAAAGGATGCCAACGAGTTGGTGCAGAAGGTCGCACGGGAGATCGATCGGCAGGTTTATCGTGATTATCGTTTGTTTCCATTTAATTATTTGGCCTATGATCTCTTGCACGCAAGCTCTAGGTATAAGGGGCTGGAGTACAATGGGGCACAGGCAGAAGACTTTGTGCGATACAGAACTCTTTGTTTGTCTGGTATTGAAGGCGATCGTCATGTCTTGGAGCAGCTGTTCCTACGCATGTACGCTGCCCCGGTGATGAACAAAATAGGCGAGGCCCGGAGCGGCGCACAACCAGGTAAGTGCGCTTTTCCAGGCCTCTCGGTTTAGGAACGGTTTGGCGTGCTTTTACTCTCCGCTTTTGCCGTAGTTGGGCAGTACACGGGCGCTGGGGTCGTTGACGTTGCAGTTGGCCCAGCTCTTGTTTGGCATCCAAAAATCTTTAATCAATGCGCCCCTTCCGGGGAAGTGGCTTTCAAAAATGTCGCGGTACATCAGCGCTTCTTTGGAGAAGGGGGTGGCGTGCGGGTATTTTTCTCCAGCTGCGGCCAGATCCTTTTCGCTGTAAAGTTCCTCTGCGTGCGCTTTAAGGTAGTCGACCACGCTGTGACCAACCGCATCCGAAAAAGCCGCTTTTTCGCGGTACAGGATGTCGTGCGGCAAGTAGTCCCCTTCAAAAGCTTTCCGCAGCAGGTATTTTCCGATCCCGGTGTAGTTCATCTTTTTTTCAGGAGCAATGGCCATGACATATTTTACGAAGTCGAGATCGCCAAAGGGCACCCTGGCCTCCAGTCCGTGTGCAGATATGCATCGGTCGGCCCGCAGTACGTCGTACATGTACAGTTCGCGAATGCGCTTTTGGGCTTCCTCCTGAAAAGCTGTGGGACTGGGTGCGAAGTCGGTGTACTTATAGCCAAAGAGTTCGTCGCTGATTTCACCGGTAAGCAATACTTTGATGTCGGTTTCCCGTGCGATGTATTCGCAGAGCAGATACATGCCTACCGAGGCCCTGATGGTGGTAATGTCCCAGGTTTCTGTTCGGTAGATGAGTGTGCTGAGCGCGTCGAAAATTTGCTGTTTGCTGAAAAGCACTTCGGTGTGGTCGGTACCAAGGTAATCGGCTACAATCCGTGCGTATTTGGTGTCGATGGGGCCATCTTCAATGCCCACCGCAAAAGTCTTTATAGGCTTTGTCGTCATGCGCGCAGCTATGGCGCAAACCAGACTGGAGTCGAGTCCCCCGCTGCATAAAAAACCTACCGGCGCATCCGCATCCATGCGCTTGGCCACGGCCTGGGTAAAAAGGTCGTGAATGCGCTCAAAAATGACACCCTGTTCGTCATTGTGGTAAGTCTCCACTTCAGCCGGATCGCAGTAGGCCACAAAGCGTCCCTCTACATAGCAGTGCCCGGGCGGGAAGGGATGTACTTCGGCACAGGTGGTGTGCAGACTCTTCATTTCGCTGGCAAAGCAGATTTGTCCCCGCTCATCGTAACCATAAAACAAAGGCCGGATGCCGATGGGATCGCGGGCCGCATAGTATTTCTTTTCTTCACTGTCGTAGATTACGCAGACAAATTCGGCATCGAGTTCGCGCGCCATGCCCACAATCCCTTTTTCAAGAAACAGGGGCAGGAGTACTTCGCAATCGCTTTCTGATTGAAAGGGGAAGCTGGGGCTGTACCGATCCTTCAAGCTGCGGAAGTTGTACACTTCGCCGTTGCAAACCAGGTGGAGATGACGGTAATTGAGGGGTTGATTGCCGGCATCTGAGAGGTCCATGATTTTTAAGCGGTGAAAACCCATCCAGCCTTGTTGGCCAAAATCCTTGATTTGGGTGTTGTCGGGTCCGCGGTACTGAATTTTGGTAAAATCCTGGGCCATGTCGAGTTTCTGACTCACATCCCCTCCTGTATAAACTGCAAATCCACACATGGTTTGATGATTTAAACTGGTTTTAAATGTTATTTAGTAATCAAATACAAGGCAAAAGTATTGAATTGTTATGAATAAACAAGTGAAAGCGATAAAATGTTTTGAAAAATCTGTTTTTGCTTTCGTGTTGATTTTTTTTTGATGCTTTTGTGTTGGGGGGTGAAAGAAGGCATTTGTTGTTGCATTTTGCCGTGCAAGGCCCTTGTTTTATGCGGTATAGAAAAGTGGGTTGGGGTAACAGCAGTCTGGTGTTTTGAAGAAAATTTGACGTTATAATATTTAAAACATCATAAAACCAAAGCCAAAAGTTATGAAGTGTAATAAAATTGTGTAATTTTGTATCGTTTTCGTTTTTTGAATTGAGTTTTAGTTTTAAACCAGGTTTTCAGAGCCAGTAAACGATTTTAATATGAAGATGCGACAACGATTGCCCCAGGCGCAGGGTATGTACGATCCGGCCAATGAGCACGACAACTGTGGAATTGGATTTGTTGCCCACATTAAGGGACAGCCTTCCAATGAGATTGTAAGAAGGGGCTTGGAGGTGTTGGTGAATATGACCCACCGCGGGGCGGAGAGTTCGGATAATAAGTCGGGCGATGGTGCCGGTATTTTGCTGCAGTTGCCCCACAGTTATTTTTCTGGTTTTGGCTTTAATTTGCCAGCTCCCGGAAAATATGGTTCGGGTTTGATATTTTTGCCCAGGACCGAAAGGGAAAGTATGGCTTGCATTGCGCTGTTTAATGCCCAACTGGAAGAGGAAGGTTTGGAGTTAATAGGGTACCGTGACGTGCCGGTCAATAACAAGGTGTTGGGCGAAATTGCCCGCAGCAATGAGCCGGTGATCCGCCAGGTGTTTGTACAGGGCAACTACGAGCAGGATGTGTTGGAGCGCAAGCTTTTTGTGGCCCGTAAGGTCTGTGAGCGTAAGGTGCGCGAATCGACGCTCAAGCAAAAGGAGCATTTTTATATTGCCAGCTTATCGAGCAAGACATTCATATATAAGGGGATGCTCACGCCGGAGCAGTTGGGCGAGTATTACCTCGATTTGAAGGAGCCGGGCTTGCAGAGTGCCATTGCGCTGGTGCATTCACGCTTCAGCACCAATACCTTCCCGACCTGGGATTTGGCCCAGCCTTTCAGAATGATGGCCCACAATGGAGAGATCAACACCATAAAGGGCAACCGCTTGTGGATGCAGGCCCGCGAAGGTTTGCTTAAGAGCGATTTGTTTGGGGAGGATTTGCAGAAGCTCTTTCCGGTGGTGGAGCCGGGTAAGAGCGATTCGGCTTCGCTGGATAATGTATTGGAGTTTTTGTTTATGACCGGGCGTACGCTGCCGCATGCCCTGACCATGCTCATTCCGGAGTCGTGGAACGACAAGAACCCCATTCCCCCCAGTCTCAAAGCCTACTACGAGTACCACAGCACCATTATGGAGCCTTGGGACGGACCCGCCTCCATTGTTTTTTCAGACGGGCGCTACATTGGGGGCACCCTTGATCGCAACGGTCTTCGTCCCTCCCGTTACGTGATTACCCGCAACGATATGATTGTGATGGGGTCGGAAGTAGGGGTGCAGACCTTTCCGGCAGAGGAAATCGTGACCAAGGGGCGTTTGCGCCCCGGGAAGTTGTTGTTGGTCGATACCCAGCTGGGCATCATTATTCCCGATGAGGAAATCAAGTCGCAGTTGTCGCGCCTCCATCCTTATGAGAACTGGCTGAAGGAGAACCGCATCAGTATGGCCGATATTGCGGTCAAGCAAAGAGTGTCCTCGTCGCTCGGTGAGGAACTCACCACCTATCTGAAGACTTTTGGTTACAATAAGGAGGATGTGGAGCAGATTGTTTTTCCTATGGCCAATGCGGCCAACGAGCCGGTGGGCTCGATGGGCAACGACACGCCCATGGCCGCGCTCTCGGAAAAGCCCCAGCGCCTGTTCTCTTATTTTCGTCAGTTGTTTGCTCAGGTAACAAATCCCCCCATTGATCCCATTCGGGAGGGACTGGTGATGGCGCTGACCAGTTACATTGGTTCGGTAAGTAAGAATTTACTTATTGAGAGTCCCGACCAGTGCCGCTCCATTAAGTTTGCTTCGCCCGTGGTGACCAACACCGACTTGGGCAAAATCAAGGATTTCAGACGGGAGGAGTTTACTCACGTTACCCTGTCGATGACCTTCGCGGTGAAGGAAGGGGGCAAGGGGCTGAAGGCTGCCGTGGATGGCTTGTGTAAGGCCGCTGAGGCTGCCGTGGATGCAGGTAATAATTATGTGATTTTGAGCGACCGCGACATCGCGCCCGATCGGGCACCAGTACCGTCTTTGTTGGCAACGGCTGCGGTACACCATCATTTGGTACGCGCTAAAAAGCGGATGCAAATCGGTCTGATTGTAGAGACGGGAGAGGTCCGTGAGGTGATGCATTTTGCTTTGTTGCTCGGTTATGGCGCTTCGGTCATCAATCCCTATGTGTGTTTTGCGGCCATCGACGAATTGGTGCAGCAGGGCAAACTGAAGATGGATTATGAGGTGGCGCGTGAGAACTACATCAAGGCGGTAAATAAGGGCTTGCTTAAAGTGCTGTCGAAAATGGGCATTTCCACCGTGCGCAGTTATCATGGCGCCCAGATTTTTGAAGCTGTCGGGGTAGCCCGGGAGGTCATCGCGCCCTATTTTACGGGCACCGCTTCGCGCCTTGGCGGGGTAGGCTTTGAGGAGCTGGCCCGAGAGGCGGCCCTTTTCCACGAAGCCGCCTACAGTCCGCTGCAGGAAGAGGGGCCTTTTGAAAGTTTTGGTGCTTATTCCTTCCGTAAGTATGGTGAAAAGCACGGCTGGAATCCCGAGACCATTGGACTCTTGCAATGGTCCACTTCGGAAAACGATTACGGCAAATACAAGGAGTACGCGCAACGGGTGAATGAAGACAATCGAGGTCCGCTGTTTCTGCGTGGATTTTTGAAGGTAAAAAAAGGCAAACCCATTGATTTGAGTGAGGTGGAGCCTGTGGAATCCATCATGCGGCGCTTTGTCACCGGAGCCATGTCTTACGGTTCCATATCCAAGGAGGCGCATGAGGCCCTGGCTATGGCTATGAATGCCATTGGTGGTCGCAGCAATACGGGTGAGGGCGGAGAGGATGCCGGTCGCTTCAAATCGAAGGCCCGCAGTGCCATCAAGCAGGTCGCCAGCGGTCGCTTTGGGGTGACCAACAATTACCTGGTGAATGCAGATGAGTTGCAGATTAAAATTGCCCAGGGGGCTAAGCCCGGGGAGGGGGGACAGCTGCCCGGTTACAAAGTGGATGGGGTCATTGCCCGTTTGCGGAGTTCTACTCCGGGTATTACGCTGATTTCGCCACCGCCCCACCACGATATTTATTCGATAGAGGATTTGGCGCAGCTGATTTTTGACTTGAAATGCACCAATCCCTCTGCCCGCATCAGTGTCAAGCTGGTGTCGGAGAGCGGGGTGGGCACTGTGGCCGCCGGGGTGGCCAAAGCCCATGCCGATTTGATTGTAATCAGCGGCACCGAAGGCGGTACCGGAGCCAGTCCCCTCAGCAGCATTAAGCATGCCGGCCTGCCCGTTGAACTGGGCCTTACCGAGGTGCAGCAAACCCTCGTGCTGAACAACCTGCGGGGCCGCGTTAAAATACAAACCGACGGTCAGCTGAAAACCGGCCTGGATGTGATAAAGATGGCCCTGATGGGTGCCGAAGAGTACGGCTTCGCCACCTCCGGTCTGGTGGTGCTCGGTTGCGTAATGATGCGCAAGTGTCACCTGAATACCTGTCCCGCCGGCATCGCCACCCAGGACGAGGCCCTGCGCAAGCGTTTCATCGGCAAGTACAAGAACCTGATTAACTTCTTCACTTTTATTGCCATGGAGGTAAGGGAACATCTGGCCGCCATGGGGGTGAAGTCGCTCGATGAAATCATTGGTCGCGCCGACCTGTTGGAGCAGGATGCCAGTGTGGGGAACTGGAAGACCGGTGGGTTGGACTTGTCGGCCCTCACCTACTTTCCAAAGGAAGGTCGTAAGTTTGCCTTGCGGCAAACCACTCTGCAAAAGCATGCTGTGGAGAATGTACTCGACCATGAACTGATAAGGCAGGCGCGCCCTGCTTTGCAGAATAAGACCAAGGTGTGGATGGCACACGCCATTGGCAATACCGATCGCACCGTGGGGGCCATGCTCTCAGGAGAGGTTTCCAAAGTTTACGGGGAGGAGGGCCTGCCCAAGGACACCATCAATTGTACCTTCCGGGGTTCGGCGGGACAAAGTTTTGGTGCTTTTGTGGTGAAGGGGGTGACCCTGCGCCTGGAGGGCGATGCCAACGATTATCTTGGCAAGGGACTTTCCGGAGGCAAGCTGATTGTGGTGCCGCCGCGTGGTTCGGGCTTCAAACCCGATGAAAACATCATTATTGGTAATACCGTGTTGTACGGCGCCACCAGTGGATATTTGTATGTGCATGGGGTCGCCGGAGAACGTTTTGCCGTGCGCAACTCCGGAGCGCATGCCGTGGTGGAAGGCGTGGGGGACCATTGTTGTGAGTACATGACCGGTGGGCGGGTAGCTGTTATTGGTCCCACCGGCCGCAACTTCGCTGCAGGCATGAGTGGGGGCATCGCCTACGTTCTTGATGAACTTGGTCGTTTCGATTATTTCTGCAACAAGGGACTGGTGGAACTTGGACCGGTGCACGACTATGAGGACGTGCAGGAGTTGCAGCACATGTTGAGCAAGCATTTACTGCATACCAACAGCGAAAAGGCCCGCGAGATATTGGTGAACTGGGACTACTACCTGCCGCGCTTTGTGCGGGTGATTCCGCTGGAATATAAGAAGGTGTTGCAGCAGGAGAAGTTGCAGGATTTGGAGCGGAAACTGGCAGAGACCGAAGACGCCCCTTATTTGCGGGAGTAGTTCGTTGTTGCGCATGGAAGTAGTGTTAATCAAAAAAAACTAGGAGTTATGGGAAATCCCAAAGGATTTATAGAAGTGGCCCGCAAAGTCAGCGGCAACCGTCCCGTAAATGAGCGGGTCGACGATTACGGAGAAGTAGAACAAGTCTTGAACGATCAGGATCGGCGCGACCAGGCTTCACGTTGCATGGATTGTGGCATTCCTTTCTGCCACTGGGCCTGTCCCGTAGGCAGTAAAATTCCCGAATGGCAAGATGCCTTGTTCAAGGGGGATTATGCCCTGGCCAGTAAAATTCTGCACTCGACCAACAGCTTTCCCGAGTTTACCGGGCGAGTTTGTCCCGCTCCCTGCGAGAAGTCCTGTGTGCTGGCCATTCATGATGAGGCCGTAACCATTCGCGAGAACGAGGCATCCACCGTAGAAAAGGCTTTTGATTTGGGGCTCATTGTGCCCCGTTTGCCCAAAACCCGCAGTGGTAAGAAGGTGGCAGTGATTGGATCGGGACCGGCGGGACTCTCTGCCGCCGATTGTCTGAATCAGGCCGGGCATAGTGTAACGGTTTTTGAGCGCGACGATGCTGTGGGCGGTTTGCTGCGTTACGGCATCCCTGATTTTAAACTGAACAAGAAGGTGATTGATCGGCGCATAAGGCTTTTCGAGACCGAGGGGGTGGTTTTTAAAACCAATACGTCGGTGGGCGAACAGATTTCGGGGAAAGCTCTTTTAAAACAGTTCGATGCGGTGGTGGTGGCCATTGGTGCCATGCAGCCCCGCGATTTGGCCATAGAGGGACGTGAGCTGAGTGGGGTGCATTTTGCCATGGAATACCTGAAGCAGCAGAATAAAGTGAACCGCGGGGTGAGCTTCAACGGACAGCGCATTGATGCCAAGGGCAAGCGGGTGCTGGTGATTGGTGGCGGTGATACCGGCAGCGATTGTGTGGGTACGGCCAACCGGCAAAAGGCGGCCTGGGTAGGGCAGCTCGAGATCTTGCCCCAGCCACCGGCCAAGCGTCGCTCGGGTAATCCCTGGCCTTATTGGCCCAATGTGCTGAAGACTTCCTCCTCGCACGATGAAGGCTGCGAGCGCATGTGGAGTCTCTCCACCCGCCGCTTTGTTGGCGAGCAGGGCAGAGTCACCGGTGTTGAAGTCGTTGAAGTCGACTGGAAGCAGGTGGACGGGCAGTGGAAAATGGAGGAGCGCCCCGACACGGTGCGTGTGTTGGAAGCCGATCTGGTGATGCTTTCGATGGGTTTTGTGCATCCGGTGCATGAGGGCCTGATTACGGAGCTGGGATTGGAGCTGGATGGCCGGGGTAATGTGAAGATAGGTACCGATTATGCCACCAGCAGAAAAGGGGTCTTTGCAGCCGGTGATGCCGCCCATGGCGCCAGTCTGGTCGTTACCGCCATTGCTAAAGGCAGGGAGGCCGCTGCCCAGGTGGATGCTTTTTTGGTAAAAAAGTAGTTTTGTTTGTGTTGTTTTATTTTGCCCTTTAATTTTTGGGGTGTTGGTGTAAAAAATGTATGATTTTTTACTTTTTAACATCAAAAACGAAGGGGTGTTTTAAAAAATATGCATATTTGTATTGTCTAATTCTCAAAATAACAAGGTATGGCGACTTTAAGATTTTTTGCACTCAAGGAGCTTCTGAACCGGAAGCCAAAGTACATTGACGAGCTGGGTAAACTCACTTCCGACTATTTCGGAAAATACGTGTTTGATAAGGGGAAGATGAAAAAATATCTTTCTAAGGAAGCTTTTGAGCACGTGATGGAGGCCATTGAAAAAGGCTCACGCATCGACCGGAAAATGGCCGATCAGATTGCTTTGGGAATGAAGGCCTGGGCCATTGAAAATGGCGCCACGCACTACACCCACTGGTTTCATCCACTGACCGATGCCACGGCAGAAAAGCACGATGCCTTTATCGACATTGACAGCAATGGTGGTGTGGTGGAAGGTTTCTCTGGAAAATTACTGGTTCAGCAGGAGCCCGATGCTTCCAGTTTCCCTTCGGGTGGTATCCGCAATACCTTTGAGGCCCGGGGGTATACCGCCTGGGATGTGTCGTCGCCTGCCTTTATTGTGGGTACCACCCTCTGTCTGCCTACCATTTTTGTATCCTATACCGGTGAGGCGCTCGATTATAAAATGCCCTTGCTGAAGGCTTTGGCTGCCGTGGATAAGGCTGCTGTAGATGTTTGTCAGTATTTCGATAAAAACGTGACCAAGGTGAGCAGCAACCTGGGCTGGGAGCAGGAGTATTTTTTGGTGGACGAGGCTTTGTATATGGCGCGGCCCGACCTTATGCTGACCGACCGGACGCTGATGGGCCACTCGTCGTCGAAGGACCAGCAGCTCGAAGATCATTACTTCAGCTCCATCCCCGAAAGGGTGATTGCCTATATGGAAGATTTTGAGCGGGAGGCTTATTTGTTGGGAATTCCCTTGAAGACCCGCCACAACGAAGTAGCCCCCAACCAGTTTGAGGTAGCCCCAATATTTGAAGAGGCCAACCTGGCCAACGACCACAACCAGCTGGTGATGGATGTGATGAAAAAGGTGGCACGCAAGCACCATTTCCGGGTGCTCTTCCACGAGAAGCCTTACAAGGGGGTAAACGGATCGGGTAAGCACAACAACTGGTCGCTGAGTACCGATACCGGCGTCAACCTCTTGTCGCCCGGTAAGAACCCGCGTACCAATATGCAGTTTCTTACCTTTCTCTTGAATGTGATGAAGGCCGTGCATACCCATCAGGACTTGCTCTTGGCCAGTATTATGACGGCCAGTAACTCGCACCGTTTGGGGGCCAACGAGGCGCCTCCTTCCATCATTTCCATTTTCCTGGGACACGAACTCAACCGGGTACTCGATGAGTTGGAGGAGTCGGTACCCGACAAGAAAATGACGCCGGATCAAAAGACGTCCATAAAATTGAATATTGGTAAAATTCCTGAGATTTTGCTCGATAATACCGACCGCAACCGGACTTCACCCTTTGCCTTTACGGGCAACCGCTTTGAGTACCGGGCCGTAGGTTCTTCGGCCAACTGTGCTTCGGCTTTGATTGTGTTGAATACCGTTGTGGCGCAGCAGTTGAAGGACTTCAAGCAGGAGGTGGATGCCCTGATTGAGCGGGGTGCCAAAAAGGACGAGGCCATTTTGCAGACCCTTAAAAAATACATTAAGGAGACCAAGAATATTCGCTTCGACGGCAATGGATACAGTCAGGAATGGGTGGAAGAAGCGGCGCGTCGCGGACTCAGCAATGTGAGCTCGGTGCCCGAAGCGCTCAGTGCCTATCTGAGTAAGAAGGCCGTTAAGGTGTTTTCCGATAATGATGTGTTTAATCAAACAGAATTGGAAGCCCGTGTGGAGGTGGAGTTGGAAAAGTTTACCAAAAAGATTCAGATTGAAGCACGTGTGCTGGGCGATATTTCCATCAACCACATTGTGCCCACCGGTGTGGCCTATATGAATACCCTGATTAAAAACGTGCAGGGTTTGAAAGATGTTTTTGGTGAGGGAGAAGATTTTCAGGAGTTGGTGGGCGATCGACTGGAGTTGATTCGGAAGATATCGGACCACATTCACCAAATTAAGGTGAAGACTACGGAAATGGTGAATGAGCGCAAGGTTGCCAACAAGGAGGAGGATATGCACAAAATGGCAGAGCTTTACTGCAACAAAGTGCGTCCCTATCTGGAGGATGTGCGCTACCACATTGATAAGTTGGAATTGATTGTGGACAACGAAATGTGGCCTTTGCCCAAGTACCGGGAGTTGTTGTTTGCCCGCTAGAGCAGAAACCGGCAACTGTCGGTTCAACATAAAAAAGCACCCTTGTTGAAAAACAAGGGTGCTTTTTGTTTTGTTGGCCCCGAATTGGGGTGCTGCTTGTAGGCCTTACATCAAATCCTTTACAACAGCCATTGCTTTGTCGTAATCCGGCTCCTGAGCAATTTCGGGCACGTATTCTACATAGGCAATCTTGTTGTCCTTGCCGATGATCACGGTGCCACGAGCCAGCAGGCGCAGTTCTTCGATGAGGTAGCCGTATTTGCTGCCGAAATCAAGGTCTTTGTGGTCCGACAGCGTTACGATGTTGTTCAGGCCTTCCGCCGCGCAAAAACGGCCCTGGGCAAAGGGCAGGTCCACCGATACAGAAAGCACCACCACGTCTTTGAGCTGGTCGGCTTCCTTGTTGAAGCGGCGGTTTTGGGCGGCGCAGATGCCGGTATCGATAGAAGGGTATACGGCAATGACTTTTACTTTGCCGTCGTAGTCGGACAGCTTAACCGGCTCCAGGGATGCTGAGAGGGCGGTAAAATCGGGTGCGGTATCGCCAACTTTGGGTGCTTTACCCAAAAGGGTTACCGGATTGCCCTTGAAGGTCACATTTACATTGTTCTTTTCCATGTCTTAATTTATTTGGGTTGTTTTACGATTGATGTAAGCTAAACGCACAGGTAGGTCAGATTGTTTAAGCAGTTCGCTTTGAAGCGCATTTAAGCTTAGTCTCAGGGCTTTGTTTGTTATTAGGACTATTGCGTCCTGATTTAGTTAAAAAGTATGTCGTTCTCCGAAAAACCCTTTCAATTGTTAAGTTCCTGTAAAATATTTGGTGAAAAACTGTTGACAACCCCTAATAAAACAGGGGGCTTGGTTAAGTATGTGCAATAAAAATTAAAGTGGCCCCCTAAAGTTTGTGGACCTTTGTTTTTGCCTATACATTTGTACTGTGCATTCCGGAAAAGCACTTTGTATTTAATCAATTAAAAAAAAGAAGAAGATGAAAATGAAAACTGGTTTGAAAGGCGTAATGCTTGGAGCATTACTTTTCGCAGGCAGTATAGCGGCAAGTGCCGACAGTAAAATTGTGGTATTGCCTTATCACAATACCTCTTATACCCTGGTTGCCGCAGAGGTATTGGATTCAAATGTGCGGTCACTGGCTATTGTGGATGATATGGGAGAGACGGTATATGTGAGTCGCCCGGACGCCATGGCAGGTCGTTACAGTAAGGTGTTCGATTTTTCCCGCTTGACTGATGGGACCTACAGAGTGCGCTTGCGTAGTAAGGCCGGGGTCGTTAGTGAGCTTCCCTTTGCTGTTAAAAACGGGACTGTTGATGTAGCCAAAAGCGAGATGGTTCCCGCATCTGAAAATGAGCTTAAAGTCTGGAATAATGAGGATTATCTGTTTGTTAGTCACCTCAATCGCGCCTTATCCCCTGCTGTGATTACTTTGGAAGATTCCTATGGACGTGTGTTGTACAATCAAAATCTGCCTGCCAACCTGACTTACTCAGGAAAGTACAATGTGGAAGCATTGCCCCGCGGCGAGTATAAAGTAAACATTGTGTCTGGGTCCAAAGAATTCAGCTATGCATTTAGAAAGTAAATATGGTGAAGCGCACCTTCGGCCTTGGGCCGACTATAAAGAAAGTGTATCCCTCCAATAAAGGATACACTTTTTTTGTGTCTTACCCTAAAGAGTGGCCCTGGTGCCCAGTACTCAGCTGGCCGACATGGCTTCTTCCAGTATTTGGCTGAAAACATCCTTGATTTGAAGGCCTGCTGCGGCAATCTGTTGAGGAATGAAACTGGTGGGAGTCATCCCTGGCGTTGTATTTACTTCGAGCAGAAAGGGTTTGTTGTCGCTGATGATGTAGTCGATGCGGACGATGCCCTTGCAACCCAGTAATTCGTAAATGGAGGCGGTGCTTTGCTGTATTTCTGAAGTCAATTCCTGACTGATGCGGGCGGGAGTGATTTCCTCCACCTTTTCAGGGGTGTATTTGGCTTCAAAATCGAAAAATTCGTTGGCACTGATCACTTCCGTAAGAGGCAAAATGGTTATTTTACCTCCCGCCTTAAACAGTCCGCAAGTCACTTCTGTTCCCTCTATAAATTGTTCCACAACAACTTCCGAACTCTCTAAAAAGGCTTTTTGGATGGCCGCTTCCAGTTGCTCCATGGCCTTGACTTTGGTGATGCCAAAACTGGAGCCTCCTGCGTTGGGTTTAACAAAGCAGGGGAAACCGGTGGTGGTAGCAATGTCCTGCAGTTCATAGGCTGTTCCTTTGTGAAGCAAAACCGATTGGGCTACGCGAAAACCAAATCCTTTAAGGTAGTGGTTGCAGGCAAATTTGTTGAAGGTGAGGGCGGCCGGCAGTACATCACAGGTGGTGTGGGGGATGTTCAACATCTTTAAATAGCCCTGGAGCAGACCGTCTTCTCCGGGTGTGCCGTGAATGGTGATGTAGGCGCAGTCAAAATGCAGGGTTTTTCCGTCGACCTCTGCACTGAAGTCCGCCTTGTTGACCGGGTATTCCGAAGTCCCCACTCTAAGCACCCAGTGCTCCCTGCCCAAATAAAGCGGGTAAATGTTGTAGCGTTCGGCGTCCAGGAAGCTGCAAATGCCTTCGGCGCTTCTGCGGCTGACAACTTCTTCGGAGGAGTAGCCTCCGTATACAACTGCAATATTCTTTTTGCTCATGTGGGGACGTTTTGACGGGTTCTTCTATTCGAGATCGCGGCCTACAATATAGGCCCGCCATTTTTCAATGGCTTGTGCCATATCAAGGGGTAAATCGGTATTGAATTCCATGTAGGCACCGCTGTCGGGATGCGTAAAGCCCAGCGTTTTTGCGTGCAGGGCTTGTCGCGGCAACAATTGGAAGCAGTTTTCGACAAACTGCTTGTATTTGCTGAAGGTGGTACCTTTTAAGATTTGATGGCCGCCGTAGCGCTCATCGTTGAAAAGGGGGTGTCCCAGGTATTTAAAATGTGCTCTTATCTGATGGGTGCGCCCGGTCTCCAGGCGACATTCGACCAAACTGACATAGCCG
This sequence comes from Geofilum rhodophaeum, assembly GCF_002210225.1. GTDB lineage: Bacteria > Bacteroidota > Bacteroidia > Bacteroidales > Marinilabiliaceae > Geofilum > Geofilum rhodophaeum. The sequence continues at coordinate 288,756 of NZ_MWUJ01000001.1, read as the reverse complement.
AGTTGTTCGAGTGTTCGGTAGTGCGTGATGGCCGCTTTACCGTATTCGCCCTGGGGAAATACCGTCATTTGTTTGCGGTCTTTAAGACTGCGTCCTATGTGTCCCTCTATGGTCCCTTCTGCCGGGTCGGGGGTTCCCCATACCAGGGCCTGGTAAGTACGGGTGCTGGTCTTTTCGAAAAATTGCAGGGCCAGTTTCATTTTAGCCGTTTCGGTTTTGGCCACGACCAGTAGGCCTGAAGTATCCTTGTCGATTCGGTGCACCAGTCCCGGTCTGGGGTCATCGGCATTGAACCATTCCTGATCTTTAAAATGCCAGGCCAGGGCATTTACCAAGGTTCCGGTATAGTTGCCGTATCCGGGGTGTACCACTAAGCCTGGAGGCTTATTAATGACAATGAGCCAGTCGTCTTCATAAACAATGTTGAGGGGAATGTCTTCGGGGATAATTTCTATTTCGCGTGGCGGGTAACTCATCACCACCGAAATTACATCGTTGGGTTTGACTTTGTAGTTGGATTTGACCGGCTGGTCGTTCACCAGGATGCAACCCGCCAGAGCGGCTTCCTGTATTTTGTTGCGTGAGGCGTTTTCGATGCGGTTAACCAAAAACTTGTCGATGCGCAGCAGGCCCTGGCCGCTGTCGGCTACAAAGCGATGGTGTTCATATACTTCATCAGATTCGTCAATGCCGTCGGGAAGCATTTCTTTACTCTCCATAGCTGGTTTCCACGTTTAAAACAATTCTTCCTCGAAAGCACTTTCTGTCTCTTCAGCAGCTTCAGGATTTTCCTGTTCGAGCAGTGCCTGTTCTGCTTCTCTTTTCTTTAAGGTGTCGGGGTGAAACTCGGTATCGGTGGTGAGCCAGACATCAATGGAGGCCCCCAGGTTGAGCACGAAGCCTTCGGAAGCCGGGGGACTTTGTCGCCAGACAAAGGCCTTGAGAGAATCCATAGCCGTTGCAATGGTGTCGGCATAAATGGTGGCGCCGAGGTTGAGATAGACGTTTTGGGCGGCTTTTCGTGCCGCATCTAAGGTCATTCCCGTGAGTTGCGGAACGGCAGTTGTTTCATTGCTGAGCCCGCGGCCAACCAATAAATCGATGGAGGAGCCTTTCCTTACCAGGGTCCCCGGCTCCACGGGCTTTCCTTCAAAATGCTGACCCAAAACCATGTTGGTGAATTCGGAAGGAATGTAGATGAGGTTGCCCAGCTTCAGTCCATAGGATTCGAGCATAACCTGAGCGTTCCGTAGACTGTTGTCCCGTAAGTTGGGCACAATTATTTGTTCGTCGGTCCACGAGTTGATGGTGAAAAAAATCCGTCGGTTCTTTTTAACCTTTTCCCCGGCTTTGGGCGTTTGTTCCAACACAACCCCCCTTGGGGCAAAATCTGTGTGTACCGAATCGATGATGGTATACAGCAGGTCGTTGCTTCGGATCAGGTGCTGGAGTTGTTTTTCGGTGAGTCCGGTGAAATCAGGCACGGGCTTTCCCTGACCGTGTTGGGTGTAGATTTTTAGAAAGAGAAAAACAGCAATCAGAAAAAGGATGCTTGCGCCAACAACAATTCCCAGATGTTTCCAGACGCTATTTTTAAAAATGTTTTTCCACTGCGGCATGGTAGCTACGGTTTTTGGATCCAGGTCAAAAATACACAAAATATGCAAATGCCGGTTTTTAGCGGATACAAAAAAAGGCCCTCTAAGGGCCTTTCCTGATATCTTGAGCCAGCGAAGCTTAGGCTTTGTGCTTTTTCTCGCTTGATACGGTCAGTTTTTTTCTTCCCTTGGCACGGCGGGAAGCCAAAACTCTACGGCCATTGGCTGTGGCCATCCGGCTGCGGAAACCATGTTTGTTTCTTCTTTTCCGGTTTGAAGGTTGGAATGTGCGTTTCATATCTTTTTAATTTTCGACTTGTTTCAATACAAATAAGTTGCTCTCTTATTGAACCTGTGTAATTCGGACTGCAAAAATAGATGTTTTTAGTTTATTGCCAAAAGAAAGCACGGTCTTTTTGTTTAAAAAGTTACATGCAAGAGTTTTTTTGTGGCAAAGAAGGGCTCCTCGAACCAGGTGCTCAGGTCGCTGATGGTGGTTCTTTTTTTAAAGGGCGCTGTTTCTTTGCTGAGGTCGCCTCCCTTTAGGTAGAGTATGCCGTTGCCAATGGCATTTTTTTGTTTGGGCGAGAGCAAATGTCGGGTTTGACGAACAAAGTCGGGCAGGGTGGTTACGGCGCGACTCACGATGAAGTCGTACTGTCCCCGGTGCTGCTCAGAGCGCTGGTGGATGGCAGTTACATTGCTCAGCTTCAATTCTTTGGCGATGGTGTCTGCCACCAGTATTTTTTTTCCAATGCTGTCGAGTAGGGTAAACTCCGTTTCCGGGAAAAAAACAGCCAGCGGCATGCCTGGAAATCCACCTCCGGTGCCCACGTCGATGATGCGCGTGCCTGGTTGGAAACTGGTGAAACGTGCAATGGCCAGGGCGTGCAAGACGTGGTGTTCGTAAAAGGCATCCATATCCTTGCGCGAAATAACGTTGATGCGTTGGTTCCATTCGGTATAGAGCGCAAGCATACGGTCGTATTGTTCCCTTTGACCGTTCGTGAGGTTCGGAAAGTATTTGTAAACCGGATTCATCTGATTTTTTAGTTTTGAAATGGCTCAGCGCTTTACTTCAGAGTTTTTTAGCGTGTTGTAAAGCAATTCGCGGGCCCTGAAAAGTTGGGCCTTTACCGTTCCCAGCGGAAGATCCAGCTCCTCGGATATTTCTTCATAGGAGTATTCCTTAAAATAGCGCAACTCAATGAGGGTTCGGTAACGGGGCTTCAGTTTTTGTACCACGGTGCGCATCAATACGACTTTTTGGGAGCGGATGAGGTGTTCTTCCGGATCGGGTGTTTCGTCTTTAAGATGGATTTGTGGTTCGTTGTCCTTCTCGTCGGTAAAGCTGCCGTCGATACTTACATGGTTGGAGCGTTTTTTACGCAAGTAATCGATGCAATTGTTGGAAGCGATTTTAAACAGCCAGGTGCTGAAGGCATAACTGGGTGAGTATTGCGACAGGTTTTTAAAAGCCTTGCCAAAAGCTTCAATGGTCAGGTCTTCTGCGTCGGTTTTGTTGTTGATCATCTTCAACAGCATGAAGTAAATGGCATCCCTGTATCTCGCCATTAACTCTGCATAGGCCTTTTGGTCGCCGTTTTCAGCTTTTTGGACCAGTTTTAGATCGTACCTGGCCTTCTCCGAGAGATTGGGATTTATTTCCATTGGTTTCGCTTACTCTTGTTCCGATTTTCAAGGCTTGCCCACAGCAGCAGCCAGGGATGCAGCCAGTCAAAAATCAACACACTCCAATACAATTTCCCCTGGTTAAGGAGACCGGCCACCTTGTGCCACAGTGTTAAGAGCAATAAAAGGCGAAGGCCTAAAAGAACCAGAGCAATTGAAGCAAATGTATTAAAAAATATTAAAACAACAGAGCTTGCAAAAAGTATTTGTCTGCTCACGGGTTCGAGTCCCAGCTCCAGGCGCAGGCTTTTGCGATAGTGTGTTGCGGTACTCAGATGTCTGGCCTTCTGTTGCCGCCATTTTTTTAGGGTGCTTACAGCTTGAGATAGGGTGTGGGCTTTTGGAGAAATTTCAATGTGGGTATTGCTTTTGCTGGCATGCTGTTGCACAAACAAATCGTCGTCGCCCGACAGCAGATGGGCGTGTTGACTAACTCCCTTATGCTCGGTAAATAATTTTTTGGTGTAGGCTAAGTTTCGGCCAACACCCATGTAGGGTTTGCCGCTGAGGGCAAAGCCAAGGTATTGCAAGGCTACAAAAAAGGTGTCGTAACGCTGCAGCAGATTGGCAAAGCCTTTGTGCTTTTCATAGGCCCCAAAACCTAAAATGAGCGCGGTTTCGGTCTTGCTAAAGCCCTGGGCCATGGTCTTTAGCCATTGTTGGCTCAGGGGGCGGCAATCGGCATCGGTCAAAAGGAGGTAAGGGAAGCGTGCTGCTTTTATTCCTATGGTAAGGGCCAGTTTTTTTCCATGGGAAAACTTTTGGTCGATCGGGATGCTGGTGTAATACAGGTGGGGGTGTTTCGATTTTAATTCAGCCAACACCAGTTCGGTGTCGTCTTCGGAGGCATCGTTGACCACCACCACTTGAAAATCAGGGTAATCTTGTTCCATTATGCTGGGCAGAAAACGACGCAGATTATCGGCTTCGTTTTTGGCACAGATTACGACGCTTACCGGCTCCTTAAACGAAGAGACGTTCGTGCTGGCCTTGTAAAAGGCCAGCGGTCGTACCCTTTTCAGCAGAAACCAAAATTGAATGAACCAGCTTAGAAAAGCCAGGGACAGGAGAATGGTTTCCTGCGTGGAAGGAGGAGGAAGCTGCATGTTGATCGTAGTTTGCGCCAAAAATCGTCATTTTTGCTGATTCTGCAAAATACCAAAGTGCCCCGACTTGCTGAGCTTCCTGTTTTTTCGTTTCAAATTGTATCTTTGCACTCTTGCTTAATAATGGGGGAAGCGGAATGGATTTTAATTTGCAATACAGCGATAAGGCGACAAAGGCCCGGGCCGGGGAAATTACGACCGATCATGGCCGTATTCAGACGCCGATTTTTATGCCGGTGGGCACGGTTGGTTCTGTTAAGGGTATTCAGGTGAGCGATTTAGAAACCGCCGTAAGGGCCCAGATTATTTTGGGCAACACGTATCATCTTTATTTACGGCCCGGGTTGGAGGTGCTGCGCAAGGCAGGTGGCTTGCACCGCTTTAATGGGTGGGATAAGCCCATATTGACCGATAGTGGCGGCTTTCAGGTTTTTTCGCTGAGTCACCGACGCAAACTCCGAGAGGAGGGGGCCACCTTTCAGTCGCACATCGACGGGTCCAGGCATACCTTTACACCCGAGGGCGTGGTTGATATTCAACGAACCATCGGCGCCGATATTATAATGGCTTTTGATGAGTGTCCCCCCGGGGATTCGGATTACCGTTACGCCAAGTCGTCGATGGAATTGACCCATCGTTGGCTGGAGCGCGGTATTGCTCGTTTTGACGGTACGGATCCTTTGTATGATTATCGGCAGACTTTTTTCCCGATTGTACAAGGAGCCGGTTATGCCGATTTGCGGCGGCAGTCGGCCGAGTTTATTGCCGGTTTGGGGCGTGAGGGCAACGCCATTGGTGGTTTGGCTGTAGGGGAGCCTGAAGAGGTGATGTACGAAATGATTGAGGTGGTTAACGCCATTTTGCCTGCCGACAAGCCTCGTTATCTGATGGGCGTAGGTACCCCTTCCAATATTTTGGAGGCCATTGCGCTTGGGGTGGATATGTTCGATTGTGTGATGCCAACACGGAACGGTCGCAACGGGATGTTGTTTACGGCCCAAGGCATCATAAACATACGCAATGAGAAATGGAAGCAGGATTTCTCGCCCATGGATCCCGACGGACATTGTCCCCAGGATTTGTTGTACAGTAAGGCTTATTTGCGACATTTGTTTGTAGCTAAAGAAATGTTGGGCCCCCAGTTGGCCTCCATTCACAATTTGTCTTTTTACCTTTGGCTGGTGGGTGAGGCACGTAAGCAAATATTGGCGGGCACGTTTTTTGAGTGGAAGGAGCGTATGGTACGTCAACTGAATGTTCGTTTGTAAGGATTAGTGAAAACCGTTTTATTGATGAAAAAACTCGATTTGTACATTTTGAGAAAGTTTCTGGGGACTTTCTTTTTTGCGATTTTGCTGATCATTAGTATTTCGGTTGTTTTTGATATGGCTGAGAAAATCGATGATTTTCTGGAGAATAAAGCGCCCCTGCAAGCCATCGTGTTCGACTATTACGCCAATTTTATTCCTTATTTTGCCAATCTCTTTACTCCGCTTTTTGTCTTTATTGCGGTTATTTTCTTCACTTCAAAGATGGCATACCAGACCGAAATAATTGCCATTTTATCGAGTGGCGTGAGCTTTCGGCGTTTGTTGGTGCCCTACCTGCTCGGCGCTGCAATAATCGGTTCTTTTTCTTTTGTTTTGGGTGCTTACGTTATCCCCCCTGCCAACAGAGTGCGCCTCGATTTTGAAAACACTTACATAAAAAAAAGGCGGGAAACCGGACGCAACAATATTCACATGCAAATAGAGCCCGATGTGTTTGTTTACGTTCGTCGTTACTCTTCTTTGCGTGAGGTAGGAGACGATTTTAGTCTCGAAATATTTGACGGTAAACGTTTGCTCAAGAAAATTACTGCCGATACGGCTGTTTACGATACAACGACCCAGGGCTGGTCGCTGCGGCGTTATACTGTGCGTGAGTTTCTGGACGACGACCGTCAGCGTATAGAGGAAGGTCGGCGAATGGATACCTTGCTGAATATGAAGCCGGCAGATTTCAAGGAGGAGCGGAAGTTTTTCGAAACGATGAATAACCTTGAGCTGGACGACTACATTACGGAGCAGCAGCAAAGGGGTGTGGGTAATGTGGAGGAGTTTCTGATTGAGAAATACCGCAGGACAGCCTCCCCGTTTTCGGCTTTTATTCTAGCGGTGATGGGACTCTCCCTGGCATCTCGTAAGGTGAGAGGGGGAATGGGGCTGCACATTGGGGTGGGCATTGCCCTGAGCTTTGCCTATATCCTGTTTATGACCGTGTCTACTACTTTTGCCATTAATGGCAATATGAGTCCCCTCCTGGCTGTATGGATGCCTAATCTGGTGTTCTCGCTCATTGCCATCGCGCTTTATCGTCGTGCCCCCAAGTAGTCTGCATTAGTCTGCATTGGGGCTCCGTTCTCTGATTTGCGCTTTGATTCAGAGGGTTGTATCTTGTGGTTTTTTAACGGAATAAATGGCCTTGTTTCTCAGAGTCTTAGCTCTGGAGGGGTGAAATTTCGCGAGAAATGTGTAGGCCATTGCCGCTAAAATTAGTAATTATGTACCGCATTTGGTTTGTCGGTTGTAGGCATAAGCTTCTGACAAACAACAAATTAACCAAAACTAATTGAGTATGTCTTTAAAAAAGCACATCCTTGATCTTCGCAAAAGAAGAGAAAAGGTTCAGTTGGGAGGTGGTGAGAAAGCCATTGAGAAACAAATGGCTATGGGTAAGATGACTGCCCGCTCACGCATTTTGGCGCTTCTCGACAACGATTCCTTTACCGAGTACGACCTCTTTGTAGAGCATGAGGCCCGCGACTTCGGTATGGATAAGAAGGAATTGCACGGCGACGGGGTAATTATTGGAACCGGTACCATTTATGGTGCACCGGTGGCCATTTTTGCTCAGGATTTTACCGTTGCCGGTGGTTCTTTGGGGTTAATGCATGCCCGCAAAATCACCAAGATTATGGACCATGCCCTGAAAATGCGCATGCCCTTGATTGGAATCAACGATTCCGGGGGAGCCCGTATTCAGGAAGGTGTGAATTCCCTGGCCGGTTATGGTGAGATTTTCTACCGCAACACCATTGCCTCGGGTGTTATTCCCCAGATCTCCGTGATTTTGGGACCCTGCGCCGGTGGTGCAGTTTATTCCCCGGCGCTCACCGACTTTGTGTTTATGGTTGATCAAATCTCCAAGATGTTCATTACCGGACCCAGTGTTATCAAGACGGTTCTGGGTGAGGAGATTTCTATGGAAGAGCTGGGTGGTGCCCGTGTGCACGCCGAAATTACCGGAAATGCACATTTCTTTGCCAGCAGTGAGTTGGAGTGTTTCGAGCAAATTAAGAAACTCATCTCCTTCATACCCTGGAACAATACCCAAAAGGCCAAAGTCTTTCCTCCAAAGGAACCTAAGTTTAACGGGAAGATCGAGGACATCATTCCTTCCGATCCCAAGCAGCCTTACGATGTTCGCGATGTCATTAAAGCCATTGTGGACGATTCCGATTTCTTTGAGATCCAGGAGTTTTTTGCACCCAACATCGTCATTGGTTTTGGCCGTATGAACGGACAAACCACTGGTTTTGTAGCCAACCAGCCGCTGGTGCTGGCCGGTGTGCTCGATTGCGACAGCTCGGATAAGGCCGCCCGCTTTATTCGCTACTGTAACGCTTTTAATATTCCGATCATTACCTTGGAAGACATGCCCGGTTATTTGCCCGGGGTGGATCAGGAGCATGCGGGCGTGATTCGTCACGGCGCCAAAGTGCTTTACGCCTATTCGGAAGCCAGTGTGCCCAAGATTACCGTTATTCTGCGTAAGGCCTATGGGGGTGGTTACATTGCCATGAACAGTCGCCACCTGGGTGCCGACTTCATGTTTGCCTGGCCTACTGCCGAAATTGCCGTTATGGGTCCCGAAGGTGCTGCCAACATCATCTTCAAAAAGGAGATTGAGGAAGCAGAGGATCCCGATAAGATGCGCGAAGTAAAGGTGCAGGAATACATTGAGCGTTTTGCCAATCCTTATGTGGCAGCTGCCAAGGGTTACATCGACTCGGTAATTGAGCCGGAGGAAACCCGCAAATTGTTGCTGCACGCCATTGAGGTGTCGAGCAACAAGATTGATCAGCGGCCCTTTAAAAAACACGGAATTCCACCATTTTAAGGAGCAGTCTTATGGAAGAGAAAAAACTCGAGCTGGTCGATTTCGCCGTAACTGCGCGGAAATACAAGACCCTGCTTACCATAAAATATGCCAACCGGAAGCCCTATGAGGCACCCAATCCTTTCGAAATTCGTTCGCACATACCCGGAACCATTGTTAAGTTTATGGTGAAGGAAGGCGACCGGGTGAAGGAAGGCGAAGTGCTTTTGATTCTGGAGGCGATGAAGATGATGAATAAGGTGCTCATGCCCTACGACGGAAAGGTGACCAAAATCATGGTGGCCGAAGGACAGCGGGTGCCCAAGAATCATTTGATTGTAGAAATATCGGAATAGACCCTATGGTCTTGATTTTAATTAAAAGCGTCCCGCAAGGGGCGCTTTTTTCTTTGGTGTGCTTTCTGCTTCGCGGTAGGGGGATTCCTGTAAGTGAAAAGCACTCGTTTAATAATAAATCGCTATTTTTGTTGGCTGTTGGCGTGCTGCCTGCAAGCAGGAGCAAGTCCTAGTAAATAACCGCTTTAAAATCGTAATATGCGACGTACAAAAATTTCCGACATTCTGAAGACGGGTGAAGTGGGAGAAGAGTATCTGGTAAAAGGCTGGGTGCGGACCCGAAGAGGCTCCCGACAGGTTAATTTTATTGCCCTGAACGACGGCTCAGTGATTCACAACTTGCAAATAGTGGCCGATGTTGAAAAATTTGGAGAGGACTTATTACGTCGTGCAACAACCGGGGCCTCCCTGGCCATTACGGGTAAACTGAGTCCCTCCCAGGGCTCAGGCCAGAAGGTGGAAATGCTGGCCGAAAAGCTGGAAGTGTTGGGCGATTGTGATCCCAATGCCTATCCTCTGCAGCCCAAGAAGCATTCTCTTGAATTCCTGAGAGAGAAGGCTCACCTGCGTTTTCGAACCAGTACTTTCAGTGCCATCGCCCGCGTGCGCCATGCCATGATTTTTGCGGTGCACAACTTCTTTACATCCAAGGGTTTTGTAAATATTCACACCCCGATTATTACCGCCTCCGATGCGGAAGGGGCCGGTGAAATGTTTCAGGTGACTACGATGGACCTGAATCAACTGCCGAAAAAAGAGGATGGCGGCATTGATTTCAGTAAGGACTTTTTTGGAAAGGCCACCAACCTTACCGTTTCGGGTCAGCTCGAGGGCGAGCTGGCAGCGATGGGGCTGGCCGATATTTATACTTTCGGTCCTACCTTTCGTGCCGAGAACTCCAACACCACCCGCCATTTGGCCGAGTTTTGGATGATTGAACCCGAAATGGCCTTTTACGATTTGAACGACAACATGGATTTGGCCGAGGAGTTTCTGAAGTACCTTATTCGTTATGCTCTGGACCATTGTCAGGACGACCTGGATTTTTTGAGTAAGCGTTTGCTCGAGGAGGAGAAGAACAAGAAAGCGGAGGAGCGCAGTATGGAGTTGCTCGAAAAATTGCGCTTTGTGGTGGAAAATGAATTTGTTCGGCTTACCTATACCGAGGCCATTCAGATCTTGAAAGATTCTAAGCCCAATAAAAAGAAGCAGTTCAAATATCCCATTGAAGGCTATGGTGCTGATTTGCAGAGTGAGCATGAGCGCTTTTTGGTAGAGAAGCATTTTAAAAAGCCGGTGGTGCTGACCGACTACCCCAAGGAGATTAAGGCTTTTTACATGAAGCTGAATGAGGACCATAAAACCGTTCGGGCCATGGATGTGCTGTTTCCTCAAATTGGAGAGATAATTGGCGGTTCTCAGCGCGAAGAAAACTACGACAAGCTGCTGGCGCGGATGGAAGAAATGGATATTCCTGCGGAAGAAATGTGGTGGTACCTCGATACCCGCCGCTTTGGTGCCGTGCCCCACAGCGGCTTTGGACTGGGCTTTGAGCGCCTGATGCTCTTTGTTACCGGAATGGGTAATATACGGGATGTCATTCCTTTTCCACGAACACCCAAGAGTGCTGAGTTTTAGAACTTACAAAGGCTGCCCCTCAGGCAGCCTTTTTTCGGATGTTAAAAAGGCAACTTTTTTGTACGGCAAGGGTATAAACAGCTGATGTTGATCTGAAAATTAGAAAAGGGAAAGCTTGTGAGTCGGATATTCCTCAGCATTTGGTTGGTATGGTTGGTTGGCACGCTGCCTTTAAAGGCGCAGGCTCCCGAGTTGCATTTTTCCCGTTTGCCCATGGGTAAAAGTCTGACCAGTCAGTATGTTACCGGCATGGTTCAGGACCATTATGGCTATCTTTGGATCGGCACCCGGGATGGGATCAATCGCTACGACGGACATGAAATCCGGTCTTACCGTTCTTTTAACCGCAACCGGCTCGACGGACTGGTGGGCAGTATGGTTGAGCACATGGTGGTGGACGGTCGTAATCAGCTCTGGGTGGCTACTTCGCACGGACTTTCCCTATACAACTGGCAGTACGATTATTTTGAGGTGGTGGTCAGCGATCAGGACCTTAAAGGTTTGCCCGGGGTCTATCTGGAGTTTTTGTCCCTCACTCCCGAAGGGCACTTGCTGGTTGGATTTTCTGATCAAATTTTTCGCTACAATCAAGACAAGCAGCAATTTGAATGGGTGCTCAGCTCCCCCTTGGGCGCACTTTCCTCCTTTCTGATCGATGAGCAAGGCGCCTGGTGGCTCGGTCATCACGCAGGGCAGGGCATCCTCTGCTACCCCGATCCTGCCGACAGCAGCAGCTTTGTTTATTATAAGCAGCAGCTCGTGGGCGAAAAGGCCGATTACAAAGTGCTGGATCTGGCAGCGGCCAATGGTTATATCTGGGCTGCGCTGGAGAATGGCGGTGTTGCCCGCATTTCGAAGGATGAACAAGAGGTTAGGCGCTACTTTGAGCAAGGGGGGGAGCGCTATTTTTTTGGTTTGGAGACCGATGTGCAGGGACGGCTATGGACCAGTGACTACAGTGGGTTGAAACTTTACCTGCCCGAATCCGATTCATTTGCCGGCTATTACCACATGCCCTTGGAGGCGGGCTCCCTGGCTACGGGACTCAATGGTTCCTTTGTCGACCGGCAGGGCAATCTGTACAGCTACCATAACGGCGAGGGCGTGTATGTGTCGTACTGGCAAAGGGGTTTCAGGACCTACAATGCCTTAGAGCGGAATTATTGGCATACCACAGGTGCAAACATATCAGCCATTCATGAAGATCAGGAAGGCAATTTGTGGTTGGGCAATTTTAAAGGTGGATTGGATGTTTTCCTGTGGAAGGAGGGGCGCACTCTTCGCATTGCTTCAGAGGATGGCCCTGTTGGATCGGCCCTGGGACCCGGAAGTGTGCTTGCCTTGTATAGCGACCGAAAGGGGCGGATGTGGATGGGCACCCACGCCGGAGGTTTGCATCGTTATAATGAATCCGGGGAGGACTTTGAAGTTTGGCGCAAGGGCCTGACCGTAGCCGCTCCCAGTTTTAATGATGTGCGCAGTATAACGGAAGACGAGAACGGGATGCTTTGGCTGGGTTTGCACGGAGGTGGGGTGGATCGTTTTGATCCGGAAACGGAAACCTTTGAGAACTATAATGAACGCAACAATGGCCTGAGTTCCGACTGGGTGTACAAGGTTTTGGTAGATCGGTGGGGCAATTTGTGGGTGGCTACCGTGCATGGCTTAAACGTTCTGCGGCCGGGGTCGGACCGCTTTGAGGTGTTTTTGGCCAATCCAGATGCCGAGGGGGGACTGCAAGGCAATCAGGTGCTTAGTCTTTTGGAGGATAAGGCGGGACGCTTGTGGGTAGGAACCAACAACGGGCTTTTTACCTGGGAAGGAGAGGGCCGTTTTAAAAGGTATGCCGAGGCCATGGTCAGCCAGTTTGTAACCGCCATAGAGCAAGATGCAGCGGGTAAGATCTGGGTGGCTACCCTGCACGGGCTGTACGCGCTTCATCCGGAAAAAAACATACTGCACAGTTTTGACGAATTCGATGGCTTGCAAGGTCCCGGTTTTAACATCAATGCCTCTTTTTCTAATGGGGCCGATTATCTTCTTTTTGCTGGTCCACAAGGGACCAACCATTTTAATCCGAACCAGTTGAGCTACAATCTGGAGCCGCCCGTTCTGCGCTTTTCTCGCTTTAGTCTTTTTAATGAGCCCATTACCAGTTATGGAGAAGACCAGATTTTGCCGGCTGAGCTGAATAGCCTGGACGAAATTGTGTTGAATTATGATCAAAAGTTTTTTTCCATTGAGTTTGTGGGACTTAACTTTTTTAATCCCACGAAGAATACCTACGCCTGCATGTTGGAGGGCTTTGATGAGACCTGGATCGATTTGGGCAACAAGCGCTCCGCATCTTATACCAATCTTTATCCGGGGACCTATGTATTTCGGGTAAAGGCAGCCAACAACGATGGGGTATGGACCCAAGAAGGCATTGCTGTAAAGATTAAAGTGCTGCCGCCCTGGTGGATGACCTGGTGGGCTTTGATTTTGTTTGTTTCGCTGGTGCTGCTTTTGATTTGGGGGGTGTTTGTTTTCAGGACAAGACAGTTGCGAAAGCAAAAAGTCAAACTGGAGACAAGGGTGGCCGATCAGACCATACGCTTGCGTTTACAAAACCGGTCCTTGCAACATCGTGCCGAAGAATTGGAGCAGGCCAATCGTTTGCTGGAAGAGCATCGGGAGTTGATCGGAGAGCAGGCCAGTAAACTGGAGGAGCAGGCGGAGGAGTTGCAGGCCAGCAACGAGCAGTTGGTGAGGCATTTGCAAACTAAGGATCGGCTTTATTCTCTGGTGGCGCACGATTTGCGGGCGCCTTTTAATACCATTATGGGTTTTGCCTCTTTACTGACCGATGCCGGGGACGATGCGGACAAGGAAAAGGTAAAAATGTACGCCCGTTTTATTAACGATGCCGCCCTTCAGGTCTTCAATTTGCTGGAAAACCTGTTGTTTTGGGCCCGCTCCCAAAGCGACGAAATTCAATTCAGTCCCTCTGCTCTGAATCTTTCGGACTTGATTCGGGAAACGCTGGATTTGCTGTCGGACAGCGCCCTGAAGAAGACTGTGGTCATGTACGAGCAGGTGGATACGGACGTTCAGGTATATGCCGATGAGAATATGCTTCGAACCATTGTTCGTAATTTATTGATGAATGCCCTCAAATTTACCGACGCCGGAGGCGAAGTGCGTGTAGCAGCGAAAAAATCTGGTGAGCAGATTTGCATTTGTGTAATCGACAGTGGAGTGGGCATGGATGCGGCTACCCTTGAAAAGATTTCTTCGGCGCAGGGCCATACGGAATCCGGAACCAGAGGCGAGAAAGGTTCCGGCTTGGGTCTGTTGCTTTGTCGTGATTTTATCGAGCGCAACGGGGGACAGCTTGAAGTCTCCAGTACACCCGGAAAAGGCAGTCGCTTCTGCTTTACCCTTCCATTGGCCGATTAGCTTATAATAGTTCGTTGTGAACAAACCAGTCGCCGGGCCATGTAAGAGCTGGTGGCTGTCTGAACAGGCCATAAACTGCTGAGCCGCTGCCCGACATGGCCGCATAAACGGCGCCTTCGTGGTACATCTTTTCTTTAATGGCTGAAATCTCGGGATGGGCCTTAAATACGGAAGGTTCAAAATCATTATTAACCCGGTTGGGCCAATGTTCAGGCCCTTTGGCCAACAGTTCTTTCAATGGGGTTTTCGGTTTTTGGGGCACGATGCGGCTGTAGGCCAGGGCCGTTGGCACGTGAATGCCCGGAACGACCAGCTGCAAATGCCAGCCGGCCAGATCAAGGTCGAGTGGCTCAAATTCGTCGCCTATGCCCCGGGCCAATACCGGACGATTGGCCACAAAAACTGGGCAATCTGCGCCCAGTCGGACCGCCAGGCCCTCGAGTTGGGCCCGACTGAGTTGAAGGCCAAATTGTCGGTTAAGTGCCTTGAGCATAAAAGCTGCGTCGGCCGAACCTCCTCCCAGTCCCGCTCCAAAAGGAATTTTTTTGTGCAAATGTATGTTCAGGGGAGGCAGGGGGGTATGCGCACGCAGTACCTGAACGGCTTTGCCCACCAGATTGTCTGAAAAGGGCCCGTCCACCACAAGGCCGCTGCTGCTGAAATGATCCTCCTTTCCACTGTGCGGTAAAACCTCCAATACATCGCAGAGTCCCGGAAGAGGAAGAAAGGCGGTCTCCAGGTTATGGTAGCCATCGCTGCGTTTTTCGGTGACAAACAGGCCCAGATTAATTTTTGCGTTGGGAAAGACAATCATTTTACTTTGCTTTGTTGCAAAGAAAAACATTTTTCGGAAGCCGAAGGTATTTTTGTTAACTTTGTTACCCCTTAAAAAATAAGCGTACTATGGCAGAACAACGCAGTGGCAATACCAGAAGGAAAGAGGAGCAGGTGACTCTTGAGACGGCAGGGAAGATGCCGCCTCAGGCACTGGAGCTCGAGGAGGCGGTTTTGGGTGCCATGTTGTTGGAAAAGGATGCCTTTATTAATGTTTCCGAGATCCTGAAAAGGGAGTGTTTTTACAAGGAGGCCCACCAACAGATTTTTGAAGCCATCACCAATCTTTTTGGCCGGGAACAGCCGGTAGACCTGCTTACCGTTACCGAGGAATTGCGGCGGATGGGCAAGCTCGATGAAGTGGGCGGTGCTTTTTACATAACCCAGCTGACCGGCAGGGTTGCTTCTGCTGCCCACATTGAATACCATTCCCGGATCATTTATCAAAAGTTTTTGCAACGGGAAATGATTCGCATTTCCGGTGTGATGCAGACTAAGGCCTTTGACGACACCCAGGATGTGAACGATCTTCTGGAAGAAGCGGAAGGTGCTCTTTTTCAGCTTTCGCAGGGCAGTATGAAGCGGGAGGCGGTACAGATTAACCCGGTGATTTCAGAGGCTATAGAGCAAATAAGGGCTGCCAGTAAGCGTACCGACGGCCTCAGCGGAGTGCCCAGTGGATTTACCGAACTGGACCGGATTACTTCAGGCTGGCAGGCTTCAGATATGATTGTTATTGCAGCCCGACCTGCTATGGGAAAAACAGCCTTTGTGCTGTCCATGGCTCGCAATATGGCTGTGAAGTACAAGCAAGGCGTTGCAGTTTTCTCCCTGGAGATGTCCAATGTACAGCTGGTGAATCGTTTGATTGTGTCGGAAACCGAGTTGGAAGCCGATAAGATCAAAACCGGTAAACTGGCCCCTTTTGAATGGGAACAGCTCGACCATAAGGTGAAAACCCTGATTGATGCCCCCCTTTTTGTCGACGATACCGCCGGCTTGTCGGTCTTCGATCTTAGGGCGAAGTGTCGGCGTTTAAAAAAGCTGCACGACATTAAGATCATTGTCATTGACTATTTGCAGTTGATGAATGCCACCGCGATGCGTCCCGGCAATCGTCAGGAAGAGGTGAGTATGATTTCTCGTTCGCTTAAGGGTTTGGCCAAGGAATTAAATGTACCCATTATTGCTCTCTCGCAGTTGAGTCGTGCCGTTGAAAGTCGCACCGGTGAAGGCAAACGTCCTCAGCTCTCCGACCTTCGGGAATCGGGGGCCATAGAGCAGGATGCCGATATGGTGCTGTTTATTCACCGTCCCGAATACTATAAAATTTTGGAAGATGAGCAGGGCAACAGTCTGGTTGGTCTGGCTGAAATCATCATCGCCAAGCACCGTAATGGTGCGGTGGGTGATGTGCGCCTGCGCTTCCGTCCCGAAGCCATCCGTTTTGAGGATATTGAGGCAGGTGGCTTTGAGGGGGGCTTTGGGACAGCTGCGGCGGAGGGACCCGTTACCCTGGGATCCCGGATGAACGAGGGACCAGGTGCCGGTGTGCCCGCTTCAGGAGCTGAGTTCGGAAAAAGTATGGGGGCCGGTTTTGAGCGGGATGCCGATTTTTAAAGCCAGTCGATCAGTTCACGTAAAGAGCTGATTTCTTTCTGTACCGTTTCGTTGTGCGCTATTTGTGCAGGGTTGAAGAACACATGGTCCAGGCCAAAATTTTTGGCGCCCTGAATGTCGGCATCCAGACTGTCGCCTATTACCAGACTTTCCTTTTTACGCGCATTGCAGCTTTTAATGGCGTATTCGAAGAAGGCCCTCCTGGGTTTTTGTGCACCCACCCGTTCTGAAACAAAAAGGCGCTCAAAGTAGGGACTTAATCCGCTTTCATCCAGCTTTAGCTGCTGGGTCTCCACAAAACCATTGGTAATGATGTGCATGTGGTACCGGGGTTTCAGGTAGTCCAGAACCTCTAAGGTATGGGGCATGAGGGTGGTTTGCAGGGCATTTTCCCTGATGAAATCACCGGCAAAATTTGTCGCCATCGTTTCATTATCCAGTCCCCCAGTCAAAAAAGTCTGGTGAAAGCGCCCCGTGTTCAGTTGTTTTTTGGTGATGTGGTTGTTGCGGTATTGGAGCCAAAGGCTGTTGTTGATGGGTTGGTAAGTGGCAAAGAAAGCCTTAAAGTCGCTGAAGTACTTGTCAAGTTGGTAGCGTTGAAACAGGCTTTTGAGGGTCAGTTGTTCATTGGTGGCAAAATCCCAAAGGGTGTGGTCGAGGTCAAAAAAAAGATGTTGGTACTTTGGCATGGCCGGTCCTCTTGCAAATATAACGACCAAAAAGCTCCCGGTGTGACCGGGGATCTTTCTGGTCGTTATTGGTGTTTGATTTTTTGTTTAGTTTACCTTTACTACCAGGTACTTGGAGATGCTCCAGAAATGTTCGGGATCAGTAATTACCAGTATAAGCATGCCGTCTTCACCCTCCGTCAGTTCGAAGGAGTCGGCAGGATGCGCAGTCAGCACTTCTGCTTTATCGGTGAAGAGCTGAAAATCTTCTTTTTGGCGAATGTCTAACTGCTCAAAGTACTGGTGATCAAAATTCTCTTTCAATACCTGGTCGCTGCCAAAAAACAAAAAGCCATCTCTGGTTATGATGCTTTTGTCGAGCAGCTCCTTTCTGGTGCCCATGGCAAACCAGGCGGTGTTATAGGCATCGGTGGTGTTGTCGAGCTGAGAACGGGTGGCTTCCTGTATCTTGCGCAGAGAGTCGATTTCGAAACTGAGGTCGAAAAGTTCGCCCGACAAATGAGAAATATGCACATCCCTTTGTTCGAGCTGGTTCTGCAACTTCATGATCTCCTCCGATTTTTCCTGCAGTTGCTGGTTGAGTCCCGCAATCAGGCGATTGAGTCTGGAGTTGTCTACCCCGGCCGTTTTCATTTGTTTTTCGAGTTCCTGAATGCGGTTCTTGTTTTGCACCATCAGGTCGTAAATCAATTGGATGTCCTGATTGATTTCTTCTCCGCTGCGACCACGCTCATCACTGCCTGGACTGTCTACCGAGAGTATTTGCTCTTTTTCCTTGATGAGTCTCAGGTTTTCTTCAATATCGCCCATGGTTTCGATGAACTGATTCAGCTGAATTTCCTTTTGGGCACTGACCATTAAGAGGGAATCGTTGGCTTGCCGGAGCTCTGTTCTGGAGGGTCCGGGATTGCATTGCCACAACAAGAGCGGCAGTAGAAACAATACTAAAAACAGTTTCTTCATTTTGGAAAGATTAAATGGTTAAGAACTTGCAAATTGCATTAATGGTCTGAAGTGGGGTAAATTCAGTTGTTCAAAGTTAGGAATCTTTTTTCCCTTCCACAACAAAAACAATTTCACCCTTGGGTGGGTGTTCGCTGTAGTGAGTGAGCAGGTCGTTGAGTGTACCGCGACGAATTTCTTCATGAATTTTGGTGAGTTCGCGACAAACTGCGGCTCTGCGCTCCCCACCCCAAAAAAGGATGGCTTGCTCCAGCGTCTTGATTAAGCGATGGGGCGACTCGTAAAATATCATGGTGCGCTCCTCTTCCTGTAAGGATAGGAATTTTTTTTGTCGGCCTTTTTTTTGCGGCAGAAAACCTTCGAAGGTAAAGCGATCGTTGGGCAAGCCTGCTGCCGCAATAGCCGGAATAAGGGCTGAGGCGCCCGGAAGGCATTCAACCTGAACCCCTGCTTCGATACAGGCTGCTACCAGCAGATAGCCGGGGTCGGAGATGCCCGGCGTGCCGGCATCGCTGACCAGGGCTGCCGTTTCTCCTCCCAGAAGGCGTTGCGCCACCCGTTGCGCTGTAGCGTGTTCATTGAATTTATGATGGGCTTGCATCTTGGTTTTTATGTCAAAATGTTTGAGTAAAAAACCGGTGGTGCGCGTGTCTTCTGCCAAAATGAAGTCTACCTCCTTTAGGGTGCGCAGTGCCCGTAGGGTGATGTCTTCGAGGTGACCGATTGGGGTGGGGACCAAAATGAGCTTGCCCATGGGTGTAGGGATATTTATTGGTGAAAGCGACGTTCCAGCAGATCCATAAAAGCATGTACGGCTTCCTGGTCGGACTGCCAGCTGAAGTTGGCTGAAATAAAGCTTTTGGCGGACGACAAATTGTCCATTTGGTTGAGTTGATCCAGGGTCTGGTACATCAAATCGGCACTGCCGTTGAATAATTCACGCTGATAAAAAAAACGGTCGTTGATGCCCAACGCCTTGCGCAAATCCCTTACGGGTGAAAGTACTTTTTTGCCTGCCTTGCTTTGGCCATTGCCCAGTTTTTCGTTGAAGGAGGTGCGGTCTTTACCCAATAATTCGCCCAAAACCTTTTTTTCAGCACCGGGCGTTTCTGGCGAAGAGGGTGGGGCCACTGCAGGTCTTTGCAGTGTGGACTGCTCTTTGGTCTGCACTTTGGGTTGTTCTTTGGACTCCACTTTGGATTGTTCTTTGGGCTCCACTTTGGACTGTTCCTGGGCTTCTTCTTTCAGCTCCTCTTTTTGTTCCATTTTCGGCTCCTCCTGCGGTTCGGGGGCAGGAGCAGTAATGGGAGTTGGTTCTGATTCGGGTTGGGGTGTGGTTTCTGGTGCTGCTGTAGTTTGCGAGGAGCTTTTGGCCAGACTGCCCAGCAAGTCCACTTCGTTGGCTATACCGCTGACCTTGCTTTGGGCCAGGTGAATGAAAGCTTCGGGAATGTGGTCCTTTCCGCTGAAGGTCCGCAGCAACTTGTCCAGTTCCTTCAAATCTTGCAGAATGATGTCCAGCAATGCTTCCTTTTCCATAATAATCGATTTGCAAGCTTTTTATTTACCTTTGCAAAGGTAGTGATTGCTTGGAAACAATCGGGCAGTTGTGTCTACAAATGTCTGTAATTTCAATGGTGCAAAACCCGTCCTTATGTATGTCTTTGAAGATATTGCCCGCTTAAGCGGAGGCCGTTTGCTGGGAGATGGAAAGCAAGTGGTACGTCGCCTGGTCTTTGACACCCGCCTGGTGGTAGAGGGAGGCGATGCGGTCTTTTTTGCCTTGTCGGATGGCCTTAAGGACGGACACCGTTATTTGCAGTCGGCCTGGGAAAAGGGAATTCGTCATTTTGTGGTGGCTGAAGGTAAGTCTTTGCCTTCGCTTTCCGGCGCCCGCTTTGTTGTGGTGCCTGAGGTGCTTGCAGCCCTGCAGGCCCTGGGCAGGGAGCATCGTCGCCGTTTCCATTTCCCCATTATGGCTCTTACCGGCAGCAATGGAAAGACTATTGTAAAGGAATGGCTGGGTCAGACCCTGGGGCTAGCGGAAAGGGTTTGCCGGTCGCCCCGCAGTTACAACAGTCAGTTGGGCGTGCCGCTTAGTCTCTGGCATTTGAAAGAAGAGGATCAACTTGGGATATTTGAAGCAGGCATCAGTCGTCCCGGTGAAATGGAACGCTTGCGGGAGATGATTCAGCCGGATTGGGGTTTGTTGACGAATATCGGGGCAGCCCACCAGGAGTATTTTGCTTCGGAGGAGGAGAAGCTGGATGAGAAGCTGAAGCTGTTTACTGCCTGCTCCTTAATTTTTTACGGCTGCGATCACGAACTGGTACGCCACAAAGTGCAGGCGCGTTTTGGCGATAAGCATTTGTTGTCCTGGGGACGTTGTGAGCAGGCCGATCTCCGCTTGCTGGAGGCCGCTGCTGAGCCGCAGGGGCAAAGACTTAGTCTGGAGTGGAAGGGGCAGCCTTTCAGCTGTTTCCTGCCCTTTAGGGACGCCATTTCGCTGGAGAATGTACTTCCGGTTATTTTGGTGCTTTTGTACAAAGGCTATTCTTTTGCCGACTTGTCTCCCCTCTTAGGGCGCTTACAGGCTGTGGCCATGCGCATGGAGCAGAAGGAGGGGGTCAGTGGGTGTACGCTCATTAACGACAGTTACAATTCGGATTTGACCTCTCTGGAAACGGCCCTGGGCTTTTTGGAACAGGTACAGCCCACCCGGCGTTGCCTAATCTTGTCTGATCTTTTTCAGACCGGCATCTCCGATGAGGACTTGTATCCCCGCGTGGCAAAAATGATTGGGGACCGGGGAATAGAGCGCTTTATTGGGGTGGGTGAGGTGCTGGGGCGTTATGCTTCATTTTTTGAGTCAGGGGCCTTGTTTTTCGATACTACGGAGGCGCTTCTGAAGACTTTTTCACAGCTGGAATTCAGGCAGGAGGCGATATTGATTAAGGGTGCGCGTGCTTTTCAGTTTGAGCGACTGGTAGAGCGGCTGGAGCGTAAGCAGCACAATACCATTATGGAAATCAACCTGGACGCGCTGGTGCATAATTTTAATGTGTTTCGCTCGAAGCTGCAGCCCGGCGTTAAAACCCTGGCTATGGTAAAAGCTTTCGGTTATGGGAGTGGCTTGTTTGAAATTGCTTCGGTTTTGCAACACCATAAGGTAGATTACCTTGGGGTGGCTTTTGCCGACGAAGGGGTAGAGTTGCGACAGGCCGGCATTTCTTTGCCCATTGTGGTTATGAATCCCGAGGAAAAGAGTTTTCCCCAAATGCTGGCGCATGGTCTGGAACCCGAAATCTACAGTTTTCGAATGTTGGAGGCCTGGAACCGAATGGTAGTTCAGGAGGGAACCGATTTCAGCCGCATTCACCTGAAGGTGGACTCGGGGATGTATCGCCTGGGTTTTTTTGAGGAGGAGGCAGAGCAGCTGCTTGCGCACTTGCGGCGAATGCCGCAATTGCAGGTAGCTTCGGTGTTTTCTCATTTGGCCGGCAGTGATGAGGCGCGCCACGATGCCTTTACCCGGGAGCAGGCCGCCGTGTTTCAGCGTTTCTGTGCCCAATTGCAGGGGGGATTGGAGGTCCCTTTTCTACGTCATTTGCTCAACTCGGCCGGGGTGGAACGCTTCCCTCAGTTTCAATTCGACATGGTGCGTTTGGGCATCGGGCTTTACGGTATTGGCGCAGCGTCGGATGGCGCTTTGCAAACGGTCGCTACACTGAAGACCTACATCTCGCAGATTAAAACGGTGAAGGCGGGCGCTACCATTGGCTATGGCCGGCGGGGCGTGTTGCCCGAGGGCAGTCGCATAGCGGTATTGCCCATCGGTTATGCCGATGGCCTCAGCCGCGGGCTCAGCAATGGAAGGGGCGGGGTAAACATTGGTGGGCAAATGGTGCCCATAGTTGGCAACATTTGCATGGATATGTGCATGGTGGATGTAAGCCGCCTTTCTGTAAAGGAGGGCGATGAGGTGGTGGTCTTTGGCGAGGAGCCCTCGGTATCGGAGGTGGCTGAGTTGCTCGGAACCATTCCTTATGAGATACTCACCGGAATCAGTCGCCGGGTAAAGCGTGTTTATTTTAAGGAATAGCTGTCCGGTTTTTTAGGGCGGTGCGTGCCCTAGCCCAGCCGTGAAATGCGGTCGAGGTTTTCTTCGTCCAGGATTTTGATGGTTCGTCCATCCACGGCAATGAGTCCTTCCTTGGTGAAGGTGGTGAGGGTTCGGATGGCGTTGGAGGTGGTCATGTTGGAAAAGTTGGCCAAATCCTCCCGCGAAAGATGGATGTTGAGGGTCTGCCCGTCGCCTTCGAAGCCATAAATGTCGCGCAGCAAAATGAGGCTTTCGGCCAGGCGTCCCCGGATGTGTTTTTGGGTGAGTGTGACTGTACGAAAGCGCGTGAAACCCAATTCTGAGGCAAAGGATTTGATGATGTTCATACAAAGCCGGTTGTTGCGCAACAGGAGTTGGTAAATGACGTCTTTGCTGATGTGGAAGATGACACAGGGTTCAATAACAACCGCCGAGGCGATGTGGGGCCCTTCGGCAAACAAGGCCCTGTAGCCAATAAAATCGGGCGCTTTGGCCAGTCGGACTATCTGGTCGCGACCACCAATTCCTTCGGTAAAAACTTTGACTTTGCCGGCGCCCAGACAGAGTAAGCCGGTGGGAATCTCCCCTTCCTGATAAATAATCTGGTTTTTACGGTATTTGAGAACGGTGTGGTTCTTGTCTAAAAAGTCCCGCTCCTCGGCACTCAATACACTGTAAACTATTGAGAAATCCTTAATGGTAGGTTCGGTGACCTGTGTTTTCTTTTGTCCAGCCATATTTTTTCGTCGTGTTCTAAAACACTGTTCTAAAACACCCAAAATTACAAAAAAAAACGGTTGGTCGTTAAAAAAAACGAAATATTACGGCTGGTGCCGGGCTACCAGAGGCATCCGCCTGCCCAAACCAAAGGCTTTGCCCGATACTCTGAGAATGGGGGGAGCCTGAAAACGTTTGTGCTCGTTTCGGTTGACCATTTGCAGCACCCGCTCGGTGGTGCCTGCATCGTAACCCTCCCCCATAATCTCTTCCGCGCTTTTGTTCTGTTCAATGTAGCGGAAAAGTATGGCATCCAGCAGTGCGTAGTCGGGCAGCGAATCGGAGTCCTTTTGGTCGGGCCGGAGTTCAGCAGATGGTGGTTTTTCCAGGGTGTTGACCGGAATCAGGATGTTTTCGCGGTTGAGGTAGCGGGCCAGGGCAAAGGCATCGGTTTTGTATACATCGCCCAGCACACTCAGTCCCCCGTTCATATCCCCATAAAGCGTGCCGTAACCTACGGCAGCCTCACTTTTGTTGGAGGTGTTGAGCAGGATGTGGCCGAATTTGTTGGACCAGGCCATCAGGAGCGTTCCACGTATGCGGGCCTGGATGTTTTCTTCAGTAACATCGGGCCGGCGCCCTTCAAAAGATTTTTGCAGTTCCGCTTCAAAGCTTTGGTAGATGTCTTTAATGGGCAGGGTGGTGCTGTCGATGCCCAGGTTGGCTGCCAAATCCTCTGCGTCCTTAATACTGTGGTCGCTGGAGTATTGAGAGGGCATCAAAATGCCGTGCACGTTTTCAGCGCCCAGGGCTTCCACAGCCAAGGCAGCAGTAAGCGCCGAGTCGAGTCCACCCGACAGGCCCAGTACGGCCTTCTTTAAACCCGATTTGTGAAAGTAATCTCGGATTCCGGTAACGAGGGCCTGATGAATCAGAGGGATGTGTGGCGGGTAGTCTTTAAGGTCTGTCGCGGGTGCCGCTGCGTTTTCAGGGACTTGTTCCTTACAGAAATAAAGCCCCTCCTCAAAAAAAGGCATGCGGTGCAGCACTTCCCCTTCCTTGCTGATGTGCATAGAGCCTCCGTCGAAAATCAGTTCGGTGTTGGCGCCGGTCTGGTTCACGTAATAGAGTGGCAGGCGGTATTGGGCAGCTTTTTTGCAAACGACTTGTTTGCGAATTTCGTGTTGGTGGTATGAAAAGGGGGATGCCGCTATGTTAATGACCAGGTCGGGTTTTAAGGCCGCCAGTTTTTGCAGGGGCGACAAGGTGTAGAGGTGATTGCGGTCGAAGACCCTTTCTACCGGTCTGTCGTCCCAGATGTCCTCACAAATGGTTATGGCCAGTCGCTTGCCTTTAAAGGACAGTACCTGAAAGGCATGGTTGGGTTGAAAGTAGCGGTATTCGTCGAAAACATCGTAGGTCGGGAGGAGGGTCTTGTGGGCTACAGCT
The DNA here is from genome assembly GCF_002210225.1 of Geofilum rhodophaeum. GTDB lineage: Bacteria > Bacteroidota > Bacteroidia > Bacteroidales > Marinilabiliaceae > Geofilum > Geofilum rhodophaeum. Next base: position 264,411 of record NZ_MWUJ01000001.1, on the reverse strand, counting down.
GTGGCTTTTCCCTGGTAAAGGAACCAGGCGCTGTTGAGCAGGGGCTTGCCTTTGGCATCGGGGTTGAGACTGGGACCGCCCACCAGCGCGGCCGTATGGGTACAGCAAGCGGCCAGGTCTTCCAAAGCGGCAACAGCCCGGAGGGAAAAATCTTCGCGGGTCAGTAAATCCAAAGGCGGATAGCCACAAATGGCCAGCTCCGAAAAGACCACCAGGTCGGCCCCCTTTTCCTGAGCATCTTGGATGGCTGCTTTAATTTTGCTTGCGTTTTGTTCAAAATCACCCACCTTAAAGTTGAGTTGGGCCAGTGCTATGTTGAGGTCTTCCTGCATACCAGAAGGGTGCTAGCGCGAATTAAAAAATAAAACCGAATTCAAAAACCAGGCGATTCAGAATACTCTTGTCATCGAAGTCGGGATGCTTGGTTATATCGCTGAACCCATTGGTGAAGAGCAGACCGAGCATGAGCGCATTGCGTCCGCCCAGGGAGTATTCTACGCCACCGCCCAGGTGGTAGCCCAGGTCGAACAGTCGGACTTCTTTGCTGATGTTTTTGTCGTTGCCGTCACGTGCCTGGATGTTGATTTGCGGAGAGAGGCCAAAGCGACCGTAAATGTTGGCCCGGTGCAGGTCCTCCGACCGCAGTTTGAGTCCCAGTGGTACCTCAATGTATTTGAGCTTGTAAGTCCGGTTGTAGGCGGCCAGTTGGTCTACCGACGGATAAGCCAGTTTGCCGCCGGTGGTATTGATCGTTAAACCCGTGCTGAAGGCATAATTGTTGCCAAAAAAGCGGTCGATGACCACCCCAAAGTTATAGCCGAAATCGGAACTTTTGTTGTCGATATTGTCGTGGTCAGACTTGACCCAGGACAATTGAGGGGCAAGGACAAAGGAGAAGCGGGTGTCTCCGGCCTGCTGGGCCTGCGTTGGTTGTATAAGAACGCTTGCTGCGAAAAGCACTAATAAAACGACTCTGTTCATGTGTTTTCTTTTAGGTGGTTACGATGTTGTGTCAGCAAAATTTGTGCAAACTTAAGGAAAAGCGTGCTTTTTTGCCTGTTTTGTTGGGAAATATTGTGCTTTATGGTCCGGCCTTTGTAAATTCGTCTTATAAAATTGAACGAATGATGTGGAACAGAACAGTTGGGGTGTTGGTGTTTATTTTGGTGCTGGGCGCCTGCAACCGTGGCCCAAAGGCCCCGGATGTGCGCCATGTGAAGGTAGATTTTGAATTGGTGCCCTTTTACCGGGAGTTGTTTGCCCTTTCCCCGGATAGTCTCGAGGCCGCACTTCCTGAGCTGAAGGAGCGTTACGGCAGCTATTTGGAAGCCTACAGTGTAGGTGTGATTGGGGGAAGTGCTCCCGGGGAGCCTGAATTTGCCGACGACTTGCGCTTTTTTCTGTCCTACGAACCCAATCAGGAGGTGCTGGACAGTGTGGAGTTGGTCTTTGGCCGGGAAGAATGGTTGCGCCAGGACCTGGAGCAGGCCTTTAAGTATTACAAATACTATTTTCCTGAAGCGTCTGTGCCCGATGTGTACCTGCACCTGAGTGGTTTCAATCAATCGATTGTGATGGATGCAGACTGGCTTTCGGTGAGTGTGGAAAAATATCTGGGTCGCGACTGTGTATTTTATGAGTGGTTGTCGATTCCGGTTTATTTGCGCAAGCGCTATGCGCCCGAGAAGGTGGTTCCCGATGTGATGATGGCCCTGGCCATGGATCGTTTTGCGTACAACGACAGCATCGATGATTTGATTAATCAGATGGTGTATGAGGGCCAATTGCGTCATTTTGTTCGTCAGATGATTCCGGATATTCCCGATTCCACGCTCTTTGATTACAGTTCGAAGGAGGTGGATTGGGTAAACGCTTATGAAAAGGATATGTGGTCGTACATGGTGGAGCAAAAGCATTTGTTTTCAACGGATCGGATGGCCCTTCAGCGCTATGTCGGGAAGAGCCCTTTTACGTATTATTACGGTCAGGAATCGCCGGGAAGCACCGGGGTATGGCTGGGTTATCGCATCGTCCAGGCTTATTTAAAGCGCTACCCTGAAACCAGTCTGGAGGAGTTGATGCGGATGAATAATGGACACGAATTTTTAAGAGCGGCGCGTTATCGTCCGTAGTGCGTCCCTTTGGCCTCGAATTTTAACATCTTGTTGTATGCGTTTGGGAATGATTCAGTTGGAGCCTCGTTTGGGGCAAGTTGCCGCCAATACCGCGCACGTTTTGGCGCTGTTGCAAAAAGCACCGCCAGCCGATTTGTGGATTTTGCCTGAGCTGGCTTCTTCGGGTTACGCCTTTGGCTCCCGGGAGGCCGCTTTGGCATCCTCCGAAACGCTGGAGGGCAGTGTTTTTTTGCAAGCCCTGCAGGAGTGGGCGCGCAGCAGTGGCAGTTGGGTGGTAACCGGATTTAACGAGAGGAGTGGGGATGTACTCTACAACAGTGCGGTTTTGCTGAGTCCTTCGGGAGTGGAAGGATTGTACCGAAAATTGCACCTCTTTTTAAATGAGCAGGATTTTTTTACACCGGGCAATCTGGGGCTGCCAGTTTTTGATACGCCGTGGGGGCGACTGGGCATGTTGGTCTGTTTCGATTGGATGTTTCCTGAGGTATGGCGGCTGTTGGCCCTGAAAGGTGTTCAGTTGATCGCTCACCCTTCCAATCTTGTTTTGCCCTGGTGCCAGACCGCTATGCCGGGTTATGCGCTCACCAATCGTGTTTTTACCGCCACCTGTAATCGGGTGGGGTCCGAAGGGGAGCTGCATTTTACCGGTCAGTCCCTTTTGGTGAGTCCCACCGGTGAGGCCTTGCTCCGGGGCAGTGCGGATCAGGAAGAGGTGCTGGTGTCGGAGGTTGACTGGCAGGCCGCTACAAACAAGGCCATTACAAGCAGGAACGATGCTTTTGGAGACCGGCGGACAGCGGTGTATGGGATTGAAATTAAAGCGTCTGGAGAACAATGATGAACATTAAATCAAAGAAAAGAGAGCTGCGTAGGCTCATGGCCGAACGACGAGCAAATGCCGATCCGGCCTTGTTGGCCGAGGAGAGTGCACGCGTGGTACAGGAGATTGAGGACAGCGAATTTTTTAAAAGTGCCGGCTGTGTTATGGCTTATTGGCCCATGAAGGGAGAAGTGGATTTGCGCGCCTTAATGTTAAAGTATCAGTCCCATAAACGCTTCGTGTTGCCGGTTGTGGCCGGTGATGTTTTGGAATTGCGTTTGTTTGAAGGGGAAGAACGCCTGGTTACCGGCAGTCGCTATGGAATTTTGGAGCCTGATGGCGCGACGTTCAGGGATTATGCCAAGGTTGATTTGGTATTGGTGCCGGGAGTGGCTTTTGACCGGGAGGGTTATCGCCTGGGGCACGGTAAGGCTTATTACGACCGCTTGCTGCCCAGACTCATCCATGCCCGTAAGGTCGGCGTGGGCTTCGGTTTTCAATTGGTAGAAAGTGTTCCGGTAGAAGCTCACGATGAATTGCTTGATGCCATAGTGGTTCCCGGAAAGCGAGTATTGTAATCAACAAAAAACCCGTCGTTTCGACGGGTTTTTTGCTTTATTGCTTAAGCCGGATGAATGGACTCTGTAGGACAAACATCGGCGCATGCGCCACAATCGGTACAGGCTTCGGGATCAATCTTATAGATATCGCCTTCGCTGATGGCGTCTACCGGGCATTCGTCAATGCAAGATCCGCAAGCAATACAACTGTCATCAATTACGTATGCCATTTTCTTGTAGTTTTTAATAGTTACAGTTGACAAATTTATAGGCTTTTTTTATTTAAAAAAATCATTTGCCTATAAAATGAGCAATTTGTAAGAGTTTTAAATTAGGGCTGCAGGGCATTCAGTGCCAGCCAGGTCATTAGTCCGCATGCCGTTTCCAGGGCGTCTTCGTTGAGATTAAAGGTCGGGGTATGTAAAGCACCCGTTTCCCCTTGTTCCTGTTTTACGCCAAAGCGGTAAAACACGGAGGGGAAGACCTGACTGTAATAGCCAAAATCTTCGGCCGTCATTCGAAGATCCATCTCTTCCACCTTGTCGTTGCCCAGGTAAGTATTGGCGAGTTGACTGCATTCACGGGTGAGGGCCTCGTTGTTGTAAACCATGGGGTAGCCGTCGCCGATGTTTATTTCGGCCGTGCATCCGAAGGTGGCTGCCGTGTGTGTGGCAATTTGATGAATTTTTTCCTTTACCCTGCCGCGCCATTCTTCGTCCATCATCCGCAGCGTGCCCGCTATATCCACCTTTTCGGGAATGATGTTGGTGGCTCCGAGTCCCTCAATACGCCCGAACGACAGAACTGCAGGAACGGTGGCCGGTACAAAACGGGCCACAATTTGTTGCAATTGCACTACGGTTTGAGCCGCCGCTAATACGGTGTCGTTGAGGGTGTGGGGCATGGCGGCGTGCCCGCCTTTGCCCTTGATGCTGATGTACACTTCGTCGCCAGAAGCCATGTACCTTCCTTCTTTGAAGCCTACGTGTCCCGCGGGCATTTCAGGCAATACGTGTTGCCCAATAATCAGTTCGGGTTTGGGCTCATCCAGGGCGCCTTCTTTTAGGAGCAGGGATGCTCCTCCGGGGAATTTCTCCTCTCCGGGCTGAAAGATCAGGAGAATGGTGCCTCCCCAGCGCTTGCGCCATTGTTGTAGAAGGAGGGCTACGCCCAGGAGGCTGGCCGAGTGGGCGTCGTGGCCGCAGGCATGCATTACGCCTTGGTTTTCAGAGCTGAAAGGCAGTCCGGTGCCTTCGTTGATGGGGAGGGCATCCATATCTGCCCTTAGAGCAATGGTGCGTCCAGGGCCTGCTTCGCCCTTTAGGGTGGCAATCAGACCAGTGCCTGCCAGTCCCTCGCGGACGGGGATGTCGTTGGCCTTAAGTTGCCCGGCAATATAGGCCGCTGTTTTTTGTTCCTGGAAGGATAATTCGGGGTGGCGATGCAGCCATCTTCTGAATTCCACCACTTGGGGCCGAATGGTCCTTGCTGCTTCCAGTACTTCTTCCCGGGTAATGTACATGGTGTATCCCTTTTGGTGTTCAAAAAAGGGGAAAACACTTGGTCCTCCCCTTTGATTCTTGTATGCTTGCTTAGTTCTGCAAGCCCTTTAAAAATTCGGTGAGTTCGGCCGAACGAATTTGTTTCTTCAGGATTTTGCCTTCTTTATCGAGCAACCAGGTGTTGGGAATGGATTGAACCATATAAGAGGTGGCGGCGGTGTTGGCCGGGTCGTGCAGCTGGGTCCAGGTGAGCTTATCCTCTTGCACAGCCTGTCTCCAGGCCTCTTCGGTTTGATCCAGAGATACGCTGATGATCTCAAAGTCCTCGCCAGCAAATTGCTTGTATACTTCAACCAGCAAAGGGTTTTCTTCGCGACAGGGGCGACACCAGGCGGCCCAAAAATCGATGAAGACATACTTGCCCTGGAAATCGGAAAGACTCACTTCATTTCCTTCGAGGTCGGTGAGGGTGAAGTCGGGGGCTGTGTTGCCAATGCTCAGGGCTGCTTCGGCCTCTTTCTGTGCTTTAAGCGGTTCCATCATTTCCTTCAGGGAAATAACGTAAGGGTGATCGCCCAAGGCTGCTTCCAGGTTCGTCAGCAGTTCTTCGAGTTCTTCGTATTCGAGCGACTGGGCCATGTTGAGGGCCAGGAAGGCGCCAACTGCATTGTTGCTGTTGCTTTTCACAAAGTCTTTGTAGTAGGTCTGGCGGTCCTCCATAATGGCTTCCATATCGGCCATAATGCTTTGCATGGTTGCCTGGTCCTGCTGGCTTTGTGCAGCCATAAACTCTTCACGCATTTTCTCTTCCTTTTCCATGTGTGGGAAGTTGTCGTTGAATTGCTTGAACAGGTCGGACAGCTTGGAGCCTTTAATCACAGCTTCGTCCATTTTCTCCGTGTTGGCGGTGATTTTAATGGAGCTGTTTTCCAGGAAGAAAACAATGGGTTCCTCTACTTCTTCAGCAAAGATCAGATACAATTCGGGGTGTTCTGCTTTTCCTTCAAAAACGAAGGTGCCGGAACTTACTTCGGCAGTGTCTACTTCGCTGAGACCCTGTTCCTCAATTTTCCTGAGGTAAACAGTACCTTCGTCCAGGTTTTCAAACTCACCCGTTATTTTGTAACTGTCTGCCGAACACGCTGCAAACAGCCCCATTAGTGCCAATCCAAAAAAGAGATTTCTCATAAATAAAAAATTTGTCGTTGCTTGTATAATAACTGAAATTGAAAATACGATTATTTGGGGAGCCCTTTGAAATAAAGATCCAGCAGTTGTCTGGCTGCCTCAAAGGAGCTGAGCCGATCTTGTTGAACCTGGGTCTCCAGTTCCGGAAGGAGGGTCTTAATCCGGGGGTTTTGGTAAAAGTTGTTTTTTAGGTTTTCCTGTATCGATTCGGTCATCCAATAACGCGCTTGCTCGTTGCGGTGTTGTTGGAAATAACCATTTTTTTTGGTGTGGGCCATAAAGTCATCAATCATTTCCCATACCGGTATAACCCCTTCCGAGTTAAGGGAGGAGCAGGTCTCAACCCGTGGTATCCAACCCGATCGGGAGGGAGGGAATAAGTGGAGCGCGTTGCTGTATTGGGCTCTGGCCAGTTTGGCCTTGGCTGTGTTTTGGCCGTCTGCCTTATTTACCGCTATGCCGTCTGCCATTTCCATGATGCCCCGCTTGATGCCCTGAAGTTCGTCACCAGCCCCGGCAATCAGGATAAGCAGAAAAAAGTCGACCATGGAGTGCACGGCCGTCTCACTCTGTCCAACCCCAACGGTCTCAATGAAGATGGTGTCGAAACCAGCTGCTTCGCAAAGAACGATGGTTTCCCGTGTTTTTCGGGCCACGCCTCCGAGGGAGCCGGCCGACGGAGAAGGACGTATGTAGGCTTGCTCCATAACCGACAGATTTTCCATTCGGGTCTTGTCGCCCAAAATGCTCCCCTTGGTACGTTCGCTGCTGGGATCAATGGCCAGCACGGCCAGTTTGTGCCCCTGTTCAATCAAGTGCGTACCCATGGCCTCGATAAAGGTGCTTTTTCCTGCACCCGGCACGCCTGTTATGCCCAGGCGTACCGCTCGCCCCGCATGGGGGAGGCATTGGGTGATGATTTGCTGGGCCATTTCCTGGTGTTGGGGAAGGGAGCTTTCTACCAGGGTGACGGCGCGACTCAGCAGGGTGATGTCGCCGGCTAAAATTCCTTCAACATACTGGTCAACACTCAGATTCTTGCGCTTGTTCTGCAGAAAACGGCGAGCCGCCTCCGGATTAAGGGAGGGCAGGTGCTCGGTTCCTTTATTTACTTTTAGGCCTTTGAAAGAGGGATCGTTCTCGATGTGATCCCGGCCCTTGTTAAAATGCATAGTGCTTTTGCTTTTGTGTTTGCAGCCAAGGTACGGATTTTAATTTTTTAAGGCTAGGGATTAACAGTTGCGGAAACCCGAAGAAGCATGGTGCTCTTTTTGGGGTCGTTGGAGTAGATGGTGACCGACTGGCTTTGGCGCCCATTGCGTCCGCGCGTGTTGAAGCTCACTGCCAGGTTGACGGTTTCTCCCGGACGAACAACCTCTTTATCGGGCTTGGAGGCGGTACAGCCGCAGGAAGTCCTTACTTTGCGCAGAATCAGATCACTTTTGCCTTTGTTGGTGATTTTGAATGTGTGTTCCAATACAGTCCCCTGTTTAACCGCTCCGAAATCGAAATTGTTTTCGCTGAATTGGATGTCGGGTGCATTGGCCAATTGTTGGGGCGACCAGGAGCTGTAATCTTCTTCGATGGTTGCACTGACGCTGAGCCGGTTGTCCTTGGGCTGGTTGCCATTGACCAGGACATAAACCTGGTCTACCACAAAGCCCCAGTCGTTGACCTTTGAAGCGTCGTAAGTGGCTTTTATTTCCCCTTCCTGGCCCGGTTGCAGGGTGGCTGGCTGAGCGGCTATGCGCAGGTGGGACGGCACCCTGTTGAAACTGAGGGTGACCGCTTGTGACGATGTGTTGATGATGCCCAGGGTCGCTTCTTTTTGGCTGCCGGGCTCGACACGGGTAAAGGAGAGGTGGGCCGATTTGAGGCGTATTTCCCCCATTTCCCTCGGATAGTTGTCGGCCACAGTCCGTTCACGTTCTTCTACGCGACCCACAATGCGTAATATTTCTGTAGCATTTTGCCCATTGGAACTGACGGTGATGGATTTGTTGAAGTTGCCCGGTCGGTTGCGTGGGTCAAATGTCGCTTTGAGGGTGCCCTTGCCACCCGGTTGAATGGGGGTGCGTGTCCACTCGGGGGTGGTGCAACCGCAGGAGGCTCTTACGTTGTGAATCACCAGGGGCATTTGTCCGGTATTGGTAAATTCGAAGGTGTAGGCCACGGGGCCACCTTCTTCCTTAATGCTGCCAAAATCGTGTACCTTTTTCTCAAAACTCAGTTGGGCTTTGGTGTTTTGAGCTTCTGCTGTCAGGCCCAGTAAGACCAATACGGCCAATAAAATATGTTTCATCGTTGAATGGTTTTGTTGAATATCGAATATACAAAGCTAAAAAAACTTAGCCGAAAGACAATCTACCTTCAGAAATTGTGCCACAGTACCCCGGTCGGAATAGGTTCTTCTGATTGTCAGTCGTGTTGGGCCAGTAAAAGATGACCGATGCGGCAGTGCAGGCAGCGGTGGAGCACGCAATAATGGCGGTGAAGATGAAGTAGGGCTTGTGTGTCGGCAGCGGAAAGGGGGCGCAGGCCCATGCTTTTCCAAACACGGGTGATGCGATTGTTCTCGGGCGGAAGTTGTTGCAACCAATCCAGGGCCCTTTGACAGCCTCCGGGCTTGTCCTGAAGCCAGTTTAGGGCAAAAAAGAAGGGAATTACACTGTTGATGAGGACAAGTTGCAGGGCTTTTCGACTCAGGGGGCCTGGAAGCCACACTTTTTCTAGGCTGGAGATATGGGGCGTCTGGTTTAAGGTTTCAAGTGCAGGGAAATCATGCTGAAGAAATTCGGCCAGCTGCAGGAGTCGACGCCGCGGAAAACCGAAAGGGCGGATGCGCAGTCTTTTCCATTGTTCGGGCTTTATAGGATGCAGTGCGTGCTGCCTTTTTAGTTGTTGGTAGGTCCGTACCATCTGTCGGGACGCCTTGCTGCGGTCTTTCGGCAGCATGGCACCTTGTCCCAGCAACAGCGCTTTTAGTGCTAAGGGTTGGTTTTTCAGGTCCCGCACCAGCTCCCAGGGCGTTTGTCGGGCCAGTTGTTCAAAGGCGTCGTTGTTCAGCCCAAAACCAAAGCTTCTGCTCATTAGCACGAACAGCACCTTTTGCCTGGAAAATCCCTGTTGCAGCATAGCTGCAATGGAGGCGGTTTTGTCCTGTAGCCTCTCCAGCAACATGCGATCGGTCCACGCACACAAATTCAAGGTGGAGATCTGAGTCAGTTTCTGGCTGCAGGGGAGGGACGAAGGAATCGCTATTTTGCTGAAGTCTCTGAGTTCACGGGGAAGGGGCATCAACCAAACGGGAATTTTCCGGCCTTTGCTGTTGAAGGTGCAGCCGCCGCTTTTAGCCACAACATGTAGTATTACATTGTCGAAGGCAGGGTTTTGGTGGTGTTTGTGTCGATGCCAGTCGGACGCCTGATGGTGCAATTCCACATTGCCGGCCCATAAGATGCCGTTAATTTTGATTTTTGCATTGAAAAAATCTGGTCCGGCATCCCGGTTAAGGAGTCCCGGATGAATGATTTCAAGTACTTCCCCTTCTTCGGTAAGGAAGGGTTCCTGACGGTAGAGCCGGTGCTGCCATATCAGCTGTAAAACATCTTCGGTCATTGGGTTTGGGTATGAAGCAACAATTTATTAAATTGTTGTTTTTAACGCAAAATTCTTTCATTAAAACTGTGCATTATGAAAATATTGGGTATTGTATTGTTGGTGGTTGGTTTGCTTGGATTGGCTTATTTTGGTTATCAGGCCTGGCAGGATTCGGAAAGTTTTAATATGCTGGGTGTTGATGTGGCTGTGAGTAAGGCCGACTGGATGCCGGTTATCGTTAGTGCTTTGGTGGCCGTGCTGGGTTATGTGCTTTCCAGAGTAAAGCGCTGAACCTCTTGTCCTATATTTTTGTTTACCTGACGGATGTCTTTGTCGGGCGTTTTTTTTATGCCTAATTTTGAAGGTTAATCCGATGGTTTTATTCAATAATATGCAAATGAGAAAATTTGGACTTTTTATTTTGACGATGATGATGATGACAGCTTGTGGGGAGGTGCAGAATGGAGACAATCCTTTTTTTGCCGAATATGACACGCCTTTTGGTGTGCCGCCTTTTGAGCAGATTGAGAACGAAGACTTTATCCCGGCCTTTGAGGAAGGGATTCGTCTGCAGGAGGAAGAAATTGCTGCCATTACTGCCAGTGAAGAAGCGCCCAGCTTCGAGAATACTATTGCTGCACTGGACTACAGTGGCGGTCTGCTGAATAAGGTCAGTTCGGTGTTTTACAATTTTAATTCTTCGAACACTTCAGACGAGATTCAGCAAATTGCTCAGGAAGTAGCCCCTATGTTGTCGGCGCATTCCGACAACATCAGTCTCAATGCGGATTTGTTCGAGCGTGTGGCGGCTGTTTACGAGCAACGCGAAACACTGGGTTTGAACGAAGAGCAGGCTATGTTGCTGAAGAATACCTATGAGGGGTTTGTGCGCAGCGGTGCAGCTTTGCCTGCCGATAAGCAGGAGCGTTTCCGGGAAATCAATCAGGAATTGTCGGTACTGACACTGCAATTTGGTCAGAACGTGCTGGCCGATGTCAACAACTTTAAGTTGTTTGTCGAGAAGGAAGAGGATCTTTCGGGACTACCTGCCTCGGTAGTGGCCGCAGCGGCTGAAGCTGCTGTACAGGAAGGCCAGGAAGGCAAATGGCTCTTTACCTTGCACAATCCCAGTGTGATGCCCTTTTTGACCTATGCCGACAATCGTGCTTTGCGTGAGCAGATGGGCAGGGCCTACATCAACCGTGGGAACAACGACAACGCGTTCAACAATGGGGAGATCATCAATAAGCTGACCCAGTTGCGTTTGGAAAGAGTTAAGTTGCTGGGTTTTGATTCTTATGCTGATTTTGCGCTGGAAAACCGGATGGCAGGTAATGTGGAAACGGTGAACAGCTTCCTTAAGCAAATTTGGGAAGCTGCGCTGCCCATTGCCCGTGAAGAAGCAGTAATGCTGCAGGAGATGATCGACAGTGAAGGCCATGATTTTGATTTGGCTTTTTGGGATTGGCGCTATTACGCGGAGAAGGTGCGTAAGGCCAAGTACGATTTGGATGAGGGAGAAATCAGTCGGTATTTTGAAGTGAACAGTGTGCGTGACGGCATCTTTATGGTGGCCAACAAGTTGTATGGATTGCAGTTTGAGCAGCGCAGCGATGTGCCTGTTTACCATCCTGAGGCTACGGCCTGGGAAGTGAAGGAGGCAGATGGCAGTCACGTAGGTATTTTGTATATGGATATGCATCCGCGTGCCAGCAAACGTGGCGGTGCCTGGATGAGCAGCTACCGCAAGCAGCAGGTCGATCAGGAAGGCAACTTTGTTCATCCGGTGATCACCATTGTATGTAACTTTACTGCGCCAAGTGGCGATCAGCCGGCCTTGCTGACCTTCGACGAGATGACCACCTTCTTCCATGAATTTGGTCACGCTTTGCACGGCCTGCTCTCCAATACTGTTTATCATGGACTTTCAGGGACATCGGTGCAGCGTGATTTTGTAGAACTGCCTTCTCAGGTTATGGAGAATTGGGCCAAGCACCCCGAGGTGTTGAAGCAGTTTGCCAAGCATTATGAGACCGGTGAAGTAATTCCCGATGCTTTGATTGAGCGCATTAAAGAGAGTGCCAATTTTGGACAGGGTTTTGCCACCGTTGAATTTATGGCTTCGGCCCTTTTGGATATGGAGTACCATACCCTTAAAGAATATGAGCCCTTTGATGTGGCAGAGTTTGAGAAGGGTGTTCAGGAGAAATTCGATATGATGGATGAAATTTATTTTCGTCACGGCTCTACCCACTTTCAGCACATTTTCTCCGGCGGTTATTCTGCCGGCTACTACAGCTACATTTGGGCCGGTGTTTTGGATGCCGATGCTTTTGAGGCTTTTGTGGAGACGGGTGATTTGTTTGATGCCGAGACGGCACGCAAGTTCCGCAGCGAAATTCTTGAAAAAGGCGGTACCCGCGACGGTATGGAAATGTATAAGTCTTTCCGTGGAAGCGAGCCCGGTATTGAGCCGCTCTTGAAGCAGCGCGGTTTGGTTCGATAAGAACAGGCAGTATGTTTTATAAAAAAAAGCGGCTTACTAGCCGCTTTTTTTGTTATACCAGGTCGCAGGCATCTGCCGGCATCCAGTGGCGGTCCTGCCCGTCCCACTTTACATTACAGCCGATGGGGTTGGTGGCTGTAAAGGGACTGGCTTGCCCCTTGGTGAGGGCGTCCAGCACCAAATCAAGGGTGTTCTCGGTCATTTTGGAAGTGTCGCGGGGACTGTCTACACCGCGACCGGTGTAAACCAGTTTTCGGTCCTTGTCGAACACGTAAAAGTGCGGCGTGCGCAAGGCGCCGTAGGCCAGGGCGACTTCCTGGGTTTCGTCGTGCAGGTAAATCCAGGGAAAGCGCTGTTCTTCCATGCGCTTTACCATATTGGGGAAACTGTCGTCTTCGTGGGTATTCTTGCTGTTGGCGTTGATGCCCACAAATTGCACCCCTTTATCCCGATATTTATCTGCCGTAATGCGGGTTACTTCGTCCGAGCCGATTACATAGGGGCAGTGGTTGCAGGTGAAAAACACCACCAACCAGGGTGTTTCTGAAAAATCATTTAACGAATAAGTCTTTCCATCGGTGGCCGGCAGCTTAAAGTCGGGTGCCTTTTGGCCGTTTGTGAGTGTAAATGCCATAATCAAAGATTTTAAGATAAAACTGTCTTAATTACTCAACAAGTTCGGCTGAAAAAGGTTTTTCTAAAAAGACTTAGGCGATGGAAAGTTACAAAGAGACTTTTTTAAAGTATACCGCTGATTTACAGGATGAAATTTGCAGTCGTTTGGAAGCCGTGGATGGGAAGGCTCTTTTTGGTCGGGACGAGTGGCAGCGTACGGGGGGCGGAGGAGGACTTTCCCGGGTGATCAGTCTGGGAGAAGTGTTCGAAAAAGGGGGCGTGAACACTTCGGCGGTGCATGGACAACTGCCTGTTGCCATGCAAGAGGTGCTGAAGACCCGTCACGACCGCTTTTTTGCCTGTGGGCTTTCCCTGGTGTTGCATCCTCTTAATCCTTATGTGCCCACGGTGCACGCCAATTATCGTTATTTTGAGCTTTACGATGCCAAGGGGGAAGTGGTGGACCAGTGGTTTGGGGGCGGCAGCGATTTAACGCCTTATTACTATTTTGAAGCGGATGCCCGCCATTTTCATGAGGTACAACAGAAGGTTTGCGATGGGCTGGACAAGACGCTCTATCCGCGTTTTAAGGCGGCTTGCGATGATTATTTCTTTAATCCGCACCGGAACGAGGCGCGTGGGGTTGGGGGGCTTTTTTTTGATTATTTGCGACCCGATGGGGAGCACGACAGTCGTTTCTGGCTAGAGATGACGATGGCCCTTGGGAAGGCTTTTTTACCAGCCTATTTGCCGATTGTGGAACGCAGAAGGGGAATGGAGTACGGTGAGCGGCAGCGTTATTGGCAGGAGATCAGGCGGGGCCGTTATGTGGAGTTCAATCTGTTGCACGATAGGGGGACCCTGTTTGGGATTAAGACGCAGGGACGTACGGAGTCGATATTGATGAGTCTCCCCCCTCGGGTGCGGTGGGAGTATGATTACCGTCCGGAGTCGGGCAGTCCGGAGGAGGAGTTGCTGCAGGTGCTGAGCAGGACGGAGTAGGGGGCGGTGGGGCCTGGGTGGGCCGCCTCTGGTCTGTGGGCCCTGTCTGGCCCTGTCGGCCCCTGTCGGTCCCTGTCTGGCCCTGTCGGTCCTGTCTGGTCCTGTCCGGCCCTGTCGTCCCACTTTGGGCCACCTTGGGCCACCTTGGGCCGCCCCAGGTCCCAGGACTGAAGTCCTGGGTTATGATTGGGAGGAAGTGGTCAGGCGCAGAGCGCCTGTTCTTGTAAGCGGACTGAAGTCCGCGGCCTTGGGTCACCCGTGCCCCTGCGGCTGGAGGTCGTCAAAGAAGGAGGTGTGTATGACCTGAGCTATCGAGGCGAAGCCTCGATCGGGACTTCAGTCCCGTTTTTTGTCCGTGCCCCTATGGGGCACACCGCTGTTTCTTAATCATAGCCCAGGACTAACATCAACGGGGTTGAAACCCCGTTGATGTTAGTCCTGGGTGTACTGTTTTAGGAGGGCGGCCATTTCGGTCTGTACTTCGCGGGCGGCATGACGGGCCTGGGTGGCGAAGTCGTCGTCATTGCCGGCGTAGATGATTTGGCGGGAGGAGTTGACCAGGAGGCCGCAGTGGCTGTTCATGCCGTATTTGGCAACATCGGCCAGACTGCCGCCCTGGGCGCCTACACCGGGTACCAGCAGGAAGTGGTCGGGCACCACTTTACGTACTTCGGTGAGCATTTCGGCGCGTGTGGCACCTACCACGTACATCATATTTTCTTCGTTGCCCCAGGCAGAGGAGTGTTTGAGTACGCGCTCAAAGAGGCGTTCGCCGTCCTCGTTCATGTATTGGAAGTCGTCGGCTCCCTTGTTGGAGGTGAGCGCCAGCAAAATGACCCATTTGTCGACGTAGGTCAGGAAGGGCTTCACCGAGTCCTCCCCCATATAAGGCGCTACCGTTACCGCATCGAAGTCCATCGCATCAAAAAAGGCCCGGGCATAGAGGTTGGAGGTGTTGCCAATGTCGCCCCGTTTGGCATCCGCAATGATGAAAAGGTCGGGGTAGTTGTAGCGGATGTAGTTGACTGTTTTTTCGAGACTGTTCCAACCGTTCACCCCCAGACTCTCATAAAAAGCCAGGTTGGGTTTGTAGGCTACAGACAAATCGTGCGTGGCATCGATGATTTCCTTGTTGAAAGCGAAAATCGGATCGGTGGTATCCATCAAAAACCGCGGGATTTTCTGGATGTCGGTGTCGAGGCCTACGCAAAGGAAGCTCTCCTTCTTTTGGATTTGTTGAAACAATTGATCTCTGGTCATGGCGCTTATTTTTTATCGGGACAAGTCCCGGAGTCATCTTATACTGAGGGGCCCGTCGGCCTCCAGGTCTACATAAAGGACAAACTGCAGCTTGCTTACATTTCGGCTTCTTTTAAACGCTCGGCATTTTCTTCCATCTGCAGCTTGTTGATGATGGCATCAATGTCGCCGTCCATTACGGCAGTCAGGTTATAGAGCGTAAAGTTTACACGGTGGTCGGTTACCCTGCCCTGCGGATAATTGTAGGTGCGAATTTTCGCTGAGCGGTCGCCGGTCGATACCATGGTCTTACGCTTAGAGGAAATCTCGTCGAGGTATTTTTGGTGTTCGAGGTTATAGATTCGGGTCCGTAATTCGATCATCGCCTTGTCGAGGTTCTTCAACTGTGATTTCTGATCCTGACAAGTCACCACAATACCAGTGGGGATGTGGGTCAGTCGAATGGCTGAGTAGGTGGTGTTCACCGACTGCCCGCCCGGTCCGGAAGAGCAGTAGGTGTCTTTTCGGATGTCTTCCTGGCGGATTTGTACGTCAAACTCCTCGGCCTCAGGCAATACGGCTACGGTGGCCGCAGAGGTATGTACCCTGCCCTGGGTCTCGGTTTGTGGCACCCGCTGCACCCGGTGTACGCCAGATTCGTATTTCATGATGCCGTAAACGCCGTTGCCGCTTACATTGAAAACCACCTCTTTGTAACCGCCGGAGGTGCCTTCGGAAGTGTGGGTGACTTCTACCTTCCAGCCCTTGTCCTCACAAAATTTGGTGTACATGCGAAAGAGGTCGCCGGCAAAAATGCTGGCCTCGTCACCACCCGTTCCCGAGCGAATTTCCACCACCACATTTTTTTGATCCTCGGGGTCGGAGGGCAGGAGGAGAATCTTGATTTCTTCCTCCATTTGCGGAATTCTTTCCTCCATTTCATCGAGCTCGGCCCGCGCCATTTCGCGCATCTCTTCATCCTTCTCTTCCTTAAGAAGGGCCTTGGTGCTTTCGATGTTATCCAGTATGTTTTTGTAATCCATGGAAACAGCCACCAGCTCTTCCAATTCTTTGTATTCTTTGTTCAGCTTAATGTAGCGCTTGGTGTCGCTGATTACCGAAGGGTCGGTGAGCTGGGTGCCGATTTCTTCGAAACGCAGGCGGATGGCCTGCAATTTATCTAGTAGTGATGAAGTAATTGCCATAATGGGTTGATTTAATGCATTGAAAATAAGATGTGGGGGGGAGGGGACGGCCGGGTGATGGCACCCGTGCCGGTGTTTCAATGCCGGAGCAGCTAATAAAAGAACTCCCCAAAGCCACTGCGAATGGTCAGGCGGGGTTTCTCAGAGGCCTCACAGCGACCAATAATTTTTGCCTCGATGTTGAAGCTTTGGGCTACCTCGATTACTTTTTGGGCGTGTTCGGGTTGCACATAAATTTCCATACGGTGGCCCATGTTAAAGACCTTATACATTTCGGACCAGGGTGTGCCGGAGGCTTCCTGAATCATGCGGAAGAGCGGGGGCACCTCAAAGAGATTGTCCTTGATGACGTGCAGTTGGTCCACAAAGTGCAGCACTTTGGTCTGCGCGCCGCCGGAACAGTGCACCATGCCATGAATGTTGGCCCTTTCCGTCTCCAATAATCTTTTTATGACCGGGGCATAGGTGCGGGTGGGCGAGAGAACCAGCTGGCCTGCATCCAGGCCCACCTCGGCAATTGCGTCGGTGAGTTTATGGGGTCCTGCATACACCAGTTCTTCAGGTACATCGGGGTCGAAACTTTCGGGATATTTGTCCGCCAGGTATTTGGCAAACACATCGTGACGGGCCGAAGTGAGTCCGTTGGAGCCCATGCCCCCGTTGTAACCCGCTTCATAGCTGGCTGTTCCGTAGCTGGCCAGTCCCACAATCACATCACCGGGCGCAATGCGGTCGTTGGAGATCACTTCGGAACGCTTCATGCGGCAAGTTACCGTAGAATCCACAATGATGGTGCGCACAAGGTCTCCCACGTCGGCGGTTTCGCCACCGGTGGACCAAATGCTGATGCCGTTGTCGCGGAGTTGCTGCAAGATTTCTTCCGTACCGTTGATGATGGCCGAAATGACCTCTCCGGGCACCTTGTTTTTGTTGCGCCCGATGGTCGATGAAAGCAAGATGTTTTCCGTTGCCCCCACACAAAGCAGGTCGTCCACATTCATGATGATGGCATCCTGAGCAATGCCCTTCCATACCGACAAGTCGCCGGTTTCTTTCCAATACAGGTAAGCCAGCGCCGATTTGGTTCCTGCCCCGTCGGCATGCATGATGTTGCACCAATCGGGGTCCTTGCCCAGATGATCGGGGATGATTTTGCAGAAGGCCTTTGGAAACAGTCCTTTGTCGATGTTTTTGATGGCCGCATGCACATCCTCTTTGGAGGCGGAAACGCCGCGCTGGTTGTATCTGGAATCCTTACTCACAATAAAAATTTTGCCTGATGTTTCAGCCCGCAAAAGTAATACAATCTTTTGGTATCGTCAACTTCTCTTAGGGCATTATGCTAAACTCCACGCGGTTGTTGAGCGCGCGGGCCGTGTTTTGGTCGCCCCTGCTGAGGCGCTGAAGAAAGGCCTCGGTCAGCTCGTCGCCTTCTTTTAAAAAGCGGTGGATGCGCGCCTGTACGGCGTCTACTTTCAGCGGGGTGCTGCCGCCGTGACCACGGGCACTAAGCCGTTCTTCGGCAATGCCTTTGGTTTGTAAGTAATTCATGACAGCCTCTGCGCGTTGCTGCGCCAGTACCAATTGCGCTGTAGCCTCGCCACGTGCATCGGTATGGGCGTCGATATGAATCTTGAGAGCGGGGTTTGTGTTCATCATGTCTGCCACCCTGTCCAGTTCTTTTTGGGCATCGGGACTGAGGTCGGACTGCCCCGATTTGAATTGCAGCTGGTTAAAAACGATGGGGGCAGCAGCACTTTGCAGTTGAATATCGAGCTCGAAAGTCTTGCTTTCGGTAAGACCTGCAGTTGAAATGCGCTGATGGTGGTTGAGATAGCCCGGGGCTCGCACCAAGAGGGTGTATTCCTGGTCCGGCTCCAGCATCAGGTTAAGGCTGCCGTCGGAGCCGATGGGCACTTGTCGGTTGCTTCCGTCGGTCCCTACAATGCGCAGCATGGCCCCTTCGGGGAGAGCTTCCTCGTCGGCCGTTCGGATGGTGCCGCCTAAGAGAGGGCGTATGACGGGGAGTGCAAAAGCGTAGATGTTTTCGTAGCCTCTTGGATTGTCTCTGGAACTGGAAAAGAAACCTGCCTCGCGGTTGCGGTAAAAAGTGATGCCAAAATCATCGGAACTGGAATTGATGGGACGCCCCATATTCTCTACCCGCCAACGCCCTTCTTCCTCACGCGGAGTCGCTTTAAAAATATCCAGTCCCCCGTAGCCCACCAGTCCTTCTGAGCTGAAATAGAGCGTACCGTCCTGGCGCACCGTCGGGAAAAGCTCATCTCCTGCTGTGTTGATGTCCCCACCCAAATTGACCGGGGTGCCCCATTCGTCACCGATGCGAGGAACCATCCAAAGGTCCTTGCCCCCAAAGCCACCCGTTATGTCGGACACAAAATAGAGGGTTTTGCCGTCCGGAGAAATGGCGGGGTGGGCAAAAATCAGGGAGTCGGGCCCCAATTCGATTTTTACGGGGTCGGACCAGCGTCCACCCATACTTTGGGTATTCCATATTTCGGCGCCCATGGGCTGGCCTTTGTCGTAACGCGTACGCGTAAAATAGGCGTCTTTGCCGTCGGCGGTCAGTGTGAGGGTCCCGTCTTCATAATCGCCGTTACTTTCCTGATTCAGGAACAAGACCGGATCCTGCCAGTCGCCCCTGGCATCTTGTATTACACTGTAAATGCTTGAGAAACCCTGGCCGGTTATGCGGTTTTGATGGCGCTTCTTTTTTCCGGCATTACGCAGGGAAGAAAAGAACAACTCGGTGGGGTCGTCCGGATTTAAAAATGGGGAATAATCGCTGTTGCGCGAGGTCAGTTTGCGGATGGTTTCGAGTTGGTAGCCTTTGGGCGGTGGCGGGTTTTGGCCCAGTCGTGCTGAAGCCAGACCGTTGTGGGCCAACTGGTGGTTGTTTTCTTCGAGGTAGCTTTCGAAGAGGGCGGCTGCTTCTTCGTATTCTTCCAGTTTGAGCATTTGGCGTGCTTGCAAAAGGAGCGACTCGTTGGGTTGGTAGTTGAAGCGCAGGGCGCGTGCATACATGGGGGCAGCTCTTCGGGGCTGGTTGGTAAGGCGGTAGCTTTCGCCCATATAAAAGGAAGCTTCTCCCCGGTAGTAGCGGTTGTCTTCACGTCGATACGCTTTGTTGAGGGCCGAAGTGGCCCGGGCATACTCGCCTACTTCATAGGTCTTCATGGCTTTACCCAGCCGTCCTGAGCCGGAGCAGCCCGACAGGCTTATAGCGGTAATCATGAAGAAGTAAAAAGTTATTCGGGAGCTGAGCGGCTTCATCATTTTTTTGATTCAATGGGGTGGATCGTTGTTTTAGGCGGCATAAATATAACGAACCTCTTTGTTTTATAGTTCGTTTGAAGGATAAAACGTGAAAAGTGGGGATATATTTTGTCGTGGTGGTCGTGGTGTATTCCAGTGGCTGACAGAAAATATCTTTTCACTTCGCTTGATGTATACCCTCTGCGCTTTCGCTTATTTCCGGAGCCTTTGCTTTGTTCACTAAAATCCGGGAACTCGCCTTCGGCTCAAACAACCCGGATTTTTACGTTCACTTCACAAAGGCTCTAAATCGGAAATAAGCTGAGGCTTGATGGTACACATCTGCGCTTGGACGAATTTCCTGAAGGCCACTGTTATACACTNTTTTACGTTCACTTCACAAAGGCTCTAAATCGGAAATAAGCTGAGGCTTGATGGTACACATCTGCGCTTGGACGAATTTCCTGAAGGCCACTGTTATACACTACTTCCCTTCCAGAGTGAGTGCTGCTTATTTGGCTTCATTTCTTAGTTTTCTTTCGGAAATAAGCTGAGGCTTGATGGTACACATCTGTGCTTGGATGAAATTCCCTGAAGGACAACGTTATACACCACTTCCCTTCCAGAGTGAGTGCTGCTTATTTGGCTTCGTTTCTTCGTTTTCTTCCGGAGTAGAGCGAGTTGGGGTAGAAAAAAGCGGGGCCCGCTGCTGCGGACCCCGCCGAAGGGGAACTCTCCGGGTGGGGAGCTTAAATGTGAATGACCTCGCCGTAAGCAGCCGCGGCTGCCTCCATAACGGCTTCGGAGAGGGTGGGGTGCGGGTGCACCGTCTTGATGATTTCGTGTCCGGTAGTTTCCAATTTGCGGGCCACAACGAGTTCGGCAATCATTTCGGTTACGTTGGCACCAATCATGTGGGCACCGAGCAATTCGCCGTATTTGGCATCGAAAATAAGCTTGACAAAGCCGTCCTTGTGTCCGGCAGCAGAAGCTTTTCCGCTGGCGGAGAAGGGGAATTTGCCCACTTTGAGTTCGTAGCCTGCTTCCTTGGCGGCTTTTTCGGTGAGTCCCACCGAGGCCACTTCGGGACCGGTATAGGTACAGCCCGGTATGTTGCCGTAGTTGAGTGGCTCGGGATGATGTCCCGCAATTTTCTCTACGCAAATGATGCCTTCGGCAGAAGCTACGTGAGCCAGGGCTTGTCCCGGAACAATGTCGCCAATGGCGTAAATGCCGGGCACGCTGGTTTGGTAAAATTCATCCACTTTCACCCGGCCTTTTTCCAGAGTAACACCGGCTTCTTCCAGTCCCAGGTTTTCGGTGTTGGGGGCAATGCCCACCGCAGACAATACGATGTCGGCTTCAACGACCTCTTCCTTACCTTTTTTATCCTTAATGGTTACTTTAACTTTTTTGCCGGAGGTGTCGGCTTTGGTCACCTCGGAGCTGGTGCGCACGTCGATGCCTGCTTTTTTAAAGGAGCGCGCCAGCTGCTTGGATACTTCGTCGTCCTCTACGGGCACGATGTTGTCCATAAACTCTACCAGCGTCACCTTGGTTCCGATGGTGCTGTAGAAGTAAGCAAATTCGCTGCCTATGGCACCTGAACCCACCACTACCATCGATTCGGGTTGCTTGTCGAGGGTCAGCGCCTCGCGATAGCCGATGATCTTTTTCCCGTCCTGGGGCAGGTTGGGCAGCTCACGACTGCGTGCGCCTGTCGCCAGTATCACGTGAGGCGCTTCGTAAGTGGTCTTCTTTTTATCGGCCCCGGTAACCTCCACTTTTTTGTCTTTGGTCAGTTTGGCTGTCCCCTGGATGACCTCTACTTTGTTCTTTTTCAACAGAAACTGCACGCCTTTGCTCATGCCTCCGGCTACCTCACGACTGCGTTTAACCATAGCGCCAAAGTCGGCATTGGCAGAGCCGTCGATTTGGATGCCATAATCGGCAGCATGGTTGAGGTAATCGAATACCTGTGCGCTTTTCAGCAGCGATTTGGTAGGGATACAACCCCAGTTAAGACAAACGCCACCCAATTCGGCTTTTTCAATAATGGCGACTTTCATCCCCAGTTGTGAAGCCCGTATGGCGGTTACATAGCCCCCGGGTCCACTACCAATAACCAGTACATCGTATTTTTCCATTTGAATATTTTTTGTTGGATCAATTCTGCTTGTCTAACAATTCATCGAAAGGAAGGTTCATTTTTTACTGTTGTCGGTTTTGATCTGTTTTTTTGATTTTATCGGCCCATGCTTTGGCTTTTGAGTCGGCCTTGCCCTGCGATTTTTTATTGTTTACTGCACCCAGTAAAAAGCCGTAGGCTTCCATACCTTCCACCTCGTCAAAAATTACTTTTAAAATGGCCATGCCCGGAATGAATAAGATCATGCCGGCCAGGCCCCATATAAAATTACCCACAAACAAGGCAATAATGGTCATGAGCGGATTCATGGCTACTTGTCCCCCCACAATTTTGGGTGTAAATAAGTTGCTCTCGAACAACTGTATCACATAAAAAGCCAGAAAAACCCCAAAGGGATACCAAAGGGAGTCTTTTGTGAGCAAGGCAAAAAAGATGGGGAAGATGGCGCCCAGAAAGGGCCCCAGGTAGGGTATGACATTTAGAATGGCGGCAAAGAGGGCAAAGAGCAGGGCGTGTTTGATGCCCAGACTGTAAAGGGCGATACTGTTGAGAACCGCCAGGATCAGAATGACAAGAACAGCCCCTTTGATGTAGTTTTGCACCACATCTTTAATTTTGGAGATGGCGTGCTCAACCTTGTTTTTGTGCTTTCTGGAGAATGCTTTTTTGAAAAATTCGATGATGAAGCTGCGGTACAACAAAAACAAAAAAATGTAGATGGGTACGATAAAGGCCATGGTAAGGGTTCCGGCTGTAGCTAAAACACCTTGCGTGAGCACATTCATGTTGTCGTAGATCTGTTGAAAGACTACGTCTCTGAGGCTGTCGACCGAGACCGGAACTACACCGTCTAAATGCTCCGTCAAAAAACTGTTGAGGCCGGACAGCAATTCGCCGAAACGGGTTTCCAGTCCCTCCAGGTCACTTGAGAAGTTCAGTATCTGGTTGTAGAAAAAATAGGCCACGCCAAAGATTAAGGCCAGTAGCGCCAGTAAGCTGAGAAGGGCCGAAAGTACGTCTCCCAGTCCCTTGCGCTCGAGCCAGGAGGTAAGGGGACTGATAAGAACGGCCAGGAAGCCCGCAATAAGCAGGGGAACCAGTATTGTTTTGGCCGTTTGCATAATGAAAACTATCAGCACCACGCCCAGCAAAATACTGGTCAGGCGCATGTAGGCAGGTTGTTCTACCAGGGAAGGATGGTCGTTTTGCATAGGTTTTTTTTAGTCGAAAAAAGATAAGATAAAAAAGGCAGTCCGCCAAGGAAGGGACTGCCTTTTCGAGGCAAAGTGTTACCCGCAGTAATTGGACAACGTAGTGATACTTCTTAGATGTCCCTTTTGGAGCCTATTCTCCCCCAAGTTGCATGCTGCCCAGATTGGTGATGGCGTATTCGCCGATGTTGAATGTGGTGCTGCGCGAAGTGTTGATTTCTGTTATTTCCATGGTTGAAGTCTCTCCTGTTTTGAGGTCGGTGCTTTCGCTGGCCATGATAAATCCTTTGGTGTTGCCCATAAAGAGCTGGCTCCATCCGAACTGGGCCGGGAGCGCTTTGTTTTGTAGGCCTTTCAGAGAGGTGGTCAGCCAAAAAGCCCCCTTGCTCTCTTCATCGGCATAGGTATATTCTTCGCAAGGGTAGCCGGCAATGGTTTTGGTGCGACCGGTTTTTTGCAGATTGGGGTGTTGCCAGACTTCCTCTTCATTTGCGACAGAATCTTCTTCATATGTCATGTTTTCAAGTCCGCTCATCCCATAGGCAAGCCCTGTTTTTTCGTCGTTCTCGTTGGTAAGTAGGAGGGTGGACTGGTTTTTCTGGTCCATAATAAATAAGCCTTTGTTTTGTGGGGCATCCTTCATTTCCAAATTTCCCGAAACAAACTCAAAAGCAGAACAGTTCTGATCCTCATTTAAATAGGAAATAATGTCGCCCTCACTGTTGACTTTACCATTCTTCTTTAGGGTTTTGATGTGCATATGAATGGAGGTGTTGAAGGTGTAGCTGTCGTTGAAGCGCACCGGTTCGCCGGACACCCCCATTTTGCTGAGCATGTTTTGCATCCGGGCATGTTGTTGATCGGCCCTTTGTTCCGCAGCAGCTTCCGTTGTGGCTTTCGGGGTGGCTGTGGGGGTGTCGGGGGGCGTCGCCTCTTTTACGGCATCTTCCGTTGCATCGAGTCCCCGTTCTATGCCCTCGTCAATTTTTCGTTCAATGCGTTCCTCTGTCTTCTGTTCCAGTTTCTCTGCCGCCTTTTTGGCCATTCGGTCCATCAGACTCTGGGCTTGTAAAGAAAAGGAGGGGCTGAATATCAAGGCAAGGGTTAGGCTGTTGATCCATTTTCGTTTCATGAGGCGTCGTATTTTGGTTATGAAACGAAAGGTAGGCTGTGGATCAGCTATTGTCAACTTGTTTTCAGTGGGTTGCGGGCTTTTGTTGACGAAGGTGTAGGCTTTTGTTGACGACGGCTTCAGGAGCGCAAGGCTTCCCAAAGGACGATGCCGGCGGTGACCGATACGTTGAGGGAGTGCTTGGTGCCGTATTGAGGGATTTCGATGCAGGCGTGGCAGCGGTCGATGACCGCCTGCTGTACGCCTTTTACCTCGTTGCCAAAGATGAATGCGTAGCCCTGGTTGGGGTCTGCTTTAAAGTCGCCCAGCGCGATGCTTTGGTCTACCTGTTCAATAGCTATGGGCAGGTAGTCCTGCGCTCTGAGCGCATCGATGGCGTCGAGGGTGCTGTCAAAATAGCGCCAGCTGACTGCGTCTTCGGCGCCCAGCGCAGTTTTGTGGATTTCGTTGTGGGGAGGGGTGGCGGTAATGCCACACAGGTATACGGCCTCGAGGCAAAAAGCATCGGCCGTGCGGAACACACTGCCTACGTTATGGAGACTGCGTACGTTGTCGAGAACGGCGATGATGCGATGTTTGGGGGCCGCTTTAAACTCTTCGGGCGTTAATCTGTTTAATTCAGTAATCCTTAGTTTTCGCATAAAATTGTATTGAAGTGCAAAAATAGAAAGATAATTTGTTTAACGGGGGACTTATTTTAGTATCTTTTGGTTCTCCATCCCTTAAATCAGTAGGTCTATGAATATTCATGAGTATCAGGCGAAAGCCATTTTGAAAGAGAACGGTGTTAACATTCAGGAGGGACAGGTGGCGGCTACCCCGGATGAAGCGGTGGCGGCTGCAGAGGCCTTGCTGGCCGAAACGGGCACCAATTGGTGGGTGATTAAAGCGCAAATTCATGCCGGAGGTCGCGGTAAAGGCGGTGGTGTAAAGCTGGCCAAGAGTCTGGATGAGGTACGTGCCATTACAGAGAAGATGCTGGGCATGCAACTCGTCACCCCGCAAACCGGTCCCGAAGGTAAGAAAGTCAGCAAAGTGCTGGTTGCTCAGGACGTCTATTATCCGGGTCCCACCGAAAAGCAGGAGTACTATATGAGTATTTTGCTGAACCGTCAAAGTGGCCGAAATGTGGTCATGTACTCGCCCGAAGGAGGTGTTGATATTGAGGAGGTGGCAGCGCAGCGACCTGAAAAGATATTTAAGGAGGAGATTGATCCCTCGTTTGGTGTTTTGCCCTTTCAGGGACAAAGAATTGCCCGTAACCTGGGCTTGAGTGGTAAGGTGGCGCGTGAAATGGCGCATTTTGTGGAGCGTTTGTATGCTTCATTTGTGGCCGTGGATGCTTCCCTTTTTGAGATCAATCCGGTTTTAAAGACTACCGACGATAAAATCCTGGCTGTGGATGCCAAAGTGAATATCGACGACAGTGCCTTGTTCAGACATTCGCTTATAGAGCAGATGCGCGACTTGTCGGAGGAGGAGCCTTCAGAAATTGAGGCGGGTAAGCACAATCTGAACTTTGTGAAGCTCGACGGCAATGTGGGCTGTATGGTTAATGGAGCGGGATTGGCTATGGCGACCATGGACATCATCAAGCTGTCCGGTGGTGAGCCGGCCAACTTTTTGGATGTGGGTGGCGGTGCCAACGCACAAACCGTGGAGGCAGGGCTCAAAATCATTCTGGACGATCCACGTGTGAAAGCCGTACTGATAAATATTTTTGGGGGCATTGTACGCTGCGACCGGGTGGCCTCCGGGGTGGTAGAGGCTTATAAAAAACTGGGCAACATTAAGGTGCCCATCATCGTACGCTTGCAAGGAACCAATGCCGAAGAAGGCAAAGCGGTAATCGATGGTTCCGGTTTGAAGGTCTATTCGGCCATTACTTTGCAGGAGGCGGCCGACTTGGTCAAGCAATTGGTTGGCTAGATTCTGATAGTGAGCTTCTTGTGTAAAGGGAACGGTTTTTGCATAAAGTTAAAGGCCGGACCTCCGGCCTTTAATTGAACGTGCTGATGAGGAGATTCGCTGAAATAGCTTACGTTGTGTGGGCCCTCCTTTTGCTTGGGAATGGGCTGGCGGCACAAAGTCGCGCTGAGGACTTGACCCGGCAGCGGAGGGAGTTGTATACCAAAGCCAAAGTGGTGGATGGCGATACCATTCCGCATATTTTGCTCGGAGAAGTGGTGGTGATGAAACCCTGGGAGTTTAAAAACCAAAGGGAATACAATCAATACCATCGGCTGGTGCGCAATATTAAAGTCACGCTGCCTTATGCCCGTTTGGCAGCAGAGCGATTGGAGTTGTACAACTACGAAATGAGTCTCCTGAAAACGGAGAAGCAGCGCAAGGCTTATTTAAAAGAAGCTGAGCAGGAGTTGTTCGCTGAGTTTGAAGCGCCCTTGCGCAAGCTGACCTTTTCGCAGGGGCGTTTGTTGATTAAGCTCATCGATCGGGAGACCGGCGCTTCGAGTTATCGGCTTATTCAGGATTACAAAGGGGGCGTGCCTGCCTTTTTTTGGCAGGGCATCGCCCGTATTTTTGGGGCCAACCTCAAATCAGAGTACGACGCTGAGGTGGAGGATAAGATGGTAGAGCACATCATCACGATGATTGATAATGGTGCGCTCTAGGCACGCCGCCCCTGGGCTTAAGGAATAAGATTCAGGAGGGCAGTGACTGCGGCGCGGGCCCCGGCGGCAATCTGTGGCAGGGTGGCGTCGAGCATGTAGCAGGGGGTGGTAATCAACTTGTTTTTGGTGTCGGTAACCACCTGGCCGTGGTCGGTGGTGGTATGTTGGCCGCCCATGGTTTCGATGGCTGCTGCAGTAGCTTTGTCGCTGCCAATGGTGACTTCAACATTTCCCAGTATTTTAGCAACAACAACCGGCGCTATGCAAAGAGCGGCAATGGGCTTCGCTGCCTGGTGAAAGCTGCGAACAACGCGTTCCGTTTGGGGTTCAATGCTGCAATCGGCTCCGTCAAAGGCAAAGGACGACAGGTTTTTAGCTGCGCCAAATCCCCCGGGCAAAAGCAGCGCGTCTGCCTGTCCGACTTCCAGCTGCGATAAGGCTTTGATGTTGCCCCGGGCTATGCGGGCTGCTTCCACCAACACATTACGTTTTTCGGGCATTTCGCTGCCGTTGAGGTGGTTGATCACATGGTGCTGATCGATGTCGGGGGCAAACAATTCGTATTCGGCACCTGCCTCTGCGATGGCCAGCATACTGCAAACGGCTTCGTGAATTTCGGCTCCGTCGTAAACACCGCAACCGGATAATACTACGGCAATTTTCTTCGTCTTTGTCATCGTTTATTGTTTTTATGCAGTGAAAACTAAAGATACAAAAAAAGGCTGTCGAATTCGACAGCCCTTTTTTTGTATTGTAGAAACTTTGTTATTGAACGATGCCTTTAAAAGTTGCATCTTCAAAATAACGGGCAAACTCCATATCGGTAGCAATGCGAGACTTCAGGTTGCTGTCCAACTCAACGGCTTTACGCAGGTTGCTGAACATCATGTCTGAGTCGTTAGTGCGTACACCTACTACTGCTTTCAGATAGTACTTTTGACCTACTTCCATGGTGTTGGCGTTAAGGGTTGACAGTGCAGCGTCGTAGTTGCCGGCCAAAATTTTAGCCAAAGCAGCGTTGCAGCTCACGCTGTTACCGAAGTAACGAACGGCTTCGTCGTACTCACCTTTTTTGATGGCCAATACACCCAGGTTGTTGTCCAGTTCAGCACCAGCACCGGCAGCAGCTCCGAAATACTCTTCGGCAGCAGCCAAATCGCCTTCGCGCAGAGCAACGGCACCCAGGTTGTTCATAACCTCAGGCTGGTTGGCTTTGATGCTGTTGGCTTTTTCGAAAGCACCTTTGGCACCGGCCAGGTCGTCTTTCTTGTAAAGGGCCAAACCTACATTGTTGTGGGCTCTCCAGTCGTCAGAGAATTGAGCAGCAGCTTTCTTGTAGATGGCCAATTGCTCGTCCACATCATCGGTAAGGGTAGCAGCGTAAAGCAACTCTTCAACAGTAAGTGCAGAAGCATCGTTGGCAGCCAATTCAGAGATTTCTTCGTCAGATTTGCCAATTTCTTCTACATTGATGCTCATTTTTGAACGACGCAGCTGAGGAAGAATATCGTCGGCAATTACTTTGTAAGTATTGGCCATATTCTTGATTTCACGCTCACGTACTTCAGGATCAGAATGCATAGAAAGTACACGCAGAATCAACTCTTTGTCCTGGATGTCGCTTTTCTCCATCAAAGCTTTGAATCCTTCCCAGTCTTCGGGCGTATTCTTGAGGCTGAAGAATTCAGCATCTTTAGCTTCTTCTACTTTTGAACGGGTCAATTGACGGTTCAAAGCATTTTTGGCGGCAACTTCACGCTGAGAAGCCAAACGGGTGTTCAAATCAACAGGACCGTCGGGAGATGCATAAGCACTGATGTCAACGCCTTTGAATTCTTTGTTTTCAGCTTCCTTTACTTCTGCGATGAAATCGTTCAATGCCTTTACTTCTTCTTTGGTCAGTTCGGTGTTGCGAACAGTTGCCTGTTGAATCAGGAAGAGGATTTCAGCAGTCTTAGAAATGGGAATAATGCGCTGGAACTCGTCGGCACCAACGGTGGGCTGAATGCCTTGAGCGGCTACATTGGCAGAGGTAGAAATTACGCCCTCAGCTACTTTAACGGGCTCAAAGTCGAGCGAGTTGCTTCCTTTGGTGGCAGTAATGCGTACTTCCAGGTCGGCTACACGCATGTTTTCGTTGTAGGGTACCGACTCACTGTAAGTAATCTGACCTCCGGATGCCTTGGTGATCACCTGGTTGTTGCCTTCAGCCTTTTCGCCCTGGATGGTTTTGCTGGGGTAAGCGGTTTCGCCGCCCTCATACACCAAAACAGGGGTAGCAGTCAGCGTGGCTTTGCTGTCCATGTATCCGGCGGGGATACGTACATTCATGGCCACATCTACTTTATCGCCATGTGCTTCAAGCACTTCAGGGGTCACTGAGTAGTTGATATCCCCGGCATTTTTTCTCATCTTCTCGAGACTAGCACAGCTGGACATGACAGCGGCTAGTGCCAGAATTGCAAAAAATTGAATCCTTGTTCTTTTCATAATGTTAGCTTAATTATTTGTTCTTGAACCAATTTCAAAACTCTCTCACAAATATAATAATGTTTTCAAAAATTAAAAGTTCAGGTGCTCCGTAAATTGCAAATATAGGGTTTCTCTGGTGTAAACGGTAGTTTTTTTCGGCCTAATGATTACTATTTTACCAGCTGCATACCAAATATCGTACATTTTTTATTTTTTGTAAACCTCATTCATATTAAATAAAGCAAAGGCCCATCTGTCGGCCACCTCGTCTATTTGCATCGACAGGGGTTTACCTGCACCATGTCCGGCTTTGGTTTCGATGCGAATCAGCACCGGATTAGCGCCTTTATACTTCTCCTGAAGGGCTGCTGTATATTTGAAAGAGTGGGCCGGCACCACACGGTCGTCGTGATCGGCGGTGGTCACCAGGGTGGCTGGGAAGGTGCTGCCTTCGGGAATGTTGTGCAGGGGCGAATAGGCATAAAGGTAGTGGAACATTTCCGCACTGTCGTCGCTGCGACCGTAATCGCCTGCCCATGCCCAGCCAATGGTGAAGTGCTGGTAGCGGAGCATGTCCATGACGCCTACTGCCGGAAGGGCCACCTGGAAGAGTTCGGGACGTTGGTTGGCGACGGCGCCAACCAATAAGCCGCCGTTGGAACCCCCATAAATGGCGAGTTTTTTGGCTTGGGTGTAGTTTTGTTCAATAAGGTGCTCGGCGGCCAGAATGAAATCGTCGAAGACCCTTTGCTTATTCAGCAGGGTGCCGGCACGGTACCAGTCCTCTCCATATTCGCCTCCTCCACGAATGTGGGCATTTACATAAATGCCCCCGTTTTCGAGCCAGGGCAGCAGTCGTACATCAAAGCGCGGGGAATACACTACGTTAAAGCCGCCGTAGCCATAGAGCAAGGTGGGGTTTTCTCCGTTCAGCTCCAGACCCTTTTTGTGGACGATGGACAGGGGTACCTGCGCGCCGTCCTGCGCCTCTACAAACACCATCTTAAAAGTGTAATCTTCGGGATTGAAGTCCACCTGCGGTACAAACTCCTCCTGCATTTCGGCATTCTCGATGTTGTACGAGAGCACCTGCGCGGGGGTGGTGTAGGAGGTAAAGGTGAAATAGAATTGGTTTTGGTCCTTCACGGGCTGAATGCCGCCCACGGAACCCAGTCCCGGTAAGTCCACCTCGCTCAGAAAGCTGCCCTGTTTATCGAATATCCGTAAGCGGGAGCTGACATCGACCATGTAGGTGGCCAGCAGATAGTCTTTGGTGAGTTTTACGCCGTTGAGCACATCCTTGCTTTCGGGCAGGATTTCGCTCCAGTTTTCCTGCCCAGGTTGGGCCGGGTCGAAGGCCATCAGGCGGTAGCGGGGCGCTTCGTAGTTGGTGTACACCCAAATTTTTCCATCGACCACTCCCGCCAGTACGGTGTTGGTGCTGAAGTCGGGGTCGGCCACCACAAAGTCGCCCTTGCTGTTGCGTGGCCGGAAAGCAAAAGTATTGCCGTTGGTTGAGCTGGAGGTGTAGAGGAATTCGTAGCGAAAGTCCTTATCCAGTTCAAGGGAAAACATGTATTTGGGGTTTTGTGGATCGGCATATACCAGTCGGTCATCCTCCTGCGGGGTGTTGAGCCGGTGGTAGTACAGCTGCTGGTTTTGGTTGCTGGCCGAGAGCTCGTCGCCGGCCTTGGGGGCCGCATATCTGCCGTAGTAAAAGCCCTCCTTGTCCCAGCTGAAACCCGAAAACTTGATCCATTGCAGGTGGTCGTCCAGGTCCTTCCCACTGGCTACTTCACGAACCCTGGCTTCGCGCCAGTCAGACCCGCCCTTGCTGGTGGAGTAGGCCACGTATTTTCCGTCGGGTGAGACGTTTACCTCGGCCAGCGAGGTGGTGCCGTCTTCCGAGAAAAGGTTGGGGTCGATGAGTACCCGCTCCTCATTGGTACTGAGGTCTTTGACATAGTACACCGCATGGTTTTGCTGACCGTCGTGGCGGAAATAAAACTGGAGCTGTCCGATTTGTTCGGGACTGCCCTGACTGGTGTAGTTCCAAACCTGAGCCAGGCGGTCGGCAATGTCCTTACGATAAGGGATTTGGCTGAACCATTCGTTGGTAACCCGATTCTGGGCTTCCACCCAGGCTTTGGTTTCGGGCGCATTATCGTCCTCGAGCCAGCGATAGGGATCGGCCACCTCTGTGCCGAAATACACATCTACCGTATCCACCTTTGCCGTTTGGGGGTAAGTCATTTGTTGGGGTTTTTGTCTACAGGCTGTGGTCAGCAAAACTGCCGAGCCCATAGCCAGCGTCATCCAGTGCAGCGCTTTCATGTCGTGGTGTTTTATTTTGGGAATTAAAAAATTCTCTTTTGTTTACGCAGGCGGTTTTCTTTGAACTTTCCGGCAGCATAACCCGCTGCCAGTCCCATAACGGTCCCGAGCAGCAGCAGTCCCCCCATGTCGTGGTGTTGCACCAGCCAGGCGTACAATCCGCTCAGCAGGGCCCCAATTGCCAGTCCCCCCACCGTAAAGCGTGACAGCCACAATCCGCGTGGCACCGTCCGGTGCGCCTGTTCCAAGTGCTTGCCGCTTTGTTGCAGCAGTTTTTGAAAGTCGTCGAGCCGTGCTTCTTTATTGCGCATTCTTTGGGCCACACTTTCGGTAATGTCGTCTATTTGTTTCAACTGCCCGGCGCAGACCCGGCAATTCGCCGACTCGCTGTCGAGCCGGTGAAACAGGCGTGGCAGGATGTCCAGACCGTAGAAACGGGCGGCTTCACGGGGCGCGCCCTGAAAGCGTTCTTCGAGCAGCATATGCCACTGATGAACGGATTTGGGAGTGTGCGACACAAGATGAATATTTGGTTCAATAGGTTTAAAACACGAATTTACTGGATTTGTTTGTGAATATGCAATTTTGGGGCCTTGTTTTTGCGTAGAACCGTCCTGCAAAAGAAAAAGGGGGCCGTCGCTGACGACGGCCCCCCTGATGCTTATAAGTGATGTTGCTTATTTCTCCTCCTTGGGAAGCAACACTTTGCGCGAAAGCTTGAGTTTTCCGCTCTTGGCATCGATGTCGATGAGTTTTACATCGATCATTTCGCCTTCCTTCAATACGTCTTCGGTTTTCTCTACCCGTTTCCAGTCGATCTCCGAAATGTGGAGCAGACCGTCTTTTCCGGGGAGAATTTCCACAAAGGCACCGAAGGGTACAATGGAGCGGACCTTGCCGGTGTACACCTTACCCACTTCGGGAATGGCTACAATGGCATTTACGCGGGCCATGGCCTTGTCGATGGCTTCCTTGTTGTCGGCAGCGATGTCAACAAAACCGTACTGGCCTTCCTCGGTAACGGTGAGGATGGTGCCGGTAGTGGCCTGGATCTCCTGAATAATTTTTCCGCCGGGGCCGATGATGGCGCCAATCATTTCTTTAGGAATACGGATGGTTTCGATGCGTGGGGCGTGCGGTTTCAAATCGGCTCTGGGTTCGCTGATGGTCTCCGTGATCTTACCCAGAATGTGCATGCGTCCTTCCCGGGCCTGATTAAGGGCCTTTTCAAGAATTTCGTACGACAAACCATCCACTTTGATGTCCATCTGCGTGGCGGTGATTCCTTTTTCGGTACCGGTTACTTTAAAGTCCATGTCGCCCAGGTGGTCTTCATCGCCGAGGATGTCTGACAATACCAGATATTTGCCGGTTTTGGCATCGGAAATCAGTCCCATGGCAATACCTGAAACGGGGCGTTTGATTTGAATACCCGCATCCATCAGCGCCAGGGTGCCGGCACACACAGTAGCCATAGACGAAGAGCCGTTGGATTCCAGTATGTCGGATACCACGCGAATTACATAGGGGGTCTCGTCGGGCATCATGGGCTTAAGTGCCCGTAAAGCCAGGTTTCCGTGACCAATTTCGCGACGTCCTGTGCCGCGGTAGGGACGGGCCTCCCCGGTAGAAAAGGGCGGGAAGTTGTAGTGCAACAGAAAGCGGTCGGTGGTACGGTTCAGTACATCGTCTACCAGTTTCTCATCCATTTTTGTGCCCAAAGTAACGGTGGTCAGCGACTGGGTTTCGCCACGGGTAAATACTGCCGAACCGTGGGGGCCGGGCAGGTAGTCCACCTCGCACCAGATGGGTCGGATTTCGTCCATTTTCCGACCATCCAGACGGATGTTGTTGTCGAGCATCATGGCGCGTACCGCTTCTTTTTCCACATCGTGGTAGTAGCGCTTAATCAAATCGGTGGGGATGTCACCGGCCTCTACATCGGCGTAGTTTTCGGCGATGAACTCATCCACTACCGCTTTAAAATCGGCAATGCGCTCGTGCTTATTGGGATTGGCTTTTTTGGCTACGGCATAGGCCTGGTCGTAGGTGGCCTTCCATACTTTTTCACGAAGTTCTTCGTCGTTTTCTTCGTGGTTGTACTCCCTTTTTATTTTTTTCACTGCCTCGGCCAGTTCAATCTGGGCCTTACACTGAATTTTGATGGCTTCGTGGGCCACTTTCATGGCTTCCAGGAGTTCTGCTTCAGAAACTTCCTGCATTTCGCCTTCTACCATCATGATGTTGTCCATGGAGGCCGCAACAATAATGTCCATATCTGCTTCCTTGATTTGAGAAACAGTAGGGTTAACCACCAGCTGACCATCGATGCGCGCTACGCGCACTTCGGAAATGGGGCCGTTGAACGGAATGTCCGAAACCGCCAGCGCGGCAGACGCAGCCAGTCCCGCCAGTGCATCGGGGGTACTTTCCTTGTCGGCCGAAATCAGGTTAATGGTAACGAAAGTGTCGGCATGGTAGTCCTCAGGAAACAAAGGCCTGAGCGCTCTGTCGACCAAACGGCAAACAAGAATTTCGTAATCAGATGGCCTGGCTTCCCTTTTCAGGAATCCTCCTGGAAAGCGGCCTATTGAGGCGTATTTTTCTTTGTACTCGACCGACAGGGGTAAGAAGTCGGTTCCGGGTTTGGCATCTTGAGCGGATACTACAGTTGCGAGCAGGTAGGTATTTCCCATACGTACCACGACTGAGCCGTCGGCCTGCTTGGCCAGCTTGCCGGTCTCAATCACAATCGACCTTCCATCGCCAAGGTCGATAACTTTTTCAATTGGCTTAATCATATTTTTTTACATTTTAATCGCGGCAAAGATAGGGATTATCTGTTTACGAAGATATCTGTTTGAGTGATTATTCGTTACAGCATCAGGCCCCTGGTCAAAAAAAAAGGCAATTTCCCGACGGGAAATTGCCTTTTAAAGAGGGGGGGCTGCTTACTTACGCAGACCCAGTTCCTTAATAATCGCACGGTAGCGATTGATTTCGGTGTGCTTCAGGTAATCGAGCAAGCGACGACGCTTACCAACCATTCTTACCAAAGCGTGTTCCGTGCTATAATCCTTCTTATTTAACTTGAGGTGCTCAGTTAAATGCGAAATACGGTGGGAAAATAATGCAATCTGGCTCTCTGCGGAACCAGTATCAGTATTAGACTTTCCGTACTTTGCGAAGATTTCTTTTTTTACTTCCTGATTCAAATACATATCAACGGTATATAATTAATTTGAGCCGCAAAGATAAGGCTTTTTTTTACAAAGCGACAAGCCCTTTGCTGTTTTTTTTATTCCCAGTCCAGGGCTACTGCGCTGGCTCCGTTGACCATGCGTATTTGTTGGTCGGGGTCATTAAAATCGGCACGATGGAGCCGTATGCCGGCAGAGCTGCTTCCCGAAACAGCCAAGGCTTCCAGACCCTCGCTTTTGTTATAGCGAAGCTGCTTTAGGTCGACCTGGCTGCTGTTGAAAACGGTAAAAGCCGGTCCTTCCTGCTGAATGACCTCCACGTTGATGAGCCGTATGTTGTTTGCATCTACTATGGAGAAACCCTTGGGAGCGGTCAGTCGCGCATTTTCCAAAGTCACGTTTTCGAGCTTCATTTCCGGAAGTCCCATAAACAGTGCGGCGTTGCCAAAGCCATTGGCTACAATGTTCTTCACATGTATGTTGCGGAAGGAGGGGGTCTCCTCGCTGACTTCATGTGCTTTAGGTTCTTTGTCGACCGGGGGCAGACTGCTGCTGCCGTCGTCGAGCACAGGGGCCTGGCCGCCGTAAAACATGTTGAAGCGAATGGGTTCTGTGGGAATGTCGATCATATTGATGTTTGAGATGTAGATGTTTTCGACAACACCCCCTCGTCCCCGATTGCTTTTAAATCGAATGCCGATGTTGGTCCCCATAAAGGTGCAGTCCGACACGTGTACGTTGCGCACACCGCCCGACATTTCACTGCCGATGACAAAGCCGCCGTGTCCGTGGTAAACCACGTTGTTTTTAACCACGGCGTTTTCGGTGGGAATGCCGCGGTCGCGTCCTTGTTTGTCCTTGCCCGACTTAAAGCAAATGGCGTCGTCGCCCACGTCGAAGTTGTTGTTGTAAATAACCACGTTTTTGCAGGATTCCACATCCAGGCCGTCGCCGTTTTGCGAGTACCAGGGGTTGCGTACGGTCAGATTGCGCACAGTCAGGTCGCGGCACATCAGGGGGTGAATGTTCCAGGCGGGTGAGTTCTGAAAGGTGGGGCCGTCGAGTAAGACTTTGTCGCAGTCGATGAGACTTACCATTACGGGACGCAAATAGTCTTTAATGGCCACATATTCTTCAAAGCTTTTGAGTTGCGGCAGGTTGCTGCCCGATTGGCGCCAGCCTTCTGCTGCCTTTTCGGTGGGAAACCACATGCGGTCGTTGTCGACCAGCACCCCGCCTGAATTCACCAGGGCGCGCCATTGGTTGGCGGTCATTTTCCCCTTTTTGACCGGGCGCCAGGCCTGGCCGTTGCCGTCGATAACCCCACGGCCGGTAAGGGCGATGTTTTCCTCGCCTACGGCGGTAAGGGGCGATTGGCAGCGCCAGGCGGCCTTACCTTCAAAGTAGCTTTCTACTAAGGGGTAAAGATCCATATTGTCGCTGAAGCGCAAAAGGGCTCCTTCTTCCAAATGCAGATTGATGTTGCTTTTTAAAACGATTGGTCCCGACAGGTAGATCCCGGCGGGAACTACCAGTTTTCCGCCGCCCTGTGCAGCCAGCTGTTCTATGCCCTGGGCAAAGACTTCCGTGTTGAGGGTCTGCCCATCGGCCACGGCACCCAGATCCCTGATGTTTAGGCTTCGATTGGGGAAAACGGGCTCCTGTACTCTGGGCATCTCGAACTCCAGATTGTCGTACACCCAATCGTTATTTGGTGTTGGTGCGGCAGAAGGATTGCAGGCTGTTGCCAGTAGTGTGAGGACAGGGAGGAGTAGGCTCCCTGTCCTTTTTAGTATAGTGGTCATTCTTTTTTGTTTGCTTATTAGTTTAGTAATGTGCCCCTTTATTTGCTGAAGCGAAAGTAATCGAAGTCGGCATAGCCACTGTCGTTGGTGGTTTGTTGACGAACATTAAACAGGCCGACTTTGGCACCAATCCAATGACCGCGAATAACTGGGAAAGGGATGTCGATTTTTTGAAAGCGACGCCCGTTGGTGCTGTAGCTGAAAGTGGCTACGCCTTCGTCGCTAACACTGGTGCGTAAGTAGATGGTGTTGGTCGCCATTTTTTCGGCAAAGTGTTCTACTTCGGGCGCTCCGTACTGGGCGTCGTCGCTGATGTTGTACACCAGGTAGAGACCGTCTTCACGATCTTCAAGTGCTAAGGAGGCATAGCTGCGGCCCATAATGATGAGGCCGGCTCTTTCGCCCAGCTTTTTGTCGCTGGGCTTAAAGGTCATTTTGGTTTCGACCGTGAAGCTGCGTGCCGGGAATTTTTGCAGCAAAAGGTGGGGAACCTGGTAGTAGTTGCTGGCATTTTCGGGCAGCTGGTCAGAGAATAAACGGAGCTGCTTTTTGCCTGGATTGATGAAGGCCCAGGTGTTTTTTGGGTTGGCGTGCCACTGCCATTGCAGACCCAGTTCCACGCTGTCGAACTCGTCGCTGTCGGGGGGTGTCACAATGGGATGGCTGCCGCCTACTTTGGGCTTTGGGTGTTGGCGTACGGGCTCGCCAATGCCGTCGTTGTTGGTGTCGATGCCGATTAAGGGCCATCCATCCTTCCAGCTGACCGGATTCAGGTGGGTTATGCGACCGTACTCAATTTCATCCTGAAAATGAATGAACCAGTGCTCGCCGGCAGGAGTGTCGACCCAGCCGCCCTGGTGGGGCCCGTTGATGTCGGTGTTTCCTTGGTGCATTACGGTTCTGTTTTCATAGGGCCCGTAAACGTTTTTGCTGCGCAGCACTTCCTGCCAGCCGTGCGTAACGCCTCCGGCAGGGGCAAATATGTAATAGTAGCCCTCGTACTTGTAAAACTTGGGTCCCTCAATGGTTTCGTGTGCCTCGTGCCCGTCAAATACAATTTTGCCTTCGTTCAGAAGGTGGGTGCCGTCGGGGTGCATTTCGGCAACTACCAAAATGCTCTTTATGCCGGCACGGCTGCCGGCAAAGGCATGCACCAGATAGGCACGGCCGTCTTCATCCCATAGTGGAGAAGGGTCGATGAGCCCCTTGCCTTCTTTTACCAAATGGGGCTTGCTCCAGGGGCCTCTTGGGTCGCTGGCTTTGAGCATATAGATGCCGAAGTCGGGATCGCCATAGTAAATGTAGAACTCCCCTTTGTGGTAACGAAAGGAGGGTGCCCATACCCCGTTGCCGTGCTGGGCTTTGGCATAGTGTTCCAGCGGGTATTGGCGGGGCAGTGCATGCCCAATCAGTGCCCAGTTAACCAGATCCTTGGAATGCAAAATGGGCAGGCCAGGCGAAACATTAAAGCTGGAGGCCGTCATGTAAAAATCGTCGCCCACCCTTACCACGTCGGGGTCGGAGTAGTCGGCGTACAAAATGGGATTAACATAGGTGCCGTCGCCCTGATCGGACACCCAGACCTCTGAAACGGTCTGCTTTTGTGCCGGAAGCGTGGTCCACAGGCACAGGGTCATTAAAACCAGAATAGTTTTTTTCATCTGTTGGTATTTTATGTGTTTTATACTATCGTTTGATTTGGTTCATTTCGAGGGCGGCCAGAATGAAGGGGCCAACTCCCTTGGGGTCGTTGTCGCGAATGGGTTCTGATATGTAGTATTCGTAGCTGCCGTCGCGATAGGGATTGCCGCCAAGTCCCGCAACCGCACAGCAGTTTTTCAGACTGATGGTTCCATCGGCATCTTCTCGAATCAGGTGCGCCCAAATACCTTCGTATCCTTTTATACCATATTGCAGATACTCCTGAGGCAAATAACCCAGACGTACACTCTTTAACAGAAAGTAAGTCAACATGGTTGACGCTGTAGCCTCTTCGTAGTTGCCTTCGCGTTCCGCCTGGTTGGGTACCTGCCACCACAATCCGGTTTCTGGTGTTTGGTAGCGGATGATGTTGGCGGCATATTTGTTGATCAATTCAATCAGTTTCTGACGGTCGGGATGGTCCTCCGGGAACCAGGAGGTGGCGTCTACCAGTCCCATACCAAACCAGCCCAGAGCTCTGCCCCAAAAACCTGGCGAATGTCCTGTTTCGGGGTGTGACCATTGCTGCTCCCTGCTTTCGTCCCAGGCATGGTAGTACAACCCCGTTTCGGGATCGAACATGTTTTGGTCGACCAGAAAGTATTGCAGGGCAACTTCCGAAAACAATTCCGGCTCGTTGAAGGCTGCGGCATACTGAGCCAGAAATGGGGGCCCCATGTACTGACCGTCGAGCCACATTTGATGGGGGTAGCGTTTCTTATGCCAAAATCCGCCTTCCGAAGTTCTTGGGTGGTGACGCATTTGGGTGCGCAACTGCTCAATGGCTAAGCGCAGCCTTTCTTCTCCGGTAAGTTGGTACAGTTCTATCAGAAACTTTCCGGGGTTGATGCGGTCGATGTTAAAATCCTTGGCCTTATAGGTCAGGATACTGCCATCCGCTCCGATAAACTTGTCGGCGAAGCCCTGAACGTAATTCAGGTAGTCTTCGTTGCGGGTTTGCTCGTATAGGGCCAAATGGGCCGTCATCATCAAACCATGGGTGTATTCCCATTTGGGTTCCTTGCGGAAGTCGATCATCCAGGCTTCGGGATTGCGCTGCATGTCCGACCAGGCCATTTTTTCGGCCTGTTGAAGATACGGGCTTTCTGTTTGGTGGGAGCAGCCAGAAATAAGCAGGCTTAATAGTAGAAGAAGCAATACTAAATTTTTCATGATATGCTGAATTGCGTTTTCGTTTTTAGTTCAAGTGCTAAATTGTGTTTTTTATAACAAAGCAATGTGTAATAATTATCTGTTTTTGTGTTTGGGATTATTGGTTTTGACTTTTGCGGGAGCTGTGGTGGCAACAGGGGCAACAAATGTGTAATTATTGGTGAATCTTGTGGAATTATCGGTAGGAGCGGGCGGCGTATGGCAGACTTTGTTAATTTTATTAAATATTTTTATCGCTCGTTTTTAAAGTAAGTTTAAACCAAAGAATAATGATGCGCAGCGGGGTGTTTTTTGTGTTGTTGTGGACCGTGGGGGGTATGGTACAAGCGGGTTTGTACGACCGGCACACCTGGAAGCATTTTACCACCGAAGACGGTCTTTCGCAGAATGCGGTTATGGATATGTTGCAAGACAGTCGGGGCTACATGTGGATGGCCACCTGGGATGGCCTTAATCGCTTTGACGGAAATGATTTTAGATCTTATAAGGTACGGCCCGGCGACGATGTTTACCTGACCAGCAGTCGCATCGACAAGGTGGAAGAGGACGCCTGGGGTTATTTGTGGTTGCTGGCCTACGGAAAAAATGTGGTTCGTTTCGACCCCAATGCTGAGCGTTTTACAAATGTCCCTGCCCGCAGTTTTGGGCACTTTTCGGTACGTGATTTACATACCTTGAGTACGGGGGCAACCTGGCTTTTGGCCGAGGGCGAAGGGGCTTTGCGTGTGCTGACCGATTCGGCAACAAAGGCGCTTTCTTATGAATGGTACGCCCACGGCAGCGGTAGCCTGGTAGGTAGTCGTGTTCACCGGGTTTTTGCTGATTCAAGGGGTAATGAATGGTTGTTGACGCAAAAGGGCCTTTATTTTATTGAAGCAGGCAGTAATAAGGTACAGTGTTTTTTTGGTGCAGGGCAATCCGATGGGGCCGGTCAGTCTTTTTTTAGTGCACTGGATGCGGGCCAGGAGCTGTGGTTTGGGGCTGATCATGGCCGGGTTTGGCGCTATCAGAAGGGAAGTGGGCGTTTTGTGCATCTGCAATTACCCACTCAGGAGGCCATTTCCGGGGTTTATAAAATTGCTGCCCACAGTGTGCTGTTGGTTTCGGAGCGTTCCGGCTTGTATTTGTATCGCGAGGGCGAAGCACAAGTAGAGATCCTTCGTCGACCTGCCGATGAGGCCTGGGAGGAGGGGCCTTTTTTATTTCAATCGTCAACCCGGGATGTTTGGGTTCAGGCTTCGCGATCGCTGATGCTTCGTTTTGATGCCAGGGATGTCCGGGTCGATTCTTTTTCCATTGGCAGCATAAGTGACGACGGGTCTGGCGACCCTGCCTTTATGATGCACGAGGATTGCA
This sequence comes from Geofilum rhodophaeum, assembly GCF_002210225.1. GTDB lineage: Bacteria > Bacteroidota > Bacteroidia > Bacteroidales > Marinilabiliaceae > Geofilum > Geofilum rhodophaeum. The sequence continues at coordinate 223,597 of NZ_MWUJ01000001.1, read as the reverse complement.
ACAGGGCGGTGTGGTTGCATCCCTTCGGTGGCGGATTGTTTGTGTGGGATCCCGAAAGAATGGTTTTTCAGCGTTTCTTTACCAATGAGAAGGAGGCACCCCAATTCAGTGATCGTTTGCACGCCATGCTCAGCGACCGCCAGGGCAATCTTTGGGTAGGAACCCGCGCCAAGGGTTTGGAGCGTTTTGTGTTTCCGGGTCGGGAGTTTGAACTGACCGAGATAAATCCCGATCGCAGTCTGGTCAGCAACAACGATGTGCGTGCTGTTTTTCGCGACAGTACCGGTTGGCTTTGGGTGGCCAATAAGGTGGGCGAAGTGGCTGTGTTTGATGACGCCCATAAACTTGTCGGTTTTTTAGGACCCGATGGACGGATAGGCGCGCGCAGCCGTTTTAATCAAAAGAGTGTCTATTGTATTGCACAAGCCCGGGACGGAGCCATTTGGCTGGGAACCAAAGGAGCAGGTTTGTTTCGTTTAAGCGGGGGCGGCAGTAGGAAGAATTTCCTGATCGAGCAGTTTGTTGCCGATCCCGAGGATATTTACAGTTTGAATCACAACGATGTGTACGCAGTACATACCGACAATTTTGGCTCAACCTGGGTGGCAACCTATGGAGGGGGGCTCAATCTTTTGCAGGAAGAGGCCAATGGCGGGCTGCGTTTCATTAATGTACGCAATCACCTGTCGCGCTATCCCATGGCCGCTTGTCACCGTGTTCGTACCATCACCTCCTTACAAAACGGTCAGGTTTGGGTGGGTACCACCCATGGTTTGCTGGTTTTTGACGGAGATTTTAAAGAACCGGAAGATATACAGTTTTTACATTACGCCTATAGGCCTTCCTCCGTTACTGCACTCAGCAATAATGATGTGCACAGCATTTTGGAGACTTCGGATGGGGAGGTGTATGTGGCTACTTTCGGGGGCGGACTGAATCATCTGCTGTCTGATCCCATGGAGTTGGATCATCGTTTTGAAGCCTTAACAACGGATGACGGTCTGCCTACCGATGCGCTTCTCTCACTGGTGGAGGATGAAGCCGGGACGCTTTGGATTGCAACGGAGAACGGCGTTTCCCGGTTTGATAAAGACAGCCGTTCTTTCCGCTCTTTCAATAGGACCGATTTTTCGCGTGTACTGGGCTTTTCAGAAGGGCCGGGTTGGTGCGACCAAGATGGCAGCATCCTTTTGGGAACCAATCAGGGCCTATTGCGTTTTCATCCCGACAGTTTGCACAGCAGTCGTTTTGTACCCCCGCTGGTGTTCACCGATTTCAGGGTGTTAAACAAACGTGTTCAGCCTGGTGAAGGCGCCCTGCTGGAGCGGCACATTGATGTCACCAGTAAGGTGGTATTGCGCCACAATCAGAATATTTTTTCGCTGAGCTTTGCTGCACTCGATATGAAATATCCTGAGGCTGTGCGTTATGCGGCACAGCTTGAAGGCTTTGATGAGGATTGGGTGTTTCTGGATCGTCAGCGGGTGGTGAATTTCACCAATTTGCCTGCAGGAGATTTTGTATTGAAAGTGCGATCAACCAACAGCGACGGGGTCTGGATGGACAATGAGCGACGTCTTAAGGTTAAGGTGCTGCCCTCTTTTTGGGTTACTCCACTGGCTTACCTGCTTTATTTGTTGTTGTTTTTGGGTATCGGCGGTGCCGCTTTGTATGTGCTGTTCTCCATTTATCATTTGCGACAGAAGATGGTGGTAGATAAGGAGGTGTTGAATATGAAACTCGATTTTTTCACCAACGTTTCCCATGAATTGCGCACCCCTTTAACACTGATAAGTGGTCCCTTGGAACAGGTTCGGCAAGCCCGGGCGTTACCGGGCGAATTGCGGCCGCTGATTGACCTGATGGACCAGAATACCCGGCGGATGTTGCGTTTAATTAACGAGTTGCTTGATTTTGTGAAGATCAGTAACCGGAAATTGAAATTGCGTGTTCAATCCATCGTGCCCGGTCCTTTTGTGGCAGCCATAATGGATAGTTTTAAGATTACGGCCGAACAGTTGCAGGTTGATTTTGGTTTGGAGGACTCAAGTGAGGGGGCACGAATTTGGGCAGATGCCGATAAACTGGAAAAGATGGTTTTCAATTTGCTCTCGAATGCCTTTAAGTATTTGGATGGAGGCAGTTTTGTTAAAATCAGGATTTGGACAGATGCAGCGCAGGTTTGTATCGAGTTTAGGGACGACGGGCCTGGCCTAAAAGAAGAGGAGCGGATACATTTGTTTGAGCGTTTTGGAAGTGCCTTGAGCAGTGGAAAAGGAAGAGGGCCAAGCACCGGCTTGGGCCTGGCGCTGGTTAAGGAGCTGGCCGACTTGCACGGTGGACGCATTGAGGTTAGGGGGCATACGCCACGTGGTACTTCCTTTTTACTCTGTTTGCCCTTGGGTTTACAGCATTTTAATGAGGAAGTGGAGGTGCTGGAGCAAGGCGACTGGGCGGAGGCTCAGGACCTTGCTGGCGGGGTTGCCGATCAGTCGACCGAGGCCGGTCTGACCCACCGGTCGCTTCCTTCGGAGCTGGAGACGGAAGAAGCCCCGTTGTCGTCCGATGCCCCTTTGCTTTTGTTGGTGGAGGACAATTATGAGGTTCGTCGGTTTTTAAGGAGTGTTTTGTGCAAAAGTTATCGGGTGCTTGAGGCAGCCAACGGGAAGGAGGCGCAGGAGCTGGCCTTGCAGCATTTGCCGGATTTTATCGTGAGTGATTTGATGATGCCGGAGATGGATGGCAAATCCTTGTTGACGGCCATCAGGGCTGATTTCAACACCTCTCACATTCCCTTTATTCTCCTCACGGCCAAGGACAATCCTTCGAGTCGTCTCGAAGGCATAAAAGAGGGCGCCGACGATTACATTACCAAACCATTTAGTCCCGCTTTTCTGTTGCAGCGCATTGCGGCCCTGCTTGAACAACGCAGGCGTTTGCAGGAGCGTTATCGTAGAGGCGATCAGGAGGAGGTTGCTGCCGTGGCTGTGCTTCCCGGTGAGCCGGAGATTGCTTCTCAGGATGAGGCTTTTTTGACCCGGCTGAAGGAGCTTATGGAAAAAAATATTGACAATTCAACGCTGGTGGTGGACGATTTGGTGGGAGAGATGGCGCTGAGTCGCTCGGTGTTTTTTAAAAAATTAAAAGCACTTACCGGGCTGGCTCCCATTGAATACATTCGGGAAATGCGTTTGCAGCGGTCGGTGCAGCTGATAAAGAGTGGGGCCTATAATATGACCCAGGTTGCCTATATGGTGGGCCTCAACGATCCGAGGTATTTCAGCAAATGTTTTAAACAACGTTTTGGTTGTACACCCACCGAGTATCGAAATAAAATGAAGTCCTGATACGATAATAATGCTTAATAAAGTTTAAGGGGAGCAAGGCATTGGGCCTTGCTCCTTTTTTGTAGTTTTTTTTTGGTTGTTGTTTGCTTAAGTGTTGGCTGTCCGCTTGTTGCTGTCGGTGTGTAAGAATTGATGCCGGTCAAAGTGTTTAATTTTTCTACCTGTTTGACCAGTTATTGCACAGCCTTGGCTTAACATTAAGGTAGTTTTGTGAAAAGATTTTAACAGATACAGCAGTATTAACTCAAAACATTTGAAGGATGTTAAACAAATGCAGAAACCTACGTTCCACCTTGCTGGTATTTTTATGGCTGGCGGGTTTGGGAGCGTTTGCTCAGGAAGCAACGGTTTCCGGAACCGTTACGGATGGTTACGGTGATCCGGTAATAGGTGCAACTGTGGTGGAAAAGGGCACCACCAACGGAACAGTTGCCGATGTAAACGGACAATGGACTCTGAAGGTTGAAAAGGGCGCCGTTTTGGAAGTTTCTTTTATTGGAATGAAAACCACAGAGGTGACCTATGAGGGGCAGTCGGTATTAAATGTATCCATGGAGTCGGAGTCACTGGCCCTTGATGAGTTGGTGGTTATTGGTTATGGTACCACAACCAAGCGCGACTTAACCGGTTCGGTGGCCTCTGTAGCCGGTGAAACCATTGCCAAGGTGCCTGTTGCCAGTGTGGCCCAGGCCTTGACGGGCCGTATGGCAGGGGTGCAGATCACCACCGCAGACGGCTCCCCCGATGCAGAGATGATCATCCGTGTTCGAGGCGGAGGATCGGTAACCGGCGACAACTCTCCCTTATACATCGTGGATGGTTTTCCGGTAAGCAGCATCAACGATGTGGCCCCCGGCGACATCGAATCTATTGATGTTTTGAAGGACGCTTCTTCTACAGCTATTTACGGTTCGCAAGGAGCCAACGGGGTGGTTATGATTACCACCAAAAGTGCCAAGGGCGGGAAAACCCAGGTGACTTACAACGGTTACATGCAGGTAAAGAATCTTTCGAAGCGCATGGACGTACTGGATCCTTATGAGTACGTGATGCGTAATTACGAGTTGGCAGCCTTCGACGGTGAAGACGGCATTAAAAACTTTGAGCGGCGCTTCGGGGTTTATGAGGATTTGGATCTGTATCGCCACATGGAGGCCATCGATTGGCAGGACGATATGTTTGGCGCCGATGTGGTCTCGCAGCAGCATAATGTGAGCATCAACGGCGGCAATGAAAAAACGCGCTATGCCTTGAGCAGCACCTACAATAAGGATGGTGGCTTGATGAAAAACAACAGTTATGAGCGTTTCAATTTCAACTTTAAGCTGAATCACGAGATTGCCGACAATGTTCGTTTTAATTTGAACGCACGCGTAAACGATACCGCTATTGACGGTTCGGGAACTTCGGGAGGCACCTACAAAATCAGGACCACCCAGGCCGTTACCAGTCCCGCTACCCGCGGTCTGGAGGGAGTTACCATTGTGAATCCGGGTACCATGACCGATGAGGAGTACGAGGAGTACATCCGCAGCAACATGTCGCTTTCGGAGCAGGCCGATCAATACTGGCGTTTGCGAAATCAGCGCACCTTTAATTTTACCGGAAGCATTGATTGGGACATCATTAAAGGGCTGACCTACCGCGTAGAGGGTGGTTATGAATATCGTTTTAATGAGGACAAGCATTATTGGGGCGAGTATACCACTACCGCTTCGTACGTGGATGGTAATCCGCTGGTCGACTGGACCAAGGAAAATCGCTACAAGATGCGTGGGGCGCAAACCCTGAGCTATAAGTTCGACTTAAACGAGGTGCACAAATTTAACTTGATGGTGGGACAGGAGTTGGTGTCGTCGCAGGGCGATGAAAATTACATGTATGCCACCGGTTACAGTCCCGATCTGGATCCCGAGAAAATTTTTGCCAATATTGGTTTGAGCAGCAGCAACCTTAAGGTGTCGAGTCGGGTCAGTACCAACGACAACTTGTCTTCTCAGTTTGGGCGTTTTGGCTACAACTACGACGATCGCTATTTGTTGACTTTGACGGCGCGTTCTGACGGTTCCAGCAAGTTTGCCAAGGGGCACCAGTGGGGCTTCTTTCCTGCAGCCGCTTTTGCCTGGCGCATTTCGGAAGAAAGTTTCATGGAAAACACCAGCAACTGGCTTTCGAACTTAAAAATGCGTCTCAGTTATGGTGAGGTGGGCAACAACCGAATTGGCTCCACCATGTACAAACTCGAATATTCGGTGCGCAACCAAAAACCTTATGGGGTTGGTGATGTTCCCAACAATCATTACACTGCAACCAACAAGCAATTGGCCAACCCCTCATTGCGTTGGGAAACCACCATAACCCGCAACCTGGGTCTCGATTTTGGTTTGTTCAACGAGCGTATTTCAGGTACCATAGAAGGGTATTACAACTCGGCGGTTGATTTGTTGATTGAGCGCAATATTGTGGCTCCAGGATACGAAAAGACCTATGAGAATGTGGGTGAAACCTCGAATAAGGGTGTGGAATTGTCGCTGAATACTTACATTATTGAAAAGCGTGATCGCAGTCTTAACTTCAATTTTAACCTGGGCTATAATGTGTCGAATGTCGAGAACCTGGCCGATGGCATTTTGGTGCAGGAGTATGCTTCGGGTTGGGCCGGAACCGACCTTAAGGGCTATTACGACTACCGTGTAGAAGTTGGACGTCCCCTGGGTGTTATTTATGGTTGGGAAACCGAAGGCTACTATACAACCGACGATTTTGAGTCGTACGACGAGGCCACTGAAACCTATCAACTGAAAGAAGGCGTGGCCACAACCGGCTTGCTGGGCGGAAAGATTGGCGTTCGTCCCGGTACCATCAAACTCAAAGATCAGCAGGCAGAAGGGGAAGAGGGACACGGCACTGTTGATGAAAACGACCGCACCATTATTGGTAATGCCACCCCCGACTTTACCGGAGGTTTTGGTTTCAATGGAACTTATAAAGGTTTTGACGCTTCGGTGATGTTTAACTTTGTTTACGGCAACGACGTGTACAATGCCAACAAAATAGCCTCTTCGCAGCAGTACCGTACCAGTCACCCCAATCTTTTGGACTTTATGCGTGCCGACAACAGTTACACCTACCTTAATCGGGAAACCGGTGAGTTGGTGCACGATCTGGAAGGATTGAAGGCGATGAACGAAGGCGCCAATGCCAAGGAGTACTGGTCGCCCTACTCATTCGGTAACGCTTCTGTTTTGCCTCATTCGTGGGCCATTGAAGACGGTTCTTTTCTGCGTTTGCAAAACATTACCCTGGGCTATACCCTGCCCATGCGGTGGTCGCAGAAAATCGGCAGTGAAAACTTGCGGGTTTATGGTACCCTCAACAATGTATGGGTGTGGACCAACTACAGCGGTTACGACCCCGAAGTCAGCTCTCCTGTGCGTGGCAGCTCCACCTCAGGTCTTACGCCCGGTGTTGACTATTCGTCGTACCCCAAGAGTTTTTCGTGGACCCTGGGTGTGAATATGAGTTTTTAGGACGAAACACCTGCTTTAAGTAGTAAAAACTTAAAAAAGAATTAAAATGAAGATTGGAAAATTTATAATGGGATTGGCGTGTGTGGCCCTGTTGGGCACAGCCTGCGAGGATTATCTCGATGTGGAAGCACCCTCTTCCTTTGATGCGGATTATGTTTTCTCCAATAAGGAGGATGCCCGAATGATGCTGATGGGAGTTTATAAATTGTTTGCAGAGGACACCTACACCTCAAGGATGTCGAATGTGTGGATGCAAAACACCGATGTGGAGGTTATGCAGCCCTCGGCCAATCCCGATGGATCGCGTCGTGATGTGTGGTCGCTGCAAGGTGGCCTGTTGACCGGATTTAAAGATATTTTTAATGCCTGGCAGGACAATTATCTGGCTATTGACAGAGCCAATCAGGTGATTGAAGGGATTGAGGCCAGTTCCATAGCCAACGATCCGGATATGCGTATGATGTTGGGTGAGGCTTACGCCTTGCGCGCTTACCGTTACTTTTTGCTGACCAACTTTTTTGGCGATGTTCCTTATTTTGACAGGGCAGCCAAGACCGGCATGGAGTTGGACGTTCCCAAAACCGACAAGAACATCATTTATTCGGCTTGCATTCAGGATTTGGTGCGTGTGGAAGGCGACATGTTTTTTGCGGATGAATTTTCGGGAGGCGTAGAAAGAATGAACCGGGAGTTTGTGATGGGTATGATTACCCGTCTGGCCCTTTTTAGAGCCGGCTACGGCATGACCTATGAAGGCACCATGCAGCGGGCCGAGGATTATCTGGATGTAAATTCGGACGAACGTCTGGCGGTAAGCTATACGGCAGCCGATGGCAGCGAGAAGGTGGCCCGCACTTCGGAAGAGTACCATCAGTTGGCCCGGGATTATGCCTCAAAGTTGATGGCCTTGAAAGATCGGGCCTTGAATGCCGATTTTGCCCAGGTGTTTCGCAACCAGTGCGAATGGATTACCCCGGTTAACGACGACGTGTTGTTTGAGGTGGCCTTTCTGGCAGCCAATGGCGGCGATGTGGGTTGGTGTGTGGGTACTGCCGTAACCAGCAGTTCAAAAGGAAAAACCACCATTCAGGTGAATCTGGCTCCGACCTATTATTTTTCTTTCGATGCGTCGGATGTACGTCGCGATGCAACGGTCTCAAAAGTCCAGTATGTGAGCGATACCGAGCAGGAAGTGGTTGGAATTACCGGTATGAGTGTAGCCAAGTGGAACCGCCTGTGGCTGAATTCCGATCCCGGTGCTGCTTCTTCTAAAGGAACCGGAATCAACTGGCCTTTGATGCGCTACTCCGATGTGCTGCTGATGTTTGCCGAGGCTGAGAACGAACTTAACGGTCCCACCGCCGAGGCCCGTGAGGCACTTAAGCGTGTTCGTCGTCGTGCCTTCCCCAACGAGCAGCACGCCGCCAAGGTGGATGCCTATGTAGACAACCTGGGTTCGAAAGAGGCCTTTTTTGAGGCGCTGGTTGATGAGCGTGCCTGGGAATTTGGCGGCGAGGGGCTGCGTAAGTTCGACCTGGTGCGATGGAATATTTACGGACAAAAAATTGTGGAAACCAAAGCGATGCTCGACAATATTGGCAAGGCTTCGCATGGACTGGAGCTGACCAATCCTGAAGTGGCTCAATATACCAATCTGGCCGATTACCTTTACTACCGCGTCAACAATGGTACGGTTGAGTTTTTAAATACCACCTACGATCCCGATCAGGTGCCCGAGTTGGTGGTCGATGTGAAGGAATTGGATGCAGAGGGGAATGAGGCCGCCTATGCACGTATAGGTTGGGCCAGGGATTTGTATAAAAAAGTAGAAGAGGAAGGTGGTGCAGAGTGGTACGAAAGCGCCGACTACACCCAGCGTTGCTGGAGGGGTTATAAGGATGCAAGCGGTTTGAGTGCCGTTCCTTATTTGTTGCCCATTTCTTCTCAGACCATCGAATCGAGTCAGGTACTGACCAACGAAGGCTACGGGCATAATTTCAGTGCCAATTAAGAACCATTTTAGCAGCAATTGTTGTTACAAAAAAAAGTTATTATCGTATGAAACAATTAATGAAAATAAGTCTAGTGGGACTCTTGACTTTGTCGCTGGCGGGTGTTTTTTCGGCTTGCGATGAGGAGGAGCAACTGGGTACGCCCGACCGGCTTTTTCGTCCGGTGGTTAAAGAAACTTCTTACAGTGGAACCTGGATCCGGATGGAGTGGGACCGCTATGAGGGTGCAGAGACCTTTCAATTGCAATTGTCGGTAGACTCGTTTGCCACGGTGTTGAGTGAGGTGGAAACCGATACTACTTTTTATTTGTTTGAGGATTTGGACTACGATACAGAGTATCAGATTCGGGTACGTTCGATCGGCTCCTTGCTGTCGTCGGAGTTTTTTGTAGCCGAAAACATTACCACCTCAGATTACCCTACTAAGTTGGTTTCTCCCGGAGCCGAGGATGTGATCGATAACCGTGCCCGCATTCGGTGGGAGGAGGCGGTGTACGACAGTCTTCGGGTATTCCGCAACGACACGCTTCAGTTTACCATGGCTTTGAGTGAAGCAGAGAATACGGCCGGACAGGTTGTGCTGCGGGGACTGGTTCCCGAACAGCCTTATATCGTGCGGGCCTATGCCGATGGCGAGTACATGGGAAAGAAAGCCTTTGCCACCCTGGCTCCTGAGGTGTTTGAAGGCGCAGTAGTAGATCTTCGCGAATATACCAATGAGGAGAGCTACAGTTTGCTGAAAGCCGATTCTGTAGCTGCTTGGGAGGCTTTGTATCCCGAGGGCTATACCGTTGTTTTGGCCGGTGGTGCCACCTACAGTATTGATACCGGAATTGAGTTTGCGACCAATGTGCGCTTTGTTACAGGCTTGTCGCTCGATGGTTTTGCCCGTTTTGCCATTTCCAGCAATTTTGATGCTGCGGCAGGCGCTCAACTCGATTACCTTCGTTTTGAAAAGGTGGTGTTTACCGAGCATGTGGACAAGCCTAAGGAGGGCGACCATTATGGTGCTACCTATGTTTTTAATTTTGGTACTGGTGGAGCCAATGTGGGCGAATTGGTTTTTGAGAATTGCGATATCCGCTACAAGCGCGGCGTGATTCGAATGAAGTCGCCCACCACCCTGGGGCGTTTTGTGATGAACAATTGTGTGGTAGATTCCATTTCGGGCTATGGGGTGTTGAATCTCGACAACGACCAAGTGGTTTGTGGAGATATTGTGGTGTCGAACTCAACCATTGGTCATGCGCAAAAGTTTATTGTAGCCCGTAAAGCCATTTCGCTGGAGTCGGTAACGCTTGAAAATGTAACTACTTACCACACACCCAATGGTTCTGGCGATTATTTCCTGGATTTGGAGAATAAGTCCGTTCCCGGTGGTGTCCTGGTTAAGAATTCGCTTTTTGGTCCCGCCTGGACCAGTGAGGTTGCACGTGGTATACGTTCGATGGATGCCTCGATTACCATTGATAAGAGTTATCGTACCAGTGACCTGAAATGGGGTCTGGATGAGAACAACAATCTGATTTATCCTTTGGATTTGACCGATTCGGGGAAGACTTCTGTGGAAACCTTTGCCGATGTGGACAACAACGACTTTACGCTTATAGATAAGAGCCTTTCGGGTTCGGTGGGCGATCCCCGCTGGTGGTAGCCCTTAATGTATTGACCGATTGATTTGGGTAAGGGGAAAGGCCCGGGCAGGTATGCTACCTGTCCGGGCCTTGTTGTTTTGAGCTGGCTTGTTACTTTACAATGACCTTGTGGCTTTGCGTCTGCCTGCTGTTTTGCAGACGCACCACATAAAAGCCGGCAGGAAGTGCCGTGCTGGTGGATCCGGCCAGGGATTGTGCCCTTAGCAACTGTCCGCCCAGGGAATAAATGCGCAAGGTGGTTGCTTCGTGAATGTTCAGGATGTGGATAAAGCCTGTACCACCGGTAACGAGGGCCTGCGCTGTTGCAGGGAGGTCGGTCAGACTGGTGGTGCCGTCCGCTTCTACCTCCAAGGCCTCAGACGCCGCGCTGAGGCCTCCAAAGGCGCTTACTGCTTTAAGGCTGTAGCTGCCCGGGATTTCCGTTTCGAAGCTGGTTTCGGTGGTCCAGCCAAGGATGGCATTGTCCTTCAATACCACGTAACACATGGCGTAATCCACCGGTTGCCAGCTCAGTCTGCCGTCTGTGGCTGTAAGCAGGGGTGCTGCCACTGCTTCGGTGGCCTGCTTGGGTCGCCAGGCGTCGCCACCGGTAAGCACGTTCTCCACGCTGTAAGTGGCGGCCTCTTCGCTGCTGAGTTGTGGGTCGTAATCACCGGTGTAAACCACCCCGTCTCGTTCAAACTGATTGGTACGTGTGCTCAGGTCGATGGGCAGGCCGTGCTTGTTGTAACTGCCGTATTCGGCATACAAGGCAGGAGCCAGTGCACTCATGTTGGTCCATCCCCTTGCCTGTGGTGTCAACAACATTTCGGTGTTGATGAATACAGCGCGTGGTGCGTTTTTCCAGGGGCGGCCCAGACTGTATTGGCCTTCGTTGGAGGTGGGACTGCCGTCGATGGTGCAGTTGCTGAATACGTAACCATAATTCTGTTGTGCCTGGGTGCTGGCTGCAACGATGACGTTGGCGTTGCCGCGCTCTTCGAGGTAGAGCAGGCAGCTTTCGAAGAAAACGTCGCCGTCGCCACAGATGAAATCAACGGTTCCGTGAATGGTGCAATTCTCAAAGTAGTGCCGGGTGCCGCTGGTTACCTGTGTGTCCTGGCCCCCCAGCATCCGCACATTCTTATAGGCGGTCCTTTCGCCTCCTGTGTTGATGGCTACGCCAACGCCATTGGTCAGACCCAGCGTGTTTTCGAAGGTGAAGTTTTCGCAGTAGAAGTCGGCTGCTGAAATTTTCACCACGGGATTGGATATGCCTTCCCGCTTTCCGGAAACGATTACTCCGTCTCTGCTTTCCCCAATCAGCGACACCCGCGGTTTGTTGGCCGGGAGTTCCAGGATTTCGTTGTAGGTGCCGTTCTTAACCAGAATGTGGAAGCGTGTCGGGTTGTTCTCGGGCACGGCGGCAAAAGCCTCAGCAATGGTGTTTCCTACCTGGCCGGGTACCGGAGGGGCCTTGGGGTCCACCAAAAAGTCGAAACCCTTGGCCACTACATCAGGTCTTGGCATGGTGGTAAAGCTCAGCGTGGTTCCTGTAAATGCGTTGCCACTTAGGTCGCTGATGGCGCCCTCGGGCAGGGTCAGGGTGTAGCTGGTGTTGTAGGCAAGGGCAGACAGACTAAAGCTGACTTTTTGTCCCGCAAAAAGGACTTCACTTATATTGGCGTCGTTGATTTCCCAGTCGCCCGTTCCCTCCTTTACAGCTTCGTTAAAAGTCAGTATAACCTTGGCCCGGGCGCTTACCTGGGTGGCGTTGTGGCTCGGCAGGGTAGCTAGTAATTCGGGTGCGCTTTGATCGTCCACCACCACGGCGTCGGCCAATATAAAGAAATCGCTCAGGTAGGTGCCGTCTACGTCGGCAATGTTGCCGTGGGTGGGACTTTCTGTGTTGGGCAGGAGGCGCAGCCTTACTTTTTCGTGCCCTGCGGTACCGGCAATGGTGATGACGGTATTGCTAAAGCTTGAGGTGTTGATGTCGGTGGTGACTGCCGTTTGGTAATCGCCATCGTTGATGGCGTATTGCAGCAGCCACTGGCTGTTGCCGTAGTACTTGCCCATCAGACTGTAGTGAACTTTAAGGTCGCCGTGCCCTATGGTGGAGAAACTGGTCTCGAAGTAATAGAACTGGTCGGCGCTGTCGCGTACCTTCCAGATGGCCGCCACATCTCGTCCGTCTTCGTTGCGCAGCCAAAAAGATTGGTACAGCTGGTTGTCGGTACTGCTGTACATCCCCAGGGCGGGGATGTTTTCGGGTCGGCTGTAATAGTCGGCCGGCCGGCTTTGACTGGCACCGCCTTTAAAGTCCCACCCGGCAATGTAGTCGGCCGTATAAAAGTTGGCTGTCACCATTTTGTCGCCATCCATGGTCAATGTTTTTACCGGGTCGGTTTCTTGCCCGTCCCAATCGGAGAAAAGGATCACCGGATTGCTTTGGGCCGTCAGGGTAATTTGGGTGCCTTGCTCGTAGCGTTCGAAGCCGCCGTTTTCGCCGGGGGGACTTATTTGGACGGCGCCATATTCGCCGGCTCCCTGTCGTTGGAGGTCGAGGGTGTAAATGGGAATCGCGTTGAATACTGCTTTTACTACTGCGTCGGCCGCCAGATTAAAACGGTAAGGGTTGTCGGTCGACAGTTCCTCTCCTTGTCCGTTGACCCAGCTGTGGAAGCGAAAGCCAAAGTTGTGGTTGGCTGTGAGACTTACTTCTGAATCTGCCGGCAGATCGCCGGAGGGTCCGGTGACGCTTCCTGCGTTGGGGGCGCTTTGTGCGGCCAGTCCCTGTACCAGCTCGTAAGTGTTGGAGGCAGTAACCAGCCAGCGTGGATCGCCCAATACACCGCCATCGGTGGCTGCTGTGGCCAATGGTGAACTGCTGAATATGCTGAAGTCGCCACCGTCGGGATTGGGAAAGCTGAGTGCTTCCAGCCCCAGGGAAGTCAGACTGTGGTCGTCGATGACACTGCTCAGGGCGCCACTCAAATTGTAGGAGCCGTAGTCTACCACCAAATTGTTTTGGGCGTTAAGCTTACCCCCGGTGGCGCTTACCAACTTGGGTTCCTGACCCTCAACGCCGGGTTGGTACACCAGGTTGTTGCGAAAAATAAACTCCGATTCGACGCTGAAGCTGTCGTCGGTCTTACACAGCGCATAGCCCGATCCTTTGGACCAGCGGTACACTGTGTTGTTGCTCATTTCAAAGCGAAAAAGGTGGTCGCTGTCCTTAGGTGCGGAGTGGCGCGAGAAGAAGCTTTCTCCGCCGCTGTAGTTGTACAGGGTGGAGTTGCTGACTTTGACCTGCCCCACTTTGGTCTTGGTCCATATAAAATTGTACCCTCCCTCGCCGTTGTTGTATATCAGACTGTTGTTGAAACGGAGGGTTCCGATGAGGGCGGTGCTTTGATTGGCGCGAATAAAGCAGCGACGTACACCAAAAATGCGCACGCCCTCCACCGCAATGGTGTTGATGTCGCCCGGTGTGCCGTCGAAAAAGTAATCGCCGGAGGGGTCAATGGAGAGGTTCTCGAGGTAGAGACTGGCTCCGTTGGTTTGGTCGTGGAGGCTGATTTTTCCGGTAAGCAGTACCTGGGTGTTGTCTGTTTCCGGATTTTTGAGGGTGAGACTGGTTCCACTGGGGAAGTTTAGGTCTTCGCTGTAAGTGCCGGGTTCCAGCAATATGATGTCGCCGTCGGCGGCGGCATCCATGGTGGTCTGCAAGGTGCCCGGTGCGGCATTGTGGGTTGTTTGAGCACCCAGCCAGAGCGGTGCCATCAAGGCTGCAGTCCACAGTAGGCGTTTCCATTTGCTTGTGTTTTTGTTCTTCATAACTTTTAATTTAATTGTTATAGGTGAAGAGCAAAAAAACAAGAAGATCTGCTAAAATATGTTTACTTATTGAGCGAAAGGGTGGAGGATTTGAGTAAAAAAGCCATGGCTTATTCCATGGCTTCGAGTTGCTGGTTTATTTTGTTGACTTCTGCTTCATTGGACAGGCGCATGTAGCAGTTGCGCAGCAAGAGGAGATAGGCGCGTTGACCAGGATCTTCTTCGAGCAGTTTAAGCAGAATGTCGCGCGATTTGCGGTAGTCTTCCGAAAGGCGGGTCAGCTCCCTGCGCAGGTAGGCGTAGGTGGTGGCGTTTTCGTTTTGTTGGTATTTGGCCATTTCACGCTGGTATTGGGTTTCGGCCCGTGCAAAATGGTGTTTGGCCATGAAAAAGCGGGAGGAACGGTTGTTGGGGTATTTTTGCAGGAGTTCCTGGTGTTTGGTCAGCAAGCCCTCTGTTTGTCCGTTCCCTTCCAGGGCTTTCAGGTAGGCGCTTTGCAATTCTTCGGTGTCTTTTTGGGAGATTTCTTCCCAGATGGACAGCGCCCATTCGTAGTTGCGGTCGCGTACGTGGTTCAGAAAGAGTTTGGTAAGCATTTGGTCTTCGTAGCTGAGTTCCTGCTGCGCTGTTGTATTGGCGCTGGAATCTTGCGGGGCGGTGTTGGCCCACATAGCGGTTGTTGCCAGTAAGGCAGCGCTGATAATCAAACTTTTTTTAAAGGCTTGCATAACTGTTTGTTTGGTTTTTTTATATCTTGGTCGGCAAGGCGATATACAAAGATAAGCATTTTTTGCTGTTTGTATATACATGTCCACCACTTATATGTTAAAACGAAAGATATGACTGTAGTACGTTTTGGGTTGATCCTGGTGCTGTTGTTGGGCTGCAAAATGTATGCCACAGCGCAGGATGATGAGGCGGCGCAACGCCGTGAACGCATGCAGCGTGGGCTGGGTGTCGAAACTTTAACCGACAGTACGGTGGTGCACGATCCGGTAATGATTCGTGAAGGGGATACTTATTATATGTTTACTACCGGCTGGGGTGTCTCAGTGTTTTCTTCCAGCGACAGGAAGACCTGGAAACGTGAAAAGCCGGTGTTTGAGGAAGCGCCTGCCTGGGCCATGGAGGCGGTGCCCGACTTCAGAGGACATATTTGGGCACCGGATATTGCCTACTACCGGGGGCAGTATTACGTGTATTATTCGGTGTCTTCTTTTGGTAAGAATACTTCGGCCATAGGCGTGGCGACTACGCCCACCCTGGACCCGGACAGTCCCGACTTTGGTTGGACCGATCACGGAGCAGTGATCCGGTCCATTCCCGGAGTAAGCAACTGGAATGCCATCGATGCCAATTTTATTTTGGATGAAGTGGGCCATCCTTATTTGTCCTTCGGCTCCTTTTGGGGTGGGTTGATGCTGGCGCGCCTGCAGGAAGATGGTCTGGCCATTGAAGGTAAACCCGAAGATTTTACCCTGATGGCAACCCGGGGCACCCGGGAAAACCCTATTGAGGCGCCTTTTGTGTTTAAGCACGACAATTGGTATTATCTTTTTGCTTCCTGGGATTTTTGTTGCAAAGGCTCGGAGAGCACCTATAAAGTAGTTGTTGGTCGCTCCGAAAGTCTAAGTGGTACCTTTGTGGATGCGGAAGGGAGACCCATGAACCAGGGAGGGGGTACACTGGTGGCAGCCGGAGGAGAGCGTTATGCCGGAGTGGGCCACAACGCCGTGGTGCATTTTGACGGGACCGATTACCTGGTGTTTCACGCCTACGACCTGGAACGAGACGGTCGCCCCTATTTGAGGATTTTACCCATTCGTTGGGAAGACGGTTGGCCCGTGGTGGCCAAAACCTTTTAGGCCCTGGCCTAACCTGCTTTATTCATAACGACAACTTATGAATAAAGCAGGCTAAAAGGTTCCGTACAGGGAGAATTCTGCCGTGTTGCAGAAAACCTGACTGTAAATGTGAAAGCCGAAGCGGGTGGTTTCCAGTTTGCGGTTGAGCTGCACTACAGGATGGCCGGGAGTCACCTGAAAGTGCTGCTGTAGTTTTTCGTCCGCAGTAATGGCCAGAATGTTCTGCTCGCCGCCTATGGCTTCTATCTGAAAGTTTTTTCTCAAAATGTCGAAGAGCGATTTGTTCTCCAGGTTGCGGCGCGTAAAGCGCGGCAGGTTGATGTTGGGCAGCATGGTGATGTCGAAGAATACCGGCTTGCCATTCATCATCCGCAATCTTTCAAAATAAATACAGCCTACTTCCTGTTCGGTTTTAGTCAGCGGAAATCCAAAAGCTTCGGACCAGGCCCTGGCTTCCGGGGGACAAACGATGCGGGTTTCCAGGTTGCTTTGTCCCACCGCCGAAGTGGTTCCTCTCAGCGATAAAATGCCAATGCCCTTGGGCACACCTTTAATAATGCTCCCTTTGCCTTGTTGCTTGGCAATGTAGCCTTCGTTTTGCAGGCGATCCAGTGCCTTGCGTACAGTAGGGCGGGTGACCTTATGTATGGTGCTCAGCTCGTGTTCCGAGGGGAGTAATTCTCCTTCGCGGTATACTTCGTCGTGAATGTGCTGGCGCAAAATCTCGTATATCTGCTTATAAGGAGGCAGTTCCTTTTCTTTTTCGGTCATGATTATTCTTGCTTCTTGGGGGTAAAACTAAGGCTTACACAAAAGTATTAAAATTTTCGATATGGGCGTCCTGTATAGTTGGCAAAGTAAACCGATGCAGTCTTTTTGCCCGGGATGTTGGGCAAGTTTCTGGTCGTCAGGAAGGGAAACATTTTTTTACCTTTGGCTTGTATTTACAAGTCTTTGTTTTTATCTTTGGTGCCTATAATACTTAAACTATGGCTACAGTTGTAATAATGCCCAAACAGGGGCAGTCGGTGGAGAGTTGCATCATCACCGAGTTGAATAAGAAAAAAGGAGACGCGGTTAAGAAGGGCGAGATTCTTTTTGCCTACGAGACCGATAAAGCCTCTTTTGAAGAGGAGGCACCCGAAGACGGTGTATTGTTGGAGGTGTTTTTTAAGGAGGGCGATGAGGTGCCCGTATTGACCAATGTGTGTGTGCTGGGTGCCGAAGGCGAAGATGCGGAGGCCTTTCGTCCCGGTGCCGATGCGGCTTCGGCCGAGGTTGCAGTCCCTGCATCTGCACCTGCAGCTCCGGCCCCCGAGGTGAAAAGGGAAGCGCCTGCAGTGGCTGCATCGGTCGACCCGATTCCCGCTGCAGCACCGTCTGCTGCCGGGAGCGCCAAAGGCGTATCGCCCCGGGCCCGGTCTTTGGCCCAGAGCAAAGGCGTAGATGCCGCAGCGCTCAGTGGCAGCGGTCCCGGTGGCCGCGTGATTGAACGAGACGTGGCCGCAGCTGCCGAAAAGCAGGGGCGCGTTACGCCCCTGGCCCGCGAAGTGCTGGCTCAGGACGGGGCTGCACGACCTGCCGAAGGCAGCGGTTTGGGTGGTGCCCTCACCGCTAAAGATGTGGCTGCCGGCAATCCCGTTTACGGCAGCGACTTTGAAATGAAGCCCCTGACCAATATGCGCAAGCTCATTGCCAAGGCCATGCATGCTTCCTTACAGAATTCGGCCCAGTTGACCCACCATTTGGGTGCCGATGCCCGTGGTTTGCTGGCCTTGCGTAAAAAGGTAAAGGCAGCGGTAGATAAAGGCTACCCGACCAACATCACCCTCAACGATATGGTTTGCTTTGCCACCATAAAGGCTTTAAAGAAATTCCCGCAGGTCAATGCCCACTTCATGGGCGACCAAATGAAATATTACAACAAGGTGCATTTTGGTCTGGCGGTGGATACCGACCGTGGACTGATGGTTCCGGTGGTGAAAAATGCCGATGATTTGTCCATTCAGGGTCTGGCCAATCAGTTTAAGGAGCTGGCTGCTGCCTGTCGTAAAGGCAACGTGGATCCTGAGCTGCTGGCTTCCGATGCGGCATCTTTCACCGTTTCCAATTTGGGAGCTTACGGCGTGGAAATGTTTACCCCGGTAATCAACCTGCCTCAGGTGGCCATCTTGGGCGTCAACACCATTGTTCCCCGACCCAAGGATTTGGGCGACGGTGTTTATGGCTTTGTTCCCTATTTGGGTTTGAGTCTCACCTACGACCACCGTGCCCTCGACGGGGGAGAGGCTACGCGCTTTGTTAAGCAGGTGGCCCTGGAGATTGAAGCCCTGGATTTTGAAATTTAGATGCCCTAAGCAAGAAGACTATGCATGATTTAGCCATTATAGGCGGTGGACCCGCCGGATATGTTGCTGCGGAACGCGCAGCTGCAAAAGGACTTAAAGTCCTTTTGTTTGAGCAGAAAGACCTCGGAGGCGTTTGTCTCAACGAGGGTTGCATTCCCACCAAAACCCTGTTGTACAGTGCCAAGTTGTACGACAACGCCAAAGGCGGGGAGAAGTACGGCATCAGCGCCCAGGAAGTTACTTTCGATTTTGGAAAGATGATGAGCCGTAAGGCCAAGGTGGTTCGTAAGTTGGTGGGCGGCATTGCGGCCAAAATGAAGGGCCACAAAGTGGAGACCATCAACGCCAGAGCGGTGATTCAGCGGCGCAGTGCCTCGGGTGTGGAAATGGAGGCCGACGGACAGGTGTACGCGGCAAAGGATGTGCTGATTTGCACCGGATCTGAAGCCGTGGTTCCGCCCATTCCAGGACTTCGGGAGGCCGGCGAGGTGGTGGTAACCAACCGTGAGATTTTAGCACTCAAGGACTTGCCCGAGTCGCTCGTGGTTATTGGCGGCGGAGTCATTGGCACCGAGTTTGCCAGCTTTTTCAGCAGTCTCGGTACCCGTGTGACGGTCATTGAAATGCTGCCCGAGATATTGACCGGCATGGATCCCGAAATGAGTGCCATGCTGCGCAAGGTGTTGGAGAAAAAGGGGGTGGACTTCCATTTGAAGGCGCGGGTGACTGCGGTAAATGGAGGTGAAGTGCAGTTTGAGCAGGATGGAAAAACGCAAAGCGTCAGCGGCAGCAAGGTGTTGGTGAGCGTTGGGCGCAGACCCAACGTGAGCGGTATCGGACTGGAGAATATTGGTGTGGAATTGTTCAAAGGCGGCATTAAGGTGGATGCGCGCATGCGCACCAACATTCCCAATGTTTATGCGGCCGGCGATGTTACCGGTTTCTCTTTGCTGGCCCATACCGCCAGTCGCGAAGGCGAGGTGGTGGTGAATAATTTAACCGGTCGTAAGGACCGCATGCGTTATCATGCCATTCCCGCTGTGGTGTACACCAATCCCGAGTTTTCGGGGGTGGGACTTACCGAGGAGGCGGCCAAAGCCAAGGGCATCGACTACAAGCTGGCCAGTCTCCCCATGGCCTATGCCGGTCGCTTTGTCGCCGAAAACGAAGGCGGCAGCGGACTCTGCAAGGTACTGGTGGGTGCCACGCACAACGAAGTGCTGGGGGTACACATGCTGGGGAATCCATCCAGTGAGATGATTTACGGGGCGGCCATGGCCATTGAGCAGGAAATGACCCTGAAGGAATTGGAAGAAGTGGTTTTTCCGCACCCCACCGTATCCGAGATATTTAAAGAAAACCTATTTGCCTTTTAGTCGGCCCTGCCGCTAAACAACGCATACAAAAAACTACAATATGCCTAAGATTCAATTTTTGGACCCTAAGGAGTCCCGCAAAGCAAGCAGCTTAAAGCTTAAGCCCATTCCCGTAAACCAATACAACAAAACGGTAAAGGATGAGCTGAAAAATTTCAGCAAGGACGAACTGGTACGTATTTACCACGATATGGTGGTGATTCGTGAGTTCGAAACCATGCTTAACCTGATAAAGACCACCGGCGAGTACAATGGGGTAGCGTACAACCACCCCGGTCCCGCCCACCTTTCCATCGGTCAGGAAGCCGCTGCGGTGGGTATGGCCTTTACCTTGACCGTCGACGACTTTATTTTTGGCTCCCACAGGAGTCACGGTGAAATTCTGGCCAAGGGTTTGAGTGCCATCGATAAGCTGGCCGACAAGGAGCTGAATCACATCATGGACACCTTTTTCAACGGTTCTACGCTGGAGGTGGTGAAAAAGGGATTTAAAGGTTCGGCCAAGGAGTTGGGGCGTCGTTTCCTGATTTACGGTACCCTGGCCGAGATTTTTGCACGTGAAACCGGATTTAATAAAGGTCTGGGCGGCAGTATGCACGCCTTCTTTACGCCCTTTGGCGTATATCCCAACAACGCCATTGTAGGCGGTAGTGGCGACATTGCCGTGGGTGCAGCCCTCTTTAAAAAGGTGAACCGGAAGCCCGGTCTGGTGGTGGCCAATATTGGCGACGCCTCCATGGCCTGCGGTCCCGTTTGGGAAGGCATTACCTTTGCGGCCATGGACCAGTTTGCCCAGCTATGGGAAGGCGATATGAAGGGTGGTCTGCCCGTCATTTTTAACGTGATGAACAACCAGTACGGCATGGGTGGACAGACCTGTGGCGAGACGATGGGTTATGGCATGGCTGCCCGTGTGGGTGCCGGGGTCAACGAAGACCAGATGCACGCCGAGCGGGTGGACGGTTACAATCCGCTGGCCGTGATTGATGCCTACCGCCGCAAGCGCAAGGTGATCGAAGATAAAAAAGGTCCCGTGCTGCTCGAGGTATTGACCTACCGTTACTCGGGGCACTCACCATCCGATGCCTCCTCGTACCGCAGCAAGGAAGAAGTAGAGGCCTGGCAGTCGCACGACAGCATCGTGGGCTACGGTCAGCAGCTCGTGGATGCCGGTGTGGTCGGCGAAAAAGACCTCGATGCCATTTCGGAAGAGGTGCGTTCGGTGATTTTCGACATGTTTAAGTTGTCCATCGATCCGGAAATCTCTCCTTTGATGGATGTGGAAAAGCACCCCGAATTGATTGGTGAGATGATGTTCTCCAACGAATCGGTAGATGCAATGTTGCCCGGAAAGCCTGAGGTGAATCACCCCATGGAAGAGAATCCCCGGGTGAAGCAACTGAAGACCAAGGAGCGCTTTGCCTTTGATAAGGACGGCAAGCCCTTTAGTAAGATGAAGCAGTACCAGTTGCGCGACGGTCTTTTTGAGGCCATCGTGGATCGTTTTTACAAAGATCCTTCGCTGATTGCCTACGGAGAGGAGAACCGCGACTGGGGCGGTGCCTTTGCGGTGTATCGGGGGTTGACGGAGGCTTTGCCCTACAACCGTTTGTTCAACTCACCCATTGCAGAAGCAGCCATTGTGGGTACGGCCATTGGTTACGCCATGTGTGGTGGTCGCGTAGTGCCGGAGATCATGTATTGCGACTTTCTGGGCCGCAGTGGTGATGAGGTGTTTAACCAGCTGCCCAAGTGGCAGGCTATGAGTGGAAATGTATTGAAAATGCCCGTGGTGATGCGTGTCTCCGTGGGTTCTAAATATGGGGCGCAGCACAGTCAGGACTGGACTTCGTTGGTGGCGCATATCCCGGGCCTCAAGGTGGTTTTCCCGGTAACGCCCTACGATGCCAAAGGTTTGATGAATACCGCCCTGCAAGGAACCGATCCGGTGATTTTCTTTGAGAGTCAGCGCATTTACGACATTGGGGAGCAATTCCACGATGGCGGGGTGCCTGAGGGTTATTACGAGATCCCTTTGGGTGAGCCCGATGTGAAACGTGCCGGTAAGGATGTGACCATTTTAACCATTGGAGCCACCTTGTACCGTGCCTTGGATGCGGCTAAGGATTTGGAAGAGAAATATGGTCTTTCGGCTGAGGTGATCGATGCGCGCACTTTGGTGCCCTTTAATTATGAGCCTGTAATTGAGTCGGTAAAGAAAACCGGTCGCATCATTGTTTCGGGCGACGCTACGGCCAGGGGGTCCTTCCTCAACGATTTGGCCCGCAATATTGGAGAGCTGGCTTTCGATTATCTGGATGCGCCTCCGGTGGTGTTGGGTTCACGAAACTGGATTACACCTGCCTATGAGCTGGAAGAGGCCTTCTTCCCGCAGGCCGATTGGTTCATCGACATCATTCACGAGAAGCTGCTGCCTCTGGCGGGTCATACCTGCAAGAGTAACTTCAGCGATGCCGAACAAATTCGTCGCTCCAAATGGGGCGTGTAAACAAGGTTTCATTTTTTAAGCACCAGACTTATGTCGTTTTACAAACAGTTTGCCGATCCCGAAGTACTCCTTGAATCGGTGCAGGGGCAAGACTTGCCGGTTTACCCGGTCAATGCCCACCTGCACACGCCTTATTCGTTCAGTGCCTTTACGTCCATTGCCGATGCGTTGGACCGGGCGGTGGCCGAGGGGGTAAAGGTGGTCGGCATCAATGATTTTTACAGTACCGACGGGTACGAGGAGTGGGCTGCGCAGTGCGCAGTCCGCCACCTCTTCCCGCTTTTCAATATCGAATTCATCAGTCTGAATCAGTCCTTCCAGGATGCCGGCATTCGTGCCAACGATCCCAATAATCCGGGACGCGTGTATCTGAGTGGCAAGGGACTGCATTTCCCGCTGCGTCTGGAACAGCCCTGGCTGGGTCAGCTCGAAGGGGTTAAGGCGGCCTCGAACCAACATGTGGCGCAAATGTGCGCGCGTTTGAATGAGGTCTTGGCACAGACCCATGCGGGTTTTGCGCTTTCTTATGCCGATATCGAAAGAGAATTGGCCAACGGCAGTGTGCGTGAGCGACACCTGGCCAAGGCCCTGCGTTTGGAGGTAGTGCGTCGCTTTGCGGGTGCTGTGGAACAAAAAGCTTTTTACGATCGCTTGCTGGCACCGCATACCTTGCAGTCGCCCGTCGACGATGCGGCAGCGGTGGAAAATGAGCTGCGGGGTCGGCTGTTGAAGTCCGGTGGTTCGGCCTTTGTGCCGGAGGGACCCGATGCCTTTCTGGCTATGGAAACGGTCCGACAAATCATCCTGAAGGCCGGCGGTATGCCAACTTATCCCTTCCTGGCAGACGATGCCAAGGGGCTGTTTACCGATTTTGAGGGCGATAAGGAGCAGGCCGCCCGCGACCTGGAGGAGCGGGGCTTTGCTTCGGTGGAGTTCATTACGACCCGCAACAGCATGGAGGTGCTGGAAGAATATGCCGCTTATTTTTACGAGCGGGGCTTTGTGGTGACTTTTGGGTCGGAGCACAATACGCCGGCTATGGAGCCGATTGCGCTGCGTGCCCGTGGGGACTTGCCCCTCTCGGCGCTCTTGCAGGAGCTCAACCTGAAAGGGGCGGCTTTGACGGCTGCTCATCAGTACCTGGTCGCAAGGGGTGAGCAAGGCTATCTGGATGAAGATGGTCGTCCCCGTACTGCCGAAAGGGCGCGGATGGAGTTGCTGGGACAGGCCCTCTTTGCTCAAGTTTAATTCTGGTCGCACCGACCACTTAAGGAAAAATTATGAGTGTACAAAAATTAGCGGAGCTGTCGCGTTTCTACGGCAGCGACATAAAATACGTGATTGCCGGAGGAGGAAATACTTCCTTTAAAGATGGGCAGCATTTGTGGGTGAAGGCCAGTGGCCATGCCCTGGCCACCATTACCGAGGAGGGCTTTGCGCAACTCGACCGAAGTCGGCTCAATGCTATGGCGGAGAAGAATTACAGCAGCGATGCTGCCGAACGCGAGGAGCAGGTGAAGAACGATTTGGCCGCGGCCAATTTGACCCCGACCCGCCGGCCATCGGTGGAGACTTCGATGCACAATGCCATAGGCTACAGTTATGTGGTGCATTTGCACCCTACGGCGGTCAATGGCGTTATGTGTGCGCAGGATGCCGAGCAGCGGACGCCGGAGCTTTTTGGGGCCGATGCGCTTTACATTCCCTACATCGATCCGGGTTATGTGCTTTTTAAGGAAGTGGACCGGCGCATAAAGGCTTACCGGACGCAAAAGGGTTTCGACCCCAAGGTTATTTTGTTGCAAAACCACGGCATTTTTGTGGCTTCGGACGCGCCCGATGAGATTCGTAGCATTTATGAAAAAGTGCTGTCTGCCATTGATGCTGCTGTTAAGGAAGCCTTGCCGGAGGGCGAGGCCGCTCTGCCGGAGCACGCCGAGGAAGCCGTAGCGGCCCTTCGCATGCTGGCCAGCACGGAGGAGCTGAAGACGGTCCGCCTGCGCAACAACGCGCTGATTGCGGCTTTCTCCGGAAGTGCTGCTGCCTTTGAAGCAGCGTCAAAACCTTTTACGCCCGATGCCATTGTTTATTGCAAATCGAAATACCTCTACCTCGATGCGGAGGGCAGCGAGGCGCTCGCAGCGCAGTTTAAGGAAGCGCAGGCGGCTTTTGTTTCTGCCCATGGTTATGCACCCAAAATTGTAGTGCTTAAAGGGCTGGGTTTGTTGGCCCTGGGCGACAACAGTCGGCAGGCGGCCACTCTTCTTGATGTTTTTGAAGATGCCTTAAAGATTTCCTGGCTGAGTCGCTCCTTTGGGGGACCGCATTTTATGACCGATGCGCAGATTGATTTCATCGACAATTGGGAGGTGGAAAATTACCGCCGACAGGTGGCTGCGGTACAAGCGCGCGGTAGGGTGGAGAACCGTATCATTATTGTGACCGGAGCGGCCCAGGGCTTTGGCGAAGGCATTGCCCGTGAATTGATGGCCGAAGGTGCCAATGTGGTGGTGGCCGACCTTAATGAGGCGAAGGGACAGGAGACGGCCGATGCGCTGAATCGGGGCAAGGGTGGCAACAGTGCCTTGTTTGTGCGTACCGATGTGAGCGATACGGCGCAGATTGAAAATCTGGTGCGACAAAGTGTATTGCATTTTGGCGGAGTGGATGTTTTCATCAGCAATGCGGGCATTTTGCGGGCTGGGGGACTGGATGAGATGACCCCGGAGACTTTCGATCTGGTTACGCGCATCAATTACAACGCTTATTTCTATTGTACCCGGGTGGTGTCGCGCATCATGAAGATTCAGACCCAATATAAGGAGGACTATCTGGCCGATGTGATTCAGATCAACAGCAAGAGTGGCCTGAGTGGCAGCAAAAAGAACTTTGCCTATGCCGGTGGTAAATTCGGGGGGATTGGACTGACCCAGAGTTTTGCCCTGGAATTGGCCCCCGACCGCATCAAAGTCAACAGTGTTTGCCCCGGCAACTTTTACGACGGTCCCCTATGGAGCGATCCCGAAAACGGATTGTTTGTGCAGTATCTGAAGGCCGGGAAGGTGCCCGGTGCCCAAACGGTGGACGATGTACGCCGCCATTATTTGAGTCAGACCCCCATTCAGCGCGGTTGTACCGTGCGCGATGTGGTGCGGGGGGTGCTTTATTTGATTGAGCAAAGCTATGAAACCGGGCAGGCCCTGCCGGTAACCGGTGGACAGATTATGTTGAACTAAAAAAGAAAAAATGAAGACTAAAGCGATACGATTGTACGGCAAGAAGGACTTGCGGATGGAGGAGTTTGAATTGCCTGCCATTAAGGAGGATGAAATTTTGGCCAAGGTGGTGAGCGACAGCATTTGTATGTCGTCCTACAAGGCGGCCACTCAGGGGACCGATCATAAGCGGATTCCGGATAATGTGGCGGAGGCGCCCATTATAATTGGACACGAGTTTGCAGGTGAGTTGGTGGAGATTGGATCCAAGTGGGCCAGTCGGTTTAAGGCCGGCGATAAGTTTTCGATTCAGCCGGCACTGAATTATGAGGACGGACCGGTAGGGGTACTGAGTGCCCCGGGCTACAGTTACGCCCACATAGGTGGCGACGCCACCTATGTGATCATTCCCAACGAGGTGATGGAGCTGGGTTGCTTACTGCCTTATGAGGGACCGGGTTATTATCCGGCATCTCTTTCGGAGCCCTTATCCTGTGTAATTGGTGCCATGCACGCCAACTACCACACCACACCGGGCAGTTATGTGCACAAAATGGAAATTGTGGATGGTGGGAAAATGGCGATTTTAGCCGGAGTGGGACCGATGGGGCTGGCGGCCATTAATTATGCTTTGCGTCGGGAGGACCGGAAGCCATCTTTGTTGGTAATTACCGATATTGATCAGGATCGGCTCGACCGGGCAGCTTCGTTGTACACCGTGGACTTTGCCCGTTCAAAGGGCATTGACTTGCGTTATGTGAATACCCGTGAGATGAAGGATCCGACGGCAGGACTCAAAGAACTGACCGGTGGCAGTGGCTACGACGATGTATTTGTGTTTGCGCCGGTGGTGCCCATTATTGAGCAGGCCGACCAGATTTTGGCCTTCGACGGCTGCCTCAACTTTTTTGCCGGTCCCAGCGACCCCAACTTTACCGCACCCCTCAATTTCTACAAGGTGCACTATGAGTTTACCCACATTGTGGGTACCAGCGGGGGCAATACCGACGATATGAAGGAGGCGCTCGAAATGATGGCCAAGGGACTGGATCCGGCCGGACTGGTCACCCACATCGGGGGCCTCGATGCGGTGATCGACACCACTTTGCGTCTGCCCGAAATACCCGGTGGAAAGAAATTGATCTATACCCATTTTGAGTTTCCGCTCACCGCCATCTCTGATTTTGAGGAGAAGGGGAAAACCAACCCGGTCTTTGCCGAATTGCACGCTGCTTGCGCACGTCATAAAGGACTCTGGAATGTGGAGGCCGAGAACATTGTTTTGGAGAAGGGTCACTTGCTGAAAGGCTAGTACAACCTTACATACAGCACTGCTGTGCGCCACTAAGAGGTTGTCTGTACTTACAGGCAGCCTCTTTTGCATGAGGGCTGTTTAATGCCAAAAAATGTAAAAAATGTGTCAATTTGTGTATTGTTAAAGCCTTAGCAGACTGTTATTTTTGACTATTGATAACCATTTACAATTCTATGCTAACTTAAAAGGTCTTTTATGCAAGCGTTATTAGGAGTACTCTTTCATTCGATCGGAGGTTTTGCCTCCGGGAGCTTTTACATGCCTTTCAATAAAGTACGTCAGTGGTCGTGGGAGACCTACTGGTTGGTGGGCGGTTTGTTTTCGTGGCTGATTGTGCCGCCTTTGGCAGCCTGGCTTACCATTCCCAATTTCATGGACATCATTGCTGCCGCTTCCTCAGAGATTTTCTGGGTAGTATATATGCTGGGTGTATTGTGGGGGATTGGCGGACTTACCTATGGTTTAGGTGTGCGTTACCTGGGCATGTCGCTGGGAAATTCGGTGATATTGGGTACTACCGCTGCCTTTGGAGCCATGGTTCCGCCCATTTTTTACGACATTATGAATGTGGTCGGTAAAGAAACCTTCACCGATATGATCAACTCCACCGGAGGTTTGGTGGTGCTGCTTGGCGTAGTGGTTTGTTTGGTAGGTATTGCCCTGACCGGAAGAGCCGGAATTTTGAAAGAGAAGGAATTGTCGGCCGAGCAAAAGAGCGCCAGTGTTAAAGAGTTTGCCATGGGCAAAGGATTGGTCGTGGCCATTATTTCAGGGGTGCTGAGTGCCTTTTTCAACTACGGACTGGAAGCCGGCAAGTCGCTGGCCGCAGAAGCAGCCAAAGTGCCCGACCAGCTCTTTGAGGGCAGCAGTCACCTCTTTGCCAACAACGTGACCTTTGTGGTTATTTTGTGGGGGGGACTGACCACCAACCTGATTTGGTGTTTGATTTTGAGTTTCCGCAACAAGAGTTACGGCGAGTATGTGGATAAGAAAACCCCGCTGATGCGCAATTATTTGTTTGCAGCCCTGGCCGGTACCACCTGGTTCCTGCAGTTTTTCTTCTTTGGAATGGGCGAAAGCAAGATTGGTAACGGAGCCAGCTCGTGGATTTTGCATATGTCCACCATCATCCTTACCGCCAACATGTGGGGCATCTACAATAAGGAGTGGAAGGGCACTTCCAAAAAAACCATTATGACCATCTCGGCAGGTATCGCAGTAATTTTCCTTTCGGTATTGCTGGTGGGATTGGGCAACAGTTTATAGCACTTAAAGATTTAAAGAGATATTATGGACAAGAAGACAATGATTGAGCAGGCCTATGAATTGGCCAAAGCGCAGTACGCTGCGCTTGGAGTGGATACCGACGCAGTAGTAGCCGGTATGGATGAGGTGCAAATCAGTCTCCATTGCTGGCAGACCGATGACGTGGGTGGATTTGAAACACCCGATGCCGAATTGGGCGGCGGCGGCATTCAGGTAACCGGAAACCATCCGGGAAAGGCCAAGAGTCTGGAGCAAATGCGGGCCGACCTCGATAAAGTGCTGTCGCTTTTGCCCGGCAAACAGCGTTTGAACCTGCATGCCATCTATGGTGATTTTGGGGGAGAAGTAGTGGATCGCGACCAAATTGAAGTAAAGCATTTTCAGAGTTGGATCGATTGGGCCAAGGAAAGAGGCATGGGCCTGGATTTTAACCCCACTTGTTTTTCGCACCCCATGGCCGATTCGGGTTTCACCCTGTCGAGTAAGGATCCCAAAGTTCGAAATTTTTGGATTGAGCACGTGAAGCGTTGTAGGGCCATTTCGGCAGAAATGGGCAAGCAGTTGGGCACCCCCTGTGTGATGAACACCTGGATTCCTGATGGTTCTAAGGACGAGCCCATCGACCGGAACGGACACCGGGCCATATTGAAGGATGCCCTCGACGAGGCATTGGGCACCCCCTATCCCAAGGAGCATTTGATCGATGCGGTAGAAAGTAAGCTCTTTGGCATTGGAGCAGAAGCCATGACCGTAGGGTCGCACGATTTCTACCTGGGTTATGCCATTAAAAACAACAAAGCCATTTGTCTCGACAGCGGCCATTTTCACCTGACCGAATCGGTGGGCGATAAGATTTCCTCGTGCCTGCAGTTTGTCGACGATGTGCTCCTGCACATCAGTCGCCCCATCCGGTGGGACTCCGACCACGTGGTCACCCTCAACGATGAGGTGCGTCTCATTGCCAGCGAAATCGTGCGCAACAACTACCTGCCGCGTGTAAAAATTGGTCTCGACTTTTTCGATGGTTCCATCAACCGGGTGGGGGCCTATGTGGTAGGTACCCGTGCGGCACAGCAAGCCTTTATGCAGGCCATGCTCGAGCCGACCAAAAACCTGGTGAAGCTCGAAGAAGAAGGCAAGTATTTTGAGCGACTGGCCTATCTTGAGTTGCTGAAGACCCGTGCCTTTGGTGCCGTGTGGGATTATTACTGCCTGCAGAACAACGTGCCTGCCGATGAAGCTTTTATTACTGAAATTCAGCAGTACGAAAACGAAGTATTGCTCAAACGCTAAATCAAACATCAGCCATGGAAGCAGATTCCTTCGGGAGTCTGCTTTTGTGGCTTTTTAAATACCTGGGAAATGGAGAAGGTTCTGGCAGTTTTTGACATTGGAAAAACCAACAAAAAGCTTTTGCTGTTTAATGAGCAGTTGCAATTGGTGCAGCAAACGGAAGAAAAGTTTCCGGTAACAAGAGATGAAGACGGCACCGAGTGCGACGATATTGTGCGCATAGAGGCCTGGATGCACAAAGCCCTGGAGCAGGTTGTGGCAGATGGTTACCGGCTTTGCGGCGTAAATTTTTCGACCTATGGCGCATCCCTGGTGTGGGTCGACGGCGAAGGGCAACGACTGTCGCCCGTATACAACTACTTAAAAGAAGTTGAACCCGATTACCAGACCCATCTGTTTGAACACTACGGAGGGGAAACCGAGTTTTGTCGGCGTACGGCCAGTCCCGCCCTCGGTGTCATGCTCAATTCGGGCATTCAATTGCTGTGGGTACAGAAACAGCGTCCGGCCATTGCCCGGCGCGCCCAACACATATTGCACTTTCCCCAGTATTTGTCTTCGGTCTTTACCCAAAAGTACGTATCTGAATACACCTCACTGGGTTGCCATACTTTTATGTGGGATTTCGATAAAATGCACTACCATTCCTGGCTTTCCGATGCCGGCTTTTCCCTGCCTGCTCCCGTGCCCAACGATACCGTTTTTCCGGTCGAAATAGGCGGACAGGAAGTCCAGGTGGGCGTGGGCATACACGACAGTTCGGCCTCTCTGGTGCCCTACCTGCGCGGCAGTTCAGCACCCTTTTTGTTGATGAGTACGGGCACCTGGCTCATCAATATGAACCCCTTTAACCACAGTCCCCTTACCGAACAGGAGCTCCGCAGCGATTCGCTCTGCTACATGAGCATCAAGCAACAGCCCGTAAAATCGTCCCGCTTTTTTATGGGACACATTCACGACGTCAACGTGAAACGCCTCACCCAGTATTTCAACTTGCCCGATAAGGCCTATAAGGAGGTAGGTTTTAACGCAGGCCTCCTGGATGCCCTGGTTGCGCAGCGCGCCGGCTATCCGGCCTTCTTTGCGGAGAGCGTTCCCGAAGGGCATTTGGATCTGAGGGTTGACCTGTCGGCCTTCCCCGATTTTGAAACCGCTTACCATCAGTTGATGTACGACCTGACCCGACTTGCTGTGGATTCGGTGCATTTGGTGCTGGGAGATAAAGGATTGGTAAAAGATCTGTTTGTATCCGGCGGCTTTGCACGAAACCGTCACTTTGTCTACCTGGTAGCCGCCCTCTTGCCCCATTTGCGGGTGCGGACCTCCGAAGTGGATAATGCCAGCGCCTTAGGTGCCGCCCTGGTTCTGGCCCCCAAAGTTTTTCCCGGAGCAGCGGTTCAAATTAATTTGGGACTCGACCAATAAGCAGTTAGGTAAAAAAATAAAAACAAAAGCTATGCGATCCTTTCTTTATCCTGTTTCAAGTCTTTTGACGCTTGCCCTGCTCCTTTGGAGTTGTACTCCGGCAAGTGGTCCCGTTGCCCACCAATCCATTGAGGTGGAGGCGCCTTTTGACATGCCGGCCATTACGGTTCCCGACTTTTCAAATTGTGTGCGACTGAATATTGTTGACTTCGGGGCCGATCCCGATGACCTGGAGGCCACATCAGCAGCCCTGGCTGCAGCCTTTGAAGAAGCCTCCGCCGCCGGAGGCGGTGTCGTGCTGGTTCCCCCCGGCACCTGGCCCAGCAAGGCCTTACATTTTAAGAGTCACGTCAACCTCCACCTTGAGGAGGGTGCCGTGCTCGAATTCTCCGGTAATCCGGAACATTATTTGCCGGCCGTTCCCACCAGTTGGGAGGGCATGGAGTGCTACAATTATTCGCCCTTGATTTATGCCTATGAGTGTGAAAATGTAGCCATTACCGGAGCCGGTAAGCTGCGTGCCAAAATGGAGACCTGGCGCAGATGGTTTCCCCGTCCCGAAGCCCACATGGAAGGTCTGAAGCAACTCTACCACATGGCCGCTCAGGGAGTGCCCGTGGAAGAACGTCAAATGGTGCGTGACGACATCAATATGCGGCCGCATTTCATACAATTTAACCGCTGCCAAAATGTGTTAATGGAGGGAGTTTCCATTGAAAACAGTCCATTTTGGGTAATTCATCCTTATCTTTGCAGCGACGTAGTGGTACGCGGGGTGCAAGTAAATGCGCACGGGCACAACAACGACGGCGTGGATCCTGAAATGACCCAAAATATGTTGGTGGAGGATTGCGTTTTTGACCAGGGCGACGATGCCATTGCCGTTAAGTCGGGCCGCAATCAGGACGCCTGGCGACTGAATACACCAACCAGGAATTTGGTGGTTCGTAACTGTCGGGTTAAAAACGGTCACCAGTTGTTGGCCATAGGCAGTGAGTTATCGGGCGGTGTGGAGAATGTCTTGCTCGATAATTGCGTGGTGGAAGAAGGGGCGAAGATGTTCCACCTGGTTTTTATCAAGACCAACGAGCGAAGAGGCGGTTTTGTGCGGAATATTTATGTGCAAAACATCAAAGCCGGCAACATTCGCGACGGGGTGCTGGGGATCGAAACCGATGTGTTGTACCAGTGGCGCAACCTGGTCCCCACCTATGAGCGTCGTCTGACCAGTATTTCGGACATAACACTTAAAAACGTGGAAATAGGAGATGTGAAATTCGTGTCCCAAGTATTGGCCGACCCCGAGGCGCCCGTTAAGAATATTGTGTTGGATCAGGTGCGCTACGGCGTTTTGTCGCAGGAGCCCCACATTCATGAGCATGTGGAAGGATTTGAGGAAAGATAGATTTTAGTTTCGCTGATTTAATATTACCAGAGATGAAGTTTTTAAATGTTGAAATGATGCATCCGCGTGACCAGATTGTGATGGTCATCGATAGGATCTACAAACGAGGGATGACCACCACTTCGGGCGGTAACATCTCTGTGATTGATGAGAACGGAGATATTTGGATCACCCCTTCCGGGGTGGACAAGGGCAATCTGAAGCCCCGCGACATCATGCGGGTGAAGCGCGACGGCACCATTGTTGGTCCGCACAAGCCTTCTTCGGAGTACCCCTTTCACCGGGCCATTTTTGAAATGCGTCCCGATTTGAAGGCTGTGATTCACGCCCATCCTCCGGCACTGGTTTCTTTCAGCATCGCCCGCACCATCCCCGATACCAATGTGATTCCCCAGGCCAAGTACGTTTGCGGTCCCATTGGCTACGCACCTTATGCCCTGCCGGGCAGCGAAGAACTGGGTGAGGTAATCGGGAAGGAGTTTGCCAAGGGCTTTAAGGCCGTGATTATGGAGAATCACGGCACGGTGTTGGGCGGGTCGGACCTGAGTGATGCGTTTCAGCGTTTTGAAACACTGGAATTGTGTGCCCGCACCATTATCAATGCCAAGACCATAGGACAATGCCGGCGCTTGAGCGATGAGCAAATCGATGCTTTTGAGGATCAAATTCCTCGTTTGCAGCCTGAGTTTGAGTGTGAAATGCACTCCAGCAAGGAACGGGAAATCCGAACCGAAATCACCAAGATTGTCCGTCGCGCCTGTCAGCAAGGGATGATGATCAGCTCCTACGGAACAGTCTCCCGTCGACTCAAAGGCAATGATTTTTTAATCACCCCCACCAACAAGTCGCGCTGGGACATTTTTCCCGAAGACATTGTCCTCATTAAAGACGGCAAGCGCGAGAAAGGCAAATTGCCCAGTCGCGCCACCTGGCTGCACCAGGAGTTGTACCGCAAGAATCCCGAAATCAACTCCATTATTCTCACCCAATCGCCCTATCTGATGGCCTACGGGGTGACCGGCGAAAAATTTGATGTCCGCACCATTCCCGAAAGCTGGATCTTTTTGCAAGACGTACCCAACATGCCCTTTGGGTCGCATTTTAAAGACCGCAACGAGATATTGGACACCATCGATAAAGACACCCCGGTGGTTATTGTGGAAAACGACTCCGTAGTGGTAACCGGCGACAAATTGTTGCAAACCTTCGACCGTCTTGAAGTGGCGGAATTCTCTGCCAAGTCGCTGGTGCTGGGCCATTCCATTGGCGATTTGATTCCCATTGGAGCCGACGAGATAGAAGATCTGCGCAAAAAGTTCTTGTCGTAGCCCCTTGTTCTACACTACAGTCCCGACCTCCTGGTCGGGACATTTTTTTGTTTGCCTGAATTTTGTGTTAATTTGTGTGTTGACGTTTAAAAAAGTGTCGGTTTTTGATGCTTGGTCTGCATTGTTTTCTGAAGCAGCCTTAGTTCTATATTTAAACTCCCGGTTATGATAAAAAGAAGCAGCTTGTTAAGCCCCCTGATCCTTTTGGTAAGTTTATTTAGTCTCGGTGCCTGTGGTAATCCGCCCGCCGAAGATTTGCCTGTGCCCAAGCCCCTGTATCGGGATCCTGTGTACGATGGCGCAGCCGATCCGGTGGTTATATACAACCGGGAGCAGGAGGAGTGGTTCATGTTCTATACCAACCGACGGGCAGCCGACACCACCCTGAATGGCTTTGAGTGGGTACACGGCACCCGCATTGGGATTGCCGCGTCCGACGATGGGGTCAACTGGAGTTACAGAGATACGGCCGACATCGATTTTCGCTTGAAAGATTACACCCATTGGGCGCCCGAGGTGATCGAACACGAGGGCCTTTACCACATGTACCTGACCTACGTCCCCGGTATTTTTCAGGAATGGCGGCATCCGCGGGATATTTTGCACCTGACCAGCGAGAACCTGGTCAACTGGAAATATGAATCGACCCTCGAACTGGCTTCTGACCGGGTGATTGATGCCTGTGTGTTTCGACTGCCCGATGGCAGCTGGCGCATGTGGTACAACAATGAAAGAGCCGGAAAGGCGATGTTCTATGCCGACAGTGAGGATTTGTACCACTGGGAAGATAAGGGGCGCGTGCAAATCGACCGGGCACGCGGCGGCGAGGGCCCTAAAGTCTTTCAGTGGCACGGCAAATACTGGATGATTACAGATGTGTGGAGCGGACTGGCCCTTTACACCAGCGACGATTTGCTTAACTGGACGCATATTCCCGGCAATTTACTGGAAGCCCCCGGGCAGGGCGAGGACGATAAGGTGATGGGGGGGCACGCCGACGTATTGATTCATAACGATCGCGCGTTCTTGTACTATTTCACCCATCCCGGGCGCAGGGAAGGTGCTGATCCCAACGACCTGTTTGAGCAGCGCCGCAGTTCTTTGCAGGTGGTGGAATTGTTTTATGAGGACGGTCGCCTGGTCTGCGACCGTGACGCCCCTTTGCGTATCCGTTTGGGAAAGCCGGAATAGCCGTGAACTTATCCAAGAACGATGTGTAGAAGACGAGCGATTGGTCTGGGCGTTTTGTTGTGGGTATTGGGGATGCTGGTGACTTCAGATGTGGCTGCAGCCGATCAAAAACACCTTCAGTTTGCGCATTTGACTGTGGAGGACGGACTCCCCCAAAACACGGTTCATTCCATTGTCCGTGATAAGTACGGCTATATGTGGTTCGGAACCTGGAATGGCTTGACACGCTACGATGGTTACCGCTTTACCCATTACCGTTTTGAACCGGACAACCCCCGCTCCCTGGTCAATAATCGGGTGCATTTGTTGCATAAAGATGGCCGAGGAGACCTATGGGTAGCTACTTTTGATACCATTGTTTGTCGCTACAACTATGCCGAAGACGATTTTTCGCGCTTTAATCCCTCTGCATTGCGGCCGGGCCTGCGCGACTCCACCGATCGGCACAATGCCCACTTTTATCATCGGGCAGAGAACGCCGACTACATCTGGACCATTTCAGACAACCGGCTCTTGCAGATTCACAAATCCAGCAGCGACACGCTGATCTACAGTTCTGGTCTTTTTTCGGAGCCCACGCTCAGTCACGATGTGGTGTACAGCATTTATTTGGACGCTACGGGTGTTTTGTGGGTGGGCACGGCCATGGGGGGACTGAGTTACGCCGATACCGGGGGAGAACGTTTTCACTACATGCCTTTTGTGCTGGAGGTAAACCAGCAGTTGCATACGGCCCCCGTAAGGGCTGTTTTGCGCGTAGGTGATGAGCTCTGGCTGGGCTCGAGTGCTCACGGTTGGGCACGTGCTGCACTTGGGCTCAGCGAACCGCAGGTCTTGCAAGCCGAAACCCATCCGCTTTTCACCTCAGAAAACGTCCGCGCTTTGTATCGGGATAGAAGCGGTGATGTTTGGATGGGCTACCGCATGGGACTTTATCGCTACAAACAGCAGAGCAGGCAGTTGGAGCGCTATCATCCCGACAGGGTGCCCCATGCCCCTTTTTATGTGATTGGTGAAGACCCCAAAGGCGACCTTTGGGTGGGCGGATCGAGTCAGCTGCTGCGCTACGAACGCAGTAAGGAGGTTTTTGAAATACATGAGCTTCCGGAAGCCCACGCCCCTTCCAATGTGATGAGTCTGGCTTTTGGACAAGACGGCAAAATATGGGTGGGCACCGAGTTGTTGGGCCTCTATGGCATTGTGCGCGACAGTGTGGGCGGGGCGTGGACCGACACCCTGCATTATTCGCGTTCGGCGGAAGCGGGCAGGCGCTTACCCGACAATCGGGTGTACGCCCTCTGCAGCGACCGCGAGGGCCATGTTTGGGTCGGCACAGGCAATGGACTTTGTCGCATCGATAAGGAGACCGGCGAACTGCGTGTTTTTAACCGGGAGCATGGTTTGGCAGATGCCTACATTGCCATGATCTTGCCGGATGAAGCGGGTCAGTTGTGGGTGAGTCACAAAAGAGGCATTTCAAAGGTAGATCCGCTCAGCGGCAGCATTGAAAATTTTATGGTGCGGGGCGGTGTTCGGGGTTATGAATTTGTGGATGGTTCCGGATTTAGGGACAGTATTACCGGGCGCCTGTATTTTGGGGGACTCGATGGATAT
The DNA here is from genome assembly GCF_002210225.1 of Geofilum rhodophaeum. Taxonomy (GTDB): domain Bacteria; phylum Bacteroidota; class Bacteroidia; order Bacteroidales; family Marinilabiliaceae; genus Geofilum; species Geofilum rhodophaeum. The sequence goes on along the minus strand of NZ_MWUJ01000001.1, from coordinate 187,084 downwards.
GTGAGCTTTGTCCCCCGCGAGCTGCGTGGGAATGAAGTGGCTCCCCAGGTGCAACTGACTGCTTTGTACGTGAATAACGAGCAGGTGCAGTCTGCCCTTCCTTTGTTGATGAGGTCCGAAATTGCGCTGGATTACAGCAAGCGTGATTTTGCCCTGGAATTTTCGGCCATGCACTATGTCAATCCCCTGGAGAATCGTTATGCCTGGAAGCTGGAAGGCTACGATACCGATTGGGTGAAGAGCGATGGTCGTTTTCAACGTGCTGCCTACAGCGCTCTTGCGCCTGGCGACTACGTTTTTAGAGTAAGGGCGGCCAACAGCGATGGACTTTGGAGTGAGCGGGAGGCTGTTTTGAAGGTGCGCATTCTGCCTCCCTGGTGGCGGAGTGGCTGGGCTTATGCGGTTTATGTGCTGCTTTTACTGCTCTCGGTACTGGCTGTATATTATCTCTTTTTAATGAAATGGCGACTCAAGCATCAAATTGAAATGGAGCGCTTTGAGGTGGAAAAGCTGCGCGAAATGCAGGGCTTGCGTACCCGTTTTTTTACCAGCATATCGCATGAGTTGCGAACACCACTGACGCTGATACTCGATCCTGTGGAGCGTCTGCTCAACACTGAAGTGCCCGCCGATGACCGTGAGAATTATCTGCGTCTGGTGCAGCGCAATGCGCATCGTTTGTTGCGCCTGCTGAATCAGCTGCTGGCTGTAAAGCGCATTGAAGCCGGCCACGAGGTGTTGGCGCAACAGGCGCTGGATCTTTCTCAGTTTCTGTATGCTATTTTTGCTTCTTTTGAGCTTAAGGCCAGGGACCACAATATTGCCTATCATTTTGATAATCGACTGGGAGAAGTTAAGGTGTTGGGGGATGCCGATAAGTTGGAGAAGATTTTTTATAATTTGTTGAGCAATGCCTTTAAGTACACATCCGAAGGGGGACAGGTAGTTCTGGAATTGCAGGCGGGAAGTCCGATTCCCGGGCAGGCAGGGCGCGATTTCCTGCTTCAGGCCCGGGTAAGGGATAATGGCGCGGGAATGACCGCAGAGGTACAAGCGCAGATTTTTGAGTTGTTTTACCGCTCCGAATCCGCCTCTGAAGCGGAGAGCAGCGGGGTGGGACTCGCCTACATCAGAGAATTGGTGCATCTGCATAAGGGGCAAATTCGGGTAGAGAGCAGTCCCGGGAAAGGCAGTTGCTTTACGGTAATCCTGCCCTTCGAATGGGCCCCAAGTCCTACCGTAGCGCAGGAAGAAGTCCCTTCTCCCGCTGTTGAGTCACCCGAGCCGGAGGCGCAAGATCCGGGTGCAGCTACGGTGCTTGTGGTGGAGGACAATCCGGATATCCGCAGCTATCTGGCCGCGGTGCTGCAGACCGATTATAAAGTACTTACGGCTGCTGACGGCCGTGAGGGCTTTGAAAAGGCGCTGCAATATTTGCCCGATCTCATTGTGAGTGATGTGGTGATGCCTGAGTGGTCGGGCCTCGAAATGTGCCGTCACTTGCGCAACGACATGCGCACCTGCTTTATTCCGGTATTGATGCTTACTTCGCTGAGTGCTTCGGAGGAGCAGGTGGAAGGGGTGGAATCCGGAGCCGATGTGTATTTAAGCAAACCCTTCCAAACACCGCTCTTGTTGGCCCACGTCCGCCGCTTGTTGCAGTCGTGGCAGCAACTGAAAGAAAGGGCACAAGCTGCCCTGCCCGACAGTAAGAATAAAAGCGAGGAAGTTGAGGAGGAATCCCTGGTCGACACCTTTATTCAAAGTGTTCGTCAGCACATCGAAGAGGGCGTTTTTGATGTGCAGCTGTTGGCTGAAAAACTCCATTTGAGTCGCACCCAGCTTTACCGAAAAGTGAAAGCGCAAAGTGCGCGCTCAGTTTCCGAATTGATTGCTGAAATTCGTATGAAGTATGCGCTGGAATTGTTGCAATCGGGCCGGTATAATGTTAATGAGGTCGCCGATCGGCTGGGCTATTCCGAACCGGGTAACTTTTCCCGTGCCTTTCAGAAATATTACGGAAAAACGCCGCGTTCCTTTATGCCCTGACTCCGGTAATTTAAACAAAGTTATCCCCGGTGCTTGCTTTTCACCTATCATCTTGTTCTGGCGTACTATCATTTTGGGTGGTTACTGAAGCCTGGAACAAAATGATAGGTTTTTGATGCAAATTGATGGTTCCTGCTGCCGGCTGCTGTTTAGTTTTGTGTACAAGAAATTAACAGATAAAACCGGATAATATGAGTTTGAGATTTGTGAGATGGGCCCTCGTTGTTTTTGTCCTTATGGTGCAGTGGACGATGCAGGCAGAAAATGCACCGCGTGCAAGCTTTAATTTTAATGCCGACTGGAAATTGTTCGTAGGGGACCCCAAAGGGGCTTCGGATGCTGAGTTTGATGATTCGGACTGGAAATTGGTGAGCCTGCCGCATGCCTGGAACGAAGATGAGGCCTTTAAGTTGGATATTAAAGATTTGTCCACCGGTATTGCCTGGTACCGTAAGACTTTTGTTCTGCCCAAGGGCAGCGAAGGGCAGAATGTTTTTCTGGAGTTTGAGGGGCTTCGTCAGGCCGGAGAGGTTTATGTAAACGGCGTATTGGCTGGTTTGCATGAAAATGGGGTGATGGCTTTCGGCCTCAATGTCACTTCCTTGCTCAAAGCCTATCCGCAGACGAACGTGGTGGCTGTTCGGACCGACAACGACTGGAATTACAGGGAGCGCTTTTTTAATCAGCGTTATCAGTGGGCCGATCGGAATTTTAATGCGAATTATGGCGGACTAACCAAAAACGTTAAGCTGCACCTGACCAATAAAATTTACCAGACCCTGCCGCTTTATTCAAATTTGGGAACCATCGGTACCTATGTTTACGGCAGTGATTTTGATATTGCAGGTAAAACAGCGACTGTAAATGTGGAATCGGAAGTGCGCAATGAAACCTCGCGTGCTCAGGTGGTTAATCTGGATGTGGTGGTTGAGGATATGGATGGCCGCGAAGTTAAAACCTTTAAAGGTACGGCGCGCATGATTTCTCCCGAAGGGATGGTTGTCCTCTCTGCCGCGGCGCCAATGGAGAATATGGAGTTTTGGAGTTGGGGGTACGGCTACCTTTATAAGGTAAGGGCCCGCCTGGAGGTGGACGGTCGTATCGTTGATGAAGTACCCGTGCGTACCGGTTTTCGCAAAACGGCTTATGAAAACGGAATGATTTATTTGAACGACCGGGTCATTATGTTGAAGGGTTATGCCCAGCGCACCAGTAACGAATGGCCCGCATTGGGCATGTCGGTGCCGGCCTGGATGAGCGATTATTCCAACCAGTTGATGATTGAGAGTAATGGGAATTTTGTGCGCTGGATGCACATCACCCCCTGGAAGCAGGATGTGGAGAGCGCCGACCGGGTTGGCCTTATTCAGGCCATGCCTGCTGGTGATGCGGAGCACGATGTTACCGGTCGCCGTTGGGACCAGCGGGTAGAGCTGATGCGCGACGCCATTATTTACAACCGCAACAATCCGAGTATTTTGTTTTACGAAGGCGGTAATAAGGGCATTCGTGAAGCGCATATGCTGGAGTTGCTGGCTGTTCGGGATAAATACGACCCGCATGGGGGACGTGCCATGGGCAGTCGTGAAATGTTGGCCAGTGAAACGGCAGAGTGGGGCGGAGAGATGCTTTACATCAATAAAAGTGCCCGAAAGCCTGTGTTTGCCAATGAGTATTCGCGAGATGAAGGACTTCGTAAGTATTGGGATGCGTACACAGCCCCCTATCATAAAGATGGCGACGGTCCCCTCTATAAAGGCGACGATGCCAGTGTGTATAATCGCAATCAGGACTCACATGCCATTGAGAACATCATTCGCTGGCACGAGTACTGGACCGAGCGTCCCGGTACCGGAACAAGGGTGAGCAGTGGCGGGGCCAACATCATTTTCAGCGATACAAATACCCATCACCGCGGTGCTGAGAATTATCGGCGCAGTGGCGAAGTGGATCCAATGCGCATACCCAAAGATGGTTTTTGGGCGCATCAGGTGATGTGGGCCGGATGGGTGGACCATGAAGATACCCTGACCCATATTTTGGGGCACTGGAACTATAAGCGGGGTACCGTTAAGGACATGTATGTGGTTTCCGCAGCCGATGCAGTAGAGCTTTTTGTCAATGGTCGCTCTTTAGGCAAGGGCGTGCAGAGTAATCGTTTCCTTTTTACTTTTGAGCAAGTGCGTTTTGAAGAGGGCGAAATAAAAGCCCTGGGTTATAATAAAGAAGGGGATGTGGTGGGTGAAGCACTGCGTCGTTCAGCCGGAAAACCGCACGCCATTAAGTTAACTCCGATGCAATCCCCCCTTGGTTTCCGGGCCGATGGCGCCGATGTGGCTATGGTGCAGGTAGAAGTGGTAGACGAAGCCGGAAATCGCTGTCCCACCGCCCTTAATGCCATTAGTTTTGACCTGGAGGGGCCTGCAGAATGGCGCGGGGGTATTGCCCAGGGGCCCGACAATTACATCCTCTCAACGAAACTTCCTGTGGAAGGAGGCGTAAACCGAATTATGCTTCGTTCGACCCGTGAGGCTGGTGAGATCAAACTCAGCGCACGCAGCAGGGGGCTCAAAAGTGCGTCCCTTGAGTTGGAAAGTAAGCCCTTTGTTGTAGAAAACGGATTGGCTACAGTATTGCCTGCCGACGGCTTGCCCTCTTTTCTGGGTAAAGGTCCCACCCCACTGAGTCCTTCCTACACCGAGACGCGTCGTTCCGTGATGCCTGTTTCAGCTACAGCCGGCATTAATCAGGACAAGGTGGCCATGAGTTTCGACGATAATGAAGAAAGTGTATGGGACAACAGCAATCAGCTGGATCATGGTTGGATTCGCTATCAGCTGGAAAGAGAAGCCGAGCTGAGCGAGATCAACATCAAGTTCAGCGGTCACCGCACCCGGAGCTACCCCATAGCCGTGTATGTGGATGGGCAGGAAGTGTTCAAAGGCAACACACCACGCAACCTGGGTTATGCCAACCTTTCTTTTGCACCCATAAAGGGCAAGGAAGTAATGGTGCAATTGATTGGTGCTACCAGTTATGAAGACGAATACGGCATTGTTGAAATAACCGGCCAGATGGACGAAGCCACTCAGGCCGATCAGCAGGAAGATCGGGGGGGCAATTTGAGCATTGTAGAGATAGAGTTCTTTGAGCGGCTGTAAGACAGTGAAATAAAACCGATAACCATCGGTTTTTTTGGCCGATACGGGAGTTTGTTAAAAAGTGAGTTGTAGTGCTCACATGTATTTACAGCTTGTTTTTTTAAGGGTTTTGTGTCAAAAAATGTAAAAAAAGTGTCAGATTGTGTATTGGAATCTGTTAAGGAGTGTTATAATTTTGACATTAGTAAATGTATATAAAGCGTTTTATTGTTTGATAAGCACTTGTAAACACCAGTTGTTTTTACACAGATTGCTGTTTGTTAGCTCATTAAAGGTTTGTTTGTCTTGCTTAATAAAGAATGGTTAATTAATGTATAGGTTATGAAGAATGTTTTATTCAAAGCGCTGATGGTTGTCGTTTTTGGCTCATTGTTGGTTTTCTCCGCCGGCTGCGAGGACGATAATTATTACGAAAAACCCTCTTGGGTGGGCGAACCCATTTATCAGATGCTGGAGGCTGAAGGCGATTTTTCGCACTATCTGGCCTGCGTTGATAAAACCGGTTATGCCAAAGTGCTTAAAGCCAGTGGTTTTTACACAGTGTTTGTGCCAAACAACGCTGCCTTTGAGGCTTTTATGGAGGAGCATGGTATAGGGTCTGTGGAAGAGATATCGGAGGAACTGGCCGAGGATATTGTTTCTTATTCTTTGACCTCGGTTGCTTCCACCGAACAAACCATAGACGATTTTCAGCGAAATGTTGCTTATGAAGATCGTGAAACCAACCTGAATATTGCCTTTAAGCGGAGAACTTATAAATCTAAAGGGGTTTATACTTTCACTGCCCAGGATGGATCTTCTGTGGAGGTTGTTGATGTAAATCAAGCCTCAGAAATTCCTGGTCAAGGGGTCGTTTACTTTGGTCTTGAAAACAAAAATGCCAAGAATATCCCGTTTTTCACAGATGCCTTTTTGCAAACAAAGGGCCTGTCGGTAGAAGACTACAACTTTTTTTATCCCGATGCAGAGTTTTCGGGGTTCAATGTTGCTGATGCGCGAGTTGTAGCAAGTGATCTGCGTGCTGAAAACGGAATGGTGCATGTTGTAGATAAGGTGCTGCTTCCTTTGGCCAATGTTGAGGAATTGCTTGAAGACGCTGAAGAGAGCTCTGGTTTTTACGATATTCTTAAAAAATATATGGTTTATTTAACTCCGGCACCAAGAGATTTTCTTCTACGTGAAGAGCGAAATACCGGGGTTTATAAGGATATTTATATCAAGAGCTATCCTTATTTGCACTTCCCTTTGAATAATGAGAATCATTTGTCTGTAGATGGTGCACAAGGCAGTCAGATTGACACCTGGACGTTATTTGCCCCTACTAATGAGGCGCTGCAGTCTTATTTTTCCGAGACTTTTTTAGCTAAGGGCTATCAGTCGCTCGAGGAAATGCCTTTGTTTGTTATAGAAGAATTGGTCAACGCCCACTTGTTTAGAAATGCGGTTTGGCCCAGTCGTTTTGCTACCACTCAAAATTATTTTGGAGAACCTGCTCGTTTTGATAAAGATGTGGATGTGGTTGGCGCTCAAATGGCCAGCAATGGTTTTTATTACACGGTGAGTAAAGTTCAGGAGACGAATGCTTTCTCTACCGTTATGCGTGACGTTTTGCTGGATCCGCGTTATACGATGTTTTACAGGGCGCTGGTTGCTACAGAAAACCAATATCAGCTTCGTAATCCTATTTCACGACAGCAGGTTTATCTTATCAGCAATGAGCAATTTAATGAGCTTGGGCTGACTTATAGTGCCACCGACAATACCTGGACACACGAAATTCCCGAATGGCAGGATCTGGCTATAACCAGTGTTCTTGACCGCTTGTTGAATTTGCACATGATCTTTTTGCCCAATGCCGACGATCCTTTTGAGGATTTGTCTACCGGCTATGGTTTGGTTGAAACCAATAACGGAGAGTTGATTCGTTATTTTAGGGGAAGGATTTGGGCCTCGGGACAAACATTGCTCACCGGAGCGACTTTGAATGTGGAGTCGGGAAAGGATACTTTGGTAAATGGAATAACATATGAACTCAATAAACCTTTGTTGTTTTCGACCCAGGGTATCGGAGCCTTTCTGGAATCCAATGCGAGTTACCGTGGTTTTTTTCGGTATATAGAGAAGTCCGCAAATTCCACTGCTGCGGGAGCAGAAGATCCTAACGAGAAAAGTCGCCTGGTTTATGATCCCGACACCAAGCGTTTTGCCGATATCTCCATAGCGGATCCGCAAACCTATCTAATTCCAAACAATACTGCCATCGATGCAGCCGTGGCTGCAGGCTTGCTGCCGCAGATTACTGCTGCTGACTTTACGACAGCTGAGCAGGAAATGGTTAAACGCTTTGTGCAGTTTCATACTCTCCGACGTCAGTACATTTATCCCAATAATGGCTACAACAATATTGCTTATACCAACTTCAAGGATAATGATGGAGACACTTATGTGTCTGTTGACAGCAATACGACGGATCAATTGAAAATATACGACAGAAAAGGAAGGGAGGCTGTGGCCACCTTTACCGGAACTTCTCCGCATACCTGCGTATTGGCCAATGGAGCCATTATCCATTTAATCGACAACTACCTCGATTATAGGGCAGAATTGGTGGAGGAGTAGATTAAGGTAATAGAAAGATTAATTTAACAGACCAACTTTATGTTTAAAATAGTCAAAGCAACATTGTTTGTACTGTCACTTTTCTTGCTTTTCCCACTTTCGGCCCAGCAAAGGGGTATTGTTCGTGGAAAAGTAACCAGTGCATTTGAACCCCAGGGGGTGATTGGTGTGACAGTAGCCGAACTGGATAAGAACAATCGTTTGATTAATGGTGTGGTAACCAATCTCGACGGGGACTACATTATTGAGGTACGAGACAATACACACAAACTGCAGTTTACCAGTGTTGGGTATCAAACTCAGACTGTTGACATAGAAGGTAGAACCGTGATTAATGTGCAGTTGGCAGATGCCATTACCGAACTGGAAGGAGCAGAGATTGTGGGCTATCGGCGTACAAATACCGGGGCTTTGAATGTGGCCGACCGCGATTTGGCCATTCCTGTTTCTAAAATTTCAACAGAGGAGTTTGAAGGTGTTCAGGCTTCTTCTATTGATGAGGCCATACAGGGGCGCCTTTCAGGGGTTGATATTACAGCCAACAGCGGTGACCCTGGTGCAGGAATGAGCATTCGTATTCGTGGCGTAAACACCTTGTCGGTGGACGCGAGTCCCTTAATTGTTGTGGACAACATCCCTTATGAAGTGAATGTTTCCTCTGATTTTAATTTTGCCACGGCTAATGAGGAAGGTTATTCCCAAATGTTAAATATCCCGGTAGACGATATTTCTGAAATTTCTGTATTGAAGGATGCAGCGGCAACAGCCATGTGGGGAACACGCGCAGCCAACGGCGTTCTGCTGATAACCACAAAACGGGGGACAAAAGGGCGCAAGCCGGTAGTTCAGTATACTTTTCGAGGAACTTTCACCCAAAATCCATCTACCATTCCTTTGCTCAATGGTGATCAGTATAACACGCTGATGCAAGAGGCTTATTTCAACAGCAACAGTGTTCCTATGCCCTTTGAAACTTATCGGGAGTTTCTTCAGAGCCCGGACGACCCCTACTATTATTATAATTATGGGGCCAATACCGATTGGATGGATAAGTTGACCCGTAACGGTTTTATTCAAAATCATGATTTTTCGATTACCGGTGGAGGCACAAAGGCATTTTATCGTTTCTCGGTGAACTATCAGGGGCAGGAAGGAACCACAGTAGGGACCAGCCTCGACCGACTCTCCACACGACTGAATCTTGATTACAATATCTCCGATAAGTTGCGGATGCGTGCCGATTTTGCCTTTACGCACAGCGATACTTATGGGAATTATAATGACGAAACCATAAAAAATGACCGTTCGGTCAGAAGTGTTGGTTATAAGAAAATGCCCATTATGTCCATTTATGAATACGACAACGAAGGCAATCTTACACCCAATTATTTTTCACCCGAGAGCAACTCCCAGGGGACTGCGCCCAATACTTACAATCCGGTAGCCCTGGCTAATGAAGGTTTCTCTCGCACACTTAACGACCGTATTACCAATAAGTTCTCCTTGTTTTACGATATTGCACCCGGCTTGCGCTATACCCTAAATTTGTCGTTTGATGTAAATACCAATAAAGTTAAGCGCTTTTTACCTCAAACGGCTACCGGGAAGGCCTGGACCGACAGTTGGGTGAACAGGAGTTACGATAAGGACGACGACTCTTACTACATCTATACCAACAACCAGGTTAATTACTCAAAGAACTTCTTTGATGTGCACGATCTCACGGCTGCAGTAAACTTTATGACGAATGAGTATATAGGCAACTTTTATGATTTGACCACTGCCAACTCCGCATCGTCTTTATTGCAGGATCCATCGAGCGATAATAAATACCGGGAGAGTGGTTTGGGTTTTGGTTCAGGGCCATGGCGTGGACGCGATTTGGGATTAACCGGGGTAGTCCATTACAAGTTTATGGATAAGTACATTGTTTCAGGAAGTCTGCGTTATGAAGGAAACTCTAAGTTCGATGCGAACAACCGCTTCGGTTTCTTTAAGGGACTTTCAGGTGCCTGGCGTATTTCCGGAGAAAATTTTCTGCAGTATGCCGATTGGCTCACCGACCTTCGATTGCGTTTTAGTTACGGGGAGAATGGTAATAAGCCAAGAAAAGAAGGTATGTTCTTCAATAATTACTCCACGTTTGATTGGTCTTATTTGGGGTACAATGCGGTATATTCTACCGATATGCGTCTCGAGGATCTTAAGTGGGAATCCTACATCAGCACCAACTATGGTATTTCTTTCGATGCCTGGGACGGTCGTTTGATGATCGAAGCCGACTACTATCAGAACAGGACGGAAGATATGTTTGGTTACGATGTGGGTATCCCATCTTCTACCGGTATTTCAGAAATTAAAATCATGAACATTGGTGTGATGGATAATGTAGGATGGGATTTCTCCATTCGGACGCTGCCTGTTAAGCAAAAAGATTTCTCCATGACTCTTGATTTTAATATTGCTAAGAATTACAATATCCTTCGAGAGGTGGCAGACGGCTATCCGTTGGAGAGAAATTTGACCTTGGGTAATGGTTTATATAAAAACATTATTCAAATTGATAACCCGATCGGGTCTTTCTATGGGTATAAGTATAAAGGCGTTTACACTCAGGAAGACCAATTGATTGCCCGGGATGTTAATGGTGAGGTTATTACAGATCCTAATGGCGGTCAGGTGAGTATGATGTACGATTACGATAATGTCCGCTATCCTTTCCAGTTGGGGGATGCAATATATGAAGACGTCAACAACGATGGCAACATCAATGCCCAGGATATTGTTTATTTGGGCGATGCCAATCCCGACTTCACCGGAGGTTTCGGTTCCCTAATTAAGTATAAGAATTTCTCCCTGAATTACTTCTTTTATTTCCGCTACGGCAACCAGATCATTAACCGTACCCGAATGAATGGAGAAAAAATGTACGATTTTGATAACCAGTTGGCATCAACATTAAAGCGTTGGCGTACACCGGGAGATGAAACCGATATTCCACGCGCTATTTTGGGTGGAGGGTACAACTGGCTGGGTTCGGATCGCTTTGTTGAAGATGGTTCGTTTTTACGCCTCAAGTACATCACATTCACCTACAATGTGCCTAAGGATTTTTCGCAACGGATGGGTATTTCCAATATGCGTGTTTCTGCAACCATGAATAATCTGCTTACGCAAACCAATTATACCGGACAGGATCCTGAGATTAATATTAGGTCGAACGACGGCACCATCTACACGGTTGGCTATGACGATTCGAGCACTCCGGTTGCAAAACAATTCACCCTCAACCTGGCGGTAACCTTTTAAGGAAGGGGATTTACTAATAAATTAAATTGAGTTGTATATGAACCGTTTTAAGTTATACGCACTGACAATAGTTTTTGTGGCCTTGGGAGCCTGTTCCGACTGGCTTTACCTGGAGCCGGAAAACGGGATTACCGTTGATGAGTATTGGCAATCTGAACAGGACGTGCATGCTGCCGTAATGGGTTGTTATGCCTCCCTGCTTGGGGGATCGTCTCATCCTATGGCAGAAGCCGTTTTCAATTGGGGGGAGCTGCGTGCCGATATGGTAGCTCCTTTCAGAAGCATTTATTCGGACTATTATCAAATTAATCAAAGTGAAATCACTCCGGATAATGGGATGGCTCGTTATAATGGCGCTTATTTTACCATTAATTTATGCAATACTGTTCTTGAAAAAGGCCCAGCGGTATTAGAAGTTGATGGTGCTTTTACTGAGGCTGAGATGGATAGGTATAGGGGTGAGATGCTTACACTCCGGGCTTTGTTGTACTTTTATCTGGTCCGGACTTTTGATGAGGTGCCCCTTGTTTTAGAGGCTACCGTTTCGGATTCACGGGTAGAGCGTCACAGTAAAGCCAGTCGCGAAGATCTCTTCTTGCAAATCGAGGCCGATTTGCAGGCAGCTGAACGTTTGATCGCAAAGGATTACGGCAATCGGGATGAAAACAAAGGAAGACTCACCTGGTATGCGCTTAAAACCATTCAAGCCGATGTTTTTTTGTGGCAGGACAAGTATGCAGATGTAGTGTCTGCCTGTAACGCTGTTATTGGTTCCGGGCAATTCAGTTTGGTTCCAGGGAACGAAGACTGGTTCAGAATTGTGTATGTGGATGGAAACAGTCAGGAGAGTATTTTTGAACTGCAGTTTTCGCAGGAAAAGTTGAATCCATACTACACTTGGATGAGCACTTCTGCAGAAGCAAGGTATCGCGCTAATGTGGAGACTATGGAGTATTTATTTCCGGTAAATATTATGGCGCTCCCCGAGGATGCCGATATCCGTAGTGATGGCGCCTCCTATAAAGCTTCCGGCGGCTATAGTCTTTGGAAGTATGTAGGTGCCGATCGTTTCGTCGAAAAAAACAGTAATGAGGCTTTTTCTAATTGGATTGTTTATCGCTATGCCGACGTGTTGTTGATGAAGGCCGAAGCCTTGGCCAATTCAGATGGCCCCACCGATGGATTGGATGCACTTGCTTTGATAGAGCAGGTTAGAACACGGGCCAATGCACCTGATGATACCAAAGTTACCGCCACCGATCAATACAGCTTAACCACCTATATTGTGGATGAGCGGGCACGCGAATTTGCTTTTGAAGGTAAGCGTTGGTTTGATGTGTTGCGGAATGCCAAGCGCAATAATTATCAGCGCAAGGATCTGATTAGTGATATGGTATTGCGAACAACACCTCCGCAAAAAGTGGAGTCGGCCCTTAGTAAGTTCGAAGATCCCAGGTTTCATTACCTGCCCTTGCATCGTGATGAAATTGAAGCCAGTTACCCCTTGCTTGAGCAGAATTCGTTTTATGTAAACGAAGAGGATGGTCGTTAGGAAAATGCAAGGAATGAATGGTTGAGCTAGCAATCAAAAAAAAGAAAGAAAATGAAAACGAACAATCATAGAAGAACGCAATGGGCCAGTTTGCTAATGCTGGTTGTAATCGCTATTTGGCCTGTTTTTCAGTCATGTGACGATCCCGATTTGCAGGAACGAACCAATTTTCAGGAGTTGATTGGTGAATATCTTGAGAACAATTCCGACGATTACTCTATGTTGGTAGAGTTGTTGTACAAAGCCGAAAGCATGTCCTTTTTAAAGGCATATGGCGGTTATACGCTATTGGCCCCCGATAACGATGCGATTAGCGCTTACTTATCGGACCAGGGATTGAGTAGTCTCAATGACCTGTCTGAAGAAGATCTGAAAACACTGGTCCGTTATCATGTGGTTAAGGATACAATAAGCACAACGGAATTTGTGGATGGCCGTTTAAAGACCGAAAATATGTATGGTCATTTCATCACCAGTGGAACTTATTTTGAAGATGGAGAAGTTGTTACCAAATTTAATAAATACGCCAATCTGGTGGAGCCGGATATTCGCCTGGCGAATGGAATAGTACATCGTATTGGTGCTGTGGTTCGTCCGGAATTGGAAAGTGCGGCTAAGGCACTTGAAGCAGACGGTGGCTATGACATTTTTGTTGAAGCCTTAAAGCAGACGGGATGGTACGATACCCTTGACGTCGTGGAGGGACCGCACACCATATTTGCTGTTCCTGACGAGGTTTATGCAGAAGAAGGTTTTAGCACTTTTGAAGAGTTGCTTGCTGATGTTGCTCCTGAAACGGAAAACTTCACCGATACACTTAACAACCTGAACCGCTATGTGGCCTATCACATACTGGACAACAGCATTCGTTATATTACTGATTTGATTGCGGACCGGGTAGGTTTAACCCGTACACATAATGAAGTGTTGACTATTAGAATGGATGGGGAAAAAGTGTTGGTCAACGACGATGTTTTTGCCGGCATACATGAGCCTGGTTTTGAAATAGCGCGTTCTGTTTCTGATCGCACGGTATTGAATGGTGTGGTGCACGATATGAAAGCCGATTTCCGGATTAAAGAGCGTTTTCCCTTTGCTGTATATTGGGATGTTGCAGAGCAAATCGAAATCATGAAAATGCCGGGCGTCTTCCGCCGGCCGGGTTGGGTTACCTTGGATAATGGCCAGTTGGAGAAGGTGCGTTGGTATGGAGACAATAATACGATCAGCTATGGTGCAGGATTAAGTGGTGCTGAAGGTTGGCACGTATATGACGACAGGCTGGACGTAAACCTCCGACCCGAAGTGATACAGTGGATTGAGTTTGACACGCCCATCCTTGTCGCTGGTGAATATAAGATGTGGGTGTGTACGCGTAATGTCTATGGTGATAATAACCGTAAGGCCATATACTATGCCTATTTCAACGATGAGGTGTTAACCAATATCATCAATAATCGGATTACGCTTAACAACACAACCCCCGAAGAAGAATTTGAGATGGAGGGATTCAAGCTATATGGATGGAATCCTGACGACATCGGAATTACTTCCATTATAAATGCAGGAGAAGCTGATGCGGATACTTTAAATGTAACAGAATTGAACTACATGCATAATTCTGGTGCCAGTCGTATGACCGGACAGTTGGCAGGCGTGATAAATGTAGAGACAACCGGTTCGCATCGGGTTAAGTTTGTAGGCATTACCGGAACCAATGGGGCCTGGTTTGATATGATCCATTTTATTCCGGTTGAGGAGAATCAACTCTGGCCTCGTGTAAATACAGAAACCGGAGAATTGGTGACCAAGGAAGAAATTAATGCTGCTTATCAGGAGTACCTGTCAGGCAATGCGCAGTAATAGCAAAGTCAGCTGCACAGGAAATCATGAGATGCATGAAACGAGAAAATTATAAGCACATGAAAAAGAATCTATTATTTACGATACTGTTTCCATTATTGATGGCTGCTTTGGTATCAGCCTGCAGCGACAGGTGGGAAGAGCATACTGCTTTGAACGAAGATGTTCAAAACATCAGTCTGTTGGCCTATTTGGAAGAACAATCAGAGTATTCGGAGTTTGTGTCCTTGCTCAAATCCACTACTTGGGCCGACAGCCTGTCTTCCTCCTTGCTGTATACCGTGTTTCCACCGACAAATGAGGCTATGAATGCCATGGCCAGCATACCGCAAACTGCAGAAGAAAAGGCACTGTTTGTGGCGCACCACATCGTAGAGGGGCGCTTGGCCTTAAAGAGCGTAAAGGAACCTATGTTGAAGATGAAGAGTAGGAAGCGGTTGTTGCTGGATGTTGATGCCGCTGTTTTAGATGGCGTGGAGTTGGATGCTTCACCTTCTGTAGTGCTTAATGGTAATGCTTATTCGATGGCACAGGCTTTGGAGGTTCGTCCTACCGTTTGGGAATATCTGTCAGAACAGGCTTCGTCCAATAAACAGGTTGATTTTGTTCATTCGCTAACGGGGAGGTATTTTGATGAGGAGAGTTCAGAGGCAACAGGTTATAATGAGGATGGACAAGTTATTTATGATTCGGTATTTGTAGACAAAAATTTGTTTAATATGCAAATCGCCGATTTGGCCTCAGAGGACTCGGCTTTTACTTATATTATTGTTGGGGATGTTGCCTGGCAGGCAGAATTCGAGAAATTTAGTCCCTATTTTCGCAGGCATACCGACAAGAGGCTGGATCCTGATGGACGAGATTCTGTCAATATTCAGATGGAGGTACTGCGGGATTATTGTTTTGACCAGGCCTATGCTCCCGAAGAATTTTCAGGGACACTGGTTAGTCCTTCCGGTGTTTCCATAGTAATTGACCCGGCAAAAGTGATAAGCAGTTTTCGAGCCAGTAACGGGTATGTGTATGTGATGGAGGATTGCCCCATCCCCTTAGAAGCAAAAATACTTCCGGTTAAGATTGAGGCTGAACAATTAGAGCGCTATTTTGGCTATGATGTTGATGCCGGATCGGCTCAAGGATACTTGCGCATCAACCCAAAGGCCTCGGGGGGGAAAGATTTTGTGCTGGATAACCACGGCAGTAAAGCTTTGGTCGAAGGATTGGTGCTCAGTGGAGGTGCTTTACCTTCTGCCAAATACCGCGTCTATTGGCGGGCAGTGAATAACTTCCGCACCAGCATGCGTAATCCGACTGATGTTGTTCTACAGCAGCGCCTGGGTACAGTCAAGCCCATAGAGCGGGACGAGGAGGGGGTGCCAACGGATTTTGGATTGCCCATAACCGGTAGTGTTAGTACTACTTTTCATCCTGTGGAATTGACAGAATACTCTGATGACCCCGAAGCCGATGAGTTCTTTGTCGGGACCTTCAATAACCCGACTTTTGAAGAGGTCTTCTTCCAATTAATACCGGACGGTGAATCTTATACCCGTATGGCAGTTACCCTCGATTACATCCAACTCGTTCCCGAATTCAACTAATGTATAAATGGCAATGACTATGAGATTTTTAAAACGAATTTTTGTTTCACTTGCATTGTTGTCTACGGTGCTTGCCGTGGCTCATGCCCAGGAGCAGGCAGATGAAACAAACGATATAAAGGTAAAAGGTGTTGTTTATGATGCAGCTACACGTCAACCCCTTGCTTTTGCCGATGTTACTTGTGTCTCCTTTTCGTCAGAGTTTTCTGATATAGACGGGGCCTTTAGTATTGCCGTTCGGTCGCTCAATGATGTGATTGTGGTGCATGCTGCCGGGTATCATCCCCAAGAGGTGGTTTTGGCAGGTCGTAATGAAGTGGAGGTGTATTTGCAGGAGGGCGTACGAGCTTCCTTTCAGCAGTCTGTTGAAATGGGGGCTTACAATCAAAAGCGGGTCTATTCGGCTCGCGCAAATGGGGTGGTTGACTTCCCACTGGTTGGTGATCTGGCTGGTAAGGATTCTCCTGAAGTTTTGTTCGCTAGTGGCGTAGCCGGACTCCAGGCAAGGACCCGATCAGGCGTGCCAGGTGCTGGTGCTGATTTACTGCTTCACGGTTATTCTTCCATAAATACCAGTAATGCGCCTTTGGTGATTGTTGATGGCATGATTTACGACATTCAAGCTTATGGCAATTCGATGATTGAGGGGTACTCGGTTAATGCATTTTCGGGAATTGATCCTGAAGATATTGAGCAAGTAACAGTGTTGAAGGATGCGGCCGCCATTTATGGGGCAAAGGCGGCCAACGGGGTAATCCTGATCACTACAAAAAGGGCTCGCAAGCAGGCCACCACCATTGATTTTAAAATGTATGGTGGTGTTAACCTGATGCCAGAAACCTACCCTTTGATGGATGGGGCTGATTACAAAAGTTATCTGTTGGATATGTTGGACGATGCAGGGGAGGAGTATGAGGCCTTGTCTCAACGGCTGCGTTCTTCCTCAGTAGCTGGTCATCCGGATTATTACGTTTTCAATAATGATACCGATTGGCAAAAGGAGACTTTAGATCAGAGCAGTACATCGGCCTATCGATTAGCCATTAAAGGAGGAGATGATATTGCTCTTTATGCTTTGTCTGTTGGTTTTTTAAAGAATGAGGGTACGGTAAAAACCTCGGACTATTCTCGCTTTAACCTACGTTTTAATTCAGATATTGAATTCTCAGATTTTTTTAATTTGAATTCAAATATAGCATTCAGTTATCACGATAAGAATTTAGGAGGAACCGGTGCTGGCAGAACAGAAGATGCTGTTGCTCAAGCCAGGCAGAAAGCTCCATTCCTTTATCCCAATATTCGTAACGAGGAAGGTTATATCAGTTCTGTGTTGGAGGATTATGATTTCCTTGGGGTTAGTAATCCCTCTGCCATCCTCGATAATCACCTTTTGCGTGACATGAACTATCGCTTTTTTGGTTCATTTAATTTTAATTTCAAGTTCAGCGACTATTTTTCGGTCAGCAATCTGGTAGGTTTGTCCTTTGATAAAGACAGAGAGTCGGTTTTTATCCCGTCGTATGGCGTTCAGCCGCAGGAGACTCCCAGGGGCACCATCACCAATCAAATGAAGGCTAGGGTGGTCCGTCATATGGCGCTTAACAATGACCTTAAACTGCAGTACAATCGAAACTTTGATTATCGTCATAGTTTGAATGTGCTTGCCGGCCTACGCATGAATTTGAATGACAACGAAGAGGACTGGGGTGAAGACTTTTCTTCGGCCAACGATATGATTCGTACGCTGGGCAATGGATTGGCTTTATTGCGGCAAAAGGGTGGTTATTTGGGCGAGTGGAATTCACTTACCGGTTACCTGAGTGCTGATTACAGTTATCTGAAGCGCTATTTTGTTCATGCTGCGTTATCGCTTGATGGCAGCAGCCGTTTTGGCGATGAGGCTGAGGGTTTAAAAATGATGGATGGCGTATTCGGTGTTTTTCCTTCGATTTCTGCAGGCTGGCTCTTGACTTCCGAACCATTTATGAGTACTGTGGGGCTTTTTGACTTGCTTAAGTTAAGAGTGGGATACGGAATGACCGGGAACGATGATATTGGCAATTTTTCGGCCCGACGTTATTATGCCACACAAAACTTTTATAGTTTCCAGGGAGTTGTGATGGGTAATTTGTACAATCCCTCCTTGAAATGGGAAACCAATACCAAGATAAACGCTGGTTTAGATATGGCATTTTTTAATGAGCGCCTGGGCATATCTCTTGATGTTTTCCAGAATACCACTACCGATATGTTGGAGCGGGTTCCTGCTTCTGAATTGAGTGGTTTTGATGAAGTTCTGGTAAATTATGGGGAGCTGCAAACCAAGGGGATAGACCTTGCGATGGACATTCAGGTAATGAATAAACCCATTAAATGGGATTTGGGACTAAATGTGTCCACCTACTCCACCGAAGTCTTGAAGACTTGGAACGGGAGTAACCTTACAGAAATGTTTGGCGCTAATATGCTGAATCGTGAAGGAGAAGCGCTTGGTGTTTTCTATGGCTATGAAACCAACGGGGTGTATGCTTCCCAGGCTGCTGCAGATGCTGCAGACTTGTACACACGCCTACCTAACACTTCCCTGGCTCGTTTTAATGCCGGCGACGTGGTATTTGTTAACAGTAACCCGGAGACGGATAATGTAATTGATGAGCAGGATATGGTTGTTATTGGGGATCCAACACCTGACTTTGTGGGGGGACTGACTTCCAGAATGCGTTGGAAGGGTGTTACTTTGGATGCTTTGATTTCGTTTTCTGTTGGTGGAGATATTTATAATTATCAGCGTCGTCAATTGGAATCGATGGAGGGGTTTGGTAATCAGACTGCTGCAGTTTTGAATCGTTGGAAGTACGAGGGGCAGGAGACGGATATGCCAAGAGCCAGTTATGGAGACGTAATAGCGAATAATCGGTTTTCTGATCGATGGATAGAAGACGGCAGTTTTGTGCGTTTGAAGAATGTTACCCTGGGCTATGTCTTGCCTGTAAAGCCGTTGGGCATACAAAGTATAGAAGTTTTTGCATCGGCGAATAATTTGCTGACACTAACCGAATACAAAGGCCTTGATCCTGAGTTTAGCGCAGGTGGGTATTCCATGGTGCAAGGAGTTGATTTGGGGTTGATTCCTCAGACCCAGACCGTTATGTTTGGTGTTAAGATAGGTTTGTAAGCAGTATTTGTTAGGATTTTGAAATGTTTTCAACTATGAAGAATATAAAAACAATTTCGGCCGGATTCTTGGTTTTGTTCAGCGTTTTAGGTGGGTTTACTGCCTGTAGCGATATGTTGAATACCGAGCCTGTCGACGTATTGACTGAGGATGAGTTTTATCGGGATAAGTTTGATGCCGATGCTGCCATCAGGGGACTCTATGGACAGTTAATGGACTTGGGACCACAATTTGTTGTTCTCAATGAGCTGCGTGCAGATTTAATGGATGTTAGTGCCAATGCAGATCATAACTTGCGTCAGTTGTCGGAGCATGGAGCTGTAGGGGAAGAAAATCCCTGGGTTGATCCTAAGCCATTTTATTTGTTGATAAATAATTGCAACAGTGTGATCAGTAATTTTGATCGGATGCTGGAGGAGTTAAAGTTGGATGAAACGGCCTATTTGCCCAGGATTGCTGATGTGATGGTCTTGCGCAGTTGGTTGTACTATCAGTTGGTGCTGCATTTTGGGGAAGTACCTTACATTACCAAGCCTGTGGAGACCATTGATGATTTGGATGCATTGGCAGCTGGAGATGCCCCCGTTTTGGGGGTGGGAGAAATGATGTCCCAGTTGTTGACAGACCTGGCTGAAAGGGAAATCTCCCTGGGGATATATACAGATGAATCTCTGTATGGGCCAATTGACGGTTTCCATACCCGTACCATGTTTATTGATAAGCTTTTGTTTGTGGCTGACTTGTATTTGTGGCAAGGACAGTATACCCAGGCCGCTTCTCTGTATCAGGCGGTCCTCGAAAGAAGTCATGGTGGTTACAGTCGCTATTCTGAGTTTGATCAATACAAGCTGCCTTTCAGAGATAACTCCCGCTCCGAAGACCCCTCCTCCAGTAAATACAACAGTGGGTATTTACGCTATTTTGATCAGGACTTGAACAGCGTGGTTAACTTTTGGCCCTTGATGTTTAAAGATTATGGAGACGCTAATTACTATGGGGAATGGATCTGGATATTGAATTATCATGCCGATTATGAACCCAGTCCCTTTTACGATTTGTTTTCTCTACAAAATGGCGAATACAAATTGCGCCCCTCCGAAGCGATTATAGCGGATTGGAATGTGCAGGAACAGGCCAATGGCTTTTTGGGAGATTTTAGGGGTAATATGCCCGATGCCTTTGGCAACAGTGGTTCTTACCGAATGGAGGGCAGCCAGCCCGTTATTACCAAATTTATTAATGAATTTGATGAGTTGAACCCCGCTGAGCGACCGGGACGTCTTCCTTTATGGCGGGCAGCCGGGGTGCACTTACGCTATGCCGAAGCGGCTAATCGCGCCGGACAAACTTATTTGGCTTCCGCATTTTTAAACAATGGTGTTAGAGCTGCCTATCCCGGATCATCGATGCATGCTGACAACGACTACACCTACAGAAATATTTCCTACGAGACCGATGCCTGGGGAAACATTGTGTATGAGTATGTGGAAGAGAACGGGGTAAAGGTGGATAGTAGCATGACTCTTTTACCGGCTCCTTTTGATTTTGATGCCCGACAAACTTCAGATGGAGATATTCCTTCGATTTACAGAGGATTATGGCACCGGGGGATTGGCGTACGTGGGCGGGTTAGTCTTAGTCCGATAAGCATACCTGCTGATGTGGATCCCATGCTTTATCTTGAAGATCAGATTATTGCCGAGAGTGGGCGCGAATTGGCTTTTGAAGGACAGCGTTGGGGAGATTTGGTTCGGGTGGCCATTCGTCGTGGGGATGCTTCTTTTCTGGCCGATCGTATTGCTGCCAAGTACGAGGCTGCCGGAGATCCTGCAAAAGCAGAAGCTGTTAGGACCCGCTTAATGAATCCCGATAACTGGTTTTTACCCTTCGATCTGAAATAAATTGTTGGAATAGTTTTTTTGAATGTATATATTTGTTAACTTGTATTAACAACGGCGGTGCCGCTGTGATGTTGTTCCGACCTGTATTAGGTGTGTTTTGTTTCACTTATGTGTTGATTTGTTAAGTGTTGCATTGTTTTAATGAAAAAGAAGTCTTATAGCTTTTTGTTGAACCTTAAAATCTATTGTATGAAGAAGTTTTATTCAAAGCCAGTACGCACGCTGCTTTTAGGAGCAGTTGGGT
The DNA here is from genome assembly GCF_002210225.1 of Geofilum rhodophaeum. Taxonomy (GTDB): domain Bacteria; phylum Bacteroidota; class Bacteroidia; order Bacteroidales; family Marinilabiliaceae; genus Geofilum; species Geofilum rhodophaeum. The sequence goes on along the minus strand of NZ_MWUJ01000001.1, from coordinate 165,610 downwards.
TGATGGGCATGACCGCCCTGCAGGCGCAGGATCCGGTTACCATTACCTGGAATGGAAGTGTAAGTACGGATGCCAGTATCCCTGAGAACTGGACTCCGGTTGGAGGAATGGACGGCAACGATATTGTCGTTCCGCATGTAGGTGATTATGCTGATCCTAATGCGCCCAATCACCCGGTAGTGAATCGTGATTCGGAACTGTTCATAAGGACTTTGGGTGTTGCTGCATCCTATTATTTTGAAGATCCGATTGTAGATGCCGAAGGCAATCCTGTAGTGGATGAAAATGGGGAAGCCACCTTTAATATAATTGAACATCCAAAAGGGGAGATTACTTTCGCTATGCCCGAAGGCATACAAACCCGTATCACTGGTAATTCTACTTATTTGGGAGGGCGTGTGACGGTATCTTCCGGAATTTTGTCCACCAACAGGAACTTCTACCTGGAGAACTTGGACAGTGAATTGATCATTGAAGGAACAGGTCGTGGTGTTTTCGATTCCTATTTTCTTTTTAGTAAGGATGGAAATGCTGTAAGCGGTGGAAAGATTTTTTTGAGGGACCAGGGTGAATTGTATCTGTCGGCCAGAATCATTGATCGTTGGTCTTCCAACCCCGAAAACAGTGTTTTGACCATTGAGGACGACGCCTTTATTCGCCTGAAAGGTGATCATCGCGGTTATTTGGGGACACGCCTGGGAACAGGTCAGTTGACTGGTGGTGAAAATTTTTATCCCATCTTTTATTACGATATGGCAGAAGATATGACCTATGTGTACGCTAAGCCGCAAGGGACTGCCTATTTGCATTTAACCAGCCGGTTTGCTCCCCGGGTAGAACGGGTGATTGAGGGTGTTGCTGGTGCAGAAGTTGGGATTGCTATGCATACCGCTCTTGAAGGTGCGCAACAGTTTGTATGGAAGTACGGCACACAATCAGGAGGCCCATACGATGTGACTATGTCAACCAGTACAGAATCCAACTTGTTTTCTCCCACCTTTGCTACTGCCGGCACCTATTTCATGGTTTGTGAGGTTACCCTTGCAGGCGGCGAAGTTGTTCAATCTAATGAGATTGAGTACCTGGTAGCTCCTGATTTGATTCTCCTCGATCACCTGCAGATGCAATATGTAAGAGGCGGTAGAGCCGGAGCAACTGTTACTGCTGTTATCAAGGATGGGATTACTGCCGAGCCTGGTGAGTGGAAATTTGCAACTGTCTCCGGTGGGCCTTATGAGTCATTTGCCACAGCTGAGACCGCGCTGGAGTATGCGCCTCAATTCGATACCCCCGGTGCTTATTATGTGGTTTATCAGGCGATGATTGACGGTGAGTTGGCTACCAGTCCCGAGTTGATTGTTAATGCTCAGGATGAAGCCGATGCTCCTCTGGCTCTGGTATGGACCGGTGCAGATAGTGATGACTTTAGTCACGCCTACAACTGGACCCCAGCTGCCCATCCGCACAACAATAACGTGATTGTTACCGTGGATGCACCCTACTGGCCTGTAGTCTACCCAGGTTCCGGTGAAATCACCATCAAAAATGGAACAGAGCTGCATTATAAGGCGGCAGTTACCGAAATTGTTGATGAGGTCGAAACTGTGCTTGAAGAGGCTGTCCAGGCTACCTTGATTGTTCGTTCGGGCGAGGGTGATGTGCTTTATCTTGACGGCCGTTTTGAGAAAGTAGGAGCCGGTAAGTTTGTGGTTGAGTCCGGAACCTTTAGTAAGATTGGAACCAACGGTTGGTTGGAGTTGCGTGAGAATCATTCCCGCCTGATCGTAAAAGGAACAGGTGTGGCTGTTTTTGACGTAATGGATGCCTGGGATAGTGGATTGTTGATGCTGGCCAACAGTAGTGGAATATCTGCTGGAGGTGAAGTACATGTTTCTGAGAATGGAAAAGTTTTATTCCGAGGCGGTATTGCTCGTATTTCAGGGAATAAGGACGCTGAATTTTCACGCATCAAACTTACCGATAATGGTCAGTTTATCTTCATGGGTGATGCCAGCAAAAAAGTTGGAGCCTACATGGCCAACAATCGCTTTTACAGCGATGAGGGCTTTGAGCCGGTCTCTTTTTTCAGTGCATCGGAAGACATCACTCCTGTTTATGTCAGGGATATGAGTGAATTCTCGATAGAGCAGGGTGAGACTTTATATTTGTCGGTTGGAGAGGTGTCTCCTGCTTTTGGTTTGATTAATACTGGGGAGCTGGCCGATTTTGAATGGAAGTTTAATCAAGATCCATTGAGTGAATGGACTTCTTTCGCAACGCCTGTTACAGGAGCTTCCGGTGTGGTAAGTTTCGATACCCCAGGTACCTATTTTGTAGCAGCTGAAGCTGGCGACGGAACCCGTACCAATAACTTTGTAAAAGCCGTAGTCTTTGATTTTAAGGTTGATTTTGTGGAGGATGCCGGGTCTTATACCCTCTCGGTAGTTCTTCCTGAAGGTGCTAAAGCAAGCGGTTGGTTTGAGCAGGCACCAGGGGAAACTGAATATGCTGTTTCTGATTTGGGTGGTGCAGAGTTGAGCTATACCTTGGAGCCTTTCTTTATGGCTGATGGGGAGCACCTGATTACCTATCAGGCCATCTTGAAGGATGAGGCAGACCAGGATGTTAATATTATGGCAGTTCCTGTTGTTGTTACCATCTCCAATGGAGCAATCACTTCGGTGGATGCCGGTGTTGGAACTTCTATTGGCGATGTAAAAGTATTGCCGCTAGGTGTTTCACCCAACCCCAGTGAGGGCACTTTTACCCTGACTGTGGATGCCGATAGTTACGTGGTTGAGGTGATTGACTTTACCGGTGCCGTAGTTCAGCGTCAGCAGTTCAGCGGTCGCAGCAATACTGTTACCATTAACAACAAAGGTGTATTTATCCTGCGTGTTGTTTCTGCCGACGGTGTTGGTGTGCAGCGTGTAGTCATTAATTAAACTTTTATTGCAACCCGGCCAAAGGGGCCGGGTTGCTTTTTTCTTAACCATCTGGCCAGTTGTTTTAATTCGGGCAGATGGTTTTTTTGATACCGGTTGCGGCTTTTGTCCGGAAAGACTATAAATACTATAGTAATGAAAAGATTTTCTGTGTTAAAGGGATGGTTGTTTGTGCTGCTTTTGTTTTTTGTAATGGTCGAAGGACGGGCGCAACGCCAAATGGAAGTACTTGACCGTGGTTTAGTCGCGGTACAGGTGAGCGACGGGGTGTTTTTGTCGTGGCGTCTGAATGGTTATGAGTGGTATGGTTATACCTATAATGTTTATCGGGATGAGGTTCTTGTGAATGAAGCTCCCTTACAAGTGAGTAATTTACTAGATGCCGGCGGGACATCTGCCTCTCGGTATCGTATAGAAGTTTTAAAGGACGGAGTGGCTGTAGAGCAGTCACAAGCCGTTGAAGTATGGGAACAACAGTACCTGGAGTTGGTGCTGAAACCGAGGAATACCTCGGTGTATGAAATAAATGACATTACGGCTGCCGATTTGGATGGCGACGGCAGTTATGAGCTGATTGTTAAGCGGATTGCCAAGGGGTGGAACGAAGACAATACCCATTATTCTTATTTTGAAGCGTATAGGCTCGACGGAACTTTCCTCTGGGAAATCAATGTGGGTCCCAATATACTACCCGATGTGGAAATTAATATAGCGGCCTTTGATTTTGATGGCGATGGCAAAGCAGAGGTGTTTTTGCGGACTTCGGAGGGCACCATTTTTGGTGATGGAAGTCAAATAGGTGATACCGATGGCGATGGTATTGTCAATTACCGCTATTCGGTGGGAACTACACCCAATATGCAGTATATGAATGAAGGTCCGGAATTTTTATCTCTGGTAGATGGCGAAACGGGAGCCGAACTGGATCGGGTTGATTTTATTCCGCGGGGGCAATCCTCCGATTGGGGAGACAGTTACGGGCATAGAGCCAGCAAGTACTTTTTTGGAGCCCCTTATCTCGACGGACTGAAACCCAGTTTGTTTATTGGTCGAGGAATTTACACCAAAACAGAGATGCGTACCTACGATGTGGTGGGCAAGAAGCTGGTGCTTCGTTGGTCCTTCAGTTCGGGCAACAGTGGTCCCTATTACGGACAGGGGAATCATAATTATACCATTGCCGATGTAGATGGGGACGGACGTGATGAAATTGTGTGGGGCTCGATGGCGGTGGATGACGATGGCAGTGGTTTGTATTCTACTCAATTGGGACACGGAGACGCTATGCATATAGGTGATCTGGACCCTTTTCGGGAGGGTCAGGAAGCCTGGCGATGTTTGGAAAACTCCCCGGATTGGGGGACGGTCTTTCACGATGCAGGGACCGGTGAAATATTGATTCATAATCGTACAGGTTTCGATACAGGTAGGGCTATTGCAGCCAATATCTCAGATGAGATAAAAGGAAAAGCCATCTGGGGAGGGGGTACCATGTATGGGGCAAGTTCGCGCAATGCAATTGGAGGCGGAGCAGGACCCGAAAACTTCCGGATATATTGGGATGGAGATTTGCTGGAGGAACTGTTGGATCATTCCGGTTTCTCTACTTCGACCGGTTATGGAACGGGTGCCATCTACAAGTACGGAGTCTCAGGACCGGTTTTGTTGGCTTCGGGTGCCATTTCGAACAATTATACCAAGGGAACACCAGGCTTGCAAGCCGATTTGTTGGGCGATTGGCGTGAAGAGGTGGTGTGGCGTACGGAAGACAATACCGCCATTAGAGTCTATACTACGGTTGCCACCAGTCCTTACCGGGTGTATGCCTTGATGCACGATCACCAGTACCGACAGGCAGTGACCTGGCAGATGTGTGGCTACAATCAGCCGCCGCATGTCAGCTTCTTTTTGGGAGAAGGGGAAGGTAAAACTGTGCCTCCTCCGCCTGCGCTTTCTAACGGGCGACTTGTTTACCAGGGAGGGGCCTGGACCCAAGAGGCACAGGTTTGGAAAAAGGATGGTGTGGATGTCGCATTTACGGATGGCGAACACTTGCTTTTTGACGCAGGTGCCGGTGAAGACGCAGAAGTGCTGTTGCAGTACGATGTGTCGCCTTCGGTTTTGAGCGTGAATTCACCCTATAATATTAATTTGAATGCAAGTTCCGGAGAACTGAGTGGGAGCATGCTCCTGGCTAAATCGGGTAAGGGGACTTTTACGCTCAGTGGTACTCATTCGTATACAGGCGCTACAGAGGTGTGGGCCGGCCTACTAAACCTGGAAGGCAGTCTGACCAACAGTCCTGTTTTGCTCGAATTCTTTGGACGTATGGCACTCTCTGGTTCGCTGGGCAGCGACTTGCAAATGCGTTTTGGCTCCGAGTTTTTTGTCGGGGGGCAGGAGGTGACAGGCAGCTCTGAGGTAGCAGGAGTTTTTGATATGGATGCGGGTGCCCGCTTGGTTTTCGATTTGAATGAGCAGGGTGCTGATTTTCTGGAGTTGAATGGTTCAATAGATGTAGAACAGGATGTCGTTTTGGTTTTTAATACCGGAGGCGCAGCATTAACGGCAGGGACTTATCCCCTGGTGCGCTTACCCGAATCGGTGGTTTTTCTCCCGGAGTCTTTCGAAGTAGAGGGCTTAACCGGAATTCCCTATGAATTAAAGCAGGAAGGAAATGTTTTGCAATTGCTTGTAAAAGAAGTACGCGCTCCACAAACCATTTATTGGAACGGGGCAGCCGGTGCTCTTTGGAATTTGGCCGATGCAGAAAGTTTTAGAACAGCCGAGTCGACAGCGACCTATTTTGTGGATCAGGATGAGGTGGTGTTTGACGATACCGCACCAGCCATGGAGGTGGAACTCGCAGAGACCTTGACGCCTTCATCGGTGCTGGTGAATACTGCAGACACTTACCGCTTTAGTGGAGTGGGCGCCATTGCCGGAAGCACGGGTTTGGTGAAAAGCGGCTCCGGCAGTCTGTTTGTTGATAATGTGAATGCCTTTACCGGTGCGGTGGTCGTTGAGGGCGGGAAGCTGGTGGTGTCTGCCATGCCCAGTTCAACAGCCAACGGGGCCTTGGGTGTGCCCAGCTCTGATGCCAATTTGTTGACTTTAAACGGGGGGCTGCTTGAGGTTACTCAAGCGGGAAGTGCCGATAGGGCTATGACTTTGGGTGCGGCCGGCGGAACGCTGGTGAATGTTGGTGAACTGTATTGGAACGAGAAACTGGTTGGTGGTAAACTGACTAAAGCCGGCTCTGGCAAACTAATCCTTGGCGGAACCAACAGTCACGATGAGTTGTTGATCCGGGAGGGAACGGTCCGCTTGCTTAATGAGACGACGAACCCCGGTAAGAAGGTGGTTTTTGAAGGCGGCGTTTTGGAGAGTTATGATAATGCACACTCCTACAGCACATGGACCTGGAATATGGATGTACCGGAAGGTGAAACGGGCAGTATTTATATGGACGGCCGAGGCGATTATACGGGTTCCCTAAGCGGTGCCGGCGATTTTAATGTTTACATCCCCTTTGTCCGCACCGATTTTAGGGGCAATTGGTCTGCTTTTACCGGTCGCATTAATGTTTTTAAATCTGGCGACGGAGGAGATTTTCGGGTGGAGAACAGCTACGGCTATCCGGGTGCTCTGGTTAATTTGGGAGAGGGCGTTACCTTATATCACCTGTCTTCGGGAACAGTTAAGCTGGGTGCGCTGGAGGGTAAGGGAAGCCTCAAAGACAACAGTCGTTGGGAGATTGGGGCCCGAAACAACAGTACGACCTTTGAAGGCCTTATTGGCGCCGGAAGTCTTTTTAAAACGGGTACGGGTGTTTTTAGTCTCACTGCTGCCAATACTTATGCCGGGGGCACTACGGTTGCCCAGGGGCGTTTGTCGGTGCTCAATGCTTCCGGAAGTGCTACAGGTACGGGGGCTGTAATTGTGGAGAATGGTGGCAGCATCAATGGCACGGGAACCATTGCCGGTTCTTTGCGTATTAAAGAAGGTGCACGCTTGTTTGCCGGTTATACTACTACGGGCACCTCTTTAACGGTTGATCAAGGTGTACAGATGGATGCAGGAGCAGGGTTGGTAGTTCGGCTCAACCGGGAGACGGGCGTAAGCGACTGCCTGATTGTTGGAGGCTCATTTTCTGCCAATGGCGTTTTAGCTGTGGTGGCTTCCGGAGGTGCTTACGCTGCAGGGCAAAGCTATCAAATATTGAATGCCGGAAGTATCAACGGGCAGTTTGAGCAGATTTTGCCTGCCAGTCCGGCAACTGGCTTGCATTGGGACCTTTCTGAGCTCTATTCCCATGGTATACTAAAGGTGAGTGATCAGGCGGTTTCCGTTTCTGCAAACGAACATGAAGATCAGGTGCTGCTTTACCCGAATCCGGTGAAAACATTGATGAATGTGGAGTGGCCAAGGGAATGGACGGCGATGGCTCCCTTGCATCTGCAGCTTTACAATATGGTGGGACAAAAGGTGGTGGAGCAGTTACAGCCTGGTGCCTCCGCTGAGGTGGATGTGTCGACCTTGCCTGCGGGGCTCTATCTTTTGCAATTACAATATGGAACCGGGGTTTATACCCGAAAAGTGAAGATCAAATAGTGGGAATTTAACAGAGAAGATATGAAGTGTAGTTTACGAAAGGAATGGATTGTTTTATTGGTTCTTGTTGGCCTGAGTGTGGGTTCGGCAGAGGGGCAGAAACAAGTGGAAAAGCTGCAGCGGGGAGCGGTGGCTGTGCGTGAAGGAGATGGGTATTGGCTCAGCTGGCGCTTGCTGGGTGAAGAGCCTTGGGAGACCGGGTTCAATATTTACCGCGATGGAGTTCTAATTAATGAGGAACCGGTAACTGATGTGAGTAGCTATCTGGATGCTTCAGCGCCTGTGGGAAGTAGTTATGTAGTTAAGGCCTTAATTAACGGGGTTGAACAGACTGAAGTTTATGCGGCTCGAAACATCGACAATCGTGAAGGGACCGGAGCCTGGTTCGATGTTCCGCTTAAGCGGCCCGCCCAAGGTGCGCAAGGCGGCTATTATTATCCCAACGATGCCAGTGTGGGGGATTTGCTGGGCAATGGGGAATATGAGATCGTTTTGAAATGGGATCCCGACAATGCCAAGGATAATTCGCAGGGGGGAATCACCGACAATGTGTTTCTGGATGCTTATACCCTGGATGGTGCGCATTTGTGGCGTATTGATCTGGGACCCAATATCCGGGCGGGTGCCCATTATACCCAGTTTTTGGTGTATGATTTTGACGGAAACGGTAAAGCCGAAATTATGGTAAAGACGGCACCGGGTACCAAAGACGGCACCGGCGCTTACATCGGTATGGGGCCGGCAGCCTCTGCCAATCACAGTGCCATTTATCGAAATCCTTATGGTTATATTTTGTCGGGTCCCGAGTATCTGACTGTTTTTGATGGTGCAACCGGGAAGGAGTTGGCAACAGCCGATTATTGGCCTTTACGAGGAACGGTGTCGGCCTGGGGTGATGATTATGGAAACCGGGTAGATCGTTTCAACGCGGCAGTGGCCTATGTGGACGGGGAGCGTCCCTCAGCGGTGTTTCAGCGGGGGTACTATACCCGGATGACATTTGCCGCCTGGGATTGGCGGGATGGTGAATTAACCCGGAGGTGGACTTTTGACTCGAATACGACAGGGAACGGAGCGTATTTTGGTCAGGGCAACCACTCCCTGCATACCGTGGATGCCGATGGTGATGGCAGGCATGATTTGGTTACCGGTGCTGCAGTGATCTCTTCCGAGGGCAAGGGAATGCACACGACCGGTTTTGGCCATGCCGATGCCACGCACATCACTTATATGAAAAAGGAGGATGCTCGTCCCATGATTTGGATGCCACACGAAAGTGGTGGTAATGGGGTGCTGCTGCGCTACGCCGATGATGGGGAGGTGCTTTTTCATTATCCTGCCCCTGGCGATATTGGTCGCGCAGCAGCAGCTGAATTAGATCCCCAACACCCAGGCTTTCATTTCTGGGCCGCAGGTCATGGCCTGTTTAATCTTAATGGCACTCGTGTGGGCAATATCCCTTCTTCTACCAATTTTTTGATTTGGTGGGATGGAGATTTAAGTAGAGAGTTGTTAAACAGCAATCGCATCGATAAGTGGAGTATTGGAGCCAATTTGGGGACAACTATTTTAACCGGAAATGGTACCAGTTCCAACAATGGCAGCAAGTCCACCCCTGCGCTGTCTGCCGATTTGTTTGGCGATTGGCGGGAGGAGGTGATTTTCAGACGAAACGATGCGGAAGCTTTGCGTATTTATACTACTGCGATTCAAACGGAGCATAAGTTGTACACACTTATGCATGATCCGGTATACCGCTGTGCCATTTCCTGGCAAAACAGCTCCTACAATCAGCCACCGCATCCGGGCTTTTATTTGGCTACCGATATGGATTTCCCAATGGCTGCCCCCGCAGTTAAAGTTTTGGATAATGTAAATAGGGGGTCGGGTCAAGTGGTTCAGGATTTATTGGTACATGATTTTGCTGGCGCTCCATATTGGGAGGTGAAAACCTCCTTAAATGGTGAAGAATCTGTTTATGGCGATATGGCTTTTTACTATGGCAGCGGTCCTGATTTCCTGAATGAGAAGGAGTGGATCCGCACGAGTATGGAGTCGCGTAAATATCCTGGCGACTTAACGCTGGCAACCTTTGTGGCGCAGAAAGATGCGGAGATTTATGTTGTGCATCATCAGACGATTACTGAAGTGCCCGGTTGGTTGTCTGCTTGGGAGCTGACCGGAGAAGAGCTTAAGTTTAAAAATGCCAGCGGCGCCGAGGCTCCGGCCAATTTGTATAAGAAATCCGTCCTTGCAGGGGAGACCGTAATGTTGGGAGGTAATACCAACGATGGTTCACTTTCAAAATTGATGTATTTTGTGGTTGCCGATGCCGGGGTGCTCAGCAGCGTATCTGCTTTGACGGCGAAAGAGGTCAATGAGCTGCGTGTGGTGCCAAATCCGGTTAAAGGAAGTGCAGAAGTGAAGTTGCAGCTCGGGAACGATCAGCAGTTGCGTTTGGCCCTTTATGATTTGAATGGCCGTCTGGTGAAGGTGCTCGATCAGGGTTGGCGCGCTTCAGGGGCCTATTCCATTCCCTGGACGACTGCAGAGCTGGCCCAAGGGGTTTACATTTTACAATTGAGCACCGAAACGGGCATTCAACAGCAAAAGGTAGTGGTGCAATAAAACTTGGTTTTACAGCAGCACCCTGTTTCAGGAATACCCCTGAAACAGGGTGCTGTTGACCTTTTAAATTAAGTTAGAATGGGGTTTTTTTGGAATGAAATACTGGTACCCTTTGGGGTTGAAATAAACATAGGAAGCGTTGTATCAGGGTAAACTGTTCCAAAATTACCTCCTAAAGCAAAATAACAACCAATTTAGTGATTCACTTTATTTTCAAAATACACAGCATATCTATTATCCATTGCTTTCTCACATTTTTTATCGACTACGACGTGGATCCATCGTTTCGTAAATGCTCCAATAGCTAATGCGTAGTGTTTCAGACCTCTGCTTTGCTGTTTTCTGTACTGTGGCATTTGGGTTTATTAATTGCGATTACCGGGGCCTTTGCTTTTTATCGATGTTTTTTTGAAGGAGTTTTAAAGCTTCAAAAGGGTTTTGTACTCGGGCACAATTTGGAGTCCTTTTACTTCCAGTACTTTGCCGTCTTTGAATTCAGGGAGGGGCTTAATGTCCTTTAGGTAAGGGGCGTCGTCATACATGGGGTGGAAGAAAAACAGGATGCTGTTCTCTTCTAGTTCCGGGGCTACTGCTTTCAGACTGATTTCCCATTGGCGGCCGTGGTAAAAGTGATCGGTGAGCAGGCTGCCGTTGATGAAGGCCAAGCCGCGATCGCCAACGTAATCGATGCTTACCATCAGGTCGTTGATGTGATGAAAATCGGTGTTAAGGCGCAGGAGGTATTTTTGAGCACTTACCTGCTCCCATTCGTATTCGGGAGTGAACGTTTCAAAGTGAACGCTGAAACTCGAAAAGTTTTTAGCTATGGGCCGTTCTGTTTTGATTTGCGCATGGGATGCACCAAAATGGTTCGGCCCTTGCGGAAATACATGAATGAGGTTGTGGGTAGTCTTGCTGATCAACTGCAGGCCTTCCTGGTTGTCGAGCAGAAGTGCCTCTGAAAAGTAGAGTTGTTTCCCTATCTTCACTGCGTTTCGGGCCATTTTCATGGGCAGCACCAGGATGCTTTCGCCATTGGCCATGAAGGAGAAGGGGCCTGGTTTTTGGGGTTTGACTGTCAGACTGCCTGGGTGCTTTGTGAGGTCGGCATTGGAGCTTCCGGTGATTTTGGTTTCGCTGCTGAAATTGAGCTCGGCGGCGATTCCATCGATCATGGTGAAAACATGGTAGGAGCCCTTGGTGCCTTTAAGGGCGGTAAAGGGTTGAACCGTGGCGGTTTTAAGGGTGGCGCCTCCGAGCGGAAGGTTAAAGGGGAAGATGGCCGATGTGGCCCTGGGGATGTTGAGACTGCCTTGTCTGGGGAAGCGAAAGGACTCCCCGTCGCCTTCCAGCTCAATGCTTACGTCTTCGATGCTTTGTACTTCGGCATGGTCCTGAAAGTTGATGATGAAAAGGAAGCCGGCATTGTCTTTTGTGCGAACCGCGTAACGCAGGGTTTCGGTGTTCTCTGGTTTCAGGGTGGCGGCTTCGGGGGGCAGTAGGGTAGTCATCGGTGCGAGGTTTGAACCGTAACTGTCTAAAAAGCTGTGCAGCAGGCGCAGGTCGTGGTAGTGCTCCCGGGCCTGGCCGTATTGACCCAGGGGTGCCTGGAAGTCGTAATTTACGCGGGGAATGCCGTTGGCTTCTTCGTTGTAAAACTTGCCGTCGAATTGCGGGGTGGATCCACCATGGTACATGTAGTAACCAATGCCGTTGGAGCCGCTGCCGACGGTGCGTACCATAAGCGGCAGCACACTTTCATAGGGGACAAAGGGGCGGCGACTGTATTTGATTTGAATGCCGGGGCCAATTTCGGCCGACAGGGAGGGGTAAAGACTGGTGTCGTAGCTGACGGGACTGTAATCGGGCTGGTGCTTGATGTCCTTAAACAAATAGAAGGGAGAGGGGTAGGGATTGGCCCAAAAGGGATAGGCGTAGGCGGCTGTTACCGGGAGACTGCCCTGCTCGACGATGGTGGCATTTCCCCAGCCGGTGGCGGTGTAAAGGGGCACATTCAGCCCATTTTTTTGGGCCAGCTGCTTTAAGTTGTTCATGTGCAGCTTGCCGTATTCGAACCAGGGATTTTGCCCGTCGCTTACCGTAATTTGATTGTGTACCTGAGCGGCATCGCGGTTGGCTACGGTCCGTTCGGTTTTGCCTCCCGGATAGCCCCATTCCCAGGGGGCCGCCGAATGTTGGTACTCGTTTTCGAGCTGAATGCCGATTACCGGACCGCCATCCTGGTAAAGCAGGCCTTCCAGTTGTCGACCAATTTGTCCGTAGAGGCGATCTACATAGTCGAGATAGCCCGGATCGTTGCTGCGGATCTCGAAAGGCTGACCGTAAAGCCAGTCGGGTATGCCGCCATTACGCATTTCGCCGTGACAAAATGGTCCCACGCGAACAATGGCCTGCAGCTCGTTTTTGTGGATGAGCTCTAAAAAATGACGCAGATCGAGATCGTTTGTCCAGTCGAAATTCCCGGGCTGCCTTTCATGCAGATTCCAGAATACGTAGGTGGCGATGGTATTGATGCCTCCGGCCTTCATTTTCAAAATTTCCTCTTCCCAGTAGGCCTTGGGGAAGCGGGAATAGTGAAATTCTCCGATGATGGGATAGAAGGGGCTGCCGTTTTTTTCGATGTAGTGACTGTTGACGTCAATGGTTTCGCCCCGGGGATTGGTTCCTCCCAGATTTAGGTGTTCCCGCTGAATGCTTTCAGCCTGGTGTTGCAGGGACAGCGTGTAACTGTTTTGCGCCTGGAGGCTGTGCCCCCAGGCGAAAAGCAGCAAGAAAAAGAGTTTATTCATGTTGTCGTGTTTTTTAGGTCTGTCAGGGGGCTTCATTAACATAGGATTGCCATACGGCCCTTTCTTTTTCTTCGAATAATTCGCCAACTATGGCCGCATCTACTGCTTCGGTGGGCGCGAAATCTTCACTTTGCATATAAGTCAGAATGCTGTGTCTTAATTGCCGAGCAGCGGGGCGCTGCTCCAGATTGTTGCTCAGGTCGGCACTGCATACCACCAGTTTTCCCGCTCCAACTCTGGCCTCGAAAAGCAGGGCCAGTCGACGGTTTAAAAACCAGGTGTCGATGGGTTGCACTTGCGGGCGGAAGGACCGGGGAAAATTTTCAAGGTTCATCACCTGTTGACGATTGGTCAGCTCCCACCACTGCAGGTCGCTGTAGTAATCGGTGGGGAAATCATGGAATATGGGATGGCTGTCCTGAATCAACAGTCCGGTGGTGTGCGGCGGGCGCATGCGAAACCAGGAGGTATTCCAGAATACCGGGTTGTAATGTTGCACCACATCCTTTCCGTTTTCTACTTTACCGGCAGCCAACAGCAGTACTTTTTGTCCCTCGTTCAGTGCTTTCTCCACTTCAGGCGTCCATTCGCTGGCCAGGAGCAGCTCCTGAGAGGGCTCCTGAATCGGAGTATTGGGATAGACCCACAGGTTCCAATGGTTTTGGTATTGGTCCAGCGTGACCGAAAGCCGGAGCTTTTGGGCGCTTTGCACAAAGTCGAGCGGAAGCTGAATGCGACCGGCGCGGTGTTCGTTGCCTACCGGAATGGTGAGGTCGGCAAAAACTCCTTCGGCTGCAATCTCGCCATCCTCCGTATTGAGTTGCCAGCTTACTTCGGCCGGGTCGATGACTTGTCCGCTGAAGTTGGCAATTTCGATCCAGGTGTCCAGTACATCGGTGTTTTCAAAGGTGAATTGCTCGAGGCGCACCAGGGGAACGACTTCATTGCAAAAGGCGCTGAACTCGGAGGCGCTGATGTAGCCTTTTTCGTCCCAGAAGGCATCGAGCACGCCCACCAGGGCGGTGCCCTGACCCGAAAAGTCGTTCAGACTCAAGAGCTGGAAGCCGGCCAGGTTGGGGGTGCGCAGGGTGGCTTCAATTTCCTGCTTGTAGCTGGAGGCCTGCAGTTTCCCTGAGGCCATAAGGAAGTCCCGCGCCTGATCGCCCATGTGCTGATCGCCCAAATGTTCCTGAAAAAGCTCAAAGTTTTTGGCTTTAAGTGACCCGGTGTATTTGGGCAGCTCGTCGAAGTTGGGAAAGACGCACCATTGGCCCATTTCAAAGGTGATGTAGGGGCGTTCCAGGTTTTCTGTCTTGTTGCGGTAGTCGAAGGTCGATTCCGGACGTTTTTTGTTCCATTCCAAACCACGGGGTGGGGCACGGACAAAAAAGTCACTGTTGTTGATGATGGCCCAGCTGCCTCCGGTGGAGGCCCCGGTGTACAAAAAGCGATTGTCGTAGGCCCTGAAGTGGTCCACCCAGTCCTCGAGGTAGGCAACATAGTTGCCGGAGGGCTCGTTGCCGTAGGCCATCATGACAAAGGAGGGATGGTTGCCGTAGGTGTCGATGATGCGCCGGGTCTCTTCCATCAGGTAGTCGTCGAGCGGCAGTCCCCAGCCCAGTTCCACCGAATACTTGGCCCAACTGGGCCCTTCTACCTGGAGGTAAATGCCGGCCTTGTCGGCGGCATGGAAGGCGGCTTCGGGGGGACAGTAGGAGTGGAAGCGCATGTGGTTGAGGCCGAAGTCTCGACAAATCTCAAAGATGCGTGCCCAGGAGGCTTCGTCGGTAGGCGGATAGCCGGTGAGTGGGAAAACGCTGCATTCGGTGGTGCCACGCAAGAAGGTGGGGGTGCCGTTGATGGCAAAATGCTTGTCGGCCAGCGTAAACTCCCGCATACCAAAGGGACTGCTGTACTGTATTTGCTGGCCCTCCTGGTCTTCGAGGGTCAGCGTGGCTTCGTACAAGTTGGGTGCAAATTCACTCCAGGTCTGGTAGTCTGCTCCCATATCGATGTTGAAGGAAGCTTTTTTCTGGCCCTCCGGCCAATCGAGGGTGAGGGGCGACAGACTGTGGCTGTGGTTGCTCCCGGTCAGTTTAAAGGTGATACGTCCTCCGGAAGGAGCTGTGTTGAGTTCTATGTCCACCTTCAGCGCGTTTTCAGCCAAGCGGGGACTCAGCTTAACTTGTTTATAATGGATGTTGTCCAAAGGAAACAGTTTCATGCTGCCCGTAATGCCGTTCCAGTTGCCCTGGGTATGGTCCGACAGGCTGTGGGAGTTGATGCCGGGATCGATGTCGCGAATGGCGTTGTCGACCCGCACGGTGAGTCGGTGTTGTCCGGCGCTTACCAGTCGCCCCGGTATGGTGAAACGATGAGGTACCGAAAGGCTGTTGTCGCTGCCAACGACCACCGAGTCGAGCCACACTTTGGTCTGCCAATGCGGCCTTTCGAGGTCCAGTATCAGGTCCTTTCCCGCCCAATGCGCCGGAATATCCAGGTCCTTTTGAAACCAGGCCATGCCCTTATAATGCGTTACGGGGGTCAGCCAAAAAGGGAATTTGATGTTGCCGGCTTGCCGGTATTTTTCCATGGCCGGATTAAAGTACCAGGAGCTGTCGTAGATGCTGCCGGTCCAGTCGGTCTTCAGGGTCGGTTCATTGCCTATGGCATAGTCCCTGAGTGCCCCGGGGAGTTGTATTTCTCCCGGAAGCCGGGTCCTGTACCACTGTTCCTCTTCGCCTTTTTCTTCTTCGTCCAGGCGAAAGTGCCAACTTCCTGAAAGATCTATGGTTGTTTCTTTGGCTTGCTGACAAGCCAAAGTGCCCAGCAGCAACACGGCTGCCATTCCCATTAGTATTTTTTTCATATCCTTGGATTTTTGTCCGTTTGCTTTGTGTTTAAAGGTCGAAAAGTTGCTGATGCAGCCAGGCGCCCTGGTGGTAGCGGTTTTCAGATAGCACTTGTTTCAGCTGCACCCCTGCCTTGTCCTTCTGCCCCAGACCCAGGAGTCCCAGTCCCATTAAATAACGGCAGTTTTGCAGCTGCCTTTTTTGCAGGTCTTCTTCAAAAATAAGTAAATCGGGCAGCGAAACGGCAAAATAATCCATTTTAAAGGGGATAAACAGGTGCTTTTCGCCGTATTTCAGCAGTTTGAAAAAACGGCTGCGCGCCTCTTCTTCCCTGCCCAGGGCCCGGAGGGCCAGTCCCTGATAAAAGAGTTGGTCGGACTGCTGGTCGTTGTAATAGAGGGCTACAGAGGCTTCTATGTTGCCCTGGGCGGCCTTTTCCCAACAGCTTATGGCCTCAGCGCTAAGTCCCATAGCCTGGTGGGTGATGCCCAGCCAGTAGTTGGTGTCGTTTTCGAGCGCATTGGGCAATTTGCCTTCCCCCAGGTTGTGGGGGTAGGAAAAGCAGGCTTCAAGATGGGAGAGGGCCGACGGGTAATCTTTCTGCTGCAGGGCCTTTTGGGCCAGCTGGGTGCGGGCCAGCAGGTACTGTCCCGTTACCTTACCCTCCCCACCCTCCCAGGGGTGAAAGCGGCGTTGCAGCAACAGCGCAAGGGCCCTATCCGCTTTTCCTGTGAGGTTGTAGAGGCTGATCAACTCCAGAAACAGGTCGTCGCGGAAAGTCACCTGTTCGGGATGTTTCTGCAGCAGGGACAATCGCTCTTGCGGACTTTTGTTGCATTTTTTGTAGAGCTGGTCGAGTTCCATCAGCACGCGGGCATCGGTGGTCGCCAGGGCAAAAGCTTTTTCCAGTGCCTGCAGTGCTGCTTGGGGCTTGTTTTGTTTGTTGTAATAGGCCAGGGCCAGATTGCGGTGCACCGTGGGGAAGCGGTCGTTGAGACTGCGGGATTGTTCCCAGCATTGGAGGGCCCGGTTGTGCTGCCGGGCGCCGTACCAAAAGTTGCCCATATAGTACCAGGCCTTGTCGTCCCCGGGCCGCAGGTTGACGGCAGCTTCCAGCGCAAGCAGTTCTTCTGTTTTGTTGGGAAAGCAGTAATCGGGGGCGCAGGCGGCCGCCTTTTCAAAAGTATCGGCAGCCAAGTTCCGCTCTCCCTGCCGCAGCTCGAAATAGCCGGTGAGGTAGTGCGTCATGGGGTAGGTCTGCCCTTTAACATCGGCCACCTTTTCCAGAAAAGCACAGGCCTCCTTGAAACGGCCGGCATGGGCGTAGTCGAGTGCGTATTCCAGGCAAGTGTGGATGTTGGGTCCCGCCAGTCCCTGCACCTCCTTCAGGTGCGCAGCCGACCCGGTTAACAGCCACAGCTCGAAGCGCAGGCCATGGTTGAAAGGGTCCATAGCCAGGGCGTTTTCGGCTTCCTGCAAGGCTTCCGTTTTATGACCTTCCAGGCGAAGTGCCAGGGTCTTGAGGTGGTGCGCCTTGGGGTTGTTGCTGTTACGGGCCAGGGAGCGGTTGGTCAGTTCCAGGGCCTTTCCCAGGTCGCCCCTTTCGATGGCCATGCGTGCCGCCTGAAAGCTGGCGCTGTCGACCCAGGCGGCATTCCAGGCAGCCTTGTTGAACCAGCGATAGGCTTCTTCGTCCTTTCCTTGCAAACGCAGACACAAACCCAGATGGTACAGGGCTTCTCCCTCATAGGGGTTGGGGTTTCTTTGGGTAAGGGTGTTTACTGCCTTGCGCAGGAAGGGTTCGGCGTCTTGCAGGCAGCCCCTGCGCAGCAGCCACAGGCCCATGGCGTTGTTGCAGCGCCAGTCCTCCGGCTCCCGTTTCAGGGCTTCCAGATAATAGTCGCGTGGATCGTAAGTCGCGTGGCGGTACTGCTCCAGGTGCAGACCCTGCAGGTAAAGCTGGTCCACACTGCGGAGGTCTTCCGGATCCTTTGCCGCCTGTGCCGGCTCGGGCATGGGTTGTAGTGTTTCAGGCTCGGCTTGCCAGTCGACCAGCACCTTTCCATCTTTGCTCAGGAGGGCGACATGGAGGTCGCTCAGCTCAGTCTCGTCCGGAATTATTTCGTTGAAGCTCATGGCGGGTGAGGTGTCGATCTGGGTGTCGAGGAGGAGCTTTTCTCCTTTCTTAACCACGACCTGAGCTTTGGGGAAGGTGCCTGTTGTGTAGAGTTTAAGACGCAAGCCTCCTGCTTCGACTTCGATGTTGAGCAGGGCATCCCGGGTAGCGTTTTTAACCATCCCCAAATCGCGGTAGGGCATGAAGTATTGCTCAAAGCTTTTTTCTTCGTAAGGCTGCAACCAGGCAAAATCCGGCTGATTGTCGGTGTACACCCCGCACATCAGCTCGATGTAAGGACCGTCTTCGTCGGTCAGGTTACGGTCCCACGCCCGGCCAAAATCACCATGTCCCCAGGTCCATTGTTTTTTGCCGGGTGAAACGTGGTGGTCGGCCACATGCAGCAAACCGGCCTGGGTGTCGTTTTCGTAGCCGCCAACAAAGTCGTACTTCGACTGGATGGCCATATAGCTGGTCGGGGCAGGAATGTTTTTGTAGCGCGAAATATCTACGCCGGCCGAATAATCTACTTTGTAGTAGTGCCCGGTGGCTATGGGGAAACTGGCGACATCGCGCTTTCCATGGTCGAATACGGCATTCACATCGGGTGGGAAAACCGATTGGTAGTGGTCGTTGACTTTTACTGCCGGATTGGCCCACCACAAAAAGGTTTGTGGATGTGGCGTGCCGTTGAAGAGTTTGACTTTTATCTGCAGGTAAGCCTTGTCGGGGTGTAGGGTAAACCCGGCCCTTCCCCTGGTTCGGAACATACGTTCGAGTTCGTTGCACCACACGGTAACGCTTCCGTCCTGGTTTTCTTCAATGAGGGCTTCTACCGCTTCGTAGGTGCTGGGGCGGTGGTGCTGCGGCCAGTTGAACTCAATTCCCCCCGAAATCCACGGTCCTGTTAGTCCCACCAGCGCCGGTTTTATCACACTGTTGTAATAGACAAAGTGGCGTTGTTTTATTTTATCGTAGGCCATTTGAATGCGACCGCCCAGCTCCGGGAGAATCATAATTTTCAGGTACTGGTTTTCGAGGTAAATGGCCTGCCATTCCTTGTCGCTTTTTTCGTCGGCTATTTTCTCAACGACCGGGTAGGGGTACACCGAACCGCTGCTGCCCTGGTAAACCCTTTTTTCCAGAAATATGGGGTTTTTCTCAGGTGCGCCCGTCTCGTAGGTCGGGATAATTATTTTTTCGCCCCAGGCTTTAACATTCATAGTGGTGGTTTTTCAAGTTGTTGATGTAGTGTTTTGGCTTATTGGTGGATGTGTTTTTCAATCTCTTCGAGGGTCTTTCCCTTGGTCTCCGGCAATTTTTTACGAAGGAATAAAAAGCCGAGGAGACAAATAAAGGCGTAGAGCCAAAAGGTGCCCCCGGCTTGCAACAGGCGATTCAGGAAGGGGAAGGTGAAGGTCAGCAGAAAGCTGGCTCCCCATAAGGCCGTTGTGGCCACTGCCATGGCGGCACCCCGTATGCGGTTGGGAAAAATTTCGGACAAGATGACCCAGGTGACCGGGGCCAGGGTCATGGCATAGGTGGCAATACCCAACAACACCAACACTAAAATAACGATGCCTTGTAGTCCCAGCAGATAACTGCCCCCCAAGAGAAAATAGATGAGGGTGAGTCCCCCTGCCCCCAGCAGCATCAGTTTTTTACGCCCCAGACTGTCGACCATACGCATGGCCACGAGGGTGAAAACCAGATTGATGGTGCCGGTAATGATGATGTTGAAGAGCATGTCGCTGACGGTGTAGCCGGCGGCGACGAAAATTTCTTCGGCGTAGTTAAAAACAACGTTGATGCCGCACCATTGCTGAAATACTGCCAGTACGATTCCCAATATCAGTACCGGACGTATTTTTTTACTCAGTAAGGTGCTTTGGGGGCGCTCCGTTTTGTCGCTTTGCTTTTTCAGGGAGCTCAGTATGTTCCGGACTTCTGTTTGGGCATAATCCCTACCTCCTATGCGACCGAGCAGGGTGGCGGCTTTGGCCTGGTGTCCTTTTTTCAGCAGAAAGCGGGGACTCTCAGGAATCAGAAAGGACAGTCCCAGGAAGATAAGAGCCGGAAAGGCTTCGGCCCAGAACATCCAGCGCCAGCCCCATTGCCCGTTCCACGAAAGCTGAATGTCGGTATCCCCGGCGCCGGGTGCTACGGTGTCGGCAATGAGGTAGTTGGTGATTTGAGCGGCAAGGATGCCGATGACGATGGTCAGTTGGTTGACCGACACCAGACGGCCTCTGAAAGCGGCGGGAGCCGTTTCAGCAATGTACATGGGCGAAATGGCAGAGGCCATTCCGATGCCCAAGCCTCCCAGTACACGAAACAGGATAAAGGGGGTATAGCTGTCTACCGCCCCGGTGCCCAGGGCCGAGAGGGTAAATAAAGCAGCCGCCGTGGTTAACAAGGGCTTTCGTCCAAAGCGGTCGGCCAGCCATCCCGAAACGACTGCCCCCAGCAGGCAGCCAATCAGCGCACTGCTCATGGCCCAGCCTTGCAGTGAAGGGGAGTGGGTGATTTCGAAAAAGCGCTCGTAAAAGGGTTTGGCCCCTCCAATCACTACCCAGTCGTAGCCAAAAAGAAGTCCCCCCAGGGCAGATACCAGGGTGATGCCAAGGATGAAAGGTTGGTTGTAACGGACTGCAGTCATGCTGTTTCAGTTTTGTTGTTCAAAAATAAGGGCAAGTGCGCATGTTTAGAATGAACAATTTTATTATAATATGCACAATTTTATCATATTTGTGGTATGCCGTATTGGTGTTTATGCATATCTGTGTCTTGTTTGTCAGGCTTTTTATGTGTATTGGGTGGTCGGTGGCAAATAAGGTTTATTCATTATACCTGTGGTTTGTGTATGAAGAAAAAAGATGGTTTTCCCGGTCAACAGAGTTATGTTATTCCTGAAAGAGTGTTGGACGGGGTGCGTTGTTCGCCACTTTGTGGCGATTTGTACCTGACCGATATTGGTTTTTATCCCCAGGCTTTGCATCATTACCGGGAGCGGCCACAAGGGGTGGCCCAAACCATTTTGCTCTATAATGTGGAGGGTGGGGGTGAAATCGTGCTGAATGATCGGCGCATTCCCTTGCCTGCCCATCACTTTTTTATTATTCCGGAGGGTACGCCCCATGCTTATGCAGCAGATAAGTCTCGGCCCTGGTCGCTTTACTGGATTCATTTTTCGGGACGAAAAGCAGCGTGCCTGGCGCGTCCTTTTCTGGTGCCGGTGTCTGTAGAGCGTTCCTCTCATTCACGGGTGCGCGACCGCCTGCAGTTGTTCAATGAGGTGTTTTATAACCTTCGGCAGGGTTTTGGTACTGAGTTGGTAGAGTATGTTAATCTGCTTTTGCCACATTTGCTGGCCTCTTTTACGCATTTGGTGCAATTCAGGGCTGTCAATGAGCCGCTGAAGGACGATCCGGTGAGTCGCAGTATTCATTTTATGCTGGAACAGCTTAATGAACAAATTGGGCTGCCCGAGCTGGCTGCTGCGGCAGGTCTTTCTGTTTCGCACTACTCTCGCTTGTTTGCGGCCCGAATGGGCAAGGGGCCCATTGCCTATTTTATTCAACTGAAGATGCAGGAGGCCTGTCGCTTATTGGATCAGCAAAACCTTTCGGTGGCCGAAATCGCCGGTCGCCTGGGCTTTGATGATCAGTTTTACTTTTCGAGGCAGTTCCGAAAAGTCATGGATATGTCGCCCACCGCTTACCGCAGGCGATAATAGCATGGGGAAGCTTAGGATGTTTTAAAACTAAAAATAAGAATAAGATGAAGAGATTTAGATTTGCTTTTTTTATGTGGATGTTGACTGTGCCTTTTTGGGGCCAGCAGGAGTTAATCCAAAAGTCACCCCTTTACGGGAAAACCATGAACATAATTGGTGACAGTTACGTAAAAAATCATCGGCGCCCTGTAGCGGAGACCTGGCATGCCAAAATTGCCGATAAATACGAGATGAGCTATAATAATTATGGGCGTAATGGGAATTGTATTGCTTTTGATCGCAGCGCGGAAGGTTTTGGTCCTTCCATCGTTGAGCGCTTTTCCGAGATGAGCGATTCGGCCGACTATGTGTTGGTGGTTGCAGGTCATAACGATGCAGATAACCTCGATAGGTTGGGAAGCCTGGAGGAATTTCGTGAGCAGTTGAAACTTTTGTGCGAAGGGCTTATCGCTAAGTATCCGTCCGCAAAAATTGCCTTCTATACGAGTTGGCGGGTTCCTCGTCCAAACTTCACTGAGGTTGCTGCGGTTATGGAGGAGGTTTGTGGGCAATTCTCCATTCCGATTTACAATGCCCAAAAATACAGCGGTGTTTATGTTTGGGATGCGGCCTTTAGACAAAAGTATTTTCAAGGTGTTGATGATACGGCGCACTTAAATAATCAAGGGCATAATCTTTTTATGAATAAGGCCGAAAGTTTTTTGCTGGGTTTGTAGTGTTTCGGGGGCAGATGATAGATTTTTGCAACAAAATGATGGGCGGGATTCAGTGCTTAGGCTGTAAACTTGCCTTAAATTTATATCTATGAAAATGAAAGTGTTTTCCTTTTTTCTGAGCTTGTTTTTGTTGCAGGGTCTTTTTCAGTGGTCGCTTTCGGCGCAGCGCCCTATGGAGTACCTCGACCGGGGCCTGGTGGCCCTGGAGACCAGTAACGGCATTTTTTTGTCTTGGCGCATGGTGGGCAGCGATCCGCAAGATGTGGCCTTTAATATTTACCGTGATGGAGAAAAAATTAACGCTGCGCCCATTGCTACAAAGACCAATTATATGGATGTTGCCGGCAGTGCCGCCTCTTTTTATCAGGTGGAAACCATTTCAGAAAGTGCTGCAAATGAACTGTCGGCCGAAAGTGAAGTGTGGCCCTTGTATCCACCGGTTGCCAATCCCGGAAGGGACTATGTGCCCTTGAAACGGGTGCCGCTGCCTCCGGCTCCGGTTGTAGATGGCGTGGAGTTTGTTCCCGGCGACATGAGTGTTGGGGACCTCACGGGCGATGGCCGTTATGAGTTTGTTTATGAATGGGAGTCGAGTAGCGGTGCCTATTCCTGTCTGGATGCCGTGGATCTGGACGGCAAGCACCTTTGGCGCATCCATGGTGGCCCTAATGTGACTACTGCCAAATTGAACATCATGGTTTACGATTTGGATATGGACGGCAGGGCAGAAGTTGCTTTTTTGTCGGGCCCCGGTACCATTGACGGAAGCGGAAAGGCCATTGATAAAGGTCCCGCTGCCGATTATCCCAGCGATTTGGTGCTGCCCCGCTCTTCGGGCAACCTGATGGAGGACCCTCAGTTTATTACGGTGTTTGACGGACTTACCGGGGCTGAGCTGGCGACTGCGGAGCACTGGCCGCAACTGGGCCCGGTGAGTCAGCATGAGGCCACCTGGGGAGACGACCGCGGCCATCGTGCCAGTTCCCTGAAAGGTGGCGTGCTTTATACTTTGGAGCACGGACCGCTCTTGGTCTTCCAGCGTGGGGTATATACACGTGTTGGTATGGCCGCTTACAAATGGGATGGTAACGAGGAACTGGCGCGGGTGTGGACTTTCGACAGCAATGCCCCGGGCAACGGCGCTTATGCTGCTCAGGGTAATCACAGTGTGGTTATTGGCGATTTGGATGACGACGGCAACGACGAGTACATTTACGGTGCAGCCGCCATCGACCACGATGGCAGCGGCTTGTACAGTACAGGGTTTGGGCATGGCGATTCGCATGCCTTGGCCGATCACGATCCCTTTGTCGAAGGACTGGAGTATTATCAGACACATGAAGACAAGGTGCATGGGATTTCGATGCGCAAAGCCGGCAGCGGTGAAATTCTATGGCGGGTGGACAGTCCCAACGACATTGGACGGGGCTGGGCGGCCGATGTAGATCCCCGCTATCCGGGTTCAGAGGCTGTAGGTATTGGGTTGGGTAATTTTAATAAGTCGGGCTTTGTGCTGAGTACCGAATACAATGCCTACGACCAGCCCTTGTACTTTGACGGCGATATTGAAAAGGACTTGCGCAACGGGGGCAATATTAATGGCGGCTACAGTGGCGGGCGGCATCTGACCTCATGGTATTATGGGGCCTCAACCATTCATTATACAAAAAACGACGCCAATTTGGTGGCCGATATTATGGGCGACTGGCGCGAGGAGGTGGTATATAGGGAGAACAGTAATGAGGCTTTGTTGATCTTCTCCAGCTGGTTTCCTACCGAAAGGAAGAATTATACCCTAATGCATGATCCTGTTTATCGCATGGCTGTGGCTGTGCAAAATGTGGGTTATAATCAACCGGCGCACGTCGGCTACTATTTTCCCGATGGTGCACCGG
This sequence comes from Geofilum rhodophaeum, assembly GCF_002210225.1. GTDB lineage: Bacteria > Bacteroidota > Bacteroidia > Bacteroidales > Marinilabiliaceae > Geofilum > Geofilum rhodophaeum. The sequence goes on along the minus strand of NZ_MWUJ01000001.1, from coordinate 141,298 downwards.
TGCCCAATATAGAAATTGTACGTTACACCGACACGGGGACAAGTGTGACCCGGCAGCCGCATCCGGAGAGGAGACTGGAGGTGTACCCCAACCCGGTTCGGGAGACGGCCCATATCGTATTTAAGGGCGGGGCTGGATATACGGCGCGTGTTGAAGTCTTTAATTTGTTGGGGGCTCAGCTTAAAACAGGGGTTCTTCAGAATGGGGTGCTCGATCTTGAACTTGGCGATTTACGTGCAGGGGTGTATGTTCTCAGGGTGTGGGAAAATGGACAGGTTTTCAGTGCCCGCTTTGTAAAGCAGTAAAGGTTGTATAAACAAGAAGCTTGTTTTTCTCGTCCAATTATAGCAAATTTGCAGAGACAGCGTAATTGTTTACTTACCTAAAACTATGGTATGATGAGTAAGAAGATTTTGGTTGTGATGCTGATGCTGCTGCCTGCATTGGCCTTTGGAAGCAAGAAAAAGGATAAAAAGCAGGAGGTTTGGCCCGATGGGACGCCCATGTCGTCCTGGTTTCAGGAGATTGTTCCGACAGATATCCATACCCTGGGGACGCACTATCGGCTGACCGAACATGGGGTGATCAACGACAGCACGCTGGTTCAAACAGAAGCCATACAAGCGGTAATTGATAAGGCTCATGCCAACGGTGGCGGGGTGATTATAGTTCCAAAGGGAGTTTTTTTGAGTGGCTCGCTCTTTTTTAAACAAGGCACCCATTTGCATGTAGAAGAAGGTGGAAAACTAAAGGGCAGCGACGACATCAGTAATTTTGAACTGTTGATGACCCGCATTGAAGGGCAAAGCAGGAAATATTTCGCTGCATTGGTTAATGCCGATGGTCTTGATGGTTTCACCATTTCGGGCGAGGGCGCCATCGACGGGAATGGCTTGCGTTACTGGAAATCTTTTTGGCTGCGCAGGGCTTTTAATCCGGATTGCACCAATGTGGATGAAATGCGGCCCCGCTTGGTTTACATCTCCAACAGTAAAAATGTACAGCTTTCAGGTGTGCATTTGATGAATTCGCCTTTTTGGACTTCGCATTACTACAAGTGTGAAAATGTGAAATTGCTGGGACTCACCATCACTTCACCGGCCGAGCCGGTGAAAGCCCCCAGTTCCGATGCTGTGGATATTGATGCCTGCTCCAATTTTCTGATAAAGGACTGCTATATGTCGGTTAACGACGATGCGGTTGCACTCAAAGGAGGCAAAGGTGTGGACGCCGATAAAAATCCCGATAATGGAGGTAATTATAATATTCTGATTGAGGATTGCACCTATGGTTTTTGTCACGGCGCGCTAACCTTTGGTAGTGAATCCATTCACAATAAGAACATTATTTTGCGTCGCATAAAAATCAATCACGCCCAGCGCTTGTTCTGGTTAAAGATGCGCCCCGACACGCCTCAAAATTATGAGCATGTACTCATTGAAGACATTGAGGGCAGCCATGTAGGCAACTTCTTGTATATTCGTCCCTGGACCCAGTTTTTCGATTTGGGCGAAGGACGCGACGTGATTATGTCCTATGCCAGCAACATTACCATGCGTAACATTAACCTGGAATGCAATACGGTGTTCCGCGTGGAGACTGCCGATCCGCGTGGGGCTATTGATGCTTTTGATTTCCGTCTTTCCAATTTCACCTTTGAGAATCTGAACCTGGAGGCTAAAGATCCTCAGATTAATGAGCATTTGGTGGATGGGTTTGTTATGAAGAATGTAGTAGTTAATGGCGATAAGGTAAAGTAATTCCACCTGATTTGTCAAGGTCTCAAAAGGCTGTTTTCTTTGGGGAGACAGCCTTTTGTCTTTAGCGCAAAAGAATGCTGTTAATTGTATCAAATAGTTAAAAAGTTTTGCCAGTTTGTGCATTGATGCTTAAGTCAGACTTGCGTAATTTTGAATTTATTGTAAAAATGTGTGCTATGGGTAAAAGATGGAGGAGCTTGGGGTTGATGCTTTGTCTGTTGGGGCTGGTAACAACAGTCTCGGCACAAAAGCAGGTCGAGAAAATTGACCGTGGAGCCGTGGCTGTAGTAAAGGACAGCGGCTGTTACTTATCGTGGCGGCTTTTGGGCGACGAGCCCTACGATTTGGGTTTTAACATCTATAGAGACGGAAAGAAAATTAATGCCGCACCTTTAGTGGACGCAACCAGCTACTGGGATGCCGGAGCAAAGGCCGACAGCAAATACCGTTTGAGACCGGTGGTGCAGGGTAAGGAGAAAAAGAAGCAGGAAGCAGGTTTTTTAATGCTGACCCAAACCGAAGGGGAGTCTGCGGGCTATTTTGATATTCCGCTGCAACGCCCTGTAGTGGGTTCCAATGGCGGCGAATATACGCCCGGCGATGCGAGTACAGGAGATTTGAATGGAGACGGCCGCTACGATTTGGTGGTGAAATGGAGCCCTCGTAATGCCAAGGATAATTCGCACCGGGGCATTTCCGATCAAACCATTTTAGATGCTTATACACTCGAAGGAGCGCATTTGTGGCGCATAGAGCTGGGACCCAACATCCGGTCGGGTGCCCATTATACGCAGTTTTTGGTGTTTGACTTTGATGGCAATGGCCGGGCTGAGGTAATGGTGAAGACCGCACCGGGAACTCGCGACGGTACAGGGGCCTATATTTCAAAAGGAGCGGCAGCCGATGCCGACCACAGCATCAACTACACCAACGAGACGGGTTACGTTATTGAAGGCCCGGAGTATGTTTCGGTTTTCGACGGGTCCACCGGTAAAGAGCTGGCTACTGAGGCTTATTGGCCCGAGCGTGGCCGGGTGCGCGATTGGGGAGATGGCTACGGCAATCGGATCGACCGCTACAATGCCGCTGTGGCCTATGTGGACGGGAAGCGACCTTCGGCGGTTTTTCAGCGGGGGTATTATACCCGTTTGACTATGGCTGCATGGGATTGGCGCGAGGGGCAATTGACGCGCAGGTGGACTTTCGATTCGGATACCCCCGGCAACGAAGCTTATGCGGGTCAGGGCAACCACTCCATACATGTAATTGATGCCAATGGCGACGGGAAGCACGATATTGTTACCGGATCGGCCGTTATTGCCTCGGACGGCACAGGTATGCACACCACTGGTATGGGGCATGGAGATGCTACGCATGTGACCTATATGCTTAAAGATTTTGACTACCCGCAGATTTTTATGCCGCATGAGAGTGGCGGACATGGTTTTTCTTTGCGACACGCCCATAGCGGAGAACTCCTGTTCAACCACCGTAACCCCAACGATGTAGGTCGTGGGGTAGGCGCTGAAATTGATCCCGAGGTACCCGGTTTTCACTTTTGGGGTACGCATGGGATGGGACTCTTTAACATGGCCGGTGAGCGGGTGGGCCGTGGACCGCGTTCGATGAACTTTGTTGTATGGTGGGACGGCGACCTGAGTCGTGAGCTGCTTTCGGGACGAAGAATAGAAAAGTGGAGCATTACCAACAACAGCAGTACCGTTTTGTTGGATGCCCAAGGGGCCAACTCCATCAATGGAACCAAGGCCACTCCGGTGTTGCAGGCCGATTTGCTGGGCGACTGGCGCGAGGAAGTTGTTTTGCGTCGCGACGACAATGCGGCGCTTCGGGTGTACACCACCACCATGCCTACCAGGCATCGTTTGTATACCCTGATGCACGATCCCGTTTATCGGGCAGCCATCAGTTGGCAAAATTCGTCGTACAATCAGCCGCCGCATCCAGGTTATTATATGGCTGGAGATATGGATTTTCCCCCTCCGGCACCGGTGGTTTATATGCCCGAATAAGGATCAGTAACAAACTATAAACATACAATGATGAAATTATTTCAAAAATTTTGGCTTGGGGTATCGGTGCTCGTTTTAGCACTGCTTACGGCTTGTTCAGCACCCGCACCGGATTATCCGGACGGACGGGTTGAGTCGTCGTTTAACGACAATTGGAAATTTTTCCAGGGTGAGGCCGAAGGGGCCGAAGCGGCCCGTTTTAGTGATGGCGACTGGCAGGTGGTTACCCTTCCCCACGATTGGAGTATAGCGGGTGAATTTAATCGCGATAACCCCAGCGGCAGAGGTGGGGGCTATCTGCCTGCCGGCATTGGCTGGTACCGCAAAAGCTTTGCCGTTCCGCGTTCGGCGGAAGGCCGCAAAGTGTGGATTCATTTTGACGGCTTGATGGCCAACAGCGCTGTGTACATCAATGGGGAACATTTGGGGCATCGACCCAACGGGTATGTGGGCATTCGTTACGAGCTTACTCCGCACCTGCTTTACGGAAAAGAAAACGTTTTGGCTGTTCGGCTCGACAATAGCTTACAGCCTGCCTCGCGCTGGTACACCGGAGCAGGTATTTATCGCAACGTGAAGTTGGTGGTTACCGAGCCGGTGCATGTTGAGGAGAATGGGGTGTTTGTGACCACTCCCGAGGTGGGTCCGGATGCCGCTAGGGTGAGTGTGCAGACCACCCTCGTTAATGGAGGTGAGGCTGCAGAGGTGGAACTAAAAAGCAGTTTATTGGGGCCGGACGGCAGTCTGGTGGCCGAAGACAAAGTGAGCCAAAGTGTTGCTGGCGGAGCGCGCTTTACTTTTGAGCAGGATCTTCAGGTGTCGGCCCCTGCGCTTTGGTCGCTGAGCACCCCGAGTATGTATGAGAGTCTGACCGAAGTCTGGGTAGAAGGAGTTAAAGTAGATTCCTTGCGCACGCCTTTTGGAATTCGTTCGTTTTATTTTGATGCCGCTAAGGGCTTCTTTTTGAATGAGGAGAACATCCGACTTAAAGGTGTTTGTTTGCACCACGACGGTGGCGCTGTTGGCGCCGCCGTGCCCTTGGGTGTTTGGGAAGAGCGTTTGGAGCGCTTGCACCAGCTGGGCATCAATGCCATTCGTACGGCACACAACCCTTTTGCTCCCGAGTTTTTGGACTTGTGCGACCGCATGGGCTTCTTTGTGATGAATGAGACTTTTGATACCTGGAGGGCCCGGAAGAACAATGCCGATTACGGCTATCAGCTTTATTTTGATGAGTGGTGGGAGGCAGACACCCGGGCGGTGGCTTTGCGTGACCGCAATCATCCCTCCATATTCATCATCAGCGTTGGCAACGAAATTCGTGATAATTTGAACAACGAGCAGGGATTTGAGACTTATAAAAAGCAGCAGGACCTGATTCATGAGCTGGATGGTACGCGTCCGGTTACCATGGCACTTTTCCGTCCCAATCAGGCCGGGGTTTATCAGAATGGTTTTGCCGAAATGATGGATGTAGTGGGTCAGAATTACCGGGAGAATGAGTTGGCAGAGGCTTCTAAAGCCAATCCCGATTGGAAAGTAATTGGCACAGAGAACGGACATACCCGACAGGCCTTCCTGATTTGGCGCGATAATCCTTCCATTGCCGGGCATTTTTTGTGGACCGGCTACGATTATTTGGGAGAGGCCGACTGGCCGGAGGTGTCTCATGATTTTGGCTTGCTTGACCGGGCAGGGTTTGCCAAACCCCGTACTTACGAACGCCAAAGTTGGTGGTCAGAAACCCCCATGGTTCATGTCTTCCGTCGTGAGCACCACCTCGGACAGGGTGGTCTGGTTGATGACTGGACGCCTACCGATTTTGATACCTACGATGAAGCGCATTTGGAGATTTACACCAATTGTGAGGAGGTGGAAGTTTTTCATAACGAGAAGTCGCTGGGCGTTAAGCAGCGTCCAGACGATGCCTCTCCGGTGCGTTATCGTTTGACCTTTCAGCCCGGTTCGCTCAAAGCGGTTGCCCGCAACAAAGGGGAGGTGGTTGCCGTTCATGAAATGCAAACCGCCGGGCAGCCTGTAGCCATTACCGCTGCGGCGCACAAAAGTACCTTAAGCGCTTCGCCCGACGATGTGAGTGTGGTTCGGGTGCAATTGGTTGATGAAAACGGCATCCCTTCTCCCAATCGCGATAAGGTGCTGACTTTTGAAGTGCTGGGTAATGGGGAGTTATTGGGTGTGGACAACGGGGCCCGCGACAGTCATGAGTCCTTTCAGGGTCCCCAACGTCGCACCGCGCGGGGACAGGCCATGGCCATTGTTCGTGCCACAGGCGATAGCGGCAGTTTTGAGTTAAAGGTATCTGGCGAGGGTCTTGAGCCCGTGTCTCTAAAGTTTGAAATAGAATAAGGACAGTTCGTACTGTCGATGACTTAAATTGAAAAAAATGAAATTTGTTAAGAATCTTGTTTTTGCCGGTCTGGCCGCTGTAGCCTTGCTGGCCTGCACCGCTGATCCGGAGCCTAAAGCTGTGATTTACACCATTGGCGATTCTACCGTTAAGAACGGGCAGGGGCGTGGCGACGGTGGCCTATGGGGCTGGGGCGCCCCTTTTGCTTATTTTTTCGACTCCACGCAGGTAGAGGTGGTGAATGTAGCTCGCGGAGGCACCAGCAGTCGCACCTATCGCACACTGGGCCTTTGGCAACCTACGCTCGATAGTTTAAAAGCTGGCGATTTTGTTTTTATTCAGTTTGGGCACAACGATGCCGGTGCCCTTAATGATTCCACCCGTGCCCGGGGTACCATTCGCGGAACCGGCGACGAGTCCGAGCTCATCGACAACATTCTGACCGGGGAGCAGGAAACGGTATATTCCTACGGGGCCTATTTGCGCATGTACGTGCAGGAAATCCGCGATAAGGGGGCAACACCAGTCCTTATTGCTCCCATTCCCCGAAATTCGTGGAACGAGGAAGGTAAAATACCTTATAACGATGCCTCTTACGGGGGGTGGGCGCGTGAAGTGGCCGAGCAGGAGGGCGTAATGTTCATCAATTTGAATCATAAGTTGGCCGATGCCATGAACGCCCTGGGGCCCGATAAGGTCACCGATGTGCTGTTCTTTGCCCGTGACCATACCCACCCCACAGCCGAAGGTGCCGTTTTAGCCGCATCGTTGGTGGTAGAGGGCATTCGTGAGCACCCGGGCAACCCCCTGAATAAATACCTGCTGAATGAGTATCCGGCTGGCGCACTCGCCGATTTTATTGGTGCTGCCGAGACTGTTAAGTAATTGTAAAACAAAGGTTATGATTAAGAGATTTGCTTTTAAAATGTTTCTTAAGCCGGGTTGCCGCGAGGAGTACAAGAAGCGACACGATGCCATTTGGCCCGAGTTGGCTCAAATGATTAAGGATACCGGGGTGTACGATTATTCCATTTTCCTGGATGAAGAAACCAATATCCTTTTTGGCGTTCAGAAACAGAAGGGGGATAGTTCCTCCCAGGATATGGGCGACAATCCGGTGGTAAAAAAGTGGTGGGACCACATGGCCGACATTATGGAGGTGAACGAAGACAACTCTCCGGTTACCATCCCGCTCGAAGAGGTGTTTTATATGGAGTAGGGGTTGCGGTAAAAAACCATGAAAGGATGAGCAGGGGCCTGTTTATATTGCTGGTGATTTTTTTGCTGTTCGGCTGCAAGGAGGAAGAACCCTGGCAGTCGGAGTCTTCCGTGCATTTCTATGGCAGCGCGGGCAGTTTGCGGATTGATTGGCTGAGCAGCAGTTTGTTTCGCTTCGTTTATTTGGATGAAGGAGGCACCCCCACGCAGGTGAGCGATTCTCTTTGGTTTTTGGATGGAGCGGAAGATGGGCCGGAGTTTTCTCTGATCAGAGAAGGGCGCAATTATGTAGTCGAAACCGCTGATTTGCGCCTGGAGGTAGATCGACACGGTTTGCATACTTCGGTGTTCTCGCCTCCATCTGGGTCGAAATCAAAAAGCTTAACCGAGCTGCATTTTGAAGCGGGTCAGGCGAGCGCTGGTTTTTTCCAGTCCGATTTGGGGCGTTTCCCCGATTTGAAGTCACTGACCGAGGCCTTAAGCAATTGGGAACAGTCAACTGTATCGCAAGGTGCACTGCCCTATTTTGAGGAAGCTCCCAGTCTGGAGGAAGAGCTGGCACCCTGGCTGAAGGGTTTGGCCCGGTCGGAGCAAAATGGCGCTGTGGCTGCGGTTCAACCCTTGTATTTGCATTATTTACAAGATGAAGAAGCGCTTCATTGGAGAAGACAATATGTCCTGGGTGGACAGTTGTTGGTTGCCCCCGGTTCTGCTGCCGCAGGAGTGGATGCGGAGGTGTATTTACCACCAGGTAACTGGTACGATTATTATACCGGGGAAAGACTGGAGGGGGGACGTACACTAAAAATCCCCTCGGCCAGGCTTCCCTTGTACGTTAAGGCCGGAGGGGTTTTGCCCTTGTCCGGAAGGTCCTTGTTTGACCATGCGCAGGAACAAAAGTCACTTTATTTATGCGTGTTTCCGGGTCTTACAGGACGCCTTCTTTGGTATGGAGAGTCTGCACAGCCCGCCGAGGTGTTGACTTCCAATACCATGGAATATTTTCAGTTGGTGATTCCGGGATGGGCGGAACAAAAGAGCGGACGACCATTGGTGGTGCAGCTGATGCGTGGCGACCTTCCCCGCGAAGTATTGGCTACGCTGGGTCGGTCGGTAGCACGCTTGGAGCGTTTTGAACGCTGGTCGGATTTTCAGCGCGGGGCGGCAGGGTGGTTGCTCGATCAAGAGGCAAAATGCCTGTGGATTAAAAACCCCCGGCCGGCACAAACCGATCTTCGGTTTTTGGTGAGTTATTGATGGTTTATTTAAAATAGGAAACTTATGAAATGCTGTAAGTGGAAAAAGATGATTCCGGTTGTTTTGGTCGTTCTGACTGTTTGGGGGGCCTGCTCCTCTCCGGCAGAGGAAGAGCTGACCGTATGGCCTGAGGTGACTAAAGAAATGAAACCCTGGACGCGTTGGTGGTGGATGGGAAGTGCGGTAAACGAACAGGAGTTGAAGTGGCACCTCGAAGCTTTTGCTGAAAAGGGTTTTGGCGGAGTGGAGATTGCCCCCATTTACGGGGCTAAGGGTTATGAGCAGGAGTATGTTTCCTATCTTTCGCCCCGTTGGATGGAATTGCTGCAGTATATGGTGGCAAAGTCCGATTCCCTTGGCTTGGGGGTAGATATGACCAACGGTACCGGCTGGCCTTTTGGGGGACCTCACATCGGTGCAGATTTGGCCGCAGCTCGTCTGGTGATTCAGGATTATAAGCTGACTCCAACTTCGGAGCCTTTGGTTCTGCAAATTGCCGATGAAAAACAGCATGCCCTGGGGGTGGTGAAATTGATTGCAGTTACAGCTTATGGTCCCCATGGCGAAATTCAGGAGCTCAGCGACCGGGTGGATGGCGATGTTCTGAACTGGAAACCCTCCGAAGGCGAATGGCAGGTTTTGGCAGCCTTTAACGGACGTACCCGCCAGCAGGTTAAACGTGCTGCACCGGGTGGTGCAGGTTATACTTTTGATCATTTTTCAAAGGATGCTCTCGGACAGTACCTGGCTCGTTTTGATTCGGTTTTTGCCGGTGATGTGCCGGGGGTGAGGGCCTTTTTTAACGACAGTTATGAGTTGTTTGGTGCCAGCTGGGGAGCTGACTTTGAAAAAGAATTTGAAGTCCGACGCGGTTACAGTCTTACCCCCTACTTAAGAGAACTGGCCGGAGGGGGCGATGAGGATGTTCGTGCACGGGTGAAGGCCGACTACAGAGAAACGATGTCGGAGCTCTTGATCGAGCGCTTTTCTACGCGGTGGACTGCCTGGACCAACGAAAAGGGCGCTGTTTCGCGTAACCAGTCGCACGGGTCCCCTGCCAATTTGTTGGATGTGTATGCCACGGTGGATATTCCAGAGATTGAGACTTTTGGGGGGACTTACTTCCCCATTAAGGGATTCTTTTGGGATGAGGGCTACGTGAAGCAGGCCGATCACAACGAACTGTTTTTAAAGATGGCTGCCTCAGCCGCCAACATCAGCGGAAAAAAGTTGGTGTCGAGCGAAAGTTTCACCTGGTTGGGGGAGCATTTCAGAGTGCCCTTATCCCAGGCCAAGCCCGAAGCAGAGCAGCTCTTCTTGTCGGGCGTTAACCATATTTTTTACCACGGATCGACCTTTTCTCCCAAGACGGCACCCTGGCCGGGGTGGTTGTTTTACGCTTCGGTGCATTTTGCACCCAGCAATAGTTTTTGGCCGCATATAGGGGGATTAAATACCTACATAACTCGTTGTCAGAGTATTTTACAAGGAGGTACAGCGGCCAACAATGTTTTGGTTTATTGGCCCATCTACGATACCTGGCACAATGCTGAGGGACTGGATAAAATGATGTCGGTTCATGGTTCACGGGAGTGGTTAAACTCTGAGCAGGTAAAGCAGTTGCAGGCCAAGGGTTATGCTTTTGATTTTGTTTCGGATGCCTTGCTCAAGACGCTTAAGCCTAATGAAGGGGGCCTGGTGACCTCCGACGGGGTTAATGCTTACGAAGCGGTGGTGGTTCCGGAATGTACCCGCATGCCGTTGGAGACGCTGGAGCTGCTTATAGCCCTTGCAGAGCAGGGTGTTCCGGTTATTTTTCAGTCCTTTCCCACCGATGTGCCGGGTTTGAACGAACTCGATGAGCGCCTGGAGCGTTTGGCTGGCATAAGAAAGGGCTTCAGTACCAAAACGCTTGCCGACGGAGTTGCCCAGTGGCAATCCGGTGAAGCCAAATTGTTGGTTGCCGAACAAATTGAGTCGGCCATAAAATTAGCCGGGGTACAGCGTGAAACCCTGACCGATTTGGGACTAAAATACATTAAAAGACACAGCGATCAAGGCATATACTATTATCTGGTTAACCATACGGCTGAAGATTTGGATGCCGAAGTGGTGCTGAATGAACAGGCCGTAGGGAAGCTCTTGCTGGATCCGCAAAATGGTGCCTATGGTCGTTTGGTTGGTCGACCCGTTGAGGGAGGAACCGCTGTGCGTCTTCAATTGCGCTCCGGTGCGTCGATGTTTGTCCTTTTTACGGACAAGGATATGGCGCAGGTGCCGCTTTGGTCTTATCGAACCGATGGTGCCGAAGCTTTGGTGTTGGAGGATGACTGGAGTGTGGAGTTTGTAGCTGGTGGCCCGGAGCTTCCGGCTGCTCAGCAGCAGGAGGTTTTGCAGCCATGGACCCAGGGAGCCGATGAAGCGGCCGCCTTTTTTTCGGGAACCGCAGTTTATCGAACCGTATTTGACCTGGAGACGGCTGCAGCAGGCAGCTGGCGACTTGATTTGGGTGAGGTGCTGCACAGTGCCCGTGTAAGGTTAAACGGACAGGACCTGGGTATTTCATGGAGCCCGCCGCATACTCTTGAAGTAGGTGAGTTTTTAAAAGTGGGTCGCAATGAACTGGAAATTGAGGTGACCAACCTGATGGCCAACCGCATTCGTTACATGGATCAAAATCAGATGGAATGGCAGCTTTTTCATGAGATTAACTTTGTGGATATTTCCTATCGGACCTTTGATGCAGCCGGGTGGCCCGTTATGCCCTCGGGATTAAAGGGGCCGGTGCGGTTGATTCCGCAAGTTGAGGTGCCTTCGGTACCTGCCGCTTTGGATAATGGAGGTGCTTTAACATTTGAGTTTGGCGCAACCAAAAGCAATACAGCGGGCTGTAAGGTGGCTGCTTTGTCGACCTATTCTCCTGAAAAGGTTTTTGGCTTGGATTTGGACAGCCAGGTGGAAAACGTACTGGCGGGGGATGGTGTTCCCGTGGCCCTTGGCGCAGCAGCCCCCTTTTATTTCTCTGTGGCTGTACCGGAAGGCCACTACCGGGTAACGGTAGTGGCCGGTCATCCCGACAAAGATTCAGAACTCACCATTAAGGCGGAGTCGCGTCGTTGGATGGCCGGTCCTGAGCACATTCCTGCAGGGGAAACGCGCACCTTTTCTTTTCTGGTTAACCGACGTTCACCCTATTTTGCAAAGGGCGATTCCATACGGCGCAAGTCGCGCGAATACGGCTATCTTAACTGGGACGAGAAACTCACCCTGGAGTTTAGTGGTCAAAATCCCAGCATTCATTCTGTGCAGATTCAATCCGCGCCGAAAGAAACAACCACTGTGTTTCTGGTGGGCAATTCCACGGTGGTGGATCAGGAGAATGAGCCCTATGCCTCATGGGGACAAATGATTACCAGATTTTTTGGTGATCGGGCTGTTGTAGCCAATTATGCGGAGTCGGGCGAGTCCCTGGCCTCGAGCAAAAGCGCCGGCCGCTTTGCCAAAGTTTTGCATGAGATGAAGCAGGGCGATTATGTGTTGATTGAATTTGGACACAACGATCAAAAACGTAAGGGAGAAGGTATTGGACCCTATACTTCTTTTACCGCGTTGATGACAGAGTTGGTTAATAAGGTGAAGGACAAAGGCGGGGTACCCATTGTTGTTACACCCATTCAGCGCCGCCGTTTTGATGAGGCTGGCAGGCAGCTGGATACACATGGTGATTATCCCGATGCGGTTAGAAAAGTGGCCAGGAGCGAACAGTTGCATCTGGTTGATCTTACCCGCTTAAGCACGACCCTTTTTGAAGCTTTGGGGCCCATTGAATCGAAAAATGCTTTTGTGCATTATCCTGCGGGGAGTTTTCCGGGACAGACAAAAGCCTTGGAAGACAACACTCATTTTAATAATTACGGGGCCTACCTCATTGCCCTGACCGTAGTAAAGGGACTGCAGGGATCTGCGTCTCGTTTGGACCGCTTTTTGATTCGGGATTTGCCATCCTTTGATGTAGAAGCACCCATGCCCTTCAGCAGTTGGAAACTGCCCCATAGTGTGCGTGCCAATGTGAGCAAGCCCGATGGAAATTGATGTTTTGGAAGAATTATTGTGTAGTTGAAATATTAGTTATTTAATTTTTACTTGATGAAGAAAACACTATTGTTGTTTGGAATGGCAGGAGTGCTGATGGGCCAGGCCTATGCACAGCCAAAAACCCAGGCCGATGTTGCCAAGGCCTCTGATGAGGAGGTTGTTCGTCTGATAGCAGATCATATACTGGAGCAGCCCGTGACTCAGTTTGTAGGAGTCAGTGATGGTAAGGTATACGATTCGACCAAGGACATTCCCAAAGGCGAGGATGTTCGCTTTAAGAGCCCTTTGATGGAGTGGCATTATTCTTCGGGGGTAACCAATATGGCCATCATTAAGTTGGGGCAGTATCTCAATGAGCAAAAGTATGTTGATTACGCGCTCAATCATGTGGCCTTTGGGTTCGATAATTACGCGTATTTTAAAAAGACCTTTCGGGGCGATCGAAAGCATTGGCACTGGCCCTTTGGTCAGCTGTGGAACTTTAAGGAGTTGGACGATTGCGGTGCGATGGGGGCCAGCGTGATTGATGTAAATGCAATTAATCCTGAGAAAGAATATCAGGAGTACATTAAAAATGCAGCCAATCATGTATTGAATGGACAGGATCGTCTGGAAGATGGGACCTTGTGTCGTACTTTCCCGCGTGAAATGACTGTTTGGGCCGATGACTTGTACATGTCTGTGTCCTTCCTTTCGCGCATGGGTGCTTATTCGGGGGAAAGCAAGTACTGGGACGATGCCATTCATCAGATTACCAAGATGGATGAGTATTTGTGGGACCCGGTAAAGCAGTTGTACTATCATTGTTGGTATTCAGATCTGGAGCGCAATGGTGTTGCCTATTGGGGGCGTGCCAATGGTTGGATTACTTTTGCCATCAGCGATTTGTTGGATGTGCTCCCAGAGGACTATCCGGGACGTGACAAGTTGATTGCCATTCTGGAGAAACAGATTGTGGGTTTTTCTCGTTACCAGGATGCCGATGGTATGTGGAAGCAGTTGTTGGATAAGCCCGACTCGTACCAGGAGACTTCTGTTACAGCTCTTTTTGTTTACGGTATTGCCAAAGCGGTGAATCAGGGTTGGATTGATCCGGCTTACGGCCGTATCGCCCTTCGGGGTTGGAATGCTCTTAAAAAGGACCACATCACCCCCGAGGGAAAGTTTATCAATGTTTGCGTAGGAACCGGTATTTCTGATGATTTGGTTTTCTACTATACCCGTCCCGTTGGTGATAACGAGAAGCACGGTTTGGGATTGGTGCTTAATGCCGGCCTGGAAATGATGAAAATGAATGAAAAATAAGAAAGTGTTAATATTAACCTATGATTTACTTTAATTATAAGTTGTAGGCCTTAGATTTCTTTTATTTATTAGTTGATAAAACAAAAGAGGCCGATTGTTTCCGGGATTGGAGGCGGTCGGTCTTTTTTTGTTGCCGTACTTATTGATGCTTCTATTTGCAAGTTGTTATAGTTGTGATTATTGCCATGTTTTTAAGTGTTGTGCCAAAAAGTTAAAAAAAAGTATCATTTTGTGTATTGATAAAGGATGTTAACACAAGTAAATTTGTTTTTCATTACAAAATGTGATGACTTTTTAATAATCCCAAATTTAACTGATTATGAACAAAAGACTTCGAGAAGTACCTCAATCAAGTAAGGGGACCTCTTATGGTAGCCGTTTTTACCGGCTGGTCCTTTTAGGAATGGTGTTCTTGTGGGGAGCCATTGGTTCCCTTTCTGCCCAGGGACGTGCAATTTCTGGTACCGTTAGCGATTCGCAAGGGCTGCCAATGCCCGGTGTGAACATAACGGTGAAGGAAAGCCCGGGGGTTGGCGTTATCACCGACATCGATGGGAAGTATCAGATTACAGCACCCAGCGACAATTCCGTTCTGGTTTATTCTTTCATTGGTTTTCAGGTCGAAGAAATTCCTGTTTCAGGAAGGTCTGTTATTGACGTTGTAATGATGGAAGATATGTTGGGACTGGAAGAAGTTGTGGTTGTTGGTTATGGTGTTCAAAAGAAGAGTGACGTAACCGGATCGATGGTTCGGGTTGGAGAAGAAGAGTTGAATGTTCGACCCGTTTCTAATGCTTTGGAGGCGCTTCAAGGGCGAGCTGCCGGGGTGGACATTACATCCAATGAGCGTCCGGGTGAACTGGGTAACATTACCATTCGGGGAATGCGTTCCATGGTTCAAAATTCCAGCGGTAATTACATTGGTAATACACCTTTGTATGTTGTAGACGGTATTCCGCTGATGTCTTCCAGCGCAATTGAAACCCTAAACCCGCGTGATATTGAGTCTATTGACATTCTTAAGGATGCCTCAGCTACTGCCATTTATGGTTCTCGTGGAGCCAATGGCGTTGTTTTGGTTACCACCAAAAAGGGAAAAGAGGGTCAGATGAGTGTAAATTACTCTGGTACGCTGACTACTGAAACCATTCAGGATAAGGCGCCTATGATGAGTGCCAGTGACTATATTACCTGGAGACGTTGGGCTTACCACAATATGGACCCAGAGGCTTATCCCAGAGGGGATCAGCCCACTATTGACACCGATGAGGATATTTTTCAAGCTGGCGGCGATGCTTATGCCTGGGAGAACATCATGCAAGGATGGTCTGGTGGCAGCTGGGACGGTTCAAAGGTGAAGTCTACCGACTGGACCGACTTTGTGACCCAAACAGCCATTACCCAGGAGCATTCATTGGGTGTTAGTGGAGGAACAGAGAAGGTTCAGGCCTATGGTTCTTTTGGTTATCTGGATCAGGAAGGAACACAAATCGGACAGGCCTACGAGCGCTATACTACAAAAGTTAGTGTGGATATGCAACCCAAGGATTGGTTCAGTATGGGTGCTTCCATCAATGCTTCCTGGAGCGAGCAGGATTATGGAATGTCTACTCTTGGTGCCTCTTCTTCTACCTGGCCCAATAGTATTTATGATGCAGCTAAGCGAATTTTCTCCCATGCTGTACCTTATGATGAAAATGGTGAGCGCATCCTGACTCCGGGTGGAGACGGCAATGTTTATACGATAATCGATGAGTGGAATCAGTCTACCCAACAGCGTCAAACATTCCGTGCTCTGGCTAGTATTTATGGTCAATTGGATCTGGGTGAGATGTTGGCTCCATTGGAAGGGTTAAAGTACCGAGTGAATTTTGGACCCGACTACCGGAACTGGCGGGAAGGAGTTTATATTGATGGGAACTCGGTTAACCGTCTGGGTGGAACCTCTTTTGCCCGCTTGAGAAACCAGCGTGATTTTTCATGGACTTTGGATAATATGTTGCTGTACGACAAAACAGTGCAGGATCATAACTTTGGGTTAACCCTGCTTCAAACGGCTTCTGCCTGGAATGTGGAGAGCAGTTCGATGGACGGTCAAAATGTGCCCAAAGCAAGTTACCTCTGGAATGCTTTTGGTTCGCTGGATGTGACTTCCTCAGAGGCAAAGGTGGGAATTGGTTCCGGACTCACAGAGCGCCAGTTGACCTCCTATATGGGGCGTTTAAACTACTCCTTTAAGGACCGTTATTTGGTGACCGTGTCTGGTCGTTGGGACGGGGCGTCTCAGTTGGCCGATGGCCACAAATGGGCTTTCTTTCCCTCAGCAGCTCTTGGCTGGCGCATGGAGCAGGAAGAATTCATGCAAGGCCTGTCTTGGGTGAGCCAGTTAAAGGCCCGCTTGGGTTTTGGTTCTACCGGAAATGCTGCTGTTGACCCCTACCAAACCCTGGCTCGAATTCAGTCCTTCTTTGTTCCTTTTGGTGGTGGAGCAAACGAGCAAGCCTACTCCATTAACGAGCCCAATTATACTTCTACACTTATTCCTATGGCCAATCAAGAGTTGACATGGGAAACCACTACACAGTACAACTTTGGTCTCGACTTTTCATTGTTTTATGGTCGCGTTGGCGGTTCTTTGGATGTTTATACTTCGCAGACCAAAGACTTGTTGATGAATATGTCTGTCCCCACCGTTTCGGGGTATCGATCGACTTATGCCAATGTAGGCGAAACATCCAACCGAGGGGTGGATATTTCTGTCAACACATTGAATATTGATACAGGTGATTTCCAATGGAAAAGTAATATTAATGCAGCCTGGCAAAAGGATCAAATCGAAATGTTGGCCTATGGTAAAAACGATATGGTAGACAACACCTGGTTCATTGGAGAGTCTATTAGCGTTATCTATGGGGTTGAGGGAGATGGCTTGTGGTCTCAGGAGGATGCTGCCGAAATGGATAGATTCAATGCCAATGGGCACAACTTTGAAGTTGGTATGGCCAAGCCGGTCGACCAGGATGGAAACGATAAAATTGATTCGGAGGACCGTGTGATTATTGGCAATAGAAATCCGCGCTGGACTCTTGGATTTAACAACACCTTTTCTTACAAAGGATTTGAGTTGGATGTCATTACCTATGGTCGTTTTGGCTACCAGGTAGCCACCGGAGGTGAAGGTCAGTTGGGTCGCTACAATCAGCGAGAGATCGACTATTGGACACCGGATAATACCGATGCGGAATTTCAAAAGCCTATTTACAATGAGGCTGGTGGAGATGCCTTCTCTTCTATTCTTGGCTATCGTTCCGGGTCCTTTTTCAAAATACGAACCATTTCGCTCGGATACAATCTGCCGTCCTCTGCATTGGATCAACTTGGCTTGCAAAGTGTGAAGTTGTATGTGCAGGCTAAAAATCCAGGCACCATTTACTCAGCCATTGATTGGAGAGATATGGATCTGGGTGGCTCAACCTATAACAGAGGTTTTGTTTTCGGCTTAAATATTGGCTTCTAAAAAGGTTCAGAGATTCACAGTTAAACTATTTTTGTTATGAAGATATATAGGAATTTATTTTTGGGCGCACTTGCTGCTGTTTTTACAGTCGGAGTGAGTTCCTGTAGCGATGATTTTCTGAAAGAAGATCTTACTACAGCCTTTAGCACCCAGCATTTTGAAGGTGAAGAGGGCTTGAATGACCTGGCGATAAGTTTATACGGTAACATTCGGTATCATTTTGCTTACGAGTGGGCTTATGGTTTTACCAATTATGGAACGGATGAGTTCTCCAGTGGAACCGACCTTACCAGTGAAATGTGGAATACTTACGATTCCCGTTTGGCGCCTTATGTAACCGGTGCTGCCAATAAGAACTACCCTTCTCCCGATCACTTGTGGGACCAGATGTATTTTGGCATCAACTCAGCCAACATCATCATTGCCAATGAAAGTGTTTTTGAGGATGAAACCTTAAAGGAGCAGTGTCTTGGAGAGGCCTACTTTTTGAGAGGCTATAATTATCTGCGTTTGGTGCAGCAGTATGGACCGGTGGTGCTGAGACTTACTCCTTCCAATAGTGTTGAGCGCAACTTTGCACGCAGCTCTGTAGAGGATTGTGTTGCCAGTCTCGTGAGCGATCTGGAGAAGGCTTATGACCTGCTTCCCGTGGAGGAATTCAGAGGCAAGGGTACATTTACCAAACCTTTGGCCGCTCACATGCTGGCTAAAGCCTTGTTGTTCCGTAATTCAGAGCGTAACTCAGATTGGAATGCCTCTTATAAGGATGCCGATTTGGATGAGATCATTACGCTGGCCGATTTTGTGATTGCAGAGCGTCCCCTGGCCCCTGATTATCGAGATCTTTGGAACTGGACTGGAGTAGATTGTGAGGCAGAAATGCTGCCTGAGATTTTAATGGCTGCCCAGTTTAATGACGATGCATCTACTGCGGGACGTTTTAGAAATCGTACCTATTGTTATTTCCCGGCGCAATATTCCAATTTGCCTATGATGACACGAACAGTGGCCGGAGGTTTGGACTTTCAGCGTTTGAGGACAACAGAGTATGGATTGAATGTCTTTGATAAGGAAAACGACTCTCGTTTTTGGAAGTCCTTCAAAACAAAGTACCGCGTGAACAATGCTGCTCCAGATAATGAGCATGGTATTGTGAATGGTGATTTGGGTATTATTTATATTGTCAATGAAGAAGATGATGCCCGTTTTGATGTAAGTCAAATGGGAACAGGATCTTACACTTTTGTTGATGAGGAGACAGGTAGAGTAGTTCCTAATGCTTATGTGGCCTACTCCGGAGGTGAATGGGTTGCTCAAACATGGGGCAACAACCGCTACGTTCCCTTGTCCAAGTACGAGGATGGTTCCAGAACTGCAGTAAAGGCAGATGGTCAACGCGACGGAGTTTTGGCCAGGACTGGAGAGACTTACCTGATTAAGGCGGAGGCCTTGGTTAGAAAAGGCAGCTATCAGGAGGCGATTGATGTGATTAATGAGTTGCGTGGCAGGGCTGCGTACACCTCTGGTGAGGATCGCGCCTGGCATACCGATGGGAGTCAGGCTGCAAATGGAGGTTTGGATGAGCCTTTCGATGCGTATACCAACCGTAATTCCTATTACGAGTCTTTGAATATTCCGGAGACAACAGCTGCATCCAGTCTCGAAATTTCATCGTACACCGAGTTGCCTGCCGAAGACGAAGCCATTTTATCGGCTGTTGGTGCCAGTGGGGATTATGAGAGAATGTTGCACTTTGTACTTAATGAGCGTTCACGTGAGTTGTATGGTGAATTTCTTCGTTGGGAAGATTTGGCCAGGACCGAAACCCTGGTTGTGAGAGCCCAAGCGTTTAATCCTGAGGCCGATGGTGTGAAGGCGCATCACGTTTTACGTCCCATTCCTCAGTCATTTATCGATGGCGTTTTAAATGAAGACGGCTCCAATTTGAGCGATGAGCAGGCGCAAGCCTTGCAAAATCAAGGATATTATTAATGTTACACTCATTAATGATCTAATTAAAAAAGGCCTCCTTTTCAGGAGGCCTTTTTTAATTTTTGCGGACTTCAGAGGGGGAATAGCCCATTTTGTTTTTGAATAGGCGGCTGAAGTAATGAATCGATTCGAAGCCGGTTTCCACCGCAACCTGCTTGATTGGAAGATCGGTGGAGGCAAGCAGCTCCCTGGCCTTCATAATGCGCAGGTGGAGGTGGTATTGGCCGGGTGACACGCCGGTATGTTTCTTAAACATCTTTCGAAAATAGCTGTAACCCAGGTTTAGAGAGGAGGCCAGTTCGGTGAAGTCTATGTCCTGGTTGAGCTGGGTACGCATTTTAAATTTGGCGTCTTCCATGGCGACTTCGAGGGGGGTGCCCTTAAACTGACGGTTTTTTACATGGGCCACGAGGGAGCCCAGCAAACGAATGGCAATACCTGAGGCAATCAGTTGATAACCGGGCTTTTCTTTTTGGGCCAGCTCAAAAATGCGGTGGTAGCAGTCGAGTACCGATTCTTTTAGTCCACATTCAATGATGGGACTGCGGGCATTTAAAATGGGATTGGTAAACAAGCGGTCAATAATGTCTCCTTCAACCCCGATATAGAGCTCGGTCCACCCGGTTTTTTTGTCGGGTCGGTACCGGTGCCACATACCTGGCTTGATCAGCATTACCGTGCCGGCTTTGATTTTTATTTTTCCGTTCTCTGTTTCAATTTCACCATCGCCTTCGGTAATGTAATTGATTTGGTATTCGGACAATACCCGGCCTGTTTTCCACTTGAATTCGTAGGCGCTGGGATGGTCGGGTACCGGATAGGGCGACCCTGGCTGAACAGTACCTTTGCCTACGACATTGAGGGTGATGCCCCATTGTTTGTCTTCTGTGCTGGATGTTAAGTATTTAAAAAAATCGGTCATGGTGGTATTTGGGATTTTTGAAATGCACAGCAGAGGTCGGGGTCGGGATGGGCAGCCGGAGGTTTTGCCGGTCTGCTAACAAAGATAGTTTTTTTTGCCTTTGTGTCTTTGTATGGGTGTCAAATAGTTCAAAATGTGTGCCAAATAGTGTATTGCGATTACTTGCAGTATTGGGTATTTTTGAAGACTTAGTCGGCTTAATTGTTCAGATGTTAACTAAATAGAATTGTTTATGAGGATACTTATTTCAAGTTTCATTTTCCTTATGGTAGTTGCAGGCCTAAGGGCCGAGCGGACCAGGATTTCGTTTAATTTTGACTGGCGGTTTTCGCTGGACGGAACAACCGAAGCTGCAGCAGAGGGCTTTGACGACAGTCGTTGGCAAAGTGTGGATCTTCCGCACGATGCCAGTATTGCAGGTCCTTTTGTAAAGGACAGTTTGGGTTCGGATCAGAAGAATGGTTTTTTGCCGCGGCAGAAGGGCTGGTACCGTAAAGTTTTTACCCCTGAGGCGGAGCTGCAGGGAAAACGGGTGTTTTTCGAGTTTGAAGGGGTTTACCGCGATGCCAGAGTGTTTTTGAATGGCCAGGAGGTGGCGCATCAGTTGAATGGCTACGAAGGCTTTATGGTAGACGTTACCGATGTTATAAAAGCCGGAGCACCTAATGTAATGGCGGTGAGTTACGACAATACGGATATGGAAAGTTCTCGGTGGTACAACGGAGAGGGCATTTACAGAGATGTATGGATGTTGGTCACAGAGGAGGTTTATGTTGATTATCACGGGACTTATGTGCACACTCCGCTCGTGACCGATGAGCTGGCCCGGGTGGCTGTACAGACGGAGGTGGTGAACAGTCGCCCCGACAGTGTTTGGGTAACCTTACATTCGGATGTGAAGGATCCGGACGGAAAGGTGCTGCAAACATTGACGAGTACCGTTCCGGTGGCCTCCGGGGAAGTATATTATTTTAAACAGCAGGCAAAAGTGGTTTCTCCACGAAGGTGGGATATTGAGCATCCTGAACTTTATGAGGTAGTATCGCGTGTTGAAGTAGAGGGGGAGCTGAGTGATTTGTATCGTACTCCCTTTGGTATTCGTACCGTGGAGTTTACGCCTGAGGAAGGACTGCTGCTTAATGGTCGTAAGGTGCTTGCCAAAGGAGTTAATATTCACCACGATTTGGGGCCATTGGGTGCCGCAGCCTTTGAAAGAGGCTTTGAGCGCCGTTTGGAGGGCTTGAAGCGCTTGGGGGTAAACGCCATACGCCTGAGCCATAATCCGCACGATTCATTTATTTTGGACTGGTGCGACCGCAACGGAATGTTGGTGGTGGATGAACCCTTTGATAAGTGGGCCGACCAGTTTTTTGGTCAGGGCAATAGTTTTGAAGCGCATTGGAAGCAAAGTTTGGAGGCTTTTTTGAAGCGTGATCGCAACCATCCTTCCATCATTATATGGAGTGCCGGTAATGAGGTGTATCAGCAACGCAGTCCCCGATACGATTTTGGGGTACCCATGCTCAAGGACGTATATGCTCACATCAGGTCTTTTGAGCCCAGCAGAGCTATTACTGCGGGCTTGCATCCCTCGCGACGCAGCGGAGCGTATCGCAGCGCTAATTATTACCGGGAGGGGCCACCGGAGATGGTGTTCTATATGGATGTGGTCAGTACCAATTATCGGGAGGAATTTTGGCCGGTGGATAAGGCCAATCATCCTCAGTTGATTTTTATGTTGAGCGAGGCCCAGGTGGGTAACCTGGGCAATGAGTGGTTCAATTTTGACCATCGCAGTTCGGTGGGCCTATTTTATTGGGGGGGCACCGACTATATCGGGGAGTCTTTTGGCTGGCCGGCTAAAGGGTGGACCAATGGCATCATCGACTGGAACGACCATTGGAAGCCTTTTAGTTATTACATCCACAGTTTGTACAGCGACGAGCCGATGGTACATATTGCTGCTTTTGACAACAGTGATGTTCGTCAGCAATACTGGAATGAGGTGCAACTGCGCTATCAGCCCCTTTTCTCTCATTGGAACTGGGCAGGTCGCGACAGTGTAGATTTGTACACCTTCAGCAATGCACAGGAAGTAGAGTTGTTTTTGAATGGTCGTTCGATGGGGGTGTTGCAAGTGCCGGAGGAGTATTATACAAAGGACATCAGGGCCTATACGGCAGAGGAATACGATCCGGAGAATCCGATAAACCTGGGACCTGCCTTGCATCAGAAGCTGACGTGGCGCATCCCTTATGAGCCTGGAGTGATTGAGGCAGTCAGCAAAATTGATGGTAAAGAGGTCGCCCGGCATCGCCTGGAGACCGCAGGGGCTCCTGCCAGGATCGTGTTGGAGGCCGATCGTTCGGAGATCAATGCCGATGGTCAGGATCTTTCGTATGTTACGGTTAAGGTTGTGGACAAAAACGGCGTGTTGGTTCCGAATGCCGAACATGAGATCAGTTTCAGCGTGAGCGGAGCCGGTTCTAATTTGGCGGTCAGCAGTGCCGATATGATTACGGATGCACCTTTTGTAGCCGATAAGCGCAAGGCCTTTCAGGGTAAGGCCATGTTGGTGGTGCGTAGTGAGCGTGAGCCGGGGACCATTAAGGTGCGGGCCACTGCCAGGGGGCTGCGCAGCGCCCAGATTGAAATAGTTTCGCGTTAAGGAAGTTGCAGGAACTATTAAAAACGGAGTAATAAAAAGACCGGTTGCTGGCCTGCAACCGGTCTTTTTATTGGGTTGTGCAGAAAGCGAAATTTATTCTTTTACGCTGATCAGATGATAGGCCCAGGGAGCCAGCTTCAGATCTTCGTTGGAGAGATTTATCTTTTCACCTGTAAGCGCGTCCTCGTATTGACCTTCCAGACCGAATCCGAGGGGCAAAATCAGCGGCTGGTCCGACAGGTTAAAGAGGGCGTAAATGCTGTTGTTGTCCCGTGTTCTTTTGAATACCAGGGCTTGCCCCGGCTTTGTGTTGTTCAGGAATTCCATGCGTCCTCCGACGTTGCCGTTCCAGAGTGCCGGATTGTCTTTTTTCAGTTGTATGAGCTCTTGGTAGAAGGGTGTAAGACGCAAATCACTCCAGTCGATACTGTCTTCATCAAAAAAATCCAGTTGTTTGTTGAGTCCGGCTTCCTGGCCACTATAAATAAGGGGCATGCCTTCTACTACAAAGGTCAGTGCAGCCAGGGTGGGGAAAGCAGCGCCCATGCGATCGAAGGCCGTGCCGTTCCAGCTGTTTTCGTCGTGGTTGGTGGTGAACTGCATGGAGAATGCACCCTGTGGCAATCTTTGCTGTTGTTCCTCAATATGGCTTCGCAGTTCGGAAGCTTTGGCTGTGCCCTGGGCAAGTCCATTGAGCAGGTGGTGTAAGGCCCATCCGTAATTGGCATTAAAAGCCTTGTTGAGTAGGGCTGTTTCGTCCTCGTCTTCGGCGAGCATAAAAAGGGGTTTTATTTGCTGCAGGTCCGAAGTGGCCTCTTCCCAGAAGTCAACCGGAACCATTCCGGCCACATCGCAACGGTAGCCGTCTATGTTTGCCTCCCTTACCCAAAACGCCAAAGCATCCTGCATGGCTGCACGCATCTCCGGGTTGTCGTAGTCGAGCTGTACCACATCGCTCCAGTCCATCGGCGCAAACATATTTCCCGTACTGTCTTTTTCGTACCAGTCGGGGTGTTCGCTTACCCAGGCATGGTCCCAGGCGGTATGGTTGGCCACCCAATCAAGCACCACCTTCATCCCCATTTCATGCGCCATATCCACCAGGGCTTTGAAGTCCTCAAAGGTGCCAAATTCCGGGTTCACGGCTTTGTAATCACGGATGGAATAGTAGGAGCCCAGTTTTCCTTTTCGGTTTTCCTGTCCAATGGGGTAAATGGGCATAAACCACAAGACGTCTACGCCCAGCTCCTTCAGGCGCGGCAGATGGTCGGCGAAGGCCTCAAAGTTTCCCTCCGGGGTATATTGGCGTACGTTGACTTCGTAAATTACGGCATCGTTTAGCCATTGGGGTACGGGGGCCTGGCTTGCGACAGGTGCTTCCTTTTGGGCAGGTGGGGTTTGATTACAGGCAGCGAACACTGCCATTAAGATTACCAGGATCTTGAGTTTGTAGTTGATCATTTAGTTGTGTTTATGGTTGATTTATCTGATGCGGATGTTGACGGGGTCCGCGCCCATGGTAAATTCGATTTGTGTTTGCTTATTGCGGGGGAGGTAGCGAAACTCAGCATTTTTTCCGTCGATTTTCACCTGTTCGGGTTTGCCACCCCAATGATTGATTTCCAATACGATGGTTCGGCGGCCGGGTCGAAGCAGGTAAACCCCGTTGTTGTGAGAGATGTCGATATAAAGTTCCTTATCGGTATTCTCAGCTTTAAAGGTGAAAAGTTGATACGCTCCCTCTTCCAGTGCTTTGGCGTTTTTCCCACAATCCAGATAGAGTTCGTCCTTGCTTTGCTTAACCGATTCGTGGTGGTAATAGGTAATGGTGATTTGGTCGGTGTTGAGCTGATTGAGCGATTGCTGAAGCGGTATGGTGGGTATGAAACTTCCGGCTTTCACGAAGACGGGGATCTCGTTGAGGGGGGCAGGCACCTCTACCGTGCGCCCACCCAAATAGAAGGTGCCGGAGTAGTAATGGAACCAGGCCCCTAAGGGCAGTTCAACTTTGCGACTGGTTTGGCCGGGCTCCAGAACAGGGGCCACCAGTAAGTTTTTCCCAAAATAATAGGTGTCGTAGATGTCCACCAAATAGTCGTCAGATTGTTCATAAATAAGGGGGCGTACCAGCGGTTCACCAAAGGCTGTCTGTCGGTAGGCAAGCGTGTAGATGTAGGGAATAAGCCGATAGCGAAGCTCGATGAATTCGCGTACGATTTTTTGGGTTTCGCTGCTGTAGTAAATGGGCTCAGCGGGCACTCCCGCCCCATGCGGGCGGTAAATCGGGGAAAAAACACCCAACTGTGCCCATCGTGTGTAGAGTTCATCGTCCATTTCTCCCCCGGCAAACCCGCCAACGTCGTGGTGCATGTAGGGGAGTCCCGACATCGACATGGTCAGCATAATGGGCAGTTGCGCCTTTAGGCCGCTCCAGCTGCGCGCTACATCGCCCGACCAGGGGAAAACGGAATAGCGCTGGCTGCCGGCATAGCCTGCACGTACCAGGTTGAACAGACGTACTTTGGGATGATGCTTGCGGTAGCGCTCACTCAGCATTTTGGCCCAATGGTGGCCGTATAGGTTGTGAACATCCTGGGAGAGTCCTTTGTGGTAAGTGATGCTGTCGGGGTGTTTTTCGGGTTCACCCAAATCGCCCCACCAGCCGGCCACGCCTTGTTCAATCAGCGCTTGGTGCTTTTGCCAAAACCAATGGCTGGCTTCAGGCTTAAAGACATCCAGCAGCGCGGCCTTGCCAAAGAAGAAGTCTTCGATTACGTAGGGCTTGCCTTCCTGGTTTTGTCCAAAGTATCCTTTTTCAGCCGCTTCCTTGAAATGCGCCGATGAGGTGAGAAAATAAGGCTCGGTAACCAACAGGGTTTGTATGCCCTTGTTTTTAAGGTTTTGAATCATTGCCGCAGGGTCTGGCCATTGTTCTTCATTCCAGCTGAGGTTGCCCATTCGATAGTCTCCTTCACCCTGTCCAAACCAATACAGGTCAAGAAAGACGGCGTCCAGTGGGTATTTGGCCTTTATCATGGAGTCGACCACTTGCGTTAATTCGCTTTCTGATTGGTAGCCAAACCGGCTCTGCAAATTGCCCAGGGCCCAGAGCGGGGGGAGTGGTTGCGTGCCGGTCAGTCGGGTGTACTTTTTTAAGAGGTTTTTATAGTCGGCTCCCGTAATGGCATAGAAATTAAAAGACTTTTGTGGCGATTCCAGTCTGAATTTTTCGCGTTGGCTAACCCCAATATCGGCGGTGGCGCGTTGAGGCGCATCAAAAAAGACCAGGTATTTTTCTGAAGAATAGAAGAGCGGCAGGGAGTAGTTGAGCTTGTCGGCTCCCCAGCCATAGCCGTAGTTGGCCTGGTTGCTTAATTGCAGGATTCTTCCCCGTCGATTGATGTCCAGGGCCCGGGCGCCTCCGCCCATAATCTTTTCACGGGTAGCGAGGGGTAAGCAAATGCCCGAACCGCCGGGACTCTCGAAGGGTCCGGAAATCACCATTTCATCGCGGTTGTCGGTTCCTGTGGAGATGCGAATTTCAAAAGGATTTTTAGCTACTTTAAAATACACATTGCCCATTCGAACATCCAATGTTTCTGTGGTGTTTCGAATAATGATGGATGCTGTAGCGGGTTTGAGGGAGACCGCATCGGAGGGGGCTATAAAAACGGAGTCGCTGGCAAAGGAAAAATAAAGGATGCCGTCTTCGTCCATCAGTTGAATGCGAAGAAAGCCTTCGTTTGTTTTAAGGGTCAGATTGTCAGTCGATTGGTGGTAGGTGATGAGGTGGGTGCTGTTCTCCACTTCCGTGGGGACTGCATACAGCAGTCCCGCAACGAAAAGGAAAATCAGAAGGGAAAGCGTTGATTTAATGGAAACGTGCAGGTTACTCATCATAATTTATAGGTTTAAAAAATTAAGGCTTAATCAATTAACGTAAAACGATGCTTACATATTGTATGCCGAAATTTAATGAATTCTGCAGTCAATTGTTCCATTTTTCCAAAGCTTTCCCTGCTTTCTGGTTTTTTTATGGCTTTAATTCAATGATAAATGCAGACTTAGCCGGTATTTTGATTTTGTTTAATGATTGGAAAGTCTGCCCGCTGACCACTTCCCGGCCGGATTTATAGTCCTTCAGTATTTCGTTGAAACGAGCCGTGTCCAACTCGGTGGCTTCGTTGTCTTTGTTGTTCATAACCACCATAAGCGCGTCTTTACCCAGGTAACGGAAGTAAACATAAACCTGGTTTTCCGGTAAAAAGTGTAAGGTATGGCCTTGTTGAAGCACTTCGCTGGTTTTTCGGTAGTTGAGCACAGCGCTCAAATAGTCGATCAGCTCATTTTCCGTGGCGCTTCGTCCTTCGCTGGTGAAGGCATCGCGTTCGTCTCCCGGCCAGCCGCCCGGATAATTCTGCCGAATGGCCCCATGCGAGGCTCCCCCGTCGCCCATCATCAGGAGTTCACTGCCGTAGTACCATTGGGGGATGCCCCTTACGGTGCCCAGGAAGGCGATGGCCAGTTTCATTTTGTTGATGTCGCCACCGTAAAAGTGCCCCATGCGCCCCAGGTCGTGGTTTTCGGCAAAAACCACCAGATGCTTGGGATAGCGGTAAAGGTGATCGTCGGCCAACACATCGTAGAGGCGCTGAAGACCGGTGTTCCAGCCCTCACCTTCGTTAAATGCCGCGCCCAGGGCCTCCGCCATCGGAAAGTCCATCAGGAGCTTCATCTCCGAGTTGTAGCCGTCCTGATTGGGGAAATCTTTTTGCCAGTAGGCCAATTTCGACGCTTGGGATATCCAGGCTTCCCCTACGATAGAGAAGTCGGGGTACTCTGCTTTAACCCGCTTGATCCACTCGGCCATGGCTTCCTTGTCGGGGTAGGGATAGGTATCCATGCGAATGCCCTGGAGACCGGCGTATTCAATCCACCAAATGCTGTTCTGAATCATGTAGTTGCGCACCAGCTCATTGGTCAGGTTCATATCTGGCATACTGGTGTCGAACCATCCTTTGGTGGTCAGGTCGAGATCGGCCTTGGCCGCATAGGGGTCGGCCACGGTGCTCAGGCGGTAATTGCTGCGGGTGAATTCGGGATACTGATTCACCCAGTCGCCCATGGGCAGGTCGTCCATCCACCAATGCTTATGGCCACAATGATTGAACACCATGTCCTTAATTATTTTGATGTTTTTGGAACGCGCCTCCTGAACCAGTTGACGATACTCCTCGTTCGAGCCCAAACGCTGGTCCACCCGATAGTAATCGGTAATGGCGTAGCCGTGGTACGAGGATTGGGGCTGGTCGTTTTCGAGTACCGGGTTGATCCAAATGGCGGTAAAGCCCATGTCGGCAATGAAATCCAGCCGCTGACGAATGCCCTCGAGGTCGCCGCCATGGCGACCGTAAGGGTCTTCGCGGTTCAACTTTTCGAGCATGCCGGGTATTTCGTCGTTCTCCGTTTTACCGTTGGCAAAACGGTCGGGCATAATCAGGTAAATGGCATCGCTCTGGTTAAAGCCTTCCCGGCTGGCCGAGCCGGCTTCCCGTTCCAGCAATTCGAACATTGCGCTTGTGCGTACGCGTTTGCCTTGCTTGAAATCTATTTTCACCTCTCCCGGCTGTGCTGTTTCGTCAATCAGCAGGTCCAGAAACAGGTAGTTGGGGTTTTCCACTGCAATGGTCTTTTCCAGTGCTACTCCCGGGTGGTCAACGGAAGCTTGCAGGGTGGCTATGTCCTGGCCGTATACGAGGACTTGTACCCGGGGATTCTGAAAGCCGATCCACCAGGAGGACGGCTCCAGGCGTTCTACCTGCTGGGCCTTGGCCGCAAATCCAAAGCTGAGGGTCAAAAGGGCCAGTAGGGCCACAAAGCTGTTTTTCTTAAGCATGAAAATCTGGTTTTAAGGGGGCGCTCACCGAGGCGCCCGGTTCAATGGTAATGACTTGATTGTACAGACGCAGCTCTGCGCTCTGTCTGGCGTGCGACAAAATGTTCACACTCTTTTGGTCCACCCGTACTTCCAAATCCCTTCCCCTGAAGGTGATGCGGAAGGTGTAGGCCGTCCATTGCTCGGGGATGATGGGATTCAGGAACAATTGGCCGTCGTGAACCCTCTTGCCGCCAAAGCCTTCGACAATCGACATCCAGGTGCCCGCCATACTGGTAATGTGCAGGCCCTCATGCACCTCGTTGTTGTAATCGTCCAGGTCGAGGCGACTGGTGCGCAGGTACATTTCATAGGCCTTGTTGAGGCGGCCGATGCGTGCAGCCAGAATGGTGTGTACGCAGGGCGAGAGGGACGATTCGTGCACGGTACGGGGTTCGTAGAAGTCGAAGTGCTTTCGAATGGTTTCCGTATCGTACTCGTGCTCGAGTACGTAAATGCCCTGCAGGGTATCGGCCTGCTTGATGAAGCAGGAACGCAGAATGCGGTCCCACGACCAGTGCTGGTTGATGGGGCGTTGTGCCACAGGCAAGTCGCTGGCCATGATTTGCTCTTTGTCCATAAACCCGTCCTGCTGCATATAAATACCCAATTCCTGGTTGTAGGGGAAGTACATTTGACTGCTCACCTCCTGCCAGTGCTTACGCTCGGAGGTTTCTTCAAAATTGGTTTTTTCCAAGATGGCCGAATAGCGTGCCGGATTGCTTTGTTTTACCACTTGCAAGGCTTCCAGCGCATAGTTGAGACACCAGGTGGCCATTTTGTTGGTGTACCAGTTGTTGTTGATGTTGTTCTCGTACTCGTTGGGGCCAGTCACCCCCAGGATGACGTATTTTTGCTTATCGCCCGACCAGGTGGCGCGTTGGGCCCAGAAGCGGGCAATGGCTATGAGGACTTCCAAACCGTATTCTTCCAGGTATTTTTCGTCGCCGGTATGCCTGATGTAATTATGAATGGCAAAAGCAATGGCGCCGTTGCGGTGGATTTCTTCAAAAGTAATTTCCCACTCGTTGTGACATTCTTCTCCGTTGATGGTCACCATGGGGTAGAGGGCTGCGCCATTGGTGAAGCCCAGCTTTTCGGCGTTTTCGATGGCCTTCTGCAGGTGCTTGTAGCGATAAATCAAAAGATTGCGTGTGACGTGGGCCGGGGCCGTGGCCAAAAAGAAAGGGATGCAGTACGCCTCGGTATCCCAGTAGGTGGTGCCGCCGTATTTTTCTCCTGTAAATCCCTTGGGACCCACGTTCAGGCGCTCATCGTCGCCCGTATAGGTCTGGTTCAGTTGAAAAATATTGAAGCGAATGGCCTGCTGAGCTGCCACATCGCCTTCTATTTTAATGTCGGCATGCAGCCAGATGTTGTCCCATTTTTCGCTGTGCGCGCGCAGCATCTTGTCGAACCCGGCCGTCTGGGCCTGCAGCGCCTTTTCCCGCGCCTTAGTCACCAACTGGTCGGCCGGATGATTCAGGGAGCTGCAAACGCCCACAAATTTGTCGAGCACCACCGTTTCGTTTTCGGCGACCGAAGTGCTGATGGCGATGTCGCTGCGTACGTCATTGTGCGCAGCTGTTACCTGGGTGTTTCGACTGTTGATGCTCCAGCGCATGGCCAAGGCCACCCGAAAATCCAGTTTCCTGGTCTGCGACAGCAAATGTCCCTCTTCATCGGAACAGGCTGTCTCCAAAATATTCCAGAATTTTTCGTCGTAGTTGGCGTCTTCGTTCTCCACATCCCCATCGAGATAGGGCGTAAATTCTATTTTTCCGGAGAAGTTCAGCGGCGTAACACTGAAGCGAAGCAGCGCAGTCTCGGCATCGGTCATGCTCAGGAAGCGTGCTGTTTCTACCTTAATCTTTTTGTCCCCGCTTAGTGTAGCTGTAAAGCTGCGGGTCAGCAGCCCTTTTTTCATGTCGAGGGTGCGAACAAAGTCGCTGGTGGCACAGGTAAATAAGTCCAGCGCTTCGCCATCTACCTTTAGGTGGATGCCAATGTAGTTGGGGGCATTCAGTACTTTTGCAAAATACTCCGGATAACCATTTTTCCACCAGCCTACCCGGGTCTTGTCGGGGTAATAAACGCCGGCAATGTAGCTTCCCTGTAAAGAGGGGCCGCTGTATTGCTCCTCAAAATTGGCCCGTTGGCCCATTTTGCCGTTACCCAGACTAAAAATGCTTTCAGAGGCCTGGTGGTAATCGGGATGAAAACCCTCTTCAATGATCTTCCAAGGGTCGTTCTTTAAATATTGTCTCATAGTCGGGTGCTTATTGAATGTTGTTCAGTTTTTGAAGGTCCATTTGATGCAGACCGTCAATAATCAGATGGGCCTTGTTCAGTACCTCAGGATGGCCAATGCCCACGCATTTCATTCCCGCAGCCAGAGCGGCCTCCACGCCGGCTTCGGCGTCTTCAAAAACCACGCAATGCGCCGGATTCACCTTCAGCGCCTCAGCGCCCTTCAGGAAGACTTCCGGATCTGGCTTGGCTTTGGTGGTATGGGTGCCATCCACAACGACATCAAAAAGGTCGGTCAGCTTCAGCCGGTCCAGAATG
Source organism: Geofilum rhodophaeum (assembly GCF_002210225.1). Taxonomy (GTDB): domain Bacteria; phylum Bacteroidota; class Bacteroidia; order Bacteroidales; family Marinilabiliaceae; genus Geofilum; species Geofilum rhodophaeum. Next base: position 109,663 of record NZ_MWUJ01000001.1, on the reverse strand, counting down.
GTCATGGCATTTTTACTGGCCGAGCCCAGGGCTGTGGCGATGTCGGCCTCGCGGCAAGCCTTCAGAAATTCCCGTGCCCCCGGCAATACCTCGTCGGCTTGCATTTGGGTGATGAAGGACACGTAATGCTCGTTTTTTTGATGTGCGAGCCTTTCCTTTTCGGCCTGCGTCATATTTATGCCGCCAATTTCGAGCAGTATGTCGAGCGAAGCCATACGGCTTACCCCCTTCAGGCGCTCATTGTCGGTTTCACTAAAGTCGAAGCCCAGCTCTTTGGCCAGTTTCTTCCAGGCGATGTAATGATATCTGGCGGTGTCGACTATAACGCCGTCCAAATCGAACAAACAGGCTTTAATCATGGCTTTTCGGTTTTAAGGGTGGGCTGGTCGTCTACAAAGCGCACGGCCAGGGCAGCAATCAACAAACTTACGCCGGCAATAACCAGCGCAAAAATGGCCTGCGAGTCGAACAATCGCTTTACAATGGGACCTCCAAATACCCCATTCACAATCTGCGGCATGGTGATAAAAAAGTTGAACAGTCCCATGTAAATGCCGTATTTGGCCGGGGGCAGGGACCCCGCTAAAATGGCGTAGGGCATCGACAGAATGCTGGCCCAGGCCACCCCGATGGCCAACATCGGTGCGATGAGCCACAGCGGATCGCTGATGAAATAAATGGACAGAAGTCCCACCGCTCCCGTCGTCAGTGCAAAGGCATGCGTGTTTTTACGGCCAATTTTTCCCGCGATAAAGGGCAGGGCCATAGCAAAAACAGCCGCAACCCCATTGTAAACCCCAAACAACACGCCCACCCAGTTGGCCGCATCGTTGTAAAGCGCCGAGGAAGTGTCGTTGGCCGGCAGTTGGTACACGTGCTGCGCAATGGCCGGGGTAGTAAATACCCACATGCCAAATAAGGCCAGCCACGAAAAGAACTGAACAAGCCCCAGTTGTTTCATGGTTTTGGGCATGGCAGCAAAGTCACGAAAGATCTCCATCAGTCCGTTCTGCTTTGGCTTGTCGCCGTCCTCTTCCTCAGTCAGACCGTATTCCTTCAGCTGAGCAGGGGAGTATTCTTTGGTGGTAACAACCGTCCATATAATGGCGGCCAGTAATACGGCAGCACCCACATAGAACGAAAGGATTACGTTAAAGGGAACAGCTCCTTCTTCAGCCACCTTGGAAACCCCAAGCCATTCGGCCAGCAAATAAGTAATCCAGGATCCTAAAACGGCCCCAATCCCTATGAGTGTCGTCTGTACCGAAAAGCCCATCGTGCGTTGCTCGTCGGGCAATTTGTCGGCCACCAAAGCTCTAAACGGCTCCATAGAAATGTTGAAGGAAGCATCCATAATCATCAGCATACCAGCCCCTACAAACATCGGTGGAATAAACGCTGCCAATGAGCCGGAGTTGGGCATGAAAATGAGCGCCAGCGCCGCAAATATGGCGCCAAATAGGAAGTAGGGACGCCGCCTGCCCAGGCGCGTCCAGGTGCGATCGCTGTAATGTCCCACAAGCGGCTGAATCAGCATGCCGGTGATGGGAGCTGCCAACCAGAACCAGGATAAATGTTCAACATCGGCACCAAAGTTTTGCAGGATGCGGCTGGCATTCGCGTTTTGCAAGGCAAATCCAAATTGAATGCCCAAAAAGCCAATGCTCAGGTTCCAAATCTGTCCTACAGACAAGTGGGGTAATTTCTTCATCTCTTTTATCGTTTACGGTTAATGGCGGCAGGCAGCGTACTGCCCCAATACGACAATACAATGAGTTATGCCGCATTCAGCACATCATTTTGTTGAAATCAAAAAGTAATATACAAGACAAGCTCGTTCCGAAAGGAACGAAAAGAGAAAGTTAATTGAAAATAATTCCCGGTTCTTTGATACAAAAGTAAACTAAAATTCATGCACAGTAAATACCTGAACAGCTTTTTATCAAGCGCTTGGAACCCTCCTTTGCTGTAAAAGCCCCATTTCAATCGTTTGCGGAGCAGGATAAAAAAGTTTAATAATTTTAAGTTAGGCAGTTACATTGTTTTACGCAAACGGTTTCGGAACAGCTAGCGGCTGGTTTTGCGACGGACCAGCGAGGGGGTGATGATTTTGGTTTGGTTGTTGATCATTGCGCTGGGGTTTTCGAGACGTTGAATCAGCAGACGAACCGCCTCACGGCCCATTTCATAGCCCTTTTGCTCCACGGTGGTAAGGGGGGGGCTGGCAATGGTGGCTATTGGACCGTCGCCAAAGCCTACCACGGAGATGTCCTGTGGAATGCGGTAGCCGTTTTCCTGTAAAACCTGCATGACTGCGATGGCTGTGCTGTCGTTGACCCCAAAAATGCCGTCGATTTGCGGCGCCAGGGTCAGGATGTGCTGGCGCATACTCATCACTTCTTCGCGGGTGTCGCACTTTAAAACCAGACTTTCGTCCAGGGGGATTTTATGGTTCTTAAGCGCCTGGGCATAGCCTTCATAGCGATTTTTCCCGATCAACAAATGGCGGGGCGCGGCCAGGTGCAAGATCTTTCTACAGCCGGTTTCAATCAAATGGGTGGTGGCGATTCGTGCGCCTTCAAAGTCGTCGGTAATCACCCGGTCGGTATCCAGCTCGTCACAAATTCGGTCGAAAAAAACCATAGGGATGCCGCTGTCGAGCGCATTGTGTAAATGATTGAATTCCCGTGTGGTTTTACTTATCGATACCAGGAGACCGTCTACCCTGTGGTCGAGTAGGGCTTGTAGGTTAATGACTTCCCGGTAGAAGTTTTCGTTGGACTGACAAATCATCATGGTATAACCTTCGCCATAGGCCAGGTCTTCCATGCCGCTGATGACCGAAGAAAAGAAGTGATGCACAATTTCCGGAACAATTAAACCCAGGGTGTTGGTTTTTTGCTTTCTCAGGCTGAGCGCCAGGGCGTTGGGCCGGTATTTTACCTTTTCCGCAAAAGTCTTGACCAGGTTTCGGGTTTCCTCACTGATGTCGGGATGGTCTTTAAGTGCCCGCGATACGGTAGAGGGAGAAACACCGAGCATTTTGGCAATATCTTTAATGGTAATGTGGGTTGGTTTCATGGCGACTTTTTTGCGTTGCGGAATTTAAAGTGTAAGCGATGTATTAAAAACTGTTAATATATAACGCTGTACAAATATATAAACAATCGATTTAATATGTCTTGAGTGGGATGTTTAAACCCGATTTTTTTAGTTGGTTGCAAATCAGGTTTTTATACCTTGCTGTTATGGTTTTGGGCCATTGCTTATCTTTTCGTCTGGTTTTTGAATCGGTTCAAAACATGTTATACAACATATAAAGTTTTCCGCAATCGAACCCGCAACCGATTGCGGAATCGATTGCGCCGAAAACCCTGTAAAATTATGGATATCAGTGTTAAAGAATGTTTCATTTTGCTTGCGAAAGGGCTTATCTTTGTTGCGAAGTTTAACGTGATTATCAGGTACAAGCTATTGTTAATTGAATATCCCCGGTGGACTTGCTGACCGACAAACGTGTGGCTGCAGGTTACAAAATTCAGTTCTTAAAATTTTATTAAAACTAGGTTTATGAAGAAGATGTTAATCAAACAGAAGTTTCTGTTGCTTCTTTTAGGGTGTATGCTCCCTCTTGGAATGTATGCCCAGCAGCTTACCGTATCGGGCACCGTTACCGATGCATCGGACGGCATGGGTTTGCCTGGCGTAACCGTGGTAGTTAAAGGTACACAAACGGGTACCATTACTTCTCCCATGGGTGACTACAGTCTGCAAGTTAATGTAGGCGATGTGCTGCAGTATTCTTTTATTGGCTTTAATGCCGAAGAACGAAATGTTGAAGCCGGCGTGACCCGTTTGGATGTGGCTTTAAGTGCCAGTGTAATAGGTGTGGACGAGGTGGTGGTGATTGGTTACGGATCAGTTAAGAAATCGGATGCTACCGGTTCAGTTGATGTCGTTAGTGCCAAGGATTTCAACCGGGGAGCGATTACCTCTCCGCAGGATCTTTTGGTGGGTAAAAGTGCCGGTGTGGTAATCACCAGTTCTGGCGGAGCTCCCGGCAGTGGTTCAACCATTCGTGTGCGTGGGGGGTCATCGTTGAATGCTTCCAACGATCCTTTGGTTATTGTTGATGGCGTTCCCCTGGACAACAAGAATCTGAATGGCAGCAGCAACTTTTTGGCCTTCGTTAATCCCAACGATATTGAGACCTTTACAGTGCTGAAAGATGCATCTGCAACCGCCATTTATGGTTCGCGAGCTTCAAACGGGGTAATTCTTATTACCACGAAAAAGGGGCGTGCCGGAACTCCATTGCGGATCAATTACAGCGCCAACACTTCTGTATCCAGCGCCATTCGATATACCGATGTTTATTCGGGTGATGAGCTGCGTCAAATTGCCGTTTCTAAGCGTCCTTTGTATGGGGTCAGCAATCTCGATAAATTGGGCAGTTATAATACCAATTGGCAGGATGAGATTTTCAGGACTGCACTTACACACGATCACAACCTGAGTTTTACCGGTTCGGTAAGCACTCTGCCTTATCGCATGTCGGTGGGCTACACCAATCAGGAGGGTATTTTAAAGAATACCGATATGGAGCGTTTTACAGCATCTTTGAATCTGTCTCCCACCTTTTTTAACGACGATTTAAAAGTGAATGTGAGTGCTAAGGGTATGATGACCGACCATAATTTTGGTGATTCCGGCGCCATTGGTTCTGCCATTAATATGGATCCCACACAGCCGGTTTACGATGGCAATTCTGCCTCCGCTGGTTACTTTCAGTGGGTCAATTATGGCGCCGCCTTGGGTACGCCCAACCCGGTAGAACAAGCTTTGGCGGTGGACAACCAATCGACCGTTAAGCGCTTAATTGCCAGTGCGCAGTTTGATTATACGCTGCCCTTTTTGCCAGAACTTAGAGCCAATCTGAACCTGTCTACCGATTACTCAGAGAGTGAAGGGCACAACAATCGTCCCGTTACTTCTCCTTCGGTATTGACCAACCCCACCTGGGGACGTTTGACCGACTACGCGGGAACCAATAAAAACAACTTGCTCGACTTTTATCTGAATTATGTGAAAGATATAGAGCGCATCGACAGTCGTGTTGACCTTACTGCTGGTTACTCCTGGCAGCATTTTGAGCGGGAAGGGAGTAATTTTACCCGTGGCTATGAGGATGAGGAGCACCCCTTTGTGTTGGTAGAGGACTCTGAATTCATAACCGAGAACTACCTGGTTTCTTTCTTTGGTCGTATGAATTACACCTTTAAGGAGCGCTACCTTTTAACCTTTACCATGCGTAACGACGGGTCCAGTCGTTTTTCGGAGGACAATCGTTGGGGCTTGTTTCCCTCGGCTGCCTTCGCCTGGAAAATCAATGAAGAATCTTTTTTCGATGATTTTGCCAATCTTTCTGAATTGAAGATGCGTTTGGGTTGGGGTATTACCGGGCAACAGGATGTGGCCGACAACGACTATCCTGCCCAGGCTTTATACCGCGAGGCCGCAGCTGGTTCCTATTATTACATCAATGGGCGCTATCTGCCAACCCTTCGTCCCAATGCTTACGATCCCGACATCAAATGGGAGGAAACCGAGACGCAGAACATTGGTTTGGATTTCGGATTCTACAACAACCGCATTTCAGGATCTGTTGATTTGTATCGTCGCGAAACCACCGATTTGTTGAACACCGTTACCATTCCCACAGGAAGTAACTTTTCCAACCGTTTGTTGACCAACGTGGGCAGTCTGGAGAACCAGGGTGTGGAAGTGGCTTTAAATTTGATTCCGCTGTCTACCCGCGACATGTCCTTGCAGTTGGGTTTTAACTTTACTTACAACAAGAATGAGATTACTAAGTTGTTGATGACCGATGATCCTAATTTTATCGGGGTTTTGGAAGGTGATGCCATGACAGGGCAAAATCAGGTCACCACTGTGGGGTATCCGGCCAAATCTTTCTTTGTTAATCAGCAGGTTTACAACAGCGCTAGCGGAATGCCAATAGAAGGTTTGTATGCCGACCTATCGGGTGAAGGAGGAACCGTTTCCGGAGACAATGAGGACAAGTACATCTTCAAAAATCCTGCCCCCGATTATTTGCTGGGCTTCTCTTTGAGATACAGTTATAAGAATTTTGACTTGTCGGCTTCCAGCAGAGCCAGCATCGGCAACTACGTTTACAATATGGTGGCTGCAGGTTCTTCCTACGATCAGATGTATCAAATCGGTTATTGGAAAAATTTCCCCCGCCTCTTGAACGACACCGAGTTTGTGAAGCGTCAGTTTTCCAGCGACTACTTTGTGGAAAATGCCTCCTTCTTTAAGTTGGATAACCTGAGCGTGGGCTACAATATTGAGAACATTACCGATCGTTTGAGTGCTTACGTGAGTCTTACCGCTCAAAACATATGGACCATTACCAATTATAAGGGTCTGGATCCTGAAGTGGATGGTGGGGTGGATAACAATTTTTATCCCAGACCCCAGGTTTATATGCTCGGCATTAACCTGTCTTTCTAAACTGAACGGTTGAAAACTTTAGATTTTATTCTTATGAAAAAGAAACTATTAATATTAGGAGTTGCGGTCGCTGCCTTCATGTTCAATGCATGTGTCGACGACCTGGATATTTCACCCAAGAACCCGGATACCATTCTCTCGGGCAATCTGGGCGACGATCCACTGTATATGGAGCAAGTATTGGGCAAGCTTTATGCCAGTTTCATTATTGCCGGTCAGGGTGCCAATGGGGGTGCCGATATTTCGTCTTCGGATGAAGCCTTTTTCACTACCATGCGTGCGCTTTGGAACCTGCAGGAGCTGCCCACCGATGAGGGTATTTGTGCCTGGGGCGATGTGGGTATTGCCGATCTGAATACGCAGACCTGGAGCCCGAGTAATCCCTTCCTGACTGCTTTGTATCAGCGTTTGGGCCTGAGTATTACCTATGCCAATGATTTTATTGGTCTGACCAACGGGAACAACGATCCGGAGGTTGTACGTTACAATGCTGAAGCCCGTTTTTTAAGAGCCCTGGCTTACTTTTGGCAAATGGATTTGTTTGGTAATCCCCCCTTTACCACCGAAGAGGATGGCGTAGGTAAATTTTATCCCCAGCAGATTCAGCGTGCAGACTTGTTCAATTATATTGAAGGGGAGTTGCTGGCCATTGAGGACTTGTTGTCCGAACCGGGAACTTCATCACAGCAGGCCGATCAAGGTGCCTTATGGATGTTGCTGGCCCGTATGTATCTGAATGCGGAAGTGTATACCGGAACGCCAAGATGGGACGATGTGGTAACCTACACCAACAAGGTGATCAGCAGCGGAGCCTATTCGCTGAACGACAATTATCGTCATAATTTCAGTGCCGACAATCATTTTCCGGTGAATCCTGAAATGATTTTTGCCTGGGAGCAGGACGGCATTCATACCCAGGGTCCGGTTGGGACGACTTTCATCATTCAGTCGAGCAGCGATGCAGAATTTATCCCTGCTGGCATTTACCACGATTTGCCCGGCAACCCCAACTGGAACGGTAACCGTGCCCGTAAGGACTTCCTGAATGTACTGGTGGATACACTGGCCGTTTATGGCGGGGATCCCATTCCGGCTTCCGACACCATCTTTGCCCAGAGTCCCGATTCCCGCGTGTTCCTGCGCCAGAAAAAATCAATAGATATTCCCAGCGCCTCTTCAAGTGGTGATTATGGGGTAGGGGTCTACAAATTTACAGGAAGAAATGCCGACGGCAGCAGAGCCGCTAATTACAGCGATACCTATGCCAGTACCGATTTTCCGGTATTTCGCTTTGCCGACGCTTATTTGATGCGTGCCGAAGCATTGTTCCGTACCAATAAACCGGACGACGCTGTTGCAGACATCAACAAAATTCGCGAGCGCGCCTTTGGCAATACCAGTGGCAACATTACCAGTGGGCAGTTGACTGCCGAATTCTTGCTGGCCGAAAGAGGCCGTGAGTTTTATTACGAGGCGCAGCGTCGTACCGACCTGGTTCGTTTTGGTCAGTTTACCAACGGCAGCTATCATTGGCAGTGGAAAGGCGGCGTATTCGAAGGAACCGCGACCTCCAGTCACCTCAATATTTATCCCATACCGGGTGATGAGGTTTCCGCCAATCCCAATATGAAGCAAAACAAAGATTACTAGTCCCTGATTTTTGGGTTGACCATTAAAAATTGAATATATGAAAGCTAATTTTTTGAAATATATCGCCTTGTTTGGTCTGGTGGCTTTACTGTCCTCCTGCGAAAAGGATGAGGATCAGATTTTCATGAAAGAGAATCCTGTTGCCCCCAGCATTGATGTCTTACCCGATCTGATGTTGAGCCGCGATCAGGGCAATGAAATACTGGAGTTCGAATGCTCTCCCGTGGATGCCGGATTTGAAGCTTCGGCGCGCTATTTCCTGGAGGTGGATGCCAGCGGGAATGATTTTGCCAACCCCCTGGTTGTTTATAATGGCGTTCAGGGAGAGGTGATCAGTATGACTGTGAGTGAATTGAATACCATTTTGCTGCGTAAGTTTGCTGCCGATCTGGTGTCCGATGCCGAGTTCCGTTTGCGTGCCGTTTTGGTGGTAGATGGCGGAACAGGTGCCCCAGGAACCGGAAGCAATACTTTTCAGTACATTTCTTCTGTGAGACCAGCCGGGGTATTTGCCTATGGTTTGCCTCGCCTCGATTTGCTGGGCTCCGGTGTGGATCAGAAAGTGGAATCCGCCCTGGGAGATGGTGTTTATAAGGGTTTTGTAAAGCTCTCTGCTGATCATTCTTTTACTCTCTACAATCCTGACACCGAAACCGAGTATGGCCTTACTGCCGGAGCTTTAGCTGCCGATGGCGCAGCCATTACCCCGGGTGGCGATGGTTACTACTATATGGTGGTTGATTTAAACGAGAACAGCTATTCTCTGGATGCCTACATGATTGGCCTGGTTGGTAATGCAACGCCTAATGGCTGGGATGCGCCAGACACTAAAATGGACTACGATGCACAAAGTGGAACCTGGTACATTACTGCCGATTTGGTAGATGGTGAAATTAAGTTCCGTAAGAACGATGGTTGGGCTTGGAACCTTGGGTTTGGTGATGATAAGGACTTGGGTAACCTGGTACAGGGTGGTGAAAACATTCCTGTTACTGCGGGTAATTATACCATTACCCTTACCATTGTGAACGACGCAACCGGTTCTGCGGTGATTACTCAGAATTAGGGGGAAAGTATTGTTGAACCGACTGAAAAACAAGAAATATGAAACTAAATAGTTTGTATAAGAAATTTGCCCTGGTAGCTGCATTTGCAGCTGCCCTGGCAGCTTGTACCGAAGACATCGCGGATGTCAGACTGGATGCCGATATGAGCACCACTCAGAACCAGAATGTAACGGCCTATACCGCTGAGGTGGAGGGTTATATTGTGGCCAGGAATGAAGCGCTCACCGAGGTGGGTATTGTGTATGCCCTTACGGAAGAGCCTACGCTTGAATCCGGCGACAAGGTTATTTACGAGGGAGAGCGCAGCAAAGCTGCCTTTACGGTGACTTTGACCGAATTGGATTATGCCCGCACTTATTATGCGCGTGCCTACGGAATCTATCCCGGAGGTGTGGTGTATGGCGAGCAGTTGACTTTTACCACCTTGCCGCGGGTCCCTATGGTTGAAATCAATAGTCTGGTTTACGAAGAGGGCGACAGTGCTGCCTTTAGCGCTGAAGCTACCGATGCAGGTCGTGGTGAAATAACCGAGCGCGGTGTGGTTTATGCGACCACGGAAGATCCTACCGTTGAAACCGGCCAAAAAGTTGCCGATGACGAGGGTGGCTTGGGCGAGTATGCCGGTAAAATAAAAGAGCTGCTCGGTAACACGACTTACTATGTGCGTGCCTATGCCATAAATGGCGGGGGAGTTGGATATGGTGAGGCTATGGAATGGACCACAGAGGTGCTTTGGCCGGAAGTGGAAACGGGAGATGTTACCGCTGTAGGCAAAACAACAGCTACACTTCACGGAGCAACATCTTACGATGGTGGTGCCGATGTTACGGCACGCGGTTTTGTATGGGGACTCACCGATGAGCCGGGCTTGAGCGACAATGTGGTAGATATGATGGCCGCTGAGGGAGATGAGTTTTCATATGTTTTGGAAGGCCTGGAACTGAGCACCACTTACTACGTTCGTGCTTTTGCTACCAACAGCAAGGGGACTGCTTTTGGGGAGACCATGACTTTCAAAACCCTGGCCGATATTACCCAATTGTATGTGGTGGGTAACTACAACGGTTGGACCAACGAAGAAGGGGCTGTGGTGCCCTTCATCATCAGCACAGAGACCAGCGAAGGACTAGCCGATGGCTACATCTACCTGACCGCCGGTGAAATTAAATTCATCGAAGTGTTGGGAAGTTGGGCCGATGAGACCACTTTCGGTGACGATGGTGCAGGAAATCTGACCAACCCGGGTGAAAACATTCCGGTAGCTGAAGATGGCTTGTATTATATTACGGCTAATCTCACCGATATGAGCTATTCCCTCATAAAAATGAACTGGGGCATTATTGGAAACGCTACTCCCGGTGGATGGGATGGTCAAACAGCACTGGCTTACGAAGCCGATCTTAATGTGCTGAAGGGTACTTTTGCTATGACGGTAGGGGAATTTAAGTTTAGGGCCAACGACAGCTGGAGTTACAATTACGGAAGTGATGAGGCGGACGGAAATCTGCGCTTCGATGGTTCCAATATCCCTGTTGAAGTGGAAGGTGATTATGCCATCACCCTGGACTTGAGTACCCCGCATGAATTCACCTACAGTGCCAACCGGTGGGGAATAATTGGAAATGCCACTCCCGGCGGCTGGGATGCCGATACCTTCATGTCCTGGGACGCTGAAGCTGAGGTTTTCACAGTCACAGCAGACCTGGTGGCCGGCGAAGTTAAATTTAGGGCCAATGCCGACTGGGCCGTTAATTTTGGAGGAGATTGGCCGGCCCTTACCCCGGGCGGAGCCAATATGGTGATTGCCGATGCAGGTAATTACACACTTACCCTGGACCCGTGGACCGGAGAAGGCTCCATTACCTTGAATGAGTAAGTTTAATTTAAACCAGGAGATACAGCCTTCGGGCTGTATCTCTTTTCTTTTTACCCTTTATTAGAAGGGTTTTGGTGTTTATAAGTGCCATTAGTGGGATTTAATTATTTTTAGATTGCTATGCAAAAGATATACTTTTTATTAATGCTTCTTTTGATGGGCGTACTGCTGAAGGCCCAGGTGGTGGTTTCTGTGCCAAGCATCCCGGTCGATAGTGAAGCGGTGACCATCGTTTTTAGGGCCGATGAGGGCACTAAAGGGCTCATGGGCTATACCGGGGAAGTTTACGCCCATACCGGGGTAATTACCTCAGAGAGTACAAGTAATTCGGATTGGAAATACGTGGTGGCCGAGTGGGACGAAAATGTTGAGAAGGCCCGTTTGACCCGCATCGAAACCGATCTTTATGAATTGGAACTGGGTCCCGATATTCGTAGTTTTTATGGGGTGCCCGAGGGAGAGGACATCCTGAAAATGACCTTTGTGTTTCGCAGCGCCACCCAAGTGGCCGGTGCGTGGAAGGAAGGGAAGGATGTTGGCGGTACCGACATTTTTGTTGATGTATTTAAAGAGGGCCTGACGGCCCTGTTTACCCAGCCATCCGATAAGTCCCTGTATTTACCTGGAGAGGCGATTCAGGTGGCCGGTAGCGGCCTCAATGCCGATGGCCTGCGCTTGTATCTGAACAACGATTTGGTAAAGGAGACCAGCGAATTGTCGCTCACACACAACTTTAATGCCCCCTTGTCGGGCGCGCATGAATTGCGTTTGGAGGCCTGGTTGGGCAGTGAAGTGGTTTCGGAAACCCTTACCTTTTACATTCGGGAGGCGGTAAGCGAGGAAACAAAGCCTGCCGGTCTGCGCAGAGGGGTTAACGTAGTGGATGAAACGACCGCCACACTGGTCTTGTTTGCCCCCGGTAAGGAGTACATTTATGCCCTGGGCGATTTTAACAACTGGGCTCCGGAAGCCGGCGCACAGATGAAAAAAGATGGCGACTATTTTTGGTTGACCGTAACCGGCCTTGAGCCCGGCGTGGAGTACGCTTATCAGTATTACATCGACGGGGAGTTGGCCCTGGCCGACCCCTATACCAACAAGGTGTTGGATCAGTGGAACGACCGTTACATTCCTGAGCGGGTTTATCCCAACCTGAAAGCGTTCCCGGCAGAACACACAACGGGATTGGCGTCTGTCTTAAATACTGCTCCTGCAGTCTATACCTGGAAGGCCGAAGGTGCTCAAATGCCAGAGGCCGACAAGCTGGTGGTTTATGAGCTGCTGATTCGAGATTTTACCGATAATGGCGACATTAAAACGGTAAGCGACACGCTTGATTATTTACAGCGTTTGGGGGTTAATGCCATTGAGTTGATGCCTTTTAATGAGTTCGAGGGCAACGACAGCTGGGGTTATAATCCTTCTTTCTTTTTTGCCACCGACAAGGCTTATGGCACCCAAAACGATTATAAAGCCTTTATTGATGCCTGCCACGAACGCGGCATGGTGGTGATTATGGATGTTGTTCTGAATCATTCGTACAGCCAGTCGCCCTTGCTTCAGATGTATTTTGAAGACGGAAAGCCCGCTGCGGATAATCCCTGGTACAACCAGAACCACAACATGCAGAATCCGGATGCTCAGTGGGGCTACGATTTTAATCACGAAAGTGTGCATACCCAGGCCCTGGTCGACAGTATCCTGACTTTTTGGATGGACGAGTTTCGGATTGACGGATTCCGCTTTGATTTCACCAAGGGCTTTACCAATACCACCTACAGTCCTACTTCCTGGGCCAGTGCCTACGATGCCTCCCGAATAGCCCTTCTTAAACGGATGGCCAACACGGTGTGGAATTACAAGGACGATGCTTTGGTTATTTTCGAGCATCTGAGCGATAATGTTGAAGAGAAGGAGCTGGCCGATTACGGGATTTTGCTTTGGGGCAATATGAATCACAATTTTTCAGAGGCCGTAATGGGCTATCACGATGGCGGAAAATCCGATCTGTCCTGGTCTTCTTACCTGAGTAGAAATTGGACGCAGCCTCATTTGGTGGCTTACATGGAGAGTCACGATGAAGAGCGGGTGAGCTACAGGTCAAAGACTTATGGTATGGTCGAAGGCAGCTACTCGGTCCGCGAGCTCGATGCGTCAATGAAGCGTCATCAGGCTGCGGCTGCATTTTTGTTTGCAGTTCCCGGACCCAAAATGATATGGCAGTTTGGTGAGTTGGGCTACGACATCAGTATTGACGAGGGCGGACGCCTTGCTCGCAAACCGCCGATGTGGAATTATTTGCAGGTAGATGAACGAAAAGGTTTGTGGCAAGTCTATGCGGCCATGATTGATCTGAAGAAAAACGAGCCGGTGTTTGCTGCCGAAAACTACAGTTTAAATGTGGGGACTGCCGTAAAGCGCATAGCTCTGGATGGCGTGGACAATCAGGTTCGTTTGGTAGGCAATTTCGATGTAATACCTCAAAACGTAAGCCCCGGATTTTCTTCAACAGGATTGTGGTACAATCATTTTGAGGGAACTACTCTGGATGTAAGCGATGTTGATATGCAGATACGGCTTGAGCCGGGTGAGTTTTTGTTGTTCTCTTCTAAGGAGATGGTCGGTTTTGGTTATGTGTCTACGGTGGGCGGCTTAAGTGCCGCTGAAACGGTAGTCTCCAGGGTATTTCCCAATCCGGCCTCGGAGCTGCTTCATGTGCGAAGTAACACAAGCCTGAAGAGTTGGGTGATTTTTGATTTGCAGGGGCGTATGGTCTTGCAAGGCGAAGCCCAGGGTTTAAGCCTGAGCGTCCCTACTTCCAGTCTTTTTCCCGGTCTTTACTTGTTGCGCATACAGACAGCCAGCGGGAGGATTGAAAGTCATAAGTTTTACCGATAGATGGCTTTATTGCTTGCTGGCAAAGAGCTTTTTGAGTAAGTACAGCAGCGTTTGGTACAATATCTGGACATCGGTGGCCAGTGATTGTTTGTTCAGGTACACGAGGTCGTAGATGGCTCTTTCGGCCATCTCCTCCAGGTTGTGTGCGTAACCATATTTGACCATGGCCAGAGAGGTAATGCCCGGTTTAATGCTGTTGATGAATGGATAATAGGGCAGAATCTTCTCGAGCTGTTTGGCAAAATATTCGCGTTCAGGTCGAGGGCCAATCAGCGACATGTCGCCTTTAAGTACATTCCAAAATTGAGGGAGCTCATCGAGATGGGTTCTTCGAATAAAGTGGCCAACAGGGGTTATGCGCAGGTCGTGATCGGGAGCGGCCAGTTGCGGCCCCTGTTCTTCTGAATTGGTATACATCGTGCGGAACTTGTACAGGGTAAAGGGGCGCTTATTTTTACCCCACCTTTCCTGCCGGTACAAAACCGGCCCCTTGGAACTTTTTTTTATGAGCCAGGCTAAGACGGGGAAACTGAGCAGGAAAAAGACCAGTCCCGGAAGTGCAGCCAGTATATCGAACAGGCGTTTGAAGAGGCGGTAGAGCAGCGTGGCTTGTTGGGCACGAACAGCAAGTGCTGTGAGGGGGGAGGCAGTGAGACTGCCTCCGGCATCCCCGCTTCCTTCAAAGCTCCAGGGTGCCAAACGCACCAACACTTCGCGGGTATCCAGTTGTGCCAGCAGCTGTTCTGTTTTTCGGGTTTTGTGTGAGTGATTCAGGATGATGACTTCGTCGATGGCTTGGTTTTGAACGACTTCGTGCGCCTGTTCAAAGCTCCCCAGCCAGGGAAGGTCCTGAATAATGGCGCAATCGTCCCTTTTTGAACAGCAATAGCCCGCTACGTTGAGATTGTTGACTTTTGTGTAGCGCAGGATTTCTTTCAGATAGGCCGATGCCGGAGTTTTGTGAAACACCAGCAATAAGTTGTGCTGCAACCAGCCTCTCTTTACCAAGTGGCTTAATGTGAGGTGTAGGAGGAAACGCTGCAGCGCGAGTGTAGACCAAAAGATGCAGATGATGATGAGAAACTTCAGGAGGAAGCGGGGGAAGGAGGTCAGCCACTCTTCCTCGAGGGAAAGAAATACAAACACCCAGGTGTACAATACCGCCAATATAACAAAGGGCCGTTTGAGCGACAGTTCGCCAATGGAGGCCGTATTGGTTTGATAGCTGCCGCCGGCGGCAAAAAGCACCGTCAGCAAAAAAGCTGCGCTTACTTCCGGCGACAGCAAGGGCAAGGCACCCAAAATAACTCTTAAGCCGGTAATGGATAAGATGGAGGCAAAGCTGTACAGAAATACAACAATGAGACCAAAATCCAGCAAAACGGCAATCAGGCCGGGTAATTTGCGTTTTAGAAAACGGGTAGACAACATTCGACTAAAGGGGTAAATATCTGCAATATGAATTTGGCTTGGTGGCTATTTACGTAGAACGATGGTTTTGGTTGCTTAGTATTCCGGGGGATTCTATCTTTGCACGGATGATACAGGATGATTTCAGACAACAGGGGCTTCGTGCCCGTCTGGTTCAGGAGCTGCGGCGCAAGGGTGCAGGAAATGAGCGCGTGTGGGAAGCCATGCAGCGGGTGCCCCGGCACTTGTTTTTGGAGCGTTCTTTTGGGCAATTTGCCTATAAAGATGTTGCTTTTCCCATAGGGGCAGGACAAACCATCTCTCAGCCCTCTACCGTAGCACGGCAATCGGCCTTGCTCAGTACCCGTGAGGGGCAGCGGATTCTTGAAGTCGGCACCGGATCTGGCTATCAGTCTGCCGTTTTGGCCGAGTTGGGTGTTGAATTGTTCAGTATTGAGCGGCAGTCCGCCCTTTATACTTCTACCCGTCAGCTCTTGCAGCAGTTGGGTTATAAAAGCATTAAGTTGTTTTTGGGCGATGGCTACGAGGGATTGCCTCAAGAAGCCCCTTTTGATGGCATACTGGTAACCGCCGGGGCAGCAGCCTTGCCGCAAGAGCTCTTGCGGCAGCTTAAAGTGGGTGGACTTATGGTGGTGCCCCTGGGAGCGAAAGTGCAGACGATGACCCGTATTCGTCGTTTGAGTGAGACTGATTTTGAGCAGGAAGCCTATGGCGAATGTGCATTTGTGCCTATGCTGGGCGGAATCGTGCGTCAGTAAGAAGCTGTCTGCAACCAAAAGCTGGGAAGCGTGTTATTTTAGAAAAACAGATATGCAAGTAAAAACATTGACATTTAATCCTTTTCAGGAGAATACCTATTTGCTGTACGACAATTCAGGCGAATGCGCCATCGTGGATCCGGGGATGTTGGATGCCGGAGAGGAGCAGCAGCTGACTGCTGCGCTTGAAGCGCTGCAACTGAAGCCCGTAAAGCTTATTCAGACTCATTTGCATCTCGATCATGTGTTTGGCACCCGTTATGTGGCAGAGACTTATGGTTTGGAGGTAGCGGCGCATGCCGATGATTTTTTTATGGTGGAGCAGCATAAGGAATACGCCTTGAATTTTGGCATTCAGGTCAGTGCCAATCCGCCCATGCCCAAGGTGGTTTTAAACGAAGGCGATGTGCTGCGTTTTGGTGAAACCGAGCTGCAGATACTGCATGTACCAGGACATTCGCCCGGCAGCGTGGTTTTTTATCATCCGGAAACCCGGCAGTTGATTGGTGGGGATGTTTTATTTCAAGGCAGTGTGGGGCGCACCGACTTGCCCGGCGGCAACCATGAGCAGCTGATTACCGGCATTCAACAAAAGTTGATGGTGCTCCCCGATGAGGTAAAAGTGTATCCAGGGCACGGTCCCCACACCACCATTGGTGCAGAAAGAGCAGGGAATCCTTATTTGTAGGCTATGGCCTGCTTTATTCATAGGTTTTCGAGACCTGTTGCTTAAACAGCAATAAATAAGATATGAATATTGCAGGCTTGGTGCAGGTCTTGGTTTTTGCAGCGTGATTGTTGGGTTTTTTTGTATATTCAAGCATTGAATTTTACCATCGTTTAACCTCATTTTGCTGCCTATGTCCCTCGATTCTTTTGCGCAACGCCATATTGGTCCCCGTCCCGACGACATCCAGGAGATGTTGAAAACACTGGGAGTGGAAACGCTGGACCAATTGCTGGACCAGACCCTGCCGGCTTCCATACGTTTGTCTGCACCTTTAAATTTGGGTGAAGGGCTAAGCGAAGCTGCTTTTTTGCAGCGTATGCGCGAGTTGGCCTCAAAAAATAAGGTCATGAAGACCTATATCGGGATGGGTTATTATGGCACGCATACCCCCTCGGTAATCCTGCGTAACGTTTTGGAAAACCCGGTGTGGTACACTTCCTATACCCCCTATCAGGCTGAAATATCGCAGGGGCGACTCGAAGCACTGCTTAATTTTCAGACCATGGTTTGCGAACTTACCGGCATGCCGCTGGCCAATGCCAGTCTGCTCGATGAGGCCACAGCAGCAGCTGAGGCCATGATTTTAATGTTCAACGCACGTAGTAAAGACCAACAAAAGGCGGGTGTTGATACCCTTTTGGTACAGGCCTCCGTTTGGCCGCAAACCCGGGCGGTTTTGGAGACCCGCGCTTTGGGCTTGGGGATTCATCTTGAGTTTGCTTCCGAAGGGGACTTGGTTTTTGAAAAGGACCGGCACTTTGGTGTGTTGTTACAGTATCCCGATGCCAGTGGTTGCCTGGACGACAGACGCTCGCTGGTGGAGTTCGTGCATGCAGCAGGAGGCAAGGTGGCCGTGGCCACCGATTTACTTGCCTTAACTTTGGTTTGTCCCCCCGGTGAATGGGGGGCAGATATTGTAGTGGGCTCCGCACAGCGCATGGGTGTGCCCATGGCCTATGGCGGTCCCCATGCCGCCTTTTTTGCCGTTCGTGAAGAATTAAAACGCCAACTCCCCGGTCGCATCATTGGCGTGAGTCGCGATGTGCACGGCAAACCGGCGCTTCGCATGGCGCTGCAAACCAGGGAGCAACACATTAAGCGCGAAAAGGCCACATCCAATATATGTACGGCGCAGGCACTCTTGGCCACCATGGCCGGGTTTTATGCTGTGTATCACGGACCCGATGGTCTGCGCAGCATGGCCAGCAGGATTCATGCTTATGCCGGATCTTTGTCCGAAGGCCTCGAGCAGATCGGCTTGACACGACTGAATCCCGTGTTTTTCGACACCTTACATTATCGCTTGCCCAAAGGACCTTCTACCGAAAAATTGCGGAGTATGGCCCTTTCGCGCGGCATCAACCTGCTTTATACCGGGGTCAGCCAATTTGGCATCAGTCTCGACGAAACCACCACGGCTCAGGATGTGAAAGATCTGCTGACCCTGGTGGCGGATTGCATCGGGGCGGAGTCGCCCCAACTGGAATTGAAGGAACAGCTTAAGTTGCCCGCAAATTTGCTGCGTAAGACCGATTTTATGCAGCAGGAGGTCTTTTTGCGTTACCGTTCCGAAACAGAAATGATGCGCTACATAAAGCGCTTGGAGCGCAAGGATATCTCTCTGGCCCATTCCATGATCTCTTTGGGTTCCTGCACCATGAAATTGAATGCCGCCAGCGAAATGTTTGCCATCAGCTGGCCTGAGTTTGCTGCCTTACATCCCTTCGTGCCGCTTGATCAGGCTCAGGGCTACCACGAAATGATGGCTGAGTTGCGGGCCGATTTGGCTGAGATTACCGGCTTTGCCGATGTGAGTCTCCAGCCCAACTCCGGAGCCAATGGCGAATATGCCGGTTTGATGGTGATTCGTGCCTGGCACGAACACCAGGGTCAGCCTCAGCGGGATGTGGCACTGATTCCCGCCTCCGCCCACGGAACCAATCCCGCCAGCGCAGTGATGGCCGGTCTGCAAGTGGTGGTAGTGGCTTGTGACGAGCGTGGAAATATTGATATGGCCGACTTGCGACTGAAAGCTGACGAGTATAAGGAACGCCTGGCTTGTGTAATGGTTACCTACCCCTCTACCCATGGTGTTTTTGAAGCCTCCATAAAAGAGTTGTGTGAGCTGGTCCATACCTACGGGGGGCAGGTTTATATGGATGGGGCCAATATGAATGCCCAGGTGGGATTGACCAGTCCCGGTTTTATAGGAGCGGATGTTTGTCATTTGAATTTACATAAGACTTTTGCCATTCCGCATGGTGGGGGCGGACCAGGTGTTGGGCCTATAGCCGTAGCCTCGCATTTGGTCGACTTTTTGCCGGGGCACCCCGTAATTGACAACCGGCGGCCGGCCATCTTAACCGTGGCTGCTGCCCCCTGGGGCAGTGCAGGCGTTTTGCCCATTACTTATGGTTACATCAAAATGATGGGGGCTGAGGGACTCACTCTGGCTTCTAAAACAGCCATTCTGAATGCCAATTATTTGGCTGAGGCCCTGGAAAAAGATTATGGAATTTTGTACCGGGGAGAAAAGGGCCGTGTTGCTCATGAATTGATTCTGGAGTGCAGGCATTTGAAAGCGGCCACAGGGATAAGTGAGGTGGATATTGCCAAGCGGTTGATGGATTATGGCTATCATGCGCCGACTTTGTCGTTTCCGGTACACGGGACCCTGATGATAGAACCTACCGAAAGTGAGAGCAAGGCCGAGTTGGATCGTTTCGTTGCGGCTATGCGCAGTATTCGGCGTGAAATTTGTGAATTGGAAGAAGGGGTGGCCAACAGGGAGGACAATGTACTAAAGAATGCTCCGCACACTCAGGAAGAGCTTGTAGCCGACGATTGGCAACATGTCTATGGGCGTGAGAAAGCCGCTTTCCCGTTGGAGTGGGTTAAGGATAATAAGTTTTGGCTGAGTGTGGGACGGGTCGACGATGCCTGGGGCGATCGCAATTTGTTTTGCAGTTGTGCTGTTAATGGATAAAAAAACATCAATTATGAAGTGTTGCTTGAGAATTGTTTGGAGTTTGGCTTTGGTTGTGATGACTGGGAGTCTCCATGCCCAATTAAGAGGCGTTCAGGAAGTGCCTTATGAAATAGCACCCATGGAGGCCCCTTTTGAAGTAAGGCAATTACAGCGCCCTGAGTTTCCCGACCGCGAATTTAACATTCTGGATTTCGGTGCTCAGGAAGCTGGTCCTCAGCGGCATGTTAAAAGTACCGAGGCCATTAATGCCGCGGTGCTTGAAGCCCATCGGAGTGGAGGGGGAAAGGTTATCGTGCCAGCTGGAGAATGGCTGACCGGGCCCATCCACTTGCTCAGCCATGTTAATCTGCATTTTGCAGAGGGCTGCAAGGTGTTCTTTAGCGAGGATAAGGAAGACTATCTCCCGGTGGTTATTCAACGTTATGAGGGCGTAGAGGCCTACAACTATTCGCCATTAATTTATGCTTACCGGGTAAAAAATGCGGCCATTACCGGCAAAGGTGTACTGGATGGTCAAGCCAGGCATTGGCTCGATTGGGGCACGGTTCAGCCACGGGCAATGGCTACCAGGATGCCGTTGAGTCGCAGAACCAATTTTGGAAAGGGGTCGGGCAGCGAAGGTATGCGTCCAAATTTCATGGTTTTCTGGGAGTCAGAAGATGTTTTGGTAGAAGATGTTACGCTTCGAAACGGGCCCATGTGGAACATTCATCTGGTTTATACCACAGGCGCCATTGTGCGTGGGGTTACGGTCAACAGTGTCGATTCACACAACGGCGACGGTATTGTTGTGGATTCGTCGAGCGATATTTTGTTGGAGTACAACCATCTGGAGACCGGTGACGACGCCATCGTACTGAAGTCCGGTTTTAATGAGGAAGGCCTGGAAATAAATAGGCCGACGGAAAATGTGCTTATTCGCAATTTTTCGGCCTACGATGTGCGCACCGGCAGTGGTGGCGTGGTGTTTGGTAGCGAAACCTCAGGAGGTATCCGCAATGTGTATGTGCACGATGCACATTTTGAGCGCTGTGATCGGGGTATTCGATTCAAAACCGCACGCGGCCGGGGTAACGCGACCGAAAATATTTATGTGCGGGACATCACGTTGAAAGACATTACTTATGAGGCTTTAAATTTCAACACCTTTTATCAGGGCTCAGGAGTTGGGGTAGCTCCCTTGGTACGAAATATTGATATCCGCAATATAAAAATCGATGGCGTACCTAAAGCAATTGTTCTGATTGGTTTACCCGAGAAATGGCTGGAAGACATCTACCTGGAAAATATTGAAGTTGTTAATGCTGAGGAGGGCATTCGATTGGAGCGGGTGAAAAACCTCCATATGAATAATGTTGCTGTGAGCTCTAAAGAACGCGCCATGGTGATGGATGATGTGTTTGAGCTGTACGCCGGTGGGCTGAAGCTGAAAGACAAGTCCAATGCCAAACCGATACTTGTTAAAGGGCGTTACAGCGGGGTACTGGTGATGGGCGACTTTCCTCTGAAAGACATTGAGCTGGAGGAGGGCTTGCGCAGCGATATTTTGATGGATAGAGCGCCGGATGCAGAATGGTGATTGTTTGCGCAATGTTTTTTAAGCTGCCGTTTGTTTCAGGTATACAGGCGGCAGCTTGCAGGCAGCACCTGAATCTTTGATGTTGGTTTGGGCCTGCCTTTGATCCAGGCGCTTATGTTTTGGGCCAGGTGCGAATAATCCAGATCGGCAGCACTGACCTGGGGTTGGGCCCATTCGAAGCGCGGCGAACAGCCCAGCGTAGAAAAGGCCATGCTGCTGAGGCTTTCGTATGGGTGTCCTTTCAGATAGACCAGTGCTTCCAAAAGCAGTTTCGGGTTTTCAAAGATAACCGCTTTGGTCTGTTTGTCGGCCAAACGGTGCAAGGCCTCGGGCAGTTCCTTGCTGTTCGAAAGGCATTGCAGCAAATGACCGTTCATGCCAAAGCGTTGGAGGTAGGCCTCCTGAAACACTTTGGCCGGTTCCGGGGAAGTGTCCGACAGTCCGATGTAGCCAATGGCTTTCCGGTGGTGTTGAAAATGATGCTGTAATAAGAGATTGAAAAGTTGGGGAAGGAGGGTGGACTGTTGTCCCAGTCCGGAGGGTTGGGTAAGTGAGGGGATGAGTAAGAGCGGAATTTCACTTTCTTTCAGTACCCGGCTCCACTGAGCTGACTCTTCGTCGTCGAAGGCTACAATGGCGTCGGTCTGTCGCAGCATAAAGTCCTCGATAAGCCTGGTCTTTTCGGCCGATCCGACGGCCTTCCCGGGCAGCACGCGGTACTGAACTCTTTCCAAACCATCCATTAAATGGGGAAGTAGGTGGGCGGCCTGCTCCCGGTCCCAAATGAATCCAAGGGTGTGCGTAATGCCGCTGCTCAGGGTCTGCGCTAAAAAACTGGGCCGATAGTCCAGCTCTTCAGCCGTACGGAGAATGCGCTGCTGCGTGCTTTTACTTATTTTGTGCTGGTTGCCTTTTCCATTGAGGACAAAAGAGGCGGTGGTTTTAGATACCCCTGCCCGGGCGGCTATCGACTTTAAAGAAGCTCGTTTCATACTAAACCGGTTGAGTATATAAAACTACGGGTTTAGATGCTGACTTGCAAATGAGGAAGAAGTACCAGCAAACCGGGTATATAAAAGGGAGGCCTTTACAGACCTCCCTTGTGCTTGAGTTTGTTTTGTGCTTAAAAGCTGAAACCAAGTCGCAATACCGGCTGGGAAAGGAACAACAGGTTGTGATTGTCTGCTGTTTGAGGCGCCATCCCGGTTTGAGGATAGACTTTCTTTGCCGCATACATATAGTTAAAAGCCTTAAACTCTAACCCCAGGAAGAAACCTTCCGCCAGATAGTAGTCAACACCTGCTGTCAAGCTGCCTCCCAGTGCGTAGGTTTCGCCCTTACGTGTGTCGAGGGTAGGGATTACTTCCCCGTTGGTGTCCAGCCCCCTAAATCCATCGTAAATTTCGATGCTGGCATAAGAGACATTGGCTTGCACACCTGCAAAGGGATGCAGACGGGGAGATCCGGTACTGATGTAGTAATCTACCCCCAGGTCGCCATAAGCCTGTCGCACATTGACACCTTCCTGCATTTCGTAACCGGGAATTACTGTTCCCGGATAGTTCTCACCGCTGGGATCCTCTACTCCGCTAAGCGCATCTTTGGCCGGGGTAGATTGCAGCGCACCGCCACCACCCAGACGTACAGCCAGGTTGTCGGCCAAATGGTATTTCAGTTCAACACCCACCATGTTGGTCGCGCTGTTCGAAGTGCTGTAGCTGGCTGCATTTGGCGCAGCAAGTGCTGGCAGTGTGTTGCTGTACGATGCGTTTCGGTTTACTTCGTAGGCATTAAGGTCATAGAATGAAATGCCTCTCCCGAGTTTTACCGCCACCGAAACATCGCCGGCTTTGGGACCCAGGGATTGCGCTTTTAAAGAACTGCCAAGCATCAAAGCTGCAGCCAGTAGAAGTCCCCCTGATATTATATTTCTCATATTCTTAGGCTTATCTTTGGGTTAAACATTTTTTGGTACAGAGACAGGCAGTGCCTGTCTCTGTCTGTTGTCCAATTATCAGCCTATTCAGCAGTCTCGGTCTCGGTCTCGGTCTGCTCTGTCTCTTCGTTGGTGCCGTCGAGTTCGGCGTTTACCAATGCATAGTAATTTTCTGCTTTCTTCTGGTATACTGCCAGCTCATCTTCCAATACAGTCAGTTCGCGTTGCAGTTTGGTTTTGTAGGCTTCCCAGCTTGCAAAATCCTTGTCAATCATGGCAACAGCAGCCTCGGTTTGGTAGATGCCCTTCTCGATATTGTCCAGGTTGTCGTTGATGAGCTCTTCTTCATTCTCTAAGGCGTTTACGTAAATTGCTGTTCTGCTCAGTTCTGTAGTGAGGAAGATCTCCTGGCTGTTTAGCTCATTGTATTTTTCAACAGCCGCCCAGTAAGCAGCACGTGCCGCAAAGTAAGCTTCTTTCAATTCGGGAATACGATCCACATCAATGCTTTCGAGGTAAGCGATATAAGCTTCCACAACCGCAAGGTCAAGCTCATAATCTTCCAGCTCGGCTTCCCTTTGAGCAATACGTGCCTCGTACCATGCAATCAAATCATCAATGGTGAAAATCAGGTCGCCATCCACCCAGTTATTGTAATGGACGGTGTAGTGAGCTTCAACATCGGTCAGGTCGCTGTCGTTGATGTCATTTCTGAAGTTGGCGTAGTCTACGATGGCATCGGTCAAAGCATCTTGTGCATCTTGCAGCTCTGTCTCAGCATTGTCCATAGCTGATTCCTTTGCAGTGGTCTGGTCGGCCTGGTACTCTACCACCGCCAAAGTGTAGGCATGTTCTTTTTCAACAACCTCTTCCCGGGCTGCTTCAATGGCTGCTTCCAAATCTTCAATTTGGTCGGCATAGATGTCTTTAATTTCCAGGATTTCTTCGTAAACCAGTTCGTAGTTGCTCAAGCCTTCTTCCATGGCCTCGATGGCTGTTTCGTAGTAATCGGCTGCCTGGAAATTGTTGAACGAGGGAGTTGGGTTGGGTACATCGTAATGAACCTCCAGGAAGCTGTAAGGAATGCTTCCGCCAATACCGTTGGTGAATTGCTCGATTTTTGCAAGTGCGTTGTTGGCTTCCTGGTAGTCCGTATTAGCATTGGTGTATATGGTGCTGGCATTGGCACGCAACAT
Organism: Geofilum rhodophaeum; assembly: GCF_002210225.1. Lineage (GTDB taxonomy): Bacteria > Bacteroidota > Bacteroidia > Bacteroidales > Marinilabiliaceae > Geofilum > Geofilum rhodophaeum. The sequence continues at coordinate 85,016 of NZ_MWUJ01000001.1, read as the reverse complement.
GTCCTGCTTGGCCCTTTCAACACGAACCTCTTCGCGTGCAAATTCCAGGCTGTCTTCCATCTCCCTGGCATCCAGCACCGCCTCGGCAACGGTAATGCGGCCTCCGGAAACAGCTTCGTAGCGAGTTTTCCAGGCTTCCAGACTGGCCTTTTCGTTGTTGAGCTTTTCTTTTTCGATGAGCTTAAGATTCATCAAATCGTTGCTGCTGTTGTAGTATTCGGCAGTAGCGATTTCAGCTTCTTTGCCGATGATTTGGCCTTGCAGACCAGTTACTTTTGCCACAGCCTCGGTGTATTTGGCCAGGTATTCGTCCAAAGCAGGAGTAGAAACTTCTGAAATGGCGATTTCGGCTTTTAAGGCGCGAATAGAACCCTCAAGGGCTATTTTAGCATTGTTCAAAAGCACTTCTGCCTCAAGTTGTGCAGCGGCAATCTCACCTTGTTTTTGAACCTGGAACAATTCCAGATCTGCCTCCATACGGGCAATGTCGTCGGTGTTTTGTGCCTCACGCAAGTCGTTTTGGAGTTCCTGGTAACGGGCTTGTGCCGCTGCTTGTAAGGCTTTTGCCTCTTCGATTTTGGCCTGAGCCTGCACAAATGCTGCTTCGGCGTTAGCCAGTGTGGTTTCGTTGGCTGCTTTGGCGTTGATTAAAGCTGCCTGTGCTTCACGCAAGGCTTTAACGCCATCTGCTTCTTCGTTTTTGATACAGCCGAACAAGGCGCCGGCCAACAATAATGATCCTGCAAAAAGTCTGAGTTTTTTCATTGCAAAAAATCTTGGGTTAAATATTAAATGACAAAAAATAAAATGCTGTTGTGTATTTAGTACCTGTTAAGGTTAAAGGCGTTTTTCTGCGCCGCGACAAAAGTAGGTCTAATTACTGCTGTTGTGCTAAAATTATGTTGCGCTATTGATGAATGGCCTATGATTCCTGACGAAGTGTTTCATTGACTTGGCGAGTGGGCAGCTATCTGTTTTTAAATATATGTGATTGTTGTTTTGTGTTTTAAACCTTGTTTTTAGGAGGGTTTCATGTTTTTATCCTATGACATCGCCAATATCTTTCTGGGTTCTAGCAAGGTTTAATTTGTCTTATATATTATTTATTTAGTTAATATATTAGATTGGCAAGTGTTTTTTTGTACGCTTTTGTTAATGTCAAGTTGAATGGATAAAAAAAGAGCCGCTCCGACCGGAACGACTCTTTTTTTATGGATAGAAGTTGTTTACTTCTGTACTTTCACATCAATGGTGATGGTCTTGGCTTCGGTATCCAAATCTGCTACCTTGAAGATTCCTTTTTTGCCGTCCACAGTAATAAAGGCAACCAGGGCATCCTTATTAAGGAAGTTGGCCATTTTCAGATCGACATCGCTGGCGGTGTTGGCCACAATCAGGGCGTCGTTATTCATAGCGTCAAACTCCTCAACGGTAATGCCGCTAAACAGTTGGTTGAAGCGGGTGGCGTTGCGGGTAGACCAGTTGGCAACAGGCCCGTATACCTGGCCGGCTCCCGTTCCAATTATCTCGTCATTGTCGGGGGCGGTAATGGTTGCGCTGTTGTTGCTGCCGTAGAAATATACAAAATCGATGAGTTCTGAATTTTCTCCTGCAGGTGTAATTTTATACACCTCACCTGTAACAGTTGAAAAGAAACTGCCGAGTTGTGTATCGTCAAAGTTCCCCATCAGCACAGCTGTAAAGGATTCAATGTTGCTTTCTACTTCGATGCTGAAGTCGCGGGGTTTTATCTCTCCTTTGCGGTCGGTTATTCTGATTGTGGCGTAGATGGTGCCAACTTCTTCAGCTGTGATGGTAAATGAGCCGGTGTGAGAGGTGTTGGAAGTGAACTCTTCTACACTTTCTACCACATCATTATTAATCAAATGTTCGATGATGTCGAGACGATCGCTGCTGATTACAGAGTAGTTGATGGTAAGCGATTCTCCAACAGTTAGGGTTTCCGGAACGTTTCCTTCAACTGTGATATTGATAAAGGCATCATCATCTTCTGTACAGGCAGTAAAACCCATGCCTACTACCAAGACCATCATAAGGCCAAAAAGTTTAGTTCTTTTCATTTCAAATTAATTTTAGTTATTGATTGGTTTCAAAAAAAGCGTGCTTTGATTTGAAACGACACGAGGGCATTCCAAATTGGTTAAACGAGTATATGCAAAGATTGTTCCTTTTCTGTAGGCTTTCCTCATTTATGTCAACAAAGCTTGGATGCACAAAAGGATAATTGGTTGCTTTTACGGGGGCAAAGGTGGGATTTTTTATTCGGGAGTTGTGGTTAAATTGTACAAAAGTGTAGTAAATGGACTTAAGTCCTGTCGTGTTTTTGAGGCTCGGTTTTAGGTCTTGCCGCTATGGGGTTACGTTTTTAATGGATGATTTCGAGAGGGTGGTCAGGTTTTTATGATTATTGGTCATAAATGGGTAATTGTTACTTTTTGTTAACGCGGGGTTTTGCTAAGTTCGCAGCGAACCAAATTAAACCCTTATCATTATGAAATTCAGAAGAACTCATGTCCCGTTTCGACCGTTTGTGCTGTTGGTTGTTTTTGTTATTGCTGCAGTGCCTGCTTTGCTTGCAGAAGAAAGCAGTAAAAAGGAGCAGCGCCTAATTAAGCAATTGGAACAGGTTACTGAGGTCAGGACTAAGTATCTGGCCAAAATGGCAGAAGCAGATTCTTTAATTGGGGTGGGCGACACCTTGCTTTCTTCCTTGAGTGAACAAATGCATTCGGCCAGTCAGGAAATGCGCGCCGAGGCCCAGCGTTATGCCGAGGAAAAGAAGGCGGTGGAGCGCATGATTGTAAAGGTTACGCGCTCTGAGGCCAATGAGTTAAGATCCGGTATGCGTGAACTCGATGCGGAGTACCGTCAAAAATTGAGAGATTTTGATCAGTTTATGCGTGAGCGCATACGTGAATCGGAACAGCTTTTATCGACCAACAACCGGAGCGCTGCTTACAAAAAGGAGGCAGAAAAGGGTTTGCGGGAGGTGGAGCGAAGGATGATGGAGTTGCAGTTGCAGCTGCGTCCCCAGACTCAGCCGATTCAGGAGCAAGCCAGTATTCACTAGGGATTGAATCAGGCCTTTTGAACAGAACGGCCTTCTGTGTTGTTTTGCTTTAATTTGTACGACATTTTAGCGGTTGTATTGGCCCTTGGCCAATACAACTTTTTTTTTGCCTATTCTTGCAGCAGGAGCGGTTTTGCCGTGAACCTTATGGTTGTTGGCCTGTTATTAGGTGGACATTTGAAACCGCAATTTTGTTGCTTGGCGCTTTTATTTTAAGGGTTTTTTCAAATCTTTAATAATTTTGGCGCAAATCCCTTTAAACAGGGAGAATCCGTTGGCTTTTGCTTGCGAAAAGAGTTAAATTGTAAGCACTTGTCGCCTTGGTGCTTTTTGCCGGCTCGTTCGAAAAAATTATTTTTAGCAAAGTATAAAATTTAAGAGATATGCAAACGAAACTTCAGGAACTTACTGAAAAGATTTATAATGAGGGGGTTGAAAAATCCCGTCAGGAGGCCGAAGTCATTCTAAAGGAGGCCCGGGAGCAAGCTGAGCAACTGCAGAAAGAGGCAGAGAAAAAGGCGGCTGCGTTGGTAAAAGAGGCGGAGGAAAAAGCCGAAACGCTCAGAAAGCATGTCGATTCGGAGCTGAAAATGTCGATTGGGCAGGCGCTCGCTGCCCTAAAGCAGGACTTGGGCAACCAGGTGACCATGCAAGCGGTACAACCTGCTGTTAAAGAACTCTTTTCGAATCAGGATTTTTTGAAGTCGCTGGTTGAGAAAGTGGTTAAAACCTGGGCCGAAAAGGACAGCCTGGATATGCAGGTGGTTTTGTCGGCCAAGGAGCAGGAGCAATTGGATGCTTACTTCAAGAACCAATTGGCTGCCGAGCTCAACCAGGGATTGGAGTTGACTTTTTCGGAAGGTGTGAAATCCGGTTTTAAAGTGGGTCCGGTTGATGGCAGTTATCAAATCAGTTTTACCGAGCAGGACTTCAGCAATTTTTTTAAAGCTTACCTGCGTCCCAAAACCAGTGAGTTACTTTTTGAAGCGGAAAAATAATGGGAAAAAACTACTACGCATTGGTGGCAGGTTTACCCGATATTCTTCTGGAAGACAAAAAAGTACTGTACTCTTCGGCAGAATTAAGGGAAAACTTAAGTGCGGAATTGCAGCCGGCAGATTTTAAGCTGGTTCAATTGCTGTATATGCCCTTTGACCATCAAAACTTTTTGAATCGCTATTTTAAGCGGGACGAAGAGTGGGATGAGCGTGGAAATCTGCCACGGGACACCGTGGAGCAGTTACAGGATCGAAAGAGCTATGAGTCTGCCGACCTGGAGTTGTTGCCCGATTATTTTGTAGAATTTCTGGAGCAGATCCACGGCGAAGAGGGTACAGATGATTTTTATGTGGCAGAGTTACAGCTTACCAGGGCTTACTACGAACATTTGGAACAGGTCAATAATGCTTTTTTGCGTGCTCTGGCCAGCTATCACCGTACCATTGGTAATGTGATGGTGGCGCTGAATGGCCGCAAGCATAAATTGGCCTTTGATCAGGCTTTGGTGGGTGACGATGAGATTACCGCTGCGCTTCGGAAAAGCAGAACACGCGATTTCGGTCTGGCCAACGAGGTGCACGAGATGGAGCACCTTATTCAGTTGTTTGAAGGCAAGGATCTGTTGGAAAGAGAACTTCGCCTGGACAGGCACCAATGGGACTTCATAGATGAGGAGACCTTTTTTGCGTATTTTACTATTGAGAAAGTGCTGGCCTTTGTGCAAAAGCTCTTGATTGTGGAACGCTGGATGGCCCTGGATGCTGAGCGCGGTAAAGAAATGTTTAACCAATTGCTGAACGACCTGGAGGCAGGCTTTCAGTTTCCGGAAGAATTTACATTAGGATATGGAAAGAAATAATAAAACCACAGGCAAGGTGGCCGGGATTGTGGCCAACCTGGTAATCGTTGAAGTGGACGGGCCGGTGGCACAGAACGAGATTTGTTTTATCCAGCACAACGAAGAACGCCTCATGGCTGAGGTGATTAAGGTGGTTGGGGTAAATGCCTACGTTCAGGTGTTCGAGAGCACCCGTGGAGTGCGCATTGGTTCCTCGGTGGAGTTTGAAAACCATATGTTGGAGGTGAGTCTCGGACCGGGTATCCTCTCTCGCAACTACGATGGTTTGCAGAACGATCTCGACAAAATGGACGGGGTGTTTTTGAAACGGGGCGATTATACCGATCCCTTGAACCGGGTGGACAAGTGGGGCTTTAAGCCCCTGGCCAAGGTGGGCGATAAAGTGACTGCCGGCGACTGGTTGGGTGAGGTGATGGAGAACAGTGTTCCCCATAAAATTATGGTGCCCTTTAAAATGGACAAGCGCTACGAGTTGAAGTCCCTGGCCGAGGCCGGCGATTATACCGTAGACGAAACCATTGCTGTGGTGGTGGACGATGAGGGACAGGAGTTCCCGCTGACTATGGTTCAGAAATGGCCCGTTAAAATGGCGGTGCGTGCTTACAAGGACAAACCACGCCCATTTAAATTGCTGGAAACCGGAGTACGGTGTATCGACACGCTGAATCCCATTACCGAAGGAGGAACCGGCTTTATTCCCGGGCCTTTCGGAACCGGGAAAACCGTACTTCAGCACGCCATCTCTAAGCAGGCGGAGGCAGATGTGGTTATCATCGCCGCTTGTGGCGAACGTGCCAACGAGGTGGTGGAAATTTTTACAGAGTTTCCTGAGTTGGACGACCCGAGGACCGGGCGCAAACTGATTGAACGTACCACCATCATAGCCAACACCTCCAATATGCCGGTGGCCGCTCGTGAGGCTTCGGTATATACCGCCATGACTTTGGCCGAATACTACCGGTCAATGGGTTTAAAGGTGTTGTTGATGGCCGACTCTACTTCGCGTTGGGCGCAGGCTTTGCGGGAGATGTCGAACCGTTTGGAGGAGCTGCCCGGACCGGATGCTTTCCCGATGGACCTTTCGGCTGTAATCTCCAATTTTTATTCGCGTGCCGGCTTTGTTTATTTGCCCAATGGTTCCACCGGTTCCATTACCTTTATTGGAACGGTATCTCCGGCAGGGGGTAACCTAAAGGAGCCCGTTACCGAAGGGACTCGTAAGGCGGCCCGTTGTTTCTATGGTCTGTCGCAGGCGCGTGCCGACAGCAAGCGCTATCCGGCCATCGACCCCATCGACAGTTACTCCAAGTACCTCGAATATCCCGAAGTAATGGAGAATCTGAAAAAGAATGTGGGTGAAGAATGGTTGGCAGATGTTATTAAGGCCAAAGATATTTTGTTGCGTGGTAAGGAAGCGATGGAGCAAATCAATATTTTGGGCGACGATGGCGTGCCCATGGCTTTCCACGATCGTTTTTGGAAGTCGGAACTCATCGACTTTGTGATTTTGCAACAGGATGCTTTTGACGCGATTGATGCGTCTACGCCGATGGAGCGACAGAAGTACATGCTTTCCAGTGTTTTGGGTGTGGCAGATGCCGAATTCAAATACAAAGGTTTTGAAGACGTCTCCGTATTTTTCAAGGAGGTGATCAACATTTACAAGCAGATGAATTATGCCGAATTTGAGTCGGACGACTTTAAAAAACATGAGTCGGCACTTCAAGAGCTGCTCAAAGGACGCATGAACTGATTATTAACCGAGTAAAATTTGAATGATGGAAAGTCAGGCATTTCAAAAAATATATACCCAGCTGATCAACATGACCAAGGCCACGGTTACCTTAAAGGCCAAGGGCGTGGGCTACGATGAAATGGCCATGGTGCATGGCCGCAGGGCACAGGTGGTTAAGCTGATGGGCGATTTGGTTACCCTGCAGGTGTTTGCCGGAACCGAAGGCATCCCCACCAACGCCGAAGTGACCTTTTTGGGGCGTCCGCCCCAGCTGAAGGTGAGTGAAGAACTGGGCGGTCGCTTCTTCGACGCCTACGGCGACCCCATTGATGGCGGTCCCCAGGTAGAAGGGGAGATTCGCGACATCGGCAGTCCCTCGGTGAATCCGGTACGTCGTAAGCAGCCTTCTCAGTTGATTGCTACAGGTATAGCAGGTATCGACCTCAACAACAGTCTGGTTTCGGGTCAGAAAATTCCGTTTTTTGCCGACCCCGACCAGCCCTACAACCAGGTAATGGCCAATGTGGCCTTGCGGGCCAAGGCCGACAAAATTATTCTGGGCGGGATGGGCTTGACCAACGACGATTACCTGTTTTTCAAGAATGTGTTTCAGAACGCTGGTGAGCTCGATCGCATCGTCAGCTTTGTTAATACTACCGAGAACCCGCCCGTGGAGCGTCTGTTGGTGCCGGATATGGCACTTACGGCAGCCGAGTATTTTGCGGTGGATAAGAATGAGAGTGTGTTGGTATTGCTCACCGACATGACCTTGTTTGCCGATGCCCTGAGTATCGTATCCAACCGTATGGATCAAATTCCTTCGAAGGACAGTATGCCCGGATCTTTGTATTCTGACCTGGCGCGTATTTACGAGAAGGCGGTACAGTTTCCTTCCGGCGGTTCCATTACCATTATTGCCGTAACCACCCTTTCGGGCGGCGACATTACCCACGCCATTCCGGACAACACCGGTTACATTACCGAGGGACAGTTGTTCCTGCGTCGCGATACCGAAATTGGAAAGGTGATTGTGGATCCCTTCCGTTCGCTGTCTCGTCTGAAGCAGTTGGTTATTGGTAAACAAACCCGGGCCGATCACCCGCAGGTGATGAATGCGGCCATTCGTTTGTATGCCGATGCGGCCAATGCCAAGACCAAACTGGAGAATGGTTTTGACCTGACCGATTACGATGAGCGTACCCTGGCTTTTGCCAAAGCCTATTCGGATAAGTTGTTGGCTATTGATGTAAATGTGGATACCGACACCATGCTGAATATTTCCTGGGAATTGCTTGGTAAGCATTTTACCAAGGCCGAGGTGGGCATCAAACAAGAGTTTGTTGACCAATACTGGGTGGGAGAATAAGCAGCGGTAAAAACATTAAGAATAACAGCATGTCAATTAAATTTCAGTACAATAAAACTTCGCTGCAGACTCTGGATAAGCAGTTGAAGGTACGCGAGCGGGCCTTGCCGACCCTCAAGAACAAAGAGTCGGCTTTGCGCAGTGAGGTGAAGCGTGCCAAAGACCGTGCTGCCGAGATGGAGCAGGAGTTGGAAAAGGAACTGGGTCGTTATGAGGACATGGTGCGATTGTGGGGCGAGTTTGATGCTTCGCTGGTTAAAGTAGAGGATGTGGATCTGTCGGTGAAGAAAATCGCCGGTGTGCTTACGCCCATCCTGGAAGATATTCACTTTAACATTGCACCCTACAATCCTTTTACACGGCCGGTCTGGTTTGCCGATGGCATCGCCATTTTGCGTAATCTGGCCCGTTTGGGTATTGAACGCGAGGTGTGGCTGCGTAAGATGGAGTTGCTTGATCATGCCCGGAAAAAGACCACCCAAAAGGTGAACCTGTATGAGAAGGTTCAGATTCCCGGGTTTGAGGATGCCATGCGTAAAATCAAGCGCTTTTTAGAAGATGAGGAAAATCTTTCCAAATCGGCCCAGAAGATTGTTAAAACCCGTCAAGAGCAGGAGGTCGAGTTATGATAGTACCCATGATGAAATACTCTTTCCTGGTGTACCATGCCGATTATAAAGCTTTTTTAAAAGAGCTGAAGCAGATGGGTGTGTTGCATGTTCAGGTAAAGAAGCAGGAGGCGACTCCCGAAATGCAGGATTTGCTTAGGGCTTACAACGATTTGTTGAAAACCATTCGCAGTTTGAGCGATCGGGTGAAGAACAATGAGGTCAGTGGTGAGGGACCCCGTTTTGCCGATGGCGCCGCTGTTTGGCAGCGCGTTCGGGAAATTGAGGCGGAACTGGAACAGAGACAGCAACAGATGGGCAGTCTCGAAAAGGAAGCCCAACTCTTGTTGCCCTGGGGCGATTTTTCTCCCGAGCGACTGGAGGATTTAAAAGAAAGTGGACTGTATTTCCGTTTCCTGGTTTGTCGCGATAAATATTTTGATCCCGCCTGGGAGCAGGAGTACTATTTGCAGAAAGTTTCTGCTGAGGGGGGATTCACTTATTTTGTGTTGCTGCAACGCGAAGCTGGTGCTGCCTTGCCCGAATGGGAGGGCGTTGACGAAACTTTGCTGCCGGCAAGGTCTTTGTCGGACTTGCGAAACGAGCAAAAAGCATTGGAAGCAGAGGTGCTTCAATTCAACGAGGAGTTGGATTTGTTGGCCACGCACCAAGTGAGACAACTGGAGGCCTATGCTGCTGATTTAAAAAGCGAGCTGGATGAGGCCAATGTTTTGCACCAAACGCAAAGCGAGGTGGAAGACCATGTTCGTTTGATCGAGGGTTGGGTGCCCCAGCCTAAGATGGCGGGACTCAATGCTGAGTTGGATCGTAGGAGTATTTTGTATGTGGCTTCGCGACCCACCGACGACGATAAGGTGCCCGTGCAGTTGAAAAACAACCGATTTGCCCGCGTGTTTGAGTCCATCGGCGACCTGTACGAATTGCCCAACCATAAGGAGCTGGATTTGGTGCCTTTCTTTGCACCCTTTTACATGCTCTTCTTTGGGTTTTCTTTAGGCGACGCCGGATACGGATTGATCATTCTTTTAGCAGCTATTTTTGCCAAGTACAAGGTGCCAAAGATGCGCAGCATCATGACCCTGGCGCAGTGGCTGGGATTGGCAACCGTTGTTTTTGGCGCCCTTACCGGCACCTTCTTCGGCATCAATTTGATTGAGGCAGACATTGCCTGGCTGGAAAAGTGGAAGGCTTACATGATCGATACCGATAAGCTGTTTAATCTGGCCCTTATTTTGGGTGTGATTCAGATTTTGTTCGGCATGGTGCTGAAAGTGGTGAATGTTTCCATGACCAAGGGTTTTGCCTACGCTTATGCCACCATAGGCTGGTTGTTGTTGATTGTGGGCAGTGGTCTGGCTTACGGTTTGCGTGAGCTGGGTGCCGTCAGCGAATCGGTGGGCAGCTACCTGCAAAACGGTGTTTTGATCGCGTCCGGGGCCTTGATTCTCTTGTTCAACCATCCGCGTCGCAGTATTGTGATGAATTTTTTAAGTGGATTGTGGGATGTGTATGGTATGGTTACCGGCTTGGTGGGCGATTTGCTTTCGTACATTCGTCTGTTCGCCCTGGGGGTTTCCAGTGCGATTCTGGGCTTCGTGTTCAATGAGTTGGCCATGAGTCTGCGTCCCGACAATGTGATTTTTGGTCCCCTGGTGATGATCATTATTCTTTTGGTGGGGCACGGAATGACCCTGTTTATGGCAGGTTTGGGTGCCTTTGTTCATCCCATTCGACTTACCTTTGTGGAATTTTATAAAAATGCCGGTTTTACCGGGGGCGGCAAACGTTATACCCCTTTTGCCGAGAAGAGTTTAGAATAATAACAGTTGTAACAAATTAAAAAAGAAAACATGGAACCTATTGTATTGGCTTACATTGGAATTGGTTTAATGGTTGGTTTGGCCGGAACCGGTAGTGCATTTGGATGTTCAGCGGCAGGTAGTGCCTCTGTAGGAGCAATGAAAAAGAATCCCGATGGATTCGGATCTTATCTTCTTTTGACCGCTCTTCCTGGTAGTCAGGGTCTTTATGGCTTTGCCGGATACTTTTTGATGAGTAACTTTTTCGGTTTGCTGACACCCGACATTACCTGGATCAAAGCAGGTGCCGTTTTTGGCGCCGGTTTGGCTGTTGGTCTGGTGGGCTTGCTGTCGTCTTACCGTCAGGGTCAGGTTTGTGCCAACGGTATTGCTGCCATTGGTTCGGGTCACGATGTGGCTGGTAAGACCTTGATTTTGGCTGTATTCCCCGAGCTTTACGCCATTATAGCCCTGGCTGCTGCCTACATGATTGGCGCTGCCGTAATTTAATTTTAGAATACTTTTTAGTAATGCAGAGTCGTCTGTTGATCAGACGGCTCTGCTTTTTTGGTACTGCTGCATGCTTAAAATTTTAAAGAGCACCACCTTCCTGGCCATCTTTGCCAGTTGGTTGTGGTCCACCGCCTTTGTGGGCGTCAAGATTGGTTTGGAATACCACAGTCCCCTCCAGTTTGCCGGACTTCGTTTCTTTATTTCCGGACTTTTGTTGCTTGTGTTCTTTGGGAAGCCGCGGGTCTTTTTGCGTGAAATTAAGAAACAGCCGGTCTTTGTTTTGCTCATTGCCCTGCTGCAGATCTTTTTGCAGTATGCCTTTTTTTATATGGGGCTTGATTTGGTGCCCAGTGCGCTGGGTGCCATGCTGATAGGGGCCTCGCCCCTGTTCATTGCGGTGGTGGCCCATTTTAGTCTGTCGAACGACCGAATGACTTTCTGGAAGATGTTCAGTATTGCTATTGGGGTGCTGGGCATCGTCGTCATCACCCTGGGCCGCAGCAAATCGGAAGTGCGGGGGGAATACGAGTGGCTGGGCATTCTTTTTCTTATCATGAACAACCTTTTTTCGGGATTCTCCAATGTGTTGATTGTGAAACGCTCGAAGGGCATGCCGGCCTGGGTGCTCAGCGGGGGCAGTCTCATGATTGGCGGTTTGGCCCTCTTTTTGGTATCCCTACCGGTAGAGGGTCTGGCCAGTGGTCCTTTCCCCAGGGATTATTACCTGGCCCTGGGCTGGTTGAGTTTTCTTTCTGCCGCCGCTTTCACCATCTGGTTTTCCTTGATAAAACGTCCCGGGGTTAAGGTGTCGGAGTTGAATGTCTGGAAGTTTTTGATTCCTGTTTCCGGCGCCATTTTGAGCTGGGTGCTCATTGCTGAGGAGCAGCCCGACTGGATTTCGGTCACCGGGATGCTCATTATTGCTTCTTCGCTCGTGGTGCTCAACCTCTCCAATTACTGGCGGTCGAGGCGTCCCCGCCACCACGAAAAGTAGATGCCTGCCAGTCCCAGTGCGGCAAATACCAGAAAGGCCTGGCGTTGGGCCTGCAGAAACAGTTTGGGATCAGCCGCTTCCATTTGGGTTTTCCCCAAAAGGAGGGCAAAAAAGAAGGTTGCAATGGTCATCGACGTAATTTGTCCCACCACCCGCATGGTCGCTGCCGTGCCCGATGCCTGGGCGTAAGCGCTGCGGTCGACCGAGCTCATGATGGTGTTCATGTTGGGCGATGAAAACAGCGCAAAACCCAGTCCCACCCACAGCAAAATGCCCACAATGATCGGTAGGGGTGTTTGGGCTTGCAAAAAGGCAAAGGCAGCCAGTCCCACCGTACACATACTCATACCCAGGGTGGCCAGGTAACGGGGTTGTATGCGCTCGGAGAGGCGGCCAGCTATGGGCGAAAACAAGGCCATCATGGCCGGTTGGGCCACCAGAATGCTGCCTGCGGTTTGTGGACTAAGTCCCTGAATTTTTTGCAGGTATAGACTCAACAAAAACACAATGGCAAAGGTGGAGCTGTAATTGATGAGGGCGGCGAAATTGGAGTAGGCAAAAAGACGGTTGTGGGTAAAGAGCCGGGTATGGAAGATGGGGAAGTCGGACCGCGCTTCGCTGCGCCAGAAAAGCAGCAAGCCTACCGCACCCAGCAGCATCAAAAGCCAACCCAAAAGCTCCGGAATGCGGGAGGACCCGTAAACCAGTGCCGTGAGTCCAGCGATATAAAAAAGGCTTCCTTTCAATCTTAGTTTGCGCAAGATGCCGGGTGCTGTTGCCGCATCCTTCCCCAAATAGCGCCAGGTAACGACAATCACCAAAAGGCCCAGTAGGGTTGAAGTCAGGAAGATTGAACGCCAACCCAAAAGCTGGGTGAGATAACCGCCAATAAAGGGACCGGTGGCCAGTCCGATGTAAACCGCAGCCACCGAAATGCCCAGCACCCGACCCTTTTGTTGGGGTGGAAAGGCCGTTACCAAAATGGCGGTCCCTGTGGTGCTGGTGAGCGCTGCCCCCATTCCCTGAAGCAGTCTGAAGGCGATGAGCCAGTTTCCATTGGGCGCATAGGCACAAAGCAGCGACGATAAGGTAAACAAGACGAGCCCCGATTTAAACACCCTGCGAACGCCGCTTAAATCGGCAATCCGTCCCATAGGTAAAAGCAAAATGGCGGTGGTCAGCAAAAAACCGGTAACAATCCAGCTCAAGGCCACCGCATGCATCGAAAATTCTGCTTCAATGGCCGGAAGTGCTATGTTGATGGAGGAGATGAGGAAGGTCCCCATAAAAGAGGTGATGGCCACTATGGCCAGAATGGAAAGTTGCTGCCGGCTCCACTGCATAATCAAGGTGTTTTGTCTGTAAAGATAAGAACTGTTGGGCGAATATCTTGCGTGTTTATCGAATGCTAAAAATTATTAAACAGGCGGACGGTGCTTAACTTCCTGCTATCTTTGTAGTACCTGCTCCCGGGCGCATTTTCTGTTTAACGACTGCCCACACCCAAATTGTTTTTCTTCTAGGTATAAGGATTTATGTACAACTACTTACAATTTAAGAATTGGAAGTTTGGCTATAAATTGGTCATGGGCTTCGGGGTTATTATTACCGGTGTATTGGTTTATGCCGGCTACAACTTAAGTGTCCTGTACCGGATTAATGCAAACAGCCAGACCATCGACTATTATATGGATCGTCTTCAGGGGCTCAATAATCGGCACATCGATCACCTGGAATGGGTGAATACGCTGGGGGGGATTTTGATTACCGGAGCTTCGGACACCAGGGATCTGGAGCACGATCCGCGGCAGTGCCGGTTTGGGCAAATGTTTTACAGCGCAGAGCGCGGGGAGATGGAGACGCTGTTGCCTGATTTAAAGCCTTTGATGGCGGCTATGGAGCAGCCTCATGTGCGTTTGCATGCTGCTGCCGATAGTATAGCGGTATTGCTGGGGGAGGGGACTTCTTCGGCGCGTATGGCTGAGGTGTATCAGCAGGAGGTGGAGACCAATATGTCGCAGATGACTACTTTGTTGCATCGGGCAGAGACTTTGTTGGAGGAAGAAATTGCTGTGCTGCAGGTGCAGAGCAGTGATTTGAAGGAACGGGTGGCTTTACTGACGCTGGTATTGGGCGTGTTGGTGATTGTTTTTGTGGTTATGATATCGGTGGTGATGACCCGAAACATCCGTAAGGCCTTGCAGGCATCCATCCGGCTTGCCGAACACATTGCCGACGGTGATCTGACGGTGGAAATTGAAGTGACTCAAAACGATGAATTGGGCCAGTTGGCAGGAGCTTTGTCACGAATGAAGGCCAAGCTTGAAGAACTGATTGGGTTTATGAATATGGAGGCCGTGAATTTTGAGCAGGTTAGTCGTGAGTTGAGTCGCGCTTCTCAGACCTTGAGTGAAGGGGCCAATGAGCAGGCTTCCTCCTTGGAAGAGATCAGCTCTACTATGGAAGAGATGAATGCTTCTGTTGAGCAAAACAGTGCTCATGCCAATGCAACACGCCAGGTCTCGGAGCAGGCGTTGACAGATATGGAGGAGGTGAATGTTCGCTCGGTGAAGGCTTTTGAGGCCAATACTCTGATAGCTCAGCGTATTGCTGTAATCAGCGACATCGTTTTCCAAACGAATATTTTGGCCTTGAATGCTTCGGTTGAGGCTGCCAGGGCAGGGGAGCATGGTAAAGGCTTTGCCGTGGTGGCCGGTGAGGTGAGAAAGTTGGCCGACAAAAGTAAGGAGGCTGCGGATGAGATTATGAAGGCTGTAAAGGAGGGCTTGGAACTTACTCAGTCGTCTATGGAACGCCTCCAGGAGTTGGTGCCCCAGGTGGGGAAAACCGCTGAATATTTATCGGAAATTGCTGCGGCAGGCATAGAGCAAAGCAACGGCAGCAATCAGGTTAACATGGCCTTGCAGGAGTTGAATACGCTTACTCAGCAGTCGGCCGGTTCCAGCGAGGAGTTGTCGGCAACGGCGCAGCACCTGGAGAGTAGGGCCCGACAGTTACGCGATTTAACAGCCTATTTCAAAATCAACAGGAAGGACGTTTTTGCGCCAGGTGAGGATGAGCAGGAAGCGCTAAGTTGTCCCATCAACGGCCGATTATAACAGGAGCAAAAAAAACGGGGCGCTGTGGCCTCGTTTTCTAATTTTGGTGCGTTTTCTTAAAACTTGAAAAGGGCTTTCATCTTTTCAAAAATGTCGGTATTCTTATAAACGCCCATGAAATTTTCGGCTCCGGGACCGTAAGCAAATACGGGCACCATTACGGCGGTGTGGTTTTCTGAGGTGTACCTGGCGTTTACTGTAAGCTCTTGGTCACTCCCGCCATTGATGGTCATACCACCGGTTTCGTGATCGGCGGTAACAATGACCAGTGTTTCGCCATTGGCTGCAGCAAACTCCAGTGCTGCGCCTACTGCCCTGTCAAAGTCGAGCGCCTCTTGTACAATGTAGGGCGTGCTGTTGGCGTGGCCACCCCAGTCGATTTGTGAGCCTTCAATCATGATGAAGAAGCCGGCTTGGTGGTCCGAAAGCACCTCCAGTGCCTTTTGGGTGGCCATGGGCAACATGTGGCCACGTTCCGGATAAACCGGATTGTGTCCTGCTGCGGTAAAAATGGCCATGGGGCCATTTTTGGCTTTTCCCGCTGCTTCCAGCGAGGTGAAGACCTTATAGCCTTTGTCTTCCAGCTCACGGCTGAGGTCCCTGCCGTCTTCCCTTTGGGTAAAGTGTTCCAGTCCCCCTCCAATAAACAGGTCGATGTCGGTTTCCAGAAAGTCGGCGGCAATGGCTTCGTAGTTGTTGCGTGAAATGTCGTGCGCAATAAAGGAAGCGGGTGTGGCATGGGTAATGCCGGAGGTGGAAACGAGGCCTGTTGCTTTGCCGTTTTCTTCGCTCAGGTGCAGGATGGATCTGATGGGGCGGCCTTCGGCATCCTGGGCAATGACCCCGTTGTTGACACGTTGACCGGTAGCCAGTGCGGTACCTCCTGCTGCCGAGTCGGTGATGTAATTGTCGGCACTCTGCGTGTCGATCAAACCCATGTGTTTCAGTGTTGTGATGTTGAGTGCCCCGCCGTTGGCTGTTTTGGCTGCATGTAGCTGGGCCAGTCCCATACCATCCCCAATCAGCAGTATGATGTTTTTGGGATGTTCTTTAAAAGCTGCATCAGCGGGCAGGTTCACCAGCTTATGGGGGCTTGGGTTGGTAAAAATAGCCAGTGAGTCAGTCGATTGAGCCCCCAGAGGGGCCGAAAGCATAAGACCCAGAAACAGGGCCGATGTAATTCTCATTTTAAGCATATCGTATTTTTTATAAAAACAAGTTTATCTGAAGAGCTAAATTACTTCTTTTTGGGGAGGTCTCCTTTATCTCAATATTAAAAGAACGTGAAAGTGCCCTTAAGAGTTTTGCTAAGTTGTTGTTTTTGAGTTTAAGCTTACTTAAATTTGCATTTAAGTTTGCTGTAATATGTCTATTGCCACAGATAATTTTTTAAAGGCGCTTTACCTGCTGCGTGATGAACAGGTAGCGGCTGTGATGGGTACCCAATTGGCGGCCCGGCTTGAAATCAGTTCGGCCGCGGTGACCGATATGGCCCGCAAATTGGCCGAGCGGGGCTTGGTGGCTTATACGCCTTATCGGGAGATGGAGCTTACGGGGGCCGGAGAGGAGCTGGCTTTGAAAATCATACGCCGGCACAGGCTGTGGGAATTGTTTTTGCAGCAGGTTTTGGATATGGATCTGAAAATGGTGCACGAGGAGGCCGAGCGTTTGGAGCATCACGCTTCGGAGGAGTTGATGAATCGGATCGATGTTTTTTTGGGCCATCCCGATTTTGATCCGCACGGAGAGCCCATTCCCCGTCAAAGCGGGAGTCTGCCTGAGGCCAACGGCTTGTTGGAGCTGCAACAGGCAGAGCCTGGGAAAAACTATTTGGTGGCACGCATCATCATTCGTGAACCGGAAGTTTTTGATTTGTTTGCCCGCTACGGCATTCATCCGGGGCAGCGTTTGCAGGTAATTCAATGTTACGACTTTGATAAGAGTATGGAGCTGGAGGTTGGTCGCCGAAAGGTTTTGCTCTCTGAAGGTTTGGTGCAAAAGATTTTTTTAAATCCCCTGAATTAAAAGAAACGAGGATGGATTGGAATACGATTTGGTTTGCATTTGGATTGACCCTTTTTGCGGGTTTGTCGACGGGGATTGGTAGTGCCATGGCTTTTTTTGCCAAGCGCACCAATACCCGGTTTTTGTCCCTGGCGCTGGGTTTTTCGGCCGGAGTAATGATCTATGTTTCCTTTGTGGAAATCTTTTTTAAGGCACGGGAGGAGCTTACCGAATTTATGGGGGATAAGCCTGGGACCTGGGTGACGGTGGCGGCCTTTTTTGGGGGGATGCTGCTTATTGCCCTGATCGACCGTTTTATACCCAAGGGTGAGAACCCGCACGAGATCAATCTGATTGAGAATATGACGGAAGAGCAGCGTGCGCAAAAAAGGCGGGAGAAGAAGTTGATGCGAATGGGTATGATGACTGGCCTGGCCATTGCCATTCACAACTTTCCGGAGGGCCTGGCTACTTTTACGGCGGCTATGGCCGACCCCAATTTGGGTATTGCCATTGCGGTGGCTATTGCCATTCACAATATTCCCGAGGGGATTGCCATTTCTGTTCCCATTTATTATGCTACCGGCAGTCGCCGAAAGGCTTTTAAATACAGTTTTCTGTCGGGCCTGGCTGAACCCATAGGCGCGATTGTGGGTTTTATGCTTTTAATGCCGTTTATGGGCCCGCTGCTTTTCGGAATCATCTTTGCTTCTGTAGCCGGCATTATGGTATTTATCAGTCTGGATGAACTCCTGCCTGCAGCGCGTGAGTACGGCGAGCACCACCTTTCGATTTACGGCATGTTTGGGGGCATGGTGGTGATGGCGATGAGTTTGTTGTTGTTCATATAAGAAAGGGAAGCGATGCGGAGAATAGAGCGTTTTAAGAAGGTGATTGCCTGGTTTCAGGAAAATATGCCGGTGGCCGAAACCGAGTTGCATTACAATAATCCTTATGAGTTGCTGGTCGCTGTAATTTTGTCGGCACAGTGTACCGACAAGCGGGTGAATATGCTGACGCCGCCTTTCTTTGAACGTTTCCCTACGGCCGAAGTGCTGGCTCAGACCGAAGTTTCAGAAGTCTTTGAATACATTCGTTCCTGCAGTTATCCCAACAATAAGAGTAAGAGTTTGGTGGGAATGGCGCAAATGTTGGTGCATACTTTTAATTCGGAGGTGCCCTCTGACATTAAGGATTTGCAGAAATTGCCCGGGGTGGGGCGGAAAACGGCCAACGTGATTGCTTCGGTGGTTTTTGATAAGCCTGCCCTGGCGGTGGATACGCATGTGTTTCGGGTGGCGGCGCGACTGGGTTTAACTAAGGATGCCAAAACGCCACTGGAGACGGAGAAGCAGTTGGTGAAGTACATTCCGGAGGATTTGCTGGCCATTGCGCACCATTGGTTGATTTTGCATGGGCGCTATGTTTGTGTGGCGCGGAAGCCGAAGTGTGAGGCGTGTGGTTTGAAGGAGGTTTGTGCTTTTTATCATGGTAGTCGTGGTGCAGAATAGCGCCTGACATAAAATTTCTATTCACTTCGTATCCTTCACTACAAGCATCGAAACTCGGGTAGTCGTAGTGCAATCTTGCGCCTGACATAAAACACCTGTTCACTTCAGTCGTTTCACTAAAAACATCGAACTCGCCTTCGGCTCAAACAGCGATGTTTTTGACGTTGCACTCCTTTGTTCACTTACGGTGTTTTCTGAAGGTCGCTATCTTGCACTACTTCCTTTCCGGAGTGGAGCGATGCTTGTTGCGTTATGGATACTTGTTCATTACGAAATTTTCTGAAGGGCGCTATCTTGCACTACTTCCTTTCCTGAGTTGGGGCTTGCGGCATGCCATCTGCGCTTCCGCTTATTTCCAAAGGCCGTTGGGGTAGAGGCCTTGCTCGTGCAGGCTTTGGAGGGCGGCCTGTACGTCGGGCTTGTCTTCCTGGTAGGTGACGCCGAACCACTTGGCGGGGGTGTTGATGATTTTAACCGTGGCTTTTTGGGCTTTTACCAGTTGGTCGGCAGCGATGTTGAAGTAGTATTCGGATTTCATCTCGCTCCCTTTTTCACGCAGGAAGTTTTGGAACCCTTCTTCCAGATGCTTGAAAAATTCGGGTTTGAAAATCCAGAAATTCATGGATACGGGCTCGTTGCCGGTCAGTTCTTCCTTCTGTTCGCCTTCATAAAAGAAAATGCCTTGACCTTCTTTGCCAATTTTGGTGCGTTCGGTGACTTTTGTGAGGTTACCGCTGGCATCGGCCTCACATACGCCACGCGATACGGTACCGAACTCGCTCAGGGTGTTTTTTAGGGCGTAGCCAATCATGGCGTATTCGTTGTCGGCCTTACTGTTCTGTATAAATTCGAAGGCCTGGGCGTAGGCGTCCTTGCCGTAAAAATCGTCGGCGTTGATGATGGCAAAGGGGGTGCTGATGGCGTCTTTAGCCATGAGCATGGCGTGGCCGGTTCCCCAGGGCTTTTCACGGCCTTCGGGAATGCTGAAGCCGTTGGGTATTTTGTCGAGACTCTGGTACACGTATTCCGTGGCTATTTTGCCTTTCAGGCGTGGCTCAAAGCGGTCTTTAAAAGCCTGGGCAAAGTCCTCCCGGATGACAAAGACCACCTTGCCAAAGCCGGCCCGGATGGCGTCAAATACCGAATAGTCGATGATGGATTCGCCGTCGGGTCCCAGTTCGTCCATTTGTTTGAGTCCGCCATAACGGCTTCCCATGCCGGCGGCAAGTATCAAGAGTGTTGGTTTCATAGCAAATGTTTTCGTTGTTGATGATTCTACAAAAATGCGAATAATCCGGGGTTTATCAAAGTCCGATTACTGCCCTTGCGTGTAGTCGTTGATGATGCCTTCGGCCAGCCAGTTGGCCAGTGCCTGTCGGTTCGATTCGAAGATGAAGCGCTGCTGGTCGCGAAAGTTTCGGATGTTCCCCAGTTCAATGAATACGGCAACGGGATTGGTTTGGCGGAGCATATAGAGATTGCGGTCACTTACTGTGCCTGAAAAACCTCTTCGTGGCTGGTGTTTCTGATAATTTTGCTGGAGGGTGTTGCGCAAAGTTTCGGCCATCTGTCGGCCTTTTTTGCTGCGGGCGTGGTGGTAGAAAAACACATCGAGTTGTTTGTTTTGGCTGCGACTGTCGAGGTGAATTTCGATGCACCGCTGGTAGTTTGCCCGTTCTTTTTTGGCCAGATGGTTGATGACACGGGCGCGCTGTTGCAGGCGTTCGAGCTGGTCGAGGGGGATGGTCTCGCCCTGTACCGTTTCGGAGCGGTCGGGGGCCAGCCAAGAGGTGGGGCGAATACCGTGGGTAGCATCCTGTACAATGAGGTGGACTTTGGCCTGGTGCTCCATGAGTCGACGTGCCAGTCGGAGCGTGATGTCGTAGGCGTATTCGTCTTCGTACAAGTCTTGTTCGCCGTAATGCCCGATGGCCCCGGGGTCGGGCCCACCGTGCCCGCTTACCAGGTAAAATACGGCCCCTTTGAGCCGATCATCTATAGGTTTAACGGTTTCGTGTTCGGCGCCAAACAGGGGCTCTTTCCGTTCTTTCAGTACCACCGGTATCAGGTAGTCGCGGTGCAAATAGAGTCCCCCGTTGTTGTCGAAACGCCCCTCATTCAGTTTTTTAAAGTTTTGCAGATGGGTGGCGGGGTCGAGCTGGTGCCGGCGCAGAAAGCTCCAGATGCCTTCTCCCTCGAGGGGACGTGCCACCAAAAGACTGTCGTTTTCTTGGGCCGTGAGCGGGGCCATGAGTATAAGAAGGCTTAGCAGAAGCAGGATGCTGCGCATAGGTACGGTGTTGAAAGCCGCAAAAATAACGCTTTCGTACTAATACCTCAGTGTTTTAGCGGGCAAATGCCAATTTTTTTAGGGGGCTGGTGATGCTTTTTTTTAGATGGCGGAATTTTTGGAAGCGCAGCTTGTACCAACCCAACTGAATAATGCCCCAAAGCGGGTTGCTTTGTCGGGCTTCGGCGTAGTAGCTGGCCAGCATGGCCATTTCGATGGGGGAGGCGTTGAGTCGGCGCAGGTTCGAAAATCCATGTTGACGCAAGCCTTTCTTGTTGAATTTCATTCGGTTGATGTCGACCAGACTGAAATGCCATTTCTCGGTGTGGGGGCGAACCAGTACGTTGCCCTGTCCCAAATCGAGATGCTCCACACCTTTGAGGTGGAGTTGCTCCCAGGCAAAGTGGGCAAAGTCGCGCAGAATCTCTTCTTTGGCGGCCATTTTTTGTCCAAAGACTCCAGCCAGAGTGAAGGCGTGTTCTTGATACAACGAGATGTAATAGCTGTGCGTGATGAACCCGAAACGGTCACGGAACTCGATCCAGGCTATGGGCTCAGGTGTATCGATGTTCAGTTTTTGCAGCTTGAAGGCATTTAAGAAACTTCGTTTGGCCTTGCTTTTACGCAGCCATGCATAAACTATGCGATTAAGCAGGTGCGGCCGGGCAAAGGCTTTTACGCAAAGGCGATGGCCTTCCAACTCAATGACTTTAATTTCGTTGCGTATTTTGTATATGGTGCTGCCTTCTTCCGGAAACCATTTTTGAATGGTGGGAAAGTGTTTTTCAAGCGCCTTAAAGTTGTTGTTGATGCTGTAGTGCAACATAGGTCGATGCGTTGGTATGTTGCAAAGATAAGTGGCCGATGGGCGCACTTGGGTTTATTGTTCCTGAAGGGTTGCTTTTTGCAGCCCAAGTGACCGAAGGGATAAGTTAAAGGGCCGCCCAAATGCGTGCCATGGAGTAACTGGGGGCTTTGGCCACAATGCAAGCAGCAAAGCGGCCCGGGAGGGCCGCTTCGTCTGCTGCTTCATGATTTTTATCGCCGATGGTATAACTGAAATGGTCGGCGTAGAAACACAATACCTTCATGTTGTAAACAGCGTTTATTCTTTTACAATATCTTGCATAATTTCTTCATAATCGTTGCTCACCTGCCGAAACACCTCCATACCGACGCCGTGCTCCAACTGGGAAAAATGTGCGTAGTTGGTCCAAGACACATAGGTCTTTCCATCCTCCTTTTCGTAAACAGCTACCCGGCAGGGCAACATGGTGAGGTTGTAGCGGTCGCTGTCCGACTTTAAAATTTCGTAGGCCCGATTCCCGTGGCACAGTTCCATGATTTGAGCAGGAAGCACTTCAATGCCGTTGCGGGCCATATTGCCCTGCATGTCGTGAACGATGGGCACGGTATAACCCAATTCCGCAGCCTCATTCTGGATGCGTTCGAGGGTTTCTTCTACATTGAAATTACTTTCCCTTTCCACCAAAATGGCGGTGTCGTTGGTGGGGGTGCAGGCAGCCATCAATGCCAGTAAAAATCCCCACGCCACGTTTCTTAAAACTTTTGTCCGCATAATGTTTTTGTTTAAAGGTTTCAGTAAGACAACAATCGGGACAACAAAAAGTTGATGGTCTTGTTTTTGAGCGCTTTACTTCAGCCACTTGTCCAGCCAACCGGCAAATTCCCTTTGCCACAGGATGCCGTTCTGTGCCGACAGTACCCAATGGCTTTCTTCGGGGAAATAGAGGAAACGGGCGGGGATGTCCCGGATGCGTGCTGCATTAAAGGCGCCCATGCCCTGGGTGTAAGGAATGCGAAAATCTTTTTCGCCGTGAATCACCAGCATGGGGGTATCCCACTGGTCCACAAAGAGGTGGGGCGAAAAATCGTAGCGTTTGTCGGCTTGCTCCCAATAAGGACCTTCCATATCCCAGTCCACAAAGAACATCTCCTCCGTGGTAGTGTACATCATATCGCTGTTGAAGATGCCGCAGTGTGAAATAAAGGCTTTGAAGCGTTTGTTGTGGTTGCCGGCCAGCCAATATACCGAAAAGCCCCCGTAGCTGGCGCCTACAGCGCCCAGTCGCTCCTCATCCACATAGGGCTCTGCCACCAGAGCATCCGCGGCACTTAAATAATCCTGCATATTCAGACCCCCGTAATCCCCGCTGATCTGCTCATTCCACGCGGTGCCAAAGCCGGGCAAACCCCTTCGGTTGGGCGCAATTACAATGTAGTCGTTGGCCGCCATCATCTGAAAATTCCATCGGTAGCTCCAGAACTGGCTCACTCCGCTTTGGGGACCGCCCTGGCAGTACAGGATGGCCGGGTATTTTTTATTGGGGTCAAAATGGGGTGGGTAAATGACCCAGACCAACATGTCTTTTCGGTCGCTCGTTTTTATCCAACGCTCCTCTACCTTACCCATCGTCAGCTGTCCCAGCAAGCCTTCGTTGATGCGGCTCAGATTGGTGTTGTTGCCGGTTTCTATTTCGATGCGAAAAACATCTGCGGGTTCGCTCATGCTCACCCTTGCAGCAATCAGTGCATCGCCCGTATGGGCTACGGTATTCAGGTTGTGCACCCCTTCGGTAACCTGATGAATGGCGCCGCTCTTTAAGTCGAGCAAATGAAGTTGATAGGTCGCCTCGCGGTTGGAGCTGAACCAGAGGTAGTCCAGGTCGCGGTCCCACACCGGACTGCCTGCATTGTGGTCGAAATCGACCGTAAGGTCACGTTTCTCGCCACTTTCCCAGTCCATGATAAAGAGCCGGTTTTTGTCGGCCTCGTAGCCATCGCGTGCCATGCTTTCCCAAACCAGGCGGGTGCCGTCGGGCGAAAAGAGCGGATTCTTATCGTAGCCCGCCATCCCTTCAGTAAGGTTACGGGTGCTGCCGTCACTGAGTTGGTAGGCATACAAATCCGAGTTGGTAGAAAAGGCGTAGTCGCGACCGCTCAATTTTTTGCAGGTGTAGATCAATGCCTGTCCGTCGGGCGACCAGGCAACCTGCTCCATGCCCCCAAAAGGTTTCAGGGGGGCATCAAAACGCTCCCCCTCCATGATGTCGGTCCCCTCTGTCAGCTCACCTCCGGGGGAATAAGAGGCAATAAACAGGTGGCTGTAATGGTGGTCGTGCCAACTGTCCCAATGCCGGTACATCAAATCGTCTTCGATGCGCGCATTGGCCTTGGGCAAGTCGGGATGTCGCTCGTTGACCGTCTGGTCGAGTTTTACCGGCTTGCTGTAGGCAATGTGTTTGAGGTCGGGTGCATACGAATAGCCGGTAATGCCTTCTTCAATGTCGCTCACCCTGCGCCGCTCACTGCCGTCGGGGTTCATCTCCCACAACTGCATCGCGCCCGACGCACTGCTCAAAAAGGTGATTTTTCGACCATCCGGCCGCCAGTCCGCCTGTGCTTCATTTACCGCCGTGTTGGTGATTTGCACCGGCGTTCCTCCTGTAACCGGAACGGTATAAAGGTCGGTATACGAGCGGTCCTCCCCGATGTGGGTGTAAGTCACCGAATAAAGCACCGTTTGCCCGTCGGGCGAGACCGCTGTACTGCCCAAACGGCCGAAGGACCAGAGCACCTCCGGTGTCATGCGGTCGCTGCTTAGCTGCAGGTCGCGGTTGTGGTGACTGTGGTCTTCGTGCACCGGGGTGCTGCACGACCCAAAAAGCAGGCCAGCGAGGGCCGTAAACATAAGAATTCGTTGCATGAGATGTGTGTTATTTTGTTGTTTGTGCTGCGGCAGATGTTCGGGCGGTTATGGATTACCAAAAATAGCCATTATCTTTAAAGCTTGCAAAGGAGGATTTAGCACAGTTTGTTTACATAACTTTAAAACAGAGAAGCTCAATGAAAAAAATGATTATTGCTTTGGGAGCAGTGTTGCTTATGAGCACCATGGCCCAGGCACAAAACAAAACCGACGCCAGCTTAATGTGGAACAAGGACAAAAAGCAGGTTACAGAGATCAGCTCAGAAAGCGGGAACTTGTATAAAGACGTAGCCCACCACGGGCCAGCCGTGGAGAATGAGTGGATGGGCCTTCGCCTGTACTTCGACCATAAAGTAGCCATTGACACCTACAATAAGATCAACCCCGGTCTTGAACTCACCGCCGCTGCCTGGTATCCTACCGTTGAACAGCAGGAGAATGGCTGGGGGGCCGACCTATATAAAGTAGGATCCACCGTGGGGATGGGTGGTGTGCGCTTGTGGGATGGCGAAAAGGAACAGTTTTTGGACCCGGTAAGTCGTCGTACTGCCCGCGTGCGCAAAGAGGCCAACCACGCCTATATGGAAATGTTGTCGGAAGGGATTCCCTACAAAGGCGACACCATAGATGTTTTGGTTCGGGTCACCGTATTCTCAGGCATGCGTGAGGCAAAGGTAGAGGCTTTTGCCTTCAGCAAGCAGCCCGTGCAGTTTCTGACCGGTATAAATTATCATCCCGCAACCGAGGTATTCCAGGGCGATGACTTTATTGCCACCTGGGGCATACATCCCGAAGATGTGGCCGCTTTTCAATTTGCCATAGGAGCAGCTATTAAGTACAACCCAGACGATTACGAACTGGTAAGGAAGCAGGAAAAGCAGTTTGAGTTGGTGTCCAGGCCGACCAAGTACCTGGAAACCTGGGTGAGTTCCTCCTGCGAGAAGGAAGCCGATCTCAATACCATGGGTAATTTTATAGCCTATCTGCGTGCCTTGCAATTGTAGGCAGTTGCAATAATTAAAGAAATCCCCCCTTGCTGCACAGCAGTCAGCAAGGGGGGATTGTTTTTTCAGGTGCGCGTGCTACTCCAGTTCCAGCAGAACCGGGCAGTGGTCGCTGCCCATCACCTGGTCCAGAATGTCGGCCTTTTTCACCCTGCTTAGGAAAGGGGTCGTGACCAAAAAATAATCGATTCTCCAGCCCACATTCTTGCCCCGGGCTCCGGCACGGTAGCTCCACCAGCTGTATCGATCGGTCAGGTCGGGATAAAAGTGGCGAAAAGTGTCGCTGAATCCCCCTTGGGTGAAGCGATCCATACCGTCAATCTCTTCCTGCATGTAACCTGCCGCCTTGTTGTAATTGGCCTTGGGTCGGGCCAAATCAATGGCCTTATGGGCCACATTAAAATCGCCGCAGACCACCACAGGTTTGTGCGCCTCCAGCCCCTTGAGGTAGTTGAAAAAAGCCAGGTCCCATCCCTGTCTGTAGTCCAGCCGCTTTAAATCGCTGCCCGAGTTGGGCACATATACATTTACCAGATAAAAATCCTCGTACTCGGCACAAAGCACCCGTCCCTCCTGGTCGTGTTCTGCCAGGCCTATGTCGCTGCTTACCTTTAGCGGCGCTGTTTTGCTGATGATGGCAGTGCCCGAATAGCCTTTACGTTCGGCCGAGTTGCTGTAAATATGGTAATGGTCTTTCAACACCTCCAGGGTTTCAGCCACCTGATGGTCCTGGGCCTTGGTCTCCTGCAGGCAAAGTACATCGGGGGCCATGGCTTTAAAATCGGCAAAAAAGTTCTTTTGGGCAACGGCTCGAATGCCGTTAACATTCCACGATATGAGTTTCATTGTTCTTTTTGTTTAAATGTAAGGGTAAAGATACATTTTATCCCAAAATGTAAAGGTTTTATCTGCCAGGGCAGGTCGCTTTGATAAAAGCGCCTTACTTTTATACCTGATGTATAATGCGGGCCTGAAAAGGCTCCGAAAAACAACAGCAATGAAACGATATCTTTTAGGGGTGCTTGCTTTGGCTTTTTTGGCCGGCTGCACCCAGCCCAAAGCGGGTGGAGAAGAAGGCTCCGGTGTTAAGGCACACAACCCTGTTATTTTCGCAGATGTGCCCGATATCGCCATGGTGCGCGTTGGGGACGCCTACTATATGGCCAGCACCACCATGCACATGAATCCCGGTCTGCCCATTATGAAATCGACCGACTTGGTCAACTGGGTCTTGGTCAGTTATGCCTACGACGAGTTGGTTGATAATTCCCAAATGAATCTGGAAGACGGCGCCAACGCCTATGGAGCCGGATCCTGGGCCCCAAGCATACGCTACCATGATGGTTTGTTTTATGTCACCACTTTTTCATCAACCTCCGGAAAAACACACATCTATACCACCTCTGATCCGGAAAACGAACCCTGGAAGGGACATTCCTTTGAACCCATGCTGCACGACCACAGTCTCTTTTTCGACGACGACGGCAAGGTTTATATGCTTTATAATGGAGGCGATATTAAAATTGTTGAATTGGAGCCTGACCTTTCCGGGCTGAAACCCGGAGGCTTGCATGAAGTCATCATTCCCGATGCAGGCAAAGTGGCCGCGGAGGATCTGATGTTGCATGCCGAAGGGACACAGTTGTTTAAGTATAACGACAAGTACTATGTTTTCAACATTACCTGGCCCCGCAACGGGATGCGGACGGTAGTTATTCATCGTGCAGATGAGATTACCGGCCCTTATGAAGGAAGGGTGGCCTTGCAGGACAGGGGCATCGCCCAAGGCTGCATCATAGATACGCCTGAAGGCGACTGGTATGCTTATTTGTTCCGCGATTACGGGGCCGTTGGGCGCATTCCCTACATTGTTCCCATGGAATGGGAAGATGGCTGGCCCGTTTTGGGTAAGGACGGCGTGGTGCCCGACACACTGGATATTGCAACAGCCAACATCAATGCGGCCGGTATTGTGGCCTCCGATGAGTTTGAGCGTGCTCCCGGCGAGCGGGAATTCCCCTTGGCCTGGCAGTGGAACCACAATCCAGAGGAGGAGTACTGGTCGCTGAGTCAACGCCCCGGGTTTTTACGCCTGACCAATGGTCGCGTGGACGGGGACGTGTTGCAAACCCTAAACACTTTAACTCAGCGCACTTTTGGTCCCA
This sequence comes from Geofilum rhodophaeum, assembly GCF_002210225.1. Lineage (GTDB taxonomy): Bacteria > Bacteroidota > Bacteroidia > Bacteroidales > Marinilabiliaceae > Geofilum > Geofilum rhodophaeum. Next base: position 57,208 of record NZ_MWUJ01000001.1, on the reverse strand, counting down.
AAAGTACGGCAGAAACCGCATTAGAGTTGGATGGCATGAAAGATGGCGATTTTGCCGGCATCCTGGCTCTCCAGCGCCACTATGGATATGTAGGCGTAAAAATGGAGAAGGGTGAAAAATTCCTGATTATGGTGCGCAGCGAGAACGATGCGCCGGTCGAAAAGGAAATTCTTCCGCTCACAAGCGAGCGCGTTTATTTGAAAATAGCTTGTGATTTTAGCGAAATGACCGATCAGGCCGTGTTTTTCTACAGTCTTGATGGGGAGGATTGGCAAGAGCTGGGCGACACCCTGGCTATGCGCTACACCTTACCCCACTTTATGGGCTATCGCTTTGGCCTGTTTTCTTTTGCCACGGCCGAAACTGGTGGTTATGTCGATTTTGATTATTACCGGGTGGGTGCCGGGGATGCAGCCCTTGAGTAAGCGCTTTTTACAGGAAAATATATGCAAAGAGGGTGTCCTGGATTTTAGTGACACCCTCTTTCTTATTAGCCTGCTTTATTCATAAGTTGTCGTTATGAGATGCCCAAATACCAATAAATATGGACACCCGCAAAGAAAATGGACGCAGGGAATAATAGATTATTTTCAAATCCATTTTATTGAGGACGTCCGTATTTAGCAGGTAGTTGGGCATCGTAATAGATAATTTATGAATAATGCAGGTTAGGTTATTAGCTTTTATTTTACCTGTAATTTGAGCGCAGCCCTGTTGTTCGAATTGATCACGGCAACGAGGTAAACACCTGTCGGCAGCTTGGCATTTACTTCAATGCGTGATTTTTCCACATAATCTTTTTCAAAGACCCGTCTGCCTTGGAGGTCGTACACCACTACTGTTGTGTTTTGATCAATGTATTCCGATTCAATCACAAAATCCCCATTTGTGCTCGGGTTGTTTCTCAGCTGATAGGCACCTGGTTTGTTGTTGTTCCGTGCTTTATCCGCCGATATATTGCTGTTTTTTAAGCGCTGTAAGGCCCATTGCTGACAATGGTGGTTGTTGTTGGGCCATTGCTGTACATTGGCCCCGTTCGCAGCGGAAGCTCCGGCTACCTCCAGAACTTTACCACTGTGGCGGGCCTCAATTTGGTAGTAGCCGCTTTCTGCTTCAATAAAGCGCCACTGTTGGCAATCTGCGCCCCAATAACTCCACAGCTGAATGTTGGCACCGTCGGTTTCGGCGGCCTCTGTTACATCCAAAGCCAGGGCCGGAGCGTGTTCGGGAGAAATTCTGAAATAGCCGTCGGAGGTGGCTGTGAGTCGCCACTGTTGGTTGGTCTGACCGGTGGCGGGCCATTGAGCAACATTAGTGCCCTCTGTAGTCCCCAGATTGTAGGCGTCCAGGGCCTGGCCGCTGGAACGGTTTATTAGCGTGTAGCTGCCTTCATCCGGAGCGGTGGCGGTAAGCGGTGTGAAAAGGAACTGCTGGCAGTCGTTCCCGTTACAGGCGTATTGTTGCAGGTTGGCTCCGTTTTCTGTAGATATGTTGGTTATGTCGGCGCACTTACCACTGTTCCGGTTTACAATAGAGAAATAGCCGTTGCCCATATCCTGGAGACAAAACTGCTGCACTTCCATACCGTTGCAAGTCCACTGCTGTATGTTGGCCCCATCGTTGGTCTGCCAGTTTTCTACATCCAGACACTTGTCGCTGAATACACTGCGAATGGTATAGTATCCGTTGTTGCGTTGTACAACCCATTGTTGGTTTTCGCTGTCCGAAGGGGTCCACTGCACAATATTTCCACCATCCTCTGAAGAGAAGTCGTATACATCCAGATTTTTCTCGCTGTGCCTGGCAGTAATGGTGTATATGCCGTTAGGCAAAGCGCTGGATCCTGAGCAGCCGGTGGGTGGGTTGCAATTGGTCGAGGGCAGGTTGCTGCCGGCGTATTGCGAAAACCATTGTTTAACCGGGGCCGCACAGGCTTCCCAGTCATTGCCGTAAGCCATTCCCCCATTGGGGTCCCCCATGTGAAGCAGGTTCTCAGGAGCAAGTACATTCCAGCTGACATTGCCCGATTGATCGGTTACGTATTTAAGGTTGGCGCCAAAACCATTGCCTCCTGCAACTCCCGTGTTGGCGATGCCCCAAATATAGTCTCCGGCATCTTTATAGAATTGTGGTGCCCAGTCGGTTTCGGTGATGATAATGGGAGCGATATCGGCAACCGGTTTTACATTGGCGTCCCAGCCCTGTTTAAACGACTGGTAATTTCGGGCGCCTCCCCAGTAGCCCGGGTAAATGTGTACCGCATAACCAATGTTGCCACCGGTAATCGGGGTATTGGCATAACCTGCATAATGTGATTGCCACCCGGTGCCCGGTATCCAGCAAACATTGTTGGCCCCGTTGTTTCTAATAAGATCAACAATCGGCTGAAAATAATTTTTTAAGGCATTAAAGTGTGCCTGGTCGGTCTTTCCCCATACCCCGTTGGTTCCCAGTATCTCGATGGGTTCGTTGGCCACCTCAAACATGACATTGGCCGCATTTTTAATATCGGGGTGTTGCGACAAGTGTCCCCATACCCTCAGCAGGTAACGGTGATAAGCGTCGTTGACCGAAATGCGGTCGGGACAAACCCCTGGAGGTCGAAGTACTACGTAGCACCCTCTGTTGCGCGCGTGTTCAATTAAAGGGACAATGACCTGGTCGGTGTAGGTCACCAGGCGGTCAAAGCTGAAGCGCGAGATGTCGTTTTCTCCGATGGCGGGCCCAGGGGTGTTGGTCCAGTAAGGGTCAAAGTGCAGTCTGATGTAGTTGATGTACCAGCCGTCGTTCGTGTTGGTCAGGCGGTCAATTACCGCTTTGTTGTAGTTTAAAGCCCCGGCCACATCGTAATTGTTCCATCGGCAGGAAGTGTTACCGTACATACAGCCATTGAACCAGGGCGAAACGGTAATGCCCACGCCGTGTAGATTTACGGTGTTTCCACAGCCGTCTTTCAAATAGCGCCCCTCTACCTTCAGGGTCGGAGTTTCCATTCCCGGCCAAGCCCATAAGGCGGCAGGAAACAAGGTTAATGCCATCAGCATCAGTCCCAAATACTTTGTTTTCATTGTACTGATAATTAAAAGGTTAAGAATTGATTTTCCTGCTGGTCTGACTTTGTTAAATTTTATGACCAGTAGTTAATCAAAGCTATAGCATTAGAGATGAGCGGATTGTTGATTTGGGATATAAAATCTCCGTTTTTAGATAATTTTATTAATAATGTTGTGTGGAATCGATTGTTAATGAGTGGGTAACAAATGTTTCTAATTAACAGAATTTTAATTTGTAGATTGTTTTGTCCAAAGGGTATAAACGCAAGCGGGGGACTCCGTTGAGTCCCCCTTTCTTACCAAATTATCCTATTTATGAGAATAGAATAATGTCCTTATGTCTTGCTGATGTTTTTTCTATGGTGTAAAAATACGCAGGGCTGCCTTGTAGTGCTTTTGATTTGAGACATTTCTTTTTTAATATGAAATATATTTGTTGGTTCAGCGCGTTTTTAAAAGTGTCTGAGATTAGAAGTGTTGTGTCTGGATTTGGTAGTGGGTTTGGGTTTTTAATGTTAATTTTACGTTTTGTAAACAATTTGTAGGTATAGTTAAGATTCATGATGACCAGGCTGTTTCTCTTTTTTGTGTTGTTTTTTTTAGGTGCTTTTTTGCGGGTGCAAGGTCAACATGTCTTGCGTTTTCAAAGTCTCAATGAAAAATTTGGCATTTCCCTGCGCGAAACCACCTCGGCCTGTATGGATCGAAATGGTTTTGTGTGGATTGCTTCAAAAATGGGCATTTTGCGGGTTACCGAGGACGATTACCGCATTTATCAACTGCCCTACGATTCTCCCGATGTCGTTTTTGTTAAGCTGCATTACGCCAACGGGACCTTGTATGTGTACTCCAACAACGGACAGGTTTTTATTTACAACGCTGTTTCAGATCGGTTCGAACTTTTTTTGCATGTGGGCAAATCCTTGGATGCGCCTTTTCTGATGGTGTATAATATGGAAGTCGATGAGGTAGGGCGACTCTGGTTTTCCTCCTCGAGTGGACTCATCAAATGCAGAGATCAGGAGGTGAGTCAATTGTCGCAATTTGGGCCGGTAAATCACTTGATGCTCACTAACGAGCAGCTTTGGGTGGCTGGTGATACCAGCTTGTTGGTTTTTGATGTATATGGGAGTGGGAGTGGGCGCGTGGTAAAAAGGCTCGACGGTGGAACGCGGGTTAGCAAAATGTTTTTCGATTCAGATGCACATTTGTGGGTGGGCACCGATGGACGGGGACTGTTTAAAATGGATGGGGACAGTGACGATTTTCTGCCCATTCCCGGTCTGCCCAGGCAACCTGTGCTGGCCATGGAGGAAGTCGGTGATTCTTTGCTTTTGGTGGGTATTGATGGCCAGGGCTTATGGGAAGTCAATCGTTACGATTTAAGTGTTCAGGGGGTATATAAAGAGAATGCAGACAACAGTCGTTCTCTGCGAGGCAATGGGGTTTACGACATCTTTAACGATGGGCGCGGGCGAATTTGGGTGTGCACCTTTACCGGTGGAGCTTCTTATTACGTGCAGTTGCCGCCTTCGGTGCAACATATTGAGCACCTCGTTAATGACCCCAATTCGTTGGTTAATAACGATGTGAACGATGTTTTGGAAGACCGGCGGGGGAACTTGTGGCTGGCCACCAACAACGGTATTTCCAGGTGGTTGCGCCAGACCAACCGCTGGCAGTCTTTTTACCACAACAAGCAACAGGAGGCACATGTGTTTCTTTCCTTATGCGAAGACGCGCGGGGAAATATTTGGGCAGGGACCTATGGGGCAGGGGCTTATGTTGTAAGCGGTGTCACGGGTGAGGAACTGGCACACTATTCAGATCATTGGCCCGGCACCAACTCTCGAAATAACTATGTGTACGATATTTTTTCGGACAGCAAGGATCGTTTGTGGTTTGTAGGGGTGCGTGGGGATGTGCTTTTTTATGATGCCGCGAAGGGTACATTTAATCATTATGGAAATCATCCTGTAAATGTGATTAAGGAATTGCCTTCCGGAGAAATGTTGCTGGGTTGTTCCTACGGCATCAGTTTGTTGAATCTGGAAAGCGGTACGGCAGACATCCTTTTGAATGGTTATCTGGTGCAGGATGTGTGGGTGCAGGACAATACGTTTTGGTTGTGCACCGTTGGGGACGGTCTGGTGCGATACGATCGCCTTAGTGGAGCGGTAGTGTCGTTTTCAACCGAAGAGGGTCTGCCCTCAGGCTTTGTCAACAGCATTCAGGTGCATGATGGAATCTTTTGGCTGGGAACGGAAAACGGACTGTGTAAGTTTGATCCGCATACCCAAAAGGTAGAAACCTTTCCCTCGACCGATGTGTTGGCACGACAATCCTTTAATCGCAAGGCGCATGCGGCCTTAAAAAGTGGCGAGTTGGCTTTTGGAACCAACAGGGGATTGGTTGTTTTTGATCCCAATCATTTGCTGCCGGCCCGGGCGGATGGTCGTATTTATATTCAGGACATTTCCGTATCAGGGCGCTCGGTTCGGGATGGCTTTTTGTCTGAATTAAACAGTCCTGCCGATAGTACAACTCAACTTCGTTTGCGACACATCCACAATACCTTGTCGATGGAAATGCTTCCCCTGGGCGCTGTTTTTAGTCCGCGTTTTTCCTGGAAACTTGAAGGTTTTGATCAGGATTGGCACCAACCCGGCGACAATCGTGTACTGTATTATTCCAACCTGCCTTCAGGTGAATTTCAGTTGAAACTGCGGATGTACGACAATGCCATGTCGGAGGTGGTTGATGAGCGGGTGTTTTTGATAAATAAGGCGCCCCCGTATTGGGAAACCTGGTGGTTTTTGTTGAGCGTAGCGATGGTGCTTACGGGTGGATTTTTGTTGGTGATGCGGTATTATATGGGTTTGTTGCGCCAATTGCATTCGGAGCAGAAAATCAGGTTTTTTGCCAATACCGCGCACGACATGCGCACGTCTCTGACCCTTATTGCCGCTCCGGTTAAAGAGTTGGCCCGTGAAGAGGGTCTCAGCGAAAAAGGACAATACTATTTGGGTCTGGCCCGCAGTCAGGTCGATCGTCTGGTGGGGGTTGTTACCCAACTGATGGATTTTCAGAAGGCCGATGTGGATAAGGAGCAGCTGTTGCTGCAGCAGGTCGATTTAAGTCATCTGGTCAACCAGCGGGTGGCCATGTTTCAGTCCTACGCTCAAAATAATGACCTGGAGTTGATTTATGACGCACCAGGCGAAGGTGTCTGGGCCAACGTGGATGAAGGAATGTTGGTGAAAGTGGTGGATAATCTGCTGTCGAATGCCATTAAATACTCCCTGCCGGGCAAAAAGGTCTGGGTACGTTTGCAGGCCCAAAAAAGCAAGGTGGTATTTGAGGTCAAGGACGAAGGGATTGGTATCGCCAGAGAGGCGCGCAGTCAGCTGTTTCGCGAGTTTTATCGTGGCCACAACGCCATTAATTCGAGGGTAGTGGGTTCAGGAATAGGCCTGCTGATGACCCAAAAGTATGTGAAGTTGCATGGAGGTTCTATCGAATGGAAGAGTGAGGAAAACAAAGGGTCGGTATTTTCCGTAGTCTTGCCCAGAGATAGCGGTGAGAAGAGCCGGACTCCGGTCGACCGGAGTCCGGCTCTTGAGATGCCGGGCAGTGTTGTTGCACCTGAAGCTTCAGATTCACCAAAGGATTTCACGGTTTTGGTCGTGGAAGACAATGTGGAGCTTCAGAACTTTCTTAAAACCGCCCTGCAGGAGCGCTTTAAGGTCGTGGTGGCCGATGACGGAATAAGGGGTTGGGAATTAATGAAGGAGCACTTGCCCGATTTGGTGGTTTCCGATGTTTTAATGCCGGGCAGAGATGGCTTTGAGTTGTGTCGTTTGGCAAAATCAACCTTTGAAACTGCACATATCCCTCTTATTTTACTTACAGCCTTATCCGGAGAGGGTGATCATTTGCACGGTTTGGGATTGGGGGCCGACGATTACATCACCAAGCCATTTGATTTGGGCTTACTGGCCCAAAAAATCTCCTCCATCATACACAATCGGCGGGCGGTAAGTGAGAGCGCCCTTAAGCTTTCAGCCGGTCCACGCCAGGAGCCCTTGTTGGGTAATGAAATCAACGATGCGTTTTTAATTCGAGCCATGGAGGTGGTGGAAGCACATTTGGCCAATTCCGGCTTTAATAAAGAGCAGTTTGCTGCCGAAATGAATGTGAGTGGATCTCTTTTGTACAAAAAAATCAAGAGTCTCACCGATCACAGTCCCTCCGATTTTATCCGCAACCTTCGTCTGGCCCGTTCGTTTGAGTTTTTGCAGAGCGGAAGTTACAGCATCACCGAGGTAAGCGAGTTGTGTGGTTTTACCACTGTAGGTTATTTCAGTACGGTTTTTAAGAAGCATTACGGCAAGTCGCCTTCCGAGGTCGTGCCACGCTAGCCACGATGTTTCCACTTTCTTAATGCCACCTCCGGGTGGCATTTTTTTTGGTCTTAGCTTAAGGAGGAATTTCCTGCAGATTTCGTCTTCTTTTTTCACAGTTCTTCACATTTTATCTGAAATCAAACAAGGTTTATCCCAGAGTGAAACTCTGCAAGTGGGGTACAGTCTACTTTTGCTGCAGATCTCTAATTATAGTTAAAAAATCTTATGCGCAAAATCAGAGATGGAGGTACTTGCTGCAACCGGCAGTCACTATTTCTCCCTTAGCAGTTTTGAAACTCAAATTCAAGAAAAATGAAGAAAACAAAGAATCGATTACGGCCACTGTATCAACAGTGGATGAGTAAGAAGCTACTGGTGCTTTTCCTGTGCCTGATTGGGTTTTCCGGTCTGTATGCTCAGGAAGGTCGTGTAGTGGAAGGTACCGTGGTGGATGCCCGACAGGAACCTTTGTATGGGGTAACCATTATGGTAAAGGGGCGTCCGGGTGTGGGCGTCATTACCGACTTTGATGGTCGCTTCAGCATTCCGTTGACCGAAGGCGATACGGAGCTCGAAGTGTCCTTTTTGGGCATGAAATCACAAACCATCAATGTGGGCGGGAAAAGTAAATTGATGGTGGTTATGGAAGAAGATTCCCAGATTTTTGATGAGGTCGTGATTGTGGGTTACGGTCAGCAAAAGAAAGCCAGTGTGGTTGCTGCCATAACCCAGACCACCGGAGAGCAGTTGGAGCGAGCAGGCGGGGTGTCCAGCGTAGGAGCTGCCCTTACCGGAAACGTTCCAGGTGTAATCACCTCGTCGAGTACCGGCATGCCCGGTGAAGAAGATCCTGAAATTGTCATTCGCGGCAGCAGTACCTGGAACAATTCAGACCCCCTCGTGCTGGTCGATGGTATTGAACGGCCTATGAGCAGTGTGGATATTGGTTCTATTGAGGCCATATCGGTACTTAAGGATGCTTCGGCTACGGCGGTGTATGGCGTGCGTGGGGCCAACGGAGTTATTCTGATAACCACCAAGCGTGGTAAGGAAGGCCGCGCCGATATTCGTGTTAACGCCAACGCCACCATTAAGTCGCCTTCCAAGTTGCCCGGAAAGCTCGATGCCTACGATGCCATAATGGTAAAGAACAATGCCATAGAATATGAGCTTGGCCTTAATCCCGACAGCTGGAGCGATTACGTGCCTTACGAGATGGCACGAAAGTACCGTTATCCCGGCTCTATAGTAGAGTCAGAGCGTTATCCCAATGTAGATTGGCAGGATGCTTTATTTAAGGACTATGCCATGGCCTACAACGCCAATGTGAGCATTGGCGGAGGAACCGAATTGGTGCGCTATTTTGTAAGTGCCGATTACCTTAATGAGGGCGATCTTTTTAAGGTGTACGACAACAACCGGGGATATGAATCGGGTTATGGATACAACCGTATGAATGTGCGTTCTAACCTTGATTTTGATTTAACCCCCAGCACTACTTTTAGTGTAAATCTGGCAGGTTCGCGCGCCGAACGCAAAAGACCATGGAATGCCGGTGGCGACGATTACAGTTATTGGATCGCTGCTTATTCTACTGCACCGGATTTGTTTTTGCCCCGGTATTCTGATGGAACCTGGGGGTATTATGCCGATGATGAACAGCGGGGACTGAACTCTGTGCGCATACTGGCCACCAGCGGGGTGGAATATACCACCACCAGTCAAATCAACACCGATTTTACGCTCAATCAGGATTTGGGTATGTTGGTCAAGGGCCTTAGTTTTAAAGGCACGGTTTCACTCGACAATACGTTTGTGGAGGCACAGCGCGGCATCAATGATTTGTACAACAATTCGCAGTTGAAATGGATTGATCCCGATACCGGTGAAGTCCGGTACAAGGAATTGCTCGACAGCAGCAGTCGCTTCGATTTTGCCGAGGGCGTAAACTGGGCCATCAGCGAAGGAGAAGTGCGTAATTGGGAGACTTATCGCAGCTTTTTTTACCAGACTCAGTTGAATTATGCGACAACCATCAACGACCTGCACGACATTACTGCTATGGGCTTGTTCAGTCGTAATGAAAACGCAAAGGGAAGTCAGGTGCCGTTTTATCGTGAGGATTGGGTGTTTAGAGCCACCTATAATTATGGCGGAAAGTACACCATAGAGTACAATGGTGCTTACAACGGATCCGAGAAATTTAGTCCCGAATACCGTTTTGCCTTCTTCTCGTCGGGTGGCGCCAACTGGATGATTTCAGAGGAGAATTTCATGAAACCCCTTGGTTTTGTGGATATGCTTCGTTTGCGTGCTTCCTACGGTGAAATTGGCGACGACAACATCGACGACCGCTGGTTGTATATGACCCAATGGTCGTACGACGATCCCGACGGGGGACAGACCCGCATTGGAACTACCGGTGAAACTCCAGCCACCAGTCCTTATACCTGGTATCGGGAGTCGGCCCTTGGCAATCCCAATGTGCACTGGGAAAAGGTACAGAAAACCAACCTGGGTGTCGATTACTCCTTTTTTAACAATTTGGTAGCTGGTAGTTTCGATTATTTTGAAGATCAGCGAACCGACATTCTCATCAGTGGAACCGATCGGGCCATTCCTTCCTATTTTGGCGCACAGGCACCCGTGGCCAACCTTGGTAAAGTGGAAGTGAAGGGTTTTGAATTGGAGTTGAGATTGAATAAAAAGCTTGGTGCCAATGCCCGATTATACGGTAATTTCAACATTACCCGCAGTCATAGCGAGGTGCTTGAGCGCGACGATCCAAAATTGTTGCCCGCTTACCAGAAGCAAGTGGGTTATGTGCTGGGACAAACCCGATCGCATGTGAGCAATGGGTATTACAATACCTGGGACGAGTTGTACGCCAGTACTCCGCACGATGCCAACGACAACCAGAAATTACCGGGTAGTTATCACCTCATCGATTTTAATGCCGACGGACTCATTGATACCAACGACAACATTCCGTATGGTTTTTCGTCGACCCCCCAAAACACCTATTCATCCACCCTGGGTTTTGAATGGAATGGTTTTGCCGGTTTTGCGCAGTTTTATGGCGTTAACAACGTTACCCGCCAGGTTGTGCTGAGCAGTCTCGAACGCGGCAACACCCTGGTTTATGATGAGGGCACTTATTGGAGTAAGGAGCAGATGACAGCCGATGTGCCCCATCCCCGATGGAAAAGCACACCCAGCAGCTACAGTGCGGGCAGTCGCTATATGTTTGACGGCTCCTACCTGCGCCTTAAGAATGCTGAAATTTCTTACACATTTAATTCTCGTTGGGATTTTATGCGCAACTCGAAAATTGAGACGCTGCGCATTTTTGTTAATGGCAACAATTTGTGGGTGCTTACCGATATGCCCGACGACCGGGAGTCCAACTTTGCAGGAACCGGATGGGCCTCGCAAGGCGCCTATCCCACTGTTAAGCGTTACAACATTGGTCTTAATCTGACATTTTAACGGGAAAACCAGAACATCATGAAGAAGATTAGAAAATATATGATCGGGGCATTTTTGCTGGCTACAGCGGGCTTGATGTCCTGTGAGGATTATCTGGATAAAACCGGAGATTCGATCATTTCGGAGGAGGAAGCCTTTCAAAATTTCCAGAATTTTCAGGGCTATACTGAAGAGCTGTACAACGGCATTGTGGAGTTCTCGAACAATTACTGGACCAACTCCTTCAATTGGGGTGAGGATGAAATCCTGACCACCGGTGGAACCTTTCATTTTGGTTACAAAGTGGATCAGGGCAACTTTTGGGGTTGGCAGTCAGAGCACGATGGTTGGGGTGCCGGTTGGCTTGATGCGGGTGATCGTTGGGATCTGGGTTACGATCCGAATGCTTCCCGCTCGCACCGCGATTTGTGGCGTTCGGCCTGGTACGGCATTCGCAAGGCCAATATTGGTTTGGCCAATATGGATCTGCTGACCGATGCTACCCAGGAGGAGCGCAATTTGATTCAGGGCCAACTGTTGTTCTTCCGGGCCTGGTTTCATCATAGGTTGATGGAGTATTTTGGCGGGATCCCATATATTAATGAAGTTTTGCCCAGTGATCAGCCGCTGACCCTGCCCCGCCTCAATTACCATGCGTGTGCCGATTTGGCCGCGGCAGACTTTGCGGCTGCTGCCGAGTTGCTGCCCATGCATTGGGACGATACCGAAGCCGGAAGAAGAACCCTGGGGCAGAACGATTTGCGCATCAATAAAATAATGGCGCTTTCGTACCTGGGTAAGAATTATCTCTGGGCAGGCAGTCCCCTGATGAATTACAGCGTAAACGGCAGTAAAACCTACAACGCCGATTATTGTAAAGCAGCAGCTGAAGCCTTTGGAAAGGTGCTGAGTCTGGTCGAAGGCGGACAGGCCGATTATGCATTGTTGCCTTTTGATGAGTACCACCGGAACTTTTTTACCACCGGCGAAAACTGGGCTTTACCTGGTGGGACGGAAGCCATTTTCAGAGCCCCATATAAATCGGCCAATCGAAGCAACTGGGGCCTCAGCAAGCAATATATGCCTTCCATTGTTGGCGGAGAGGATTTGAAGTTCAATCCAACGGCCAATTACGTGTCCTATTTTGGCATGGCCAATGGCTTGCCCATCAATGATCTTACCCAGGCCGATGCGGCATCGGGTTACGATCCTGCCTTTCCTTGGCGCGACCGCGATCCTCGTTTTTACACCAACTTTGTTTTTGATGGGGTGAAAGTGGTACAAGGCTCCATGCCCGAAGAACAGGAAAAGGAACGTTACGCCAACTTATACAGCGGTGGCAGTTACCGCAGCGTCAGCAACGGAAGTCGAACCGGTTTTGTGTTGCGCAAGTTTGTACCGCTTACTGTAAATATTCACGACCGGGGTTTCGACTGGGGAGGTAATCTGCACATCAATATTCCTTATATGCGCCTGGCCGATGTTTATCTGATGTATGCCGAATCGGTATTGATGGGGCACAACGCACCCACGGCCACAGCTTCCAGTTATGGCAAATCGGCCCTCGACGCCATCAATGTGGTTCGCGAGCGTGCCGGTGCGGGACTTGTTGCCGCTCAGTTTTCCGGATCAGTGGAAGCCCTGCTGGGAGAGTTGCGTCGGGAGCGTGCTGTTGAACTGGCGTTCGAAGCCCATCGCTTCAATGATTTACGTCGCTGGCTGCTTCTAACGGAGCGTCCTTATACCCTCAAGACCTCTCTTGAGTTTGATCGTGTTGGTGAGCTCAACACCGAAGATCCTTCGCTTAACCAGGTGGTGAATTTGCGTGAAGCTGTGATTTTAGAGCGTGAGTTCAGCGAAAAACACTATTGGTTGCCCTTTAAGGTGGCCGACGTTAATCTCTATCCCGAATTTGAGCAGAATCCGGGTTGGTAGAGCAGCAGAAATAAACATGAATTCAATAAAATGAAAGCAATGAAATATCTAAAGATAGGAATGGCATGCTGTGCCTTGCTGGCGTTGGCGCCGTATGGACTTCTGGCCCAGGATGCTGAAACGCCTGCGGATGCTGTGGAGGAGCTGGCGCTAACCGACAGTTTAACTTCGGTGCAGTTGGCCTTTCGTAAAGTTAATGTAGACGACCTGCCTGCAGACGTAGCAGTGGTTGATGTGCAGGAATTAATGGAAAGTGCTTACTCCAGTTCCTCCTTGTTTGGCATGTCTGCGTTTGTGGGCGGTTACAATGGCAATATTTGGGGCCTGGGTGATGTGCTCGTGTTGATCGATGGCGTTCCACGGTCGTCTTCTTACGTCCGACCCTCCGAAATAGAGCACATCAGTTTTTTAAAGGGCGTTTCAGCAGTAGCTCTTTACGGCAGTCGTGCAGCCAAGGGCGTTGTCAGTATTACTACCCGCAGGGGGAAAGCCGAAACGCAAAAAATCCATTTCAGGGCCAATGCCGGTTTTCATGTTCCTAAGAGTTATCCCAAGTACTTGGGCTCGGCCGAATACATGACACTTTACAATGAGGCTCGTGTAAATGATGGACTGGAGCCTTTGTATTCGGAGGAAGATGTTTACAACCATGGAAGCGGTCTTAACCCTTATCGTTACCCCGATGTGGATTTTTTCTCTTCGGATTACCTGAAGTCGAGCTACAATTTTACCGATGTTTCGGCTGAAGTCGTTGGTGGCGGGAAAAACGCGCGCTATTATACCAATTTTGGCTACGATCGGCAAGGTTCTTTGCTGGATTTTGGTCAGGCTGTAGACAATAATTCTTCAAACCGTTTTAATGTCAGGGGTAATATTGATGTGGACATCAACGAAGCCATAACCAGTTACATCAATGCCAATGCCATTTTTTATACCGCCAAAGGCGTTAATGCCGATTACTGGAGCAGTTCGGCCATTCTGCGACCCAACCGTGTGGCGCCATTGCTGCCCATCGACTTGTTGTCGGCCAACGATGAAGCGTCCCAGACCCTGGTCAATAATTCCAACTACCTCATCGACGGCAAATACCTGCTGGGGGGTACGCAGTTGGATCAAAGCAATGCTTTTGCGGATGTTTATGCCGGAGGAACCAATAAATACAACAGTCGTCAGTTCCAATTTGACGCTGGCATTAATGCCGATTTAAGTGGCTTGTTGCAGGGCCTGAGTTTTCAAACCATGTTTGCCTTTGATTATGCCACCTTGTACAATTTGTCGTTCGACAACGAATATTCTGTGTACGAGGCTACATGGAATAATTATGGAGGGACCGACCAGGTAGGGAGCCTAACCAAGTACGGGAAAGATGCAAAAACAGGTGCCCAGTCGGTCAGTGGGAGCTGGTACGACCAAACGTTGGCTTTTTCGGGTCAGTTGAATTACAATCGCGTTTTCAACGATGCGCATAAGCTTAGTATTATGGCCATTGCTTCCGGCTATCAGATGAGTGAATCAGGGATTTATCATCGCACGAGCAATGCCAATCTGGGGATGCATTTGGCCTACTCCTTCAATAAAAAGTATGCGGCGGAGTTTAACGGAGCCCTGGTGCATTCTGCCCGTTTGCCCGAGGGCAATCGCAGTGCTTTCAACCCTACAGCTTCTTTGGCCTGGCGACTCAATGAGGAAGGATTTATGTCGGGCATCCAGGCCATCAACGACTTGCGACTGACGGCGTCTGCCGGAATTTTGCACACTGATTTGGATGTTGAGCAATATTATTTGTACCAAGGTTACTACACCCATGAGGATGCCGCGTACCACGGATGGCGAGATGGTGTTTCACGCAAGATGTACGATCGTCGTCGTGGTGCAAATCCTGATTTGACCTTTCCACGGCGAGAGGAATTTAATCTGGGCCTTGATGCCGCGCTGTTTCAACACAAACTTCGTTTGAACACTTCTTTTTTCGTTAATAAAATGACGGGGAATATTGTTCAGGCAGGTGTATTGTATCCCAGCTATTTCAGCACAGGCTATCCGGAGTATTCCGATGTTCCCTACACCAATTATAATGAGGATCAACGAATGGGGGTGGACTTTTCGGCCACCTACAGTCAACAATTGGGCGACTTTAACTGGACGCTTGGGGTGAGTGGCCTATGGTTCGATTCTGAAGCGCTTAAGCGGGCCGAGAATTATGACGATTCCTATCAGAATCGTGCCGGAAAAGCCATAGACGGTTTGTGGGGATTGGAAAGCAATGGCTTTTTTGCCGACGAAGCCGCCATTGCAGCTGCCCCCCGGCACAGTTTTGGTGAAGTAAAGCCCGGCGATTTGAGTTACGTAGATCAGAACAACGATGAGGTAATTGATTCCAAGGATGTTGTTTTTCTCGGAAAAGCAGGATGGTTTGGTACCCCCTTTAGTGGTGGTTTGCATTTAAAAGCGGAATGGAAAAACATCAGTGTTTTTGCTTTGGCGAGTGCCAGATTCGGTGCCTACGCCTTTAAGAACGATGCTTACAACTGGGTGTACGGTGATCGAAAATACTCCGAAGTGGTTAGAGGCAGATGGACTGAGGAAACTCAGGCAACAGCTACTTATCCCCGCTTGACTACTCAAAGCGGCGATAACAATTTCAGAGCATCTGATTTTTGGATGTACAGTACCGATCGTTTTGATCTGGCACAACTGCAACTCAGTTATAACTTTTCATCGGCTGTGGTGGGCAATCTGGGTCTGGACCAGTTGGGTCTGTATTTGGCTGCTTACAATTTATTTACGGCAGCTCCTGAGCGTGAAATGCTGGAGCTGAACGTGGGTTCTACGCCCCAAACCCGCTTTTTTAACCTCGGATTAAAGGCGGTGTTTTAACCAGTCATCATTTAAATAGTAAGTTTGTTATGAAAAGATATATTGGAATTTTATTCGCACTAATGCTTGGGGTTTCAGCTTGTCAGGACGATTTTTTTGAGCCTGCTCCTGAAAATCACCTGCAGCTTGAGAATGTGTACGACAATCCCATTTATGCCGAGGGATTGCTTTTGAACGCTTATGCCCGACTGCCATTTTCCTCCTGGGATATAAGTGATGTGGCTACCGATAATGCGGTAAGCAACGACAACGACAACGCTTATCGACGAATGGCCACCGGGCAATGGTCGGCAGAGAACAATCCCATGAACCGGTGGACCGGATCTCGCTCTGCCATTCAATATCTGAATAGTCTCCTCAGCGTAAGCGACTCTGTAGCGTGGGCCATTGACGCCCTACCCCGTGCGATGTTTAACGATCGCATTAAAGGGGAGATTTACGCCTTACGTGCGGTGTTTTTGTTCGACTTGTTGCAGGCGCATGGCGGGTGGACCGAGTCAGGTGATTTGCTGGGAGTGCCCATTGTACTGGAGCCAGAGGACATCAATTCTGATTTTAACCAGCCCAGAGCCACCTTTGAAGCCTGTTTGCAGCAAATCTACGCTGATTTGGATAAGGCAGAAGACTTATTGCCACTTGATTACGAAATGATCAGCTCCGTTGAGCAGATACCCGAAAAGTATCGTTCGGCAGGGGCTACGATCGACGATTACAACCGAACCAATGGCGATTACTTTCGAAGTCGCATAAGCGCCCGTATTGTCAAAGGCGTGCGTGCAAAGGTTGCTTTGTTGGCAGCATCACCTGCCTACAGTGAGGCGACCACTACTACCTGGGAAGATGTGGCCAATTTTGCGGGCGAAGTATTGTCGCTGAACGGGGGACTGGGAGCTATGGCCGCTGATGGGTGGACCTGGTACACCAACACCGATGAGATAGATGGTCTTACCAGTGGAATGAATCCTCCGGAAATGCTGTGGCGGGGAAATCGTGCGCAAAACAACGACATAGAAGAGGCACATTTTCCGCCCACCTTGTATGGAAACGGGATGGTAAATCCCACCCAAAATCTGGTGGATGCCTTTCCTATGGCTAATGGCTATCCGATAAATGATCCGCTCAGTGGCTACGACGCCGCTCATCCTTATGAGGGCCGAGACCCGCGTTTGGCTGCCTACGTTTTATTGAATGGTGGTGTGGCTGGTCCTTCCGATGCCGTTATTAATACGGCAGAAGATGGTGGTACCAACGACGGACTCAATAAGGTAGAAAGTTCGACCCGTACCGGTTATTATATGCGTAAGTTGTTGCGGCAGGACGTTAACCTGGATCCCAGCATTGATACCGAGCAGTATAAGTACAAAGCCTTTATTCGCTATACCGAATTGTTCCTGATTTATGCCGAAGCGGCCAATGAGGTTTGGGGCCCCCGTGGCTCCGGAGCATACGGGTTTTCGGCCTACGATGTAATAAAGGCGTTGCGGACACGTGCCGGGGTCGGAAGTTCCGACAGCGATCCCTACCTGGAGCAAGCCGCCGATGATAAAGCGATTATGCGTCAGTTGATTAAAAACGAGCGCCGCCTGGAGCTTTGCTTTGAGGGTTTCCGTTTCTGGGATTTGCGACGTTGGAACGAAGAACTGAATGTGGCTGCTGAAGGAATGGCCATACGAAATGGCTCCTACAACCGCATTGCCGTTGAAAACAGAGTTTACCGTGATTATATGTACTACGGACCGCTGCCTTACAGTGAGGTGTTGAAGTACGATGAACTGATTCAGAACAAAGGATGGTAAGTTTTTTTAAAGCAATAAAACTGAAACAAATGAGAAAAATTCATCTGATAATAATGGGCATGCTGACAGCTCTGTTGGTATCCTGTGAGAATGGCGACTGGGATTTCCCGGATTACGAGTACCAAACCGTGTATTTTTCGTATCAGCATCCGGTGCGAACCATTACCCTGGGCCGGCATGAGGTCTTCGACACCAGTTTGGACAATCAGTACCAATGTCAGGTGCTGGCAACTTTTGGCGGGGCCTACGACAATTCGGAAGAGGTTGTTGTTAATTTTCAAATCGATGAGTCCTTGCTGACCGATGTTTATTTCGATCGAAACGGCAATACAGATGCCCAGGTTTTGCCTCTTCCTGAAGACTACTACAGCTTGAGTTCCGATCAGATAGTAATAAAAAAGGGGCAGGAAATCGGAGGCTTTACCGTTCAGCTTACCGATGCGTTTTTTGCTGATCCTATGGCCCTCGAAGCCAACTATGTGTTGCCTGTGGTGATGTATCAGGTGCAGAATGCCGATTCTATTTTGGAGGGGCGTCCGTTGGTTGAGAACCCTCATCGCCTGGTCGCCACCGACTGGGAAGTGCTTCCCAAGGACTACGTTTTGTACGCCCTTAGGTACGTGAATCCCTGGCATGGTTATTATTTGCGTAGGGGTGAGGATGTGGTTACCGGTAAAAATGGAAACAGCGCCTTAGACGCCACAGTGGTTCGTCGAAAAGAATTTGTGGAGCAAGATGAAGTGAATCTGGTTGAGACCGCCTCGCTAAACGCTGCCTATTTGGATTTGACCTTCAAGGATGCTGAAGGAGCCAATATTCCTTGTCGTTTGCTGCTCAGTTTTAATCAGGACGGTTCCTGCAGCATCAGCTCTGCAACTGAAGGCATTACAGCTTCCGGTGAGGGTGCATTTGTTGTCGAAGGAGAAAAGAACAGTTGGGGAAGCAAGGACCGGGATGCCTTGTACCTCGATTATGAGATCGACATGGATTTGATGCATGTTGCTACTACCGACACACTGGTGTTGCGCGACCGCGGTGTAGATGCAGCGTTTTTTACACCTGTGTACAAAGGCAACTAAGCGGATGTTGAATTTTAAACAGAAAGACTATGAAAACTAAGAATAAATGGTTGGCCGGAGCGTTGGTGCTGAGCTTGTTGGGGAGCTGTACCGACGACCATGTGCTCGATTTTGAGGTGACCAAGCCCGCGAGCATTGCCGAAATGGAATATTTGAACCAGTACGACGTTTTAAAACAATATGTGGATCGAAGTGCTCACCCGCATTTTAAGCTGGGTGCGGGGGTTACTGTCAGTGAATACCTCAAAAAGGATGGTTACGCCCATTTTATCAACGAAAATTTTGATGGGATGACGGCTGGTAATGCCATGAAGCACAGCTCTGTGGTTGGAGATAAGGGTGCCATGAATTTTCAACAGGTAGGGGAATTTATTGGCGCAGCCAAAGCTGCCGGACTCGTTGTTTATGGACACACTCTGGTCTGGCATTCGCAACAAAACAAGACGTTTCTGGAAGGTTTAATGGCCGATAAAGAAATAGAGGTGGACCCGGATGCAGCGGAATCGGTTTTGGTGGCTAAAACGGCTGCTGCCAGTGCCAATATTTGGGACTTCCAATTGAATTACGTATTGCCTGAACCTTTGACACAAGGGGTGGAATATACCTTGAAGCTGCGTGCAAAGGCATCTGAAGCTTATACCGTCGCCTTTTGGCGTTTCGACGGAACAGCTACCAACTACGGTCCCGACTTTGCGGTAGGGAAAGATTGGGGAGATGTTTCGATCAGCTTTACCCCCACTATTGATGCCACTACGCTGCAGTTTTGTTTTGGAACTTTTGGGGGCGATTTGTACCTCGACGATTTAGAGCTTACTGCCGCCGGGTCGGAGGACAATTTGGTGGCCAATGGTTCTTTTGAAGAAGATGGTTTGAGTGGCTGGGAAAAGCCTTCATGGCACGATTACAGTTTTGGTGTTGAGCAAGTAGCCGGAGGTCCCGCCGTATGGTATACCGAGCGCGTAAGTAATGGTGATGTGGAAGGGGACGACTTGTCGAGCTTCTTTGCAACCGAGGCAGGAGACGGACCCAAGGCGGCAACAATAGGTGCAGCCGGTACCGGAGCCGACGGCGTTGGCAGGGCCATTGTGGTTCAGGCGGGGGATAATCCGGCAGAAGATCATTCCACGCAGTTTTTTGTTACTGTTGCGGAACCCTTTATGGAAGGCGAAAAATTTCGTTTTTCTATGAAGTATAGGGCTGAAAAGCCTGCAGGATCGTCCTCCCAGGCACATTTTGAACCCGGGCAGTATCAGCATTATGAGTTTGTAGGTCAACCTCAGTTTACGACCGAATGGAAGACTTTAGAGTATGTTGGAACCGTCAGTCTTGCCCAGGCCGGTGGTGAAGACAATCCTAGAGGAGCTAAGACAATAGCCTTCAACCTTGCGGTTTTAAAAGAAGCCAACACCTATTATTTTGACGACATCTCATGGGCCATCGAAGAGTCGGGGAATTCTGTCCCCCTTAGCCCAGAAGAGAAGGCAGACACCCTTACCTGGGCTATGGAGACCTGGATTGCCGGAATGATGGAGGCAACAGATACCTATGTTACCGAGTGGGATGTGGTGAATGAAGCCATATCGGGTGCCGACAGTGATGGCGATGGTATTTACGACTTATGGTCGGCCAGCAATGTATCGGAGCAGGATGCCCTCAATAATTTTTATTGGGGCGATTACCTGGGCGAAAACTACGTTCGTCAGGCCGTGGCGTTTGCCCGCCAGTATGGCCCCGAGAATGTCAAGTTGTTCATCAACGACTACAATCTGGAATCGGATTGGGACGACAATCAAAAACTGAGGAGCTTGATTAAGTGGATAGAAAAATGGGAGGAAGATGGCGTTACCGTTATTGACGGTATTGGCACCCAAATGCACGTATCCTGCTATATGAATCCCGAGACACAGGCTCAGAAGCAAGAACATGTGGTCAAGATGCTTGAGTTGATGGCCGCCACAGGAAAACTTGTGAAAATTACAGAGTTGGATATGGGGCTGGTCGATGCTGAGGGTGAGCCGGTTAAAACCGGTGATGTTACGCTGGAGCAGCATAAAGCAATGAGTGCGTATTACAAATTTATTGTTCAAAAATATTTTGAGATTATTCCTGCCGAGCAGCGCTATGGCATTACGCATTGGTGTCCGCTAGACAGTCCCGAAAGCTCCTCCTGGAGAGGGGGAGAGCCTGTTGGACTTTGGTCGCTCGATAAATATCGCAAGCATACTTATGCCGGATTTGCCGAAGGTCTGTCGGGTGAGTAAACGATGTAATCCCTTGCCTTGAGGTTGTAAAAAGTCACCTCCTTTGGGAGGCGACTTTTTACTTTTTGAGGCTCGACAACTTTAATAGTGTAAATATTTTAATGATGAACGCCAGAAAAAATATGGTTATGAAAACAGGAGGAAGGATAGAAGGAGGGGAGCAGGGTGTAAGCGGCCTTGGGCACTTGTTGTTGACTGCGGCTTTATTTATGTTGATGACCTTGAGTCCCCTGGTTGCTCAAAAACATTTGCCTTTGTTTAAGCAGTTTGTTTATGAGGGAAACGATAGGGTTTATAATGACTTTCCACTGGAAAGCGATGAGTTTTACAACCCCATTTTGCAAGGAGTGTATCCCGATGCCGCCATTACGCGTAAAGGGAACGATTATTTTTTGGTGAGTTCTTCTTTTGCTTTTTTCCCGGGCATCCCCATTTTTCATTCCAACGATCTCGTGAATTGGAAGCAAATAGGGCACGTTTTGGATCGCAAATCGCAGCTCAAAGTTTTTGACACAGGTATTTCTGCCGGGATTTATGCTCCTGCCATC
The DNA here is from genome assembly GCF_002210225.1 of Geofilum rhodophaeum. Lineage (GTDB taxonomy): Bacteria > Bacteroidota > Bacteroidia > Bacteroidales > Marinilabiliaceae > Geofilum > Geofilum rhodophaeum. Next base: position 35,785 of record NZ_MWUJ01000001.1, on the reverse strand, counting down.
AAATACAACGAGCACAACGACACCTTTTACTTGATTACCACCCAGTTTGCCGGCGGCATTGGCAATATGGTGGTGAAGACCAAAGATCCATTTCAGGGTTGGAGCGATCCCAAAAGTCTCGATTTTGAAGGCATTGACCCTTCACTTTTCTTTGATGAAGATGGGAAGGCTTACGTTGTGCACAACGATGCACCCAATCCCGGCGAGGAGTTGTACGAAGGGCACCGTGTGATTAAGATCTGGGATTACGACTTGGAGAAAGACCAGGTGGTTGCCGGCTCGGACAAAATCATTGTGAACGGTGGCGTGGATTTGAGTCAAAAGCCCATTTGGATAGAGATGCCACACATCTACAAGCGTTATGGTCGTTACTATCTGATGTGCGCCGAAGGCGGCACAGGAGGTTGGCACAGTGAGGTGATTTTTGTGAGCGATAATCCCAGAGGTCCCTATGTACCCGCTCCCAATAATCCAATTTTAACTCAGCGTTATTTGCACCCTGATCGTCCCAATAAGGTGGATTGGGCCGGGCATGCCGACTTGGTGGAGGGACCCGATGGTCGTTTCTGGGGCGTTTTTCTTGCTGTTCGTCCCAACGACAAGGACCGCGTGAATACGGGTCGTGAAACCTTTATTTTACCTGTAGATTGGAGTGGCGAATGGCCCGTGTTTGAGAATGGCCTGGTGCCTTTTTCACCCAAGTTAAAAATGCCTGAGGGCGTGGAGAATAAAGCCGGCAAGGATGGCTTTTTCCCTAATGGCAACTTTAGTTTTGTCGAAGATTTTAAGGCCGACACCCTTGATTATCGTTGGATTGGGATGCGTGGACCCCGTGAAGATTTCATAAAGCGAACTAAGCAGGGAATGCAGATTCAGCCCTTCGAAGTAAATCTGAAGGCGGTTGCACCGACTTCCACTTTGTTTCACCGTCAGCAGCACCAAACCTTTACTGCAACCAGTTTGCTGGAATACCAGCCGAAAACTGAAAAGGATTTGGCGGGAATGGTGTGTTACCAGAGTGAGCATTTTCATTACATTTTTGGCGTGACCAAGGTGGGAAAAGAGAACTTCCTGGTATTGGAGCGCACCGAGGGCGGGGAATCGTCCACCCTGGCTGCAGTTAAAGTAGATGTCAAAAAGCCTTTGCATCTTCAGATTGATGCCGATGGCGACGACTACCGCTTTAACTACTCCTACGATGGAGAAACTTTTGAAAATTTAGGCGGAACCGTGTCGGGCGATATCTTGTCGACCAACGTAGCCGGCGGTTTCATCGGAAACTTTATCGGACTGTATGCCACCAGGGGCAGCGATGTTAAAGTGACTGAATAAAGAAGAGCCGATCCAAACGGAAATATTATGAGAAGAATCGTTTACAGTTTTTTATTGGGCCTGGTCCTTTGGACCAGCTCCACCATCCCGGCTGCAGCCTGGGAGGGGATGCCACTTCCTCCGCTTAGTGTGGAAGGACGTTATTTAACCGACACCCATGGTAATGTGGTTAATTTACATGGCTTTGCCCAAACCTACAGTCCCTGGTTCAATGAGCAGGGAACAAAATGGAGCAACTACGATGTGGCGGGCTGTCTGGCTTACAACCAGGGACTTATTGACGATATACTGGAAGCCGGCTGGATGATGAATTTTGTACGTCTGCATATGGATCCTTATTGGAGCAATACGCCCGGGTGTACACCCGACGGCCACGAATTGCCCAATTGCTTCAACGAAGACCGTTTTCGCCAATACCTCGATGAGGTTTTTATTCCCATGGCCGAGTACGCCATAAGCAAAGGTTTGTACGTTATTATGCGTCCTCCCGGCGTTTCTCCCGAGGTCATTGGGGTGGAAGATGAGTATAATTACGCCGAATACCTGATGACTGTATGGGACATTGTGTCCAGTCACCCCCGCATTCGCGACCGCCATGAAATTATGTTTGAGCTTGCCAATGAGCCGGTGCGCATTAAATTGGCCGACGGTTCGGTTGGGGCCAATACCCAGGCGCACTTCGATGTGCTCAAAGAGATTTTTCAGCCCATCGTTAACCGCATACGCAGCAACGGTTTTCACAGTGTGCTGTGGATACCCGGATCGGGTTACCAGGCTCATTACAAAGGCTATGCCGTAAATCCCATCGAGGGGCCCAATATTGGCTACGCCGTGCACCTTTATCCCGGCTGGTTTGGCAGCGCCAACGGTTACGAGGTTTTTAAAGCAGAGTGGGAGGAGCAGGTAAAGCCCATTGCCGATATCGCACCCATTGTTATAACCGAAATGGACTGGGCACCGGAAAAATACAATTCGTCCTGGGGCAAGGGGATTACCGGAACGGCAGGTGGAGAAGGTTTTGGTGCCAATTTTAAACGCATTATGGACGAGGCCGGTAACGCCAGCTGGTTGTTGTTTACCGATGCCCATTTGCTGGCCCGGTTTACCGGTGAGGCCCCAGCACCGGGGGAGCCCTATACCTTTCTGAACGATCCGGAGGCTTGCCCCTGGCCCGTGTACCATTGGTACCAGGACTATGCGCTGGAACACTATCCACGGCCCGAGTTTGAAAAGCAATCGCAAAGCGACAACGGCGATGGCAGCTATACCAATCCTGTCGTTTATGCCGACTTTCCTGACCCGGATGTGATTCGCGTCGGAGATGTCTATTACATGGTATCCACCACCATGCATGTCTTTCCCGGTGCCACCCTTTTGAAATCCTACGATTTGGTCAACTGGGAGTATTGTGCCCATCCCCTCGAACGCATCAGCGGCGATGATGCCTATTCTTTGTTGAATGGTGAGAACCGTTATGGCCGGGGTCAATGGGCCACCAGTCTGCGTTACAACAACGGCACTTTTTATTTGCTTTTCAATACGCTTGACGACGGCGGCTACCTCTTAACAGCTGCTGATCCGGAAAAAGAATGGACGACAACCCGTTTGCCTCGCGGTTTCTATGATCCGGGTCTGTTTTTTGATGAGGATGGTAAGACCTATGTGGTGCATGGCATCAACACCCTTAAGCTGACTGAGTTGGATCAGAACTTTGCGCCCATAGGCAGCGATGTGGTTCTGGTGGAACGTGCAGAAAGCGGACTTGAAGGCAGTCACGTTTATAAGATTGGAGATTACTATTACATTTATGCCACCTACGGTGGCTGGCCCGCCTCACAGGTCGCTTTTCGGTCGACCAACATCCAGGGGCCCTACGAAGAAAAAGTCCTTCTCGACGATCAGAATATTCACCAAGGCGCCCTCATTGAGACCCAAACCGGGGAGTGGTGGACCCTTATGTTTTATGATCGTGGGGCCATTGGACGGCTGCCGAATTTACAGCCGGTGAATTGGGTGGATGGCTGGCCCGAGATTGGGGTGGACGGCAAAGGAGTTGCGGTTTATAGCAAGCCCGATGTGGGGCGTTCGCACCCGGTTAAAGTGCTGCCTACTAACGATCCCTTTCGCGCCTACAGGTTGGGTATGCAATGGGGCTGGAATCACTATCCCGATCCAGACAAGTATTCGCTCTTTGATCGCCCCGGGCACTTGCGCTTGTACACCGCCAGTGTGAGCGACGATTTGTGGCAGGCCCGCAACACCCTTACCCAGCGCATTTTTGGCTATCATGAGAGCGGGAGTGAAAGTTACGGAACCATTAAAATGGACGTTTCGGGGATGGAGTCGGGCGATCGTGCCGGGTTGGCTGTGTTCCAGGATCCTTATGCCGCCATAGGGGTAGAAGCCGGCTCGGGCGACAAGCATTTGTTTTTTGATATGAACGGGACCATTACCCAAGGGCCGGCTCTTGAACAGGATGTTGTTTATTTGCGTGCCGTAACTGCTTTTGGTGCCGATAAGGCCCGCTTTTATTACAGTCTCGACAACCAAAGCTTCCTGCCTTTGGGCGAGGAGCTGGATATGGCCTTCAATCTCTCGGTTTTTACCGGCAACAAGTTTGGCCTGTTCTCCTACGCCACAAGCGATTTGGGTGGCTATGTCGATATCGATTGGTTCAGTACGGAGGAGTCTTTTTACGAAGATTTGTTTTACGATCCCGATTTTGTGGGCTACAGCGAGGAGGCTTTAACGGTGGTGCAGATCTTTACTCCGGCGGAGCATCTGGAAATGTTGATGGGAACCAGCAAAAGCTTTGAGGTCTTTGCAGAGTTTGCCGACGGCAGCGTGCGCAACATTGCTGCTGAGGCCGAAATCCAAAATTCCAATCCTGGTACAATTGCTCTGCAAAACGGCATGTTACTGGCCAGGGGCCCAGGGCGTTCTCTGTTTCAAATTAACTACGAAGGCCCCCTTGGGGGCACACATGCACTTGAGATGGAGGTCCGCTCTTCTGTTTTCCCATTGGTTGAGGGGCTTCTGAACCCCTCCATCTGGGAGAACGGTTCCTTTGATGCCGAAACCGGCACCCTGATTACCGGTCAGTATGGCTTTGGGGGATGGCAGTACGACAATGGGGTGGACTTATCCGGCTACCGTTATCTGGTGGTGAACTTGCAGGAGCCGGCGGGTGGTAATGCTTCTTTTCGTCTTTTTGATCAGGGCAGTTACTGGGCCCCGGCGGTGGAGTACTCGGTTGGCTCAGCCACCCAGGTGGTGGTCGATTTGCAGGCCATGTTTAAAACCGTGGATGGTCAGCAGGTCAAGGCCAATCCCGCCACCCTAAGCATTATCGGTTTCTGGTCGCTCGGTGGCAGCCCCATCGTTATCGATGAGGTTTACCTGTCGAACAGCGACGATCTCCTGCCTGTGGGCTTGCACGATGCTGAGCTGGTTCCCCAAAAACCTACCGATGAGGTAGATGTATTTAGTCTTACCGGCATTTTATTGCGCGAGAAGGTGCTTAGAGGCGCAGCTCTTGAGGCTTTGCCTTCCGGTTTGTACCTGGTCGGAAACAGGGTGCACGGCTATGAAAAAGTTTATAAAAACAACTAATCCATATTGTTTAAGTGTGAATTAGTTTGTATTTGGTTTGCTTGACTGAAAACCCGCCACACCAGCGGGTTTTCAGTTTTCTGCGCGCCGCAAATCCCTTAAATCCTATATAAAAGATATGCGTATTGTCTGTTTTTTTTAAACTTTGTATGAAAACCCGCGTTATATTTGCAATACAAAATCATACAAAAATGCTTCGATTCTCAAACAAAATAAAGTACGGTTTACAATTCCTCCTCTTTTTGGATGTGGATACGGAGGAATACACCGACATTCAAAGGGCCGCCTTGTCCTGTGAGATTCCCCACAAGTTTCTTGAAGGCATTGCCGTGAGTCTTAAGAAGCACGGGATACTGGAAGTCAAGCGAGGAGCCGGTGGAGGCTACCGCCTGAGTCGCGAAGCCGAGGCTGTAACCTTGGGGCAGGTGGTTCAGGCCCTGGAGGGACCCGCAACCAAATCCGCCAAAAAAAGTGGGGAATTAACCGGTCAGGTGGTTGAAACCACCCTGGATGAGGTGCTGACCCGTTTTTGGGAAGAACTCGAGGGACTTAGTCTCGCCGCCATCCAAAAGAAGTATTACGAGAGTGCCGACAAATTAATGTATTACATCTAAAATAGTAACGCCATGACAAAAATTGCACAGAACATTACCGACTTGGTGGGTAAGACCCCACTGGTAAAAATCAACCGTCTGGTTAAGGAAGATGCTGCCGAACTGGTGGCCAAACTGGAGTTTTTCAATCCTGCCGGATCGGTGAAAGACCGGATTGCCCTGAATATGATTGAAGATGCCGAACGCAAGGGCATACTTACTAAAGACAGCATCATTGTGGAGCCTACGAGTGGCAACACCGGGGTGGGACTGGCTTTTGTGGCCGCCGTAAAGGGTTACAAGCTGATCTTGACCATGCCTGAGAGTATGAGCATTGAGCGTCGCAAACTGCTGAAGAAATTTGGCGCCGAGTTGGTGTTGACCCCCGCCGCAGGGGGCATGAAGGCCGCCATTGCCAAGGCTGTGGAAATTGCAGCGGAGAATCCCAACTCCTTTATTCCCCAGCAGTTTAAAAACCCGGCCAACCCCGAGGTGCATCGCACTACTACTGCCGAGGAGATATGGAACGATACCGACGGAAAGGTAGATGTGTTTGTGAGCGGCATTGGTACCGGCGGTACCATTACCGGAGTGGGTGAAGTTTTAAAGCAGCGCAACCCCAATGTGAAAATCATTGCCGTAGAACCCGAGGCCAGTCCCGTCCTTTCCGGCGGTCAACCCGGTCCACATAAAATTCAGGGCATCGGTGCCGGTTTTGTACCCGACGTGCTCAATACCAGTGTTTACGATGAGGTGATTAAGGTGAGCAACGAGGACGCCATTGAAACCGCCCACCTGGCTGCAACCCAGGAAGGCATCTTGTGTGGTTACTCCTCGGGTGCAGCACTTAAGGCCGCCATTGAAGTGGCTCAGCGAGCTGAAAATAAAGGCAAGCGTGTAGTGGTACTCTTGCCCGACACCGGAGAGCGTTACCTGAGCTCTTACAACATCGACTAAAGCCATTTTATTGGTCGATTGCAGATAAAAAGGGGGAAACAATCCTGCGGTCCGCTTGCGGACGTCGATTTTGTTTCCCCTTTGTATTCACTAAAGATATTACGCAAAGCCTTGCAAACATGTATGAAATCATATACATAGTTATATGAAAATAGTATGATTTGCCCAAACCGATATTTTGCATGTCCGACAATCAATTATTTAAACCCGAAGAGCGCAGCGAACTGCAGCGGGTACTTTCGCGCATGAACCGCGAACAGTTGCTTTGGCTGGGGGGCTACATTTCTGCCGCCATAGATTTTGCCCCGGCGGTGCAGGAGCACTACAGCGACCCCATTATAGAGCCCGGCGCCCTGACGCAGGGCAGTGAGCAGAGCGAGCGCCAGGAGGCCCCGGCCGCTGAAAGCAAAGCCAGGAGTCTGACCATCTTGTTTGGCTCCCATTCCGGCAATTCCGAGAAAACAGCGCGACTGGCACAAAAGGAAGCCGAGCGCAAAGGCCTTAGTGTAAAGGTCAAGAACATGGAAGAATACAACGCCCGTTTTCTGAAGGAAGAGGAGCAGGTCTTGGTGGTGGTCTCCACCCACGGCGAAGGAGAGCCTCCCCTGGCCGCCCAGGAATTGCACGAGAAGCTGGCGGCCGGAAGGGGTTTTGATTTAAGCGGCTTGTCCTTTGCCGTTATTGCCCTGGGCGACAGTTCCTATAAGCACTTTTGTAAGACGGGCCACGACTTTGCCGACTTCTTTAAGAAGCTGGGCGCAAAGTCGCTGCGGGAGGTGGCTGCCCTGGATACCGATTTCGAGAATGAGCTGCCCGACCTTTTACCTGCGGTGATTGACTCGTTTGCAGGCGCGCCTGCCGGGGGGCAGTCGCCCCAGGCAGCTCCCGCTGCCGGCGGTCCCGCCCCCGGTGCAGCGTTCTCCTCCAACCAGCCGGTAGAGGTAGAGGTGCTGGAACGCATTCAACTCAACGGACGCGGCTCCGAAAAAGAAACCTGGCACCTCGAGCTGGCCACCGATAAGACGGGACTGGTCTACCAGCCCGGCGACGCCCTAGAGGTTTTTGCCAACAACGACCCCCGGTTGGTTGCCGCCATATTGGCGCAGAGCGGACTCGACGGGACACAGCAGGTGGAGGTGCGGGGGAAGACTTACTCCCTCGAAGAGGCCCTGCGGCATCATTACGAACTGACGGTGCTCACGGCGCCGGTGGTCCGCAAATACGCCGCCCTGCAGCCTGAATCGGCCCTTAACCAACTGCTCGAAGACCCCGAACAATTGGGCGCCTTTATGTACGGCAGCGACGTGCTCGACCTTTTAAAGAAGCATCCCCTTCAACTGGATGCCGAACAATTGCTGTCGGTCCTCCGCTACCTGCCGCCACGCGCCTACTCCATAGCCTCGAGTCCCGCCGAAGTCGGCGACGAAATTCACCTGACCGTAGGGGCCGTGCGCTATCAAAAGGACGAGCGCGAAAGAGGGGGCGTGTGTTCCACTTTTTTGGCCGACCGGCTGCCCGAGGATGGGCGCCTGAAGGTAAAGGTGAAACCCAACAATCAATTTAAGCTGCCTGCCAACGACGATACCGCCATCATTATGGTGGGTGCAGGCACCGGCATAGCGCCCTTCCGGGGCTTTTTGCAACACCGTTCGGCCCATGGAAGCAAGGGTAAAAACTGGCTCTTTTTTGGCGACCAGCACTTTACCACCGATTTCTTGTACCAGTCCGAATGGCTGAAATACCGCAAAAGTGGCTTGCTGACCCGCTTGGATGTAGCCTTTTCGCGCGACCAGGAGGAGAAGCGCTATGTGCAGCATCGCATGAAGCGCCAGGGCAAGGACTTGTTTAAGTGGCTCAGCGAAGGTGCCCACTTTTATGTCTGTGGCGATATGAAGCGCATGGCCGGCGATGTGCGCAAGGCCCTGCTCGACATCCTACAGATTGAAGGCAAGCTGTCGCGCGAAGAAAGTGAGGCCTACCTGGCCCGCCTGCGCAAGGAAAAGCGCTACCAGGAAGACGTGTATTAACCCTATGGTCCATCCATTACCAACAAAGCAACTGAAATGACAAAACTACCTGAACCAATAAAGTGGACCCCCTCGCCGGTGGAACACATCAAAAGCAAAAGCAACTTTTTAAGGGGAGGCATCGTGGCGTCGCTGGCCGACGAGACCTCCGGAGCCATTGCGGCCGACGATACCCAGCTGATTAAGTTTCACGGCAGTTATCAGCAGACCGATCGCGATCTGGATGCCGAGCGAAAAAAGCAAAAGCTGGAGCCCTTGTACAGTTTTATGATTAGGGCACGGGTGCCGGCGGGACTGGCTACGGCCGATCAGTGGTTGGTGTTCGACCGTCTGGCCGATAAGTACGCCAACGGCACGCTGAAGCTGACTACCCGGCAGGCCTTTCAATGGCACGGGGTGCTTAAGCGCAACTTAAAATCGACCCTCCAGGGCATTAACGCCACCCTGATGGATACCATTGCCGCCTGTGGCGACGTCAACCGAAATGTAATGGCCACTTCGAACGAGGGACTTTCCCCATTGGTGAGCGAGGTGGCGGCTTTTGCGCAGACCATCAGCGACCATCTTTTGCCCAAAACTACGGCCTACCACGAAATTTGGCTCGATAAGAAGCTGCTTACGGAGGGCAAGGTGGACGAGGAGCCCATTCTGGGAAAGTTGTACCTGCCGCGTAAGTTCAAGATTGCACTGGCCGTGCCGCCCTACAACGATACCGACGTTTTTGCCAACGATTTGGGGCTGATTGCCATTGAGGAGGACGGTAAGCTGGTCGGGTTTAATGTGGCCATTGGCGGTGGCATGGGCATGACCTTTGGCAATGAGGAGACCTACCCCCGGCTGGCCGATGTGATTGGTTACGTAGCAAAAGAACAAGCCTTGCAGGTGATAGAGGAAGTGGTGAAGGTGCAGCGCGATTACGGCAACCGCGAAAACCGGAAGCTGTCGCGCCTGAAGTACACCCTCGATCGTTTGACTACACCGGTGTTTAAGGAACTGGTGGAGACCCGCAGCGGCATTCAACTGGAAGCGGCCCGGCCCTATAAGTTTGAGCAGAACGGCGATGTATTTGGCTGGCGCAAATCGGTCCGCAACAAATGGTTTTTAGGCCTCTTTGTGGAGCACGGCCGGGTGCGAGATGCAGGAAACTATAAGCTCAAGAGCGCCTTGCGCGATTTGGCCCGCATCAAGGTCTGTGATTTCCGGCTCACCGGAAATCAGGGTTTGGTGCTGGGACAAATAGAGGAGGGCGATAAGCTGTTGGTCGAGAAAATCCTGCATAAGTACGGCGTCGATCAGGAAGATCAATTATCGGGCATCCGGAAAAACGCCATCGCCTGCGTGGCCTTAAATACCTGCTCGCTGGCCTTTGCCGAGGCGGAGCGCTATTTGCCCACGCTCAACACCAAAATAGAAGCCATTATGGCCGAACTCGACCTGACCCACGACGACATCCTGATTCGGATGACGGGCTGTCCCAACGGTTGTGGACGTCCCTTTTTGGGGGAGATCGGACTCGTTGGAAGGAGTCTGGGTCGCTACAACCTGTACCTGGGCGCCGGTTTTGCCGGAGAGCGGCTCAATACCCTCTACAAGGAAATGCTCGATGAGACAGCCATTCTTGAAGAACTCTCGACCCTGTTAAGTCTCTATGCCGAGGAGCGGGAGTCCGGAGAGCGCTTTGGTGATTTTGTGGTACGGGCGGGCATAGTGGCCCCTTCACAAGCTGTCGTCAGCTACTAAAACCGATACTATGAGCAACGAACAACGTCAACGCAGTATTCTCAAAGCCCTGTCGTACCGGCTGACCGGCTCCCTGCTGACCATGACCGCGGCCTATTTTCTTACCGGGGAGTTTTTGGTGGCTGCCTCCATCGGCGGCATCGAAATCGTCTCCAAGCTCCTGCTTTACTACTGGCACGAGCGGGTATGGGATAAAATCAGCTACGGCAAGAAAAAAGCGCCCGAATACGAAATCTGAAGTCTATGTATTTGCCCATTAATCTGAACATCGATCGGCAGTCCCTCCTCATTGTAGGGGGTGGGAAAGTCGCCCTCCACAAACTGGAGTCGCTCGAGCGCTTTACGCGCAACATACATGTGGTGGCCCCCGAAATCTGCGAGGGCATACGTCGCCGCTCCTGGGTAACGCTGCACGAGCGCCCTTATCGGCACGGCGATCTGGACGGCCACTTGCTGGTGTATGCCGCCACCTCTGTGCGCAGCGTTAACCAACAGGTGGTTTCAGATGCAGCCGGTCGACCCATACTGGTTACTGTGGCAGATGCCCCCGCTGAGGGAGATTTTATATCCCCGGCCATTTATTTGCAGGACAATATGAGTGTAGCGGTCTCCTCCAACGGCACCGATGTGAAAGCCTCGGTACGCTGGCGCAATGCCCTGCAAGCTTACCTTCAAAATACGACCTTATGAGCCTGAAACTGAAGAAAACCTTTGCACGCCCCGAGTGGGGCAAAGTCACCATAGCCGGTTTTGGTCCCGGTAACCCCGACCTGCTCACCGTAAAAGCTCTGCGGGCGCTGGAGGCGGCCGATGTGGTGTTTTACGACGACTTGCTGGATGCCTCGTACCTCGACCAGTTTGCTGCCGAAAAAGTTTACGTGGGCAAGCGCAGCACCCGGCACACCTTTCGTCAGGAAGCCATCAATCAACAATTGTGGGAAGCCGCCACATCCGGCAAGCAGGTGGTACGTTTAAAAGGTGGCGATCCCTTCATCTTTGGAAGGGGGATGGAAGAGTACCGCTACCTGAACGAACGTTCGGTGGAGGTAGAGCTGGTCCCCGGTATTTCCAGTGCCCTGGCTGCCGCCGCCGATGCCCTGGTGCCCTTAACCGAGCGCGGGGTATCCTCTTCGGTGGCCTTTATTTCGGGGCACGACCTCGATAAGTTGCAAATTCCCAAAGCCGAGACCCTGGTGATTTACATGGGCGCTTCCAACCAGGTGCCCCTGGCGCAGCGGCTCATCGACGAAGGCTGGGCGCCGGCCACCCCGGTCGCCGTTACCCGCAACGCCTCCTATGCAGATGCCGAGACCCGTCGTTATACCCTGGAGCGTCTGCTCAGCGGAGAAAACCTGCTGCCTTCGCCCGCCATCATAATGGTGGGGTGGACCGCAGCCGCCGACGGCAGTCGCCCCGGTCGCCGCTACCTTTACACGGGTCACCGTCGCCCCTCGTCCGTGCCCGAAGGCCTGCATCCGGTGCATGCTCCGCTCGAAACGGTCGATCCCCGGGGCATGTTGCAGCAGCATCCGCGTCCCATGCATTTTAATCTCGAAGATTTTGAAGGGGTGTATTTCTACTCCGCCCTGGCCGTAGAACACTTTATGGCGCTTTACGGCGCCTTTCCCGACCATCTCGACTATCGCTTTGAATCGGCGGAAGCCGCCCTCTGCTTTGCGCAATGGACAGCGCGAAACCGTGTACAAACAGGAACCGGCCACTGATAGCAGTGGCCGGTCACCCGGTCTTGTTTTATTCATCTTATGGCGTGGACAGCAATGGTCCTTATTGTCGTCTAAAATTTGTTTATCTTTGTAATTCAGATTGGGCAGGTTTTCCAAGTGTCTTATACCGATAAATCTTTGGGGCTATGAATCTACAATATGTTTCGGACAGCAAAGGAAAGACTACAGGCGTGTTTATTCCTATTAATGAATGGAATGAGCTGAAAAAGAAATATGAAAGTATTGAGCTGGAAGAGCTCAGTGTTGCCGACTGGCACAAGGATTTAGTCGTGAAGCGCCTTGAAGATTATAAAGAAAATCCAGATTCTGCAATGGATTTTGATTCTGCAATGGATGATATAGAAAAAGATTTGTAATGTATAGGTCTTTAATTCTGCCTTTAGCAAAAGAAGATATCAGGGAAGCTGCTGAATGGTATAATAAGCAGGAAAAGGGGCTAGGAAAAAGGTTTGCTGCAGACGTACGAAGAAATGTCCATTTTATCAGACAAAACCCCCAAGCTTCAAGTATACGTTACAATGTTATTAGAACTGCTGTTTTAAATGTGTTTCCTTTTATGATTCACTATACAGTTGATGAGGTAAATAAAATTGTAATAGTTTCGGCAGTCCTTCATACAAGCAGGAATCCTGAACTTTGGAAAAACAGGTAATCTCAGCTGATCATTTTTGCATTGTTCGACCAGGATGCTTGGTATGCGTTTACTTAAAAAGTTGGTCCAGAACCTTTTTGATGTCCTCTACACCCGGGTTGATGTCAAAAATGTGGTCGGGTTGTTTGTAAATGATTTCCTTATTCCGTTTGAAGTGCTTTTCGCCTCCGCCGGTGATGTTCAGCATTACCGTGGCATCTTTAGGGATGCGACCTGCCTTGGCTTCGGCAATAAGGGCAGCGGTGGCTACCGCTGGAGCTGGTAAAATGTCGTTGCCTTCCAGTTGCTCAAACAATTCGGCCGCCGCCATAGCCTCTTCGTTGGTGGCTTTCAGTACATCTCCGCCCGAGTCCTTCAGGCAATCGTACAAGCCACCCGGAATGGGGTAGGGCGGAAAGCGGTTGGCCAGCACCTTGGCCACAATGGCTTCGGACTGCTTACGCGCCTCGTCGTCGTCGAGCGGCAACAGCTGGCGCGAGTCGGCCTTCCAGGCATTGTACACCGCCAGGAAGGGTTCGTTCTGGGCAATCATCAGTTTCATTTGCTTATTGCCGTAGCGTCCGTCCACGATAAGTCGGTCCACCGCCTCCCAGGCTGCAATGGCACCGGTTCCGCTGCCAATAGCCTGAAAATAGTAGTCGGGTATGCGTCCGATGGTGGTGACGGCCGAGAGGGTAGTGGTGCCCATGCCGTCGCGACGGGCCACGTTGCGGGCGCCGCCTTCGGCGTAATAGCCGGGCAGGGTAACCACCTTATTGGAAAGGTGAATGGCGTCGAAGTAATCGCTGCCCTTGCGGGTGCAAACCAGCTTGACTGAGTCGTTGATGGGCTCATCGAACCACATGGCATCCAGATTGTCCTCAGGCACACAAAGCAGCAGCGGAATGTTGTTGTCGGAGCACACCCGGGCAAAGGCCCGTGCGGTATTGCCGGCTGAGGCCACCACCAATACACCTTTAGTGGCCGGCGTAATGCGCCCCCCAACGGCAAAGGCTTCTGTTTCCTTAAAAGAGCAAGTGCGCATATTAACCCCCTTCTCGGGCCAGTAGCCACTGAAGGTAATGTACAGGTTTTCGAGTCCCAAATGTTTTGCCAAGCCCTCACTTTTGTAGGTGATGGGCGCCGAAGAGCCCTCCAGAAAGCGGGTTACCGGCAACCAGTCGTCAAAGCGAAAAAGGCCCAGACTGGCGTCTTTTACTTCCAGCTGTACTTCTTCGTACACAGTACGAATCAACGAGGGTTCCTTTTCGTTGGGTGCATCCAGTGTCCAGCCCTGGTCACTGAATTGCTGACCCGTTTTTACCGATTGCAGTAGATAGTGTGTTGGCTTAATATCCTGACTCATATTGCATTTAGTTTTGACCTGCAAAATTAGGGAAATCCTATTATTAGAGGTGGGTATTTATACCCATTGTCGGGTTGGGAAGGCTTTCAAGCGCCGTGAACCCGCCCAGCAAGTCGTGGTTGGCTTGAGTTTATACTATGGCTTTGGAAAGACGAAAAGGGCCGCGATCGGATGATCGCTGCCCTTTGGGTTCTTGTGTGCCTGGTCGGCTTAATCCTGAATCTCTGGTTCGGTAGAGAAGGAGGGAGCTGGCAAGCCGGCAGCGTTGAAGAGACTGGCCTGACTGCCGTTGCGGTAGGCATAGCGGACGTAGGCCGGGGTTTTAACGGCACTGGAGCTGAGCACCAGAGTGTCGCCTTCCAGTTTCCATTGGGCAGGATAAAAAGTCCCGTCGGTACCCGCAATTTCAAATTGATTGGGAACTTCTTTGTCTACCACCAAACCACCGGCAGCGTGGGTAAAAGTCAGGTGCAATTCAGAACCCTTAACTTCACTTTGGTCGGGCAGGGGACCGGAATAAGGCAGGTCCATCTGATAGTTGTTGGCCAGGGCCCAGAAGGCCAGGCGTTCGCCAACTTCCTGCTTGCGGGCCGGGTGAATGTTGTTGACGTTGCCCACATCGAGGGTCGAGATCATTCCTGTGTTCGGTAAATCCATCATGCGGCGCTGGGCCTCGCGCAGATGGGCAGAAGAACGACCTTCCGCATCCTGGTAGTGCCAGGGGGCCAATTGTACGTAGTAAAAGGCCAGCTCCTCGTTTTCGAAGCGCTGACGCCAATCGCTGACCAACATAGACTTTAAACGCATGTATTGGTTGGCACGTCCAACATTGGTTTCGCCCTGATACCAAATGGCGCCCTTCAGCGTGTAGGGGGCCAGGGGAGCCAACATCGCATTGAACAGTGCAGTGGGCGTTTGGTTGCCCATGCTGACCGATAGGGAAGGCCGGGCGGCAAAGTCATTGGTCTCCGGATTAAAGGTGTAGAGGGTCGTTCCGCGTATTTCTCCAACAACACGGTATTTCCAGCTCCCCGACAGCGGAATACTTTCACCTGTTTCGGCCAGGCGCAGTACCATCTGGTCGGCCGGCGCATTAAAGCCGCCTCCGCCCTGGTTGTCGATCATACGCACGGCAATGGTGGTTTTCCCCGCCTTAACCAAGTCGGCCTTAACTTGGTAACTGCGTGGGGTCTGCCAATAACCGCCCTCTTCATGCGCCCCAACCAGGGTGCCGTTAAAAAAGGTCAGGTCGCGGTCGTCAATGGGCCCCAGGTCCAGCACCAGTTCCTGACCCTCCCAGGAAGCAGGAATTTCAATGTCTTTTCTGAACCACAGTATGCCGTCAAAAGCCCCCAGCTCGGTGTTTTCAATAACGCCGGGTAAGTTCATTTCTGCCCAGTCTTCGTGACTGGTTTGCGGATGGCTTCCAAATTCGTTGTACAAGTCCAGGCCAATTAAGGGGTCGTTTCCTTCTGTAACGGCGAGCGTCTGCGTGGGCCGACTCTTCAGCCAGGCCTGGTATTCGGCTTCTTTGGGCGCCAACTCTTTCAGTTGGGCCAGTTCTTCCTGAAAGGCTTCCTCCAGGGTCAGCATGTCGCTGCTGATCCAGGCCTCAGCGGCCGAACCGCCCCAGCTGCTGTGAATGATGCCTACAGGAACACTTAATTCCTCCTGAAGCTTTTGCGCAAAGAACCAGGCAGTAGCACTGAATTGTCCCGCCACCTCGGGCGAAGCGGTTTCCCAGCTGCCTTCTACATTAAAAAGGGGGGTAGAACTGGTGTTTTTAGCTACAGTAAACATCCTGATGTTGGGCTTGTTGGCTGCGGCAATGGCCGCTTCCGAGTCTTGAATCAGGTCGTTGGGGGGCCAGCCTTCTAAAGGCATCTCCATATTCGACTGGCCTGAGGCCAGCCAAACTTCACCCAAAAGAACGTCGTTGATGGTTAAGGTGCTTGAGCCCGCTGTAATGGTCAGCACATAGGGGCCTCCTGCTTCGGGGGTGGGCAGATCAACCCGCCAGGTGCTGTCGGCTTCGGCCTGGCCGGAGACTTCCGCGCCCCAGTCGCTGCTCACCGTAACCTGCGTTCCGGGAGCGGCTTTGCCCCAAATGGCGGCAAAGGCATTTTGTTGCAAAACCATGTGGTCGGTAAATAACGCCGGCAGTTGCAGACCGGCATCTTTGTTACAGCTGCCCAAACCCAGGAGGGCCAGCAGTGCAAAAAAGATTTTGCTTCGTTTCATGAATGATTGTTTTTAGGATTTGAGAAACAAATGATATCTTGTCGTTGACTTAATTGTAAAGGTTAAAATTAAGAAATTTATTCTCCTTCTTTTGTATAATGTCCGATATCAATTTATCAAAATCAGATAATAATTTGCCGAAGCCCCGCTTATCGGTGGTTATTGTCAGCTACAATTGTGCCGCTTTTTTGGGCCTGACCCTGCATGCCTTGCTTTGGAAAAAGCAAGATGGCTTAGAAGTCCTGGTGGTGGACAACGCCAGCAGCGACGATACCGCAGCACTGCTGCGGAGCCGTTTTCCGCAGGTGGAGTTGCTGCTTAATGCAGAGAATGTGGGTTTTGGAAAGGCTTGTAACCAGGGGATGGAAAGAGCACGTGGGGAATATTTATTGATGTTGAATCCCGATACTTATGTTCCGGAAGATTTGTACGAGCGGGTAGTGGACTTTATGGACCAACATCCGGATGGTGGGGCCATGGGGGTGCGTATGCTCGATGGCAGGGGCCGTTTTTTGCCTGAATCCAAGCGGGGTTTGCCAACGGTATTTCGGTCCTTTTGTCGTTTTAGCGGACTTTCCCGTTTGTTTCCTTCCTCAGCTTTGCTTGCCGGGTATTATGCTGCGCAGGTGGGGGAGCATGAAACGGCTCCGGTGGAAGTCTTGTCGGGCGCCTTTATGGTGCTTCGTCGCACCGCGGTGGACCAGGTGGGGGGATTTGATGAAGATTTCTTTATGTATGGCGAAGACATCGACTTGTCGTGGCGCATACACCGTGCGGGTTTTCGCAATTACTATCACGCCGGCATCAGCATCGTCCATTTTAAAGGGGAAAGCACGCTGCGCAATCGGCGTTATGTGGAAATGTTTTATGGCGCTATGGAGTTGTTTTATCAAAAACATACGAAGAGAAAAGGTTTCTGGTCCGGCTCCTGGCTGGTTGTACCAGCCATTCGGATGCTGGCACGTATGGCGCGCTGGCGCCTTGCTTTTCAGCGTCGCCCCGGTCGCGAGGAAACGCCTTTGCCTGCGTCAGCTCTGCTTTTGAGCGAGGAGCAGACACCTGCCTTACGTTTTGCCGGTCTGGAACGGGTTTATCCTTGTTGCCACAATGGTGAGCAGACTTTGGGGGCCGAGGCTTGCCTTTTGGATACCTCCACTTGTCGTCCGTCAAAAATTCTTGATTTTGTTAACAGAAAAGCTTTGATTTGTAAACAGTTTTTGTGGCTGTTGCCCGATCGTAAGATTCTGTTGCAGCCGCTTTCCGCTTCGAACCGCAGTGTTATGCACGTGGAGGCAGCGGAGCTCGTTTAATTTATAACCCATGCCTTATGCGTCAGATTTTTACCCTGTTTTTAGTATGCTTTGTTTTTGTTGCCCAGAGTCATGCGCAGCGAAGGGTTTTGCGTAGCGCCGAAGCCCATATTGCCAATGAGCGTTATGTGGAAGCTCTGAATGCGCTTCAACCTTTGTTGGAAGCGGATGAAACACCGGCTGAGGCCCACCTTTTTGCCGGGATTGCGCACCTTAATCGCCCGGGTGGTGTTGTAGAAGCGGAAAAGTACTTAGATCTGGCTGTAGCCGGACTTCCGCTGGGTGAAAAGCCTTCGCGGAGGGCTTTGGAAGCACATTATTACAAGGCCCAGGTCTTGCATCTGACCCATCGCTTTGAAGAGGCCCTAAGTTTACATCAAAATTTGCTCGAAATACTGCCCGCTTCTTCGCGGGATTTGCGGGGCGCCATCGAAAGGGAAATCGGCTACGCCCAAAACGCCATAGAGATGGTTGCTCACCCGGTACCCTACGAAATACAGAATCTGGGCGCTGCTTTCAACACCACTTACGATGAGCACAGTCCCATCGTGGCCCTGGATGAATCTACCCTTTACTTTACCTCTAACCGACCTGCCGATATTGAAGGGCGCCTGGAGGGGCATACATTTGAAGATATTTATGTCTCCCAGTGGCGGGAGGGAGCATGGACCGATGCCCAGCTGGTGAATTTGCCCGGGAACTATTATGCCAACAGGGCCACCGTGGCTTTGAGTGCCGACGGAAACACCCTGGTTTTTTATCAAAACGATGCTACCGTAGGCAACCTTTACTATACACGACTGCGTTTTGGACAGTGGACCGAACCGCAGCCTTTCCCGGCACCCATCAATACCAGTGCCAACGAAACGCACGCCAGTTTTAGTCTCGATGGCGATCGCATTTATTTCACCAGCGACCGGCACGGCGGTTATGGCGGAAGAGACATCTACGTATCGCATCTTCTTCCGGATGGAAATTGGGGGGAGCCATTGAATTTGGGCCCCAACATCAATACGCCTTTGGACGAACACAGTCCTTATTTGCACCCCGATGGTCAAACCCTCTATTTTTCATCGGAGGGCCACCATTCCATGGGCGGCCTGGATGTGTTTTTCAGCATGCAGGATGAGGAGGGCAATTGGGGGGAGCCTGTAAATATGGGCTACCCGGTGAACTCGCCCGACGACGATGTGTTTTTTATGCCCACGCCCGATGGCAACAGGGTGTATTACGCTTCCCGGCAGACCGATGGTTTGGGTGGCGTGGATTTGTATTTGATGACCTTTCCGAGTGACGACGATCGGGGGCTGGCAGTAACTGCCGGTTTTGTGTTCGACCAGGAAAAGAAGGTGCAGGGCTCGGCCATTATTAGGATTTATGACGAGGAAACCGACCTTTTGCAGGGCGTTTATCGGCCCAATACCCTCAGCGGGAAATTTGTAGCCGTTCTGCCTGCCGGTCAGGATTATCGCCTGGAAGTGGAAGCAGAGGGTTTTGAAACCCATCGCGAGAATTTCAGGGTGGAGGTTCGGGATGTTTTCAGCACCCGTGGACGCGCCCATTTTTTGGAAAGTATTTTTTTGCAGCCTCTGGTTGAGGAAGACATAAAGGAGGAGATGGAGCTTGAGTGATTTGTTACGCAACGAGCGCCTGCAGCTGCGGGCTGTGGAGCCGGAGGATGTGGATTTATTGTACCAGTGGGAAAACGACATGGCCCTGTGGCCGGTCAGTTCTACATTGAAACCCTTCAGTCGTGCCCAGTTGGCCCGCTACGTGAAAAATGCCGCCCTCGATGTGTACCAAACCCGGCAGCTGCGCCTCATGATCAATTGGCTGGAGGGTTCTCTTACGGTGGGCATGGTAGATCTTTTTGATTTTGATCCCTATCACAGACGTGCCGGCGTGGGCATTATGCTGCATGCCGATTGGCGGGGGAAGGGCGTGGCCGCTGCTGCCCTGGATTTGTTTTGTCCCTATGCCTTTCAGGTATTGGGCCTGCATCAACTGTATTGCAACATTGCGGAAGGCAATAAGGCCAGTCGGGCGCTGTTTGAGCAGGCCGGTTTTCAGTTGGTGGGGAAAAAGCGCGACTGGCTCAAAACCCCTGAGGGTTTTGAGGAGGAGTGGCTGTATCAGCTCATCCGACCGGCGTCGCATTAATGGTCTCGAAGTCGGGCATTTCTTTCATTATTTCATGCCGGCCCTCGGCATTCAGGCGCAGGCAATAGTGCTGCAGTCCGTTGGTCAGCACCAACCAGCCCACCTTTAAGGGAATGTTGTAGCGGGCTGCCTGACTGAGGGTGGCCTGGTTGAGCGGGATGTGGGGCGCCTTGCATTCTACGATTAAGGCCGGTTTTCCCTGGCGGTTGTACAAAAGCACATCGCTGCGCTGACGCAGTCCGTTCACCACCACCAGCCGCTCTACGGCGGTTAATCCTTCGGGATAGCCCAGCTGACGCATAAAGTTCAGAAAGTGCTGGCGCACCCATTCTTCCGGCGTCAGCACAACCCATTTTTTGCGAATGGGGTCAAAAATGTATTGTTTTCCTTTTTCTTCTTTCAGTGAGGCCGCATAGGGCGGCAGATTCAAGGGCTGCATGACGGCTTGTTTTTAAAGGCAAATTGGGGGCAAATTACCATAAAATCGTCAAAATCCCTTATCTTAGTGTGCTTACTTTATACGGGCTTTATGAAGACAAAACAAGAAATAGTAGAGGACTGGTTGCCGCGCTATACCGGGCGGAGACTCGATCAGTTTGGCGAATATATTTTGTTGACCAATTTCAACCATTATCTGGAGCAGTTCTCCAAGTGGTACGATGCGCCCATTATGGGCGAGGGCAGTAATATGCCCAGTTGCACGGCGCGCGGTATTACCATGATTAATTTTGGCATGGGCAGTCCCAATGCCGCCACCATTATGGACCTGCTCAGTGCCATTGAGCCCAAGGCAGTTTTGTTTTTGGGCAAGTGTGGGGGACTGAAGAACATCAACAAGTTGGGCGATTTGATTCTCCCGATCGCGGCCATACGCAGCGATGGTACGTCGGATGATTACCTGCCGCCCGAAGTGCCGGCACTTCCGGCTTTTAGTCTGCAAAGGGCCGTGTCGTCTGCCATTCGGGATGCCGGTCGCGATTATTTTACCGGTACCGTTTTCACCACCAACAAAAGGGTGTGGGAGTACGATGAGCGCTTTAAAAAGTATTTGAGCAAGACGCGGGCCCTGGCCATTGATATGGAGACCGCCACCATCTTCACCGTTGGTTTCGCCAATTCCATTCCCACCGGTGCCCTGTTGTTGGTGTCCGATCAGCCGATGATTTCGAGTGGTATTAAAACCACCGAAAGCGACAAGCGGGTAACTCAGGAGTTTGTGGAAGGGCACATCCGCATTGGTGTGCAAGCCCTGGAGGAAATCATTCATAACGGCAAGTCGGTCAAACACCTGAAATTTGACAGTTAAGTTCACCAGTTGCAAGTGTACTAATGAAGTTCGAAGAATTAATTCAACAAATAGAGCGGGGGCAGTTTGCGCCCATTTATCTTTTGCACGGTGAGGAACCTTTTTTCATCGACCGATTGTCGGAGCTCCTTCAAAAAAAAGTATTGACCGAGCAGGAGCGTGCTTTTAACGAAACCATTGCCTATGGAGCGGACGCCGATGTGGTCAACATTATTCACGCCGCCAAGCGCTACCCCATGGGGGCGGCGCGTCAGCTGGTGATGGTGCGTGAAGCGCAGCGGCTCGACAATTTTGAACTGTTGGAGAGCTATTTTGAAGTGCCCCAGCCTTCGACTGTATTGGTGCTTTGCCATAAGTATAAGTTGGTCGATAAGCGCCTTAAAGCTTATAAAGTACTCCAGAAGCAGAAGCAGGCGGTGGTGTTCGAATCCAATCGCCTGCGCGATTACCAAATGGGGCCCTGGGTGGCCGATTATTTAAAGAGTAGAGGGCTGACCATTGATCCACGGGCCAGTCAGCTCTTGCTTGATTCTCTGGGCGAGAGTCTTGAAAAGGTGGCCCAGGCCGTGGATAAACTGGTGGTAGCCATGGGGCCTGGTGCTAAGCAGATTACTATAGAGCAGGTTTCCCGAAATGTTGGCATAAGTAAGGAGTACAACGTTTTTGAGTTGCAAGACGCGCTGATTAAGCGAGATGTGTTTAAGGCCAATCGGATTGTTCGCTACTTTGCGGCCAATCCAAAAGCGCAACCTTTGCCCATGATTACCGGCGCACTGTTTAGTTTTTTCAGCAAGCTGCTGGGGTATTATTATCTTAAGGACAAAAGTAAGGCTGCGGTGGCCTCCCAGTTGAAGGTGAATCCGTATTTTGTAGACAAGTACCAAATGGCTGCCAAAAATTATACCGGGGTAAAGGTGGCTCAAATCATTTCCCTTTTGCGCGAGTACGATATGAAAAGCAAGGGCTTTGGGAATACCGGAACGCCGGATGGTGAACTGCTGCAGGAAATGGTGTTTAAGATCTTACATTAATCCGACTGGTTTTGCCCGTCGCCTAAAATGTTTTTTATGACTGTGTATTTGATTGTTATAATTGTTATTGTGCTCATTAGTATGGCCGCCTTCAGTTCCCCGGCACTGATGGCCCGTTATCAGTTGAATCCCTGGAGCGTGGTGCATCGAAAGGAATATGTACGCATCCTCTCTCATGCGTTTTTGCACGTCGATTGGATGCACTTACTGATTAATGCCTTTGTGCTTTTTTCCTTCAGCAGAGCCGTTGTTTTCTATTTCGGTCATTATTTGCCTGGAAATGCTGATGTGCTATACCTGGTGTTGTTTTTAACGGCCATACCCATGTCGGCCCTCTACTCGGTTGTTAAGCACCGTAACAATCCCCATTACAACGCAGTAGGAGCTTCGGGTGCTGTTTCTGCAGTGTTGTTTGCGTCCATTTTTTTCGACCCCTACAATCCGGTGCTGCTGTTTGCCATAATACCCATTCCGGGGATCATTTTTGGCGTGCTGTATTTGGTTTATTCGGCTTACATGGGCCGCAAGCAGATCGACAATATTGGTCACGATGCCCACTTTTTTGGCGCGGTTTACG
Organism: Geofilum rhodophaeum; assembly: GCF_002210225.1. GTDB lineage: Bacteria > Bacteroidota > Bacteroidia > Bacteroidales > Marinilabiliaceae > Geofilum > Geofilum rhodophaeum. The sequence continues at coordinate 13,157 of NZ_MWUJ01000001.1, read as the reverse complement.
GTTTTATCTTCCCGATTTTGTACGAGCCCAAATTGTTGCTGCGCTTTTTTGAACAGCTTCTGACTTTTTAGATGTCTGTGATGCCCAACAACAAACAGTATTTGGTACACGACGGGGTGCTGCTTTCGGTGGGGCACCCGCTTTTTGGTGCCGATAATCGTGCCTTCAGGTACGGCGATGTGGTTTTTGAGACCCTTCGTGTACATCGGGGCCGCATTCTGTTTTGGGAGCGACACTACCAGCGCCTGCTCAGCGGCATGGCGGTCTTGCAAATGGCCGTGGCCAGCTTTCCACCTGCACAAGCTCTTTACAGCAGCATCATCGATTTGGTGGTGAAGAACCGGATCTTTTACGATGCACGCATTCGTCTCACCGTTTACCGCAAAGGGGCGGGTCTTTATACCCCGGAGCGCATGCAGGTGTCGTGGCTCATTGAGGCGACCGATCTGCAGCAGACCGGCTATGGTTTTGCCGATAAGGGTTTGCGCATCGGCATTTTTTCCGGCCTTCCCAAGTTGGCCGGACCCCTCTCGCCCTTTAAAACCGGGGCTTCGCAGTCGTACGTGGTGGCAGGGATACACGCCCGGGAGCAGGGCTGGGACGACGCCCTGGTGGTTAATGGACAGGGCCTGGTTATCGAGTCCTTCAACTCCAGTCTCTTTTGGGTAAAGGATGAGGTGGTCTATACCCCGCTGGTCTCCTCTGGTTGTATCGACGGGGTTTTGCACCGAGAGTTGCAGCAACTGGCCAGGCAGGAGGGCATAAAATGGGTGGAAAGTCCCGGTGCCCGTGAGGCGGAACTCCTGGATGCCGATGAAATTTTTCTGGGGAATGTGATTGCAGGTATTCGCTGGGTGGCTGCCTATAAAAACCGCCGCTACTTTGCCCGCATTTCCAAACGGTTGCATCGGGCGCTGATGGCGCAGATCGATAAAGCTTAAGCTAGTTGAAAGCCGGATTGGTGGGGAAATTGGACCAGGTTCGGTACACATCGCCCAGATTTTCCATGCTCTCTTTCCAAATGGTGCCGGAGTTGGCGTGCATAATCCGGTAATCGTCCAGGTTGGTTACGATCCAGGAGTTTTCTTCAATTTCGCTTTCGAGCTGGCCGGGCGACCAGCCTGCATATCCGGCAAAGAAGCGGACACTGTTTTTGTCGGCCTTACCGGCGTTGATGAGTTGCTTGATGGCTTCAAAATCGCCGCCCCAATAAATGGATGGGGTGATTTGCATAGACCCGGGCACGTCCTTGCCCATGGTGTGCAAAAAGTGCAGGGTGTTGGACGATACCGGTCCCCCAATAAAAAGCTCCCCGCCAAAATTAAAGAGGTCCTCGATCACTTCATCGGGATATACATCGGTCGATTTGTTCAGCACAAAGCCCACGGAGCCTTCCTCACCATGTTCGGTCAGCAGCACAATGGAGCGTGCAAAATACGGGCCCTGCAAAAAGGGCTCCGCAATAAGTATGCGGCCTTTTTGCGGACGGAGCATTTGGTTGATTCCCTGAAAAATGTTCAAATCAATGTTCTTCATTCCGACGTCCTCCTATCAACATTTAGTCACGAAAACAAGGAAAAAAAGTTGGGAATAAAAAATAAAGGGCCACTTTTTGTCCTTATTTAACCTGCTTTATTCATAAGTTGTCGTTATGAGATGCTCAAATACCAATAAATATGGACAACCGCAAAGAAAATGGACGCAGGGAATAATAAATTATTTTCAAATCCATTTTGTTGAGGACGTCCGTATTTAGCAGGTAGTTGGGCATCGTAATAGATAATTTATGAATAATGCAGGTAGACTTCAAATTAAGTGCTTCGTCCGAGAATGGCAAGCCATTAAGAGCGTTTTAACAATGTTTATTCGTAAATGGGTGGAAATTGGCCCGGATGCGCTTCATTCATAAGGTCGTAGATGGCCTCATAAACATCTTCTGCGCTGGGTTTGCTGAAATAGTCGCCGTCGGTGCCGTAAGCCGGTCGGTGTTCCCTGGCCGAAACGGTAACAGGGGGTGCATCCAGGTGGAAAAATGCCTTTTGTTGTTCCAGTACATTTTGCAGCATATAGGCTGTTGCTCCCCCCGGCACGTCTTCATCGAAGAATACCACGCGATTGGTTTTCTTCACCGATTCCAAAATGCGGTGTTCGGTATCAAAGGGCAGCAAGGTTTGCACATCTACTACTTCTACAGAAATGCCAATTTCGGACAATTGGCGTGCGGCTTCCAGACCAATGCGCACGCAGGACCCGTAGGTGACCAGGGTAACATCCTCTCCCTCCCGCATAATTTCCGGTATGCCTAAGGGGATGCGGAATTCACCCGGGTTTTCCGGTTTCCGTTCGCGCAGTCGGTAGCCGTTGAGCGGTTCAATAACCAGGGCCGGATCGTCGCCCTGCAAGAGGGTGTTGTAAAAGCCGGCTGCGCGGGTCATGTCACGCGGTACGCAGACGTAGATGCCGCGAATGGAGTTAATGACCATGCTCAAAGGGGAGCCGGCGTGCCAAGGGCCCTCCAGTCGGTGTCCCCGGGTGCTGACGATCAGCGGCACTTTTTGTCCCCCTTTGGTTCGGTAATGCAGCGTGGCGGCATCGTCGCTCAGGGTTTGCAGAGCATATAAGAGGTAGTCGAAGTACTGGATTTCGGCGATGGGCCGAAATCCCCGCAAGGCCAGACCAATTCCTTTTCCAATGATGGTGGTTTCCCGTATGCCTGTGTCGAACACCCTTTGTTCGCCATATTTCTCCTGCATGCCCTCCAGGGTTTGGTTGACTCCGCCCAGACGACCGGTGTCTTCCCCAAAAATCAGCACCCGCTGATCTTTGGCCAACAGGGCATCGAAATTATTCAGGAGAATCTCTCTGCCGGGAATGGTTTCTACTTCTTCGGCATATTGCGGGGCTACGGGGGTGACTTTCAGGGCAGAGTGTACCGACTCGTCGTACAAGAGCGCATTGTATTTTTCGTGCCCCATTTGCCGGTAGTCCACCACCCACTTTTTAAGCTCATCTTTTAATCCCCCCGGCACATCGCATGAGGCGCAAACATTACGCAGCACTTTGCGTGCGGCGCTTAAAATTTCTTTTCGGGTAAGGGTGTGGGCCCTGCGCAGACCGCTGATGGCTTCGTCGATGAGGTGCTGGCGGGCCTCGTTACAGGCGCAGTGGCGTCTGGTTACGAGGTCGATGAGGGCATCGCGTTCCTGTTCCAGAGGGGCGATGTACTCCTGATAAGCGGCCTCCCGGGCTTCTTTTACTTCCTTTTGCGCTTCGGTCTCGAGCAGGTCCAGCTCATCGGCAGCAGCAATGCCGGTTTGTTCCATCCACTGGCGCATGCGCACCAAACAGTCGTTTTCTTTTTCCCAATGCAGGCGTTCTGCACTTTTGTAGCGCTCGTGCGAGCCGGAGGTGGAGTGGCCCATGGGCTGGGTCAGTTCCTCCACGTGAAAAAGAATGGGGGTATGTTCGTTGCGGCACAGGGCGATGCCTTGCTCGTACATTTGGCAAAGACCGGCATAGTCCCAGCCCTTGGCCTTGAGAATGTGCAGGCCCGTACCGTTTTTTTGGTCTTTGGCAAAGCCTTTAAGTGCTTTGGATATGCTGCCTTTGATGGTCTGGTTTTCGGTGGGTACCGAAATGGCATAGCCATCGTCCCACACCGATACGGCCATCGGTATTTGCAGTACCCCGGCGGCATTCATGGTTTCAAAAAAATGCCCTTCGGATGTGCTGCCGTCGCCTATGGAGACGAAGACTACTTCGTTGCCCTGCTTGCTGAATTGCTGAGCTCCCGGCAGACCGGGTTGTTGCCGGTATAATTTGGATGCCAGGGCCAAGCCTACTGAGCGGGGCATTTGTCCCGCTGTGGGACTGATGTCCGAGGCGGTGTTTTTGCTTTGGGTTTGATCAATCCAGGCCCCTTCGTCATCAATCAGGCGGGTGCCGAAGTGGTTGTTGAAGGAGCGGCCGCCGTTGTCGGGATTCAAATGGGTACGCGTTTCGCCATAAAGCAGGGCAAAAAAGTTTTTTGGAGTGGTCATGCCCGCAGCCAACAGAAAGGTCTGGTCGCGGTAGTAACCCGAGCGCCAGTCGCCCTCCCTGAACTGTTTGGCCATGGCAATTTGGGCCACTTCTTTTCCATCTCCAAAAATGCCGAACTTGGCTTTTCCGGTGAGGACTTCCCTGCGTGCCTGCATGCTCATTTGCCGACTGGTATGTGCCAGCTTATAGTCCTTGAGTACTTCTCTTTTAAAATCGTCGAAACTTAGATCGGTTTCAGGTGCTGCTACCATCTCCGGCGTTTTATTGGTCTTTTGCATACAAATAAAAGAATAAATCACGGATCTAAAAACAAATGCCAGTCTGTCTCCGTTTTGTGCACTTTGCAGCCACACATCAAACAGTCAAGAGGGTTTATTGTTTAGGATATTGCCTATCTTTGTGGCAAAGAAACCAGCTTATGATTTGGAAAGTGTTGTTGCTTACGCTGATATTGGTGGCCTTTGTGGCTTTTCTGATGTCGTTTAATGTCCTGTTTCGTAAAAACGGACAGTTTCCCAATTTGCACATTGGCTCCAATAAGGAAATGTCGAAAAGAGGCATTTCCTGTGCCACTTCTCAGGATCGCATGGCCCGGAAAAAGGGGCGAGCGATGGACTGAGTTGCTTGTGCTTTAAGCTTGTTCCCCTTAAAGGACGGTTTTACTTATCACATTCTACCCGTAAAGGGATATAACTCTCGACTGTTTCCAGCTCTATTTGATGGTCGAGCAGTTGCTGCAGGGTGAAGGATTTGAAGTAATCGATGATGACTTTATTGAGGCCCTGCCAAAAGTGCTTGGCCGAGCAGACTTTCTCTTTGGCGCAAAGGTAGTTGGGGGCCAGGCAGTCCACCAAATGGAAGGGCGGCTCAAAGGCCTGGTAAATGTCAAAAAGGGTAATTTCTTCAGCCGGTCGAGTCAGTATGTAGCCGCTTTTTTTGCCGTGGACATTCATAATGAGGTCGGCCAACTTTAATCCCAATACAATTTGATCGAGGTACTTGTTCGACAAATCCTGCCGTCGAGCAATTTCTTTTTGCAATATGCCCTGTTCGTTGGTCTCCCGGGCAATTTCGATCATGGCGCGCAGGCCATAGCGGGTCTTGGTGGTGATTTTCATGATGTGGTGCTTTGCTAAAGAGGCGTCGGAAACAAGCCGGCGACCACATTGTTTTAGTTTTGCGTGAGCATGGTCTGCTCAATGCGCAAACCAAAGTTAACAAATACTTCGTGATTAACCTTGACCATGCCCATGAATTTGGTGGGGGGGTGCAGACTGAAATCTTGTAAATTTATTTTCACATCCCCTCTGATGCGCAGCATATTGTCTTCACACAAATGTATTTTACCCGGTATTTTGTATTTTTTTTCCTCGCCGGCCAGACTGACATAAATTTCAGAGGCAATGGTTGTTGTTTGCTGTCCCTCGGGATAAAACTCGTAGGGGTTGAAGTGGAAGCGGATGGTGATGTAGGGATGTTCTTCGGCCTTAATCAGTTTGATGAAGTCGGCATACATTAAAGGATTGGACGGCTCGAAATCTTTCGAGGGAATTTTTACGCTCAGATAACCCTCCTGCGGGTAGAAACGAATCAAGGAGCGCTGGTCGTCCAGCATCTGCTGGAAGGAGAATTCGTTGACATTGGTGGAGCCTGCAATGGTGATGAAGTTGTGGCAGTCGCTGTGCTTGTTGCCTGCCGACTCCGTTTGGGCCGTAAGGGGTGAAAAATAGGCCAGAAAACAGGCCAGGAACCACAAGAGGTGCAGACCCGCGTTGTTGCTTTTGGGGCTTGTTTTTGGGTTGTTTCCTGTTTTTTGCATAGCCTGTGTGTTGGGAAGTGGTGCTGCCCTGAGGCAGCACCACTTTTGAAATGGGCAATTTTTTGTTTCTGCTTAGAAGGAGATGGCTGCTTCCAGTACCAGTCCTTTAAACTCGCCGCCGTCGATGGCGCCGTGGGCGGGACCCTCATACTGTTGCATCACATAGTCGAGTTTCACCAACACGTACGGCACCATGTTCCAGCCTCCGCCGATGTTGGTGCGCTGAACGGTGGTTCCGTTGTTGTTGTCCACTTTGTTCCAGCGGCCACCGGCATAGAAATCGCCAAAGCGGTAAAGGCCCTGCAAGGCAGTCTGGGTAAACTCCTGGTCGTTGCCCCCGCGAACGCCCTTCATGGTCTCGTAGATACCAAATAGCTCGAGTCCTTTGAACTGACCAAAGAGGTTGAACATGTAGCTGTTCATCTCGGTTTGGTTGGCACCGGGACTCCAACGGCCGGAGCGGAAGTTGGCGTCGGCGGTGTTGGCCGAAGCGTTTTGATCGTCGAAAATTTGCATCACATTGTAGTAACGGGCTCCGGCACGGTCGCCGTCCCACAAGGTGGAGCCGCTGTGTCCTTCACCCACGTGGTAGCCCGAGAAGGTGGCACGCAGCCGCAGATCTTCGGTGACCTGACTGTCGTAACCCAGTTTCCAGGTAAATACGAGGTCTTCGCCCAGGTCGCCGCCCCTGCCGTAATTCATGCGACCGTTATTGAGGCCCACATTGGCCAGGAAGCCGCTGTTGCGGAAAAGAATTTCCATCCCGGGGTTGTTGGTGTAGGCATCCATGATCCAGTTGCCCACAAAAGGGTTATTGGTCACCGCTGCGTTGTTGCTGCGGAAGTAGTGCGCATCGCCGTAGTTGGGCATCATAACACCGGCCTTAATGGTCAGGTACTCCATAATGCCATCGGCAGCCGGCAAAAAGGGCAGGTGGTCTATAGTCAGATAACCCCCTTCAACCCAGGCCTCGTTGTGGTGGCGTGAAGACAAATAGTTGTTCAGGTGCAGACGCATACCCGGCGCCAGATCGGCCGAGATGTAAAGGTTGGCCGCAGGCAGGTTGAAGTTCTTTTTCAAATCGATCAACTCCACGTCGGCCTCGTGCGACAAGCCCTGGTATTGAAGGGCAAAGTCGGCTCCGATTTTTACCTTGAGTTCATTGAAGTCCTCCGGATTGATTTTTTCCGCTTCAAATTGTTGCGCACCAACGCTAAGGGCGCCAGCCAGGAGGAATCCGATACTTAATATTCTTGTCTTCATAAGTGTTTGTTTAAAAATGGGGTGAGTAATTTATTTATTTCAATACGACTTCGTAGTTCACCTTAATGGCATCGCCCGATTTTACAGCCCCCAGCATGGCTTTGGGCGGATCAATGCCGAAGTCGGTCATTTTAAGATTGGCCGTTCCGCTTACTTTGAGTTGCCCGTTGGCGGTGTCGCCGGTTATGCGCAGGTTGACCTTTTGTTTTTTGCCGCTAATGGTAAGCGTGCCTGTTACCGTGGTGCTGAATTTTGTGCCGCTGAGTTGCGCAGTAGCGGTTCCGGTCTGCGTAAAGGTGATGTCGGCATACTTTTTTACCTGTAAGGCTTCATGGGCTTTTTCGTCCATGCCCGAACTCTCGCTCTCTAATTAAAAGTCCCCCCGGCAGTTCGCGCCTTGCTAAAGACTGCTTATCTTTGCCGCTTCATTTTTAAAAGGTGCAGCATGATTTCAGTGGACGGACTAACCGTGGAGTTTGGGGGAACCACCCTGTTTAAGAATATTTCCTACGCCATTAACGAGCAGGATAAGATTGCTTTGATGGGCAAGAATGGGGCCGGGAAGTCCACCATGCTCAAAATACTTGCGGGCGTTCGTCAGCCCTCGGCCGGCAGGGTTTCGGCACCCGAGGGAACAGTTATTGCCTACCTGCCCCAGCACTTGATGACCGAGGACGGTCGCACCGTTTTTGAGGAAACCGCCCAGGCTTTTGCCCAGGTGAACAACATGCAGGCCGAGATTGAGCACCTGAACGAACAGTTGGCCACACGTACCGATTACGAGTCGGACGAGTACTATGCCCTTATTGAAAGGGTGGCGACACTCAGCGAGAAGTTTTACAGCATTGAGGAGGTGAACTACGATGCCGAGGTGGAGAAGATTTTGCTGGGACTGGGTTTTGAGCGCAGCGATTTTCAACGGCCCACCAACGAGTTCAGCGGGGGCTGGCGCATGCGCATCGAACTGGCTAAGATTTTGCTTCAGAAACCCGATTTGATCTTATTGGATGAGCCCACCAACCACCTCGACATCGAATCCATTCAGTGGCTCGAAGATTTTTTGGTGAACAGCGCCAAGGCGGTCATGGTGATTTCGCACGACAAGGCTTTTGTGGACAACATTACCACGCGTACCATCGAGATTACCATGGGGCGCATTTACGATTATAAAGTGAATTATACCCAGTACCTGGAGTTGCGCAAGGAACGACGCGAACAGCAGTTGCGTGCCTATGAGGAGCAGCAGAAAATGATTGCCGACAACAAGGATTTTATTGAGCGCTTTAAGGGTACCTACTCCAAAACCAACCAGGTGCAGAGCCGGGTACGCATGCTCGAGAAGCTGGAGCTGGTGGAGGTGGACCAGGAGGACAACTCGTCCCTGCGTTTGAAATTTCCGCCCTCGCCACGTGCCGGCAGTTTTCCGGTCATTGCTCAGGAGGTGGGCAAGAACTACGACGGTCACCAGGTCTTTGCCCAGGCCTCCTTCACCATCAAGCGGGGCGATAAAGTGGCTTTTGTCGGTCGCAACGGGGAAGGAAAATCCACCATGGTAAAATGCATCATGGGCGAGTTGGCCCACGAGGGCCAACTTACCGTGGGTCATAATGTGCAAATTGGTTATTTCGCCCAAAACCAGGCCTCGTTGATGGAGGAGGAGTTGACGGTTTTTCAGACCATCGACGATGTGGCCAAGGGCGATATCCGTACCAAAATAAAAGACATTCTGGGCGCCTTTATGTTTGGCGGCGACGAAATTCATAAGAAGGTAAAAGTACTGTCGGGTGGTGAGCGTACCCGGCTGGCCATGATCAAATTGTTACTGGAGCCGGTGAATCTGTTGATTTTGGATGAGCCGACCAACCACCTGGACATTAAAACCAAGGACATTCTCAAGAGTGCCCTGCGCGATTTCGACGGTACACTCATATTGGTGTCCCACGACCGGGACTTTCTGGACGGACTGGTGGAGACGGTCTACGAATTTGGTCACGGCAGGGTGAAGGAACACCTGGGCGATATCCACAGCTTTTTGGCCCGCAAAAAGATGGACAACCTGCGTGAAATTGAGCGCAAGAGTTGAGGGCCCGCTGCCCAAGCTGCAGTTTTTTAACAGTTTCAGCAACCCGACAGACGACCATCTTTTTAACAAAAAGCTGGTTTTTGTCGGGTTGCTGCGGCTTTGGGGGTTTTACGTTTCTTTAATAAATATTTGGTTAAGTTATTCTTGTGTTGTGTTAACTTGTTGTTAAGAATACCGAGAAAAGCAAACTGGTTGCAACCCAAGTTTACGACCCTTCCTTTATGGAGCTGTTTTGTACCACATAAATTACAGCATTATGAAAACCAGGAACCATATTTTATTGCTTGCCGTATTGTTGGGCTTTTCGATTTTTAGCAAGGCTCAGGAAAAGAACGAATCCCCTTATTTTGTTGTGTTGTCGGATGAAGATGCGCAGGCCCAATTGCCGCTGAAAACCACTTCGGTGGAGGTGGATATTTCCGGCGTTATTGCCGACGTGCAGCTGACCCAGCGCTACGTAAACACCGGCGCCAGCACCATCGAAGCCATTTATGTATTTCCGGCCTCCACCCGGTCGGCCGTTTATGCTATGGAAATGCTGGTGGGCGACAGGCGCGTGGTGGCCAAAATTGAAGAGAAAGCCAAGGCCCGAAAAGATTACGATGCCGCTAAAAAGAAGGGGCGCACGGTCTCCTTGTTGGAGCAGGAGCGCCCCAATGTTTTTACCATGAAGGTGGGCAATATTTTGCCGGGAGCCACGGTGGAGGTGCAGCTCTCTTATACCGAGTTGCTGGTGCCCAGTGATAAGGTGTACGAATTTGTTTTTCCCACGGTGGTTGGTCCCCGTTATGTGAGTGGGGCAGAAAAAGAAGGGGGAGCCCGTGTGGATTGGGCGGCCAATCCCTACACGCGGGAAGGGGAGCCTCCGCTTTTTAGTTTGGATATGGAGCTGCGCCTGCAAGCTGGCATGCCCTTGCGCGATCTGCGCTGCAGTACCCATAAGCACGACGTGTCGTGGCAAAATGAAAATGCAGCGCTTGTAACCCTGCAAGAGCCTCAGGGGGGAAACAGGGACTTTGTACTTCAGTATCGTTTGGCTGGTGAAGGTGTAGATACCGGTGTTTTGTTGTACGAAGCGCCCGACGGAGAAAAGTTTTTCCTAGCGATGGTGCAGCCGCCCGAGCGGCCTGCACCCGAAGAATTCCCTCCACGCGAATACGTCTTCATTCTGGATGTATCGGGTTCCATGTATGGCTTTCCCCTCGATGTATCCAAGGAGCTTTTGGTGAGTTTGCTCGAAGGATTGCGTGAAACCGACCGTTTCAACATTATTTACTTTTCCGGAGGGGCCGAGGTGTACAGTCGCTCTTCCCAAAGTGCCACGCCCGAGCACATTGCCGCAGCCCTAAGCTTTTTAGAGAACCAGCAAGGCAGTGGGGGCACCGTGCTGTTGCAGGCCTTGCAGAAGGCTATGACACTGAATCCGGCGGAGGGTTATGCCCGTTCGTTCTGTATTTTTACCGACGGTTATGTCGGTGTCGAAGCTCAAACCTTTGATTATATACGGAATAATCTGGGACAGGCCAACTTCTTTGCCTTTGGCATTGGCAGCTCGGTCAACCGTCATTTGATCGAAGGCATGGCTCACGTCGGTTATGGCGAGCCCTTTTTTGCCCTGAATGAGGAAGAGGCGGTTTTGGAGGCGAGAAAGTTTCGTCGCTACATTGAACAACCGGTGTTGACCGACATAGCGGTGACCTTCGATGGTTTGGAGGTGTACGATGTGCTGCCGGAGGACTGGCCCGATTTGTTTGCCGAGCGTCCCCTGATTATTTCCGGCAAGTACAAGGGTGAAGCCAAAGGGAATTTGCTGGTCTCCGGTACCTCCGGAAAGCGCCGCGTTGAAATGAAGGTGCCCGTGGCTGCCCCCGAAAAGGAGTCCCCCGCCCTGCGCTACCTTTGGGCCCGTGAAAAGTTGCGTTTGTTGTCCGATTATGCCAACCTGGGTGGTCACTGGAACAGAGACAGCAGTTTGGTTGAGCAGATTACGGAGCTGGGACTGCACTACAGTCTGCTGACCTCCTACACCTCATTTATTGCAATAGATTCCCTGATCACGAACCCCGGTGGAGCGCAAAATACCGTTTTGCAGCCCAGTGCCCTGCCCCAAGGCGTCAGCAACAACGCGGTAGGGGGACTTAGTATCGTAGAGGACGATGTGGAAATCGAGAGCGAACTGGAGATCACTTTTTCCAATATGCTGGTTGAGGAAGAAGCATCTGATGGAGGAGAAATATTTTACATCGTTGAAGAAATGCCCGAATTTCCCGGAAGTTCCAGCGGATTGCAGGCCTATCTGTCTCAGTCCATTCAGTACCCTGTAGCCGCTCAGGAAAACGGCATACAGGGAAGGGTGTACGTTTCCTTTGTAGTAGATGTAGATGGGAGCATTACCAATGTCAAGGTGGTGCGTAGCGTGGATCCTTTGCTCGATGCCGAAGCCGTTCGCATTGTAAAGGCTATGCCCAAATGGAAACCCGGCAAGCAAAGAGGAAAGCCCGTGCGCACCACTTACACCGTTCCCATCAATTTTGTGCTTGCAGACGGCGCTTAAAACTCAATGCCCTTGCGGGCCTGGATGCCTTGTTGATAGTAGTGCTTGACCTCCTTCATCTCGGTAACCAGGTCCGCCCGGTCGACCAGCGCCTGCGGCGCATACCTGCCGGTAACAATCACTTCGGTTTGCTCCGGTTTAAGGTCAATCACTTTCAGGAGGTCCTCGATGGAAAATAGTCTGTAGTGCAATGCAATGCAGGCCTCATCGAGGACCACCACATCGTAGGCACCACTTTGTATTATCTCCTTTACCTCTTCAAGTCCCACAAGCGCTGCGGCAATGTCCTCCGGCACCGGATCGTTTTTAATGAAGCATCCCCTGCCGTATTGTTTCAGTCTAATGGCCGGCAAGTATTGGGCCAGGGCCTCAATTTCGGAGTAAGTCTTACCTTTCACAAATTGGGCAAAATAGACCTTTTTACCAGCCCCGACAGCCCTCAGGGCCAAGCCCAATGCTGCAGTGGTCTTGCCTTTGCCATTACCGGTATAAAGTTGCACGTATCCCTTCATTTTTTTCTGGTTTAAGGTTTGCTTTGAATGAGTAAAGATACGGTCTATTTGCTTTGCGCCTGCTTTTTTTATACCTTAATAAGGTTGTAAACAATGAGCCATTGTTGAACCTAAAACCAAAAGTCATGGCAAAGAGCGCAGTAAAGATTTTAAAGATAGAGCCATTAACCCACGACGTGTTAAGATTTGAAGTGGAGAAACCCATGGGCTACACCTTTGTGCCCGGACAGGCCACTTCCGTCGCCATTAACCAAAAGGGCAGAGAAGACGATGCCCGCCCCTTCACCTTTACCAGTCTGCCCGACGAGGACCACCTGGAATTTGTGATTAAAATCTATGCAGATCGGGAGGGAATGACCAGCGCCCTGCGCAATGTAGAAGTGGGCGACGAATTACTGATTGCCGATCCCTGGGGCAACATTGCCTATAAAGGTCCCGGCTTATTCATTGCCGGAGGGGCCGGCATCACCCCCTTTATTGCGATATTCAAGCAGCTGCAAAAAGAGGATGCCCTTAAGGGCAGTCAGCTTTTGTTTGGCAACAAGACCCGCGACGACATTATTCTGGAGGACTGGCTCAACACCTTGCTTGGAGACGCCTGTGTGCATGTGCTTTCCAAAGAAGACGTGCCGGGTTACGTACATGGGCGCATCGACGAAGAAATGATCGGCATCCACTACAACGGCGGCAATATTTACGTGTGCGGTCCGCCCCCGATGATGGAAGAAATTGGCGGCGAGCTCGACTTCATCGGTTTCCCTCCCGACCTTGTGGTGAAGGAAGAGTTTTAATGGGGGGCGGTTTCTAACCACCACGAAGGTGTCCCCAACTTCATCGTTGTGTAGGCGACCTATGCGGATTTGTCAATAGGAAAAGGGATAGGCC